>NZ_JBIQFF010000029.1:0-9608 GCF_045369295.1 Priestia sp. 179-F W1.4 NHS | reverse complement strand
AAGTTTTGAGAAGAAGTTTGGGTAGTTTTTTTATAAAAATCGATTGCTTCTTTCATCGAAGAAACGTTTAATTTTTGTAGAATGCTGCGTCTCTGATTCTTAATTGTGCTCTCTTCTTTAAACAAAATATCTTGCATTTCTATGATGGAATGGCCATCAAGCGCAAGAGCAAAAACGTCTTGTTCAGATGAAGTAAGTTGCTTCAAAAAAAGTTTTTCTTTAAGTATTTGGCATTCTTCTTCAACACGTTTAAGACGATCCACTTCTTGTACTAAATCAGAAGCAACACTTAAAATATTTTCGATACCCATTAATAATTTTTCGGTTTGATCCATGATAAGACCCTCCTATTTTTTGAGGGCAACCCATGTTATAATAAAGGTCCTTACAAGTTCTACATGGGGTGCTTTCCTTGCCGGGAAAGTGCCCTTTTACTTTTTTCTTCTACTTCTTTGAATCCTTAAAGAGTTCTTTCTCCAAAAGTTGGACAAGGAAATCTTTTTTGCTCACACCTTCTTCAATGCACCTCTTTGCAAATTCTTTAAACAAATCTTCTGGGATATCGGCATTTAAACGTTTCATACCTGGTTGTGTTTTAGGCATATCTTTCACACTCCTCGATGAGTGAGCACTCATAAGAGTACTCACTCATATTTTAAATTATCAGAATTTAGAAGTCAATTAGATAATATAAACTTAGCAATTAAAACTTAATTTTTTATTTGTTTTATTTCAAAAATTTTATTTTTTAGATAATTATTCAAATTAAATTTAAAGTAAGAAAAACTTTTTAAATATTTAAATATGCTATCATTTTCTAAAACCCGACATAATATATTTAGAAATAGTCCTCTTTTTTTATTTCAAAAAAAAAAAATTTGTTATATAATTCATTAATAAAGCATATACTAGTATATTTTTTGATTTTTTTGTCAAGAAAACTAATTAGTAGGAGGGGATTATTATGAGCATTACTTTAGATGAGGAGATTGTTAAGATGGATAAACAAAGTCAAAATGATGATGTTATTCTAAGAGACGAACTTTTTTTTGGCGGTCAATTGAAAGTTAAAAATATACCTTTCATCAGGCTCGAAGAACCAACCTCTACTAATCAAGAATTAGTTAAAGATGCTTTTACTGGATTGATGGTGTCAATTATTGCCGAGCACTTACAAGAAGAAAATAAAATCATTGAAAACTTAGAAATAGACTATCAAATTTATTCTCATTACTCTGTTATAAAAGAAAAATTTGACGAATATAAATCTTTCTTTAATTAAAAACAACTCACTTTATAAAAAGTGAGTTGTTTTTAATTTATAACAGTTATTATTGCCACTTTTTCATGAAAAGATATACATATATGAGTCTCTATGTTATCCACTTCACCAATTAACCTGTAACTTAATCTTCCTCTTCCTTTCCATTCAGCTAAATCATGAACAATAGATGCATCTCTTAAAGCTTTTAAAATCTTTATTTTGGTCATAGGCTTTATTTCCACATCATCTTGAGCTGGATCTCTATTCTCAATTCTTTC
This sequence comes from Priestia sp. 179-F W1.4 NHS, assembly GCF_045369295.1. Lineage (NCBI taxonomy): Bacteria > Bacillati > Bacillota > Bacilli > Caryophanales > Bacillaceae > Priestia > Priestia sp. 179-F W1.4 NHS. Next base: position 8,066 of record NZ_JBIQFF010000029.1, on the reverse strand, counting down.
TATAGCTCTTTCTTCAGCATGATCTGTAAATGAAAATAAGCTTAAGAGTTTAGTAAAGTTAGACTCTTTAAAATGGTATTTTAATGTACCCAATACCTCTTCTTTCTGTGAATCTTTCAATTTTACTTTTACATTGTCATCTTCATCAATCCATTGGTCTCGAGTCTTCCTCCTAGCTTCTAAACTTATTTCTTTACGCTGAGACGAAGTAAGACCAATTAAATCTCTGATTACAATTTCTACGCCATCTTTTGTTATAATGTTATGATCCAACTTTTATCACCTATTGTTATAATATTTGTTAATCTATTAACACTATTATATTCATAAATAGGCGAAAATTAACATAATTCCTTATTTTTTTTATTTAAAGACAAAATATACACATAAGAAAGGTTAAATACTTAAATTCTTCTATTTATAAGGTATAATTTTGTTAAAAAACAAAGTAGGGATTATTTTGAAACAAAATTATGAACCTCCTAATTACGGAAAAAATAGCTTTCATTGTCCACATTGTAATACATTCTCGCATCAATCTTGGCACGGTCTAAGAACTACTCAAAATGAATCCTTTGTTGCTGAACAAGGCATAGCGCCCACACCTAAGGGTATGGAAGATGCTGGAGTTAATGGATACTTAATAAATAACGTAATTGCACTAAGTAAATGTTACAAATGTAGACAAGTTTCAGTATGGAAGAAAGGAAAATTAATTTTCCCTGTCTCCTCAATGGCGCCGATTCCTAATCCCGATATGCCAGATGATGTAAAGAGAATTTATGAAGAAGCTATGGAGGTGGTTTCAATATCTCCTATGGCATCTACAGCATTGCTACGCTTAGCATTGGAGAAGCTACTTCCTCAAATTGGAGCAGAAAAAGCTAATATAGATAATATGATAGGACAACTAGTAAAAAAAGGATTACCACAAGAGGTTCAAAGAGCCTTAGATAGCTTAAGAGTAATTGGAAATGAGGCAGTCCATCCTGGGACAATTGATTTAAATGACAATACAGATATTGCATTTGCCTTGTTTAAACTATTAAATTTTGTTGTAGACAGAATGATTACTCAATTAAAAGAGATAGACGAAATTTATAATCTAATACCTACTTCAAAAATAAAAAGTATTGAGAATCGAAATGAAAAAGTTCTTAAAAAATAAAAGGTTCTTTTAACAATGATAATTAAAAGATATATAAAGAAATTCTATTTGTACTGTTTGCATTTGATAATAAAGCAGCCAATAATTATGATATACAAAGATAGTTAACATAATCTTTATTATAAGAATTATTAAATTAACTAAAAGCACTCGCCTAAATCACAGGTGAGTGCTTTTAGTTAATTTAATAATTCTTTTTCCATAAATACTTTTCTCAAAGCTTCATTTACAAATTCTGTTTTATAACTTTTTGGGACTTTGCAACAAAAGATCAATTGCATCTACTTTACTTACTATCCCATTCATGGCTAATTCTTTAATCGTAAGTTCTTTCATCATAATTTTATTAAGCATCTTTTTTACCAGCATCATACTAGCCTCCATTTTCGTTCTAAGAGTATAGTACTAGTATTCAAATACAAGATATTGATATTCTCTACTTGTAACTTCTCTAAAGAACAAAAATCTCTTCCCGTAGGGTAATCTATGGAGATAAGCGTTTTACTCATTTAGACACAACTTTTTATGATATTTAAATGTGCGTTTAAAATAATCGATAACTGTTATATTAAAGTAAAGTGAGGTGATAACATGTTCGTTAAAAATAGCATTGAAACATACTTTTTAGAGGAAGACGACATCAACTACTATTTGGTTTGCCAAAATAACAGAATGAAATATTTCTTACTAGGACCTAAGTGAATGAAATATGAATCGACACTGGATTCACCTTTCTAATATTTGATGCACCAATGAGTTTCTAGGCTTTTCCTAGATCTACCACACCTCTAGTGGCGACAAAAACCTCTTATGCTCTTCTCTATCTTTCCAACCGAAAGCAAAATAAATTAGGACAGACCAAATTTGGACTGTCCTAAGTAAACTTATTTTTATTAATGAAACACTCTCTTAAAATATTAACTTCAATACTTTAAATCACTAAAGTATATTAACAAAAAAAGACAAATAGATTAATAATTTGACAATCTACCAGACGTTGTGGTATAAATATGTTTAGTGGCAAATAAGAGATTTCTGCAAAAATCACCTATTAACCACAATCCTCTTACTGAAAGGAGGGTGAAATTATGGACTTAACAATCTTCTTAGTAATGTTCGCTGGTGGATCATTTATCATTTTGTTATTAAACTACATACACACACTTTATGGTAAATCATCTAGCAATAAGTCTGAATAATTTTTTTCTCGTTTAGCGTGATCTTCGACTGCAATCGTTGATTACGCTTTTTATTTTCTCTACATTTCTATATTATTTCTCTAAATATAGAAATATGGATATAATTTTCTGTATTTAATTAATTTTATTTAATTAATTTTATTTAGAGTGGTCACTAACTGTGTCCACTGCTCATAGTATAGTACATGTTATGTAATATGTAAATGATTTTGAGTTGAAAAAGCCAAAAAAAATATAAAAAATGATGTTTTCTTTTATATTTTTAGGTCTTTTTTTTTTTTTAGTGTTTTTCGATATTCAATTTTTATTCATTAAATAACCAAATATCGCTATTATAATGGAATTAATATTAATTAAAATGAATAAATACAAATTATGAAAATCACTTTTTTAAAAAAAATCCTAAATATTTAAAAGAGGGGGGTACATATAATTTTTATAATCCAGAAACTATCAAAAAAGATATCTTTTTTGATAGTTTCTGGATTATAAAAATTATAAAATAGGTCATTATACACTCTAAAATGGATAATGATACAAAATTATACTATAGAATTATATAAATCTATAGTATTTTAATTTATATAATTCTATTTACTATTAAAAAATATAGATTTATAGATTTAAATGTAAAATAATACTTCCTGTTTTCTGCTATTGCCAATCTAAGTTTAGTCTTAATTTTTCATTATGTATATCGCATACAACGTTAGTTAACATAATGTCTCTTTCCGGAAGACATACCAAAAACGAGCCCTTATGTATCAAGGTCTCGTCTGTTTTTTAAATTTATCCTTTATGCAGGTTTTTATACATTATTGATAGATTAGTATCTCTACAATAAATAATTAAAAGAAAAATGCATAGAAAGTGGGCATTTTATACACATATAAAATTTCAAAGGAATATTTTTTAATTCTCATCTGTTCTTTTAATGCTATCATTGATCATTATTTTTTTTGTTCTTTCTCTCGTTCGTTCATGAATGAAATCTTCATCGAAGCCCAGTTCTTTTAAAATATAGTATTCAAGAATATTTCGAAGTATATAGTATGCATTTATTAGCTTATCATCCTTAAGAGCTTTATCTTCTTTACTCGGATTATAATGAGTATAATAATTTCTAGTATCTCCAACCACTTCAGGGAATTCTCTAAAATCCCAAGCTGAAGTATAAAATCTAAATCGAAAATCTGCTAAAAGTAAATCAGCAATCCTGCTTTTTAATGAAATTATGCTATGGCTTCCTTTCAATAGAAAATCCCTATCTTCTTGTTTAAAAGATTCAGGTCTTCTTTCAATTATCTTTTCAACTCTTTCTTTATAATTTGCTAATTTTCCATTACATACAAATCGGGAATGATAAGTTTCTAAAGCTTGAGCCATATTTAAAAAGTGACGACTAGCAGATGATTCTAGGTTATATAAATCATCAATATGTAATTCAATTATTGGTTCTAAAATAGATAAATTTTCCTGCCATTTTGAAAAATTAGCTCTCTCTATAAGCTCATTCAAAGTGAAAAGAAACTTTTCACCTATTCCATTATCACTTTTATTATTTCGATTAAAAGGTTGAGCTAAAGCATGTACTACCTCTATACGTTTTATATGACTATGACCATTATCAAATTCCAATTTAATTTCAGGTGACTCTGTAATCATTTTATCAAACTGTAATTCCATTCCCATTGCAATTTCAATAAGTCTTTTCATTTTAATAATTACATCTAAAAACCAATCCAAAGAATGAAGAGATTTAGATTCAACGATTAAATATGGAGTTTGTTCTAAAGTTATTTCCTCTTCCATTAACCTAAATGGATAACTACAGGTTAAATCATAGGATAGAGTATATTCATCACTACTATAAATCTCAATTTCATTTAAAGGATTTAGTCCAATTAATACTTCACGATTTCCAGTAACAGGTTTAACATAGTTGGATACATTCCCCCACTTAATTATCCCTGGAAGACTCATCCTTACTCTTGAGAACACTGCCTTTTCTTTATTTTCGAAGTTAACATCCTCTAACATATATTTAGCTCTATAACCATATACTTCTTCCAAGCCTATCCTTGACTGTGTTGATATCCTTGAACAATTTAGCAAACAAATTTTGGCCCCATTTATTGTTGTACCATTAATTAAAGGAATCTCAAGTGGCAGATTAAAATAACTCATAGGACCTCCTTCATTAGGAACTCGAATATAAACAATCACTCCTCCCTCTTTTTTATTCAAATAAAGATCTCCATGGTACTGTGTATCAGAATTTTCAAAAGTCCAGAAAGCTGTTGCTGAAAAATTCACTTTCAATTAAAACCCTCTCTTCTTTTTTTGAATACTGTAGACTGCGTCCATCAGTTATAGAAAGAAAACTTACCTTTACTCACCCTATTAACCCTCTATATCCGTGAATTAATAGATATAATGTCGCTAATTCACAAATAAATATATAGCGCATACATAGCAAAGACCGCCTTGTAAACTTTTTATAATTGGCGGTCTTTGTTATGTATATAATATAAAAAAATAATCACCACCCATTACAGGAGGTGATTGATTACAGCCGCGATCAAGTTAAAAGCACCGCCCAATAGTGTACACATCGCAACAGTTACTTTCACTTTCGAAAATTTCTTTTTCATAAAAATCTCTCCTTCGCTAATTTAATAGGATCTTAAAGTGAAAGAGGTTATAACCTCTTTACTAAGAAGTTATCCTTCACTTTTACCTATCACTATTAACGTTGGCTTCATTTACGTAAGTTTATTAACTGTTACGTTTCACGCAGCTTTGACGGTCTAAACGTATTTTACCAGTATATGATATTAGTGTAAATATTTTTACCATTTAAATCATGTCTTCAATTCTATTTTTATTGATATATTACTTACCCGTGAAACAATGACATTATTTCCAAAACTCCCACCACTTTTTTTCTTGAGAAGCTGCTATCAGTTTTTTCGTATCTTGAACTTCACGGATCAGTGATAAAAGATTTTCATCTCTTTTATTTGAACTTGTTTCAACAGTTGTTTTTAACTCATAATTTTGATCTTGTAAAATCTTATTTTGGGTTTTAATATCTTTAAGTTCTTTTTCCATTGAATTTAACCTATCAGATATTTCATCAATGTATTCTAATTTATCCATAACAAGAGAAATTTGCGTGTTCTCTTCTTGTTCTTTAGATTCAATTTCAGAAGACATTACCTTGTTCTCACCGAGAATAGCACCTATTCTCTCCTCTTCTGGAAGCATTGACAACACTACATTCACAGCTGTTTCCATAGTCATACCTTTGTCTTGTATCAAATCTTTCATTCTTTGCAGTAAGAGAATATCTTTACTTCTAAATGCTCTAGAATTATTAGAACCTCTAATAAATTTATAGTCTTTGTTTTCTAAAGCAATGCAGTATTTTGTAAGAGAACTACGAGCTATTCCTAACGATTTTGCTACTTCTCCACCTAAATAAACTATTTCATTTATTTGTTCAGACATATATTCACCACCTATTCTTAACACAGCTAATTATTCATTATATAGGCTATTCTAACAATGTTTTCGATTTAGAATAGTATTCTCCTCCTTATTCTTTAGGCAACATATAAATTTAGTATAGAGGTATCTATTAAGTAAACATCACCATACAGTACTTTTAAGGCTATTCTTATGGGGAACAGCACTTATTCTCCTAGTCATTAAAAGCTTTGAATCACCTTTATGGTGATTTTTTAGCCTTAAGGCTAATTTTTTCTAACGAAAATAACATAAAAAGAACCTTGCAATTTCATTGCAAAATTAGTACTTAATAATACTGATAATAGAGACTAGAGCTACAAAGTGGCCTGAGCCCTTGATACTATTAACTTAATTAGACTTTTTAAGGTGTGAGGAAAACCTCTCATTTTAAAGTGTAATTGTGAGGTTTTCCTCACACCTAAGATATCGCAGAAGAAAATAAAAAACCGTATCTAAATAGATACGGACAGTCTAAAAGAACCTAGTTGGTAAATTTACTTTTTTGCCATTTTGATCTTTAAGATTTTTTAAAGAATGTTGGAATAATCTCATTGTTAATTGATCTAATTTCACTTCATTTTTTCTAGGCGCACAAATCATAATATATGGATTTACAATCCATGTTCGAGGGGTTACAGAACGACCATTTTCAGAAATTTTTCCTGCTCCTTCTGGATTAAGTAAAATCTCTTTTTTCTTCAAAGAGTTCATAATTTCAGATGTTTGCCTACGTGATTTACCAATCATTTCTGCTATATCTGAAACAGTTGCAGACTTTCCTAAAACAAATTCATCCTCAATACTTTTCTTTTTCTTCTTAAATTTGTCTTCTCTACAGATAATAACATTACTCTTAAATTCTAAGTATGGTTGAATTCTAAATAAAAAGCTTTCTTCCGCCTGGGTTAAATAATCAATTCTTACTAACAAATCCAAATTTCTGTGCATGACTTGATTAAACGGCTCCCCTGCAAAAACATCCTTTTCCCTAGCAATAAAATGTTTTTCACCTGTAATCTCTTGCATTAAATCCAATAATGACTTTTGAATGTCAGAAACTTCTTCCGAAGAATATGACTTATGTTTTAAATCTTTTAATCTTGCTTTTTTTTCTGCTTCAGCAAGTTTTTGCTTTAGATTAACAATAGTATTGCTGTTTTCCAAGCTAATTCCTCTCCTTATGTGGCAGGAATTAGTCCCTTATGATAGAATATGTACATAAATATGTTTGATAAGGGACCCATTCCCTTTCTGTATTCGAGAAACCGCCAAGCCGGCCAAAGCATGGGCGGTTTTTCTCATTTTATACTACATTCAACACTATCAATAATTTCCCTCTTTTTCTACTCTTTTCGTAGTCTTTCAGCTAATTTCGCTAATAATTTATCATCTACCCTTTGAGGCTTATAACCCATCCTGTCTATTAAAATACCTTCTACAACCTTCATACGCTTCGTATAAAGCCCATATTGCTCTTCCGAATAGTTTACCATTGCTTGGTCAATTTGAGGACTATTACCAGCCTTTTTAAGCGTTAGCATTAAATCATAGGCTTTTGTCCTTTCTTTACGTACCAAACGTAGTAAAATTAACAAATCATACGTATGAAAGCATGCAAGTTCATTAAAAGGCTTCTCAACGTCATCTAAGACCACAAATTCTTTTAGTTTCGGTCTTTTTATATTTAGACTAACTCCACAAAATGAGCAGCTTTCTTCTAAACCTTCTGTCCCACAATAACTACATATCAAGCTATATTCACCTCGTTTATTAAAAGGAAAAGTAGGCTTAAGCCTACCTAACTAGCCTTAAAGGCTATTTTAGCTTTTAGGCTATTCCTTATCCAACCGTTTTTGTCGTTGATTTACAATACGTTCCCCTACAACTTTTTTGGCAAGTTTAGTTTCTTCTAGTTCTAAAAGATCCGTTGTCATAATCCCCTCATAGCCATGGTGGAAATACAATCCATTCATGAATTCGATAAGAATTTGTGTGTTTTTATCTGCACTATTTGTTCCTAATCGAATTTTTTTAAGTTCATTTTTTAATACACTATGAAGATTTTCACTAACCGTTTCCGTAATATAGTCTAACGACCATTCTTTCTTTTTTTCTTCTCGATACTTTTTACAGATATCCATAATCGCTTCTCCTGGGAAACGAAG
>NZ_JBIQFF010000028.1:10249-10313 GCF_045369295.1 Priestia sp. 179-F W1.4 NHS | reverse complement strand
ACAGTTAGATTTCATCTCTTTAGCCATCTCTAATCCAAACTTAACAGTCACTTACTATAGATTC
>NZ_JBIQFF010000028.1:0-10149 GCF_045369295.1 Priestia sp. 179-F W1.4 NHS | reverse complement strand
ACAGTTAGATTTCGTCTCTTTAGCCATCTCTAATCCAAACTTAACAGTCACTTACTATAGATTCACAGTTAGATTTCGTCTCTTTAGCCATCTCTAATCCAAACTTAACAGTCACTTACTATAGATTCACAGTTAGATTTCATCTCTTTAGCCATCTCTAATCCAAACTTAACAGTCACTTACTATAGATTCACAGTTAGATTTCATCTCTTTAGCCTTCTTAAGAACTTTGTTATAATTAACTATGACTTTGAATTGCCTATTCTATCAAAAATAGCAAAAGAACCTGTAAATCTAACAAAAAATCCATTATTAAATCTCTCAAAATTTGATGTCAGTTCTGTTATAATAACAACAAATTTATTGTTATTATAATCGAGAAGAGGAGGGGTTAATTTGAAACAAACTGAGGAAGAATTCAAATTAAGTGAAGTAATAAAACTTACTGGACTGTCTGATCAAACAATTCGAAGATATCAAGAGGACTTTAATATTCAAGGAATTCGTACTCAAGGTGGTCATCGTCGTTTCAAAAGAGAAGAAATTGATATGTTACTTGAGGCTAAGAGATTAAAAGAAGAACATGGTTATTCTATTAAGCAAATCCGTTCACATTTTAATGGAGAAACAACATCAGAGATGTTAGAAAAGAATGAACCTATGAAAACAGTTTTTGAGAAGAAAATACTGAATTTAGAAGAACAATTAGCAGAGGCAACTGAGAAAATTGATTCTATGGTTCAGGTTTTAACAACATTTATGAATCAAAGTGGACAAACAAATCAAAAAATTTTATCTCAATTTCAAGATGTACTAAAGGCACTTCCTGAAACATCTACAACTACAAACAACCAAAGAATCTTGGAAAAAGAGCAACGTCTAAACGAATTGAAAATTAGGAACAAATTAAAAAAAGAAGCCATTGAAAAATGGGGCATTTTACCTGAAGAGGAACGGACTACTACAGTGAAAACTGGTCTATTTAGTTTTAAAAGGGAAGAAAATCATAATAAAAAACGTGCTTTCATCGAAGATTACATAAGTGAACATTTAGTAGATCGACTTGAAAGAGAGTATGACATGAAATAAAATCAATGATTAACCTAATTTTAGTGAAAGATAAAAAATGAAAGAGGCATTGCCCTTAGTTAAGCTGAATTAACTAAGGGCAATGCCTCTTTCATTTGGAAGATTATTTTTATTGAAACTAAAAATTGCACTTTTCATGCTGGTCAAGAGTAGAGAGAAAGATTTTATTTTTCAGATAAATGATTTTAAAATTATTTATTATCTAAATGAAAAAGATTAGCCTAAAATACTCGTTTTGATATATTTTGCTAATTTTTATTGAATTATGAGACTAGTTAACGCTATAATAAAACTAACAAAAAGGACCGGAATAGAAAAAAGACTTCAACTGTTTAAGAAGTGCTGTCAACACTCTTAAACCGTTCACCCTAATTACAGTAGGGAAAACACTTGTCGAAGTCTCTTGTTAATAGAGTTAGTTTTTCTATAAAATAAAACTTATGTTTTTATTTTATACGAAATTGACATCTATTTCAAGGGCTTAGTTCATCAAAATCAAGGCATTGTTTTCCTTTTTCCAGGGAAACAGTGTCTTTTTTGTGTTCCTTAAAGGAGAAGATGAACAAATGACAAAAATATTAACCTGTTATTTAAAAGATGTAGATACCTTCAATGGACGGTTCAAATGGTTATGGACCAACAAGTCCACGCTTCGTAAAAAGAAAGAAGAGTTTTTAGACATTCTTCGTACCCACTTTAAACAACAACAATCAGCTATACATAAAGAGTTTCCTAAAAAGAGAATGGAAATGCTCGATCACGTCATCTATAACCTAGTGGCTACGGGCATTCAAGCGATCCGTTCTGAAACGCTTATGAAGAAATTTAATGTGTCCAAAAGTACCGTTTCTCGTTTTGTACGCTCGTTAAAAGCGACACCGTTTATCATTGTCGCTCGTTACATTAAAGAAGATACAACAGGTACTCATCCTGACAGTTATGTATTTATCCTTAAAAGCCATAAGAACTTTCATCACATTTGCGACGAAATCTTTTTTGCCCATGATACAACAGGAATACAAACGCTTCAACAAGAAGAAATGACCACTCCTGTGACACGTCCTGTGACGTCTCCAGAAAGTGCTGAAAACGTTGATACACGAAGCTTAGAGGCCGATAAATCATCTGATGCCTTTATTAACCTTGATTTACCTGTAAATCATATAAATAATCATTTAATATCTGTTTCACAGTCCTTCAGCTATATCAAAGGTGTGCCTAAGAAAGTCAATCAAGTCTATGCAGGTAAATATGGACATCAACTACAAGACTTTTATGCTCGCATTCAAAATGCTGCAAAAGCAGTAAAAAAAGATACAGACATTAAAATCAAGAAAGAGCAAGTACATGATATTGCGTATACATCCATTGTAGGATTAGATAAATATGTACATGAAGCCAATCAACAAGGCAATCCATTATCCCTACGGGATATGTGTCGATTAATCTATCAAATTGCGAAAAATCAATTCTATGATTTAACAAAGCCTAAAGACCAGGATTATTCATCAGTATACGCAAACCAACAAGAAGTTATACATAACGAAAGCAAAGAAACAACATTAGCTGCTCCAAAACGGATTATCCGCAAGGAACTAGTTCCAAATTGGTTAAAGGCTGAACAGCAGCAAGAAGAAGCTACAAAAGAAACAGAGATTTCTTTGGAACACCAGCTTGAAATGATTCAGTTAAAGCAAGATTTAGGTCAAGAGCTAACACCGGAAGAAGAGAACTTGCTGCAGGAGCACAGCTCTACGTATAGTTTGTTGGAGATAGCTCAGGTAAAACAAGACTTAGGACAAGCTTTAACGCCAGAGGAACAAGACTGTTTACGTCAACACAATCAGTTAAAAGACACAGCTTCCTAATCAAAAAAAGTAGAAATCTCTTAGAAGCTGATGTTTTAATAGAATATGTTTATTTAGAACTATGTTCTAGATAAACAATAATAATTATCTATGCAGGAGGAGACTATTATGCCACATAAAATTACGTTAACCGGCTCAGCCACAGGACCATTACGAGAATATGATCGCTACGTTGCTTTTGATATGCGTGAAAAAGGTTCACCATCTGCGCCGAAGGGGTTAAAGAAGAGTACCTTTATTTCGTATACGGTGTTTGTTGCGAAGAAAGCCTTTAATAAAACAGGGCTTACGAAGAAAAGTATCATGCATGAAAAAATCTTAATTCAAGGGGAACCAACATTAGACATTCCGATTGATGAATGTCCTGGTGAGGTAGGAGTGATCTGTTTCCAGATTACCGTTCTTCCGAATAAAAATGATAAAGAGAAGAATGAGTCAGATGCGAAAAAAGAACCTAAGCAAGAGGCTTCTGCGCCTTCTGAAGCCCAAGAGAAAACGGAATCTACTAAACAGGAAGAGGCACAAGAACCTGTTTCTCAACCTGTAGCAAAAGAAGAGCAGAAAGAAGTAAAGCCTATCCAGCCAGAAGTACAACAAGCGCCTACAGAGGAGAAAAAGACAACACTATCCAACCAACCGAAGGGAACTCAGGATCTATTGAAATTTGATGATATCATCGTTCCTGAAGAGTTCTTAAAGACACGCCCAAACCCTGAAAAAACGCAAAAGGTGATTGATTTTGTGAAGCGTACAGGGCGTTTAGATGAGCCATTGACGATTGAAAAAGGATCGAACGTCTTAAAAGATGGCTATCGTCGTTATGTCGTGGCCAAAACCGTTAAAATGGATAAAGTTCCGGTTACATATGAATATCAAAAGCAAATGAAGTGAAAACAGGAGTGCTGAGGGGGATAACGTTTTGACTCAAAATGAAGAAGAAAATGTGACCAGTGTACAAATGGCCGATATTGTCGATTTCAATGAAAAGAAAGAAAAAAGTAACATCCATGTAGAAGAAGGAATCAAATGGTTAAGGCAAGCTTCCCTAGCTGGAGATAATGGAGCAATGAATGAGTTAGCGTTTCAATTACTAACTGGAAAGCTAGTGAAACAAGATGTTGAGGAAGGTGAAAAATGGCTTAGAAAGTCTGCCGATACTGGTGATCAATGGGCCATGATGGAATTGGGCTATCGCTTGCTTGTTGGGGAAAATTTAGGTAAAAACCAAGCTGAAGGTGAAAAGTGGATTCGAAAATCTGCAGAGTTGGAATATCCAATGGCTATGAGAGTATTAGGATACAGACTACTCGAAGGATTGGATGTAGAAAAGAATGTAGAAGAAGGCGAGTATTGGCTTCGGAAAGCAGCTGACGTACATGAACCAATAGCTATGAGAATATTAGGCTATCGCTTATTAACTGGAAAACATGAGTTGAAACAAAATGTACTGGAAGGTGAAAAGTGGTTACAGAAAGCAGCTGAAGCTGGAGAAACCATTGCGATGAGGGAATGGGGGAAATATTTAATCCATGGAGTTATTAAATAGCTCGACATACAAGAATACTTGCATCAAATACTGACTGTTCTTACATGGGCAATAGAATTATAAAGTATAACATTCCCTCCTCTTATTACTTGAAGGTTTTAACATATACATATCGAATACTTCTTTTGATAAGAGGAGGTGATCATATGTTGAGAGTCATAACCGCAGAAGCAGCATATACCACCGAAGAGTTAGCTGATATACTTGGTTTGCCTTTATCCACGATACGAAAATACAACTTCTATTTTGCCAAAATTGGTGTGCAGTTTACTAAAAAACAAGGTAAATTAGCTTATACAAATGATGATGTTACCATTTTTTATGAACTAAAAGAAGTTTATGCCCGTCCCGAAATGACCTTAGAAAAAGCTGTTATAACCGTTGCAAAAAAATTCAATTTAGTACCAGACACTCCACCAAACATTTCAACTGAAAAACAAAACCTTAGCTTAGAACCACATGAAGTACAAATGAAAAAGATACAAAGCTATATCGATGCAAAATTTGAGGAACGTGACCGCCAATTAATTTCAATGGCTCGCGAAATTCGAACGTTAAAAAAAGCTCAACAACAAAAGAAGAGTTTTTATAAGTGGTTAAAAACCTTTTTTGAGAAATGATTTTCTAGAATGCTATCAGCCTATTATCTAAATGTTTTCTAAAAAGCAAACCCTTTTCCCTTACTTAAAGGAAAAAGGGCTTGTTTATGTAAAGTTTAATTTTGAGGAATACCTATAACAAAGACCGCCCATTACTTATCAGTGTATAAGGCGGTCTTAACTGTATTCATGCTATATGATTATGACCAAAATATCGACAATATGCGTAGAACAACTTGATTTCTTTTATTCTATGTATAAATTCCTTCCTTATGCCTACTTTTTCTCCAAAGATGATTCAAACTGATGAAAAGTGGACAGGCTAACAAATAAGGAGGGATGGTTATGTTCTGGTGGAAGAATCCTAAAAGATCGAAGTTTGGGAGATGGTTAGATCAAGAAGGTATTGCTCAGGTTGATTTTGCAGAGAGAAGTAAAGTATCTAGGAATACCATTTGGCGCATTTGTAACAATAGAGACTACATACCATCACCTGTTGTCATGAAGAAGATCATGAGTACTGTGCGAAGAATGGATAAAAACAAAAATATTCAAGATTTTTTTGATATATAAAAGGCACACAATTGTGCCTTTATCTGTTGTTGGTCTTTAAAAATAGATAAAGACCATAATCGGTTGGAACTGAAGCATATCCCATTTGTCTCAACATGGCTGTAATATTACCACGATGATATGTGCCGTGGTTAACAATGTGAGTTAATAATTCTCTAATGTTTGTTTCCATTATTCCACCGGTTGGATTCTCAATTACAATTGATTTATTTAAGTTTTGTTCTTGGTCGAGAAATAATTTATATCGTTCTGCTAATCCATGAAACATTAACCTCATTTCCTCTAGGTTTTTTCCCTCTGTTTGTTCTTTTTGTTGCTCTGCTAACTTCAACGCGTAATTCATACTTTCACCATAAAAAACTTCTATCCATCCAAGATCAGAAAGATAAACATGAGACAATACAGATGATATCGATGGGAAGACGCTTTCCACTTTCTGTTGGTATGTATCTTCCGGTAATTCTTTTAATCGTTTAAAAATTTGTTCATTTGCCCATACGTGAAAATCAAAAAAATTTAATGTTAAGTTGTCCATATTAAAGTCTCCCTTTTTTTATTACTTCTCTATACGTAGCAATCTTCTTAGTCTTCTACGATTAGCAAAAATCCTTTTTAAGTTATACTGCTCATGTTCATTTAATTAAAAAAGTTATATAAAGTACCTATGAACGTTTTATAATAAACGTTAAATATTAAGTTAACACAAATTCTCTTTATGGCAAACGCAAAGAAGAACTGTACACCTTGCTAATTATATGGAGATGCTTCCTTGGTATAGCGCAGATCTTAACAGCATTAAACAAATTCTATGATTTAATATGTTTCTTATTAGCATGTTCTAAGCATGCGATTAGATTTCAATGTTCTAAAACAAAAATGCATAGCTTAGCTCTAAGTTGTATGGTACAATATAGAACCCTGTAAATAATTTGAACAATATACAAAACTTCAGAAAACCCTGCGTTCTTAGAAATGCAGGGTTTTCTAATGCTTAATTACTGCTTTTGGTTATCTAAAATTTGAAAATGGAATTTATTTCTTTTTGTGGTTATTTGTACGAATGAAGGGGAATCATCATATATGACAACAAAATATAAAGGGGATACGTATTGATGATAAAGTACACATACTGCATTGAACCCCTATTTATTAGGGAGTTAGAACGTTTAAGAGAAGAATACCTACATCTTGAACTCAATGATGTAAAAACAATGTTAAAAGAAGATATTGTACTTTTAGAAAAAGCCATGAATATGTTATCTATTAATAAATCTTTCTAAATAAAGCTAATTTATATTAATCTCTCGCCTAATGTAGTCCCAAAACAATTTCTAATCATATAAAACTATAATATTGTATGAAGTATATAACCCTTTTTTTGTTATAGAGATATCGCTGAGATATTTAAAATATTTTCTCTTTTATTTATCCTTTGTAACTTAATCATACATTTTTGTTTTAAAATGGTAAAAAGGGGTAGTTGTTCTAAGAATCAACTAAAATAGGAGGAGATCAAATGAGAAGAGCGAAACAAGCTGTTGTAGCTTCTGCCGTGGGTATAGCTATGTTAGCGACACCATTAGCTCTACCGAATTTAGGAGATTCTGCTGGTTCCGCAGAAGCTGCAGAAGTTGGAGCAGACGTCGGTATTGATCCAGTAGCAATTGGGCAAGCGATTGCAGACGCAGCTAAAACGGCTGACAATCGAAGTGGATTTGTTAAAGGAGCTATGGAAAAAGCCTTTTTTGGATCCGGTCAACAGTACAACGTAGTGGTGATGAATTTAAGTCAAGGTTATAATTCTAATCAATTACAAGGTGTACAATATTTTGATACTGTAGATTACGATGGTATCACATTCGGGGTTTGGATATTTGAAGAAGGAACGTTTATTAACGAAGGTGACGGGGGATACGATAACTGGGCGTTTAGAGGCTGGTTTGAACGAACGGGGGATGATGATAAGACGGTCAACTTCCATAGACCTTAATTAATCTACATGAAGAGAACCCATTTTGATTAGTTGTTGTCAAAATGGGTTCTTTTTATATGTTCTTGGGCAATGTATGGTAGACGCCTTTAGCTAATATACAGAAGCTTACATGAATAGATAAAAAAGCTCCTTTTATAAAGGGGATATTCTAAATGATCATTTAATCCATTTGAACCTTTTTAATGGCCAATAAGTTAATTTCGCTTTTCCTACAATGTTATTTATTGAGACTGTTCCTATTTTAGGTGATCTACTATCTATGATCTACTATCTATGCTATACATTCTATTATCTCCTAAAACAAATAATTTACTTTCTGGGACTGTTTTACTACCAGTATAATCTTCGAGTCTAAAATATTCAGTTGGCGAACCGGTTACGGTCTCTTTGGTATAAGTGTCTAAATGAGTTTCTTCGTATTTTTCCCAATTTACGTACAGCTTATGGTTACAATATTCTATATGATCACCTGGTAAACCAATTACTCTTTTAACAAGTGGGTGTTGTTTATTAATATATAATACAATTACATCAAATCTGTTGATATTGTTTAATCTAATGGTTTTTCTTCTGAAAATAATACGCTCATTATTTTTTAATGTAGGCAACATGGACTTACCTTCTACTTTTGTAGGAACAAATATAAAGGTCTTAATTAATACTACTAAGATATAGACACAAGCTATTATTGATAGCCAGATATAATAAGTACATCATTCAATTCTTCTCACCTCTACAATTAACACCGTTAGGGATTTATCATAACTTGTCTTGCTATATGACAATTATTTACTATCTCTCACTTTAGAAGCTAATTAGCTACTCTATTGCTGTTACGCTTGTTTTAACAAGAACATAAAGTATGTGTACTTCAATTAATATCTATAAGTACACATACTTTATGTTCAAAAGATACGTCTTCTCTATTTCGAAATCATGTATTTTACATTGTAGTATTTCGCGAAAATCTTTGTTTGCCTTTTCTCTTTCTTATTATAAAATGTACACCAGACAGGCATAATCCAACTGCTATTCCTACGGTCAAGTTTGTAAACACCGTTAACAGAAAGGTTGTGAGTAAAACCAACGAGTGAAACGATTTTTCTTTTACCACCTTTATAAACTGCTCTTTTTTACTTATGTTCCATGCTACCACCATTAGTACCGGCGCAAGACTAGCAAGTGCCACATACGAAGCATAGGGAGCCAGTACCAAGAGTACAATTAAAACAAAAATAGCATGCGTGATGCCTGCAACTGGAGAGGAGGCCCCGTTTTTAATATTGGTAACGGTCCTTGCAATCTCTCCTGCTGCGGTGATACCTGAACCATATTTTCCTTGGCCTTTTCTATTTCTGTAAGTAACGCGTGTCTCAAACGAATCTTACATTCCTTCAAATCTCCTACCACCTACTTACTAATACTGTAAAACTTTCGATATATTTAACAGTAAATGTATTATTTAGCTATTTCAATAGCTAATTTACAAGGTTTTAGATGAATTTTTTTATGAGATGGCCTTACTGGGCTTTAATTTAACGGAAAATAATATAAATTTATCACAATTTTATCTAACTGATAAAAACAATAAGAAAAATATAGAATATTTGTAATAAAATTGTTATAGTTAAATTGCTATGACGTTCACATTTTAACAAGTGTGACATCAGGAAGGCTGCCTCATTCCCTGTTTTGAGGCAGCTTTTTTATCTTATTTACTTGCGTAAGATTATTTTTAATTCCACCAGAAGAAGGCGATGACCATGACCTTGCTTGTTTTGTCTGTTGCGAAGAACTTTTATGTCTCTCCATTAATTCACGAATGCTGCAAATTGTGTGTTATGAACATTATTCTGTAAAACGTGTACCTAATCCCTCTGAAAACCCACTAACTAATTGTTTGTTATTAATTGTTAAGCTAGGTATAGTTTCCCTTTATCCTGATAAACGAATAATTGTCAATGCAGCTCCAGAAGATCCTCCACCCGTCAAAACCACTGTAGCAACTAAACCAAATAATTGAAGAGTAACTGTATTACCTGCAGCTAAAGAAACAATAACATCATTATTGTAGCTTGATACAGCAAGAGCCGGAGTTATTATGGATCCAGGAATTGGAGTTGTTCCATTTAATATAAGCCTGGATCCAGCAAGTAAAGTAGCCGTAGGATTAATTTGGTATGTGATGTAATAACGTCCATTAGCTGGAACTGTAAATGTTGTATTAGTACCATTCACAGTAAAGCTATCGAGATCTTGATTACTAGGGAGTGGAATACTTGTCCCACCTAATAAAACTGCAATAGTACTACCAGTTGTGTTGCCTGCAAACATAGAATTAGTCGTAAAACTTATCCCAGTGGACCCGGTAGAACCTGTAGTTCCAGTGATTCCTGTAGCTCCAGTAGGCCCAGTCACTCCAGCAATTCCTGCAGTCCCAGTAGGGCCTGTAACTCCAGTAATCCCTGCAGTCCCAGTAGG
>NZ_JBIQFF010000027.1:0-12560 GCF_045369295.1 Priestia sp. 179-F W1.4 NHS | reverse complement strand
GCTAGGGAGAGTTCTTTTCCTTTTATTTCTTTTGTATGTGATGGTTGATGTTATCTTAATGATTTTCGAAATGGGTTCCTTTATGGTCACAGTCATTATGCCTGAGACACCCCTAGAAGCTATTATTATGGTATTTTTACTTGTAGTTATTATTGGAGCTCGTCTTGGACTTGAGACATTGTCACGTGCTGCGGAAATACTCTTTCCTTGGTTTTGTGTTTTTTTCTTTCTACTGGTATGTCTCAATTTACCCAATGCTAAATTTGAAAATATGCAGCCTTTTTTTGAGGGGGGCATACACACAATATTTAAAGGAAATATTTCTTTAGCATCTTATATATTTGAAAGTGTTATCCTAATTGTCATTTTCCCTCATATTAGAGAGAAAGATCAAGCAACTAAAGCTTATATAAAAGGTATCACTATAGGAGTCACATTATTAGTCATTATTTCTTTATTATCGTTATTAGTGTTTGGGTTAAGTACTCTTAAAATGGAATTTTATCCAAGCTACCTGTTAGGTCAAACTTTAGAATTCAACTTTTTTTCACATGTTGAAGTGATAATGGCTGTTATTTGGTTCATTAGTTTATTTTTTAAAGTAACAATTTGTTTCTTTGTATCTGCTCAAGGTATTGCTCAACTTATAAAGGTACAAGATTATCGAATAGTTACATTCCCCATAGGTATTTTTTTATTTGCTTTATCGTTTATTTGCATCCCCAGTAGTATGTATTTAATTCACTTTATAAATTCTACATGGCTTTCCTATTCCGTCACATATGGATTGTTCTTCCCACTTTTTCTTTTAGCAGTAGAACTAATAAGAAAAAGCCGTAAACCGAATTGTGTGAATGGACGCTGAGAAGAAAATGAAAGCGATACTTGTGTGGGAGTTCTATAGCTCATTTTAATGTGAAGCCCGACTAATAACGTATTCCGACTATTCCAATAAATCCGAAAGACCTCTGCCTAATATGCGAAAAGGTTTCTTTTTTGTGAAGTTCCCTTTAATTGGTTGTTAACCTGAATAAAAGGGAACTACATATATTAATAGTACACAAAGGAGATATGCATTGGAGACAAATTACGGGTACTATACTGGATCTCTGTTCGTGAGGGAATTAGAACGTTTAAAAGAAGAATATATTCAACTTGATCTCGAGGATATGAAAGTAATGATGAGGGAAGACATTTTACTTCTAGAAAAAGCAATGGATATGTTGTATAAGAATAAAGTGTATTAAGTTGAGCAAACTACTGGAGAAGTCTTGTAGGACTTCACTTAAAATCTAATTTTATTTATCAGTAGAAAAAGCTATTTCCCCCAAAGATAGCTTTTTCGCTTTGTAGTTAACATAAAACAGGTTAGCAGCAGTTATTTTTCTTAACTTAAATAACAATATATTTTTGTTGAAAATTAGAAGCAAAGCCTCCTACATGAACATCTGTAATATTATTAAAATTAGTTGATATATTTACAACAATCTCTGAAGGTTTATTCATTACATATCCTTGCTCAAAAGTGAATGTACTATGTTTTTTAAATTCTTTATTTTGTTTTATTAAATAACATGCTAGTGCTGCATTTGATGTACCAGTGGCACTTTCCTCTGGTATATCAAACAGAGGTGCAAAGTTTCTGCAATGAGCTGTAGAATTATGTAGTGTTTCCAGTGTAAATACATGATATCCAGTTACATTATGTTTCTTACTTATTTCAGCGATCTTCTTCATATCAGGAATAGTCTTTAGCAGGTCTGAAAGTTTTCTAACAGGTATAATAATATCGTGTAAACCTGTAGATACGATTTGAATAGGCATATCAGGTATTAGTTGTTCTTCATCTAGATTTAAAGAATCAGTAATTTCTTTACAGGGAAGTGTTGTAAAGAAATCAGGAAGATTTTGTTGTAAATATATCATTTTATTTTCGTCAATCTTTACGTTAAGCATTCCTGCTTTAGTCTTTATTGTATATGTCCTTGAATTTATTTCTTTCATCTGAGCTAATAAGGAAAAAGTAGCAATTGTAGCATGTCCACATATGGCAACTTCTTCATTTGGTGTAAAATACCTAATTTCGTAATCTGAATTTATAGAAGGAAGTACAAATGCAGTTTCGGAGAAATTTAGTTTTTTTGCAATAGCTTGCATATCTTTTATTGTAAGATCCTTTGTGTCTAAAACAACCCCAGCTGGATTCCCACCTTTTGTATTTTTAGTGAAGGCGTTTAACATATATGTTTTAATCTTCAATTCAATCACTTCTTTCTCTTTTTCCCCAGTGTATCATGTTGTAGTAAAAAACGACGTGTATATTTCATACATATCTAGTTACCATAATGTCTCTTCCAGAACACACACCAAAAAGAACTCCTTGAGCCACAAGGAGTTTAAGAGAGATTACTATTATGAATTATGCAACCTTTTATACATCCTTCATTTATCAACGTTTGGCCTCGGACTGAGTGACAAACAGGTGAATAAAAAGTGCACATTTTATTCATATGCTTTAAATGGAAAAGATAGTATTTATAGCAAAAATTCATTATGATTTATTGTGAAATAAATTTTATATTAAGTTCCCTTATAAGCTACATCATAATTCGAGGTAGTTTTCTATTTGTTCTCTTTAAGACATAATTTTCAACATACATATTTATGTAGTCATTCTCTTCGAACAGACGTAGGAAATGGTGAGGATATATATAATAAAGACAAAAAACACCTCTCTAAGAGAGGCGTTTTTTGTCTCAATTTCCACTTTATAAATTAACGTATAAAGTAAGTAAATTGGTAACCATTGAGTACATACTAGCATAATGAAAAAGCAGTAGCAAATCGTAGATGGCAGCTTTTTATTTTAAAAAATTATTAGAAAGGCTTCCTTCCAGCTCTTCCTACTTACTGACATTGAACCAGCCTTTTCGTTTAAACCAGAGAATCATACCGATGGTTATTAAAACCATAACTCCTAAAACAATATAATATCCGTAGTGCCAGTGAAGTTCAGGCATATGATCAAAGTTCATCCCATATAACCCTACGACAAAGGTAAGGGGGATGAAAATAGAGGAGATAATTGTTAATGTCATCATAATGGAGTTCATCCGATTAGCGTTAAGTGAAAGGTAATTATCTCTCATATCTGATGTCATATCTCGATTGGCTTCCACCATGCTTGTTAATTTTATTAAGTGATCATAAATGTCATTGAAATAGGCTTTCTGCTCCGCAGGTATATATAAACGTTCAGAATTAATAATTCGATATAGCAGATCACGCATAGGAAGAATGGTTTTTCTAAGCTTTAATAAATCACTTCGGATATCAAAAACATCATTCATTAATAAAGCAATTGATCTTTTGACATCTCTGCTTTCAATTTCATTTAATTTATCCTCAATTTCATACACAATTGGGAAGTAATCATCCACTAATTGGTCTAGAACCGCATAAGCAATATAAGACACACCTTTATTGAATCCACTATGATACTGTAAAAGACGTTGTTGTACTGTTTTAATACTGATTACCGGTTTAAAGTGAAAGGTCACTAAATAATTTTCTCCAATAAATAAGTCTACTTCTTCAACATCTAACGTGTTGCTGTTTAAATAATGAAGAACTAAAAAGCTGTAACCCTCATAATAATCAAGTTTAGGACGTTGTAATAAGTGAAGACAATCTTCGATAGCTAGAGGGTGAAAGTGGAAAAACGACTCTAACACTTTTGCTTCTTCCTCAGATGGAGAGGCAAGGTCTACCCAGAACCACTTAATTGAAGGATCAGACAAGTGATCAAGGGGTATATCTTCTTTGACGTGTAGATCTTGTGTAATAGCGATTGTTCGAATCATACTACTGCTCCTCCATGTGATTAATGTTTCTATACATTATAGTATGTTACATAAAATAAACGATTAATCCAACTGCTAACAAGGTAATAAAATCTTTCTGGTATTTTCTTCTCTTTTCTTCCCTTGTATCTTTATTTTTTCCAAAATATTTATCTATAAAAATAATAATACACAGAAGGAGGAAACTAAGGATGATGTCCAGTATTAAGAAATGAAAGAAATGTTCTGTAGTAGTCAATGACATAGTAATTCTCCTTATTTCTCACGTTTAAGTGTAAGCTAAATAAGTCTCTCTTCATATTTTAATTAGGTACAAAAAGTACTAAAATCAATGTAGCTGTATAATAACGAATAGCATAAAAAAGAAAGGATTCGCTTTTTATTGTTTTCCTTATCCTAATGTTTATAATTAAAACATACAAAACAACTTATTATATACTAAAACATTCTATATGTCCTAACTTTTTGGAAGAAAGAGGATTATTAATCTTAAAAATAGGAACGTCTAAGAAGTGTATAAATTAATAAGGTGAGACGGAGAGGAAAGAATAAAACGTAACGATATGTAATAAAAGAAATAGTAGTGGGAGATTTTTATGAAATATGCACAAATTTTTATTGATAATCGAATTCGAAATGCAACGTTGATTGTATTGCTGATTTGTATGAGTATAGCCTGGCTATTTGACAGCGATTACTGGTACAATATAGCCGTTCTTATGGTTTCAGTATCTTTTCTCTTACATGGTATAAATGATTATATCGTAGGAAAGAACAAAGCACGGGGAACTGTTATTATACTATTGAGTGTTCTTTTTACTCTATATAATCTACTAAGAATTTTTGTTTTATGATAAAAATAAGATTCTTACACTTGCAAGGAACGAGGAGTTTTTATGTTTAAGAAAATAGTAAAATGTTATGATTACAAATTTATTGTGGCCTTAATTGTTCTAAGCCTCATCGGTTTAGTCATGGTTTACAGTGCTAGTATGGTAACGGCGGTTAGTCGTTACGGTGTTGAAGGGGATTATTTTTATCAAAAGCAAAAACTTGCTCTGATAGCAGGCTTCTTCTTTTTCTGTGTTGCTGCCTTTATTCCTTATAAAATCTATCGAGAAAAAAAAGTATTAAAAATCTTATTAATAACAGTGATTACACTTCTTGCTTTGGTCCTTATTTTTGGACATACCGCGGGAAATGCACAAAGTTGGCTTATACTGGGCCCGATTCGAATACAACCATTAGAATTTACGAAACTAACAATCATTGTATATTTATCGGCTGTTTTTGCAAATAAACAAGAGTATATCAATGATCTAAAGCGCGCTATTATTCCACCTACCTTTGTTGTATTGTTTATTTGTTTCTTAATTGCTTTGCAACCCGATTACGGTGGGATTTTACTTATTTTAGGGACAGTTGCGGCTATTGTTTTATGTTCAGGTATTTCAGTAAAATCAATGCTAAAGATTGCCTTACTAGGAATAGTAGGGATCATTATTATGTTAGTTATTTTATTAATAACGGGACATATTGATACTGTGTTTTCTCCTGTTCGTTTAGCTCGTTTTACTGGTTATCTACATCCGTTTGAAAATCAACAAGGGAACGGGTATCAACTGGTCAATTCTTACTTGGCTATAGGAACTGGGGGATTAACAGGGCAAGGGTTAGGACAAGGTGTCCAAAAAGCTGGTTACCTACCGGAATCTCACACTGATTTTATTATGGCGGTTATTGCTGAGGAGTTAGGTTTCTGGGGAGTACTGCTGGTATTGGGGTTGCTATTTTTTATTATTTTACAAGGTTTAAAAATAGCTAAAAGATGCAGTGATCCTTTTGGTGCTTTGTTAGCTATCGGTATCTCAGTCATGATTGGCATTCAAGCATTCGTTAACCTGGGAGCAGTAACGGGAATTCTTCCTATCACAGGTGTAACGTTACCATTTGTCAGTTACGGTGGTTCTTCTCTTACCTTGCTTATGTTTGCTGTAGGAGTACTGGCGAATATATCCATGTTTAATAAATTTGAAAAGAAATACAAGCACAAAGTAACAGATCCAAGGGAACTGAGAAGTGTCTAATAATTTACATGAATGACATTTCTATAAAAATTATTGAGAATAAAATTATAAACAAAAGACACTGGTTAAGAGCCAGTGTCTTTTGTTTATGGAAGGAGGTTAAGTTTGTAGTATTGCTAAAGGATTCAAAGGTCTATTAGAAATCCTCTTATGTATTATTCATATACTTTCCTAAAAATCTTATTTAGAAGATAAAAATTATTCCTTTCGAAAAAACTGCAAGGCGCTATAAACGATCCATAGAAAACAGGCGACCATAACTTGCTTTTCTAGACAAAGAATAATTGTCCATAATATCACTAAAGTTAAAATAGGAATAGATAACTTTCTTATCATTCATACCTTACCTTTCTTTATTATTCTCTTATCTATATTCATGAAAACGTAGTAGATTGCCTTTTTTGGACAAAAAAAAGGACGCC
Source organism: Priestia sp. 179-F W1.4 NHS (assembly GCF_045369295.1). NCBI lineage: Bacteria > Bacillati > Bacillota > Bacilli > Caryophanales > Bacillaceae > Priestia > Priestia sp. 179-F W1.4 NHS. The sequence continues at coordinate 6,188 of NZ_JBIQFF010000027.1, read as the reverse complement.
TATTATGGCGCCTAAATCCAACGAAATAATTTAAAAAAGGGGAAATATGTTAACTCTAAGAATTAACATGATCTTATTTGATTCTTACCCTTTTCAAAAAGAAAAAAACATACATATATTATAGATAAAACAAATAAGCTACTTAAAATTCTCTATTCCATTTATTGATCCTCTGGATCTACCTCGAGACTTTCAACTTCATCATTCTTCTTTAATTCTAATCGTACAACTTTATTTTTACTATCTCCAGACGTATTGTCGTCATCTTGCTCAAAGTCTTTAGATTTTTTATAATTCTTTTTTCCACTAGACACTTCTATTGTTACATCATTATCCGTTTCATTAATTAATTTCCCAATTATGCTATACTCTCCATCAACATCTTTTTCGTATATACCATTTGAATCTGCTTTTGCTTGAGGAGTTAACTCTAAACTTTCTGCATTGTTATTTTTAGCATCAATTTCTACGTTTACTTGTTTTCCCTCAATATCCTTAGGTGTATCTTTTTCTTTTTCAAACGACTTACTCTTAGGTATCTTTACTTTTTTACCATCGATAACAAGTGTCAACTCATCATTCGTTTCTTTGTCTAGCGTCCCTATTAAATCAAAATCTTCACCTTGCTGTTTACTATCCGGATCTTTAGAGTACTGTTGTAAATTTGATTTATTTTCAGAAGAGCTATTCTTACTTTGTGACGCATTTTGAGATGAATCATTTTGATTAGAGCATCCTACAAGAGAACCTGTAGCTAAAGCACCTGCTAATGAAACACAAACCATTACCATTTTTTTATTCATATAGATTATTTCTCCTTTTTCTTTGTTTCTATTTATATTGCCTATTATTTAAAAAACCAAACGAAATTACGATTCTAAAACCGGAGGCGTTTTATACCATAGAAACAATAATAATCATAATTAATCTTTTGTTAACTACCACCTTTGTATGAGACCTTGATGTCACCAAATTAACATTAATTAGTTAGACATTTTGTTCTTTTCTTTGTAATGACCTGTATATATCATTATAATTATGAGCCAAAGCGCACTAATAAGGTATCCGCCTAAAATATCGCTTGGATGGTGTACACCTAGATAAATACGACTGAATCCCATTACTAAGATAAGAATGATTGCTAGTAAGGAAAGTAGAACCTTTATTTTATTGCTCTTTAAATGTGTCCATAACAGAAATAGAAGTATACCGTAAAGAACAAAGGAATTCATGGCATGTTGACTAGGAAAGCTATGTTTATCTACCTCTACTAAATGAAATCCATCTGGTCGTGAACGGCTAAATAAATATTTTAGACCCTCGCTAAGTAGTCTTTCTCCTGTCATGGCAACAACAAATAGAACAGAAGCCAAACGACGTTTAGTTACAAAATAAAGGTAAAATAAAATTGCAAGACAGATTACAATAACAAAGTAAGTTGATCCAATAAAATCAAAAAATTTCATTATAGGCGTTAAGTAAGAAGATCGTTTATGATGGATAAGAGATGATAACCATTTGTCAAATTCACTAAACTTGCCCATTTTAACTAAGATACCAGTACAAATAAAGCTAACTAGCAGGAACAGCCCAAGAACATATAATTTTAATTTTATTAACATCTTCATATTGGAATCCCCAGTTCTATATAAGTAATGTTATTATTTACATGTATTTCACATATATACAATTTAGCTCTCTCAGAACGCTATTGTAGTAACTTGGCTTTGTTTCACTGAAAATGCGGTAATTATGGAGGGGCTAAAAGTGTTTATGATATTCAAAAGAAGTATTAGCAAAGTTGCACAAACAACTTCTGAATATTTACATTTTAATAAATATTATTTAGAGAATTAGTGTTAAAATAATGAAAGTTCCTTTCTCTAGGATTACTGTTCATATAGATGGTCATTCTAATGTAAGCAAATTCTTTAACATAATGAATTATAATTGGAAAGGAGGAAAATAGATGGACTCTATCTGGATCGAATACGCTTGGGCATTGTTAATTCTAATTGGTTTAGAAGGTTTATTATCAGCTGACAATGCTCTTGTACTAGCAGTTATAGCTAAACATTTACCGGATAATCAGAAGAAAAAAGCAATTAATTATGGAATTCTTATGGCATTTATTTTTCGATTTGGTGCTCTTTTCGCTATTTCATTTATCGCTAATGTATGGTGGATACAGGCAGTGGGAGCAGCTTATCTTCTGTATTTAGGTTTAAAACATGTCCTTAAGAACCGATTTGGAAAACGCAATGAAGGTGTTCATCATGAAGATGAAAAAGAGTCTGCAGGAAAAGGATTCTGGCCGACAGTAGGAAAAATTGCGTTAGCTGATTTGGCTTTTGCGATTGATTCCATTTTAGCTGCAGTAGCTATAGCCCTCGGCCTTCCAGATTCACCGTTTGGGGAAATTGGTGGTATGGATGCGGGACAATTTGCAGTTGTAGTTTTGGGAGGAATTGCAGGTCTTATCTTGATTAAGTTTGCAGCAACCTGGTTTGTGAAACTACTCGAAAAGCGTCCTGCCTTAGAAACTACAGCATATGCCATTGTCGCTTGGGTAGGCGTTAAACTTGCTGTTATTACTCTTGCTCATAAGGATATTGGTGTCTTAGACCCCCATTTTCCCCATAGTACTATTTGGACATTAATCTTCTATGGAGTATTAGTTGGTATTGCTCTACTTGGTTGGTTTGCACCGAGCAATAAGTCTTTAGAAAAGCCTTCAGCCTAAAAATATAATTAAGTATGACGTATTGATGTATCAATATAATCAGTATGATCAAAACGAAAACACCCTGAATATATCTTAAAGAGTTAGGATATTTTCTATCTACTTTTGAAAGTTTGGTCACAAAAGAAGATTAGCCTTTCCTGGTGCTATAACAGATGAAAATTATCAATAGTTAAGAACTAATATTTATAATACAAAATGCATTTGCTTAAACTATCTATGATGCTATAATCCATTAAATGAATACACCTCGTATAAAGCCAGTAAAAGAACCACTCTTTCAACTGGTTTTATATGTTGATACAGGTTATAAAGAGAAGAAACGTACATATTCTTATAAGAAAAAGTAAAATTAACTTCGCGGTTTTATAAATGAACTAAAAGAAAGTCTACTGAGATCCCCAGTAGACCTTTTTTATTATGTATAGTTACTGACTATGTTAAGCAAACTACTCAAGATGATGGAGAGCATCATCTCACCTAGCATGACCTTTTAAAAACTCCTGAATAGGCACAGGGGTTTTTTCTCTTTTCTACACATAAGTTCTTACTAACTTGAACAAACTACACCTGATGCTGTGAAGCTTCTATTTGGAAATCCTCACTACTTCTTGAGTTCGCAACATGGTTCGTTAGAAAGCTACTGATCCCTGTTCAGTAGTTTTTTCTCTTTTTAGGCTGTATAAGATATACAAATATAATTTATATAATTTACATAATCACCCATCAAAAAAGAACCCTCATGGGAGTAAGGGTTTTAAAAAGATTCCTATTATGAATTATGCAGCTTTTTATACATCCTTGATATAAAAGGCTTTCTCAGAGGAATAGATAAAAAAGAAGGTATAAAAAAGCTGTCTTTTATACATATGCTCGTACGGAAAAATATAGTCTATATAGAAAAAATATGTTACTATTTATCTACAGTTATAGAGTTACCTTAAAAAGCAACCTCACTCCAAATGCCATTAGAGAATGAGGTTGCTTTTATTCTTTTTATTTAAAACTAAAACTAATCATTTGAAGTGACTTTTTCTAATTGGTTTAACAGTTGATCAACAAATTGACTGATTATAATGGTATTGCGGCTAGCAAACCCTTCCTCTAACCCCACTTTGATCATAAGTTCTCTTGCTGCCTCTATATCTACAAGTAAAGCCTTTCTTAAAGTGCTGTTATATATATCTTTGCAATTATCTAATCACCTATTTCTCTATGTTGTTTCTTTTTTATTTAACGATAACTAGATTTTCACTATATAACAACATTTTTTCTTGTTAAACCCAATTAAAATCCTAGAATACCTTTTTAAGAGTCTGAATAGCTCATTTTTTATACCTAATACATGTTACAATACGTTTTGTAGATGCGAATGAAAATTCCATTTCTTATTTCATAGGCAAGAGAAGTCCTCATAATTTGAGGGCTTTTCTTGTTTTTAATCTGATGATAGTCAATTTCCAAAGAAGCCCGTTAGATTATAACCTAATTTTTCAAGATCATTTATAAGAAATGACCTCCTAACTATTATTTAAGGAGCATAGTTTTTTGTATCAAGGCTACCACTTTTACCTAAGGCAATTTTTATAGCATAAAGAAACATTTGTTGGGTAAACTACTAACAAATATGATTATGATGAGAGTGTATACGTATGAGTTATTTTTATGGTGCTACCTTTTTATTTTCTGGTTTATTTCTAATAAACCTGTTATTTTCGTATCAAAGTAAGCATATTGATCCGGCCTTTTGGACGACTTTAAAGTATCAACTTTTTGCCTTCCCACTATTTTTAATAGCCAATATGCTTATCGGATACGGCATCAAATTTGGATTTAAGGCGATTCAGAATCTAACGTTTGTTTTAGTTACATCTAAAGGAATAGAGATAGTGATTTCAGTATTGATGGGTTATCTATTTTTTAAAGAAGTTCCTACTTGGAAAACAGCATTGGGGTTTTTTATTATGATTGTAGGCATTATTGTTTCGAAAATAAAATAGAACCTTAGACGGTTTTGAAATTTATATTGGTAAACTTAAACAATAGACAACTTCTGTTTGGAGAACATTGTAGTAAAGCTTTAGTTACCATAATCACTCTTTTGGAACATAGAAAAAAGGAATTTCTTTTCGTACAGCTCACGCACAAGGGGATAAGAAAGATTACTATTATGAGGTATGCAGGTTTTTATAAATGACGAACATGCTAATCATTATTGGTTAAAGAGATGCATAACAACCAAAGAATTGAGCAAGCTACTTAATATGAACGGAATCTCATCAAAAAAAAATTATGTTACAGAAAAACTAATCTTTAGGACTCAGAGGTTGGTTTTTCGTTTTCTAAGCTGTATATCTTATACATAGTTAGTTACCATAATGTAGCTTCTAGGTAGAAGAAATATTAACTAATTGCACTTAATCAAAATTAAATAAATTACCAAAAAATATATTGACAATTTTAATTTGGTAATTTATGCTATAAAGCAAGTGATCGCTTGCATTTACTGTTTTTAAAACTTTTTCAAGGGTAGGTTGAATATGAACAAAATGAAAGACACATCAGATCGTATTATAGAAGCGTTTTTAGAACTATTCAGTACTCAAGGATATAAAGGAACAACGACACGTGCCGTTGCAGAATTAGCAGGTGTAAACGAAACAACTATTTTTAGAAATTTTGGAAGTAAAAAGAAGATAATGGAAAAATCAATAAGTTATATATCGCGTAATATTGTATTAAACAAATTAATGCATGAGGAAATTACATGGAACTTAGAACATGATTTGTTAGTAATCTCAGATGGTTATCATCAATATATTGAGAATGAGAAAATGAGAAATCTAATTTTTATTAGTTTACAAGAAGCTCGAATGTTTCCAGAGCTCAGTGAAGCTATTGCATTAATTCCTAATCAGTTGAAAGACGAGTTGGTTTCATATTTTACTGAAATGTACAAGAGAGGTAAACTCATTGAAACCAACATGGAAGCTCAAGCCATGAACTTTATTTGGATGAATTTTGGTTACTTTCTCTCTAATTCTCGCTTTAGTAAAAATTCATTTTCTGATTCAAAGGAAAATTTTCTAAAATACAGTATTCAACTTTTCTCTAGGGGGTTAACCCCCTAATATTTTTTGTAACAAAAGCAAGTGAACACTTGCTTTAGGTAGTTAAATAACAAGGAGTGTATAATGATGAGAACTTTTAAAAATTTCTTTAAGCACCGCGAGACTTATATTGGAATTGCAACAGCTTTTGCTTTTTCACTAATCTTTTTCTGTGTATGGATGACTGCCTATGATGGTGTTACAGACCGTGTAGACCAATTAAAAGTTGGGTTAGTTAATAATGACACTCAAATGGGAAACAATATTTCAAAGAACCTAGAGAAAAATTTACCTTTCAAAGTTAAAGCCTATAATTCTTTAACATCTGCTAAAGG
>NZ_JBIQFF010000026.1:0-12643 GCF_045369295.1 Priestia sp. 179-F W1.4 NHS | reverse complement strand
GTTATTGTTAGGTACTACATACCCGTTTTTTAACTTAAAGGTGTTTTTTATTTGTCTCACTCTAGGGGGTCAGTCCCATATTAGCAAAGGTTTCTTTTTGTTAACTTAATTATGAAATTATAAATCGAACTTTCTTTTCTAACTTATTTTTCTTAAGATATTTGGATCAGGTCAATAGGCTACAAACACCACATAACGAATCCAATGTACAAGAGTCCAAAAGATACAAATAAAATATATTTTACTATTTGCAGACGTGTTTGAGACGTCATATTTGGTTCATTACTTTTCACTTCTTGATTCACCTCTAGTTACCTCTCACTTTGGTCAAAAATATACACATTTGATCTAAAACTAATATTTAAAACAAGTCCCATCAAACACATGGTACTCATAAGAGAACTGCCCCCATAGCTTATGAAAGGTAAAGGGATGCCTGTAATAGGAAGAAGACCTATACACATTCCTATATTCTCAAGAACATGGAAGAAAATAACGGATATAATTCCTGTACAAATGTACGTAGAATACTTATCTTTTGTATGAAAGGCTACCGTTATAATTTGATAAATTAATACCATAAACAAAAGGAGAACCAAACTTGTTCCCACGAATCCATAATTCTCTCCAATTGCACTAAAAATGAAATCTGAATGCTTTTCCGGAACATACACAGCATAATGAGAGGTATCTCGCCCTGATATAGAACCCGAACCGATTGCCTTTACAACCTGTAAGTAGTTATAGGAAAGACTTCCAGCATATGATTCTGGATCAAACCACGCATAAATACGATCAAACTGGTAGGGGTGTAAATGAAGATATTTTTCTAAGATTGCCGCATGATTCAGTACCATGTATAAAATGATAGAAGCGACTACTCCCATAGACGCAAAAATAGGAAGAATGAGCTTCCATGTGACACCTGAAATAAATAACATCATAAAAAATAAAAAAATCATTACGAGTGCTGTTCCTAAATCGGGTTGTTGCATAATCAAAAGTATCGGGATAGAAAGAGTTGCACCCAATTTTCCAATCAACAGCAAATCACTGCTGACATCTCTAACTCTAAATTTTTCGTTGTGTTGTTGAATTACTTTACTAAACGCTAATATTAAGGAGATTTTCATGAACTCGGATGGTTGTATTGAACCAATTCCAGGGAGCACAAACCAACTTTTCGCATTGTTTTTGAGAGGGGCAATACTTGTGGGCGAAATAATTAGCAAAATAAGAATAAAAATAGTAAAACCGTAGAAAAACCATGTGATCCGATTCAATTGGTCTTCATCAGGCCTCATCATCATGAAGATAATGACTCCGCCTACAATGTACCATTCCACTTGTTTAACGACGAAATTTGTTGTGTACTGTCCTGTTTGTTGGGCATTAAAAATAGCAACACAACTAATGATAAAAAATAACAAAAGGGTGAAAGCAAGCCCATAATTAAAGCTTTCTGATTTCTTACGTTCCATTTGTAAAACACCATTTCTATATAGATTTGTTGACATCGTTAATTAGACGCTTCAAAAACAAAATAGTTTTCTATTTTTGAGAAAAATTCACTTAGATATAGTAGGTTATAGGCCATACTTTGTTTGATATAAATAAAAAAAGAAATACCCAAAGAAATAGTGGAGCTATTCCTTAGGGTAGTAACTAATCTATTTAATTTAGTTTTTTCTTTCCCTTAGCGTAAATAATAATTTTATAAGGATCCTCTTTTATTTTGGCCTTCATTTTTTTTGTTTGGAGGAATTCATCAATAACCCCTTCGAGTTCATTGGCAAACTCTTTATTCTCCTCAGAATAACTTAATGAGGTATAGATGAATACTTGTGGTTCAGGGTGAACAGAGTAGCCGACCATCTTCACATGATATTCCTCTTTTCCTAATAAATCTTCACCAACATCATCAAGGATATTTCCCCATCTACCTTCTTGTTCACGTTTCTTAAGGTTTATTTTATATACTTTTATAGGCGTTTTTTCTTCCTTGTTTTTAGCAAGAACATCGATAATTATTTGCTTCATCTCTTCAATATGTTTTTCAGTATCAGGTACTTCTAGCTCCACTCTTACATCTTGATCAAATCCTCCCATATTGAGAGATAACACATGGTAATTTTGTTTTTTTAATTCATTATCTATTTCTTCGTTAATCTTGTCATATTTTTCTTGACGAGGATCAGGGTTATACTGGTATTGAGCAGGATCATATCGTGTAATTTTGACTTTATAACTATCATAATGACGTGCTTCTAACATATCTTTTGCAATGTTATTGATATCACCTTTTATACTCTTAAAGTATTTTTCAGAACCTGTTACAGATATCTCAATCTGTTTTTTTTCGCCATAATAAGTTTGACCTAAAGAATCAATTTTATATCCTTTTTTCTCAAGCTCTTGATACAATACATCTGACACAGGTTCTTGCTTAAACAACTCTCCTAAGTAAGGGATCTTAGCAGCCACTTGAGCCATTGCTGGAGAAACAAATGCTGAACTAATGAATGCACCACTCAAAATAACGAGTGCAATACCACAGTACACAACATTTCTTAGAGGACGATTTTGTTTCTTGAAAAATATATCTTTTTCAGGTTTTACTGATTCTGATTGTTCTAATTGGTCGATTGCTTCTAAAAGTCGCTGCTTCTGTTTTTGTTTTCGGTTTGATCTCCAGACCAACTCCTCATTCAATTTTTCTAGTGAACTATCATCCTTAAAAGAATTAAACCGTTTCTTCATATATATACCCGTCCTTTACTAACTGCTTTCTCAAAGCAGGAATTGCCCTGAACTGTGTAGACTTTACTTTGCTTTCAGACCACCCTAAAATGGTAGCCGTATCCCTAACAGAAAAACCTTGAACTTTTCGCAGTAAAATAACCTTTCTGTGTCCGTCTTTCAGCTTTTCTAACGCTTGATACAGCTCTAGAGATGTTTCTTTAAGCTCAATCATCTCTTGAGGTAAACGAGTAGGGTCTGTTTTCGACAGAATAAAATCTTTTAGAAGACTTAAAGGTTTCTGTTTTCTAAAATAATCAATGGTGACATTATGCGCAATGCGGAACAACCACGTCTTTTCACTGGAGTTTTGCTGAAAGGAATCGTAAAAGAGGTAAGCTTTCACGAAGGTTTCATGCGTCAAATCTTCAGCTTGCTGATAATCTTTCACCAGCATTAAAATAAATTTTAATATGGCGTCGCTATGGTCGTCATACCAACGCTCAATTTCTTCTTTTTTTGTCTTTTCCAATATCCTGACCATCCTTTTATCCAATATTCTTTACTTAGACGAGAGTTTTTCAAAAAAAGTTGTGTTTTTTATACAAAAAATAAAAAAACTCTCAAATAAGAGAGTTTTTGATTCAATATGCTATAAATTTTTATTGATTAACTTTAATGAAATGTAAGGATAAATGCCTTCTAGAGAGTGTATTTATCGTAATAGAACTATTTAACTTTAGTTACGATGACAAGTATCGTCGGTAAAAGAATAAGCAAATTCTATTAGACTAGTTTGTTTAATACGATAAGGTTTTAAGGTCTATACCCGTACAAGAAATCAAACATAAAGAAACATATAAAACCTATAAGCAAGAGAGGAACCACACTGATTCCTAAATATACACGATGTAGAGGTTTTTTTAGTTTTTTGAACCAGTTATAATACAGTATTAAAAAAAGAATGCAGACAGGTATAAAGAACACAGCAGAAAATATATCTGTTAACTTTGAGTTTGCATCCCAATATTCGTCCGGAACAGGAGTATGCACATACCATTTATCGGCTAAACGAGTTTGAAGATAACTAAAAAGTAATATTCCTAACGAATAATAGACACCAACCAACCACTTTAACCATTTTGGTAAATAAGACTGACTTGCAACAATACACATAAGTACTACTATAAGAAACACTGGAACACTGTAACTCATTTGAAACCTCCAACATAATCTAAGTTTCTAACAACAAAATATGAGTAATTTTACCATATCAGTTTATATGTGTATATACCGGTTTTGAGGTAGAAGAGATAGAATCTTAATTAGCATGATTGATTCTGCAGGAAGTAAATAGCAAGCTTAATAAATCGAAGTTTATATTCCTACTTCCCATACCACAACATCCTAAAAATCAGTACTTATCAACCACTGCTCCTAAACTAGCTGCTTTAACATAGGGCTTATTTTGCAAGGAAAGGAGTTCTTCTTTTGTTCCTGTAACTACTACGCCTATAATTAATCCATTTTCTTGTCTGTCTTTTAGACTTTTGACTTCCCCTGGATCTGTTTTTTGGAGCTCATTTAAAAAGTCTGCTTCTGTTTTGACTTTATTACTCGTTAGTTTTACTCCTAGTTGTGGTGATGGTTTAGAAATACCTAATAACCATCGTCCACTTTCTGGCTCACCTCTGTACCCAGTAGACTTTGCATATTTATAGTTATAGTTATCTACCCAGTACCATGTTTGGTGAGCAGATGTAGGCAGCATCTTTTGTACTTCTTTCAGTGTGTAATTTTTATCAAAAGATATGGCCATCTCCATATATTTATCATTTGGATAATCTTTAATCATGTCAAAGTCATTAGCATACACCTTATACTTATACTTAGGTACGTAGAATAGCATCTCACGTTGTCCATTAGGAATATGATACATTGTAGTGTCATTAACAATCGTACTGTGCGTTGAGAAGGATGCATTAAAGTTTCCATTTAAATCGTACGTTATTTCTTCTGTACCCCAAGGTATAACTTTATCTTCAATCACTTTAAATACTTCACTCTTAATCGTTCCCTTTAAAATTCCTGTTGAGATGGTATCCGTGTTAGTAAATGTGTTCGGAGACATTCTTACATGATTTTCTTTAATGAACCGTTCAGTTAGTTTATTTCCTTGTGTATTTATAAAATAATCGTTTCCTTTTATTAATACAGTAATAACAAAACAGACTACGAGTGCTGAGATAAAAACTGTTCGTAAAAATGCTATGTATTTTGCTTTTTTTAGTGTTCTATGCAAAGACTTTTCATCAAAAATGGAATCTAACTCATCATTCGTTTTTTTCATGACATTCTCTCCTATACATTTCTTTAAACGTCTTCCTAGCACGAGCTAAATACGTTTTAACAGCTTCAGGTTTCATATCCACATATTCCGCAATTTGTTTATAAGACCAGCCCAACTCGTACTTTAAAAGAAGTAGCTGCTTAAAGGTGGGAGACACCTTTTGAAGGATGCTTCTTACTAAAAGCTGATTTTCTTTTGCAATCATTATGTCCTCAATTAATTGCTCATTGATAATAAGGTATTCCTCTACTACTGCGTAATAAGATTTTTTGTTTTTTCGACAGTAATCGTAATATAAGTTTATAGCTACTTTAAAAAGCCACGATTTATATTTACCGGTATCAATCGAATCAAGATGAATAAGTAATTTACAGACTGCTTCTTGAACAATATCTTTAGCTGTTTCTTGGTTTGCACCTTGTTTGATTAAGTATAAATAAAGTTGATTCATGACATTCTTTAATTGATCGTTTGATAACCGATTTTTCAAGTGTTTTTCCTCCTTCTTGTCTTATAACGTATGAACAGTGAAAAAGTATACAATCGTTTCACATTTTTCTACAAAAAAGGAAAACAATTAATCTCTTATTATAAGTTCAAAGAAAGAATGAGTTAATTCTATATTTCATGCGACATATTTTTGATAATACCTTGTATTATAAGGTATTCTTTTTTATAATTTCATAAGAGGTGGATAAATTGGAAATTAGTAGAGAGATTTTGAAAGGGCATATTGATACGATAATCTTATCGCTACTGCATCAACGGGATATGTATGGCTATGAATTAGCTAAGATTGTTCGTGAGAAGAGTGAAGAACAATTTGAACTAAAGGAAGGCACTCTTTATTTGTCTTTAAAGAGATTGGAAAAAAACAATTGGATTTCTTCGTACTGGGGAGATGAACAAGGCCCTGGTGGAAGAAGAAAATATTATAAAGTCACATCATTAGGTACGCAAAACTTTGAAGCCAAGCGTTTAGAATGGCAATTTGTAAAGAAAATGATGGATTCTTTTTTATGGGGAGGCACTAAGTGAAGAGAATAGAAAAATTTGTGGATTCTATGTACCTGAATGTAGAAGGAAATCAACAAGAAATTAATGAGCTGAAAGCAGAAATGACCAATCATCTGTTGGAAGCAGTCCATGAATTAAAAGCAGAAGGCAAAACAGAACAACAGGCCATTGCAATAGCGATTAAACGGTTTGGTGAAGAAAAAGAAATACGAAATGTGATTGGACAATTGTTTGAAATACAGAAGATATTTGCAAAGCGCATCCTATACGTAGCAGTAGTATGCTTAATCGTCACAATGTCCAGCTTTTATTTTCTGTGGAAAGTGGAAGAATTAACGGCTCAAGGAATATCCGACACAGGTTCATTAATATCCTATGAATTGAAAGATAAAGATGTGATAACCAGAGACATAAAAAGAAAAATAGAAGCGTTAGTAGAAGATACAAACTATGTTTCTGGGGTTACTATTTATAAATCAAAAAATATAATCAGCCGTTCTGGCGAAAATTATATTGAATATCACTGGAAGGGAGTGCAGCCAGATTTTCAATATCAAAGAACCCTTTGGGCTCCAAAATGGTTAGGAGCAGACTTTGACACATTTGGAAATGGGGATGACCAATGGTTCATTTCAATAGACAATAGAAGCTTTAGTCGATTAGAAGCCGTTGTCTTATTCGTGGGAATGACTATTTACTGGACTCTGTTTACTATCTGGGCAATTATCAATGCTTATCATCAAAAAAGGTTACGAATTGGATGGGTTTTTATATTTGTATTCTTTAATATTCTAGGCTATTTAATTTATTATCTTACAGGAAGACAAGGTCTTATCCCTAGCAAACATGATGAATTTTATGAGGATTACATTTAGGAGGCACACTTTACCCGGTTTGCTTTTCATGTAGAGTAATAGCTTTTGAAAAACACGAGAAAGGACTAATGATGAGCTCATTTGTTCTAATTCTAGTCCTTCTCATGCTAGGTATGCTATTATTTACGATGAATTTTAATAAAACATTTTACCGGTAACAACACAAAGAAGAGGAAATTTTAAGCTTTCCTCTTCTTTTTATTTCTAAAAATGAAGCTAGCTATAAGTAAAACCCCAAAAAATATTGTTAAATCACAAGTTAATGGATCTCCTGCTAAGTTTGTTTCATCCACAACTATCCCTTCTTGAAACAATAAAACTGCTGCAATTATTACAAAAAATAAAGAATTGAATAGTATATAGCTAGTTGCTTTAATTTTATTGTTTAAAAACACTACATACATGAAGTTACATACTAAAAGAAGAGCTATTAAATAATAAACCGGTCTAAAAAGTGTAAAAGTATCCCCAAGCATCGATATGTTCCTCTCTATTCATTATCCTGTTTTTTATATCAATATATTTCCATTTCATCAAATAATTAAGCTTATTTCATCATGTGTATCATATATAACCTTAGCGCACATAATGTAGTTTATCCGAAAAAAAAAAGAGACGACTATTTAGAAAGTCGTCTCTTTTTTTTACTCGCTTTAATTAAATAAATATCGTAACATGAGCTCTCTTGTTTTCTCATAAATCTTATATTCTTCGTACAAATTTATATAGGTAGAGATTTCTTTTTCTAAAAAGGAATATTGAGGAAAAACTTCAAAAAAAGTCAACTTTAATTCATTGATCTGATTTTGAGGAATTTTCTTCGTTTTACCTTTCAACATATAACTTAAACTGCCAGCAATATTCATCCAATAGCTATTAAAGTCTGCGGTTAACAGGTCGTCTTCATGTAATTTCACACTAAATTTATCTTGTATTTTACAAATGTCTTCATGAGGAAATGGATGATACAAATCATCATTAAGCTTTTTTAATTCATCCAATATAGTTAGTTTCCTTATATTAAACTCCACCTTTTCTTGTTATGTAGAGCTTTATCTTACCACTGTTTACACAAGGTTCAATACAAAAGATACGTGCATCCTTTATATACTTTTAGTTAACATAGTCCATATTCTCGGAAGATATAAGTTTACCTTATGTTCTCTTTAAGTTTTCTGTAATTTTATTACATATAGAGTTTATATAAAATTAAAGTGAAGAACTTATCTAACACTTTAATTTTAGGAGGAATTTGATGTCTTTCACTTTTAAAGCAATTGATCACATTCAATTAGCAGCTCCAAAAGGTTCTGAAGAAGAAGCAAGAAACTTTTTTATTAAGGTATTAGGATTTAAAGAATTAGAAAAACCAGAAAATCTAAAAAAAAGAGGCGGAGTATGGTTTGGTTTTGCTAACTATCAAGTTCATATCGGAATAGAAAATCCATTTTCACCAGCAAAAAAAGCACATCCAGCATTCCAAGTAGAAAATATTCACCTGTTAAAAGATCATTTAAGAAACAATAATATACATTACATTGAGGATGATAATCTCCCAGGAGCAGAAAGATTCTATATGGACGACCCTTTTGGTAACCGACTAGAATTCCTAGAATGGAAGTAATGTAAGGGTGTATAACCTATACATTTTCAGTTTACATAATCACTCTTTCCGGAACATATGCAAAAAGAGAACCCTTATGGGAGTAAGGGTTCGAAAGAGGTCTCATTTATGAGTTATGCAGCTTTTTATACATCCTTGACGCGTAAGGGTTTCATACTAGGGCGTAACCCAAACGAATGAATAAAAAGTGCACCTTCTATACATATGCTCGTACGGAAAATATAGTCTATATAGATAAATTATGTTACTATTTATCTACAGTTATAGAGTTACCTTAAAAAGCAACCTCACTCCAATGCCATTAGAGAATGAGGTTGCTTTTATTTTCTTTAAAAACAAAAACTAATCAGTTGAAGTAATCTTTTCTAATCGGTTTAACAATTGATCAATAAATTGACTGATTATAATGGTATCACGGCTAGTAAATCCTTCTTCTAATCCCACTTTAATCATAAGTTCTCTTGCTGCCTCTATATCTACAAGTAAAGCCTTTCTTAAAGTACTGTTATATCTGTATCTTTGCAATTATATAGTCACCTATCTCTCTAAGTTGTTAAGTCTTTATTTAACAGTAACTGGATTTTTACCCTATAACAATAATTGTTCCTGTAAAATCCAATTAAGAGTATGAAACGCGTCTTTTAGGGATTGAATTCGCCAATTTATAGAACGTAGAGGAGTACATAAAAGTAGATGTATGTGCAGTTTTCTTTCGTTTTAACGTTTAAAATCTTCTTTTAATTAATTGGTTATATGTATAAATTAAACCAATTTATACATATAACCTTGTCTAAACTAATGTTATTAGTTAATATGTAAATACAAATAGTTTTTAGCCTAATATACGAAGGAGATGTTCTTATGAGGGTTATTCATAAAGCACACTTACATCAATTGACTTTTCTACCGGGGTTTTTCCCAGTAAATTGTTACCTAGTTGAAGAGGAGCATAGTTTAACATTAGTTGATGCTGCGCTTCCTTACAGTGCTAAGAAAATATTAAAAGCTACTAAAAAGATTAACAAACCTATTACACGTATTCTTCTAACCCATGCGCACGACGATCATGTAGGAGCACTTGATAAAATAAAGCAATTACTTCCCAATATTCCTGTACATATTTCAAGTAGAGATGCCCGATTAATGGGTGGGGATATTACGTTGGATCCTAATGAACCGAATACTCCTATACGTGGCGGAGTACCTAAAAATCTAAAAACCCGAGCAGACATTTTATTACAAGATGGTGACCAGATTGGTTCATTAATTGCGATAGCTGCTCCTGGGCATACCCCAGGCTCAATGGCATTTTTGGATACCCGTACTAATACCTTAATTGCTGGTGATGCCTTTCAAACACGTGGTGGTATGGCAGTAACTGGCCAGCTTCAACCTTTATTTCCCTTTCCAGCAATGGCTACATGGAATAAGGAAGTTGCGCTTCAGAGTGCTCACAAATTATTGAATTACAATCCTTCATTGCTTGCTGTAGGGCATGGAAAAATGATAAAACAACCAGAAAAAGCTATAAATAACGCTATTACAAAAGCTAGATTAAATTTAAAACACATTTAACCCATAGTAAGAAAGGGGTCTACCTATGGCCACAAGACCAGGAATTGATTTAGACACTATTTTAAAAGCCTCCACAGAAATGGCAAATACACAAGGGTTAGACGAAGTAACATTAGCTTCACTTGCTAAAAAACTAAATATCCGTCCACCTTCTCTATATAACCATGTAAATGGATTACCAGCATTAAGGAAAAAACTTGCTGTTTATGGTTACGAACAACTTTATAAAGCGTTAATAAATGCAACTGTAGGACGTTCACAAGATAATGCAGTTCGTGCACTCGGGGAAGCTTACATAGTTTTTGTTCGTAATCATCCAGGGTTGTATGAAGCAATGCTTCGTTCTCCTAATTCTGATGACCTAGAACTTAAGCACATACAAAACGAAACCATTAATATTGTTATTCAAGTACTTAATGAATATGGCTTAGGGGAGGAGCAAACTTTACACGCCGCACGAGGGCTACGAAGTATTTTGCACGGCTTTGCTTCACTTGAGCAGAAAAAAGGATTTGGTCTCCCTCATGATCTTGATGTAAGTCTTCTCATGTTAGTAGATATTTTTCTAAGAGGAGTAAATGCGATGAAACAAGAGAGTAAAAACAATGAAGACAATTAATTTAATATGAATCTTCTTTATTTCATCAAAACTTTAAATTTAATGTTGCGATTTTCTTTGGAATTGTTCGCACTTGGCTCACTAGCTTACTGGGGATTCCAAACTGGAAAAGGGTCAATGAGAGTATTGTTAACAATAGGTGCTCCGTTAATAATTGCAGTAGTTTGGGGGATTTTTGGTTCTCCTCGTTCTTACGTTCAACTATCTACCCCTATGCATATATTGCTTGAACTGCTTGTATTCGGGCTTCCTTCTGTTGCTCTATACACTAGTGGTAAGCATTCTCTGGCACTTATTTATATTACAATCGCTATAATAAATCGCATTTTAATGTATATCTGGCAGCAACAATGATACTAAAATGTATAGATGGTTAAAACCCAAAAACGATTACTCAGATTAGAGTAATCGTTTTTGGTTAAATTTCTTTCACACCCTATGTGTTACATAAGATAGCTTTTAATTAGTTCGCAAAGGTATAACTTTACGAACTATGAATTTTAGTTATTTTACATTAAAATATACTATTTTTTAGAATATAGGAGACACACAAGAACATACGTTTGACTTTCTTGATTAGGCTGTGATATATTTCTTGTCTATACACCACTATACATAGTAGAGAATGAGGTAAGTAGATATGAAAAAAGCTGAATTAATTGATGCTGTCGCGTCGAAATCAGAATTAACAAAACAAGACACAAAGAAAGCCATTGATGGACTATTTGCAACGATTTCTGCCACACTAGCAAACGAAGAGAAAATCCAAATTGCTGGATTTGGTACATTCGAAGTACGTGAACGTGGAGAGCGTACAGGACGTAACCCACAAACGGGTGAACAAATTGTTATTCCAGCTACAAAGGCTCCAGCCTTCAAGCCAGGTAAAGAATTTAAAGAAGCTGTAAAATAAAAAAGACTTACATAAACCCTCCAGAATTTTGTTCTGGAGGGTTTTAAATAGCTTGAATTATAAAAGATGAACAGTAGACACTGTATGACAGGAACACACGTCTAAATTACGCTTTAATACCAAATCTAAATTCAATTTCATTCTTTAGAATTTCTGCCCCTTTTGGGCTTAACACAATTCCTTTTGCATATTCTCTGTTTTGTGAGGTCACTTCACCGGTAATCATACATTCATTTTGAGCTTTGTATTTCTGAAGAATAATGTAATTGCCATCAACAAATATTTCTACAGGATCTTTTTCTTTGATAGTAAGAACCTTCCTTAACTCTATAGGGATAACAATACGGCCCAACTCGTCTACCTTTCGCACAATACCCGTTGTTTTCATATTTTTCCTAACCTCCAAATGTAAAATAAAGAATATGAACTCTAGATATCCTCTTTTATAGGGTTTAATTTTGGCTGAAACAATTATTTATTCTTATAGAAAAACGAAGGAGTTTTGTTGTCTCTTCTTTTTTGAGAAAGTAATTTAGCACGAGAATAAATAGTTGCACAAATTACTTGATACTCTCCCCCTACATTTCACATACTTCTATGATAAGGTCTATATGGTAAGAACACAAAAAATAAGCAGCACCTCGTGTTTTTATCACGAAATGCTGCTTTTTCTTTAATTATTTTTCAGCTTATAGCCTTTGAATTTATAACCGTATACACTCGTAAGATTGACGAAGCTCTTGTAAGAATACGTAATGGCAACCGGTGTGCCTACTTGAACTTTGTCATAAAGCTTTTCAACGTCTGTATTGTGCATTCTCACGCAACCTTGGCTCACGTATTTTCCAATGCTGCTTTCATTGTTATTACCGTGAATGCCGTATGTATCACCATACGTACCGTTTGCATTTAACCCTAACCAACGTTTTCC
>NZ_JBIQFF010000025.1:0-13526 GCF_045369295.1 Priestia sp. 179-F W1.4 NHS | reverse complement strand
AATGAAACATCGAAAAAGTGTATTTTCAGCAGAAGTGTAAAAAGCAAATAAGCAAAAAGTGTAAAATTCGACTTGACTTCTACAAGCTATTATGGTAATACGTAAAAGCTTGATAAAAATCACACCTTTTTATTAAGTGTATTACCGTTTTTTAACATATTCAAAAGACTAACAAGTGAAAATTAGTATTTTGAATCGTTCACTCTTCCTAGAACGCACATTATGTTAACTAAAAATGTATATAATATACATTTTTTATATTAGGAAGTTTATTGTAAACTAAATATATATAGCAAAAAAAACATATTATGTTATTTTTTGTTAAAAATAGAGTGTGACTAAGGGAGAGAGTGAAAAAATGTACTTTGATCCAAATAAATCATATCGTATGGTCGATATTCATTCAGGAAAAGGGTTAGGAACTGAGGTTTATTCAAATTATGACTATCTAAGAGAAACTAGTAATGCTGGAGTTACAGTTCATTTTGAGCCTGCTACAAAAGATTATACTTGTAAAATTCGTGTTAGTGGCAACAATTGGGCTAATTATAACTATTTAACCTTAGCATCAAATGAATGGATATATCTTGACACAAAAGAAAATGCAACTGAATGGTATATAAAAGATAGAGGAGTAGATTTATTTAAATTTCAGAAGTATGGAGTAACTAAAGATATATATTTGGGATATATCTATAGAGGAGATAAGAAATGGCTTGCAGGAACAGACTTTGATGATAGTAAAAGTTTTCAAGTCGTTCCTATTTAATAAATAATTAAAACACTATTCTGGAGCGTTCCCAAATCATGTTTTATGTTAACTAAACGTTTATAAATAATCAGAGATACAAACAAAAAAACCTGTTCGTGCCTGACAAGCTAACAGGTTTTTTCGTCATTTAATTTAGAAATTAGTCGTGATGATTTTATACATCATGAATAGTTTGCTCTAGTTATGATTTGATATGTATATTTTTTTGATATCTTTTTCCACAGTAATACGTATTTCTGACAAAAGAAACAGCCCTTGCAAAAAGAGCTGTTCCTTTTAAGGATATAGATTCTAGATTGGAGATACCTTGAAGTATCTCTAATAGTTTGCTCAAATTATAAAAATATATTCAATTATGAAAGTAAAAAAAACACTGGACCCTGCACAGTAATCTTCCTAGTCGTTGAAATATAGATGTTATGTTGACAATGCTCTATTGCATCTTGAATAGTATGCTCCAGAAAGAGAAAATTCATGTAAAAAAAACATAAAACTATTGTTTTCTTATAGTTATTACTTTAGCAGCGTTCTCTAAATGTCTTTCTGATTCTTTGCCTATCATCAGTTTAAAAACAAGAAAAGCCCTCAAATAATGAGGACTTTTCTTGCCTATGAAATAAGAAATGGAATTTTTATTCGCATCTACAAAACGTATTGTAACATGTATTAGGTATAAAAAATGAGCTATTCAGACCCTGAAAAAGGTATTTTAGGATTTTAATTGGGTTTAACAGGAAAAAATGTTGTTATATAATGAAAATCTAGTTATCGTTAAATAAAAAAGAAACAACTCAGAGAAATAGGTGATTAGATAATTGCAAACATATGAATATAACAATAATTTAAAGAAGGCTTTGATTGTAGATATAGAAGCAGGAAGAGAACTTATGATACAGATAGGTTTGGAAGAAGGATTTACGAGTAGGAACACCATCGTAATTAGTCAATTCATCGATCGATTGCTAAACCAACTAGAAAAAATCACTGCAGCTGATTAGTGTGTATTTCCATATAAAAAATAAACACAACCTCAATCTGTCATAAGAAAAAGATTGTTTTTTGAGGTAACCCCATAACTAAAGATAAAACACAATAAATACTATCTGTCCCACTGTAAGAAATAGTATAGAAAGTGCTTATCGTATGTACTAACTCACTCTCAGCTATTTAAAAAACGTTAAATCTTCAACAATGTATAAAAACGGTTAGGTTTAAATGGTCTAAATCAAGATATATCTGCCCTTCTAGATTTGGATCAATGGCTTGAACACAAAAGACTGTCTCAAATAAGACAGTCTAAAAACGAACTTCTACTAAAAGATAGGTAAATTATCTTCAGTTGATGATTGATAGCCATCACCTAAAATCCAAATTTGTTGATTATCTGGTGCAGAGTTCTTAGTGTATAAAACACTTTTCGGTGAAAGCACTGTGCTAGCTGTACCTGCTTTGATAATATTAGAACTTGAACCTAAAGTTGGAGAGTATTGATAATTTACAGTATCTGTGTCAATTTCAAAATGTAAGTGTGCTCCTGTAGAATACTTCCCCGTGTTTCCGTAAACACCTAAGGACGTATCTTTTGTAACGCTTTGACCTTTTGCTACTTTTATTGATGCAAGATGGTTATAACGAATTACAATATCTTTGGTCGATTTTGTGCTATGAATGTATGCTTGAGGATATTTTACTATAATCGTATTACCTAAAATACCATCGTATCCAGTAGCTAAAACTTTACCTTTACCACTTGCCCACACTGTACGGTTACTTGTCACCGAAACTAAATCCCAACCATAATGTTTGAATCCAAACTTTTGTTGGTATTTTGTATTGAGGTATCCAGCTGTAATTCGTGCATTATTAATTGGTTGAATTAACTTTTGAGAAGCAGCCTCTGCAAACGTTGGTAAAGCTATCCCCATAGAAAAAACAAATAATGTAACTAAACTAAGTATTTTTTATATTACCATATAAATGAAAATATAACCTTATTTTTAGCAAGGGGGATCAGCTATGAATTTAAAAAAATACCAGTCTTACATTGAGTTGACAGTGAAGAATTGGGATAACACAGAGCTTGGAAATAGGTTGCAGGAAATATGTGAAGCAGCTAAAGAATATGAAAATGATTATGTGGAAGTTCATCAAGTAGTGAATTTAGGAAAACGTAAAGCAGAATGGCATTACTTAATTATCTTAAATATTAGTCAAGATTTAGATGATTTGGGGCCAATTGTAGAAAGTAATTATAGGTAATTAAAACTCCTTTATCCTGTGTAGCTTAAAGAAGTTTTTAGGTTCTTGGAATCCGTTTTATGTTAATTAATTTTGTGAATCCTATAAAAGAAGAAGGCCTTATTAAAGGCCTTCTTCTTTTATAGGGTTTAAGATTATATATAAAGCTTCTGAAGCACTATCTATATCGTTATACGGTGACATATTTCCATCAACAAGTGTGGTCAATTGAAAACTTTGAGTTCCTTTAGAATAAATCAGTTCAATTAATCCAGGTACAACATGGGTAATAGTACTGTCTTCATATTGAATGAGAGTACGAAGCATTTTCTTAATTTCAGTTATGTTCATAAATAGATGTACCCCTTCCTATTATGAGGAAACTTCAGGTACAAAGAGACCAAATAATTTATTTGTTCTTCCCCCCACCCTAACATACTAATAGGAAGAAAAATACCCTTATGTCAAAACTATTCTTTTACTTATATTATAGATTCCACATATTAGGAAACGTTTACAAAAATAAAGGATTTTTCTTTTTTAAAGGAGAATAGTCTCTTTTAAAGTCATAAAGGGGTTGGTTGGATGTCTAAACAACTGGAAGATGTACAAGTAATAAGGCTTTTAGATTCTCAAATTCACTTATGTGATGAGATTAGAAAGTTGTTAATAAAAAAAGAAACAAGGAATCTCCATCTTATAAAAGGATATACAGAACATGACATAATAGACATTTCCCTAAATAGATTGATGAGTGAGTTAATATCCAGGCATTAAACATGTACAGTTGGTGAGTGTCTTCAACAGACAGTTAAAGGACTAATGGCAAAGCAACCTAAATATTATTATATTGCTTTATCTCTTCCTAAAAAAACATTATGGTAACTAAAAATAGAAAACATATAAAATTGAAAAGCAGAAAGACCCCCTATTTCCGTAGGGAGTTTTTCTGTAGGTTAATGAGCTTTTAGATTGGAGATACTTCTCAGCATCTTGAGTAGTTTGCTCAATTTAAGACACTTTATTCCTACACAACATATCCACTGCTTTTTCTAGCAGTAAAATGTCTTCTTTCATCATTACTTTCATATCGTCAAGATCAAATTGAATATATTCTTCTTTTAAACGTTCTAATTCCCTCACGAACAGCGATCCAGTATATTAACCATTATTTTCCACAAATGTATATCTCCTTTGAATGCTATTAATGTATTTAATTCCCTTTTTCCTAGATTAACAACCAATAAAAGGAATATTTTTTAAAAAAGAAACCTTTGCCATATAGGCAAAGGTTTTTCAAATTTATCGGAATAGGGGGAATACGTTAGCAGTCTAACCAAATTTGTAGATTCATATACATATACCTTTAAAAACAAATGTTGTCATTAACTACATTTATAGAAAATAACCTTAAATACGTTTTATTGTTCGTTAAGTAAATGTTAAATTATTTTATTTATTAATAAGGTTTTATCATTTACTCTTAGTGACGACAAATTATTGGTTTTTCTACAAACTATATAAAAGTTATACTAAATTTATAGAAAGTAAGTTTACATTTTTACTTTTAAATTTGTTACAATCAATAAGTAACAAATTTAATAAATAACTTTAAAAGTATTTAATTATAAAATTATTAGATATTTAATTCAGATGATTAGTATTTTAAATATTATTAGTAACACCATCATTACGTTTTAAAGGTTCTTTATCATCTATGTACATATAAATACAAACTTAACTTTTACTTAGAGAAGGAGGCACTTCAAAACAAGTAAATTCTATAAATGAGAAGACATGTCTTACGAAAGGAGAGGTTTTATGCAAGATTTCTCACTAGTACATATAGGCACAGAAATAAGTGAAAGAAAAGGGGGTTTTAATAAGGTTGTCTCATTGATGCTAGATAGCACGTATTATGACGCCTTAGAAGAGAGGAATGAGCATCACCAGCGAAAAAACGAAGATATGTTCAGTGGTTTTACGGATGAAGAAATGATGTACTACTATGTCCACAAACGAAAGCATATTCGAAAGGACCGAGAGCGAAAAGAAAATACCAAGACCGAATACGTACGGATTTTGCTGCAGTTTTATCAATACGCGTTAGAAAGTGAATGGTTCCTACGCCAAGATGTAGACAACTATATAGAAGAGACTATTTTAAAAAACCTGCGTCCGTGGCATATTCGAAACTATCAGACGCATTTAAGTACCTCACTGCTAGGTAAGGGGGGAAAACCTTATTCACCTGCAACTTTAGACGCGAAAATGACGATTTTAAAGAGTTTTATGAAATGGTTATATGAAACGAAGTACATACAGCAACCATTACACAAAGAAATCTTAAGCACATCATTATCTGAACAAGAAATTCCTAACCGTGATTTGTATTACCATGAAGTTAAGCAAATCCTAGACTATTATAAAAATCATCCCATTAATTATGGATTATTAACGATGTTAGCAATGACAGGATTGCGTGTACAAGAAATAGCTAAAGCTTCCTGGGGAGATGTATATCTAGACAGTTTAAGTGGTCACTATCGCCTAAGAGGAGTAGGGAAGGGAGGAAAGAAATTTGATAAGTTACTTCATCCATCGCTATATGAACGCATTCTTGCTTTTCGAGAACGACGTCATGTCAGTATAGCATTAAATTCAAGTGATCAAAGTCCGTTATTTCCAACTAAAAATGGAGACTATTATCAATATAAAAACCTAAGTAATTATATTGTGCGTATTATCGAACGAACAGAATTACCTTTTATAAAAGAACGGAATGACAAAATTACGCCTCATTACTTCCGTCATTTTTATGCAATTTATAGTCGGCAGCAGGGAGCAGACATCTTTCTAATTCAAAAAGAACTAGGTCACAGCGATCGTAAGACCACCGAACGTTATCTGGAGAAGGTTTTGCAAAGAGAGCAAGAAATTGGACTCTTATGGAAGGAGCAAGATTTCTAATTAAAATACATGTGAAAGCCTCTGCAGTTCAGTATGCTCATCATATTGAATTTGACTTTGATCCATTAAACCATACTGAAGAAATAAACATTTTATATTTAATGAATTAATTTTTATGCAAAACCCACAATTCCTCTTTAGCATGCCTTCGTGGGCTTTGTTTATAATTACACCTGAAGAGGAGTGCATAGGTTATGAAAGATAAACATTTTGAAAGTAAGTTTAAAGAAACCCTAAAAAAATTAAATGATATTGAATTTGCATTAAATGAGTCATCTATTGTAGCTATCACAGATAATAAGGGATTTATAAACCACGTAAACGATAAGTACTGCGAAACTTCCAAATACGAAAGGCATGAACTCCTCGGCCAAAATCATCGTATTGTCAATTCAAATTATCATTCAGAAATGTTTTTGAAAAATTTATGGAAAACTATTCAGTCAGGCAACGTATGGCATGGAGAGGTAAAGAGTAAAGCAAAAGACGGCTCATACTACTGGGTAGATACAACTATTGTTCCTTTCTTAGATGAAGAAGGTCATCCGTATCAGTACGTATCTATTCGTAATGATATTACAAAACGAAAAGCTTATGAAGAAAAGATTAAGCAACTGGCTTATTATGATCACTTAACCAATTTGCCTAATCGTTACTGGTTGAATAAGCAGTTGAAAAATTTACTCTTGGATAAAAAGTCAGCACAATTGACAGCCTTCTTATTTCTAGATTTAGATCGCTTTAAATCTATTAATGATACGTTTGGCCATCACCTTGGAGATGTCTTGCTTAAAAGGGTAGCAGATAGATTAAAGAATTGTATATCATCTGCTGATTTTATTTCAAGACATGGAGGAGACGAGTTTATCCTAGTACTACACACGTTGAAAACGATTGATGAAATAAAAAAAACGACTGAAAAAATTATAAAAGAGGTGTCTCTTCCATTCTACATAGGTGGCCATAAATTTCTTGTTTCTACAAGCATTGGTATCAGCGTATTTTCAAAGGAATGTAAGGAACATGTTATTCCAGAGAACATTGGTGAACTAATAGATGAACTAATTAAACAAGCAGATATGGCTATGTATATAGCAAAACGAAATGGACGAAACACATACGAAATAAGTTCACATGCATCAAATAAAGAACTATTCAAAGCTGTTAGTATGGAAAATGAGTTGAGATACGCACTAGAAAGAAATGAATTTCAACTAGTTTATCAACCACTTGTTGATTTAAAAACCTTTGAAGTAATAGGAGTAGAAGCGCTTATTCGTTGGAATAGTGTGAAGTATGGTATTGTCTATCCCGATGAATTTTTACCTATTTTAGAAGAGCTAGGATTGGTTGTACCAGTTGGAAACTGGGTATTAGAACAGGCATGCAATCAAATGAAAACATGGACGGATATGTATTCTAGGGTTACCAAAATTGGCGTAAATGTATCGCCTATTCAATTGAAATCACCGGAATTTGTAAAAGATGTGGAAGATATCTTGAAAAAAACAGGACTTAATCCATCTTTTCTTGAAATTGAAATTACGGAAAACGTAATCCAATACAACCAAGATTTAAAAGAAGTCCTGATACCTCTCCAAAACTTAGGGATTAAAGTAGCCATGGATGATTTTGGAACGTGTTATTCCTCTCTGAGCCACCTCAGATATTTACCAATTAATACGTTAAAAATTGATAAATCATTTATTGATGATTTGGATCAAATAGGAAAAGTCCTCGTGGAAACAATTATTCAAATGGGGGAAAAATTGGGCTTGAATATAGTCGTAGAAGGAATTGAAACCGAAGAACAGTTACAATTTATAATAGAGAAAGGCTGTCAAGTAGGCCAAGGTTTCATATTTTATGAACCTCAACTACCTGAGAAGATGTATAATATTTTAACCTCATAGAAAAAATTATTACGTATCGGTAAAACAGATGCTGAGAGTTCTTTTTCCAAGACTGATAAATAATTCTATAACAACATGAATAAGTAATTGCAGTTACCTAATTAAACTGCAATTACTTTTTTAATTTTAATAAGAATATCTTATACAATGACGTGTTTAAATTTTCTAAAGAGCTTTTTTTATAATTAATTGATCTCCTAATGTTGTAATTTCCAAGGTATCGCCATTATAAATGTTTAAATAATCTCTGAGCTTTTTAGGAATGTTTAAGTATTTATCTTTCTTTATTACCCGTGATTGCCCTGTAAACAAAAGAATTCCTTCTGTAGGAAATTCATACTTGTGTTTTTTTGCGACAATAGTATTATTCCCTTTGATGAAGAACTGTAATTGTATATGTTCTTCTAAATCGAGAGATTTGAGCACAGAAGAAGGGAGTTTTACCCTCCCTTCTTTAATTTCAAGTAAAGATAACTTATTCAGTTCAGGTTCTAAAGGTTCCCTTATTAGACCTGTAGGTTTATTTTCCTCTTTTTTCTTCTTTAAAACAATGCTCGTATTAATGACTTTCACTTCTATTTCCTCGTGTAAATTTATATCATGTATTTCGCGAAGCATCTTTGGAATTACAATACAGCCTAATTCGTTGATAGATCTAGTCAAATTTTTTGCTGCTTTTTTCTCCAACCGTACCGGTAAAAATTTAACCTGTCTCATAACAAAAAAGGTTTTATAGTTGAAGAATTGTATTTTAGAAGATGGATGGATATTAGCATTCTTTAAAAACAGAGGTGGTATCTTTATCCTCCCCATATTATCAATTATTAAGTATTTTGTAAGTGATTCGTCCTTTTTCACTAATAAAATCCTTTCAGTTTTACTTCCATAATTAAAGGTCAACCTTGAATCTGCTTACCATTCATTGCTTACGTCTTTATTGGCTTAGCTAGGTCATTAAAATTTTGGTTTTCCATAAACTAAATAACTGTATTTATTCCAAAAATATCATATATTATTAAATAATAGGTTAAAAGTAATAATTTTTACTTTATGGGTTATATTGAAAAGTAATTTACTTTATAATAGGACAAGTTGTAGAGGAGGAATATTACAGTGAATAATTTAACTACCCTTCCCCAGGAATGGCTAGATTTAGTCAAAGAAGCGATGAATTCAGACATTACTCAAGAGGAATTTAAAGAGTTTTTAAATAGAAGATCTCAAGAATTAAATAACCATAAACAACATTAATGAATGATTAATGTTGTTTATGGTCATTGTATCTATTTACTCTCTAGGAATTTCCTAATTTCTTCAATGGTCAATTCTAATTCCTTAGCTTCCTTTATAAGTTCAATCCACTCTTGATTTAGTTCTTGTACTACTAATTGTCCTTTACTGTCCATAAGAATTACCTCCAGATATTCAGGGGGCTCAGCTGCCATAGCCCTTAGACCTTAGACCTGTAGCTTTGCGTCCTAGCTTTTCAACTAGTTTGCCTTTATCTCAATATGTAAATTTACAATTATTTTACTATATAATGGTTGTCGGATTTTGTCAAAAAAAGTATCGTCATTTATTTTTTCTACACCCTACATACACTGTTGATATCTAATAAAAAAGAGCATTGTAAAAACGAAACAAATATCGAGCTAATTACTACCTTGCTTCACATACATCTTTCTCAGTAAAAATTTTGCTCGATGAAGCCTCGCCTTGACTGTTCCCATACTAATATTTAAGGTAGTAGCAATCTCACTATAAGGTAAGTCTTTAAAATAAAAATAAACAATAACATGCTGATACTTTTCAGGTAAAATATCTATCCTTTTAAGAAGTTCCTCATTTTCCAATCTTTCTATTACATGTTGTTCCAATAATATAGTATCAATGTTTTGTGAGTATTGAGTCATCTCTATATTGTTAGAGGATATGACTCGTTTGTTCTTCACCCTTCTCAAAAAATCAATACTCTGATTAACAGTAACACGATATAACCATGCATACGCTGATTTTTTACTATCTTTACCTTCTAGCTTCAGAAGTTGATAGTACTTAATCCAGACCTGCTGCACAATGTCTTCGGCCGCATGACTGTCTTTTACATATGCTGACGCTATATGTAAAAGTTGTGTTTGATATTGCTCTACTAGGCTATTTATAGTTAACTCGTATTCAAATTCCTCCAATTACAATCATCCAAACTAGTTAAATTCTCTTTTAAGCTGTCTATGCTGAACAAAACTTAATGACAGCAAAATAAAAAGCTACCTCATCAGTAGAAGAGGTAGCTTTTTGTCAGGGTTCAAACGTATAAGATGTATTAAAATCGAATGGCAACTCAATTATATCATGTTTTTTCCATAAAAGTTATATTAAACCTTTAAAACATCTAGATAATAAATGACTGCATATCCTATGTAAGTCAATTATACGAATATATAATAGCTAAAAATATATTACTTCATTTGTACTCTAACTATTTAAAACTAATAAGCAAAAACGTGACTACCGATTCTTTTGTATGCTTTGCGTGTAAATATCCATTTATTTGTTGCAGTTGTAGGATTATAATAATAGACAGCCCCATTGGTAGGATCCCATCCTTTAAATGCATCCGTTACTGCTCTATAAGCAGATTGATTTGGTGCCAAAGCGTATTGTCCGTCATTTAAAGCTGTAAACGCATTTGGTTGACTAATAACGCCAGGTATACTTTGTGGAAAATCTGGACTTTTAGCACGGTTCAGAATGACAGCTGCTACAGCTACTTGCCCCTCATAGACCTCACCTCGCGCCTCGCCATAAACCACATGCGCCATTTTTTCTACATTATTTATTTTTGCATATGTACCAGGTCCGACTACCCCGTCTTGCGTGATCCCCACATCATGTTGAAAATTCTTAACGGCTTGCTGAGTCAATAAACCATACTGACCAGTTGGATTTACGTGTAAATATCCCATCTTAACTAGCTGTGTTTGCAGCGAAGTTATTTCTTGTTTATGACTAGTTGATTGTAACGACACAGACGCGGATGCAGGAGATCCTATGTATAGAGTTCCTACTAAGAAAACGCCTAGAAATCCTACTTTCAGTTTCTTTAAAAAGTGCATGTAATTTCTCCTTTGTTTAAATAATTATTAAAACTCAGCCTTTATCCTATAAGGTATAATTGTTTGTACTGCTTTACGTAGTACTTTTTATATTTCAATGATAAATAGACCTTGGATAAAAGTTAGGTAATACGTCTACTGAATTTAGGAGTCGATTGGTTAATTTTAACGCTAACATGAATTTAAACCAGTGTAAATAGTCCTATTAAATAAAAATAGAAAAAACCACTAGTATGTTTCTAGTGGCTTTACTGTTTAAAAATCGTTATATTCTTCTAAGTCATCATCGTCTAATGAGCCAGATATATTTTCTAAATCGGCAATCTTTCCTTCTTTCACTTTGGAAACCTTTAAAGGCTCTTCTTCTTTGAAAGAGACACTTCCTACAAAACCTGTTGTTTTTGCTAATGTTTTTAAATCAGCTAATTCATTCTTGATATGTTCAAGCATTTCGTAGGTTCGTGTGTTTTCCATTGCTTTTCTTCCAGTAGATGAATCATCTAGATCACGTAGAATTAAAGATGAAATATAATCCCCTAATTTACGCGATTTAGCATATGTGGCTAGTTGATTATACACTTCATCACTCAATCGATTTGTCTTAATCGTAAACGCATTTTGACGCTCTGACATCCCCATCACCTACGTTGTTAGGATTTAACGGCTTTCTTCTCTGCTGCTTGCTTCTTTTGAACGTAACCAATACT
This sequence comes from Priestia sp. 179-F W1.4 NHS, assembly GCF_045369295.1. Classification (NCBI taxonomy): domain Bacteria; kingdom Bacillati; phylum Bacillota; class Bacilli; order Caryophanales; family Bacillaceae; genus Priestia; species Priestia sp. 179-F W1.4 NHS. The sequence continues at coordinate 1,810 of NZ_JBIQFF010000025.1, read as the reverse complement.
ACGAATCTCTAAGCCAAATAAATTTAAATGGCGGCTATCTTGAGGAACCTTATGATACTTCTCCGTACGTTCTTCTCCAATTTTGTCACGCATGCTATTCATGATAGCAACTTCTAAAGTAGGAGCTACCCCACCACAGTATACATATTTACGTACTTTATTTGCTGGTGGTGGTGCAACATCATTTAATTTAGCCAATAAAATCTCTACATATTCTCGAAGAGAAGACTTGATTGTATTTGTTAAATCAATGGATTCACCTGTGTTTTCGTTTTTCAATACAAACTTTTGTTTGCTGTAGTTATCAAGAATAAATTGATCAAAGGCACGTAAGTCTGTAAACAGCTCTAGGAATTTTTCTTTACGTAATTTATCAATATGCGCCAAATAAGGAATGCCTTCAATGCTTTGGAATGACTCACGACTATTGGCAGCTTTCAACCCTTCCGGTAAAATAACCACATCAATGGAACCACCACCAATGTCCACCATAACTGTTTCACATTCCACATACTCATTCGCATCTTCACGATCTTCAAGCGTTAAGTCTTTTTTTAAGGCAAAACGTGCACTTTCTCCCTCTTTTAAGCACGCACTTTCTTCTACTACTACTTTTAACGTATTTTCAAATCCAGGTGTATGCACCGTAAACGAATGGTCACCTAAGAAACGATTTGCCATGGCTTTTTGAGCTGCCCCAAACGTGCTCTCTTTCTTAAGGAGCCAGATTGGTAGCATGGTAGAAAAATAACCAATTTCAATGTTTTTGTCTTTTTTATCTTTCGCATGTAACGCATAGTAATACGCTATCGCAGCTAAAAAAGTGATGTATGGAATGTGACTTGTAATTTTATTATGTAATTTATTAATATGATTATTAGCCAGCAATTGACTAGCTGCAATGTCTCCTACTAAGAAATAACGCTCTTTCTCTTCCCCATGAATGGTTGTAGAAAGTAAAATACGCTTCTTAAATTCTTCTGGAGCTGTAACAGCATCTGTGAAAAACGAGTCTGCAGCTTCCTTTTGAAGTTCAACTACATTCGTTGGAAAATCGAATAGATATCCGTCCATAATGTTCATATCAACAGAGTTACCGCAATCTTTATTAAAACGTGAAATTTTCATTTATAAACACCTCATCTTTTAAGTTGAACTTATATTCAACTCATTGTACTCTATACGAGGTGATTATTCAATATCTCTGGCCAACTTATTCATCTACAAAACCTTACATATATCAACAATTATTCACATTAAGTAGAACATGAATCCCTCAAATAATATTGAGATTTAACACCTTATGTATCTTACGTTATATCATCAACATAATAAGAGCCTGCATCAAAAATGATACAGGCTCCCGTCTCTTACAACTAAATAATTCTCGTTCTCATTTGCCCTTGTGAGGCCCTTTCGTCACGTATATCGATTCATAACGAGAGTGCCGTTCGTTAAATTACAATACCTACTTATCAATTTGGGTAATACATCTGCTGAAGTCGCTGTTACGTCTTTAAAAATCGAATCAGTCCCTTCATCTAAGTATTTAACCTTTCACAGTAGCCTCTAAAAATCTTATTTGGGCTCTGTACTATCTGTTTACCACATATGTATGGATTAAAACGTCTTTTTTGATTTAGCTTATTAGTCTCATTAAAAATTGTCTCTTCTATAAAACTCTTCATTTATCCATCATAAATAAAAGAGCAGTTTGCATTTGCAAACTGCTCTTTTGATGACCCGTACGGGATTCGAACCCGTGTTACCGCCGTGAAAGGGCGGTGTCTTAACCGCTTGACCAACGGGC
>NZ_JBIQFF010000024.1:0-13878 GCF_045369295.1 Priestia sp. 179-F W1.4 NHS | reverse complement strand
TTATTGAATTATGAGATTAATTAACGCTATAATAAAACTAACAAAAATGACCGGAATAGAAAAAAGACTTCAACTGTTTAAGACGTGTTGGTAGCACTCTTAAACCGTTCCCCCTAGCCACAGTAGGGAAAACACTTGTCGAAGTCTCTTGTTAATAGAGTTAGTTTTTCTATAAAATAAAACTTATGGTTTTATTTTATATGAAATAGCTATCTATTTCAAGGGCTTAGTTCATCAAAATCACGACATTGTTTTCCTTTCTCCAGGGAAACAGTGTCTTTTTTTGTTCCTTAAAGGAGATAATGAACAAATGACAAAAATATTAACCTGCTATTTAAAAGATGTAGACACCTTTAACGGACGGTTTAAGTGGTTATGGAAGAACAAATCCACACTTCGGAAAAAGAAAGAAGAGTTTTTAGAAATTATTCGTACTCATTATAAACAGAACCAATCAGCTATACATAAAGAATTTCCTAAAAAAAGAATGGAAATGCTCGATCATGTCATCTATAATCTTGTGGCTACAGGCATCCAAGCCATTCGTTCTGAAACACTCATGAAGAAATTTAAAGTTTCTAAAAGTACGGTTTCTCGTTTTGTACGTTCGTTAAAAGCGACACCTTTTATACTTGTAGCACGTTACATTAAAGAGGATGCAACAGGTACTCACCCTGATAGCTATGTATTTATTCTTAAAAGCCATAAGAACTTTAATCGGATTTGCGACGAAATCTTTTTTGCCCATGATACAACAGGTATACAAATGGTCCAACCAGAAGAAATGACAACTCCTGTGACGCTTCCTGTGCTGTATCCAGAAAGTGCGGAAAACGTTGATACACCAAGCTTAAAGGCTGATAAATCACCTGGTGCCTTTATTAACCTTGATTTACCTGTAAATCATATAAATAATCATTTAATGTCTGCTTCACAGTCATTTACTTATATCAAAGGTGTTCCTAAAAAAGTTAATCAAGTCTACTCGGGTAAGTATGGTCATCAGCTAAAAGACTTTTATGCTCGCATTCAAAATGCTGCAAAAACGGTTAAACGAGATACAGAGATTGATATTACCAAAGGGCAAGTACATGAAATTGCGTATACATCTATTATTGGATTAGACAAATATGTATATGAAGCTAATCATAAAGGCAAATCTTTGTCCTTAGATAATATGTGCCAATTACTCTATAAAATTGCGAAAAACCAATTCTATCAGTTGGCTGATTCTAAAAATCAGGATTATTCATCAGTATATCCAACTCATGAGGAAGTTATACATAAAGAAGAGTCATCAACAAAATTGTTTATACCAAAACATATTATCCGTAAAGAAATCGTTCCTGATTGGTTAAAGACTGAGCAGGATCAAGAGAAGGCTACAGAAAAAGAAGAAATACCGTTAGAGCAGCAGCTAAAAATAATTGAATTAAAACAGGAATTAGGACAAGAACTTACACCAGAAGAGGAATGCTTGCTGCAAGAACACTGCTCTACGTACAGTTCATTAGAAATGGCGGAACTGAAACGAGATTTAGGACAAGCATTAACACCTGAGGAGCAAGACTTATTGCATCAATATACTAAATTAAAGGAACCAGCTTCTTAATTTTAAAAATAGTTAAAGCATAGCAAGGATTTTCATTATTTCTAACGTATTCAGTGTTTTAAGAGAGGACTTGGCAGGATTTGAACCTGCAAGACACCAAAGTTGTATAGTGTAATACGACTGGCTGCTCTGCCATTGAGCTACAAGTCCACACTACAAGTATGCACATAGTCTCTGGTTATATGTACGACAGAAGAAATCCCTTAGAAGCTAAATTATTATTAGGATATGTTTATTTAGAACACTGTTCTAAATAATAAATAAATCTATATCTACGCAGGAGGAGCACATTATGCCACATAAAATTACGTTAACTGGATCAGCCACAGGACCACTACGAGAATACGATCGCTATGTTGCCTTTGATATGCGTGAAAAAGGGTCACCATCTGCGCCTAAAGGCTTGAAGAAGAGTACGTTTATTTCGTACACGGTATTTGTTGCAAAGAAGGCTTTTAACAAAACAGGTCTCACGAAAAAAAGTATTATGCATGAAAAGATCTTAATTCAAGGAGAACCAACTTTAGACATTCCGATTGATGAATGCCCTGGTGAAGTAGGTGTAATCTGCTTCCAGATTACCGTTCTACCGAATAAGAAAGACAAAGAAGACAATGAACCAAACGATAAAAAAGAGGCCAAACAAGAGGCTTCTACAGCGCAACAAGAAGTTGCTGCTACCAAACAGGAAGAAAAACCGGCACCTACTTCTCAACCTGCAGCAAATGAAGAGAAGAAAGCTGAAAAAGTACAGGCAGAAGTGAAGGAGACACCTGTTCAAGAGAAAAAGGTGGAGCCACAAAAGAAACAAATAACAAATCAGCCAAAAGGAACACAAGATCTTCTAAGTTTCGATGAAATCATCGTACCTGAAGAGTTTTTAAAGACACGTCCAAACCCTCAAAAAACACAAAAAGTCATTGATTTTGTGAAGCGTACAGGGCGTCTGGATGAGCCATTAACGATTGAAAAAGGATCGAATATCTTGAAAGATGGTTACCGTCGTTATATTGTGGCCAAAACTCTTGAAATGGATAAAGTTCCAGTTATGTATGAATATCAGAAATCATAATGTATTTCCTTGAAGATGACTTATTACAAGGAGAGCGATAACAGTTAAGGCTGTGAAGGAAAGCATCATTTATCCATTACCACAGAATCAAGACATCGCAGAAATAGAAGGTTCTTTTCGCATCCAATTGCCCAATGCGTATAAAGAATTCTTGAAACAATATAACGGATGTACAGTAATAGATTCTACACCACTAACAATCATCAATAAGAGGTGTCAAATTGAACGTTTTTTGGGCATTATTAAAAACTTCAGTGAGCATCCTTATGGTGTGTATGATATTGGTTGCTGCGAAACCTCTTTAGGAGAACAAGGGCGGAATTTCTATGATGAAGATCTCATTGGATCTGAATTAATTCCGATTGCGAAGCTAGCATGGGGAGATTATTTATGTTTGAACTTTCACTATGATAGGAACAATCCGTCTGTCGATTTTCTAGATTATGAAGAATCATTTGAGTGTGATCCAGCTACATCAAAGATTGCTGAGACCTTCCAAGAGTTTTTGAGTATGTTATTATCTAAGGATACGAAATAGCAGAAAATGCTATTTCGCAATGAGATCATCTACTCATTTTGATTTTCAATCATAAAAGAGGAAGTGTTGACATGAAAAAGTGGCTTTGGATCATGTTATCCGTTGGAGTTATTACTCTCGTTTTTATGATGAATTACTTTATAGACAAAAGTCAGGAACAACAAAGCATGATACACAGCGTCTCACTTACAACCAGCACATCTCCTGAGCAACAAAACATTGTAGAAGTAAAAAAGATGTACAAACAAACCACTGATTACTTTGATTATGAGCAAAAACAAAAGGCTGATTCTCTTAGAATGTACTACAGACAACCCGGAAGCACTCTTAACCAATATAAAGAGCTTCAAGGCATTCAACCTTCTATGATTCATGATGTGAATGTGCATTGGAAAAGTGAGCAACATGTCATCATCAACATTATGAGAACGAATCACCAACACAAAAACAAGGTATACAAACGATTTAACTACAACCTTAGCGAAATGTAGATCTATGGTTTTACGTGTCTTCATCGTGAGTCTTATGTGTGGTCTTACAATAACAATAGTTGTTATCATTAGCCTTTTTATGGTGGTTTTCCGCCAGGATAAGCGAAGTTTACACGATTCAATGGCAGCTACCTATATGAAACGTGTAGATCCTACCAAAGTAGACAGCTCTAAACTTATTTAAAGCTTTTTTTAAAAGAGCAATGTTATATATTCAATAACCCTATTATTTCTACTATTTTACATTTCAAAAAGGAGAAACTTACATGAAAAAGTCAACGCCTTGTCCAGGGTGTCAAAAACCTATTACAATTGAGCATTTCGAAGATTTTTCAAGTCCTTTTACAATGAAATGCCCACATTGTCGGGAAAAACTGAAGGAAACCAAAATGACCCCGTGGTTATTGTTATTAGCTGTTGTTATCATTCCTTTATTGGTTTATCTAGGAATTACGGTTAAAAGTTTCTTGTCCGGCCATTTTCCTGTTGTTGAAAAGGTACCAACTATGATTGTATTTATGGCTTTTTGTTACCCTGTGTATGCCTTATATGAAGCTTATAATGCCGTTATTATCTTTAATAAGGGAAATTTACAACTAAAAAAGCCTAATTAATTTTTTATCTCTTTTCTATGAATATGTATTTAGTAATATCAATACTAGAGACATGTATTTTATTATTAGTGGATAAATTTTAAATATTTTATATTTTTTACCTTCCTCTTCAATCATGTTATCATCATCTGAGGAGCTATTTAGATAGATAAAGTGTTAATTTACAAGAAGGGGAGAAATATAAAGTGAATCAAGTAACAAAACCAGCAGGATTTTGGATACGCCTATTAGGAAATCTGTTAGATGGCATTATTGTAAGTATTCCTTTGGGTCTTATTGGCTTTCTTATTACAGGAGACTTTGATCGTGAAGATCCCATTACATCACTCATAGGTTTCATCTATGCGGTTGCTGTACCTATATTATGGTATGGCTATACTATAGGGAAACGAATTGTTGGAGTTAGAATTGTCAAAGTCAATGGAAAAAAACTTGGAATCGGAGCAATGCTACTAAGAGTTCTTGTAGCTGGCATTGTTTATGGTATTACATTAGGTATTGCGTTAATTGTAAGTGTGTTCATGGTGATTTTCCGTAAGGATAAAAGAAGTCTTCATGACATGATGGCAGGCACGTATGTTACATATTCAAAACCAGGTGAAATAAAAGATAAACAAGTATTTGTAAATTAATACTTAATCAACAATGCCGAATACCCTCTATTTCTAATCTACTAGTGGGGACTATTCAAACCTCCTACACATCAAGGTGTAGGAGGTTTTTCTTTGTATCAACTACCGGTTATGAGTAGGATAGCTAAACATTAGAAAGTTTCTTGAAATATGAAAAGGTTAACTATAGATTATTGAAAATACTTATTACTTCTTTTTTCACTATCCACGCAAGTAACTCTTTTTCTCTGTCATTTAAATGTCGATCTAAACGTTCCTCAAAATCAGAAACTAATTCTTCAAAACGAGGGCTATTTTCCATCTACATTCCTCCTATGTCACAAGTTTGAATAGATATATTTAATATATATCTATTTCCTTATTTTTCGTTACCGAAATCATTTCTATTTTCCAAACGTTTTTAATCATATTTAGAACAAAGACCGCCCATTATGTATCAGTGTATAAGGCGGTCTTAACTGTATTCATGCTATATGTTTATGACCAAAATATCGACACTATTCTAAAAAGACGTCAGCTAAAAAAAGCTATTGCTAAAATAGCTGCAACACAAGCTAAATAGACATTCCCACTCCAGTCTCTCTTTTCTTTTTCGTTCACCGCATAACTATTATAAGAACCTTCAATCGGATCTATCTTTAGTTTTCGTTGTATCTCGAATTCTTTATCTAAAATCAAGTCTAATTCCTCCATTGTTTGATAATTGTAAGGTAGGAATCTCCCTTGTTCGTCTCTCAATCGGTTGCTGACGTCTCGTAATGCGTGCTGCTTTTTCATGGTTAGGGGACTGTTGGTTGGGTTGAGTAGTTGCTCCTGACATTGGTTGGCCATCTGTTGATGTTCCAAGTAACGTAAAAGCACTTGTAAACGTTCCTTTTGGTTCAAGGTCATCATGGTTGCCTCCTCCTTTCTCTTCGGTGTTTGGCTCTTGTTCCATCCATAACGGGTGGGAAGAAGACTGCCATGGAGAAGAGGGGAGAGGGACGTCACTCACTTTATACTGATTCATTAGCGCTAAAAAAACAGGGTTGTGCGCTGCTGTAAAAAGCGCACACCTCATAATTTGATTTCGGTCTAATTCGGTAGCCTGAAACAGACTCTCCACATATGTACGATAAATGGAATGATACCGCACAGTTGGTCGATAGGTGCCTACATGATTTTTTGGCTTCTTATTTTTCTTCATATGCGTTTTTCTCTTTTAGAATGACCTCTAACATCTGCTTACCTTCTAAGGTTAAATAGACGTCTTTTCGATTCAATAACGCGATTGCTAATTCTTTTGTCACTTGATTCGCTCCATTCCTAATAGTTTAAGTTGACGTCTCTTTCTGACGTCTTAAATTATGATATGAACTACTGATTGTCCTATATGTAACTTTTTTTCTAATGATTAAAAAAGTTACATAATGTCCATACTTCTTCTTAAAGGAGATGGCTTTATGATTCTAGGCTTAGGAAAAAAGCGAACAAGATTTGGAAGATGGTTAGATAAGCAAGAAGATATTAATCAATTAGAACTCGAAAAGGCAACAAAGTTAAGTCGCCCAACTATATCTAGGCTTTGTAACGATAAAGACTACATACCTAAATACTCCACCATCTTTAGAATAAATAACGGATTGCGAAAGTTAAAGAAGGACGTAAAAGTAGAAGATTTTCTACAAATATAAATAGAAAATGCTATAATTGTCTTGGGAATGATACGTAAATGTTTTATAGACTTTAACGTAGCAGAAAAGCCTACTTGGTCTTATACAAGTAGGCTTTTCATATTCATTAAGTGTTTAACAGTATAACCCCTAGTTACTTCTTATTATGCTTAGGTGTTTTTGAAATTTTTTACTGTGAATAAAGTTAGATAGATAATGAGGGAAATTTCTTTCTGTTTAGTTGGTGAGAGAAATAGTTAAGGTGGTCAAAATCATCCTGAGAAATAGTTGATTGTTGATTCAAAGTGTTTTTTACATCTACTAATGTACATAGGTCGTGTAATTCATGATCAGTGAAGATACCTTGCAGAAGGTTTAACCGGAATAACAAGGGGATATTATCGGAGAGTTGAGTTCCACCTTCAGCGAAAAAAATTTGTCGCCATAAATGTCCATAATGTGTGGTCATTTCTTTTTCTATTATACTGGCAAGTGTTATTTCAATATCAAACAGCAAGACATACGATTTAAATAAGAGCTCTTTCTTCATTCACGTGCCCCCCCTTTATAAGATTTTAAAAACAGTCAAACTACAGTTATTATGTAGTATAGAAACACCTTTCATAACAAATACTTTGTTGCTTATCTTCTACATCCATTATTTTTTAGTTGTTTGCCTGTAACATAATATCTGAAAACATCTCTCTTTCAAGCTAATCGTCCATACTAGAGAATTTAGAATTAACTATATGTAGTAGCTTGATCATAAGGCCCACTTCTCCTAAAATGTCAATCTCACCTTATTCTTAAAATAGCACATTTCATTACTATTTACCTCCATTTTGTTACTTATCTTCACATATAACATGACTTTTTTCACCTTTATAAGTAAAAATATTCAAATTTATTTGTATTAACAAATGGTTTCATGTAGTAAAATTAATTTTGCTATAAATGAACAATACAAATAAAAATATATTTATCAAAAGGGGATAAAACAATGAAGAGTCGTGTTTTCAAGCTTGTTTCTTCGCTTGTTATAGGAATAGGGATTGCTACAGCTCCAGCTTCATCCTACGCAGCAACACCTAAAACCATGAAAGTACACTACATTGATGTAGGTCAAGGAGATAGTATCTATATTAAAGCTCCTAATGGTGAGGACATTGTCATTGACGGTGGAAACAAAGGAAAAGGAAATGCAGTTGTAAGTTATTTAAAGAAACAAAAAGTCGATGATATAGAAGTCTTAATTTCTACTCATCCTGATGCTGATCATATTGGTGGTTTAGACGAAATCATTAATGCGTTCAAAGTAGAAAATGTTTATGCACCGAAAGTAAGTAATAACACTCAAGCATACAAAGACTTTTTAAATGCAGTTAAGAAGAAAAAGTTAAAGATTCAAACAGCACAAGCAGGTGTAAAGCTACCTGTTAAAGATGTAAACGCTCAAATTGTGGGACCTACCAAGACTTATGCTAACAGCGATTTAAATGACTGGAGTGCTGTTGTACACATGGCTTATAAGAAGAATACATTTTTATTTACAGGCGATGCTGAAACAAAAGCAGAAGCAGACATGATTAAGGCAAAGAAAACACTACGTGCAGATGTACTTAAAGTTGGCCATCATGGTGCAAAAACGTCTACAAGTAAGAATTTCTTAGATGCCGTAAAACCTAAGTATGCGGTTATTAGCGTTGGCAAAAATAGCTATGGACACCCTACTTCTCAAGTTGTGAACCTACTAAAGAATTCTAAAGCAAGTATTCTGCGAACAGACCAAAGTGGTACGATTATGATTACAGGTGATGGATCATCTTATTCTGTTAAAAAATCGAGGTAATTATGAAAAAAATAAAAGGTATTATTGATCGATTTGAAGAGGGATTTGCTGTTGTTGAAATCGAAGGAAAAACAAAAGATTATCCTAAAGATATCTTTCCCAAGAATACACAAGTTGGAGATGTCGTTTATATTACGGGAGATAAAGTTGAAATTGATAAAGGTGAAACGAAAAAGCTGGCAAAAGAAATTGAAGATTTAATGAATGAGGTTTGGAAAGATTAAACTCTCTTACTGGTTGTATACAAAGCTATTACCATGCGATTCAAAAAGCCGAGAGGTAACTTTTCGGCTTTTTTGTTATGTCATGCTACCCTTTACAAATCTTTTGAAGGTACTCAATTCAGCTTAGTTGAAATTGCTATAAAACTTATATGACATAGATATTACTCCCATATATGAATAATAAGAATGATTGGTTTCTCCTTGAATGAAATGGGGATTAGTAAAAGGAAAGTCTTAACAATCTTAAATAGGAGGGAAGAAGATGTTTAATGATTGGAAAGAAGAAATTCAAGCCCATTTAATCAAAGAAGGTTATAGCGTTAGAGAATTTTTAGGTGAATCCCGAAGTTGGTATTACTTTAGGGTCAATAGTAGTTGGATAGGTGACCATATAGTTAAAGTCCAAAATGGATTTCTAGGTTATTTAAAAGAAAGGGTTAGTGGATAGGGAATAATAACAAAAATAGGGATTTTTAAATCATGCCTAGTGATGAAAGAGATTCATACTTTAGTCTAAATCTTAATTACTATAACGTAAATTATCGGAAATCACATTAAAAAAAAGCCTTTTTTTATTCTGATATCCCCCCCTATAGTAGACAGAAAAAGTAATCCTTTTGATCTGTCTACTATTGATAGGGTCATATCATTATATTAAGGGTATTTTGTATTTATAAAATTGTACCGTTACAAAGGACGTTACTATCTCTAATGGATAAAAATAGAGGAAAACCTTTTGAAATAACGATTTACTTATTAGAAATTGTTAATCTAGTCGAAACACGATCTTGTTTAGTTTGCACAACAGAGTAAACTGCTGAAAAAAGTGCTAAAGTAACCATTATACCTGCAACCCATATATTTGTTGTAACAGGATAATAATTGATTAATATCCCTCCAAATCCAGAACCTAAAGCCACTCCAAGATGTAAAAATGAAGTATTTAAACCCAGCTGAATATCGGAAGATTCAGGTGCTGCTTTAGCAAGATAGTTCTGTACTGCTGGACTAAGTGCCCAAACTAACGATCCATACAGTATAACTACAATTAGTAGACTAATTATTGATCTTGTGGCGTAGGGTAATACAAATAAAGAAGATGCAAATAACACGAGAGATATCAAAATAGTTCTAGCTCCTCCAAATTTATCGGAAGACCAGCCACCAATCCATCCTCCTGCTATTCCAGCTACACCAAAAGTCAGTAAAACAACACTAATCATGTTTGTTGATAATCCCATTGTAGTTTGAAGAAATGGTGTAAAATAAGTATAAACAGTAAAATGTCCTGTTAACTCTAAAACAGATATAAGATGTATTGAAACAATCTTTTTACTTTTCAATGTAGCTATTTGTTTAAGTAAGGATACCGTAGGTTGTGGGGGAACCTTAGGTAGAAATTTAATAATCCCTAACATAGATATAATACTAAGTACTGCAACTAATAAAAATGTCATTCTCCAACCAAAATTTTCACCAATTATTGTGCCTAGTGGTACACCTAACACGAGTGAGGCACTTAAGCCCATAAAAATAATTCCTATAGCACGCCCTCTTAATTCAGCAGCAACTGTATTAGCAGCCATTGTAACGGAGACAACAACTACGATAGAACAACTAGCTGCAAGAATAATCCTAGCGATTAATAAAGTTGTGAAACTCATACTGAATATAGATAAAATATTTCCTCCCAAGAAAATCAGCATGGCTATAAGCAACAATTTACGTCGCTCAATTCGAGAAGTTAAGGCAATAAGTATAGGTGCTCCAAATGCAAAAACAAAAGAAAAAATGGAAACCAACTGACCCACTGTGCCTACAGAAACATGTAAATCTTCAGCAATCATCCCTAATATACCTGCGATTACTAATTCCACTGTACCGGCAACAAATGTTGTAACTGCTAAAATAAAAATTCCTTTATTCATTGTAAGTCCTCCTGAAATATAAATGAAAATGAATGTAAATTAAAGAATACTCCTTACAGTGCGCTCTAAAGCAAGATGTATTTTAGGTATTTCAGAAAGTTTTCTTTATAAAGCGTGAAGTTTTTTAATAAATAAAAACCAGCTTATACTCCAATTAATAGTTAAGCTTTAAAAATTAAACTATAATTACCTTTATTGCTACACCATAACAATTTCTACAATCATCAATTAAATATCTGTATAATATTGTAAGTGTGCTATAATAATTTTCATGGAAAAACTATTAGCAATTCAGAATATCTCCTCAATCACCGGTCTTAGTGCATATACTCTGCGTTATTATGAGAATATTGGTCTACTAAGTGATATTGAGAGAGATGAAAATGGATACCGTACATACAGACAAACCGACATTTTATGGATTGATTTTCTCATCAGGTTACGTAAAACTGGAATGCCGATAACTAACATGAAGAAATTTGCAGAATTAAGGCGTCAAGGCGATTCTACAGCAACCGCGCGACGAGAATTATTAGAAATTCATCAAGAAAATGTTCTTAAGCAAATAAAAGAACTAGAAAGTAATCTAACAAAAATCAGTGAAAAAATTGACTATTATAAAAAAATGGAGGAGAAAATTTAAATTATTTAACAAATTTGTTTGATGAGACCTTAAATTAAGGGTCTTTTTTTGTGTTTTTAAATTAGCAAGTATCAATTATTTCTATAAATGAACTATTTCCCCCTTGCCTTATAGCGCACTCTAATCAATATACTGCTAATGTATAGGACGACAAAAGGAGGAAAACAAATGAAATATAGAAGTATTGGATCTTTACAGGTTTCAGCTTTGGGATTAGGTTGTATGGGTATGTCTGAATATTATGGCCATCAAAATGAAGGTGAATCCATTTCAACAATTCACCATGCTTTAAGTCTAGGGGTTAACTTTTTTGATACTGCAGATCAGTACGGTTTAGGTAAAAATGAAGAATTGATTGGAAAAGCTTTAAAGAATCAAAGAAGTAGTGTAAACATAGCTACAAAGTTTGGTTTTGTTAGAAACGAAGTTGGAGAGGTCATTGAGATTAATGGAAGACCTGAATATGTAAAACAAGCTTGTGAAGCAAGTCTAAAACGCTTACAAACAGAATATATTGACCTTTACTATCTACATCGCGTTGATACTAGGGTACCAATTGAGGAAACAGTAGGTGCTATGAAACAGCTAGTAGAAGAAGGGAAAGTTCGTCATATCGGTCTATCAGAAGCTTCTGATCAAACAATTCAACGTGCCCATAAAATACATCCCATTGATGCCTTACAAACTGAATACTCGATATGGAGCCGCGAAGTAGAAGAAGATGTGTTACCCACTTGCCGTAATTTGGGAATATCCCTTGTACCTTATAGCCCCCTAGGAAGAGGGTTCTTATCAGGTGAAATTAAATCCATCGGTAAACTTGCGGAAAATGATTATAGAAGAAATACACCTAGATTCCAAAGAGAAAATTTTAATCATAATCTCTCTTTAGTTATGAAATTAGAAGAAGTGGCGCACAATATGAATATTAGTACATCACAACTCGCTTTAGCTTGGGTATTATCCAATGGAGATGATCTTATTCCTATACCTGGAACAAAGAAAAAGGCTTATTTAGAAGAGAATGTGGCTGCTATAGATGTAGATTTACCCCTAGACATTAAAGCTATTATTGATGAAATTGCTCCAATCGGTAGAGCAGCAGGCAATCGTTATCCCTCAACTTCCATGACTTTAATAAATAAGTAAGAGAAGTGAGCTAAAGTGGAAGTTTGGAAAAAGAATATGCGTGTTTTAAGTATTATACAATTCTTAGTCATGTCATCGTTTAGTTTAATTATTTCCTTTATTCCTAACTTTCTTCGAGATAATTTAGGAGTTCATGATCTATGGTAACTAAACTTTTTTAATTTATATATTTGAACTTTAGATTATAAATGTCATTACCAAATTAATGACTAAAATAGTTATTAAGAGGCCTAATATAGCGTTTTGAAGTGTGAAGTTTACTTTACTATTTTGAAAACCTTTAAATACTACAATAAGAGTTACTAAATTCAAAAATAAAATTATAATTGCTGTAGGACTAGTTATAATATTCACTCCTATTTTTTGTGTAACCTTTATTTCTGATGCGTCTATATTCTTTTATATAACATATATAGAGATTTTTGGATACAGATTTCATTTCCTATAATCCATTTTATGTAAACTAATAATACATATCGTATTCATTAATTTCTCTCTCTTTATATGTGTTAAAATGTAATTATAAGGAAAAAAGAAGGATATTTATATGTTCACAGTGGGGATTGATGTGAAGAAAACAGAAAAAGAATTAATTATAAAATGGCAACTTGCCAAATTTAATATTGCACTAGAAGATATTATTGAAGTTACGGAAGACGATACGTATGGCGGTAAACAATCCGATGCAATCCGTATAGAGCCTCCATATGGTACGACTGATCAAATTCTCATTAAAACTAAGAAGCAAGATTATATACTCTTCACTACAAATAGAGCAACAATCCTAAACAGAATAAACTCATAATCGATAGTGTTTATGTACATATAATAGCCATATCTAATCATAGATATGGCTATTGATATTTTGCTTTACTACTAACAATTTTGATTATGGTAACAATGGTTGGACATGACATACATTCTGAATTAATACGTAAACTTTGATAGAATGTAATTATAATGTATGACTAAGCTCTTTACCAATAAGATTGGCTGAAACTGGTTTCTTCCCTATCTCCCTAGCCCATATCGATAATTGTCCAATATGATGTATTTCATGAGCAATCACGTGACGCATAACTTCTCCCCAAGTGTCAGTTGCTATACTTCCGTCTGGTTGTGGATCATAAAGAATATTCTTTTCTTTTTCTGCATTCCAAGACCTAACAAACTCTCTTACCTCAAACTGAAAGTTTGTATCTAGCTGGCGAATTTTTTCTAAGCTTTGATATTCCTCAAAATTCTCCTGGAAATCATCTTTTCCCTGAAGAACACGAATCCAACTCCACTCTACATCAACAATGTGAAAGAGAGTATGCAATATTCCTCCTACTCCTCCTGTTCGTTTTCGAAGCAATTCCTCTAGTGGAATATTCTCACACCATTGATACCATTCTTCTCTAACCAACCAGTTATAATGAAACATAGTTTGCAAACTAATTCCTCCGTTTACTATATTTTTTCACTTTGGCTC
>NZ_JBIQFF010000023.1:0-15747 GCF_045369295.1 Priestia sp. 179-F W1.4 NHS | reverse complement strand
TCCTGAGCCAGGATCAAACTCTCCGAAGAAATGTTTGACTTGCTCATTTAAAAAATAAAAATTAACGTTGACGTTTACTATTTCGTTCAGTTTTCAAAGAACTCTTGCCTCAAGGCGACTTTCTTATCTTACCACCTTAAGAATAACTTGTCAACAACTTTTTTCTTTAAGTTATTTTCGAGTTATTTTTCGTTACTGTCTTAGCGACGTATATAAATATAACATCTGATAATTTGCTGGTCAACAACTTTTTTAAAAAAAATAAAAGTTTTCTCGAAAATATTCCAGAAAACTTTTATTTTGGATATTTCTCCAAATTATAATATGAAATTATTAATAACAAGTAGGGCAGCTATTCCTGGAATACCTAAAATAGCTGAAACAATGGCTGTGGGGAAATTAATAGGAATATGAATACCGAACTGTACGCCAAAGATGTTAATAAAGAAAAGCAGCAAAACGCCAATAATAAGCTTAATCGATAAATTTCCAATGACTCGAAGCATTTTTTCAACACCACCTGTTACTAAGAGTAGAATGATTAGCCCTATTAAAAAAGACACAACTACAATAGGATGATTTAGCATGTTGCCTCCTTCTTAAAGCAGATAAGTTACCTTATATATATGTCCAAGCATTCAAAAAAAGCACTATTTCACAGAGGGAAATCCTTATTTTATAAAGACAACAAAACAGGATGCCTCTATGACATCCTGTTAATTGAAATATTTCGATGCTTGGCTTCTTTTAATAGAAAAAGATACTTCATTTTGGCTAATCGAATATCTACCATTACCTCTTCTGAAGGATCTACACTTCTTTCTACCATTGAAGTTTTGTGACTCCATTCCTGCTTTACTTGCATAAAAGTCTTCACAAATTCATCATCGTACTCTTTGCGTAGCCAACCTTTTCGTTTAAAAAACATATGCAAGTACCTCGTTATACTTCTCTTCTACCTTCTAGGGCTTTAGATAATGTTACTTCGTCCGCGTACTCAAGGTCTCCTCCGACGGGTAACCCATGAGCAATTCTAGTAATTTTAATTCCTGTCGGCTTTAAGAGCCTAGAGATATACATAGCCGTAGCTTCGCCCTCTATATTCGGGTTAGTAGCTAAAATCACTTCTTGAATCTCATCATCTTGAAGTCTTTTTAATAACTCTGGTACTTTGATATCTTCAGGCCCTATTCCTTCCATAGGTGAAATTGCGCCATGCAGGACATGATACAAGCCGTTATATTCTTTCATTTTCTCCATTGCAATGACATCTTTAGGGTCTTGCACGACACACACCACACTGCGCTCTCTACGCTGATCTTGACAAATGTAGCAAGGATCTTGATCTGTGATATGCCCACAAACTGAACAATAGGTTAAATTTCGCTTCGCATTAACTAATGCTTTTGCAAAATCTAATACCGTATCTTCTTTCATAGATAAAACAAAGAACGCTAAGCGAACAGCTGTTTTTGGACCAATGCCGGGTAACTTCATAAAACTATCTATAAGCTTTGATATTGGTTCTGGATAATGCACGTGGCAACCACCTTATTAAAGTCCTGGAATATTTAAACCTTTTGTAAATTGACCCATTGTGTTATTTGTTAAATCGTCCATTTGTTTTAATGCGTCATTTGTTGCTGCTAGTACTAAATCTTGTAGCATTTCAATATCTTCAGGATCTACTACATCCTCTTTAATATTTACATCAATTACTTGTTTCTGACCGTTAACCACAACTGTTACCATTCCACCGCCAGCTGTACCTTCAACAGTTTTTTCAGCTAACTCTTCCTGCGCTTTTTGCATATCTTTTTGCATTTTTTGCATTTGTTTCATCATTTTTTGCATATTGCCCATGCCTTTCATCATATGAACATTCCTCCTAAATTTACTCTTGAATTTCGATTAAGTCTTCTCCAAATAGCTTTTTCGCTTCTGCAACCACGGGGTCTTCCTCCTGTGGTTGACCTGATGACCCATCACTTTGCTGTCCTTGAAGAAACTCTTCTCTTACTTTATCCCATTCACTTTCTGGAATTGCAACCATTTCACGCTTGCTGCCAATTAAAGTATATAAGATATTCTCTAAATTATCACGTACATTGTTGTTATTTTCAGAAGCCATTTTGCAATGAATTTCATATTTGAATTTAAGTATAAATGATTGATCTGAAGACGCAACCGGTTCACTGTTAGATAACAACGCTGCATGTGAAGCTTTATTTTGTTGTTTCAATGTGTCTAATACCTGCGCCCAAGATCGCTTAATGGTTTCTAAATTCTGCCGAGTGGCATTTTTTAAAACTTCATTTACCTTTCCAACAGGCGTTTTGTACTGACTTCTTGACTGTCTTGTCTGTTTTTTCTCTGTTTGCGCTGCCTGAGCTGTATGATCAACTTGAATGCCTTTTTCTTTTAGCTGCTGCAGTTCTGCTTCCATTTGATTCATTTTTTGCAAAATGTCTTGATATGGAAGAGCACCCTCTTGATTTGTAGAACTTTGAGCTAATTTTACTAAAGCTACTTCAAGTAGCACTCGAGGATGATTGCTCCATTTCATCTCTTGCTGAGTTTGGTTCAATTCAGCAATGACTTTATAAATAAAGGCACTATCCATTTTTGAACTAAGTTCTTTAAACTCTTCGTTAACCGCTGCTTTTTCAAGTAAATATGCATTTTCTTCTGAAGCTTGATAAAGCAGAACATCACGATAATAGAAGATGAGGTCCTCTACAAACCTCGCTGGATCTTTTCCGTTTTTGATCAAACTTTCAACAGAATCTAGCGCTTCTACAATGTTTTCGTTAAAGATAGCTTGGACGATCTTCACAATAAAAGACTGTGATACTGCTCCTGTTATGGATAGAACATCCTCTAAGCTCACCTTCTCCGTACTATACGAGATGGCTTGGTCTAAAAGACTAAGTGCATCACGCATGCCTCCTTCTGAAGCTTTCGCAATTTCGTAAAGAGCATCCTCGCTTACTTCTAGCTCTTCAGAACCTAATACTTCCTTCATTCGATATACGATATCTTCTGGCGAAATGCGTTTGAAATCAAAGCGCTGACATCTGGAGATAATCGTTAATGGAATTTTATGGGGCTCTGTTGTAGCTAAAATAAAGATGACATGTGCAGGAGGTTCTTCTAACGTTTTTAACAAAGCGTTAAAAGCTCCAATTGAAAGCATATGAACTTCATCAATAATGTACACTTTGTATCGAACAGCACTAGGTGCATATTTTACTTTATCACGGATATCTCGAATTTCATCGACTCCATTATTAGAGGCTGCATCAATTTCAATTACATCAGAAATGGAACCATCCGTAATTCCCCGACAAGTTGCACATTCATTACAAGGTTCAGCAATGGGTGCTTTTTCACAGTTAACGGCTTTCGCTAAAATTTTAGCAGCTGTTGTCTTCCCTGTCCCTCGAGGCCCAGAAAATAAATACGCATGCGAAAATTTTTCTTGGACAAGGGCATTTTGAAGTGTTTTGATAATATGTTGTTGACCGACTACGTCGTTAAAGCTTTGAGGACGGTATACACGGTACAGAGCCTGATATGCCACTACATCCTCTCCTTTTAATATAATTCATTAGTTCTCATTATAGCGTATTATGAGGTTTTTTTTCAAAATAGTAAGAGATAAAATAAAAAGCCTACTCTCACAGAGTAGACTAAACTTATGTATATAACTGCCGTGCACCTTCCGTCGATTAGCCACCCCAGGCGTTACTTAAGCAGTTAGCTCGGTTCAGGCGACCCCATGGCACATGAGAGGTTCTGCTTACTGCTGCTTCCTTCCGGACCTGACAGGGTTCACAGATTCCCATTGCATAGGACCCAAACGTCAACACCACTTACTTAAGGCAGGCCCTAAGATGAGCTAACCTCAAGAAGGAATTCGGCCTCGCTAGAGCGGATTGCGAGTACAGGGCACCGCTACCTCCCCGCTTAGCACGGCAAAGTTGAAACCAATAGTTTGGGCATCAAGTTGATGCATTTACAAGTATACGTCTTTTCATTCAAAAATGCAACCGCTATAGAAAACTTACTTTTTTAGCGCTATTTTCCAGCCTTTTTTCGTTGACGTAACTCACGAAAAAAAGTCGTTAAGAGGCTCCCGCATTCTTCTTCTAGCATACCTCCTACTACTTCTGCTTGATGATTAAACTTTTCAAACTCTAATAAATTTAACAATGTTCCAGCGCAGCCACCTTTAGGATCATAAGCGCCAAACACAACTTTTTTCACTCTTGATAATACAATAGCACCTGCACACATCGGACATGGTTCTAAGGTGACATATAACGTAGCGTTTTCCAACCTCCATGTTCCTAGTTTCTTACATGCTTCATCAATGGCTAAAAGTTCCGCATGAGCAACTGATCGCTGTTCTGTTTCTCGTAAGTTATAAGCTGCAGCAATCACCTCATCATTTTGAACAATAACTGCTCCAATAGGAACCTCTAATTTATCTTTAGCTTTTAATGCTTCATCAATTGCCAACCTCATATACTTTTCATCATTTAACACTTTTTATCCAACCTTACATATTATATTTTTTCTGAGTCAAACTATTTACTATGTACATCAGGAAAAGGAGAGACCTTGTGTGAAGAATGCTAAAACTGCTTTAATTATTATTGATATGCTAAACGATTTTCAATTCAAAAACGGCAAAGTACTTGCTGAAAAATCTTTAATAATCGCTCAAAATATTGCCGAATTAAAACAATATGCCTCGTCTCAACATATCCCTATTATTTACGTCAATGACCACTATAAGCTATGGCAAGCAAACTTAGAAACCATTTTAACACACTGCACAAATGAGGTAAGTTCACCCATTCTACATCACATTTCACCACAAAACGCTGATTATTTTTTAATTAAACCAAAGCATTCTATTTTCTATGGAACAGCTTTAAATATTTTGCTATCACAGCTCGATGTGCATACACTTATTTTAACAGGAATTGCGGGAAATATATGCGTGCTTTTTTCAGCCAACGATGCTTATATGCGTGAGTATAATTTAATTGTGCCTGAAGATTGTATTGCTTCAAACGCAGATGAAGACAATACCTTTGCTTTAAGAATGATGCATAACGTATTAAATGCTCGTATTTGCAAACATACTGAGTTGATGAATTAAGTAAAAAGCCTTCTCATATGATGGAAGTAAGTCATATGAAATGGAGGCTTTTTATTATGCAAATTTACACTGTTAAAGCAGGTGACAGTATATATAGTATTGCAAAACAGTTCCGGATTGACGCAGGAAAGATTATAAGAGCAAATGAATTACCTAATCCAAATCAACTCGTCATCGGGCAATCTATGGTTATTCCCATCAACGGTACTTACTACACAGTAAAAGCTGGGGACACTATATGGAAAATAGGACGAAAATTAGGCGTTAGCTATCAGGCTATTGCCAATGCGAACAATGTTTCAGTTACAGCACCCTTAACACCTGGCCGCCGCATCTTAATTCCCCCTTCCCCAAACAAAAGAAACGGTGAGTTTTTAGGGTATGTTGAAACAAGCAATCGAAAAATCACCCCTCAAACAGAGAAAATGATTAATCAAAATGCAAAATACCTTACTTATCTCGGACCAGCGAACTTCGAAGTGCAAAAAGACGGTTCTCTAAAGGCACCTCCACTTAACAATTTAGGTTCTATTGCTAAAGAAAATGACGTCATCTTCTTAATGGTATTGGCTAATATTGAAAACGGTGCATTCAGTGATGAAGTCGGCCGAGCAATTTTAACTAATAAAGACGTTCAAGATACGCTCTTAAATAATATTGTAAAAACAGCGAAAGAACAAAATTTCAGAGACATTCACTTTGACTTCGAATTTTTGCGTCCGGCAGATAAAGAAGCCTATATTGCATTCTTACAGAAAGCAAAAAAGCGTCTTCAAGATGAGCAACTTCTCATGTCTGTGGCTTTAGCTCCGAAGACAAGTCGAGATCAAAAAGGCAAATGGTATGAAGCACATGATTATAAAGCCATTGGAGAGATTGCTAACTTCGTTGTTCCAATGACATATGAATGGGGATATAGCGGTGGGCCTCCTATGGCCGTCTCTCCTATTGGTCCCGTACGTGATGTTTTAGAATATGCAGTATCTGAAATACCTAGTTCAAAAATTATCATGGGCCAAAACCTATATGGTTACGATTGGACACTGCCTTACAAACCAGGAGGAGAATATGCCAAAGCCATTAGTCCTCAACGAGCTATTGAGTTGGCAGCTCGTTATAAAGTAGCTATTCAATACGACAATAAAGCACAAGCTCCTTTCTTCCGGTATAAAGATGAACAGCAGCGCACTCACGAAGTATGGTTTGAAGACGCTAGATCTATTCAGGCCAAGTTTGATTTAATCAAAGAATTAAAACTTAGAGGAATGGCCTACTGGAAACTAGGCTTAGATTTCCCACAAAACTGGCTCTTGATTGAAGACAACTTCAAAATTACAAAAAGAGTGACACAGCCATAAATAGGGAAAGCTTACTGTTAACAGTAGGCTTTTTGTTATTCTTCTTACTGAAAGAAATTTCTTTTCCCCTTATTCTCCTTCTCTATGTTAAAATATTTTTTGTCTGTTTTTTTTGAACGAGTGGTCATGAAGGAGGCAAATGAATGCAAGGCACACCTTTTATTTCAGTAGAAGGACCCATCGGTGTCGGAAAAACCTCTCTAGCTAAAGAGATTGCACAAGCATTTCAGTTCGAAATTTTAAAAGAAATCGTAGATGAAAATCCATTTCTCGGGAAATTTTATGAGAATATCGACGAGTGGAGTTTTCAAACCGAAATGTTTTTTCTATGTAATCGATATAAGCAGTTAGAGGATATTCAAAAAGGGTTCTTATCTTATAAAAAACCTGTTGTAGCAGATTATCATATTATGAAAAACATGATTTTCGCTGAGCAAACGTTAAAAGATGAACAGTATAAAAAATATGTACAAATCTTCCACATCTTAACGGCTGATATGCCGGCTCCGAACATTATTATTTATTTAAATGCCAGTTTAGATACCTTGCTAAAGCGTATTAAAATGCGTGGAAGAGAAATTGAACGAAACATCGATCCTCACTACCTTGCGAGACTAAGTGATGATTATGAAAAAGCTATGACGGCATTTGAACAAAAGAACCCTGACGTAACCATTTTACGTTATAACGGTGATGAAATAGATTTTGTACAAAATAAACAACACTTAAATAGAATCTTATCAGAGGTTCAAGAGAGTATGTTGAAAAGGAGTATATAATGGTAAACTTACGATCGAAATACAACATTCCTAATGATGCTGTGTTGACGATAGCGGGTACAGTTGGAGTTGGGAAATCTACGATGACTCAATCATTGGCTGATGCTCTCCAATTTCGCACATCGTTTGAAAAAGTAGATTCCAACCCTTACCTGGACAAATTTTATGGGGATTTTGAACGCTGGAGCTTTCACCTACAGGTATATTTTTTAGCGGAACGCTTTAAAGAACAAAAGAAGATTTTCGAGTATGGCGGCGGCTTTATCCAAGACAGATCCATTTACGAAGATACCGGTATCTTTGCTAAGATGCATTTTGAAAAGGGAACAATGTCTAAAGTAGACTATGAGACATATACAAGCTTGTTCGATGCAATGGTTATGACTCCATACTTCCCTCATCCAGATCTGCTCATTTATTTGGAAGGCAGCTTCGAAGATATTGTAGATCGCATTCAAGAAAGAGGGCGACCAATGGAACAACAAACGCCTCTTGATTATTGGAAAGAGATGCACGCCCGATATGAAGAATGGATTAATAACTTTACGGCTTGTCCTATTCTCCGTTTAGATATTAGAGAATACGACCTTCTCAAGGATCCTGATTCAATTGAATCAATTGTTGAAAAAGTGGCTCGCTTTTTACAACATAATGAAAAGTTAAAACGTCGTCAGCTATAAAAAAATGCCGCTTTAATAAATAAAGCGGCATTTTCAACAAATAAAAAACCGTTACTTATAAGTAACGGTTTTCCAATCTCCAATTTATCGCGCTATGTTAATTGCATTATAAGTCAAATATGGCGGAGGAAGAGGGATTCGAACCCCCGCGGGCTTTAACACCCCTGTCGGTTTTCAAGACCGATCCCTTCAGCCGGACTTGGGTATTCCTCCGTATCGACAAGTATTAATTTATCATATAAAAATAATGAAGTCAACTCTTTTATTAATTTTTTTAAAAAAGATGTTCATTAAAAATTAATTTAATGAACATCTTCTACTTTTATTTAGAAATAACTTCTTTATTTCCCATATATGGACGCAGCACTTCTGGAATTTGAATTGATCCATCTTCCTGCTGGTAGTTTTCTAAAATTGCAGCTACCGTACGGCCAATTGCTAAGCCAGAACCATTTAGTGTATGAACATGTTCTGGTTTTGCTTTTGTATCACGGCGGAAGCGAATATTAGCACGGCGAGCTTGGAAGCTTTCAAAGTTTGAACAAGAAGAAATTTCACGATACGTTTCATAACTTGGAATCCAAACTTCAATATCATACTTTTTGGCTGCTGTGAAACCTAAGTCAGCTGTACACATGCTTAGAACTCGGTAAGGTAAACCTAATAGTTGAAGAACCTTTTCAGCATGGCCCGTTAATTTTTCTAATTCATCATAAGAATCTTCTGGCTTAACAAAGCGAACAAGTTCTACTTTATTAAACTGATGCTGACGAATAAGCCCACGTGTATCTCTTCCTGCAGAGCCTGCTTCTGAGCGGAAGCAAGCACTATACGCTGTATAAGCAATTGGAAGCTGATCTCCGCTTAAAATTTCATCACGATGTAAATTTGTAACTGGTACTTCAGCTGTAGGAATTAAGAAATAATCTTCTTCTTTAATTTTAAATGCATCTTCTTCAAATTTAGGAAGCTGCCCTGTTCCTGTCATACTTGTACGATTCACCATATATGGAGGAAGGATTTCTTCATAACCATGCTCATCCATATGTAAATCCATCATAAAGTTAATAAGAGCACGTTCTAATCTTGCACCTAACCCTTTATAAAATACAAAGCGGCTTCCCGTTACTTTCGAAGCTCTTTCAAAATCTAAAATATTTAAATCTGTTCCTAAATCCCAATGCGGTTTTGGTTCAAAATCAAATTGTTTAATTTCTCCCCATTTGCGAACTTCTACGTTATCATCTTCAGTTTCACCTACAGGCGTACTTTCATGTGGAACGTTAGGAATTGAAAGCAGCAATAGCTCTAACTCTTCTTCAACGCTGCGAAGCTCTTCATCCAATTGCTTTACGCGGTCTCCTACTTCACGCATTTCGACGATTAAATGATCAGCATCTTGTTTTTCACGTTTCAATTGTGCAATTTGCTGTGATACTTCATTTCGCTTGCTTTTTAACTCTTCTGTTTGAGCAATTAGCTCACGGCGTTTTGCATCTAACTCTTCAAAGCGACCTAAGTCCGTTAAGTCCTCACCACGAAACTTGAGCTTTTCTTTTACTTCATTAAAATTAGCACGTAAAAATTTTAAATCTAACATACTGAGTACCTCCTTTAGTATAAAAGGGCAAAATAAAAACTCTCATCCCTATGAAAGGGACGAGAGTTTACCCGCGTTGCCACCCTAATTGAAAGCTAAAATAAGCCTTCCTCTTAAACCAGATAACGGATGAACCGAAACTGCCTACTACTTTTTCGACAGCTTGCTCCAGGACGGATTCATAAGAATTGATTATCGATTCACACCAGCCATCGACTCTCTTGAAATCAAAAATCTTATTACTATTTCCTATCAACGCTTTATACCAATATCATTTTTATTAATCATAATGTACTACAAGTCTTTACAAGATGCAATTCATTTATACAGGTTTTTTCGAAGCTTCTTCAACCATTGCTACAAAATACTGAGCCATGCGAGCATCATCTGTTAATTCTGGATGAAACGAACATCCCAAGAATTGACCTTGTCTTGCTGCAACAATTCGGTCATTATGCATTGCCAAAACTTCAACGTTTTCTCCTACTTCTACAATATGCGGAGCACGGATAAATACGCCTATAAAATCTTCACCAATATCTTTAATATTTAGAGCAGCTTCAAAGCTATCTCGTTGGCGCCCAAATGAATTTCGAGCTACCGTAATATCCATAACACCTAAATGGGGCTCTTCACGGTCAACAACTTGTCCTGCAAGTAAAATTAAACCCGCACACGTACCAAACACCGGTTTACCTGCTTGTGCAAACTGGCGAAGAGGTTCCATAAAGTCATACTTGTCAATCAGACGACGCATCGCTGTGCTTTCGCCGCCCGGTAGGATTAAACCATCTATTTCGTCTAGCTGTTCAACTTTTTTAATAATAATGGCTTCAGCGCCTGCTGCTTCTAATGCTTGTGCATGCTCGCGAAAGGCACCTTGTAATCCTAACACGCCTACTTTTACCATTTTGTCAAAACTCCCTTTAAATTACCATCCACGCTCTTGCATGCGGTTTTCTGGTAATAATGATGAAATTTCAATCCCTTTCATTGCACTTCCTAATCCTTTTGACAAGTTTGCAATGAGTTCATAATCTTGATAATGCGTTGTTGCCTCAACGATTGCTCGAGCAAATTTTTCAGGGTTGTCGGATTTAAAGATTCCTGAACCAACGAACACACCGTCTGCTCCAAGCTGCATCATTAACGCTGCGTCTGCTGGTGTTGCTACACCGCCCGCTGCAAAGTTTACAACCGGTAGGCGACCTTCACGTTTAATTTGCAGTAATAACTCATAAGGCGCGCCTAATAGTTTTGCCTCTGTCATTAACTCATCTTCGTCCATGCCCACAACTTTACGTACTTGAGCGTTTACTTGGCGCATATGACGCACTGCTTCCACGATGTTTCCTGTCCCTGGTTCGCCTTTTGTACGAAGCATTGCAGCTCCTTCAGCAATACGGCGGGATGCTTCACCAAGATCACGACAACCGCACACAAATGGAACCGTAAATGTATTTTTATTTAAATGAAACTCCTCATCAGCTGGAGTCAACACTTCACTTTCATCGATGTAGTCTACACCCATCGCTTCTAGCACGCGTGCTTCAACAATATGGCCAATACGAGCTTTTGCCATAACTGGAATGGACACAGCATTCATCACTTCTTCAACAATTGTTGGGTCTGCCATACGAGACACGCCGCCTGCTGCACGGATATCAGCTGGAACACGCTCTAATGCCATAACGGCAACAGCGCCTGCTGCTTCTGCAATTTTTGCTTGCTCTGCGTTGATCACGTCCATGATAACGCCACCTTTTTGCATTTCCGCCATTCCTCGTTTTACACGATCAGTACCTGTAATGTTATTCATGTTTGTCTTCCTCCTGTATCAAGTGTTTCACAATAATTTTTAGTGTATATACAAAATTCAAAACTTAGTGTCTATTTTACCGTATTTTTCGGAAAATTCCTATCTAATTTATAGATTATATACAAACAAATCTAAAAATAAAAAAAAGAGATACTCCCTTGTAGTATCTCTTCTTTCTCTTGAGTTATCATTAAAACCAGTTATTCACTGTATTTGCAGCATTCATCCAAATATTGCTGAAGAAGTTACCAATACTGCGGATAGCGAGAGAGAACCATCCAGCTTTTTCAACAGATTCGTTTGTCACGACCGGCGTCATGCTATCTGTAGTTTGGCCTCCTACATAGCCTAGATCTTTAAGATTGCTGTTTGTTGCACTTACATAAGCAACTGTTTCTCCTTTTTTAATAGGAGCAACAACTTTTTGATCGTTCATAACTTTATCGTTTAACTTAAAGTTGATTTTAGTATGATCTTTTTGACCTTTTTCGGTAATAATTTTTACCGAATTCTTTGGAGAAACGGAAGCTTCTTTTGATTTTCCTTTAGCAACATCAATTGTTTCATGCCCTTTAATCTCGCCGTTAGCAGGCACTACTTCTTTTAACTGAAAATGACTAAAAGCATAATCCAATATCTTTTTCGTTTGAGAAAAACGAGCAGCTTCTGTAGACTTGCCGTTTTCCTTGGCATTCATTACAACTGTTATGTATCTTACCCCGTTACGCTCTGCAGTTCCAGTGAAACATTGACCTGCAAAATCTGTATGACCAGTTTTTAAGCCGTCTACGCCGCTGTATGCAGCTGAAAAACCAGGGAGCATCTTATTCCAATTGTTCATTTTTGTTTCGCCTTGTTGCCCTTGTCTAAACATCTTGGAAGGAGTTTTGGCTACTTCCAAAGATTCTGGATAATCATGAATCAAGTGATAAGCAAGAGTAGCAACTGCCCGAGCAGATAGGAGGTTCTCATCTTCTTCCTTTGTTCCTTTTGGATACATCCCTTTTAACAAGGAATTAGAAAGACCTGTAGAATTGACAAATTTTGATTCACCCATATTTAATTTTTTTGCTGTTTCATTCATTAACTTAATGAAACCTTCTTCAGAACCACTGACAGCTTCAGCTAAAGCAATGGCTGCTCCATTAGCTGAATAAATAGCCATGGCATCATATAATTCTTTTACCGTATATTTTTGGTTTTCGATTAATGGTACATTTGATAATCCATAATCCTGAGAAATTTTAGCTGCATATTTACTAACTGGCACACGTTGATCCCAAGATAATTTCTTATCTTTTATGGATTCTAATACTAGGTATTCCGTCATCATTTTTGTCATGCTTGCAATACCTAATAAAGCATCCGTATTTTTCCCGTATAGCACTTTCCCCGTACTTGCCTCTACTAAAATGGCTGCGTCTGCTTCAACGCCAATATCATCTGTTTTAGAAGCAGCTGATGCTTGTGTAGAGACAAAAAATACGCTGGCCATTAACATAACAGCAATGACACAAATTAATTGTTTCTGTACTGCGTTTCTCACTCTATACCCTCCAAACGTAAACTCACATAAATGTAATTTTATCATACTAAAATTTAAAAAAATAGATAAAGAAGTACTGTTACATTCATGATTAATGACATAAAAAACACGTTTCCCTATTAAGGAAACGTGTTTTTTACACATTCATGATTATCTCATAGAATAGTTAGGAGATTCTTTTGTAATTTGTACATCATGTGGGTGACTTTCTCTTAAGCCTGCTCCAGTCATACGGATGAATTGTGCCTGTTCACGTAACGCTTCTAAGTTAGCTGAACCACAGTAACCCATTCCTGCGCGTAAACCACCAATCATTTGATATAAAGTATCTGCTACAGGTCCTTTGTAAGGCAAACGGCCTTCGATACCTTCTGGAACTAATTTTTTATTATCTTCTTGGAAGTATCGATCTTTACTTCCTTTTTCCATAGCTCCCACAGAGCCCATTCCACGATACACTTTAAAGCGTCTTCCTTGGTAGATTTCTGTTTCGCCAGGGCTTTCTGTCGTTCCTGCTAGAAGGCTTCCTAGCATTACTGTATGTCCACCAGCTGCAAGTGCTTTTACGATATCTCCAGAGTACTTAATACCGCCATCTGCAATAATAGCTACCCCGTGCTTACGAGCTTCAGTTGCACAGTCATATACTGCCGTAATTTGTGGAACGCCTACACCAGCGACAACACGAGTTGTACAAATTGAACCAGGTCCAATTCCTACTTTTACTACGTTTGCTCCAGCTTCAATTAATGCTTTTGTACCTTCAGCCGTTGCTACGTTACCAGCAATAATATTTAATTCTGGATATGCCTCGCGAATGCTGCGCACTGTATCTAAAACGCCTTGTGAATGTCCATGCGCTGTATCAATAACTATAACATCAACGCCAGCTTGTACTAATTTTTCGATACGAACATTTGAATCAGCTGTTACGCCAACAGCTGCTCCAACTAATAATCGACCTTGTTGATCTTTAGCTGCATTTGGAAACTCAATTACTTTTTCAATGTCTTTAATTGTGATAAGGCCTTTTAATACGCCATTGTCATCTACAAGAGGTAACTTTTCAATTTTGTATTGCTGTAGAATTTTCTCTGCTTCTTCTAAAGTCGTTCCTACTGGAGCAGTAACTAATTCTTCTTTTGTCATTACATCAGCAATTTGCATTGAATAATCTTGGATGAAACGCAAGTCACGGTTTGTAAGGATTCCAACTAGTTTTTGTTCTTCTTCGTTGTTGACAATCGGCACACCTGAGATACGATATTTGCCCATTAAGTGTTCAGCAGCAAATACTTGGTTTTCAGGAGTTAAAAAGAAAGGATCCGTGATAACACCACTTTCAGAACGTTTTACTTTATCAACTTGTTCTGCTTGCTGTTCAATTGACATGTTTTTGTGAATGATACCCAAACCACCTTGTCTAGCCATCGCAATAGCCATTTCAGCTTCTGTAACTGTATCCATTCCTGCACTGATGAACGGCACCTTTAATTTTAATGTTTTTGTTAGTTCAACACTCATATCAACGTCTTTAGGTAGTACCTCAGATTTTGCTGGCACCAGTAAAACGTCATCAAATGTTAAGCCTTCTTTAGAAAATTTGCTTTCCCACATTATAGAATCCTCCTTTAAACGACAGAATATTATTAGTAGATTAACAAGCAGATATGTACCTGTCAATAACTTCACTAGATATCAGATAATTCTAATAAAAAGAAAAGGTGATTTAGTTGCATAAATTTAATGATGTTTGGACGTCCTACAATTTATTTTTCTCCGTTCCTTTTGTACAAGACTTTTTAAAAAAGCGCTATCAAAAATTGAATTATAGCGATGCAGAGCAACATAGTTTTAAAAACAGTTACCCATTTATTTATTATTTGGAACACAGTAAAAATTATTATCAAGTGGCGGCACAATCTCCTGTATCAGTTCAACCCGTTTTATTATTTTATGGAATGTCACAGCTGTTAAAAGCTTGTTTGTTAACACAAAACCCCGTATATCCCGAAAATACGGCGGTGTTAGCACATGGAGTATCAACACGAAAAAGAAAAAAACAAAGTTATGATTTTTTAGATGATGAAGTTAAGATTCAAAAAAGCGGTTTATTTTCACAAGTAGGCGAAGAATTGTTTCATGTGAAACAACTAGAAGGTAGTAAATATACAATGAATTATCTGTTGTCTTGTGTACCTGAATTAGATACATTATTTTTAAATTTGGGCACGAGGCCATCTTCCCATTTAACAACTATTGGATCGCTTCCAGCTACCTCTTTGCCTATTCCTGAACAAGTTACACGGTGTTATCATATGAATCACGAAAGACTCTATTCTTTTTTAAAAGAGCGTTCCCATCTATCATTGTCTTTGTCAGAAGATCAGGTATGTATTCTTGACCCTTCAAGCTGTTTATATAATTGTTCACCTTTTATGTACAATTTCCAAGCTAACACGCTGCATGCACCGTTGGAAAAAGATAGCTGCTTATATTTCCCTGAGATGTTGGCACATTACTTATTACTTTATAATTTAAGTATGATTTCACGTTATGAAACAGAGTGGTGGTATGAATTATTGCATACATACTCTTCGAGAGATTATCCATTTATCTTGAGGTTCCTTGAGGTTACAGCTCAAAAGATTCCTTACTTAATTTCTTGTTACTTAAATGAACACACAAAAAAAGACTAGCTAAAATAGCTAGTCTTTTTTCAGGTGCCTGGCAACGTCCTACTCTCACAGGGACAAAGTCCCAACTACCATTGGCGCTAAAGAGCTTAACTT
>NZ_JBIQFF010000022.1:14590-16215 GCF_045369295.1 Priestia sp. 179-F W1.4 NHS | reverse complement strand
GGATCTTGTAAGCTGTACGTCAGCACCTCTCCATCTGGATCAAACGCTGTAATTTGACTCGACACTGGCGTATCTTCGGTTGTAACCAACGTCACCACCACCGGACCTACTGGTGGATCATTTACTGGCAGAACCGTAATCGTGATGGTGGAGATGGCTGTTCCTCCTTGGCCGTCGCTTACTAGTACGGTAAATTGGTCAGTTCCATTAAAGTTTGCATTCGGTGTATAGGTATACATCCCATCTAACCCTACGTTTACTATTCCGTTCACTGGAGCATTTTGTAACGAATAATCCAGCTGATTACCATCAATATCAGTTGCAATTACCATAGAAGTTACAGGTGTGTCTTCGTTAGTCGTCAACTGATAATTTGGAACAATTGGAGAATCATTTATTGGAATAACTGTAACGATAACTGATGCAGTAGCATTTCCTCCTAAGTTATCAGTTATATATACTACAAAAGCATCTGAACCGTTAAAGTTTGCATTCGGTGTATACGTAAATATTCCTGTATTAGAATCAATTGTTACTACTCCATTAATGGGTGGGTTTTCAATAGTGTAAACAAGTGGATTTCCATTTACATTAGTAGCAATTACTTGATTTGTTACTGGTGTGTCTTCATCAGTAGAGATTTGCAAATCCTGTGAAGTTGTAGTTCCGTTTGTTTCAAGGACCGTTACAAAAATAGTCGATAGTGCAGTGGCTCCTTCTGGGTCTGTTATTAATATGGTGAATTGATCATTACCTATAAAATTGTTATTAGGTGTATAAATGAATGTACCATCTTGATTTATGACGGCTTCACCATTATCTGGATTTTGTTGAAGAGTATAGGTTAGAGTAACGTTGTCAGGGTCTGAAGCAGGTATGCTGCTTGTAACAGGAAGATTAATGGTCGTTGTAACAGCTCTATCTCCTCCTACTGGCGGATCGTTTACAGGCACTATTGTTAAGGTCACAGTAGAAAGGGAAGTTCCTCCTTTACCATCTGATACCAGCACACCAAAAGTATCCATTCCGTTGTAATTTAAATTTGGTGTATAGGTAAATACTCCATTTGCCCCTAATACAACACTTCCATTTGACGGAGGCGGATTCAGCAAAGTAAATGTCAACGGATCCCCATCTGGATCAAAAGCTGGAATTTGATTTGTAAGAGGTGTATCTTCATTAATTGTAAATGCTAAATCAGCGGTGATTGGAGGGTCATTCACTGGAATTACGTTTATTGTAACGGTCGAAACCGCCGTTCCCCCCTGACCATCTGACACCAATACCGTAAATTGATCTGTCCCATTAAAATCTAGGTTTGGCTGGTAGCTAAATGTTCCATCTCCATTCACCACAGCTACTCCGTTTACTGGCGCAACCTGTAGCTGATAACTAAGAGGATTTCCATCCACATCTGTCCCTACCACTACTCCTACCACAGGACTATCTTCCTGCGTGCTGAACGCGTAGTTCGGCACCGTTGGTGCATCATTCACTGGCGTGACTGTTACCGTCACCGTTGAAACTGCCGTACCGCCTTGACCATCTGACACCAACACTGTAAACTGATCCGTCCCATTAAAGTTCAGGTTCGGCTGGTAGCTAAACGTTCCATCCGTATTCAC
>NZ_JBIQFF010000022.1:0-14490 GCF_045369295.1 Priestia sp. 179-F W1.4 NHS | reverse complement strand
GTACTAAACGTGTAATTTGGCACCGTCGGTGCATCATTCACTGGCGTGACTATTACCGTCACCGTTGAAACTGCCGTTCCTCCTTGGCCATCGGACACCAACACTGTAAACTGATCCGTCCCATTAAAGTTCAGGTTCGGCTGGTAGCTAAACGTTCCATCCGTATTCACCACGGCCACTCCGTTGCCCGGTGCCGTTTGTAAGCTAAACGTTAACGGATTTCCATCGGGATCTACCGCCACTACTTGATTGATTAACGTGCTATCTTCCGCAATCGTAAAACTAACATTGGACGTAATTGGGGGATCATTGACAGGGATAACATTAATGGTCACCGTTGAAACTGCCGTTCCTCCCTGACCGTCTGACACCAATACCGTAAACTGATCCGTCCCATTAAAATTCAAGTTTGGTTGATAACTAAACGTTCCATCTGCATTCACTGCAGCTATTCCATTTGTTGGACCATTTTGCAGCTGATAACTAAGAGGATTTCCATCCACGTCCGTTCCTACCACTGCTCCTACCACAGGACTGTCTTCTTGCGTACTAAACGTGTAATTTGGCACCGTCGGTGCATCATTCACTGGCGTGACTATTACCGTCACCGTTGAAACTGCCGTGCCGCCTTGACCATCGGACACCAACACTGTAAACTGATCCGTCCCATTAAAATTCAAGTTTGGTTGATAACTAAACGTTCCGTCCCCATTCACCACAGCTACTCCGTTGCCTGGCGCTGTTTGCAGGCTAAACGTTAACGGGTCTCCGTCAGGATCTACTGCCACTATTCGATTAATTAACGTGCTATCTTCCGCAATCGTAAAACTGACATTGGACGTAATTGGGGGATCGTTTACGGGGATGACATTAATCGTTACTATTGAAACCGCCGTTCCTCCTTGCCCATCTGAGACTAATACTGTAAATTGATCACTTCCATTAAAATTTAGATTTGGCTGATAACTAAATGTGCCATTTGCATTTACTACGGCAATTCCATTTGTTGGCCTATTTTGCAGCTGATAGCTAAGAGAATTCCCATCTACATCGGTCCCTACGACTGCTCCTACCACAGGGCTATCTTCTTGTGTAGTAAACGTGTAGTTTGGCACCGTCGGTGCATCGTTTACAGGCGTTACTGTCACTGTCACTGTCGAAACTGCTGTTCCTCCTTGCCCATCTGACACCAACACCGTAAACTGATCATTTCCGTTGAAATTTAAATTGGGGGTATACGTGTAAGCTCCACTATTAGTTACGACAACTGTGCCGTTTGTTGGGGGAGATTGTAATTGGAAAGTAAGTAAGTCACCATCTACATCTGTAGCTTGTATCTGACCAACTAAAGGGGTATCTTCATTAGTAATAACTGCATAGTTTTGAGTAACGGGATTATCGTTTACAGGCGTATTTATAATGGTTACTACAGAAGTAGCTGTTCCTCCTTGCCCATCGTCTACAATAACTGTAAATTGATCGGTTCCATTAAAATTTAAATTGGGGGTATAGACAAATTGCCCATTAGGATTAACAGTTACTACTCCATTAGCCGGTCTCGTGCCAATACGGTAAGTTAGAGGGTTCCCGTCAATATCATTGCCAATGACTGTTCCAATTGCTACAGTGTCCTCCGGATTTGTAATAGTATAATTAGGAACTGTAGGAGGAGTGTTAATAGTTGTTACACTATTGACAGGAGAAGCACCTGATCCGGCTAATATATTTCCTGGTGTACTTTCAAATTGGTAATTAATAAAGACTTGATTACCAAGAGAAGAGATTGCTGTCAGAGGACCAACTACTCTAACCTGATATGTCAATACTCGAGTTTGATTAATATTTAATGTACCAAGTGACAGGCCATTTCGGATATCTGCATTTGTCTGAGTAACTCCATCCACTTGCAAACTATTAGGAATAAAAGTTGTTGCTGAAGACAATGGATCTGTAGCTATTAGAACATTGGCAGAAGCTGTACCAGTATTACTTACTTGGACTGTATAAGTAATAATATCTCCTGTTCGAGCGGATGTAACATTGGCAGACTTTGATACATTTAAAACAGGTGCATTAATATCTACTTGAAGAGCTAAAGCACTAATAACGTAAGTATCTCCACTCGTCGTTCCACGTACGACGGCACTGGTTTGGTTATTTGATAAACGAGCTGAGACGTCAATATTGGTAATATCCCATCCCTGCCTCGCACCGGATAAGCTACCTCCTGGTGTGCTATTTAAACTGCCAAATTGTCCACTTGTATCTAATACACCACTATCATTATTAATTTGAGAAGCAAAAAAGTTATTTACAGGGTTATTCGGCCCCGAAACTGGTTGTAAAGCTGCAACCGTAGGGCCAAATTGGAGCTGATCACCTACTATAGCTGAATCCCCTTCAATAGCACTTACTAATAATCTACCATTTACTGTTCCTGTAATAGGCGTACCAAACCCAGTTACAGCTGCCGTAGAGCTTCCTGTAGCTGAACTTGTTAATTCTGCTCCAACAAAAATGGACAAGTTACGAGATTTCTGTAAAGGATCAGCATAGACTACGGCCAATGTCCATCCGGCTGCATTGGCATTGTTTTCTGTTGTACTTTGTGTTCCTGGAACTCCTAATACCGAATAAGTACCTGATTGAGAGATTAGGTTCGTAACATTTGCACTACGAACGTAATAAAAGCTTGAAGTTGTTAAGGTAAAACGTGTAGCCGTGTCTGGCTGCACGCTAACTGTTCTGGTAGGAGTAATAAAAGTCACAGCGTTATTTAAAGCTGCGCTAACATCTTCTCCACCATAAAGATAGCTTCCACCCCATATTAATTCTGCATAAAGAATTTGAGTAGTGGTAGATGGGATTCTTAAAACTGCACTAGAAGAGTTTTGTAGATAATTTGCCGTAGTTCCTGTAGGAAACGATCCATCTATGGAGCTTGGATTTACACTGAAAAAAGTTCCTATTGAGCCTGCTGTTCCAGGAGCATTAGCATTGGCTTGTTTATTTAAGCCAAAAGTGTTTCCTGTAAATGTAACAGCCCCATTAGCATTGGTTAAAAACCGATTAACATATGGCATTTACTCACCTCTGATAATAAAATAAATCGTAACAGTATATGTAAAGTACCAATAGAAATGTGTATATAGACCCGTCTTATTTTGGGTACAAAAGATAATATTTTTCAGATTGTTAAATCGTAACAACGCTCGTTCTGACTTAAAATATGTATAAATAATATTATCTGTTTTCTAATTTAGGAGTCTAAAAAGTTATAAAAAAGCCTACTCCCACCGTTTCGCTGAACTTCTTTTCTACGCTCGATCACAAATATTCCTTTAATCGTTCCAAAAAAATAAGCTGAAAAGTTAGTTTTTATACGATTGCTTTTATAAGCAAAAACAGTCTCTTTAAACGCTTGAACAGGAAGGAAACTTAAATCTTCCAGGGGCTTTTCTAAACAGCTCGCTTTGTAAGCTAATCGGACTTTTCTCCATAAATCATAAATATCATCTGCACATGAAAAAAAAGGTGTTACAGCATTTTTAAAAGATTTTGGTATGTAAGATGGTACATAATCAGACGAGAGTTTAAAATTAACATCATTACGTATATATTTATTTAAATCTTTTAAAGATAAATTATAGGTAGACTGTTTTTTTGTGTCTTTACTCTTACTCTCCCAAGCGTTCTCAGTATTTTCTGTTTTCACATCTGCTTCAACATTAGACTCTAAGTCAAGCTGTAAATACTTAACCCAGTGATTAAAAAAAGGGTGGTTCACAAATAAGTGCACTGGATTTCCCTTTCCATTGTTACGAGGGCAACGACGATATACAGTAATAATTTGTCCTTGTTTTCGTAGTTCTTTTAAATGACGATCGATTGTTCCTTTTGACTTTTCGTAGGTTTTACCTAAATATGTACTACCAGGAAAGCAAAATCCTTTTTCTGCAGCAAACCAACAAAGCCGATCTAAAGCTTTTCTAGTTCCTTCATGGAGGCGATAAAACTTTTCTCCGTAAAGGTTTATAATTTCTTTAAGTAATTTTCGTTTCATTGATTGATGTTGAGAACGGTTTTCTATGAAACTCTGATAATTTTTCATATAATCAAATTCTTCTGCGGTAAGCATACGTGTAGTAGACATTAGTCTATCCTCTCCTTTTCAGGAACAAAAAAAGACATCGCATCCCGTGAAATAGGAAAACGATGTCGGATTTTTTGACAGACTACGCCCTTGAAATAAATTTAATTATCCGATAAAATAAAGGCGTAACTAAATTTATGTATTAGGACTTCGACAGGTGTTTTCCCTAGTGCTTTTAGGGTTAACGGTGTAAGGGTGTTGGCGCACCACTTGCACACGTTGGAGTCTTTTTATATTCCGCACTGTTTTGGTGACTCTATTATACCGTCTATTAATCTTATAATTCAATAAGAATTCATGAACTCCTCATAAAACCTCTGTATTTTAACTATGATTAAAAATTGCTTCGTTTGGATATACTCCTAATATTCTAAAGAACTCACTAAAAATTTATCCCTTTACCTAATTATTAATCTTGAAAGTTGTAAAACAGTAAAACAACTACTATCTTATGTTGTTTTACTGTTTTACATATTGTTTTATATATTTGTTTTATTGTTTTATTGTTTTAGAACGTCTATAGACACTGATATTACAACGTTTATAAGCCTAAACTATCACTAATTTTGCGCGAACTATCACTAATTTTGCGTGAACTATCACTAATTTTGCGTGAAACTATCACTAATTTTGCGTGAAACTATCACTAATTTTGCGCGAACTATCACTAATTTTGCGTTTAAAATGAAAATATGGCTTAAGTATCACTAATTTTGCGTGAACAATCTAGATGTGCTTAAAGTATCACTAATTTTGCGTTTAAAATGCAGACAAGCCTCAACTATCACCAATTTTGCGTATTAAAATGAAGATTGAGTTTAATAAATCAAGAATGAGTAAGGTTTCTAAAGTCAACAAACCTCATGAAGTATCACTAATTTTGCGTGATATTTAATTTCTAAGGACAGATTACTCTTTAACATGCAATTTACACAGTATCACTTTTATGATATTTTAGTGATAGTTTAGAAAAATATGGGGGATATTATGAAGAAAACGACTGTCGTTCAACCATATGATCTGGAAAGTATAAATATAAAAAATTGGGTAACTAAATCAAACATCCTCATTGAGAGTACATATAAATTGTCTTTACAAGAGCAAAGAATTCTTTTAATCATGGCATCTAAAGTGCAGCCTAATGATGAAACGTTGAAGACCTATAGGTTTCGAGCTAAAGATTTTATCGAAATCGTAGGCAATAAGAAAGGTACTGGTTTTTATTCGTACCTAAAAGAAATTGTAAATGGACTTCAAACCAAAATTCTTACGATAAAAGAAAAAGGCAGACAAAGAAATTACAACTGGGTAATCACGTCTATCTATGAAGAAAACGAAGGGTACATAACATTACAGTTTCATCCTAGCTTAAAGTATCTGTTTTTAGAGCTTAAGGAGAAATTCACATCGTACCAATTAGAGAATGTAGTGAGACTCAATTCGGTCTATTCCATTCGTATATATGAGTTGCTTAAGCAATATGAGCGTCTGCGAAAAAGGGAACTCACTCTTGAAGAATTACGTCATTTTTTAGCTATTGAACCTACTAAGTATAAACAGTATGGTCATTTTAAAAGCAAAGTATTAGCAGTAGCTCAAAAAGAAATTAATAATAAAACGGATATCTACTTTGAATTCGTGGAAATAAAAACTGGTAGAAAAGTAACCTCCATAGAATTTATTATTACCAGTTCGCCTGCATTGAATGGTTCTAGCTCTACTCAAGAGAAAAAACTAGAATTAAATCAATCCTTCTCGAAATTAGAAGACAACACAAACAGCCTTGAGAATGATTTAGCAGGATTAGGGGTTAAGCCAGAAAAAATAGAGTGGCTTTTATCAGAATTTACACAAGACCACCTAGAAAGAAATATAAGATACACGCAAAATCGTTTGATTACAGGAGATGTGACTCACCCTCATTCCTACGTAGTAAAAGCGATTCAAAAAGATTATGCCCAGGTCTCACAGGAATCAAAACGCATTAACTCTAAAAAGGCTGCAAAAAAAGAATTAGTTCCAGATTTTATAGCACAAGCTAGAGATAAAGAACAAATTCTTAACGATGCAACTTTAAAAGAGAAGCAAGAATTATTTTTAAAAGAAAATGGAACTCAAATAGAATTTGAAGAAAAGCTCTTGCAGTTTCAAGAATTAAAAAGAATGCTGATTCTAAGTTCAGATCAACCTACCCAAGAAGAAATAAAAAAAGCCCAAGAAGCAGGCTTACAAGAAGTCATTCGAAATATGGAAGAAGATTATAATAAACGTGAAAAATTAGGCTTAGAACCAAGAATTGTTAAGGATTTTAAAA
Organism: Priestia sp. 179-F W1.4 NHS; assembly: GCF_045369295.1. Lineage (NCBI taxonomy): Bacteria > Bacillati > Bacillota > Bacilli > Caryophanales > Bacillaceae > Priestia > Priestia sp. 179-F W1.4 NHS. The sequence continues at coordinate 8,023 of NZ_JBIQFF010000022.1, read as the reverse complement.
ATAAAGAGTTAAAAAAAATGTATAAAAACTTTTTACAAAGTAAAGTTTTAAATAGAAATTAGCTATAGAAAAAAAAAAGACGTGTAAAACCTTGCATTGCAGAGATGACTTTTACGCGTCTTTTTTTTGAGCCTAGGTAAATTTAATATACACAAAGAAAAAGGAATCATTTTAGTAAGCTTGTTTAATCATTTTTGTTATAATAATAGTATATTAAATTTACCTAAAAGATTGGGTGTGTCTTATTTGAATAACTTTATTTTACTTGGAGATTTCTTATCTCATTTAGTTGAATCTAAGAAAAAAGCTTCTACAATATCAATGTACAAGCATGATCTAAAACAGTTTTTTGAATGGTTAAATCAATCTCACCCTAATATCCCTTCAGAAACTTTGCCAGGAGACAAGAAATATTACGACGAATATTTTACCTATTTAAAAGAAAAAAACTTGTCAGAAGCTAATCTGAGGCGTGTAGCATCACATTTAAATGGCATGTTAAAGTATTATAGCCTCACAGATGATATTGGATTTTTACAAGCAACAACAAAAAAACAACGAGCATTAACTGATACTGATTTTATAACTGAATCGGATGCTTCAATCCTTTTAGATTCAGTTATAAGTCACAAACATTTAAATGATATTCAATTACAGATACATAAATACATAGGTCCGCGTAACCATTCCATGTTCATCTTAATGCTTCGTTACGGTCTTACCATTAACGAAGTTGTATCTTTAAATATACAAGACATTAACTTTGCACAGAATACATTAACGGTAAACACAAGCAAATCAAAACGCACCTTAGAGCTTTCTAAACAAGATAAGAAAATCATATATGATTACCTATTAACAATCCCTCTATTATTTAGACCTAAAGATTATACAAATGATCCGTTATTTATTTCTTTTCATCCTCAAAAAATGGTTTATTGGTATGATTACAATTTAAATAAACCTAAAAGGATTAGTATAATCGGTACAAAACGTATGATTGAAAGAGAAGTCAAACGTTCAGGTATACAAGCAATTGTAAGGTCTACTCACTTTCGAAACAGTTGTATACTTAACAAAATTCATGGTGGATATTCAAACGAACACATTATTTATTACTTTGGATTGTCCAGCCGCCATGCTTTATATCGATTTAAGCGATATCTAAAGACAAAATAAAATATTAAGTTCAACTCATTTTTTACCAAAACATCTTTTATATAAGTAATTTTTATTTTGCAAGTTAAACTTAATTTTATTTTCACCTTAGTTAATTTTAGAAAAAATCATTAAGTTTAACTTAAGTTAAACTTAATGATTCACTTTTTAAAACAGTTAAATTTTAAAAAGTGGATTGCGATGGAAACAACCTTCTCAAGGATTACAAATTCAAAATTTCGCGGCCATGTCTTGGTTGTATAACAACGAATTTCTTGTAAAATGATCTAGAATTTAATTAGATTTATTATTCTCGGCTAAAATCTAGAAGAAGTTCACTCTAGATTCGTTAAAAACTCTTTATTTTCAATGGTTCATTGTATTTCTAGCTTTTGCTATAAAATTTAAATAACTTAGAAAAAATTAAGATTAATTTTAACTCGAAAAATAATTCTATAAGAATTGTATAAACAAAAAAGAAGTTCCATTAAACCAACGTAATAAATCCAGAAGATATAGGTATATAGGATTTATATTATCTTACACAAAATACTTAATGAGCTACACAAAATACTTGAATTAAAGTTAGAGAAAGTACATTCTAGATTCGTCTGAAGCTATTTTATATCAAGCTTTCTAGGTACTCTAGTTTCTTTGGACCTTAGGAGAGGAAAAGATCTGAATCAGTTGTTAACAAAGATATTTCTTAACAGTTAATGTTGATCCTTAAGTTGCTTTTTTTTGAACTTTATATATAATCTATCTACATTTAAAATAAACAATTTTACTCTTGAAAAGTTTATGATTTCATCTAGAATTGAAAAGGAAGAATAAAAGGCCTAACGAAAGAAAAAGAAAAATGTACATAAAAAACAGGAATATAAAGTAATTAATAGAATTTTACTAGAAATATAAATCTTGAATAATATCTCGCAAAACCGCATTCTAGAATTGCCATTAACACTGATATATCAACTTCAAAGTATATCTAGATTTTTATACAGAAAGGAGAATCCTAGAAAAATGCATGAAAAAAATAAAGATGAAGTAGTCTATACTTTGAAAGACACAGTAAAGCTAACTGGATTAAGTGTAGATCTTATTCGCTTATATGAAAAAGAATTCAATCTCCAAATTCAACGAACAGAAGGCGGACATAGGCGCTATAACAAACAAAACATCGATTTATTAACTGAAATAAAAAAAAGAATTCAAGAGCAAAACTGGAGCTATAAGATGATAAACCAGTGGCTTCAAGGAGAAATTGTACCGGAGACAGTGGATGTTCAATCAAACCTTGAAAAAAAAGTACAATCCCTTGAAGAAAAAGTTCAAGAGTTGCTTAATCGCTCTGAAAAAGATGAGCAATTTCAATTAGCGCTTATCCAACGACTAGATGAACAAGGAAGCCTTATAAAGAAACTTACAGAAAAACTAGACCACCAAGACAAATACATTGAAAACAATCTAGAGAAACGCGATGAGAAATTGACTAGTGCCATACGTGAAATTAGTGATACAAAAAAACTTATCGCGGCCGCCCAAGAAAATCTTGATTCAAAACCAAAAGGATTCTGGAGTAAGATTTTTGGGGGTTAATACGTTACTTAAACGATAAAAGTAGCAGGGTTTTTTGTTCATTACAGAAAATCCTGCTGCTTTTATCGTTTATTTTCGATGAATAAATAGTAAATTTAAAGATTTTATGTTTAGTTGCCAGAAGAAATTTATTATTGTTAAACAATTCTATAAGTTCTTGAAGGGGAATTTACAGGTGTGGCAGCTTTTACTAATACAGTTTGTCCATTTGACGGCATCCTATTTTTAAACACATAAACTCTGGTTTATCCGCCTGGAGTACCACGTCCTCTAGAAGCCTTTCTTAGCACGATACTTCTTTCGTTATTTGAATCAAGTACCCAATGAAAATACCATAGCTGTCGTAGAAACTGCCTATTGGTATCTTGATGGCGTTCATCAAATATACGATGATTGATTTGCTCTGTCCAACATAAATATCGACCACTAGAAATTCTTCATTGTTTATGTGATCGGTATCTAATTCCTACGCAAGATTCACGGTTTATTATTCCTAAAAAGAAATGTGTGTCTTTGTAACATTTTTATTGTAAAAGATACGTGAAATTTATCAATAATCCATTTATGGAACTGATATTCTTATAGGCAATTAGAGGAGAGGTGCAATTTCAAATGGATGAAAAAGTTGTTATCTTTATGCACATTCCTAAAACAGGGGGAACCACACTTAATAATATTTTTAAAAAGTTCTACTCTGAAAATGAAATATACGATCATGTTCCTTTAGAAGAGATGAATAAACAGTTTAGCCAATTAAAAGAAGAAGATAAAAAAAACATAAAAGCTATATCCGGCCATCATTTCTATGGAATACATGAATTTTTTTCTCAACCCTATGTTTATTTTAGTATGATGCGTCATCCGGTTGAGCTTATCATATCATTATATTATTTTTTGAAATCGTATCCAGGGTATTATGAAGAGAACATGAAACATATGTCTTTTGAAGACTACATTGATTGGGACCCTCAAGCTACAAATGGCCAAACTAAACAAATTTGCGGGGTGAAATCTCAACTAAGCGTAGAGAAAGCGAAAGAAAACTTGCTGGAATTTGGATCAATAGGAATAACAGAAATGTTTAACGAATCGCTTCTGTTACTAAAGAAAAAATTCAAATGGGGAAATATTAAATATAAGAAGGTGAATGTGACAAAATCTCGCCCTTTGCTCAACGAAGTCCCCATTGATATCATTAAGAAAATAGAAAAGCACAATGAGTTGGATATAGAGCTGTTTCAGTATATAAAATCTAATTTCATCAAACAAATAAATGATTTATAGAAATAAAAATGAAAGCTCTCAATAGAGAGAGCTTTCATTTAATATATAAGAAAAGGTTACCTTATTAAAAAAATGCGGTATCAAATCCCATATATAGTTAGTTCAATTTTTTATGATAAAGGGATTATGTCTCATTTAATTAATATAGCCATGTAAGCTTCATACGCTTTGTATAAGGTTCATATAGGTCTTTTAAATAGTTACGTGTTATTTGAATAATTTGAGGGCTCTTGTCATCCTTTTTAAGCCTTAGCATTAAATCATAAGCCTTTGTCCTTTCTTTACGTACCAAACGCAGCAAAACTAACAAATCATACGTATGAAAGCATGCAAGTTCATTAAAAGGCCTCTCAACGTCCTCTAAGACCACAAATTCTTTTGATTTAGGTCTTTTTATATTTAAAGTAGCTCCACAAAAAGAGCAGCTATCTTCTAATACCTCTGTCCCGCAATAACTACATATCAAACTGTATTCACCTCGTTTACTAAAAGGAAAAGTAGGCTTAAGCCTACCTAGCTAGCCTTAAAGGCTATTTTAGCTTTTAGGGTATTCCTTATCCAGCCGTTTTTGTCGTTGATTCACAATACGTTCATTTACAACTTTTTTAGCAAGTTTAGTTACTTCTAGTTCTAATAGATCTGTTGTCATAATTGCATCATAGCCGTGGTGAAAATATAATCCATTCATGAACTCGATAAGAATTTGTGTATTCTTATCTGCACTATTTGTTCCTAATCGAATCTTTTTTAGTTCGCTTTTTAATGCATCATTGAGATTTTCACTAACCGTTTCCGTAATATAATCTAACGACCATTCTTTCTTTTTTTCTTCTCGATACTTTTTACAGATATCCATAATCGCTTCTCCTGGGAAACGAAGTTTATGTTCAGCCATATAATCTTGGATATATTGATCCGTTTCTTTATCAAGTGTAATCATACGTCGTTGTGTTTCCATTACTCCTCTACATCTCCCATCAGTTCATAGATAATATCATTCATCTTTTCAATTGATATCGCACATTGTTTCATCATTTCGATGTTCTGTTCAATGATAGCTTCTAATCTTTTTTCTCTTTCTACTTGCTCATCAAAAAAAGCTAATACTTCAAATTGTTCTTTCAAAAATTTTTGACGAGACATTCCATTTTCTTTCGCTAGTGCATCAACTTTTTGCATAGCAACCGGATCAATATTTCGTAAAAAGATATCCATGAAATCATTCCTTTTCTGTCAAAGTACAAAATTTCCAGTACGAGTAGAGAAGAGCATAAGGGGTTTTTGATATCACATGGCTGTGATATGCTGGGCAAAGCCCAGCAAAACAACGTTTTCACCCTCAAAAAAGTGACCCCACGAAAACTTCCAGTCTGTCGACCTGCTGTTGACCTGAAGAGCAAAAAAAGCGCGTAATGTCGACCTGATGTCGATATCAAAACTTACACCTTTCTGGAAATGTTGACCTACTGTCCACTCACCGTCCCCTCAACTTTTATGAAGTTTTAACTAGTTTTTGAAAGATTTCTTGATGATAATTCGTGAAGTTTTGAGAAGAAGTTTGGGTAGTTTTTTTATAAAAATCGATTGCTTCTTTCATCGAAGAAACGTTTAATTTTTGCAGAATGCTGCGTCTCTGATTCTTAATTTTGCTCTCTTCTTTGAATAAAATGTTTTGCATTTCTGTAATTGAATGGCCATCAAGTGCAAGAGTAAAAATGTCTTGTTCAGACGACCTAAGTTGTTTTAAAAAAAGTTTTTCTTTAAGTATTTGGCATTCTTCTTCAACACGTTTAAGGCGATCTACTTCGTGTACTAAGTCGGAAGCTACACTCAATATATTCTCAATACCTATTAACAACTTTTCAGTTTGATCCATAATAAGACCCTTCTATTTCTAGAGGGCAACCCATGTTACAATGTAAGTGTCTATACATGTGATTCTACATGGGGGTGCTTCCTTTACAGAGGAAGTGCCCTTTCTTTGTTTACTTTTTTTTTCTTACTTTCTTCACATGCTCTTCTAATAAAGCCTTTACATACTTTGTAATACTTGTATCATTCTCTACAGCTAAGAAACGCAACTCCTTGTGTAACTCTTCTGGAATATCACATGTAAGTCTTCGATTACCTTCTTTAACCCTGCTCATATGCTCTCCTTTTCAAGCAACGTATTTAAGTTGCAACGTTGCTTTTGGTTAATTTTAAAGGATATAATTTCCAAAGTCAATAAAATAATCGTGCTGTCATTGGACAAGCATACAAGCAAATTATTAGCAATTACATAACTTGTACTAATTATATAAAAGGAAGTGCATTAATTGAAAAAATCAAGAAAGAGAAAATACAGATATAACTATAGTTACTCAGTCCAATCTCAGGGTGATCCTTCGGTTAATGTTTATGGTATCTTTACTCCCGGTTCTGCCCCCAGTGATAGTAATGGCCGGCAAAATAGATTTAATCGAGACATTGCCTCAGCTAATCAGATATGGAATAGTGGAGGTGAATGTAATATAAACTTTATTTCACAACCTATAATCGAAGTAAATACAGTAATAGATGCGACCGATTTAAGTACTAATGAAGCATTTAGAGGACCTGTTGAGAATCTCATCAATCAAGTTAAACAAATGAATGGGAATCAACCTGGCATATACGTTGTTTACACAAGTGGCAATGATTTTGCATCTCCTTCAGGTAATAGTCGACCTATAGGTGTTGGTGGAGTAATAATTGAGAATTTTAGAGTTGAAAACGGTGTACCTCAATTTACACTCTTTGGATCCATTGCATTAAGTAACAGAGCTTTGAGTGCTCCTTTTGCATTTGCACATGAAGCAGGACATGCTTTATTTACTCACCTTAATAACCAACCTGTTAATAATGTATTCATGTTTGAATCTATAGATCCTACGGGTCCTTTTATTGATTCTGCAGGAAATATTGATACAGCCCACAGTAACCTTACAGGTAATCTCATGGCTCCTATACTCCCTAACAGTACTCCAACTATTAATCCGTTACAGTGTCAAAAAGCTAGCATGAGTAGAATATTTCAATAATCTTAATAGGAATTTAAGATCGTTATTGTTAAAGAGTAGAGATTTTCAAATGGTTTTCTTGAAAATCTTACTAGTACCTTGTATAGATACTAGCATATATTGAATTAAATAAAGTTCATTTGTTTCAAGATACTTGTCCTATAACATTACAAGTATACAAACATTATTTTTATTAGAGAATAAATTATATAGAAAAACCAACAAAAAGGTTAATTTCTCAACGTTTAAAGGCATGAATGCTTTACTTGTTGCTAATGCTGAGGACCTTGTAAGTCCCTCAGCATTCAGAGCCACTAATCCTAATACTACTATTCCTATTTCTCAAGCTGATACTTTTGTAAAAGTTACATTTCCAAATGAACAATTTGATATAGGTAATAATGAATATAATGCAGCTACTTCAATATTTATACCTGAGTTTAATGGTGTATACGCGTTTAATGCATCAATCTTCTTTCAGCCAGATAATCCAAATATTGATTATGAAGTAGAATTATTTTTTTAAGTAAATGGTTTATTATTAGATGCTGAGGTTGAGTTTCTTGGGGCATCTAGTCGTTTTGATGGTGTCATAGAGATCAATGACATACTTCAATTAAATGCTGGAGATAGAGTAGAAGTTTTAGTTGTTAGTTGTTTTAGTACTACTCCAGGTAGAATTAGAGCAGACAACAGAATATACTTTGCTGGAGCTAGGTTCCCCTCTGCAAAACAATAATTTAATTTTATAATTATACCCATAGTTAACATAATCAACATTCTAGATACCAAAAAAAGCTTTGATTTTGAAGGGACTGACCGGGACTGACCCCCTAGAGTGAGACAAATAAAAAACACCTTTAAGTTAAAAAACGGGTATGTAGTACCTAACAATAACTTGGAGGTGTTTTTTCTATGGGGACAAGAGTCAGTTATCCGGT
>NZ_JBIQFF010000021.1:0-18227 GCF_045369295.1 Priestia sp. 179-F W1.4 NHS | reverse complement strand
TGCAGCTTTAAGCGAATTTGTTAATAATCAACGATCGGCGATTAACAAACGACTAGTAGAAAGAATAGCGACAGTCTTAGAGATTGAAGACATTAATACTCTACTCACATTCGAGGCTTCAGAATCGCCTGTGTTGAACGAAAAGTAATAATCTAATATCATTTATCACGAAATAAGAAAACGCCATCACAAACGATTTTAAACCGTTTAGAAGGCGTCTTTTTTAGTTTTATTTATCTAAAGGTTATTTATTCCTATCCGTTTAACATATAAGTATATTACGGCAAATTTCTTAAAACGGAGGGATATACCGATGAGTTGGAAAGAGATATTTCGTTCGCGAATTCCAATCCAAATTTTAAGTGGCGGTCACGTGTTAACCGATAAGCAAATACCGGTCCCAATTACATCTGTATCACTTGTTAAAGGCGATAATCCAGGCGAAGTCATTACGGAAGTACCTTTCGCTGATAAGAAACGTTGGCATCTCGTTAACATCGAATGGGAAGAATCTTCGACTCGTAGTGCTGGGAAAGCCGCAGCAGGTGCTATTGCAGGTACAGTTATCGCTGGTCCAATTGGAACGATTGCAGGCGCAGCAATGGGCGGAAAGAAAAAAGACACATCGAAAGCCTTCGTTTACTTAGTCGGAGAAGACAACGTAGAACATGCGCTTCATATCAGATGTGATCAGAAACAGTATACACAAATTGCGAGTTACATCGGTTAACAAAAACAAGCGCCCTCACAGGCGCCTTTTTTACGTTAAATTTATACGAATGCCTCCGTTATTGGACGTAGGTTTAGGCGCTGGCTGCTGCGTTTTTGCATTACCGCCGTATTTCTGCATGAGTTCGTGAATGTCGGCGACTTGAATCACCTTAATGTAATTCGATGACACGTTATAACGGACGGGCGTGAGGATAATTACAGTGGGCCATACAGGAGCCTTACCTTCCCGCTGCCAATGCAACGCTTTCCACTCATCCGAAAAGAAAAACTCCTCATATAAGTTAATCTTCGCCTGCATTTTAGCTTCTGAGTATACGTTTCGCTGTATCTCGCACCAGAACGGAGCGCCTTTAAAGATACAAAAGAGATCCGGTTCAATGCCTCCTTTTCGTCCAGTCGGCTTATCTTCGACAATCACATGCTTAGGCTTACTATACGTACACATTTGTTTATACGTATCCAGTATCGAAAGGAAATGTAATATTTTCTGCGAGTTTTTCTTTATCTTCGCATCTGCAGGTAAATAAACGGTTGGAGAATACTGCTGCGTACGTTCTACGAGGCCCAGGCGAAATAGACGGACCATTACGGAGTTGCAGCCATTAACAGGTGTTTTTAATTCGGAGAAAAAGAGTTCTGCCAAACTATCACGATCGACAGCTCGAAACTTATTAATAAACTCAATTATGTCTTTATCACGCTGCGATAATCTTACTGGCATCTCACCATTCCTCCCCAAATATAGATTCTACGAGTTGTTCTGTTTGTGCACTCTGCTCGATTGGCACATCTTTCTTAAACGGAGCTATCATTCGTTTACATTCTTCTTCGTCGAGAAAAACGCCTTGAAACGTCTGTATGTCGTCTATCTTAATCAACATACGTCCGCGTGCGCCGGCATCTATTTCGTGAGCTCCTGGAACGCCAGCCACTTTCGCATTCGTTGCGTCAGCTTGGCGCCCACTAATCCGCACACGAAGATTTGACTTCAAGGCGCTTTTAAGGAGATCCGCATCTGGACGCTGCATGGCTATAACGAGATGTACTCCTAACGCTCGGCCCTGCGAAGCTACTTGTTCGATGAGCTCCACCAAATCACGCTCTTTTTTAATGATGGACATTTCGTCAACGACAGTTACAATACGAGGTAATTTAAACGGAAGCCCTTTAATATGTGTTACGCCATGCTCTAATAGTAAATCGCCTCGTCTGTACATTTCCGCCCGTAGTTTCGTGAACGGCTTAATCATTTCTTTCGCTTCAAACGACAACGAACCGACGTGTTCTACGCCATGAAACAGGCCGAGGTCAGCACGTTTAAGATCCGCAAGTACCAGGCGCAATTCTTCTGGCGACTTAGATTTGATTAGGGTCGTCAGAATCGCTCTCAGCAGACTAGACTTACCGGCGCCGATTTCGCCTGAGACAAGCAGCGTCTCGAGTTCGGCCATATCCCACGAAATATAATTGCCGTAAATATCCTTACCGACACAGACCGGCAGTTCCATGCGCTCAATTTCCGGCTTGAAATCCTCGTAATTATACTTAACGAGCTTCGGCATAGACTTTTTATGGACCGTTATAGAAAAATTTTTTAACTTACCGTTAATTTCAACGTTGGATCCTAACACTTGCTTAATCGCCCAGAGTTTATCGTCAAATACCTTCGGATTTATACCATTGATTAGGGAAAAGGAGTACCGTGTATAGGCATCCGTATTATCGATATGATGTATGCGGGGATATTGGTGGAAGGTGCGATCGCCTCTTTTATATGTCTTATACACTTCGGCATTCTTAAACGCCCTTATTAGTTGGCCACGTAGCTTTAATTTCGTAAACATATTTCGTCCTCCTTAAATCAAATCGAGAATGTCATTAGAAAATAAATCAAGGCGCCAAAGAAAGTAACCGGCATAATAAAACGTAGTACACCGCTAATGTTCGCTGCGATATCCAAGACACCTAATCGTTCTAATAATCGTTCAATTAATGCGATACCTAAGACAATCCCACCTAACGTTAAAATAGTCGGGTCAAGCATCGCTAACGGACTAAAGGGGACAAACGAAAATGTTCGATATGGACGATACCTCCGTTTTGCTTTTTTGTATGATTCGTTCATGAAGTCTTGAAACGAAATTGATTCCGTGTTTTTCATGCTGCGCCTACTTTCTATAAATTTCGATTTACAAGTCGCCGTTAGAGGGAATGATTCGTTCTCTCCGCCTTCGGCTTCTTTCTCTCAACAAATCTCGGGTAGCCTGCCGTATCAACGTATAAAGCCTGTATTAGCGCGTCATCGATAGTGCGGTAGAGAATGACTCGCTGATGATTTGGTTACACTTAGATATTATGTATCTGGTGCGGTTGTGTTGCATGTACCAATTTAAATTAACAAAGAATTTTTAGTGCGGTAGGTGATGATTCGGTGATAACTACTGAGACAATGGAATATGCGATATTTTTTACGTTATTAGCGACGGGCTTAATAGCGTACATCTTCTACGAAATGGGACCGAAACCGGATCCTGTTCCAGCGCGTATAATCGAATATAAAAAATTAGAGTCACACATTGAACGGAGATTATACAGCGCGCTAGTTAATAACGGATATAAAGTGCGCGCCCAGGTTAGGTGCGGTAGGTATACGATTGATCTAGTGATTAGAGACATAGCGATTGAGGCTGATGGAAAGAAATATCATTCGAGTCCAGAGCGAAAAGCACGTGATCGGCGTAAAAGCGCCTACCTTCGCAAAAATGGCTATCGTAAGGTTTTGCGTTTCACTGGAAGCGAAATAGTGACAAAAATGCCGGACGTGTTGAGGCGTATTGAGAAGGAGTTATAAACCTCTCGAGTTTAAATTTTTGTAGCGAAATTTTTATGCGGTCAAGTGATTTCCGTAAAAGAAGCCGCCTGGGTAAATGTTAAAATATGTCATCGAGTTTAAATTGCTGGCTGGATTGTTCGTACAGCAGATGAGAGGAATCGGATGGGGCGTCGTGGGGAGTCGGTCCGTTCAGCGCAAATAAAAAAAAGCCGATCAATTGACCGACTAATTAAATACACTAAACGTTTTTAATACATTATTCTTTTCTTCTTCTGTAATTCCAATGTAACGCAACGTTATTGAAGGATGCGAATGATTTAAGATTCCTTGTAACATCGCAATATCTTTCGTAGCTTTATAGAACCAATACCCAAACGTCTTACGTAACGTATGATTACCCACGCTCTCAACGCCTGCGAAGTCTGCTGCCTTATTAAGCTGGCGGTATGCTTGCGTAGGTGATATAGCCTTATCGCCCTTCCTAGACGGGAATAGCCAATCGCTGTCTAACTGAGAGGCGTAGGCGTATACTTCATCGTAACAGCCGCCGATATATACATCACGTTGCTTCTGCGTCTTACCTTCTTTAACTCGCATTATCTTCTCGCGCTTAGACTTCAACTCAACGATTTGCTTCTTCGTTAACTTCAACAGATCGCCCACACGTAGTCCAGTTTCGCAGCCTAATACGAATAAGATATAATCCCGTTCACTACAATGACGCTTTAACGCCCATTTCATATCGTCTAACTGTTTCTTATCGCGAATTGGCTGAACATCCTTCGCTTGATTCATACCGCCTCAACCTCCCGTTTATCAACGTTTTGAATGTACGATTTTCTTTTCGTTAAGTTAATAATACCACTATTTACCGTAAAGTCAATAGAATCAACGAAACGAATGTAAGATTTTATCTAAATTCATACGTTCAAGATTGTGCGAATGAACCCCCTGAGTTTTTGGCGGCTGTCTCCTTCGGACCCTTCGTGCTGGTGAATCGTACCTCAACGTATCAATAAATCGGACATAATCGGCAAGCTTAAACCGTATTCCTACTATAGGTTGCGTATAATATCGCCACTTCCGATTACATGATACACGAAAGTTTTTAGGCCACGCGCAGATGAGCCTCCGTGCTGGTATTTCGCATAAACTTTCACAACGGAATAAGACGTTAAGACTCCAACCAATTAAATATCGGAATGGCTCCTGTCGCTTGTGCTGCCGGTCGTGCCTGCGGTTTAACCTTACGGAGTTCCTCAACGATAGTCTTATCGATATAAGAGCTAAGCGCAGTTATTCCGCCTGGATTATTCTGTTGTACCTTTTCGATTTTAAGAGCTAAGTATTCGATAATTTTACTTACGTTATGTAGACGTTTATTTATTTTTAAGTCTTGTTTTTTTCGTAAAATAGACGTAGCAATTTGTTTGATAGCATCAGCCTTACTCTCCGTTGATGTTTGGCGTAACTCTTCTTCGAACTTTTCTTCGTACTGTTTGCGCAAGATTCGCTTAATCGCCGCGTAATTAGCATGTGTACGGAAAATGAAAACGCACGTCTTGGCCGAGTTGCCGCGTGGGTTGTAACGATAGAATACGTCAGCTACTCCGGATTCTTTCAGCGCTTTAATCGCCTTGTCTACCGTTCTAGTACTCACGCTAAATTGTTCCGCCAATGTTTCGCGACCTGGATAACTGTACCCGCGATCCGTCGCAAGATAAATAATACGCTGAATGATCTGCGCTAATTTCGTGCCAGGACGTAAGCCAATCGCTGCCTCTACGTCAGTATATATGTAATTCGCTACTTTTGCTCGTTGGTATGTATACGTTGCTGTTCGCTCTAATTCTTGCAGCTTCGTAAACTGCTGTTTTTCGATAATATGAAACTTCGTCAATGTACTCGTCTCCCTTTTACGGATACACAAAAAAGAACGCACTGAAATGTCGTTAATTTAAATACGACAAAACAGCACGCTCTTTTAGACGAAATACGTCGAGAATTTCTCCTTGATAATGTACTAGTATATAGGTTATAATTAACGTATATACTGAATACAGTAACAAAGAGCTTGAGCAGGTGTTATGTCGTGGTAGGAACACGACTGACGGCGGTAAAAGGGTTGCCTCCCGATTACTGCGCGCTTGGCTCTTTTTTATTGCTTCCGATTCAATTTTGTTAGCTTAATTGTACTCGGAACTATATCTAAAAACAAGTTAAATATTTCCTCCAGTAGTATATTTCGCTTTATTTTTATCGTTTTTCTGTTAATATAGTTGACTTAGACGGACATCTAACGCGAATACAACGGAGGAAAATATGATTAAAGAAAACTATTATTTAAAAAAAGACATTAAAAAATACTGCCAGATTCCAAGTAGTACGGTAAACGACTGGCTTAGAGAATACCCCAAACTGTTCCAAGCTACTGAAATTAACGGGGAAATTTACTACCACAAAAATACTATCGATAAGTTATACATAATGAACGGTATGCGAGCGAAGTGCTCAATGATCGAGATTGAAGATAGAATTAAGAATCTAACGGAAGTCTACGAAAAATCAGATCGCTACGATGCGGCAAGGTCTTACTTTAGAGATTAATTGATTGGGCGATAAGAAGTCCGTCTTCTATGATAGAATGTAATTATTAAATTATTAACGTATCGGGGTGTAGCGCGTGGCCGAAAACGGAGAAATTGTATCAGAAATGAATGAAACGCTAAAAACTAAGCAAATTGCCGCCATAGTGGGTATAGCAGAATCTACCGTTAGGAAGTACGCTAAATCCCTTGAAGAAGCGAATTATAAATTTAAAACAAGCGATACAGGGCGATTCTTTACGAAGGAAGACGCAGAGATATTCCGCCAAGTGAAAGAGGTTCGCGATAAGGCTGGCGTCAAGTTAGATCATGCATGCGCTATAGTAGTCGCACAGTTTAATAAGACCGCACAGACTATGGCGTCTGCTGAAGTACCGTCAAATAAGGAGCACGAGGCGCTACAGTCGCAATACACCTTGGAATACATAAAGAAATTAGAAGAGGCGCTACACCAGCAGCAAGAAGTAATCGCTAAATTAGAGGAACGTCTTGAACGACAAGAGTTACGGCAGGATTTACGCGATGAAAATGTGACGCAGTTATTACGTGAAATGGCCGAGACGAAGAAACAAATCGCGGCATCGAAAGAGAAGAAATGGTACGAGTTTTGGAAATGATGCTATAGCGCCTAGTAGCGTCTATGTACGAAAAAAAAGACGGAGCAAGCCAAAGGGGCCCCTCCGTTATTTTTATGCGCCGTGTCAGTCGTTATCATCGAATAAATTGAGCGAAAGTTGTTCGGCTCTCTTTCGACGGTAATACGCATACTTAACCTTTTTTAATCGTTCTCTATTTTTATCGTAATACTCTCGGTCGCGAGCAGAAACGCAGATTTTGCAGTATGGTCCAAGTTGACCGAATCCATCGCTTTTATGATGATAGTTCTTTGCGTGTTTTAATTCGCGGCATTTACGGCAAGTCTTAGCGACAACTTGGCCCTCAGCGTCCTTGAAGTATACGAATCCTCTCGGCTTTGTTCTTTCGTCATATTCCTGCGCCAGTAGTTCTTCTCGTAGACTCATATTCGCTCACCTCCTTGGTCGCCATGATATTGCTACTGATTCCCTTTTATTATACGAATTAATCCTTCTCGATACCAGTCCGCAAATGCGTCTAATCAAGCACCAGCTTCTCCTGCTAAGTAGATTTTTCGTGCCAGTGCCGATGCGAACTTATCGATGTCGGCTTCTTCGCGGACAGTCATTCCGCCCATGTTGATAACGACGCTTTGTCCGCTACCTTTCGCAAATTGGCGGTTTTCCTTCTTCGTTAGGACACGTTCGCCCTGGTGAAGTCGGTACATCATTCCGTTACGAGGTACGTAGGATTCACCGTGGTAAGACGATTTGTTTTTCTTCGAAGGCCCCATTCCGGCTTTTGCGTCGCTGAAACTCGGCATTTTAAAATTCGGCATCTTAAACGCTGATACTGCGCTTGTGAATGCGTGGAATCTCCCTTTGACTTTATCGATTACGTTGCCGATTGCGTTAAATGCGGCAGTACCTACTGCTTTGACTTTATCCCAGTTTTGGCAAAGTTTAATACCGCCTGCTACAAGCGCTCCGATAGGGCCTGAGAATGCCAGTATTTTCGTAATAAGGCTTCCGAATTTAGACCACAACTGCTGCGCTTTAGCCCTAATCGTATCCCAGTTTCGGTATAAAAGAACACCTGCTGCCACTAAACCTGCGATTGCTGCTGCGACTAACCCGATAGGATTCGCTGCCATAGCCGCATTCAACGCCCACTGAGTTACTGTCATCGTCGCTGCTACTGCTTGATAAGACCGCATTAATGTGACGATAGCGCCAATAGCCGTAAGAGCTACAACGGATGCTTTATACGCAATGAATGCCGTAGTGGCAACTAATACAACGTCTTTTACCGAAGTAACCTTTTCAAGAAATCCGGTGAGATTATCCACGACCGTTAATACTGCCTGCCCTAACGGAGCTAACGCTGTACCTACGTTTACAATAGTGTTCGCTACGTTGGTTAGCGTATTCCATAAAGTAGGTCCGTTGGTTTGGACATATGCAACGAAGTCTTTAAAACCCTGCGTTCCACTTAAACTGGCCGCCCATTCACTAAATCTTTGTGTGAGCCTGACTAAACTCGTTTCCATACTTACCCCTAAAGGCTGGAAAGCTTGTAGTAGGCTTATGACGCCTGAAAACGTATTTGTAGCGACCTGCGCGAAACTAGTTAGGCTTCTTGCCGCGTTTGTTTCTAACCATTCGAAAAACTGTGCTGCACCGGAGCTTCCAAGTGCGCTATTGAATCCCTGCATTAACTTAACCACTGCGCCAGAAACACTTAGTATAGTGGGTTGAAGTTTAGTTAAAACGGTCTGTGCTGCGGTTAGACCTTCAGAAAAGGCTTTAAATACAGGTTTTTCAAACTGCTTCGTAAACCCACCCCAAAAGCTTTTAAACTCCTGTAAATCCGTTAAAGCACCACGTTGAGCCTTACTCATGCCTTTATATAACGCTGCGAGCTCTTTCTGCGCTGCTACACGCTCTTTAACCGTATCAGCCTGATCGATTTTTTCTTGGATTTTTCCCAACTCTTCAGAAGCGTTAAATACCTTCGTTAATGCGGAAGTAGCAACGACGCCATACGCAACAGCCCCAGCGCCTGCAGCTGCGAAACTAGCGCCTAATGCACCGACGGCCGCCACTCCGACAGCAGTCGTTGTAGACATCGCAGAACCCAGGCTAGCAACCGCAATACCAGTTGAAGCTGTCGCCATTTTCATCATTTTAGTTTGAGCGATAATCTTTTTCATTTTTCCTGAGTAGTCGTCTTTAAGCTTTAATACTGCGGTTAAGTCGTAAGCCACGTCGCGTTACCTCCTCTCGTAAATGTCCTATTTCTAATGATTTATCGAATACCTTATCGTAAGAGACGCCCACACGGTACATATATGCAAAGGCCACACACTCGTCTATAAGACGCAATCCTAATTTCCGCAATTTAACGTCTTCTTGTTGCTCAAAATACTCGCAGAACTGCTGAACGTCTTTAATCTGGTCTTTAGGCATGTTGATTAACATAGAATCACCTAACGCTTCAACCGCATTGTCAAATTCGATTAGTTGTTTATCCATCGTTATCTCTCCTTTCATATATTAAAAAAGAGCCGCCATTTGGCAGCCCGTTAATGTTCAATATCCGTTTCGTCTTCTAATCGCTTAGCAAACGCAGCAATCTCATCGTCAATCTTGTCGTAGTTAATGCCGTTACTAGCGCTTGGAGCTTCTCGCTCAACGATATGTTTCTCTGATAACATCCCTTGCGACTGTAAGATAAGCTTTGCCATTGCGGCGGATCCTTCGTTAATTGCAACGTCATACATACGACTAATCAGTTCGCCGAGCCTATGCTGACTATGACGTGTAGCTGCTTTTCTTAATTCGGCCTGAAATGCGTCGTCTTTTATCCAGTTCGTGATGCTATTGCGGTGAACACCTAATACTTCGGCGATTTCTTGATTTTTCTTACCTTCGAGTAGTAGTTCGATAGCTTTGTAGTGGTTTTCGTTTAGATACTTCACGATACTTTCTCCTTTCGAATGATAGTACTTTTTATAAAATAAAAAGAGGACTACAATTAGCCCTCTCAGATCTATCTCTATTTAATTAGGAAACTATCTCTTTATAATGAAAAGTCACCTGATGGATCTAGACCTACAATATCAATCATCATTTCAGCCCTCTGTTGGATTTTTTCATTTCCTTTAAAATCTTCAATCCAATTTTCAACAGCTGTACAGATATCTAAACAAAATAAATCGACTTGTAGTTGTAATGTATCACCTGACTGGTTCATATGAAGAGTTCGATTAGGTATAGGTGCGACAAATTTATAATCTTTTAATACTTTTCTAACCCATTGGTTCTCAATATTCACTTCACCTGCATGAAGAAATGAACATCTCAAGGCGTACATATCTTCCCCTGTTAGAAATTGATGTTCTTTCTTGTCAGCTCCAATAAGCATTGTATATTGATCTTTTAGGTATTGATTATACCATTTAACGTATCGCTTAGTTGACTTTAAATTTTCGTCCTGTAATTTTCCGCAAATATCTGGAAGTGTTAAAGAAACTGCCAATGCAGCATGCCAATTTTCACTTTGTAATGCTTTTTTAATAGCGTTTGTAAAACCAAAAAGCTTACTTTCTAAAACGGTTACCATTTCTCCAATCCCCCTATCAAACTGATAAGTAAATTTTACCATGACATTAGACTTAAATGAAAGCATTTTTTACCATTTCAGAACTTCTCCATCATGAATGTAGTATAAGTCTCTTTCCTTCTCGTCTAAATACATAATTTCTTGGTCTGGATTATCGGCTACTATCTTAATATTAAATATTTTCTCAAGTTGATGTACTTCTTCAACAAACTTTTTAACCTCTTGTTTTCTATTCAATTAAATCACCATCTTCTGAGTTTTTAGTATCACATATTGTCTATAACTTTATAATATTCAATGCCTAGAAAGTAATACATTTGACCGTCTGAGCATTTAGAAAGCGATTTTTAGCGTTCGAATATAAATACCTTCACAGAAATACGCAACGCCTAGAATCGCCTAATATGAAGCTTAAAACACGCAATAAAACGTCAAAGTGCTCGTTTTGTTCTTAGTTCTCGATTGTAATTTCGTTGTTTCTGCTTGCGAATTTCCACGGCACATTCACCGCAGTATTTCTGCCGATTAGACTTGCGCTGGAATGGATCTCCGCAATGTTCACAGCGAGATTTGTTATCGACTTGGCCGCGCGCCGCGTGATACTTTGCTTCTAGCGTAGGATTACCAGGTAACACTGCCTCCTCGAAGTAACTACATCGGCGTAAATTCGCCGTGTCGTTTTGATATACGCATGGTCTATCTAGGATTAAACAGTGACCGTCGCCATAATTTGCGCATGCTCTTTCAACCAAGCGCATTGTTTCTGATTTCATCGTAATCTCCTCCGTTTTGGTAAAATAAAAACGCCAGGCGACAATGCGCGAGGCGTTCAAGATGTATTCTTATTGATCTTTTCAGCGAGTTTATGGCTAGATACAATAAACGAAATGAATTAAATTAAACTTCTGCCTTCCAATTCAAAGAAACGTTATTCGTTCCAGAGGCAGGTGGAGTATTAAAATATATAGTGATATTAGTGGCATCGACGGTTACATATTTCTTCCCAGCTGTGCCCGCGCCCGCACTTGCTAACTCTACGTGATAGTAAGATGGTACAACACCTAATCCGTGAGCAATAGTTTTAGATGTTGCTGTTCCGTCACCGCTATATGTTAGGGTTCCGGTTTTAACTTGATTTTGACTGAATTTATTAGTACCCACCAACATTACACCGCTCTCTAATTCTGTAGGTGTAAAAATCGCTGTGTCTCCTTGCCTAAAAACAATAGAGGTGATGCCGTTAGGTAGTTTGATATTCCCAGAACTTGTAAGTGTTGTCGTTCCTGCTCCGTGGAATTTAACACATATTAACTCGCCAGATGAAGATGTATGATTTAAAGTATTGATCGTCCCACTTTGGTTTGTTAAATATACAAATTTAACATTGCCTAGAGATACAGCATCAACGGCGTTAATCTGTCTTATTAGACCTTTATTTACTACAGTTCCTTTGTTATTCCATGATTTAATTTCAAAACTTTGACCGTTACCCCAAATAGAAGTATCAACTGTCCCATTGAAACTACAACTTGAAACAATAATGCTATCTGTAGTATCTGTACTTTTGACGCCGTAACCGCCGCTGGCCCCATCAGAACAAGCATTTGCGAAGTTAGCAGAATCTATGATTAGGTTAGTTGTTTTATAAGTCGTGATGCAATACTTAACGTTTTCAAACCAACAGTTTTTCAGTGTTGTGTTTTTGTTATTCTTTATATCCAACACTTTTTCACTGTTTTGTGAAGTTACCATGTCAAATAAAAGAGTGTTTCCGCCGTCAACATATATATTAGTGCCTACTGTTTTAATTCCATTTGTCGGGCAATCGAATCCGCAGTTTCTGAATGTGTGCTGGCCTATTTGGTTTTCCATGTATAAGCAGTAGCTTGTGGCTTCTGCAACACGGTAAGCTTGAATATTTTCAAATATGTTGAATTGGTTAGGTAGACTAGATGGGGCTAATTCTTCGGCACCTTTTGTAATGATAATTTGAGCGCCTCTAAACCCTTTGATTTTCAAATTCTTAAAAACAGAATACCAAACACCGCCATGAAAAGGAGAAACTTGTAGTGGATAGGCGATCAAACCTAAACCATGTTGCCCTGCATTTACAGAACCTCCGTCAATCGTGAAGTTTGATACTACAATCTGCTGCGTTGGAGAATCAATACTTCTCATAAAAAAAGTTTCTGCGCTAACTAATGCCTTGATGAACGTTTTGTTGATTCCAGCACCATCTAAATATATTCCGTCACGGTAATTAACGTATTTAACAGAAAAGGTCCCTTTTGGAAGATAGACCTTGTTATAACCGTTAGATTTAGCGAATGACATAATCGCTTCTAACTTATCAGTCTCGTCTCCGCTACCTATTAAACCTACAAGTGGTGCAGGAGGGTATTTCGCATTAATTTCTCTACTATCCACCGTATTAGTTAACGTGGATACCGTTGTTTGAGTCGCACTAAAGTCTCCGACAAAATCATCTAGTTTATCAAAGTTACCGTTCAACTCTGCTCGCTTAAAATAGTCCATTTCTCCCCAAATATCCAAGTTTAGGTTAGGTGTTTTATTTGAAGCCATCTCTATCCATCTCCTTCGGCTTAGTTATCTCGCTGATTTCCTTAAAATCTCGGCCTTCTAATTCGTCAAATGTTACGTCCTTCATCACGCATTCCCCTTTCGTAATAAAAAAAGAACTACCATTAGCGATAGTTCTTACGTAAGTTCTATATTAATAATTTTATCCACCCAAAAACAGAAAGCCACAGAGGAATACTTATTAAAGTTGCTATGAAATATCCCTTAATAAAATTGTTTTCCAATGTATTACTCCTTTCACAAAAGGGCTTTTACGATATCTTTATCATAGCAATACATTGTTTAGAGAGTGTTAAATATAAGTTAAAGTTTCCTGTAAGAAAGCCACCTCGTTGATTATTTTCGTTCAGTTGTGATTCCGTGATTAATTGCTTGCGATATCTCGTGAGCGCTTAAGCCATATTTAATACCGTCAGCTTCCGGGTGCGTAGTGTATCCCCAATGAATTTCACGAAGGTGCGGAAGGTCTTTTTGTTCGATGCCATTACTGCGACCAACCTGACGCGCTGTTTCTCTAACCTTTTCGGCCACGGCTTGTTGACCATTACGAAACGCTACAATCGCGTTCAGATAAGCGAATTTTGCGTTCTCGATATCATCTAATAACGCCTGTTCTTGCGTTTTATACTGGGCTATTGCTTCCTCGCGAGCTAAATCAACCGCCTCGACAGCAAGCGAAGATACTTCTGGTGCAACATTTACTCGGGATAATCGGTCGTTAAGGCCGGCAATCGTTAATTCTAATCGCGTAATTTCTTGCTTTAATGCTACCTCTTTGCTCAATGCTTCATCCGTTATGTCCAACGCTGATTCAACTTGATGCTTCGATAGTTCACCTTGTAATTTTTCTAAATTCAACTCGAGTTCAACTTTCCTATCTTCGAATGCCTGGCGAGCTTCCGCCTGCTTTCCAGCCGATACTTTGTATTCCTCGATAACTACTACTGAAGTACGTTCTTTTTTAGCCATTTTGATTTCCCCTTTTATCGTATAATTTTATGCGGACATACTAGGCGCAATTTAAGCAGCTCTAGGCGTCCTTTTAACGTTTTTAACTCGTCTAGCTTACTTTCACATTCATCTAGTGCTGTAGCCTCATCTACGCTTAACCCAACGTCTAAATCCGTTGTTATTTTCGCAAATTCATAGCTTTGAAACCTGCGTAATGCTCGCTTACTACTTTCCGCCAAAGATGGATAAACAGGCGTATTTATGTTTTCGATAAGCTCATACGCTACATTTTCAATTAATACATCGTCAAACTTTAACGTAAGTGACGCCACGCCTTCAGAACGCTTAGAAACGTCTCGTAACGCCCTCCGCAGTGCAATGTGGCCGCAGTATGATTTATCATTTTTACGATCACCTACAGCGATAATTTGGTCGCTAAACAAGATCCCTTCGTAGTGACTGAGCGCATACGAAAAAACACCGTGCTTATCGTCATCGGCGTAACAGCAAGTTAATATATACTTCAATTATTGAACCTCCCGTTCCAAATTTGTTCTTCGAAGTAAGGCCTCCTCAGCGAGTAATACACCCAGTCCATATAACTTCCTATGATGAAAAATCAATATGTTTTCCTCTTCACCTATTACCTTCTTAATGTACTTAGTTAATATATGTTTTTGATGTACGAAAGTAGGGTGAGTTCCTTCGAATACAACATCACACCCTTTAGGTAAAAGCTCGCAAGCCCGATCAATGGTTTTGTATATTGATCTTGTAGCTGATCCGTTCGCTGTTTTTGGAAAATAGTAAGATCCCGTGTAATAGGGTTTATATTGACCCGACGCCACAAGCTGAAGACTTACTCCCCATCCATGTTCATTAGTTACTGTTAATATTTTTGCTCTGATCGAATTGTGCATTCGCGATCATCCCCTCTGAAAATTTGTATATAAAAAGACTCGGCAATTAACCAAGTCTTTCAGATAACGCAAATATTGTTCTCGCCGTCTCTAATGTCTTTGCATCGCCGGC
Organism: Priestia sp. 179-F W1.4 NHS; assembly: GCF_045369295.1. Lineage (NCBI taxonomy): Bacteria > Bacillati > Bacillota > Bacilli > Caryophanales > Bacillaceae > Priestia > Priestia sp. 179-F W1.4 NHS. The sequence goes on along the minus strand of NZ_JBIQFF010000021.1, from coordinate 3,272 downwards.
ATATACAGCGCGTGGATTAACGATTAGACCGGCTTTACCCTTTGATTTAAAATCAGTGCCAAAGTAGCCGAATACTTTACTACCATCGTACTTAATTTTATCGATAATCTTAACGAGGTCCTCAGTACGCTTGTAACCTAGTAACGCAGCCAGCTTCGCAATGGGAATTGGATCGATGCGCTCTTTAACTGATTCCGTCGGGTTGTAACATACGATATTGTAGTTAAAGTTAATGAACGGCAGTACCGCGTAAAGGACCGCCAGTTGCTTAATCGTTCTACCGTTATAAGCCTCGTATAGTTCACGTGCTGTATTACGGAAAAGACGCGTATAAGCTAGATCGCTAATATCGTATCCGTGATTCTTCATTGTGCCTCGATAAAACACAGTCGGATTCATGAAAAGATGACCGTTTTCGTCCTGCGAAACAATATCGCATTCAATTAGACGGTTATAAAACTCGGAAAACTTACTGCGACTCATGCCGACTAACTTTTCTAAGGCTTGGCGATTAAGTGGTACGCCATTGTCATACTGCAGCATACCGTCAGCCCACCCGGTATATGTACCGATGAACATTAAACGAGCCAGGTCGCTTTGTGATAACGTTGGAAATCGTCCGTCCATTGTAGAAAGAGAGTTAAATAGAGCGAATACGAAACCGCCTTGCTCATGTTGGAACTTTGCGAATTCATCACGCACGATTAAGCCGTTAAACTGTTCTTCTGTTGTGTTAAGCGCCAGTTGTACGCGCTGAGATTGATCGTTTCCGTTTTTATCGTGAAACTTGCCGTCTTTAACCGTTCCCTCTTCAATCATGGCGTGAAATCCGCGTCGTTGCTTGGGCGTTAGGTTTTTCCATTGACGCTGTTCTTCTAATCGATTGATACTCATTAAACTCATCCTCCTAAAAATTTCGGTTTTCGGGAACAAAAATACCCAATTATTTCGGTTTTCGGGAACACTCAAAAACTAGCGTAAATACGTTAAAAACACTTATATATCAACGTTTATAGGCTATTTTATATCGTTTTCACAACTTCTCATTCATCTTTATCAGTTATATAAAAATATCGGTAAATAACTAAAAGAACTTAAACATTCCGCCTTCGTCCAAAACCAGTCCTCGGCGGTGTCGTCTTTTATTCTTTTTAATACCATCGCCCAGATAATATAAGTACTAGGGACGATAATTCTTTTAACGGATGATACCGGCTGCGACTGAACTTGGAGCAGACGGAATGTTTTAATCTATTGAATAACGTTTATATACCGACTCAATCTCAGCGACCTTCTCAGCGTTTAGTTGGAACGTATATGTGATGCGGCCTGCCAAGCGTTTAGATACCGGACATTTCCCGCGTTCAATCATGTTGATGTATTCGTCTGTCACTCCGAGTAGTTCTCCGAGCTTTGCTTGTGTTAACCTATAAACCTTGCGAATTTTCCTTAATAGCTCGGGCGTAATAGCCATACAATCAACTCCTTCGTTTAGTTTTTTCTAAATAAAATACTGAAAAAAAAAGCACGCCAAGGGGACGGCGGCATCGAATATTTATAAATCAAAAAAATCTTTACATAAGTTGTATCTAACTGTGACGCTAAAATGTCGGGTTCACTATAATAAGATAGCTAAGTCGATTAATTACAGTCTCCATATCGTAAAAATAGAAATTTCCTATTTTATATAGCTCAAATGTTTTTATCAAAATGTCGGGTATTACCCCTCATAATACGTAGATACAAAACGGCTAAAAGGTTGCTATTTTACTTACTTCCTTAGTCCTGAGTTTTTATATTTTGTCGGGTTCTACTATATAGGTGTGTTGAGAAGCGTTTTAGGATAGTACTTCTCGTAATTCCAGATACAAATTTCTAATTTTTACACCTACTCATTACGTATAAAGCACACTTTCACCTGTTTTGTACCTATAGGACAGATGTTTTAACAAAAAGTTGCTATATTGTCTAAGTGTTGAAACTATAAAAAAGTACGGAGTCTCCTTATACTCCCAGATACAAACTAACGTAAAATATGTCCCTCATATCATATAAAGCGTAATTTATCTCCATTTACACCTATTCAATACAAAATAAAAGCACCTGTTGCCGCAGATGCTCGTTTTTAATCTATATAATTAATCGCCGCCAGCTTTTCTTCGAGTTTAAATAGACCGTCCGAGCCTCCGATTTGCCTATCGAAGTTCCTCTAAATCAAGCGAAAACTGTTGCCCCAATCTCCGCTAGTGTGTTATAATTAATATACTGAGTTTTAGAATATGTCGGATTCGATTGCCATTCGAATCTTTACTTTTAGGTCTAGCGCATGCCAAGCGTCTAGGCCTTTTTTATTGCCGCTAATCTCCGGAACATTTCCGCCACAGAAAGGTCCTTTAATGATTCGAAATCAATTTCCGCTACGATTTCTTCAGGGAGGATCACGTTTGTTATCGTCTGCCAGTCCGTAACAATCCCGTTCTCGTCCGTTTTTTCAATTACTTCAATACTTACACACTCGCCGTTTGCCGTCACGACAGTAGTAGGTGCGATTACAAGCACTTGTTTTTCAACGATCTCTAATTCACCATCGAAATCGTACCAGTATTTAAGCGTTACTACTTCCGTCATGACGCGTCACGCCCTAGCGTTAGGCTAGTTAGTTTAGTGAAAAGCCCAACTGCCGACAGACCGTATAGTTCCTCAATTTGAAAATTCGCTATAGCTTCTTCGTCTACATGGAGCATCATAATTTCTTCAACGTAAACATAATAACCTTCCCGAGTCCGAGCTACGCGATCGACCATGATTCCAGATTCCATTTCTTTCGAAATCCTTATTACTACATCCTCACTAATTTCAATTACTTGTTTTTTCTCGAAAACAACATCTCCCTCACCGAAATCGTACTTATAAGTTACTTCTTTAATCATTTTAATTCCTCCATTACGAAATTTAGTAATTTATTGCTTGTTTTTATTATATGCCCATAAAAACAGAAATGCAACAACAAAATTACGAAATTGCGAAATTTTTTATTTTAGGCTATACTTGTTACAAATGGAGGTAGATGACGGTGAAAGAATATAGAATAAAAGTTAACCTTGATCGGATTTTAAAAGAACGAAAGATTACTCAAAAGGATCTTATTGTAATGCTTAATGAAGGTTTAGATGAAGGCGAGGCCAAGTTTCGACCTGCAGCTTTAAGCGAATTTGTTAATAATCAACGATCGGCGATTAACAAACGACTAGTAGAAAGAATAGCGACAGTCT
>NZ_JBIQFF010000020.1:0-18302 GCF_045369295.1 Priestia sp. 179-F W1.4 NHS | reverse complement strand
TCTCTAACCAACCAGTTATAATGAAACATAGTTTGCAAACTAATTCCTCCGTTTACTATATTTTTTCACTTTGGCTCTTTTTTAAGGGGAGTATTAATTAGTTCGAGAACTATTTATAGATACCTATCTCATTGGAACTAGACAAGGCAATATATAGAGTCGTATAGGCTATCTTGTTCCTAGAAGGGACTTTATGGTAACTAGGTTTTTATATGGTGTACATAGAAATCTATGTCTTCAGATGTACGTGTATCTTTTTTTCTTAATCAACTAAAGCTGCAGGATAACCCAATGAATTTGTTGTATAGATACGTAGTGAGAGTTATGACTAAATCAAACATGAGTTCTTTTTTCATGTAACTGTGATTAGTAAAGTCTAACTAAAATTTTAAAAGAGGTGTTTTCAATGGTTTTAGGAATTTATCCTTATTTAGTTATGAACGGTAATGGACAAGAAGCTGTTGAATTTTACGAAAAAGCATTGGATGCCAAAGTTATTGGAGTTCAAACGTTCGGAGAAATGCCCGGAAATTCAGAATTTCCTACTCCTATAGAAGCAATAGACCGTGTAATGAATGCGCACTTAAAAGTTGGTGACAATGATTTGATGCTTTCTGACACATTCCCAGGTCAACCATACCAAATTGGATCACAAGTAACGGTAGCTATCGCTATAGACAGTATAGAAAAATCAAATGAAGTGTTCGAAAAACTAAAAGAAGGTGGTCAAGTAGGAATGCCACTTCAAGAAACTTTTTGGAGCCCATCATATGGACAAGTAACAGATAAATTCGGTGTTACTTGGCAAATTTCCACACAAGCTGCTGATAATAAGTAATTAATAAAAAGCTGGTATTTTTATTATTTCTAGAGTTCTTCTCCTTCAAGCTTTTCTTGGTTGAGTTCCGGAATGTGTTTTATGTTAACTAAGGATATGCATCACATACACCAAAAAAAGAAAAACCCACCTGATTTGTCAGAGGTGGGCTTTTCTTTTAGCTAAATATTAAGGGTGTAATTGCTTGTTACTTACATATCATTTAATATTTTTGTAGATATTTATTATAACCTATCAAATCATTTTGAGAAAGCAAAAAATGAAAACGGTTACTTTATATTAAAACTAAAGGTTTCTTTTCTATTTCATACCGATAAAATCGATTATGAGAACTGAACATGTATAAAATATAAGGACACAGACAGTAAGATAATACAGAATAGAACACATGTATAAAGTCAGGAAGTGTCTGTTGTTTCCATTAACATTAATGAGTATTCCTTTAAAAAGTTATAGAAAAAAAACGCCTCTCATTTGGGGCGTACTCTATTATCATTATAAAACATAACCTAAAAACAGTCTACAATTTCATTTTTTTTTAGGTTATAGTTTGATTACTGAATTCAGTAAGACCCATGGGTACATTTAAAATTGAAAGGAAAATTTCTATGATACACAAACATGTTCCTGTTTTAATAGTAGGTGGAGGTCTTAGTGGACTTACCTCTGCTCTCTTTTTGGCACGTCATAACGTTGATTATTTACTGGTTGAAAAACACACTGGTACAGCTATCCATCCAAAAGCCGGAGGGATTACATTTCGTACGATGGAAATATTTCGACAACTTGGATTGGAGGCAGCTATCCGGACTGCTAGCGAACCATTAGATAATATTCGTGGAAGGATTGCCGTAGAGACAATCAAAAGCATAGACCCTGAGAAATTAGAAACGGCGGAGAACTCCCAAAAAGCTCTTGAGAAAGAGAGAATAGAAAATTTTGAAAAGGTGAGCCCTTCAAAGCCAGCATCTTGTTATCAAATGGAACTAGAACCTATCCTTCTTCAAACTGCTAAAGAAGGAAAAGGGCATATACGCTATAATACTGAACTTATAGAGTATCAACAAGACGATTTAGGAGTAACAGTCACTATAATAAATCGAGAGACAGGAACGAAAGAAAAAATCCGAAGTGATTATTTAGTTGCAGCAGACGGTGCTAAAAGCACAATTCGTCAATATACAAAAATTCCAACTACAGGAAGAGGAGTCATCGGCGGACATTATATTAACATCTATTTTCAGGCTGATCTAAGTCGCTTTCTAAAACCTAGCCAGTTTGGCTGGATTCAAATCCTAAACCCAGAAGTATTTGGCGCGCTCATCACCGTTAACAATCGTGATGAATGGATTTACCACGTGGCCTACAATCCCTCAAATGGAGAAAGTCCAGAAGATTTTTCTGAAGAGCGATGCTGTGAGATTTTAAAAAAAGCTATAGGAGTTTCAAATCTTGATATTGTCATCTTCAGTATTTTACCTTGGGCAGCTGCAGAACAGACAGCTACTCGTTTTCAAGACAATCGAGTCTTTCTAATTGGAGACGCAGCTCATCTTATGCCACCTACCGGAGGATTTGGTTCGAATACAGGTATTCAAGATGCTCATAATTTAGCTTGGAAGCTGGCTGCAGTGATACACAAACAAGCTCATCCACGATTGCTCCAAACTTATCATGATGAGAGACACTATGCTGTAGAATTAACAACCAAATATGCCAGTGATTTGTTATTTAGTGTTATAAAGAAAGGTGTAAGCACCCTCAATAGTATGGACCATACTGCAGTTACTGTAGGGTATAAATATAACTCAACAGCAATTATTAAGGAAAACTCCGATACACCACATAGAATGGATCAATTAGAACTAAACGGAAGACCAGGTACTCGTGCTCCACATATGTGGTTGAAGTACCAAGGTAAACGTATCTCTACCTTAGATCTAATAGGTGAAAATTTCATCTTATTTACGGGAAAAGATAATAGCCTTTGGCGCACTGCTGCCCGGAATGTATCTTCTCAATTAGGTGTTCCTATTAATGTTTATAGTATCGGTTTACAAGGAGATTGTGTCGAGTGTGAGGATAGCTGGGAAGCAGTGTACGATGTTACCTCTCAAGGAGCTGTATTGATAAGACCAGACGGTTTTGTAGCATGGCGTACAAAAGAGGAGGAATCAAATCCTCATCTAATTCTTAAGAAGGTCATGAATAGCATACTATGCTAATTAAACTGATACGCACGCTTCTGACTTAAAATTAGTTAAAAATTAAATAATATAACATCTTGAAAGGCATACGTGTTAAAACGTATGCCTTTTGAGTGAGCTTTCATAAAAATCACAAGGTATCCATATCAGATAATGTAGACAGATAACACGTTCTACCTCTTACCTTTTAAGCAATTGTTATATTAACTATGAATTAACATTAAATTTAAAAGTATTTAACTTTATTATACTTTTAATAAAATACGTTAAATTTTATTTCTGTTGATGATATCAAATTAAACTTTCATAAATATCATTATCCCTTTTAACTATGTACCATATGTTACAAAACTAATTATTTTCACGAAACACTTTGCTATTTACTTAACATAAGACAGCTTTCTGGTACAAATTACAAAAACGTTTCCATGCCATACAAGGGCTAGTTCGTTTTTCACATTTCTCTCTCAAAAAATATATCCATACAAAAAACACTCATTATACACCAAAACTTCACAATTCCTTGACAATAATACCATTTATTTACACGGATAATTAAAATATCATTATCGTTTGACAAAGGATAAGTCTTCCATTATCATCAACTCAAACTTATTTACGGGGAGAGTTAAAGATGAAAATTTATGTTGATGCAGATGCTTGTCCGGTAAAAGATATCATTATCTCTGAAGGTACGAATGCTGAAATTCCTGTTATCCTTGTTACTAGCTTTTCTCATTTTTCTAATGTGGAACAACCATCAGGAGTGGAAACCATTTACGTTGATTCTGGAGCAGATGCTGCGGATTATCGGATTATGGGTTTAGTAAAAAAAGGGGATATAATCGTTACGCAAGATTATGGTCTTGCTTCGCTAGGTTTAGCAAAAGGGTGTGTGGTACTTCACCATAATGGGTCTAGCTATACAAATGAAAACATTGACCAATTATTACAAACACGTTATTTGAGTGCAATGGCTCGAAAAAGTGGAAAGCGTACAAAGGGGCCAAAACCATTTACACCCGAAGATAGAGAGAAATTTAAGGGGCTTTTTAAAAGAGCAATTTCACGTTAAAAAAGAACCATCCATTTTCAAGAAAAACCCAGAAAAACAAATTGTCCAAATATTAAACTAAACTGCCCCGTTAGCTTAAGTAAATAATAAAGTACTTTCGTTATAAGCCCTTAAATCTTTAAAAAGATTTAACATTGAGTTTAGTGTATTAAATACTTAAGTAGAAATACCAATAGGCGACCTATTCCTTCTGCTCAGAAAGATAAAGTCACCTACACGATTTTTCCATTCATTATTATTTACCTTTTCCTTTTTCATATTTATAAATTTATTGGTTTACATGTTTCTGTTCTAACTGATTTACTACATCTTCCTGACATTCATTGATAAATAAATAAGTAAGGTATGAATGTAAATCAAATCGTTCTTCACTAATAAATGTAGAGAAAACCTGTTTATATTCGCTCAATAGTTTGACCTCCTTTATGCAAGTTCCTATTTTTTATTATTGTCCAACTAGCAATCTCTTATACATACAAATTAACAAAGTATTTTATTTGATAAGCTATTTTTATCTTGTACTGGCCCCGCCTACGCCATATACAATGATAGCCAAGCTTGCTATCCAACCTTATTTCATTATATATGTAATCGCTTACGAAATAAATTAAAATAATTGAATATTCTAATTTTTAAACAATGTTAGGGACATCATGGAAAATTCTTATAGGTAGCTAAAAAATTAAATAATTAGAAAGAGACTGTATATGTTAAAATGTTGGACTAAAATCAAAGAACAGTCCGCAAAAGTATACTTTTACGGACTTTTTATTTATATAGGAAATCTATCATTTTCACAGTTCGTTTAAGTTTAAAATATAATTACGAACGATTTTTAGGGAATAAAAGGGAGAGAAACATACAAAAAAGAACTAATTTTCTGTTCTCTTTAATTACAATAACTTTTTAGTCTAAGAAAAGCCAAATAGAAAAGAGTGATCAACCTGGAAGAAATAAAAGGGCAAGAAATAGGTCTTGATAAAGTATATGACTATGCTGCATTTCAAGATAAGGTTAGTGGCCCATGCAATAACTGCAACTCATCTTACTTCAAAAGTTCGGTAAAAGGTGGCGTTCTTTTGTGCGAATGTCGGGATTGCGGCATGAAGAAAAGTATATAACCATAGATAATTATATATGAAGAAGAGAGGGCTTTAAGTCTTCTCTTTTTTTATTCAACCTCGTTTTTACTCTTTTTAGAACTTGAGGCATACGTTTTACAATGCTGCTGCCACTGACCCTCATGACCTTATATCCTTGTTCCCTCAAATAAGCATCTTTCTTACGATCATGTGCTTTTGCGATGATGAAGAATGATATGCTTTTTCATCATACTCAAACTCTAGCCTACCTATGAAAAAGGAAAATAGATAAGTACCACATTTTTTTCGAGTTTGTACAGAATAGCTATTTAATACAACGCATAATATAAACCTTGCCGACGATTAAAAAGTCAGCTTGTTTCACAGGAAAAGTCTTTGAAAGCCCTACAACCGTTATCTATCGTCTATTTAAAATAGCTACTTAAAAATTATTCCGTTTAAGTATACCTACACTTCTTCTAATCGACTAAATCTTTCAGAGTAAGTGTCGATACAATTAAAGGTATTAAATCAATATATTACATTAATAACCTTTTTATGTTATTGTTTATTCTTGGCATATGGTAGCTATTATATAAAATATCTTCACCTAGGTGAAAAGGATTGTTATTTCTGTCTTTAATCCGTGCCTGTGTTTCTAAACCCTTTGTAGATATGTTTTCTACTGGTTTTAAATATAACGGTGAAGGTGAATTAGGCCATGTATTTGACGGTAATATCTACTGCAAGAAAGGAGGATTATGTCTTACTAATTTAGTGAGCTACCATAGTTTAATTTTACTTTTATCGTTTAAACTAGCAAGGAGAGAAAAAAATGGAAATAGTAAGAGAAGATCACGTAATTTCAGCTCAAGGAAGTGCAAAGAAGCAGAGAGCTGAAAATTTGCTGTACCGAGCAGTATGGAGATGGCATTTCTACGCAGGTATTTTATTCGCCCCGTTCCTTGTTATTCTAGCTATAACAGGTTCTGTTTACTTATTCAAACCTCAAATTGAACAAGTTCTCTATCAAAGCTACTATGAAGTAACTCCACAAAATGAAAAATTGGCTCCTTCTCAGCAAATAGAAGAAGCAAAAAGGTTATACCCTAATGCCTTAGTTACGACTTACCGTCCAGGGGAAACTGCTAACCGATCAAGTGAAATAGGAATTGTATCTCATGATGAAGGTTTTACTGTCTTTATTAATCCTTATACTGGAAAGGTCATGGGAACATTAAAAGATAAAGATAGAATTATGGATAAAATTGAGGAAATTCATGGTGAATTGATGGCAGGTACCTTAGGAGATAGAATTGTAGAATTAGCTTCTTGTTGGGCCATAGTACTTAGTGTGACTGGATTATTTTTATGGATTCCTAGGAAGGAAAACAGAATTGCAGGAATCTTACTACCAAGATTTAAAAAAGGAAAGAAAATTTTAAGAAGAGACCTACATGTAGTACCTGCTTTTTGGGTTACAACTGGAATGTTATTTTTAATATTTTCAGGGCTACCTTGGTCAGGATTTTGGGGAGAAAACTTTCAATCTTTGACGACCAATTCAGGAGCAGGATACCCACCTTCCATATGGACAGGCAACACACCAACTTCTACTGTTAAAACAAAGGACATTGCAGATGTACCATGGGCTGCTGAAAATTTAAAGGTTCCTAAGTCTAACGTTAACGGCCTTGTTCCTCTTTCTATTAATAACGTGGTTGACATTGCTAATCGTGAAGGAATGCATCCTAGTTACAAAATTATCATTCCTCATGAAAAAAAAGGAGTATATACTTTGTCAGCTTTTCCACCTAAAGCGCAAGATGAAGCAACTATTCATATTGATCAGTATTCAGGTGCTGTGTTAGCTGACTATCGATATGACCATTATGGATTCATAGGGAAGTTAATTGCCTTGGGCATTACTCTACATAAAGGAACACAATTTGGATTTTTTAATCAACTTATAAGTCTAGCAATATGTTTGGGCATTATTTTTATTTCTATAAGTGGTTTTTATTTATGGATAAAGAGAAAGCCGAAAAAAGGAATGGGGGCTCCTAAAGCACCTAGTATTAGAATGATGAAGGTATTTCTAATTGTCTTAATTGTATTAGGAATTCTATTTCCTTTGGTGGGATTATCACTTGTTTTTGTTTGGTTACTGGATTTGTTTGTAATCCAAAAAATCCCTTATATTAAAAAGTTTATGAATGCATAAATCCAAAAGTAAGAGAGGTTTTTTACTTATGAAAAACAAACGATATATATATACAGTTTTTCTTCTTACTCTTATGCTCAGTGCTTGCTCTACTAAACCTGATGCGAATAATTTGTATAAAACTGAACAGCCTCTTCAAGCTGATATTATAATACCTAAATCAATATCATCAAATAAAAAAACAACTTTTAAAGTAAATTTGACTAAAGATGGGAAAAAGGTGAACAGACCTGACTATGTCCATTTTGAAATATGGAAACAAGATAAATCGGTGAAATTCCCCATGGAACAAGCAAAGAAAGAGGAAAATGGAGCTTTTAGTTTAACAAAGAGCCTAAATCAAGACGGATTATATTATATACAAGTACATGCTAGCAAAGGAGGAGACCCTATTATGCCTAAAAAACAATTTGTTGTAGGACAATTATCTAAAAAGGAATGGGGAATATTGAAAAGTGGTGTCCAAAAGGAGGAGAATGGACATCATCATCATCATTAATTTAGTAAAAAGCCCACTTCTCAGTAGCTAATTCAAGTTTTTGAGATTAATATCAAAAAACTTTTGAACAACATATTACTAATGTATTTTTTGGTGATATGTTGTTAATTTTATTTGAATACGAGTATGGTTATAATGCGTCGAGGTAGAAGGAATTAGAACTTAGAGAGGAATGAAACAAGTTGTTGGAGGCAGTCAAAGAGAGAAATAAACTTATGTTAGATGACTATGCAAGTCACATGTTTTAGGTGAAGAATAAAAAAATTTAAAGGATAAGTGTTGTATTTTTTATTTCATCTACACTCTCTATACCTTTAGCCTTGACACATTTTCACTAAAACATGAGCATGATCCTTTCAATATTTCCTTTTAACATTCTGTTAAATCACTGATTCTTTTTCCTATAAAAAACACCTCTAAATGATAATTAGGTAATGTGCACCCAGTTTTCAACTTAAAGATGTTTTTATTTGTTTTAAAAGGACATTCTCTAAAAATAACTACAAAATCTTTTTTTCTCGTTTTTAATATTTAATATTCTCAATATATTATTTGTCTTTGCTATCAGTACCATTCTCGTGGTTCATATTCTCGTGGTTCATATTCTCGTGGTTCATATTCTCGTGGTTCATATTCTCGTGGTTCATATTCTCGTGGTTCATATTCTCATGGTTCATATGGTTGTTACTATTATCTTGTTTTAAGTTTACGTTTCTCTTTACCGTGGTCAGATTATTAACTTCCATAAAGTCAATTAACTTAACATTAGATGTGACGACTGATTGAGAGATTCTTTTTTTGGTTATTAAATAGTCACTATTTGTAACAGTTTTACCTTTGTTTACTTTGCTTTCTATTTGCTCTACTGCTGTTATGTTTTCATTAAGAATATTGCGATAGTCTTTATACAAAGTTTGAATTTCTTTTTTATGGTCTTTGCTCAAATCTTGACTAATTTGCATTCTCTTTAAAACTTCTTGTTGCTTCTTAATATCTTCTTTATATTCACCTAAACTTTTCAATAAATCCTCTTTGCTTTCCTTTTTTTGTAAGAAATTGTTTATGTTTTTTATATATATATTTTCATTAGCTGTTGTAACCTTATTATTAACATCTTCAAATGTTGAAGTTAACTCCTTTGTAACATACTGATTTAATTTCTTATTTTCTGCTGCTTCGTTACTACATCCTGCTAAAAATACATATACGATGGTACATACTAAAATAACTCTTAATTTCATAATAATTATTTCCTCCCTATAAAAATATCCATAGACAATTTTACCTAATAGAAATAAATTGTAAATAAGTAAATTAAACTTTTTTTTAAAAAAATATGGATTTATTAGATTAAATTGGTATAATTAGGTTGAAAAGGAGGAGGCAACATGATGAAAAAAATCTTTTCAATAGGTATATTAATAGCTTTGTTATTACTTAATTTACCTATTGACGCAATTAAGGCTAGTGCAGCAGAAGGAAATAAAAATGGATCTGCTGAGCTTATGCTCATTTCTGTCATACAAGAAGATGAGTATACAAATTCACAAACAGAAGAGATAGAGGAATCTGGATGGAACGTTCAAGGTGATAAACTATTCCTGGTACGAACGCTAGCTAACCAGACTATTATTGTAAATGACCAAAAGGTACAAACTGATGCTAACGGTAAATTTGAAGTAGACGAAAATTTAAACCAAATCAGAGTTAAATTACCTGAAGGTAATGAAACTATTGTCAATAAGAACTCTAATGGTGAATTTAAATTCACTGAAGCCGTAGATTGGAATAGTTTTAATGAACAAATGGACTTTGCGGAATCTCAACAAAGCGCAGATGACCAACAGGAATCAGCTACATTTACAACTATGGCATACGGAAAGAAATACAAAAAAGGCGACTGGGTTCACTGTAATCGTTTCAACGGTACTTTTACAGATGGATACCATTATCCAAAAACAAATTGGAGAGCGTTAAGAAATTTCACAAATAGCGATTGTGACAAAGCATTAGCTATAAGATGTGTAAAAGATTATACTAGCGAAACATGGTGTAATGGAACTGGTGGAGCTGCAGCTTGTTCAGGCAAATTAGGGCACTCTAAGAAGTACCATACACATTAAAGGTGATAGCATGATATTATTTTGCATTATTTGTTTGGTAGTTTTTTTAGTTTTATTTATAACGGATGTCCTTGCAAATATTAATGTTTGGTTTAGCTTTATTTTAAGTTTAATTCTTACTGCTACACCCCTAATTATTTGTCTGTTACAATTTTTAAAAACTAGAAAAACAAATTATTTAGTTATAGGAATACTAGCCATCATAGCCTTTTTATTTGTGTTATTTATATTTTTAACACCAGAAGCAGGCATTCCACCACTTATTCAATTTTAATATTTTATTTTTGGGATAAACAACTTTATAAGAATTCAAAATACCCCTGTTCATAAAATCGGGGGTATTTTATTATCCATTATTTTTCTATAGACCATCATATTCTTATATAAATTAAGTTTGTAATTGTACAACTTAATATTGTTCTTTTTTAATAGAGCAAGATTTAGCGCTTTAGGAATATTTATTATCCCATATCCATATTCAGTTTTAGCTCCTAAATAATCAGCAGATAATAGGAGAATCTCTTTTAACTCACTATTAGTAAGATTATGGTTTGCGCTAAGTAATATAGCAGCTACACCGGCTACGTAAGGGGAAGCCATAGAAGTTCCAGTTTCATATGTATAAGTTTCATTAAGACTAGGGCCATATATCTCTTCTCCTAGAGATACAATGTCTAATTCTTGTCCCACATTGGAAAAAAAAGATCGTTTTAGTTTGTTATTGACTGACCCAACAGCAAAAACCGAGCTATATTTTGCAGGATAAGTAATATGTGAACTTTCCGGATAATCACTATTTCCAACTGGTGCAACGATAAATATACCATGTTTATAAGCGCTTTCTAATACATCTTTAACGCCTTTTGCATCGGTTTCGGTTCCAATACTCATATTTAAAACATCAATATCATGGTCTATTGCCCATTGCACCCCAGCAATTATACTTTTCTCTTTGGAATTACCTTCATTATTCAAAGATTTTATAGCAAATATTTGAGCTTCAGGGGCCACACCAATTGTCCTATTGTTATGTTTCTTTGATGATGATATAATTCCCGCCACATGAGTACCATGGCCGTTATAGTCCATATAATCATCTATATTATTGATTGTAGAAATACCTCCTTGTACGTGTAATCCATCATTTTTATAATCAATTCCTGTGTCTAAAACTCCTACCTTTATATTTTTACCTCTGTAGATTTCTCTATTACCTAACAACTTGTTTTCATTTAATATATCTAATATATTAATTTGCCGTCCAAAATAATAATCTTCGTAAAGTGTCCCTCTTGCGACTGCTTCAGCTTTAACCGAATACGGTGAGGAAAAAGTAATGCTAGTTATTAAAAGCGTAAGTAAAACATATATTAACTTGTTCATAAAGCCTCCTAAATTTATAAGTTACGTTATAAGGATTAAAAAAGCATTGACTAAAAATAATGTGTATGGATTGACGAAAAGCTATTTACAGTTATTATGCATGTTTTAAATTTTACTCTAATAAAAATCAAATATATCTTTCCTTCATTTATTGAAATATGCGTCAAACTATCACTCATTGTCAGATTAACCTCTATCAATGGCTACCTCTGAACTTTTCATTTACTTAGTAATTACTCTTTAGATCTCTATATTTAAAGAGAGCCCTTCAAGACCTTACTAAATAAACAAATAATTAGGTACCAAAAATAAAAAAGACTCTAACATTTGAGATAGAGTCTTTTTTATTTTTTTATCAAATTAATGTAGTGGCTGCTTCTGTTGAAATCCAGTAAAAATAAAACAAGTTAATAATGCTACCAGAGCAATAATTAAAACAGCCATTAGACCTAAAGCAGCCATAAATATATCTTGACCATTGTAAGAAGGTTTCAAATTAAGGTACTGATAAAGAGCGTATATACCAAGTAGTACATAAAAACTACTACCAATACTAGCCATCTTAATTCGATTTTTAGTAGTCCCAGTCCATGCTATATTAAACGTCGACCATGCCCAAATACTTGCTATTGTTCCTAATCCTATAATTGCAATATGTAGGAAAGGAATATTAACTTTGGTAAGTATAAGAATAAAAATTAAAGCAGCTACAATTCCTGTCATAAAAGTATTCCAAAGGAATAATACAATTCCACCAGAAACAGCGCTCTTAAACCAAGGTTTATTCTGTAAAATGCCTACTAGCTTATCTTGTTGTTTAACCGTAGAAAGAATCTTAGTCTTGAAGACTAATGAAAATATAACTCCTAGTATACCTAATAAAAAAAATGTAGTACTACCCAATTAAACCACCAACCTTATAAAGTTTTAAAAATAATATATGAGTTAAAATACATCATATCAATGTGTAACAAGTATGTTTGAATTTCAAAACGATATGTATTAAATAAAATATCTGTAACTCACACTTCTATATAATAACATTAATCTTAATAATTTTAAAATATGTAATTATATATATATAATTACATTTAAATGTAAAAAACCAGGTTTATTTAATCAAAAATATTTTCAATTACTTTAAAATCATTCATACTAAGAAATGGTGATAAAAAGATATGGAGGATAACGCGTTGAAAAAATTGTTAATTACTTTAGCTACTATACTTTTGATAGCAGGGTGTCAGCCAAAAAGCAATCAGGTTCTCCCTGGTAGCAAACAATTAGATCAGGTAAAAGCAATACAAATATCAGATTTTAAGAATTTAGGGTCCTTAAATGAGAATTTTAAAAAGAATTTTTCTAGTGAGGAGAAACTTAAAGTATTCAAAAAAGCTTTAGAAAGTGCTAGAAGGAACGACAAATCTATAAAAAAATATGATTATGATATGAAATTAAACTTTACTAATGGAGAAGATAAAGCATTACATATTGCTAAAAATAAAGAAAACGAAATAGTACTTAAATACATTGGAGATAGCAACGCCACTTATGTTGTGGACCATGAGAACTCAAGAGAATTAATTAAGCTTATCTATTAAAAATAATAATAAATCTATTATGGTAACTAGGAATGAATAAGTTATACAGATGTTAATTAGCTCTAGAAAGTATAATTCCGTTAATATAATATAGATGTAAAAAATGGTATTTTATTGAACGAAAGGGCCGTGGCTTGCTTATTCTTATCAGCCCTATTTATATGTACGAAGTTTATTAGTGCAGCTATTTAAGCTTCTAGTGAAGCAGCTTGGAGTGCTGGGATATTTAAAGATTAATTAAAAGAAATAGGTAATATCTTAAGTATCTTATCATTAATAATCGAAATAATTTATTTGTATTTTTCTGAGCATAATAAAAGGTAAAAGCAAAAGATCTTATGTAATATTAATAAAGTCTTTATTTACCTATTGGAGTTAGTATAGTTTCATGGACACCATTTAATTAAGTCTTTACAATGACTGTTGAGAGGATGTGTCCGAGATGGAACGTAAACGTGCAGGCAAAACATACAATGATGAGTTTAAGAAAACGATTGTGGATTTATATCATGCAGGAAACTCTGTTAAAAATTTAAGCAGCGAATATGGCGTATCAGAAGTAACAATCTATAAGTGGGTGAAGGCATTTACACCTATCAGCTCAGAAGAAGGATCTCTAACACCGAAAGAATTAGCTGAGATCCAGAAGGAAAACCTTCGGTTAAAACAAGAGTTAGACATTCTAAAAAAGGCTATGGCCATATTCGCGAAAAAGTAACGGAAGCAGAGCTCAACCATTTTATCGAGAAATATAAAGAACAATACAGTGTTCAGAAAATGTGCGAAGTGTTAACGATTCCAAGAAGTAGCTACTACCATTCGTTCAAAAAGACAGTATCAAACCGCGAACAGGAAAATCGGAAGCTAACGAAAGAAATCGAACGAATTCATGTAAAAAGTAAAGCGCGTTATGGCGCTCCAAAAATTCATAAGATGTTAGTAAATAACGGGTGTGATCTAAGTCTAAAGCGTGTTCAGCGCTTAATGAAACAAGCAGGAATTCGTTCAATTACAAAGAAAAAATACCGTCCCTATCCGTCAAAAGAAAAGGTGATACAACTGACGAATCTGTTAAAACGAGATTTTTCTACACAGACTATTAATGAAAAATGGGTGGCAGATATTACGTACATTCCTACAGTAAAAGATGGTTGGTGTTATTTAGCATCCGTATTAGATTTACATTCTAAAAAAATCGTGGGCTATTCTTTTTCTCGTTCCATGACGTCTGAACTAGTCATTGAAGCACTTCAAAACGCTTACACTAATCAAAAGCCCCGAAAGGGCTTACTTCTTCATACGGATCTTGGCTCACAATACACAAGCAGTGAGTTTACTCAGCATGTCCACAAGTATCAAATGGAACAGTCTTTCAGCCAGAAAGGCTGCCCTTATGATAATGCCTGTATCGAGTCGTTTCATGCCATATTAAAAAAAGAGGAAGTCTATCATACGCAATACCTAGATTATTCAGCTGCCAAAGTAGCCATGTTTCAGTTTATAGAAGGATGGTATAACCGAAACAGAATCCATAGTAGCCTCGGCTATCAAACCCCTCAAGCGATTGAGGATCAAATAAGAAAAACAGCTTAAGACTTAACTTTTTTGTGTCCAAATTATTGACTCAAGTCCAATTCGAAGATTGTTATATATCTTATTTTCGGTAAAAAATTATCAACTCTCCTAATTAATTATATTTACATAAATATAAAATAATAAGGTGATTTATCGCGATTTACTACATCAATAATCTTATTTACATAAATTAAAGATCAAAACTATTAAATTTATAGGCAACTATCTCGTCTGTTTCTTTATTATGAATCCCTGTAACTCTACCTTCCATCATTAATTCTCCCAATATAGAGGCAAAAAAGGCTTCATCATATTTAACACCAAATTTGACACCTTTTTGAATAATATTATTATGGTAGACCCACTTCATAATAGCTGGGAGGCTTGGGTAAACAGGAGTATTTTCATCTTCAACTAACCTACTACCTTCTTCAAGAATATATCTAGACCTCCCTCTTTCTGAAGTATCATAATTCATATTAACAAACTCTAAATAATCTAATACGATTTGTTTAATCTCATCTCTATTCGTAAATCTGTAATATAACATATTATAAATAAAGAAACCTACAGGTACTGCTATTAACCCAGTAAATATTGCTTTTAATATGGTAATTCCAATTGATAATAAGATAGCCATTGTATGTACATCTCCAAAAAATTAATATATTTTACAATTAAATTATTCTCTTATATTCCCTTAAATTATAAAAATTACTCTTTAATTACTACTGTGTTTAAGTTGTATCGTATAAAACTGTATCTTAAACGCAGATACGGTGGTGTACAAATTATAGTTAAAAATCTTGTTCTTTCCACATGAGCCCAATTTCTTGCTCTCGCTGCAAAACTTTTTCGAGATAACGCTCGGTAGTCTTACGATCACTATGACCCAATTCCTTTTGAATTAAGAAAATATCGGCTCCCTGCTGCCTACTATAAATCGCATAAAAATGACGAAAATAATGAGGCGTAATCCTTTCATTCCGTTCTTTTACAAAAGGTAATTCTGTTCGTCCAATGATACGCACAATATAATTACTTAAGTTTTTATATTGATAATAGTCTCCATCTTTAGTTGGAAATAATGGACCTCTATCACTTGTATTTAATGCTGTACTGACATGACGTCGTTCTCGAAAAGCAAGAATACGTTCATATAGCGATGGATGGAGTAATTTATCAAATTTCTTTCCACCCTTCCCTATTCCTCTTAACCGATAATGGCCACTTAAACTGTCTAAATATACATCTCCCCACGAAGCTTTAGCTATTTCCTGTACACGCAACCCTGTCATCGCCAACATCGTTAACAATCCATGATTAATAGGATGGTCTTTGTAATAGTCTAGCAGCTGTTTGACTTCATGGTAATACAAATCTCGGTTTGGAATTTCTTGTTCAGATAGTGATGTACTCAAGATTTCTTTATGTAAAGAATACTGGATATATTTTGTTTCATGTAACCACTTCATAAAACTTTTTAAAGTCGTCATTTTGGCATCTAAAGTTGCGGGTGAATAAGGTTTCCCACCCTTTCCTAACAATGCCGTGCTTAAATACGTCTGGTAGTTTCGAATATGCCAAGGACGTAGGTTTTTAAAAATAGTTTCTTCTATATAACAGTCGACATCCTGGCGTAAGAACGACTCACTTTCTACCGCATACTGATAAAACTGCAACAAAATCCGTACGTATTCGGTTTTTGTATTTTCTTTTCGTTCTCGATCCTTTCTGATATGCTTTCGTTGATGGACATAGTAGTACATCATTTCTTCATCCGTAAAATCGCTAAACATATCTTCATTTTTTCTCTGGTGATGCTCATTTCTTTCTTCTAAGGCATCGTAGTATGTAGCGTCCAGCATTAGTGAAACGATTTTATTGAAATCTCCTTTTCTTTCCCTTACTTCTGTTCCTACATGTACTAATGAGAAATCTTGCATAAAACCTCTCCTTTCGTAAAGCATGCCATCTTATTTATAGATCTCCCTTGTCTTAAGATATCTTTTTCTCTATTTAGGGGTTAAGTTTCTGTTTATATGTATATAGATTACAACTACCCTTTTAAACGCATTTATAATTTTAATAAAAAGGTTAAAAATACTAGCTGTCTTAAATAAATATATAAGGTTTCTATAATTAACTACTCTTTTACAGTTACTTATTATATTTATTACTTATTAATTGTAACTTATTCGAAAGTAAAAGTATAAACTTACTTTCTATAAATATAGTTTATTATTTATAGAGTTTGTAGAAAAATCTCCTATTTGTCATCACTTAGAGTAAATAATAAAACATAAATATTTATAAGTTAGTTATAACATTTACATATTTATTATAAAAACTTTTAAACTCTAACTATATGTATATATGATATAATTAATTATTAGATGAAGTAAAAAGAATAGGAGTGTATGTTATGATTGATAATCCTACTAAAATTATTACTATTGAAGATGTGATGGAGATGTTATCTATTTCATCAAAGAAAACGATTTATACATATATTCAGCAAGGAAAATTAAACCCTATTAATAAAGATAACTGGCATATTGAAGGACGTTATGAATTTGATATCGAAGATGTCGTTCGTTTGCAAGAAGAGTTAAAAAAGCCAGGACTTACGACAAAAGAGGTAGCGCAGCAACTCGATATATCCGTCACAACAGTGAATAAGTATATTAAGCAAGAACTTTTACCTGCATTCCAAGAAGAATACAGGGGTATTAATTGTTATTTTGTGAATGAAGAAGATTTAGAAGCGTTTAAGCGTACGCATGAAGTTGGCCGTAAACCTAGTAAGCGTCATTTTTATCATACCGAACAAAATATTGCACTCTTTCAGCTTTTTGTGAAGAAAGATGAAGTGAAAGAGCAGTTTGCCCGTATTATCTCAGTAGAAGATCCCATTATGGCAGTGACAGAGCAACATGAAGAGATAACGGTAGAAGAATTACTTGATCGCGGTTTTGAAGCAGTCTATGAAATTGAATCGAAAAAAACTATTACGAAAGAAGGTTATGCTACATTTGCATTTAAGCAAACAGCCTACGCGAAATCACAACTTTATAAGCTCATGGATTTATTCTATCAGTACCTAAGCCCGACTAACATGAGAATTACACCACAAGAAGAGAAAGAGCAATTTATCGTTGAAATCAAACCTGTATTGTTGACAGAATCAGCACAAGAAATCGTTGAATTATTGGAGTCAGTTCTTGTCTCAGGAAAGATTAATAAACGCAGCCGTGGAATTTACATTGATAGCGATTTGGAAGTAGTACGTGTAAAGGTATCAAGTAATCTGAAGGAAGAGTTACAGCAAAAAGCCAAGGAATTAGGCAAAAAGAATGTGGAAGAGTTGTTGTTGTACGCTGTGCAAAAATTATAGGATAGACTGCAGCCTGAAGACAATAAAATTACCAGATCAATAACATATTTTCATACTATGTTTAATAAAAAAATCCTCTGCAGATATTGGGACTGACCCCTGTTTTTGAGACAGGGATCAAAACACCTTTTAAACGACCAGTTGCCGATATTGTACAGGTGACTGGTTGTTTAGTTTTGTTTGAATACGGGCATTATTATAATACGTAATATAGTTTTTGGCGGTTTGCTCTACGATGGTGGTCGTAGTATATGTCAACTCGTCAAGGTAGAACGTTTCAGACTTTAGCGAGGAATGA
>NZ_JBIQFF010000001.1:1544064-1932652 GCF_045369295.1 Priestia sp. 179-F W1.4 NHS | reverse complement strand
TCAGTTCGCTCGACTTGCATGTATTAGGCACGCCGCCAGCGTTCATCCTGAGCCAGGATCAAACTCTCCGAAGAAATGTTTGACTTGCTCAATTAAAAAATAAAATTTAACGTTGACGTTTGTCGCTTTGTTCAGTTTTCAAAGTTCAATGTTCAAATCATAAGTTGTCGTTTCAACGACGCTTAATAATAATAAAACATATCAAATGAAACGTCAATAGTTTTTCTAAAAAAACATTCTTTTTTTATTTCCATTGAACTAATAGTAGATAAATCATAGTTTGCTAATTATAAGACCATAAAAAAAGACTCCTTTATAAGGAGCCTTTTTTGTTATCACTTTTAATTATGCTTTGTGAACGTTAGCAGCTTGTGCTCCACGTTGACCTTCTTCGATATCAAAAGTAACTTTTTGACCTTCTTCTAATGATTTGAAACCTTCACCTTGAATAGCACTGAAATGAACGAATACATCTTCTCCGCCTTCAACTTCGATGAAACCGAAACCTTTGTCTGCATTAAACCATTTTACTGTACCTTGTGTCATAATGTTGCCTCCTGCTGTGGAATACTCCACAAATGTATTACCAATCTTGCCCAAACATACTATTTCAAGATAAAAACTTCTAATTAGGTTTTTTCTTTTCTCAATATACCGAACAAAAATAAGTTATCTGTAGTGTAACATATAGTAGAGTTGATAGCAAATAAGGAAAACAATACCTTTAACAAATTCTATCTACTCACCTTTCCCCTATCAAAAATTTATGATAGGGCATAAGTGGCATAGCTATTTGATGCTCCAACACATCAAATAAAATGAATAAGTACATACATATCTCTATTTATTATAGCTATTCATAATAAAGCTTCTTTATTTAATCTTTGTTATAAATAAAGGGTGCATGTAATCCAAAAAACCCCTGTTAGCTTTACTGAATTATAAATGGGCTATTGGGATATTCTATTTAAGGAAGAAGGAAAACAAGTTATTGATTACAACTAATCATTACAAAGCTTCTTACATTTGGGATGAGGTGTCTACAGCAGGCATATTTTAGAAAACCTTATTGTAAATCGATGTATGTTTGATTCATAAGGGGATGGTAGTCATGAGCGTAGTAAGAATATATATAATGGGTAGACAATAACGTTCATTTATAACTATGCAAATGAGGTGTTTGTCCCAGACCAAGAACGATTTCGTTCACATTGTATATTTTTTTAGTTCAATGCTTAAATGAGGTGTTTGTTAAAGAGAATATACTTTTTCAAGTGACTGTTTCATTAGGCAATGTAATTACGTAAATGAGGTGTTCCTTAAAGATCATATGCTGCATTAAAAGCTATTTTTTTCCTTCTTCACATGACGGGATGCATAATCGTTTGCATCTCGTTTTTGTTACATAAAAAAAGAATGTTTATTCTCTTTTCATGGGTTAAAGAAAGAATGTTTATTCTCTTTTCATGGGTTAAAGAAAGGCCTGTATCTGTTTAGATACAGGCCTTTCTTTCGAGTTCAGTTACCACAAATCTCTTTATTTAACTTTTGTTTCATCGGAAAATAATATAAGATTGCAGGAACTATTATTCCAATTAGCCACGCAATATCTGCGCCCCCGAATGCCTTTGCTATAGGACCAATGTAGAATGATGTGTTAATAAAAGGAACCTCTGCAATAATTGATACAGCAAATGCCATGCAAGTGATTCCGTTTATTTTTCCGTATTGACCATTTACATCAAAGATATCTTTCACATTATATTGACCACGGCGTAATAAGTAGTAGTCCACAAGATTGATAGACGTCCAAGGAATCAAGAAATAACTAATGAAAAAGATAAAATTTAAGAAAAATGATAGAAAATTACTTTGGCCTAATAAACATAGGATAGTACCTGCCAATGTAACACAAAACATCATCCCTACTCTAACTTTTTGTGTTACTTTCAGCTTCCAAAAGGGTTCTATAGTTGTAATGGTTGACATGAAAGCACCATATAAATTAAAAACATTAATAGCTAGTTGACCAAAAATAATGATCAAATACATAAAGATAGCAAAACTTCCGAATAAGTGAGCTAAATTCCCACCAGAATGATCAAGGAAATTAGGAATAGTAGTTGTTAAAGTTGCTCCTAAAATCATCATCCATACAGTCCCTACAAATGTACCCAGGTAACTATACCAAAAGGTTTGTGCAGTTGATGTATTAACGGGCAGATAGCGTGAATAGTCTGCCACGTATGGTGCATATGCTAATTGCCATGTTGCTACAATGCTGATAGCGAGTAAAAATACAGGTAAATCCAAACCGCTTAATGAAAAACTTCCTGTCGGAAGTGGTAACTGAAATATAATAATTGTTGCTGCTAGATACACAACAAATGAAGACCATGATAATACTTTCTGCATTTTATGAATTAAATCATGGCCAAAAATTGCAACAATAAAACAAAGAATATTTAAGATTATTATAGCCCAGCTTTGATTAATGGGTATTAAACTGTTTAATGTTTGTGCTGCAAGCACACTACTACTTGCGAAAAAACCTAAATACACGAACATTACAAGAAATAACGGAAAAATAGCTCCGATTACTCCAAACTGTGCTCGACTTTGAATCATTTGAGGAATTCCAAGTTTAGGTCCCTGAGCAGAATGTGAAGCCATGAAAATAGCACCCAATAAGGTTCCAAGTATAATAGCTGCGAAACTCCAAAATAAATTAAGACCTAAACTAATTGGTAATGCACCTGTTACAAGAGTTGTAATGTGCATGTTTGCTCCAAACCAAATGGGGAACAAACCTTTTGCTTTTCCATGACGTTCGTCTACTGGAACAAATTCAACGCTACGTGTTTCAACTTTCAATAGATATACCACCTTGTAAGATATTTGCCGCTTGCACTCTAAGTCAAACTACATAATTCAACGTTTTAATACTTACTTATAGTAGGTGATGAATCATTCGTATAATTAACATGTATTCCCTTGAATCATTTGATATAACAGCTATATAAGACTTCGCTACGTTTAATTAAGTAACAATTTCATCTGTGCTCCTTTTATAAATTGCTGTTCATAAAAAAGGTGGTGCAATGGAGGGATAAACTTTCTTAATAAGAGGAACTGCAAGGTTTTAGTATCTAACTGCTTAGGTATCTTCTTATTTAATTTGATAATTTTTTATACGGTCTCTTAGAGCATTAGTATACATAATAACATAGATGCGTCTTCTATCAACAATTTCTTTAGGACCGTCCAATACTACTTGAGGTATTGAAATTGCTTTCCCTGCGCCAGCTTTTCCAATCTAACTTATTTATTCAAATATCAAACTCCTTTTATTTCATCAAAAACGTTCATAAAAGTGCATAAACATATGAAGACGTTCGTAATTTGCTTTAAAACGAAAACGAACGATCAAAGTGATAGATTCCTTATATAAAAGAAAAGTCCGTAAAGGTATACTTTTGCGAACATATAATTTTTCATTTTTTAGAATGTGATTATGGATATTAAAAAGAAGCCACTACGATTGTTTGGCTTCTTTTTACGTGTACAATGAATTTAGTTGCTATTTTCGTCAGACCATTTGTCTTCACTATCGATCCATTCGTTCTTCTTTAAATCAAAAGATTCTATATCATCATGAAAATCTAGATAAACAGGCAGATTTATTCCATTATCGCCAGCTTTATTCCAACAAGTGATAAACCATTTTGAAATCAATTCTTTCTCAGCAGCAGATATTTCTTCTTCATTTTGTTCATAAAAATCCCAAAACTCATCTGAATGCTCGTCGGCTAGCTCATAGTATTCAAACTCTTCAAGTAGCTCATAACTACCTGAAAAAATGGCACGGTTGTTTCCTTCATAGAAAACTTCATTCGCTTCATTGTCCATAGAAAACATCCTAATAGACAAATCAAATGGCTGAATGAAGATTTCAAAGTTCAGTAAGTCAATGTCCTTATAATAATGAAAAGTATGTACTTTTTCGATATTGTTAATTAACTTATCTTCATTTTGTTCAAGTGTTTTCTTTAATGAACCAATATATGAATCAACCGTAAATAACTTATCACCTTTATTTTCTTCCTTTGTATGCTTCCAAGTATCAAAACGCTCATTAATCTTTGTATTAATAGCCTCATAATTATTCCACGTATCTTCTACCTCATAAAGGGATTTTATATGAGGAAATATAGCTTCATAATCATCTAAATAAGTACCTTTATCGAAATCAAAGTAATCTGTTGTAAAGGCCTTTCCTTCCGCATTCAGCATATCGCTGGCAAAGACGCCATCCCATTCCATATATATTTCAGTTCCGGTCATGTTCTTTTGTTTAAACTCTATAATTTCTTGCGCAGCCTCTTCTTCAAATTCTTTGCTATATAAGTTTTCTTCAATAATCCAACCGAGATACATTCCAGTATGAACGAATGCCTGCTTTTCACTCAAGTTACTCGGGAAATCTCCTTCATAATGCCATTTAGCTTTATCATAGACGGTTTTCATGGCCTCTTCCTCTTTCTCTATATCTTCTATTAAGGTAGTTTCTTCTTGTTCACGACTACTTTTTTTATTTAATGAGTCTTCGCAGCCTTGCAGGAACAAAATAATAAACACAAAAAATGGAATGCACTTTAATTTATACAAAATTCCCTCCATGAATTACATTAAAAGTAAATGATATACCACATTATATACTGTAAAGGTTAAACAATATATATTTAACCAATGAAAATAGGATTATAGTAAAAAATGTAGTTTCTAAAAAGCTTGTTTAGCTTAATCATTCTTTGCGGCTATAACTACTTTTTAATTGTTTTGGATCTAGGGCGGGTACACGAAATAATTGCTTTAGAAAATCATCGAAAGTATCTGCTATTTTGATATACTCCCATTCTGTAGTATCGTTTGTTGAAGCTGAGAAGTTTTCTGCGATATATATAACAGTAGGATCTTGTGATCTATTACGATAATCCAACAAGACCCAATAGTGAAAATCCGTCCACAAAACCACAAATTCACCTGTGAGTTTGACTTCTTTTAATAGTTCTTTGGAAGATAAGATACTTATATCATCATTTTCAAAATGTATAGGGTCAATTGAATCAATGTTTGCTCTTCCTCCATAAGGAATACTTTCTGTATCGCCATCAGGTAACATAAAGTATGGGTAGTTTAATCCCCCACCATTTCTTATTTTCAGTAAATCCAATAATGAACTAGGTAACTTAACACCTAAAATAACTTCAGCTTGCTTTATGATTTCATCATTTATCGGATAATCTATACGCTTATATTTGCTATCGTCGCTCCAAAAACTATCTCCCAGATAAAATTCTTTTTTCAAAACTTCACCTTCTTTAATTTAACTTTATACTCAGACATAAAGTATCTCCTTTATTATTAGCTATTTTTAGACTCACCTTAGCGCTTCGCTATCAGCTCTACGCTCCTACAATAAATATTGCACGATTACAACTTATATTTAACGTGAAAATAGTTATCGGAAATGAAAACCCAAGGCTATTACACGGCCTTGGATTTTCTTCTTGTATAAATCTCTATAGCAGCTATGCCAAATGCGACCCCAAAAGCAGTAGAGAATGCCGTTAGGAAATCAGCCTGAGATTTAAATAATATATTAATAATTAAATTACCTCCAAAAAAGACTAGAAAATATAACAAGAATTTTATAGCATCTTTTTTCAAAATCTGTACCTTCTTTCGCTTTACGTGTTGAGTAATTGTTTTAATTCTTTTTTCAAGCTTTTATAATGCCAATTAATATGATCAAGTTCGACCTCTATTTCAATTAATTGATCTATTAGCTTCTCTTGGTCTAGTGAAGAACTAAGAGTGTCTGTAATCAATCGATCAAGTTTATTACTACTTTCGTAAATATCGTTTAAATCAACTGCTAATTCAACATATTCCTTGCTTGAATCGAGTAAGGAAATCTTCGTTATGAGTTCATCTACAATAGTTGGTTTCATTCTATCTCCTCCCCTTTAATTAGTGTATATTCTAGGTATTTCAAGCCTTCATAAAATGTTATTGAAGATGGTTAGAAACCTAAAATTGAATCAATGTTTTCGGCATATTCATCAACTAGTTGACACCCTTTCTCTTCAGCTTCTTCCTCCTCTAATTCCTTATCTTCCAACCACTGTTGATAATGACAAAGTTCATGAGCAATGCTTTCTAACATCGCATACAATGCATCTATTTTTCCTCTTTCTCTAATCAAGTCTTTATAATCCCCAGTAGCAATACGGATATATGGTTCAACATCTTTTTCGTAGGGAGCAAAGAAAGTGGCTGTTACCAACCCCTTTGTCGTCCGGTTCTTAATTTGATAATCCTTTTTTAGGTAAATAACAACTCGGATAGGAAACTCCATTTGTGTTCTTAACCATTTGCAAAAGTTAATGCACACTATTCTTACTTCTGGGTCTACGCCAGGCTCACTCCTTAATCTTAAGCCTGCTCTAGGATAGTCATTCATGCTTATTTCCTCGCATTCAATCTTTTAGTGACATTAGTAGTTTAATAGAATGATTTAGTTCCATAAATTTCTTTATTTGTCATATTATCGACTCATTTTATCATACATCATGTATAATAAAGAAACTTAATAATAGAAAGTCGGGAACGAATTGAAAAAATTTCTTCTTTATATGTTATATTTCTCTCTTCTTTATGATGTGGTTCATTTAGTATATAGGACTATAGCAAAATATAGCCTTGATAATCTCGTTTATGACGCCTCTTTAGTAATAAGAGATTTAATTGTCATTTTGATTATCTTTAAGATCACTCGTCCTAAGAAAAAGCGAACAAAGTTTAAGCACTTTCATAATGCGGCTATTATTGCAGAAATGGAAAGAGAATACGAGAAAGCACTTGAGATTAGAAATGAAGGTCTAAAGATTTCAGGGTTGAGCAATGCGGAGCGCGCGGGTCTACATGCTGGAAATGGAGGAACATACCTCTATTTGAAGGATTATAACAATGCTACTTTTTGTTTTGATAAAGCTTTTGAACTAGTTCAAGAAGAGAAATTTCCATATGATAAACAATACATTGAGGTTATTGATAGTTATGTAAAAGCGAATCGAAAAGAGGATGCTCTTAAGTTAGTGGAAAGTTTATTGCAACGGCAATCTTATCATAAGAAATTCAAAAAGTTAGAACCCGTAAGAGAGAAATTATTAACAAAATATAATTAACCTTATTTACAATACATAGTCATGAGTGGGATTACCAAACCTCTTAATTCAATATAGGTTGTAAAATTTATATTTAAAAATATTGAACGGAGTGTACTTATATTGTTCATTTTAGTTAGAAACTCTTTGATACTAGCTGTTGGTTTTTATTTATCAGCCATCTTTTTACCTGAGGTATTGCATATAAACGAAACTATTTCTAAATATTTAATGGTAATACTTGCTGGCCTATTGATTCTTAGATCACGAAATAAATGGTGGTTCAATATGGTTTCTGTCATTTTAGGGCTTGTTATTTTCTTAATTTCCCTTGAGATGACCCTGTTATAAAGGGGAATGATGTATAAAAGGTAGTTTTTTTACTCATTCTTTCTTCGTTCATGCTAATCATAAATACTAATAAATCAACAATGTATAAAATCCTGTATAAATTAGAAAATGTTAAAGTGAACAACCCCTTGGCGCCCAAGAGGTTGTTTTTCTTATGTCTGCCGGAAAGAGACATTATGTAAACTGATTTTGTATATGATATACACCCTTAAATTCTATTTTAATTGTATGTTACAATGTAATTATAAGGAAAAAGAGGTGTATATAGGTATGTTAACTGCAGTTGTAATAACGGTTTCAATTTTATCATTAGCTTGGATTGTTGGACAAAAGGAAAAGATAGAACAATGACTTGTAAAAAGAACATCTCATTAAGATATGAGATGCTCTTTTTGGTGCAGAGAAGTCACATCCAGTAATAACCTTTATTGTTACTTCAATTACCATTATTGTAAAATTATAGAAATCAAAAAGAGAGGAATGGTAGAATGCCATTTGTAGTAGGTTATGGTATTGCAATTATAGGAGCGATGATAGCTTATCAACTAAGCAAGGGAAAAACGAAAAAACGAAAATACATTGTTTGGGGAATAGCGCTAATGTTGGCTATTGCACCGTTTTTATCTTTCGCGATTGGTTTAACATACGCAGTTATTGCAGAAAACGGATGGGCAGCCTTAATAATGTGGTATATCTTTCCCGTAATTTTCGTAATAGGACTTATAGTGTTATTGATTGGTATTTTCAAGAAAAAAGAACAAAGAAAAGAAGCAGATCTTTAATTAAAGGTCTGCTTTTTATTTCTAACGATAAGAGTGACTATGT
This sequence comes from Priestia sp. 179-F W1.4 NHS, assembly GCF_045369295.1. NCBI lineage: Bacteria > Bacillati > Bacillota > Bacilli > Caryophanales > Bacillaceae > Priestia > Priestia sp. 179-F W1.4 NHS. The sequence continues at coordinate 1,924,247 of NZ_JBIQFF010000001.1, read as the reverse complement.
TAACTGGATTTGTATATCCTATGCATAGGAAAAATGAAGATTGAAGAACAAGTTCTCTCACGTTTTTTTCAGCCGTTACCCTTCAACTTTTAGAACCTTGACCTCATTTTTCACCGAAAATGTGATCACCACAGGGCCTTCAGGTGGATTATGCGGACCTGTAAACGTGTCGTATTTCACCTTCACCACGAAATCATAGTTCGAGAATCCACCCGATACACGCTTCACACTCAAAATATCTGCATTCCACAAACTATAACTACGATCAGGGTATTTCGTTCGAATCGCTTTCTCCGCATAAGGATTCAGCAGCATCAAAAAGGCATCATAGAAATCCGTATGCTTCTGCTTAATGGATGATTGGGGAGCAGCTTCTGTATAAGTGGCCATTCCTCCTACTAACCATAGGACAAGAGCTGTGGCGGCCATTAATCGTTTCACCCGTTATCCTCCTCTCAGTACTTGTTTCAGCTAGTTTCCCCTTGAAAATATGGACGATACGGAACTTTTAAAAATGATTTTAGAGTCTAAGTTTTATGCAAATATACCAGGATAAAGGACAAACTCAAAAAAGAAGGCGACTATATAAATAGTCGCCTTCTTTTTTGTACCGATAATACGTTTTATGTTAACTAAAATCATATACAGTTTAAAATTAGACAAAACTCCCTCCAATAAATAGGGAGTTTTTCTACAGGTTAATGAGATTTAGATCGAAGATAATTCTCAGCACCTTGAGTAGTTTGTTCATAATAAAAAGAGATATTCGTGGTTTAGGCTACTTGTGCCTAAATCATGAATATGTTGACCAAATTATATATTTAAAATAAATTTTTAACCAATAAGAATCTTTTCTTCTGCATACCTAATTTTAGATTGTTTGTTTGAACGAATCGCAAGTACAAAGCCAATGGTAAGAGGTCCCACTCTGCCAATAAACATCATAATTGTAATCAGAATTCGGCCTATAGGACTTAAATCTCCTGTAAAGTTAGCACTTAATCCAACTGTTCCAGAAGCAGAGAACGTTTCAAACAAAAGGGTAGACATGTCTATACCTTTTTCTGTGATTGTGAGTAGAAAGAAAATAATAGAAACAAAAATAATGCCAGAAGTAGCAATAGAAAAAGCTCTATACACAAGCGATTTAGGAATTCGGCGTCGAAAAACATTAATCTCTTCTTTATTTGTCAATACTGACCATAAAGCAAACAATATTAAGACAAACGTAGTTATTTTAATTCCACCGCCTGTTGAACCTGGAGCCGCTCCAATAAACATAAGACCCATCATATACACTTTTGAAGGCAATGTGAGCGCCCCGATATCCAAGGTATTAAAACCAGCAGTACGAGGAACTACACCCTGAAAGTAAGCTGCCCACCATTTATCCCCCATGCTTAATTGACCTAAAGTATGAGAGTTATGATATTCTAGAGTAAAAATAATGAGTGTACTCACGACATTTAGTAGGATAGTTGAAACTAATACAATTTTAGTGTGAAGAGAAAACTTTCTTATGTTTCGTTTCTGAAAAATGTCTGCAATGACAAAAAATCCAGTCCCTCCTATTATGAAAAGTAACGTAATCATAATATTTACGGTTGGATCTCCTACCCATTTGCTTAAATTATCTGGTTCCAAACCAAATCCTGCATTATTAAAAGCAGAGATAGAATGGAATATGCCATAATAAATAGCCTTTCCCCAGCTCATTTCTCGGGACCAACGAATAGCTAGGATAAGCGCTCCTATACCTTCCACAGCCAATGTAATTAGCACAACACGTTGGACTAATGCAATAACGCCTTGTAGCGAAAAAGCATTTAGAGATTCCTTAAGTATTAATCTTTGTTGTAATCCTATTTTTTTACCCAGTACAATAAACATGAGTATACCAATAGTCATGAATCCCCAGCCACCAACTTGAATGAGCACAAGCAAAATGAGCTGTCCAAATAAAGTAAATGTTGTCCCCGTATCTACCACGGCTAGGCCTGTTACACATACAGCAGAAGTGGCTTCAAAAAGAGCATCAATAAAGCTTAGATGATGTCTATCGCTTGTAGCAGCAGGAATCATTAATAAGCCGGTGCCGAGCAATATTAATCCTAAAAACCCCACGAACAAGATACTTGCAGGTTCCAGATGCTTCACTTTATGTTTTTTACGCGGCTTAGAAATTATCATATTATATTTCCCTTCAAAATGTTTTGATTAAAGATTTATTATATATCATACCCATTTATTTCAAAAGATGGTCATTACTTTTATTACCTTCCTATCTTCCCAGAAAGTACGTTACATTAAGTAAATAATAAAGTATCTAATGTTAATATACTTTAAATAAGATAAAATTTATTAGAAATAAAAAGATCACATCTTCTATGTAAAGGAGTAAAATAACAAATTAATTTATAAAAATAATAGTTTTATAAGGCTCTGTTAAACTTTATTGTTGATTTTTTGAATAAAGAAAAACACTATATTGAATAAAACATAGTGTCCTTGTTTCTTATTGTTGATTATCAGCTTGGTGATTCTAACAATTCATCTATTATCTTTAATTGCCTTACCCTTTCCTTTGTTGAGGAATCTAAGGAGTTATGTGTTAAAAGATTTGTTACCTTTATTGCGTAGTCACTGCTAACCATTGCCTGTCTTCTCATATGTCCTGTTGCTATGGCTTGGGCAAATGAACGTGCAGAATATTTACTAACGTCAGATTTGGAGTCTTTAGCCAATTCATTTACAATAAATCCAACTTTTCGTAAATCAAAAGCTCTAATACTTTCTTCTATTCGTTTTTGCAAAGTTTCTATTCTCAAATTTATACATAGTTCATCTTTTAAATGGTCATTGAGAAAATCTAACCCTTTTTATTGTCCTAAATCATCCATGCTATCAGGTAAATAAAGTCACGCTATAACAAACCTAACCTTTTTAATGTAGCAACCAACGGGGGGTATTTTCTATTTGTAGAAAATACCTTTTATTTTTATAATCCTGTTGATACACGTGCATATCCAATAAACACCTATTATCACTTTTCTTATTTTTGTCTTATCCGATTGTAATATAAAATAGACTAAGAAAGGTTATTGAACACAGAATACTGTACAGAGTTTTATTACAAACAAAATACTAAAAATCGACTTTTCCCACTTAGAATGTAGCGTGGTCAGAAACGGATAAAAAACCAATTATTTTTCATAAAGCTCTAACAAACGTTTGTGTATCCAAATAGCGGCTTGTAAACCTTCTCCCATCGCTACCGTAACTTGTTCAGAATGAGCCACAATGTCTCCTGCTGCCCACACGTTTGAAACATTTGTTTCTTTTGTACGCGGATTTACGATAATGTGCTGATTTTCTAGGAGTTCTACTCCGAGCCCATGCGCTAATTCTGTTCGAACTTTATTTCCTCCGAACGCTAAAAAACCTCTTTCTCCATAGATAAATTCATTGTCTTCGAGGATGACTCCTTTTAACCTTTCTGCTTCAGTTATGACTTTTTTTATGGCCCCTTCTTTATAGGTAATTCCTTTTTGCATCAAGGTATCTGCTAAAGGTCCAATTTCTTTTTTGTCGTGATTAATGTATGTAATGTCATTTGTCCAATATGTTAACGTAAGAGATAAACTGGCTCCTGCTTTTCCTGACCCTAGTACTAATACCCTTCTATTATTTACTTCATACCCATCGCAGTCGGGACATACATATACGGTTGTTCCCATGCACGGATATAGCTCTTGCTGAAGTTCAGGCGGAATCCGATCTACTACTCCCGTCGCAAACAGTAAAGTAGCTGCTTCGTAGTTCGCAGAGTTTGTAATGACGTTAAACCCTTCTATTTCTTTTTCACACTGAAGGACACGCTCTTCTGCAAATTGAATGCCGTAGCTTTTTGCTTGCTGCCTTCCCGTTTCTCTTAAAGTTTGACCGCTTATTCCCTCTGGCCACCCCAATATATTTTGATAATTTTTGCAAAGATTGGAACGTCCATCGTTTGAATCAATAACCAATACACTACGCTTATATCTTCCAAGCTGAATAGCAGCTTGAAGTCCTGCAATTCCTCCACCTATAATGACACACTCATACTTGTCTACCACAGCACATCACCCCAGCTTTTACTATTTTTAAACGAAAGCTTCAGTTTTTCATTATCTGTTCTTCTATTATTTTTATACGCTTTACTGTCTTTATTTTTTGAAGTCATTCTATATACAAAAAAACCGCCTCGGCAGCTGACCTGCTTAGAGACGGTTTTTTATAAAATGAAAAGAGACGATATTACTCATTTTTCTTTCCTGCTTCTTTTTCATTAATTTTAATAATCAGCTCTTCTTTATATACTTCACTATCTTTCCCGTAGCGTAGACGGCTATGACAGTTGGGACATAGTGCCGCAGCGTCCTTTGGCTTAGCGAGCCCGCCCTCTGACAGCTTTGAAAGATAATACATTTGCAAAAAGGAGCTTCCATCTTTTGCGATAAACGGCGCGCTTTCTCCGCAGGCTTCACAAATACCAGCTGCGCGTTTGTAAACATATTGTTTAAGAGCTGCGGTTTGCTCATAAATATTTGTCTTTTTGTCTTCCCCTAGCGCTATATGACAAAGTTGTTCAGTTGAGTAAGCTGAAACATCCAGCTTTGCTGCTTTTTCCTCCATCACAGGATTTCGTTCAAGTTCAAAAATAATGGCTTCACGAAGCTCTCCGTCTGAGTCCCACATAATTTCTAATTGATGATTAATATACGTCACTTCATCAATAAACTCGACTACTCCCGGCTCCACGTAGTGAAACAAGTAAACGGCTTTTCCTGATAAAAAATGTTCACGAAGCGCTTTATTGCCTTTAATGAGCTGCATTGATCCTCTTTGACCTTCTCCGGTATAGAAAAAAGAGGTCTTATCTCTATTCCATCCGTGTCCTGTTCCGTATTCACTTCCGCTTTCTTTTGTGAAAATAAAAATATATGGATGCGCTTTCGGCGTTGATATTTCGCTTTGTTCCTGTCCTTTATAAAGCTTATGAATTTGTTTTCTGCGATAACGATGTCCTTTTTGAAAGAAATCTCCGCGCTGTAAATCCGTAATCAATGAATTGCCTCCTACTGCGGTCCTGCTTTTATAGTACTTATAGCTCTACTATACACTAATTTTTGTTTTCTTTGCAGATCGTTTCTTCTATCTATTGGATTTATATCATACAAAAAAAGCAGCTGTATGGGCAGCTGCTTTTTTGCTATAGTCAATTTTGCACGGTATAGTCTTCTCCTAGCCATTTTGTGCTGAGTTTTTTTAATGTACCGTCTTTTTTCAGCTTTTTAATCGCCTGATCGACTTCCGACTTTAACTTTTCGTCTTTTTTGTTAAACATAAAATATACTTTTGAATTAATCACGATATCTCCAACCGTTTTTTGCTGAAATTTCAGCGCTTGATTGCTAAAGTCGATGGAAAATGGTGTTGCAAGCGTAGCATCTGCCCGGCCTGTTTTTAATTGAGTAGTAGCATCATCCGCACCTTGACCGGCATAAACTACATCGATTTTATTGCCGTGTTTTTGATTGTATTTGTCTAGATAAACTGCCGCATTGCTTGTAGCTCCTACAATCATTTTTTTACCTTCTAAATCTTTTAATGAATGAATATCATTTCGATTTTTAGGAACTGTTACATAAAGCGGAGAATAATTATATGTTTCATCATTAAATAAAAACTTTTTCTTTCGCTCAGCGTTCTGAGCCATGTTATGGGCAATCATATCAATTTTATTACTTTCTAAGCTGAGAAGCAGATTTGAAAATTCCATCGTTTTAAATTCAAATTTATAATCCTTTAGCTCTTTGTCGATTGCTCTTACTACTTCTACATCATAGCCGGTCAGTTTGCCTTTATCATCGATAAAGCAAATATTAGGAAACTGAGTGCCTGTTCCAACCACAATCGTTTGAACATCTTTTTCTTTCTTTTCTCCTGCACTTGAAGATGCGTTTGTTCCGCATCCTGCCACGCTCACAGCTACTACAATTGAAAGTAAAAACAGCCAATATTTTTTCATACGTTCCTCCCCCGAATCCTTCTATTATGTAATAAAAAAAGGCTCTTGATAAAGCATCTGCTTCATCAAGAGCCTCTGGTTAACCAGTGGGCTTACTTCGTGTAAGATTATTCACATCATAATACTAGTTAACCGATAAATCAAGTAGGTTTTAAAAAAAGATTATCTTGACAGCTCAGTGTCTACCGCTTAAGATACAACTAACAAAACAATGAAACTGCATATCTACCAGTCAACTGGAGGCAAATGGACACGGCAATGCGTGTACGTTTGCTTTTTTTATTGTCGTCCAGCATTTTATCTTTTGGAGGTAAAACGTATGAAATTTGCTTTATTTAGTCTTATTCAAAATATCCCGAACCCGGTTACTGGAGAAACATTAACTGCTCAAGAAAAATTTCAGCATGTGTTAAATCAAGCAGTGCTGGCAGAAAAATTAGGTTTTGATGCTTACGGAGTCGGCGAAAGACACGGAGCTCCTTTTTTGTCTTCTTCTCCTCCCGTTGTTTTAAGTGCAATCGCTGCTAAAACGTCGCAAATTCGTCTTCTTACTACCGTTACCGTTCTAAGCATTTTAGATCCTGTACGAGTAGCTGAAGATTACGCAACGCTTGATCACCTGTCGGGTGGACGCCTTGAACTGATTATTGGAAAAGGCAATGATCCCCGTCATTATCCGCTTTTTGGCATTACAGAAGAAGAACAATGGGAGTCTCTTGCTGAAAGATACGCTCTTTTAAAACAGCTTTGGACAGAAGAAAATGTCACGTGGAGCGGCCGTTATCGTCCGCCTTTAACTAACGTTACAACTCAGCCTCGTCCGTTTCAAACTTCTATTCCCGTTTGGCATGGAAGTGCGTCAAGCCCGCTGTCTACAGAACTTGCAGCTAAATACGGAGAGCCGCTATTTTCATCTAATTCCTTCCACCCTCAGGCTAAATATAAAGCGCTGATTGACCATTACCGCGAACGCTTCGCTTATTATGGGCATGATCCACGCAAGGCCATCGTCGGTTCGGGGGCAAGCAGCCTCTATATTTCCGATACAACGGAAGAAGCAATTCGCCGCTATCGCCCGTACTATAACGCATTTAGCAATACAGAAGCAGCCAAACATAATCAATCGCCGTTCACGTCACTAGAAGATATCGTTCAACACGGTCCTGCTTTAGTAGGAAGCCCTGAGCAAATCATTGAAAAAATAATAGACTATCACCGCGCTTATGGAAACGAAGTGCTGAGCATCAGCATAGACGGTCTAAGCGAAGCAGAACAGCGCGAACAGCTAGAGCGCTTTGCAGATGATATTGCACCTGTTCTTCGAAAAGAAATTCCCAGCAGCGTGTGGGAAAATAAAAAAAAGAAAACTCCTTTTTAACAGGAGTTTTCTTTTTAGCTAAAAATAATTTGTCTATTAATTTATCAACTTTTAAACTAATAAACTACTCTGGTCAAGAAGCCTGCGTATCTGTATCGTAAATATTGGCTGTTACTTCGCTTCTTTGACAAAGTAAGATGAGCAGCCAAATGCCTCCAATAACTGGAACAAAGTTAATTAAATACCACCAGCCGCTTCTTCCTGTATCATGAAGTCGGCGAACAGTAACGGCAAGTGAAGGCAGAATCATTGCTGCTCCGTAAAGTAATACTAAAATAACTCCAAATACTGCAAGTGAATCGATAAAAACCAAGATATATGGAATGATCATAAAGATATAAGCAAATAATGTAAACATCCAATACTCCGTACGCGTTGCTCTTCCTCGAAACGTCGCATAATTTTTTAACGCTTTTATATACCAGTACATTTTTAAACCCTCTCTTTGTTTATTAAATTAAACTACCTAACCGTTTAAGTCCTACGCAACTTTATTAGGTACATCAAACCGGTTTAACTGCGACTCACTCCGTAGACAAAGAAGAATTAATAGACAAATACTTCCCGCAATCGGAATAATAGTAATGAGCTGCCACCACCCGCTTCTTCCTATGTCATGCAGTCGGCGTGCCGTCACAGCAAGAGATGGAATGAACACTGCAACAAGATAAACTATACGCAAAAACGGAGGCATATCTGTTATAAGTTCAATAGCTGAAAGCACACACCATATAATAAAATTAAATAAGACAAACATCCAATACTCTTTACGCGTTGCTCTTCCTTGAAACGTTGCATAATTTTTTAGTACATGTAGATACCATTTCATACAAAAACCTCCTTTTTAAACCGAATTTTGTAAGACAAGCTTACTAGCAGTAATTACCTTAGCATACAAAAAATTAATTTCATATCCTATTTTTTGAAAAAATCCCAAATGGTAATATAGATATAGGAGAGAGATGGATAATAGTTAGTAATAAATACCCAATAATTTTATATTAAAAACCATTTTATTCCTATAATTACTTTTAATTAATAAAATGTTCTTTTATAGAAAAATCCTACCATGTTGATAAACACGGCAGGCTCTATCCTTACTTACGTGCGGTAAAAGTAAGGTCCACATGAGCTTTCATGGGTAATCACGTAAGTCCACGTGAAATCTGCATCAACCACATATAAATCTTCTAAATACATGTTTGTATTTTCACTTAAATCAGCGCTTGTTAGATGCTTACATTTAGATAGCTGCAGCACTCGTTCATCATGCTCAAACAACAAATAACAGTCGTTCTTAACTTGGTGCTCAAACGCTTGAACCGCTTGTTCTCCTTGTAAACAAGGTAGCTTTTCATAGCTAAACGCATGCCATAAAAATTGGTCCATATAAATTTTCTTTTTTTGCGATGCGCTTAAAGCATCTGCAAATTCATTTTCCCACCGCTTCCGGAAGAATTCACCTTGATTCGATAATTTTTTAACAAACATTCCTTTTTTCTTTAACGCATCTTTCATTTTCACTGTGCTTTCTCACCCTTTATTCTGTATTCATTTCTTTTTATCGGCTTCTTAGCTTATTTGTCCACTAGTACCTATGCGTTAGATTCCTTGCTTTTTGACTACACTTATTTTATAAACCGCCGGCTTTAACGTGCACAAAAACAATACAATTGTACTTAAAAGCATGATCAGGCTTCCACCAATTACAGCTCCTTGAATCGAAAAGATGTGCGCAGCCATGCCGCATAAAAAAGTCATGATAATGATCAGGAGTGACTCAAGCAGTCCATAGATACTTCCTACTCGACCCATCATGTCAACGGGAATGCTGTTTTGATAAAAGGTTTGAAAACCAGCACTTGCAAAAGCTAACGCAAAGGATAAGCTAAAAAATCCTGTTCCCATGGTTTGAAAAGAAGACGAACACGCATACAGCAAATAGCCAAGCGACACTCCTACACTGCCGGCGCCTATGAGAAAATTCGTTGACAGCTTCTTAGCAAACAGTGTATTCACAACTGCGCCAATCATAATGCCTGCACCTGCTATGCTCACTAAAAACCCGTACTCGCTTTCGGACAAATGAATGACTTTTGTTGCAAATGAAACTTCAAGAGAATCAATTGCCGTGGCCATGACCATCAAGAAACTGAATAATACATAAATGGTTATAATGTATCTGTTGGCTCTACTGAAACGAAACACCGCTTTCCAGTCTTCTCTAATGGTGTTTACAGACAGCTTATTTTCTTTAACTTCTGTTTTTGTATCCAGGTTTGGCATAAACAAAGTAACTCCCCCTGACAATAGCAGCGCTGCAGCATTGGCATAGATAGCAAACGCGGGCGTTCCAATCATAAATAGCGCACCTGCTGCGGCTGGTCCAATAAGAAAACCGCCTGAGTCAATCAAACTGCGCAGCGAATTAAATCTTTGTCGTTTTTCACGTGGAATAAGCTTTGTGATATAAACCATCGATGCCGGCCGAAACATTGAACTTGCCATACTGATGATAAATACCAGCACATAAATGATCAGTATGGATGAGAAAAACGGAAGGCAAGCAATAATTCCAGCGCGCGTCCAATCTAAAACCATCATAAGCTTCCGTTTGTTCATGCGGTCAATTAAGCTTCCAGACCATATATTTGTACATAGCGCAGCAAGCGGCTTTATCATGTATAGCCCTGAAACCGCAAGCGGCGAATTCGTCATATCAAGCATCATTACATTTAAAGCAATTAAATAAATCCAGTCGCCGATATTGCTAGTGCCAATTCCAAACAGCAATAAACACGGGTATTTCCAAGACAACAGCTTACTTTTCATAAAAGAAAGGCCTCCGCTTCACTATTGATTTCGGTCAATAAAAAAATCCCACCCCCAAGACATGTGTCTTAGGGGCGAGATTATAAATCGCGGTGCCACCCTAGTTTGTTCATATGTCGCCATATAAACCTTATCGAGTACGGCTTTCGCTTATACTCTAGCTTTGTAACGGAAGCAGCCGTCGCACTATCACGTTAGATCCAATGCGCTGCTCAGAGGCTTGTTTCAACAGCGTTTTTCTTGCTCCTTTTCAGCTTCCGGAGCTCTCTGCTAAGAATACGCGCTGTCTACTTTTCTCTTCACGGCATTTAATTTCTAACATCTTACCATTATTATCTATTTTTTGTAAATACTTTATTTCAAAATCATTTTTTTCGGCTGAGAAAAGAATAGTCGGTATCCTACGTATACAAAATAAATGATGGAAGCTACCAGCACGATTCCCCACATATTGTACATATCCTTATTTCCCCATACGCCTGTTAGTGAAAACAGCGCTGGAATTGTTAACGTCACCCACGACTGGACAATCGCCACTTTCCCCACATATGCAGATACATCTTTTTTGCTCGTGTTAAGCACGTAAAATAAAAACCATAAAAACGACCAAAGAATCCATGTAATGGCGTTTACGACGTCATGATAGTGAACAAGAGAAACCGTCACGTACACTAAAGCGATAATCGATACCCAAAGTGAATAATAGCCCAGCCCCGTTCCCTGCATTCCTTTTAACACCGTCACGCCTACATATAAATACGTAAGGCCAAATAAAAAGATTGCCGTTCTTTCATATAAAATCCAGTTGCTTTGGTCTGACGTAATAATTAAATAAAACGGAACAATAACTTGAAAAGCTCCTACAAATAAGTTAAATACGCCTACGTTTTTTTCATCCGCTTTTCCAAGCAGCATGAGTCCGTTTAAAAATAAAGCTGCACCTGACAGCAACAGTCCAATTTGATCCATTTTTCAGTAAGAAAAGCCTCCAGCTTTTCTTGTCCTCCTCTGTGTCGATGTTTTTCTTTAGGATGCGCGGAGTTACGGTTTACATGTAAAAAAGAAAAAGCAATTCCTTTTGAAAAGGAAACTGCTTTTCTTTCTGTTTCTATTACACTTATAAAATGAAGCTGACAACAATCGCTGACAGTACGCTTACAAGCGTAGCTCCATAAAGTAAACGAAGACCAAAGCGCGCTACTGTATTTCCTTGCTTTTCACTTAAGCCTTTAACCGCTCCTGACACGATTCCAATTGATGAGAAGTTAGCAAATGATACTAAGAATACGGATACAATTCCAAGCGTTTTAGCACTGAATGTTGAAGCCATATCTGAAAGACTCATCATTGCCACAAATTCATTTGTTACAAGTTTTGTTGCCATAATTCCACCCGCTGCCACAACTTCTGAAGCAGGAACACCCATGATGAATGCAAACGGTGCAAACACATATCCAAGGAGATGCTGGAACGATAGACCAAATAACATTTCAAACACGTTATCAATCGCAGCCATCAGCGCAACGAAACCAATCAGCATCGCACCTACGATAATCGCTACTTTAAATCCATCCATAATATATTCGCCAAGCATTTCGAAGAACGTTTGCTTATGACCTGTTTGTACCTCTAAAATATCTTCTTGATCCGTTACTGTGTAAGGGTTAATGATAGAAGAAATAATAAATCCGCCAAATAAGTTAATCACAATTGCTGTTACTACGTATTTTGGTTCAATCATTGTCATATAAGCACCGACAATGGACATTGAAACAGTCGACATAGCTGATGCACAAAGCGTATATAAACGGTTTGGCGGCAGTTTGTCTAATTGCTTTTTAACGGTAATAAATACTTCTGACTGACCTACAATCGCAGAAGCTACTGCGTTATAAGACTCTAATTTTCCCATTCCGTTAATCTTACTGAGAACTAACCCAATCCATTTCATAATGAACGGAAGAATTTTAAAGTGCTGTAAAATCCCGATTAAGACAGAGATAAAAACGATTGGAAGCAGCACGTTTAAGAAAAACGGCATTGATCCTTTATTCGCAATGCCTCCAAATACGAACTCTACGCCTTCATTTGCATATGAAAGCAGCTTTCCAAAGACGCTGGCAATCGCATTAATAATAATCAAGCCAAACTTCGTGTTTAGAAGTAAAGCTGATAAAAGAAGCTGAATCACAACCATAATAACGATTGGTCTATATTTGATTTCTTTACGGTTATTACTTGCAAGATACGCTAATCCAAAGACAACGAGTAACCCTAAGATGCCAATTAAATATTTCATAGTATCCTCCACTGCTTACTTATTTTTGTAAGTCTTTTGATGAAAAATAGCCTGGTAAGATTTCGTTGATGTTTGTAATCACAAAATCTCCTTTTAAGTTTGCTAAGATAATTTGTGTGTGATCATCACAGAACTCAGCTAATACTTGTCTGCATGCGCCGCAAGGAGAAATTGGGCCGTCCGTATCTCCTACAACTGCAATAGCTGAAAACTGCTTGTCCCCTTCTGAAACAGCTTTAAAAATAGCCGTTCGCTCAGCACAGTTCGTCAATCCATAGGAAGCGTTTTCAATATTGCATCCACGATAAATCTTCCCATCGGTTGTTAAAAGAGCTGCACCAACATGGAAGTGAGAATACGGTACATGTGCTTGTTTGCTTGCTGCGATTGCTTCATCTATTAATTGTTTTGGCTCCACAGTCATCATCCTTTGCTTAGTTTACAGCAGGTTAGTTAGTACTAACCTGCTGTCATTTATTAATAATCAGAGTTGCTTAATTGACCTTTTGCAATTGATACGCCAGAGCTTGCACCAATACGTGTTGCACCAGCTTCAATCATTGCTTTTGCATCTTCTAAGCCTCGAACGCCGCCAGAAGCTTTTACACCTACATCTGGTCCAACCGTTTTTCTCATAAGCGCTACGTCTTCTACCGTTGCGCCTCCTGTAGAGAAGCCTGTTGACGTTTTAACAAAATCAGCTCCAGCTTTTACAGCTAGCTCAGAAACTTTTGCTTTTTCTTCGTCTGTTAAAAGAGCTGTTTCAATAATTACTTTTACTAGCGCTTTTCCTTTTGCAGCATCCACTACTGCTTGAATGTCGCTTTGCACTAAGTCATAGTTTTTATCTTTTAACGCGCCGATGTTGATTACCATATCTACTTCATCTGCACCGTTTTCGATTGCATTTGTAGTTTCGAATGCTTTTACTGCTGAAGTCGTAGCTCCAAGAGGGAAACCGATTACCGTACACACTTTTACTTCTGGAGCATCTTTTAATAACTCAGCTGCTTTTTTTACCCACGTTGGATTTACGCAAACTGAAGCGAATGAATATTCTTTTGCTTCTTGTGCTAAAACCGTAACTTGCTCTTCTGTTGCATCTGCTTTTAATAATGTATGATCAATAATACCCGTAATGTTTTGACTCATTTTGTTCTTCCTCTCTCTTTCTTAATGAATTTCTTTATAAATTAACGTTGGAGCTTCTACTTTTTCAGCGACCGTGCTGTAAGAATCATAAACGATATCCATTACTTCCTGTACATCTTCGCTGTTGCTGTGGATTGTAACAAGAGCGTCGCCTTTTTTCACTGAATCTCCAACTTTTTTATTAAGCATAATACCAACTGCTAAGTCGATTTCAGATTCTTTTGTTGCACGTCCTGCACCTAGCTTCATTGCCGCTACGCCAATTTTTTCTGCAACGATTTCTGAAATGTAGCCATCTTCTTTTGCTGGTACTTCAATTTTGTGCGCTGCATCCGGTAATTTAGACGGATCGTCTGCCACAGAAGCGTCTCCGCCCTGTGCGCTTAAGAATGTTTTAAATGATTCTAATGCTTTTCCGTTTTTAATTACTTCTTGAAGCATTGCACGCGCTTCGTCTAAGCTGCTTGCTTTTTCAGCAAGTACAACCATATGACTTCCTAATGTTAAGCAAAGCTCCGTTAAATCTTCAGGGCCTTCGCCTTTTAACGTGTCGATAGCTTCTTTCACTTCAAGCGCATTACCAACCGCAAATCCTAGAGGCTGGCTCATATCTGAGATGATTGCTTTTGTGTTTCGGCCTACGCCTTTTCCGATTTCAACCATTGCTTTTGCTAATTCTTCAGCGTCTTCAAGCTTCTTCATGAATGCGCCGTTCCCCGTTTTCACGTCCAAGCAAATGGCATCTGCTCCAGCGGCAATTTTCTTACTCATAATTGAGCTTGCAATTAACGGAATCGAATCAACCGTTGCTGTTACATCACGAAGCGCATAAAGTTTTTTATCCGCTGGCGTTAAGTCTCCGCTTTGGCCGATAACGGCAATTTTATTTGTATTTACTAAACGAATGAATTCTTCGTTTGTAATTTCAACGTGGAAGCCAGGCACTGCTTCTAGTTTATCAATCGTACCGCCAGTGTGTCCTAAGCCGCGGCCAGACATTTTGGCAACCGGTACATCAACCGCAGCTACTAAAGGTCCTAATACAAGTGTTGTTGTATCACCTACGCCGCCTGTGCTGTGTTTGTCTACTTTAATACCTTCAATTTTTGATAAGTCGATTTGATCGCCTGATTCAACCATTGCTTGCGTTAAATTTACGCGTTCTTCCTGCGTCATTCCTTGAAAGTAAATCGCCATCGCAAATGCCGATAGCTGATAATCAGGTAAATCCCCTTTTGTATAACCTTCGATAATAAAATCGATTTCTTCTTTATTTAATTCATGTCCATTACGTTTTTTTTCAATTAAGTCAACCATTCTCATGACGTTTTCCCCCTAAAAGTATCTGCATATTGTGCATCCACTAAAACGTTTTCAACAACTTACACCCTTACTATATAATAGCTTTGAACAATTGTAAACAGATATATTTACATTTGTTCAAAAATATTTATAGCCGCTGTTTTAGTGAATAAAAAAAGACTTCCGCACTCGGAAGTCTTCCCTTATTTTTCAGCTTTTATCACAAATGACAATACGATTCTGTACTTATTCTTTACCTTTTTATAAGGAATTAATACATATGGCTGATCAGGCGGCGTAAATCGTTCAATTCCTTTTTGATTAGCATCAGGAGAAAAGTACATTCTTCCCCACCGTTTAATAATATAGCCCGTGGTTCCTTTAGCAATTACCCCGTCTTTTGAGACGTCCCCTTGAAAAGGATACCTGTTTCGCTGTGCCTGCAGAGATGACGCAGAATAAGATACAATATCTTCTACTATTTCAATTCGATGAAGCTTTTGCTCTTGAAAAAACAGCGTCTTCATCTCCTTTACTCTTGTTTATCTAATAAAAAGCGCGCCGTGAACTGATCCGTAACGAGCACATTTGCAAATTTCCCTTGCAGCGCTCCGTAAATGCTGTCGATTTTCTGATCCCCGCCAGCTACTAAAATGGCGTACTCTTTCTTCTTAAGCTCCTCCAAATCAAGTCCAAGCGTCCGTTCATCCAGGCTTTCATTGCAAATTTGTCCATCTTTATCAAAAAAGCGTGAACAAATGTCTCCTACCGCTCGGGAGGAAATCATCTCTACATCTTGTTCGGAAAAGTAGCCAAGCTGAAAAAGCAGCGAATCCGTTTTGATGGGGCCCGTAGTAAACACAGCAATGTTGGCTTGTTTGCCTAAATCTAAAATGCGCTTAATATGACGATCCGTTTCCATTGCTTTTTTAACTACCACGTGATCGACAATCACAGGCAGAGGAAGATGCATAGGAGGCGTATTGTATGCCTTTCCAAATAAGTACATAATTTCAGAAGCATATGTGCTCGTTTCCGAATGGCTTACTCCGCCTTTTAACTGCACAACCTGCACGTCATTCACATACTTTTGTTTTAAATCGATGGCCACTTGATAAAGAGTTGTTCCCCACGTCACCCCAATAATATCTCCATCTTTTACGATGTCATAGAGATAGTCAGCTGCTGCTACGCCTAGATGACTTTTAATAATGTGATTTTCATATTGAGGCACCGGTGTGACGATTGCTTTTTTTAGATTGAATTTTTGTTCAAGCTGAGAAGACAATTTTTCACTATTGATAGATGAATCCACAATTTTAATTTGAACAATGCCTTCTTCTTTTGCTGTCTGCAGCAATCGAGAAACCGTAGGCCTTGATACACCAAGCTTTTTTGCAATTTCACTTTGATTATAATCAAGAATATAATACATCCTTGCCGCTTCAATCACTTTATTAAATTTCTCTTGATCCATCTCCATCGACTTGTTCTCCCTTACCTCATGAATTTCTTATCCCAATTTTACCAAACTTATGTCTTTAGTTTACTTGTTTGATGAACAAAATTTCAAGAGGTAGATGAAATATAAAAATTAAAATCCTTAATTCAAAAGATACTTCGTATACGTTGGGATTTAATTTGAATTTTCACTGTTTTTTTTCGAAGTGTTGAGCAAGTCGATACTCACAAATTTCTTTAGTCCATTTATACAAAGTGCTATTATCAGCTTCTTCTACATCCAGGTTAAAGCGAAAAACTCCATCTTCAAACTCTACAAGTCCTTTTGAACTTCCACTCCACTTTGTCATTGGCATTGTAGCAATCAATTTGGCAACTTTTTTTTCATCATATTCCCAAAGTTTCTGAGTAAGTTTGTCAGAAAAATCAACTTTTCTTCGATACGTTTTTCCCATTAAATATTTATGAAAAAATGGTGCGACCTCCTTAGGTGTAATAAAACTCAACCAATGTTCTATGCCGCGTTCTAGCATATATTTTAAAACAATCATTTTGTAGCTTTTCGACATCGACGTACGTTCAACCTCTATAAGCCACGACTCATAACGTAAAAATATCTTTCTCTCTTTCTCACTTAACTCATTTGCCCAATTCAAGAAACCAATGAATGTTTTAAATTCTTGCTTGTAAGCAATTGAATGCTCACTTCCATTTAAATGTAATTCTTTATAAGTAGGTCGCCTTCCTAATTCCTGCTTTAACTGAATATAGGCAGAGTAAAGTTGCTCTTTTCTTGGTTGACGCTTTTTTGCAAGTTCTTTCAACAAATCAACCGCTTTTACATCGATATGGAATTCACATGATGTTGGCACTGTAGGAATAATTAATCCTTTTTTCTTATCCACCTCTTTAATATCCCCATGAAATAGCTGAAGTTTTATATCAGCATTGCGATAATTTCCAATTAAATCAATGATTGTACAGTGTGTTTTATTAGGATGAAGTCTCAACCCCCGGCCAATCTGTTGAGTAAAAATAGTGAGTGATTCAGTAGGCCTTACCATTAAAAGTGTGTCAACTGAAGGAATATCTACTCCTTCGTTAAAAAGGTCTACAGTAAAGACGATGTCAATCTTTCCTTCTACTAGAGATTCTATCGCCTCTTGCCGAGATATTCCTAATGTTTTTGAATGAAGGCTTATTGCTCCAAAGCCTTGTCTCACAAAATAAGAAGCAAGAAAGTCAGCTTGTTCAATTGACGAGCAAAATCCAATTGTTCTTGTTTGTCTATGTTTTTTCCATGCTTCTACTACCTTTTCTGCAACTTCCACCTTCACTTGCACTGCTAATAATTCTTTACGGTCATATTTTGTACCAAGCCAAGTAATTGCTGAGTAATCAGTTTCATCGTATATACCATAATAATGAAATGGCGTCAGCCACTGCTTTTGAATTGCTTCTATAAAATGCAATTGATATGCAACATTTCCTTCACATAATCCATAAATATCTTTTTGATCCATTCGATCTGGCGTAGCAGTGATACCTAATAGAAAGAGTGGCTCAAAATACGTTATAACATTTTGATATGTATTAGCTGCAGCATGATGAAATTCATCCACTACAATTAGATCAAATTCTTCTGGGTTAAATCGTTTTAAATGTTTAGTTCTACCTAGTGTGTAAATCGAAGCAAATAAAAAGTCGGCTTTTTCATCCTTCTTTTGCCCGTAATACAAGCCTGTCATTTTAGAAGGCATAATATGCTTAAACGTAGATTCCGCTTGCTTTAAAATCTCTTCTCGATGGGCAATAAATAGAACCTTCTTAAATTTCTTAGCAAAAAAAGCTGCTAAATATGTTTTTCCAAGACCTGTAGCTAATACAACCATTGCCTTTTTATAACCTTCTTCTTGAGTTTGTTGCAATGCCTCTAAAGCAAGATGTTGAACGGGTCTAGGGTGAATATCACCATAATTTTTAGCTCCCTCGCTTACCTGTACGGGCTGATTAGCTCTTTTAACTTCTGGAATCATAAGCTCTGTTTCCTCTAATTCAGTCCATTCTTTTACTATCAAAGGATTCGTTTCTCTGTACTTTTCATAATTATCCTTATATGTTTCTATAGTTTCTACATTTATTGGAATAGTCTGGTCATGATAAAATAGACGCATGAATTCTTCAGTTGCCTTTTCAAACGATGAAGCCTCCTGATGATCCTGAACCTTTACGCTCCATTCTACCCCACTAGTTAAAGCAGACGCAGATAAGTTAGAGGACCCTACAATAAGAATACTATCTTTTTCAGTTTCGAATATGTAAGCTTTAGGGTGAAAAGACTTGCCTTTACTGTGCCAAAGTCTTATCTCTAATCGGGGATGGATTTCTAGTAAACGCGTTAATGCTCTTGGCTGTGTAATATATAGATAATCCCCTGCTAGCAACTTCACTTCGGTTCCTCGCTCAACGGCTTCCTTCAAAGCCTTTTCAATAACCTTTACGCCTGATTCCATTACAAATGATGTTAAAATATAAATGCTTTTAGCAACATTTATTTCAGCTATAATCGTTTGACCGATTTGTTCGGTAACTAGCTCAACTTTGCTCATCTTCTACCTCAATCAAATAAATTCGTTCTTCAAACCCTCCTCGTTTCTCAGCCTTTTTATGACGTACTTCTTCCAACTGTTCTGGAGTTGCTCCGTGAATGGCAGCCAAGGCGTACATAACTTCAAGTAAATCCGCTAATTCTTCAATTGAATCTTCATGATTTTTAGCTTCACTATATTCTTGAAATTCTTCTTTTGCCTTTTTCATTAACTCTGTTTGATATTCTTCTCGTTGCAACACACGTGTTTTGAATGTCTTTCCCGATTGTTCTATAATAGTTGGAATATGATCTCGTACTAGCTTGTTATAAGTTGGCATACCTATCCCCTCCATTTTTTAATAGTTTAATAGTTTTGAAATGATCTTTTATTACCTTTAAATACATTTAAATCAATGAATTTCTCTTCACCATTATACCCTTTCAACCGCCCTTTGTCCGTATACTGCCAAAACGTCCATTCTTGCTGCTCTTCAAGAGTGGGCTTTTTCACAACGTCGCGAATCCAAATATCACACTCAGGATATCTGTTTTTAATATACAAGTCATACGCTTTAGGCGTCGTATAAAGAATGACGCGCTTGTCATAATGAGATTCAAGACGTTTAATCATGCTAGAAAGCTCCTTGTATACATGTTTCTGAGACGGAAGGTTTTGTTTTTTGTCTCCGTAAAATTCAACATCAATCACGGGAGGGAGATCGTTATTTCTAAGAGAAACCGTTTTGATAAAATTAGCCGCTTGTGTTTCACCTTTGCTATCATAACTAAAAAAGTGATAAGCTCCGATCCGCATGCTTTTGCGATTTGCTTGTTCCCAGTTTTGTTTAAATAAAGGATCTTGAAATGAACTTCCTTCCGTTGCTTTGATAAAAGCAAACTGAATATCTTGTTTACTCAGCACACTCCAATCAATCTCCCCTTGATAAGAAGATACGTCTACGCCTTTTACATCATAGTGGTTAGCACTTATCGCATTAGGAATTACCCACCCTTTACTCCATAGTAGAAATATAAAACTTACAAGAGCGGCTAATATAACTCCTACGGCAAGAAATCTGTTCTTCTTTTGATTTTCTTTATCTATTGTGTTTACCCCCTTTTTTAGAAAATACTTCTAATATTCTAACATAAAAAGGATTTTTCAAAGCAAAAGAGCCTACCAGTCTTTATTTGGAAATATAAAAAAACCACCTAAAATCAGGCGGCTCTTCTTTTATGCTGCGTCTTCAGATGGTTCATTATCTTTGGCTGCTTCTATAAGTAAGAAAATAGCCGTTAAGATGTGCATGATCATGCCGACAATTGGAATCCACGCAATAGCAGAACAGACAATTCCCATGATATGCCCTGTCCGAACTTTGTTTGTTTTAATGGCAAATACTAGACCTACAATATGCAATGCGAGCATTAAAATAAGCGGCGCGTAGGCTAGGCCAATAACCAAGGTCCCGCCTAGAATTGGAATCCCCCAAAGAGCCTCTAATCCTCCGCTGACCCATTTCAATATACGACTTGTTTTTCCCAATGTATCCTCCCCCTTTGTCTTCAATGTATGCACAGAGGTTTTGTTTCTGAACGGTTGTATATGAAAAAAGTGGCAAAAATACGTGTACTAAAAATAAATCGATAGTCCCATATAAAGATACGTTTTTATACAGGACTAGTGTAATAGTGGAAAATGAATGAGAGGAAAAGGCGTTGTTTTACATGTAATAACGAGGAGCTCTTCGTCGAGAGAATGAAGTAAACATCAACAAAGAAGCCGAACTCAAAATGTAAGCTCGGCTTTTTCTTATATGATAAATAGAAGTATTATAAAATGTTTTTTGTATTAGTGTTCTCGACTCTTCTCAAATTTTTCAACAGCTTCAAAATCAAGCTCGGCTGATATCCAATCGCCTTTTTCCGGGAATTCTAAATTTCGAACGACTATTTTATTCGGCCCTTTTTTTTCTACAATTTTCGCCTGACAGTTTTTGTACATAACTACTTCTCGTTCTTTGATATCTGTCCACAACAAGTGCAGAACCCCTTTCAATTTTAAGAAGTTAATATTTCGAAACACTGTTTTACATTTTATTATATTTTTTTGGATTTGTTAATTTTTTTGTCTTGTTTTTCATAAAAAAATGATCAAAACGCTTTTTTCCACTACAATATACCCAAAATATCTTTTAACCTTTAAATATTTATGGTATATTTTTAAAATTGTATTACAAGTTTTTTGTTTTTGCCTTTTCGTTTCTCCTCTTTTCTTCTTTTTACATATTCATAATAGACATATCAATCTATACTAATACGTATCAAGGTTTAAAAGTTCAAAAATATCTTAACATACTAAAAAGCATTGGGTTGTCCCACTAGAAAGCCAGTCGAATTTACAAAAACTCCACCGAAAAAACTAGAAGCCTTTAGCCATACAAAAGACTACTTTTACTGCATTTATATTTTAATGAATACTAACAACACAATTTGAGGTGCCAACAATGAACGTACTAACAAACGCTATAATTATCTTATTAGCTTATTTAATTGGGTCAATTCCTTTTGCTTTAGTGATTGGAAAGGGCTTTTACAAAACCGATGTTCGTAAGCACGGAAGCGGTAACTTAGGAGCTACTAATACCTTTCGCACTTTAGGAAAGAAAGCAGGTATTATAGTATTGATCGGCGATATAGCAAAAGGCTCGCTAGCCGTCTGTTTACCGCTTATGATGAATAGTCACTTGCATATGCTTGTCCCTGGATTTATTGCTATTCTTGGGCATAGCTATCCGGTTTTTGCAAAGTTTAAAGGAGGAAAATCTGTAGCGACTGCCGCTGGTGTATTCCTTGCATTTTCACCATTAGCTTTCATTCTAGGGATTCTTGCTTTTTTAATTTCTCTCAAAATTTCTAAATACGTATCCTTATCTTCACCTATTGGCGCATTGGTTGCCTTTTTGGCATCAATTTATGTAGGTGATGTTGTACTAATCGTATTTGCAGCCGTTATTTTTGTTTTCATTACATGGAAGCATATTAAAAACTTCAAACGAATTAAATTGGGTACAGAACCTAAAGTTAATTTTTAAGCGTACTAAAGTTAGTAATCTTTAAATGATGTTGCCAAAAAGGTGTTCATGAGTTGAACACCTTTTTTATTATTTTAGTACGTCTTGTCCCAAGATAGACGTAAATTATGAAATTTCTTTAAAAATGCTCTTGATTATAGAGTAAACAATACACTTTACTGCTTCCTATATCTCATTTTGTAATTTGATATTTACTATTTAACCACCTTAAAACGATGAGTGTTACGGCACCAGCTGCTAAATATAAGAAGCCTCCAACTTCTATTACATACCCAAAAGGTGGAATAAGCTTTGGTAAAAAAACCATCCCTGCAAGAGAAATAAAAATTAAGACAAAGAGTAGAAAAAAGTCCTTAATCTTATTCGTAATTTTGTAAACAGATTTTTGTATCCATTTCAAAAGCAGAAAAACATCAAGAGAAATAATAGCTGCAACAATAACAAAAGTGACGATTGCCGTTCCGATATAAACAGTCTGGCTGCTATCCTTAACATAATGTACAACAATATTTCCTATCCCGCTTACTATAGCCATCAAGCTTGCAAGCTGTAACAATAAAAAGCTTATAAAAAAAGCAGTGCTTTTTAAGGGTTCTTTAGGTAACTGTTTAATCATTTCATCACAGTACGTCTTAAGGTTCTCTCCAAACACCTCTTCAGCACGCTTCCCTTCCGCTTGTGCGTCAATAAGGTGATCTAAAAGCTCCATCAATAACTCTTCAGCCTGCTGTTCAGAAACTGACACACTCGTTCGAATGTAAACAAGCATATTATCATAGTACTCTTCATTTTCCTTGGTCAGCTCTTTTCGCTTCTTATTATTTAATTTAATTAACTCCTTAGCGTTCATCGTAAAAACTCCTATTCAACAATTTATTTACAGGGTTTTGAATGTTGATCCATTCCTCTTGGATTTCACATAATGCGCTCTCGCCAGATGCCGTAAGATGATAGTACTTTCGTTTAGGACCCGAAGGCGATGCTTTCATTTCTCCCTTTATTAATCCCTCCTTTTGAAGACGTAGTAAAATGGGGTAAATCGAACCTTCACTCACATCATTTAATCCATATTGTTGAAGCTTCTGGGATAGCTCATAGCCATAAACCGTTTCTTTTTGAATGATTGATAAGATACACCCTTCTAAAATTCCTTTTAACAATTGACTTCTCAAAGACATATCGATTTCTTCCTTTTCACTATCTTGTTATACAAGATACATTTTTAAAGTAAAGCTACCTTGCAAGACAAGATAGCTTTACATCACTCATAATAACCTATTTATGGTAAGTATTCAACCATTTATTTACTTTTTTTATTAAACCACTTAACATAGTAATCTTTTTAGTAAATTTGAATAAATAAATGAAACCTTTCCTCTCCACTAACCGTATACCTATCATGCACGTATTAGTTAAAGGAGGAAGACTTGTGCTAAAACGAATTTCACTGTTTATTTTCGTTAATATTTTAGTATTAATTACAATCACAACGATTACATCTTTATTAGGTGTTCAAAGCTATATGGGAAGCGGCGGTTACGGCGGCCTGCTGGCATTTAGCGTCATTGCCGGCTTCAGCGGCGCGATTATTTCTCTTATGATGTCACGCTTAATGGCAAAGTGGATGATGGGTGTTCAAGTTATTGATGAACGTTCTCCTCAAGGTGAATACGAACGATTTGTTTTAGAAGAAACGCACCGACTTGCATCTGTGGCAGGATTAAGAAAAATGCCGCAGGTCGGAATTTATCATTCAGCGGAAGTTAACGCGTTTGCAACGGGTCCAAGTAAAGGACGCTCGCTTGTTGCTGTTTCAAGCGGAATGCTTGAACGAATGGACCGCGATGCCATCAGCGGCGTTATCGCCCACGAAATAGCGCATATTAAAAGCGGTGATATGGTCACAACTACGCTACTGCAAGGAGTATTAAACACATTCGTTATTTTCTTCTCTCGTTTAGTAGCCAAAGCGGTGTCAAACTTCGTGCGAGAAGAGTTTGCGATGGTTGTTTATTTCCTTACATCGATTGTATTTGAGATTCTCTTTAGTATCTTAAGCAGTCCAATTATTTTCTGGCATTCAAGAAGACGTGAATTCAAAGCCGATGAGCTTGCAGCTAAACTCGGCGGCAAGGAAAAAATGATTTATGCGTTAGAATCGCTTCGTCATACTACTTCATTAGTAGATGACCGTCAAAAATCAATTGCCGCTTTTAAAATTAGCGGTAAAGAAAAATTCTCACGCTTATTTTCTACTCATCCGCCGCTTGAAAAACGCATTGAGCGCTTGCATTCACTATAAGCAAAAGAAACCAGCTTCTTTATGGAAGCTGTTTTTTTATGTTATGACTGAGGAGCAAGCACGCGTGCAGCTTCCCACAGCAAGACGCCGTCTTCATTTTTTGTTAATTCCACGTAGCCTTCTTTTTCTAGATACGTAAGCTGGCCGTACACTTCTGAGAAAATAAAGTCAGGTGCTTTTTGATACATATCCGGGAAAAAAGCAGCGCTGACTTCAAGCGTTGTTTTCTTTCCTTGCCCCATCGCTTGTAACACGCGCAGCGCCCATTTATGCTGCTTTTGAATACGTTCCATAATTAAAGAATGAATGTCACTAAGCGGTTCACCATGTCCGCTATAAATCAAATCAATGTCGTAGTTCAACGTTTTTTCAAGAGACGCCAAGTAGTCCAATAGCGGCGTTGGCTTAGGATTTTGAATGGTTGGCTCTAAATACGGGTTTGACGGTACTTTTGGCAAAATATGATCTCCGCCAAACGCAACTTTTTCTTTGCGATTGTAAAACATCAGCTGACTTAACGAATGTCCCGGCGCTTCAATCACTTCCCACTCACTCGCATACGGAAGTGTATCGCCTTCTTTTAAATAACCCGTTAGCTTCTGCCCTTTAGGTGAATATACTTGAATTGCAGCCGTTGCTTTACGAAGCCATTCTTCCATTACATCATCACTGACTCCAAACTCCATAAGGAAATTACGATATAGCTCATTATGCTGCTGAACAAACTCTTCATCTTGGAAAATCCAAGGCTCCACAAGCTTATGACCGTAAACCGGTATATCACTCGGCAGCCATTCTAAAAATCCAGTGTGATCTGGATGCTGGTGAGTCAGAATAACTTGTTCAATATCTGTTACTTTATATCCTTCTTTACGAAGCGCCTCTTCAAAAACGCTCCACGCTTCTTTGGTTTTCATACCTGCATCAATTAACGTTAACTTGTCTGCTTTTAATAAAAACACATTCACTGGTCCAATTGGAAATGGCGTAGGCAGTTCAATGCGTATCACTTTATGATCTAAACTCATTTTACCAAACCCCTATATCTGCATTCTTTTTACTTTTTTATACTGTTAAACGTCTTATTCTTTTAATTAGTCAATTTCCTGCTAACGTCTACCTGTAAAAGTACTCTGAGCAGCAGTCATTACATAGCTCTTTGCACTCGTACAAACAGTCACATAAACTCATACTATTAATAGTTTAGCAGGTTTGAAGACAAATTGATAAAGGAATGCTTTCCAGTGTACTTATTTAAAGCAAACGAATGGTTCATCAAACGAAAAAAGTAAGATAGAATAAAGAGACGAAATGATGATATAAGGAGTATAGGTTATGATTAAAGCGATTTTTCTTTTTATCTTAGCAGGTCTTGCTGAAATTGGCGGAGGCTATTTGATTTGGCAGTGGTTGCGCGAAGGAGCATCAAGCTGGTTAGGACTTCTGGGCGGTATTGCTTTGGTGCTGTACGGCGTCATTGCTACGTGGCAGTCGTTCCC
The DNA here is from genome assembly GCF_045369295.1 of Priestia sp. 179-F W1.4 NHS. NCBI lineage: Bacteria > Bacillati > Bacillota > Bacilli > Caryophanales > Bacillaceae > Priestia > Priestia sp. 179-F W1.4 NHS. Next base: position 1,898,267 of record NZ_JBIQFF010000001.1, on the reverse strand, counting down.
CGACTTTGGACGTGTATATGCAGCTTACGGCGGTATTTTTATTGTTTTAAGCCTGTTTTGGGCATGGTGGGTTGATAAAAAAATGCCCGATACATACGATTGGCTTGGCGGACTTGTGTGTCTGATTGGCGTAGCGGTTATGCTTTGGCCAAGAAGTTAAGTAATCACACAGAAAGGAGCGCGTTTTCTCCCTTTTTGTAAGAAGAAGCAAAATAAAAAGAGGCTAGGACATAACGAGTTGAATCCAATCTAAAGACGAACAAATGAGAGACATGAGCTGAACCGCTTGAGACACCGCCGTTGATTTCCGTGCAAGACTTCGCTTTCCGCGGGCGGACGCTGAGCCTCCTCGTCGCTTACGCTCCTGCGGGGTCTCAGCTGTTCCGCTTTTCCCGCAGGAGTCTTCGTCTTGCCCTCCAATCAACGGCTAGAAGAATCTAAACAGGTGAAACCTACGTTTACCCTAACAAAAAAACGAACTACTCATCAACATGGTTGATAAATGGTTCGTTTTTCACTTCGTCTAACATACTTTTTTCCCAGCCTCTTTTTATTTATCACTTGTTGAATCTGCCGAAAGAGCCTTTTCTTTTTTCCTTAAACGTATTAGGTCTATGTAAGTTAAATAAGTGTTCGATACCATTTTCCATCATCTTTTCTAGCAAAGCTTCTTGTCCATGCTGGAAATAGTACTCCATTTCTTCTTCATACAAAGGGAGAAGCGTATGGAAATAGACTGGCCACTCTCCGTGGGTTTCTTTTCCGTTTTCAAGATACGGCATCATAAATGCCTCTTGGCACTGCGGCAAAGGAGGCACGACCATAACACCACAAAAGCCGCTTTCTGGTGAATACGGTTGAACGTGTAATGGCAGCTTCACTTTTTCACCTGTTAACGTTCGTTCATAGGTATCCACGTAGCGATCCAGCTCTTGATTTGGAAACACCATCCACTGACCAATCCAATTCATATTGTTAACTGCAAAGCTTCCTACTTGATGCATGACTTGAGGAATCCAGCTGTACTTTTCATCTTCAAACGGATCTTGATCTGCATGCATCACCAGTTCAACGTACGCGCTGTCTAATCCAGGGGGTGCCGGCAGGCGAAGCGTACTATAACCATGTGTTGCGACCGTATAAAACGGCACTGATTCTGTAGGAGCCATTTCATAAAAACCTGCCTCTGTCACCTCAGCTGATTCTGCTTCAACACGGCGGATAATTGGCCCATAATATGATTGTAAGTGAGCTTCCACATCCTCATCGAGCGATTCCCGAACAAATTGATTTAACTCTTCAACTGAAGCTTCTGCTTCCTGTGATGACCATACTTCATAGAAAGTAAAACCGGTTAGCCTGTTCTCAAACACTACCTCTCGAAATGCATCAGAAACATAAATTTCTGGAGAGATAATAGGAAAATCTCCTAGACTATGTTCGGTATACTTTATTCGAAAAATTGGCTGTCTCTTTACCTTATCCTCTATAAAGGATAGCTTGTCAAATCCTCCAAAATCATCAGGTATTGATTCTGAATAGTTCACACATTCGTTTATCACATTAACAATATTAACAGCGTAGCACTTGTATTCAGGGTGAGTAAGAGGAACAAATTCTACAAACTCAGAAATTAGTTTTTCTAAGCTCTGAACAGCATATCCATCGATAATTGGAGGAGTTGCAAAACCTTTATAAGTTAAAAGGTTATTTAACTCTCCTTTTTCATATGTTTCAACTGGAAGATTTGTTTTACTATGTAGATACTCTCCTTGCTGCAGCAGATTTTTAAATAGTGTTTCGTCATCTTCCTTGTTAGCAGCGGCTATTTGCTCACTTTCTAAACTTGTACTTAATTTCCATATTTTCATAAACAACACCTCTAGTTTCTATATAGGAAGTGTATCCATTATAAAATTTCCACTGTTCTATCCGAATAGGAATATATAACCTTTTATGCACAATTAATTCTACCATAAAGATACAAACCTAGAAGTATTAGGCTTTTGATTGCAAAAAAAGACAACCCAAAGGTTGTCTTTTCCATTACTTCAACTCAGCCCATCTTTTATCTAATGATTTTAATAGCTCATCTTCAGATGTTTGGCCGCCGATGTATTCTTGTACATCTGCTCCAAATTTTTGCGTTACGCCTTCAGGGAATTTTGTCCATTCCCAAGGAAGCGTTTTTTGCTCCTTAGAGTATTTAAGAAGTTCTTCACCTAAAGGTCCGATGTCTTTTGCTTCGATTGACTTAAAGGCTGGAATGTACTTGAAGTCTTCTACTAGCGCTTTTTGACCTTCTTTAGATGTAACCATCCAGTTTAAGAAGTCTTTTGCTGCTTTTTTATCTGCCGCTGGTGCTTGTTTGTGAATAACCCAGTTGCTTGGAACGTCAATTGCAAGCTTGTCAGATGCAGCTGCATCGTCGCTTAGCGGCATAGGTAGAATCCCTACATCCATGTTCGGCGTAATTTTATCAAGCATTGGCTGAATCCAGTTTCCTTGCTGAATCATCGCTGCTTCACCGTTCGCAAATTTCGTTACTTGCGTGTTATAGTCCGTCGTTAACGGATTTTTGTTTCCATATTTCACTGTTAAATCAAGCAGCTTTACATACTGTTTGAACTGCTCGTTTCCTGCAATTTTCGTACTGCCATCATTTAATCCTTTAATAAATGCATCCGGATCTTTTTGACTGGCAAATGGAATGTTTAAGCCGTGGTTTCCAAGCACCCACCACTCGCCGTAGCCGATAGAAAATGGCGTAATACCGGCAGCTTTTAGGTTTTTAGCCGCTGCTTCTAATTCCGAATATGTTTTTGGAAGTTCTTTAATGCCTGCTTTTTTGAACAGTTTTTTGTTATATGTAAATCCATAGCCTTCAAGACTGATCGGCTGTCCATATACTTTACCGTCCATCGTCATTGGAGTAAGTGTGTTTTCGTACGCATCATCAATCCAAGGCTGATCCGATAAATCTTCTAATTTATTTTTCCACGTTTTTGCCTCTTGATATCCGCCGTTTGTGAAAAGGTCAGGTGCATTTCCCGACGCAAACTGCGCTTTTAAAGCTGCTGCACCGTCAGCTCCTCCACCAACCGTTTGGATATTGAACTTCACATTTGGATGTTCTTTTGTATATTGATCAGTTAGAGCTTTTAGCTGGTCTGCAATTTCTACTTTTCCTTGAAATACATCCACTACTACTTGATCTCCGCCGCTTTTTTTATTACCAGATGCGCTTTCGTTTGAACATGCGGTTGAAAATAAAAGCGTAGCCGATAAAACACCTACTGCTAAAGGCCATTTTTTCATTTTGAATGCCATTTTCTGTTCCTCCCTATTTGCTGCTGGTTTTGATGCCTCAGCCTCAAAACCAGCCCTGTTGCCGCTTCTATTATTTAATTGAACCGCTTGTAATTCCTTTAACAATGTGTTTTTGCATTGCAAAGAAGAAGATTAATAGCGGGATAATACTGATTACAAGTGCTGCTAGTGCTAAATCCCACTGCTTTGTATACTGACCAAAGAAGAAGAATGTCGCAAGCGGAATCGTTCTTAGCTCAGGATCTTGCAGAACAAGAGACGGAAGTAAGAAGTCATTCCAAATCCATAGGCTGTTTAAGATGACGACAGTTACTGTAATTGGCTTTAATAACGGGAATACAATTCTCCAGAATACGCCTAGACGTGAGCATCCGTCGATGATTGCCGCTTCTTCTAGCTCAACTGGAATTCCTTTAATAAATCCGTGGTATAAGAAAATCGTCATACCTGAACCGAAGCCTAAGTACATGATCACAATACCCCAAATGCTGTTTAACAGATTTAAGTTTCCTGCTACTTTTACAAGTGGAATCATGATGGATTGAAATGGAATAACCATTGCCGCTACGAATGCCATAAAGATAATGCTGCTGATTTTTTTCTTTGTTCGAACCAGCATGTAAGCTGCCATTGAACAGAAGGTGACTAGAACTGCGTTACTGATGACTGTAATGATTAGCGAGTTGCTAAGCACTTTTAAGTAGTTCATTTGGTTAAATGCATTAACAAAGTTTTGAAACTGAATCGTTGTTGGCAGTGCCGATGTGTTTGATAAAATTTCTGCAAATGACTTCAGTGAGTTTGAAAGCACGTAATAAAAGGGAACCAAGAACACCAGTCCAAGCAGGACCGCTAAAATTTCAACAATAAAGGTTTTGCTCGTATATTTGTTTCCCATTACGATTCAACCTCCTTCTTCTTGGTGTATGTTACTTGAATAATCGTAATCGCTGCTACGACGATGAAGAAAATTAAGGCTTTTGCTTCACCTAGACCGTATCTGTTATTCACAAATGCTTCTGTATAAATGTTAAGCGCTAACATTTCTGTTGATTTGAATGGACCACCGTTTGTTAATGATAAGTTGACATCAAATACTTTAAATGACCATGAAATCGTTAAGAATAAACAAACCGTTACTGCCGGCGCTACCATTGGAATTGTAATGTGACGAAGAATTTGCCATCTGCTTGCTCCGTCAATTTTTGCTGCTTCAATCAGCTCTTGCGGTACGTTTTGCAGTGCTGCTGTGTAAATAAGCATGATATAACCTGCTCCTTGCCATACACTTACAATCACGATGCCCCAAAATGCTGTTTTTGCGTCTCCCAACCAAGGAAGTTCAAAAAGCGAGATTCCCGTGATTTGTCCGATAGATGCAAATCCTTTTACGAAAATGAACTGCCATACAAATCCTAGTAAAAGTCCGCCAATTAAATTCGGCATAAAGAAAACCGTACGTAAAATGTTTCGTGTTTTTAACATTTGAGTAACAAGGATTGCTAACACGAACCCAACCACATTCGTTAAGATAATCGCAACGACCGTATATTTTGTTGTGATCCAAAACGACTGCTGAAACTGCTTATCTTCGGTGAACAAGTACTTAAAGTTATCAAGCCCCACCCAGTTAATCGTGCCGTTTACTCCGTTCCAGTCTGTAAATGAGTAATAAATCCCTGTAAAAAATGGTATAAGTACAATCACACAAAACGCTAAAAGTGCGGGTCCTACAAATAGAGCAAATAAACCTACATTTTTCAAATTTTTACGTTTTTTCGTATTAATGGATGGTTCTCTTTTAAGTTCTTGCTCTAAAGGAACATATTCTGTCTCCTGTAATTTACTTTGGCTATTCATCTTACTAGCACCTCCCTATGTCTTATTTTAGCGAAATCCGCTATTTATGAAACCGCTTTAATTGACGAGTAGGGTGTAAAATATTGACCTTTGTGCAACATTTTCTCCCCTGTGCACATTTTACATACTTTTCTAAAGCATGAAAGAAATAAAAGAAAAAGCTAGAAGTGGACGACATATCTTCTTATCTTATACACTAGAAAAAAGATGTAGTTGGGAGGAACATACGCATGACAGCAAAACGAGCGCTAATTACAGGTGCCAATTCAGGAATGGGGCTGGCCACAACGATTGAACTAGCTAAAAAAGGATTCGAAGTCATTATGATATGCCGAAATGAAGAAAGAGGAAATGCCGCTTTAGAAGAAGCTAAGCGCCAAAGCGGATCGGATTCCATATCTCTTATGACCTGTGACCTAGGTTCTCTTGACAGTATCCGGGCTTTCAGTGAAGACTTTACGTCTCGCTACAGTGTACTTGATGTGCTGATTAATAACGCGGGCGTCGTGACAATTAAGCGGGAAATAACACAAGACGGATTTGAAATGATGCTTGGTGTCAATCATTTGGGTCACTTTTTATTAACTAATTTGCTTTTAGATCCGCTGAAAAAAGCTCAACAGGGACGCATTATAAACGTTGGCTCCGGTGCTCATAAAGCGGGAAAAATAGACCTCACCAACCCTCATTTAACAACGGGATTCGGAATATGGCGAGGATACTCTCAGTCTAAATTAGCAAATAACTTATTTACGGTTCATTTAAGTAAAAAGTTAAAAGACACCTCTGTAACCGTAAATTGCCTTCACCCCGGAGCCGTGTCTACCGCTATCGGCGTTAATCGTCAAACGGGTTTTGGAAAAAGCGTTCACGCCGTGCTTCGCCCTTTCTTTTTAACGCCTCTTCAAGGTGCCGAAACAGCTATTTATTTAGCAGACAGTCCTGAAGTGACGCATATTAGCGGCGCTTATTTTTATAAAAAACGCGTGACTCCTCCTTCTTCAAGAGCAAAAAATGGACGGCTTGCAGAAGAATTTTGGGACTGGAGTGCGCGCGAAGTTGGTTTATAAAGTAGATAGATACGCTTGGGAAAGAAAAAAGTAATGAAAAAAGGTCAGCTTTTCAGCTGACCTTTTCGTATTAAAAAAACGTTAGTCCTATAGCAAAAATAAAGCCTGATACAATTAAGGTCGTCACGCAGTAGCCCATTATATCGCGTGCTCCGAGCCCTGCGATAGCTAGTGCAGGTAGTGCCCAAAACGGCTGCGCCATATTCATCCATGCTTCTCCGTAAGCAATGGCCATCGCAGCGACTCCCGGATCTACGCCGAGCTGTTCAGCTGCCGGCATAATAAAAGGTCCTTGTACAACCCAGTGTCCTCCTCCTGACGGAACAAAAAAGTTCACAACGCCAGAACTTAAAAACGCAAGAAACGGAAATGTCGTTTCATTTGAAATCGAGATAAATGCGTTCGTTAGCTTCCCGCCCAAGCCTGATAGCTCCATCATGCCTTGTATACCTGCATAAAACGGAAACTGAATCACAATCCCAGCGGTTCCTTTCGCAGCATTGGAAACGGCATTCATATAGGATAAAGGCGTGCGGTGAAGTAAAATACCCGTCGTAAAAAACAATAAATTCACTGTGTTGATATCCATTTTAAAACCGTTTGTAGCAAAATAATAAATTAAATATGAATACCCAAGAAGTGCAATTGTTAGACTTAAAAACCTGCTGTTTTCCATGCGTACAGCAAATGTTGGCTTAGAAGAAGTTGTCTCAACAACTGTAGCCGGAGCCATTTCATCTTCTGCCAAAAGTCTTGGATCAATTTCTACCACTTCTTTTCCCGTCGGCATCATCAGTCTTGTCATAATAGGAAGGACAATTAATAATCCGAGAGTAATAAATAAGTTGTACCCTGTAAAAATCGTGTCTGACAGCGGAATAAGTCCAGCCGCTTTTTCCATTGGGTTTCCAGGTGTAGCAGCGACAAGAGGAATCGAACCTGACAAGCCTCCGTGCCATGTTAAAAAACCTATGTAAGCACAGGCAATTAAAAATCGATAATCAGACCCCGGCACACGCTTCGCTACTTCTTTCGCAAACAGCGCCCCTACAATTAAGCCAAACCCCCAGTTAATCATACAAGCCATAGCTGCGCCGAGCGTGACCAGAATTACCCCTTGCGCCGGAGTTTTGGCTAACAGTGCTATGTTCACAAGCCACTTCTTTACAAGCGGCGAGCTAGCAAGCGCATGTCCTGTGACAAGCACTAAGCTCATTTGCATCGCAAATGCAAGAAGATTCCAAAAGCCGCTTCCCCAAAACTGAACCATCTCAATCGGCCCGTGAGGAGTAAAAACAATACCTGATACAAATAAAATCAGCGTCAGGATTAAAGCAAATACAAACGGATCAGGTAAAAAGCGCTGAACAAGCGCCGTGAAGAAATTAGATAACGCTTTCATTTTACTCCTCCTTTACAGGAATGCTCCTGTGAATGAATGTCGACAAGCATCTTTAATTATACATAATTTGTTGAAAATTGTTAATATTTAGTTTAAATAAAAAACCCTTCTGTTTTCCAGAAAGGTTTTACACACTAAACGTTTGAATAAGAGTTGGCTCTCCGTCAAGTTCAATTTTCTTTTCTTGAAAGGAAATATGTAAGCTTTCATAAATATGTTTCCAAAATGAAATAGCCCGCTTATTGCCTGCAAGCTCAATAATCATATACGTTCCTTTTCGATGAGAGAAAATGTCTTTTACCGTTTCAGAAGCAATACCCTGCTTTCGGTATTTGTTTAAGATAAAAAAATCATTGATGCAGTAATCTGCTTCTTGCTGAAGTGCGGGCTGTTCAAGAAGTAAAAAAAAGCCCGTCAGCTTATCATCTACTTTAATAAAGTATGGCGAGAGGCCTTCTACTTTCCAAAACAAGGGCAGCTCTTCAAAATGAAAAGCTCCATCTTCGCGAATATCTAAAGAAGGTGTATACGCAGATAAATCATGGAGATAAAGAGAATACAAATTTTGCAAAACGCCCGCTTGGCTTTTAGGTACTTTTTCAATCGTAAGCATTCTTAGTTCATCTCCTTCTTTTCCTATCATAAGGGTTTTTTGTGAAAGTTTACAGTAAAAATGTTTGAGGCAAAGTGAAGATAGATAGTCAAAAAGCTCTTTTTTCATTTTGTAGATGTCTGAAACGCAATAAAAAACGATCATCTCCGGTACTGTACGCTCCGTCTGATAATCGTTTTTTATGTTTTGTATGCTGATGCTGAAGTTTTTCCTTCTTTGTTTTGGTTTTGCGCGTTTCCATGTCTGCAAATATAAACAGGCTGCGGTTTAATTCTGGATTTCGTTTTCCTTCACGCGTCATTTTATCACGCATTTTTTTTGCTTTTGACTTTGCCATGTAACTTCCTCCCTATATAAACGATGTATACATATCTTACTGCTTTTTTATAAAATGTCAAGTTCAGAAGCACTGATGTGTTAACAGTGCTTCTGTATAGTCATGACTCTTTATTTTTCAGCATATCATCTAACTTTTGCTCCATTCTCTGAAGCCTTTTTTCATTTGCCCCCTGCTTTTGAATCAACCTTTTTAAGCCTATAATAAATGCAATAATTATCCCTGCTCCTCCTATAAGGATCAGCAGCATAAGAATTTGAAAAATAATATCACCTATATTAACCATAGTTCCACCTTTAATCTATTTTTTTACATTATATCATTTATTTGGATGTATATCGCTTTATTTTATAAAAAAAAGCCCTCACTACCGAGAGCTTCATTTACTATCTTCGTCGTAAACCGTCCACTTTCCCTGTTTGATTTGATTGGAAACATCAATCAGTTTATTTTTCACCCGGTCCTTTTCTGCTCCTGTTAAAGGCGTAGGTCGGTAGTCGTTTCGCGCCGTTGTGGAAGAAATGCGGAATGGAATCACATTGATGTCTTTGTTTGTCGTTAGCTTTCCATCTTTAATCGTAAACGTCTGCTGAAATACAAATGTGTCCTTATCACTTGGGTTTTTGTTTCCGCCAAACATAAAGTTTCCTAAGCTATAGACAATAAATTTATTTTTGTACTCTTCAATTCCTTGAACAACGTGAGGGTGATGACCTAAAATTAAATCTGCTCCGTTATCAATTGTATACTTTGCCAATGCCTGCTGCGCTGCATCAGGAACATAGTGTCGTTCAGATCCCCAGTGGAAATGCACAATGATAATTTTGGCGCCTTTCTCTTTTAAAGACTTAATTCCATCTTTAATCTGACTTCTTACTTCTTTTGTGTCATCCCAGCCCGGATATCCAAGCAATCCTACTTTGACTCCTTTTACCGTTGTGATATATGTATCTTCATAGCCAAAATAGCCTATTCCGCTTTTCTTTAAGTTTTCTCGTGTATCATCATATCCTTGCTGTAAATAATCACGAGTATGATTATTAGCTAAGTTAACGGTTTCAATACTTCCTTGTTTTAAAATATTTACAAACGAAGGATCACCTTTAAAACGAAATGTTTTACTTGCTTTTTCCGTCGCAGTTGTCAGCGTTGTTTCTAAATTAACCGTTGTTAAGTCATCTTGCTCAAAGATCGATTTTACATTTTGCGTAAAATACGGCAGGCCATTTCTTGCTGCTACGTCGTTAAAAGTAGAATCGTACCCAAAGCTTTCATCGTTTCCTAAGGTAAAATCTCCTGCTGCGCTAACTTTAATGGTTGTATTGATTGCGTCTTTTTTCTCTTTTTTACTAGCTTCTTCTTTAGACTTTACTGTTTCTTCTTTTTTCTGCGGCTCAGAAGAGGTTTGTTCTCCTGCTCCTCCGCACGCTCCCAATAAAAAACACAAACTTCCATAAATAACAGCTTTTTTTAAATACTTGTTCATGTAACGTTAAAACCCCTTTTTACGTTTTAATAACTGTGTTTGGACATGGTGTTTAATGTACATTTCGCCAAATACATACAATCTTCCTGTTTTATCGGCAAAATCAGTGAAGTTTTTATAAAAAAAGGAAGTTTTTATATTCTTTTTGGGTTAGAACAAGAGATTTTAGCTAAGAGAAAAGTAGCGGAAACGATGCGCAGAAAGCCGATGAGCTGTACTAAACTTCAAGTGATTCACAAAATAGCAGAGCGATTCCAAACATCACCTAAAATAAAAACCTCCTTTGCTCATGCAAAGAAGGTTTTATTTAAACTTAACAAATCGAATCATTAGATTTAGGATTTTTGAGTCCAAATAACGGGCGGATAAATAGTGCTAAGCCTGTGCCTAGCATCGCCATAACCATCCATACCCATCCGTGAAGACTAAATGAAGCAATGCCGCCAAAGTAAGCGCCAATATTACAGCCAAAAGCAAGACGCGCACCATATCCCATTAAAAGGCCTCCAACAACAGCTGCTCCTGCAACGCCAGGTTTAATCTTTCCTGGTTTGAACGTTCCTTGAGCCGTCGCTGAAATGAAAGCGCCTAGTATGATCCCAAAATTCAATACGCTGGTAGAGTCTGCCAGCACACTTTGCGTTAGCGCTTCTCCATTTGCACCTTGGAAAAATCCCCAGCTTGATACATCTATTCCAGCTGCCATCATTGCTTTTCCGCCCCATAAAGCAAAGGCAGAAGTAATACCCCAAGGATTTCCTCTCACAGCCAGCGTTAATGCATTTAATACAGCCAGTACAATCGCTGCAGTGAATAGAGGCCAAGAGCCGCGAATGATCTTTTTCCATCCTTTTGTCGTAGGAAGCTGCTTCATCATAGGCGGATTTTTCTTTTTGGCAATTTGAATCGTAATCCAGTAAATCGCTGCAAACGCGATAAGCTGTACAATCCAAGCACCAAAATAACCAAGGCCTGTCGATTCAGCTAATGAAATAGGAGGAAGCGAAGGTTGTTTTTGCCAAAATGGCAAATGATACGCCCCGAACATAGAGCCTATAATAAAGGCTAAAAGCGTTAAAATCATGGAAGAAGAGCCACCGCCTAACGAATACAGCGTTCCTGAGGCACATCCATTTCCTAACTGCATGCCAATTCCAAACATAAACGAACCAACTATCACGCTGACTCCTACAGGTGAAACATATCCTTTTGGCGTTACCCCTGTAAAGCTAAAGCCTGTACTTAAAATAATAGCAAACAGCGTTGACGCAATCGCTAGCATAAGCATATGCGCTTGCAAGCCTTGAACGTTGCCGACAGATACGAGTCGGCGAAATGCTGATGTAAAGCCAAAACGTGCGTACAGAAGCGTCATTCCTAGTGCTAGACCGATAATAAATAACACACCTTGCGTCCAATCAGTCGTTAGCACAATCGCTAGAAGTAAAATAACCGCTGCTATAACCCCTCCTGCAAATAACGGCTTTTGCATAGGGCTTAATTCTGTTACAACAGTAGTTGGCTTTGATTTATATGATGAGTGCAACGTTTGTGCCACATCATCCACTCCTTTTCTGATAGAAATACTAAGAATTAATATTTATCATCTTATAGCACTTCTCTTTCTCTGTAAACTATTTAGCAAAATGAAAGTGAATTGTTTATTTTTTGAGTATTCTTACTTTCGTTCATACAAAAAGCAGAAGTTTCTGTTCTTCTGCTTTTTGCTGCTAAACGTAAATAGAATGAATCTCTTTTAACGGTTTAGGATTAGGCTTTGCAAAATAATACCCTTGAAACAAATCATAACCCATCTCTATCAGGCATTTTAAATCTGCTTCTGTTTCTATCCCTTCTGCAAGAGCCTGTGCCCCCATTTTATGGGTGATAGCTAACATCTCTTGGGCCACTTTTTTCTGCTTCTCATTCTTACTGACTCCGTTTGTGAATTCAAATGCCAATTTCACGACGTCAGGCTCCACTTCTAAAAGCCGATTCAGCGTATTATAGCCAACTCCTACGTCATCTAAAGCATATTTAAATCCGTGGGAGCGATAATAATTCAAAATGTTTTTTAAATGCTCAATATCTTGAACATCCTCCGTTTCAATCACTTCAAACACAATTTGCTCGGGCTTTATATTCAATTCTTTAATTAACGTAAATGTAGATGCTAAGCAATGCTCAGGGTTATATATTGCTGTAGGAATAAAGTTAATAAAAATCAGCTGATGATCAATAATACTAGCATTTTTTACAGCTTCTAAGCGGCAGGCTCGGTCAAGAGCGAAGGTTTTATTTCTTATTTGAGCAGCTTCAAACATTTTAAAAGGAGGTATAATACTTCCGTCTTCTTCTAATCCTCTTGATAAAATTTCGTGGCCAACGATATGCACGCATTCATGATCAACCGATACAATCGGCTGATAATACGAGCAAATTCGCTTGTCTTCAATCAGCTCATCAATCCACAAGGCATCTTTCATTTTTTGGAAAGCGGTGATTGGCTCCATACGCCGCAGGTTTTCAAACGGGCTCCGCTGCTTGGCTTCTACAGCCCGCACATGCCGAGGGTCTAGATGCTGATGAGTATAATCCATAAAATCCCAAAATATATCTTCCCTCATCCAGATCATATCTTCTCCAAGAGTCTTCCATTGGTTTTGAGAAATATCTTTAAAGTATTTTTCCAATTTCTTTACATCCCTCGATTGCTGAAAAGAAACCGTATATCCTGTCCTAATTGGCAGACACGCGTCGCACCCCATAGCTCATCTTCTCCCTCATTTATCATCAGTTTTTGTATGTATACACGGATAGTTCTTAAGAACTATACCACTTTTAAGAAACTTGCAAACCCTATTTTCCCTTTAAAATAGAATGCATCAAAAAGTTTTGGTAAAATGATAGACGTGTTTTATTGTCTACATCATAAGACGCACTTGATAAAAGGAAGTGAACCATACATGAGCAAAAACCGTTTTACGAAGTGGTTTTTATTTTCTTTACTACTCTTTGCCTTAAGTACTGGAGCAATGTATTATACGCTCTATATATCGTACTGGGCGTATTCTATTAAGCTGTTTTTAATTGTGGTACCGCTCTTTACATTATTATCGGTTGCTTTTGGTTCGTTGGTAATCGTTCATGAGCGCAAAAGAAAACGCGTATTTCAGCTACAAAATGAAGGAGGCATTCCCAAAAATACGTTTATTCAAGGTTTTTCCGAAATAACGGTAGGAGCAGGCTGCATCTTGCTGTGCTTTTTTCTCTTTCTTTATTTTCTAATGGATTATTAAGTACATATAAAAAAGACGAGCAGGCAGCTCGTCTTTTTATTTGGATCTTTTTAGAATATCTCGAACGCTTGCATAATCAAGCTCTTTATAAGTACCAACACCTGGTTTTACAAAGGTCTTTTCAACAATCGCATCAAATTCAGAGTCATCAATATCATAGTCACGCAAGCTGTTCGGGGCTCCTAAGTCATTCCAGAAAGTGCGAAGCGCTTTTGCCCCTTCCATTGCTGTTTCTTCATCGCTTTTTCCTTCTGGGTTGATGCCAAATACGTTTACAGCCAGTTGTTTTACACGAGAAGGATCTTCTTTTAGCACATGCTCCAGCCAATTAGGGAACAAGATAGCAAGGCCGCCTCCGTGGGGAATATCATACACGGCCGACAAAGCATGTTCAATACGATGAGTAGCCCAGTCTCCCCCGTCCGTTCCGTTTGCTAAGCTTCCGTTAAATGCCGTCGTGCTGATATACATCATCGTTTCACGATACTGATAAGAAGTCAGGTTTGTAAGAAGCTTAGGACCTTCTTGTACAGCCGTTCTTAGCAATGATTCAATAAAGCCGTCGATCATCGGCGTATTTTCCGTGCGATGAAAATAGTGTTCAAGCGCATGCGACATACTATCAACAATTCCATAGACGGTTTGATCGCGCGGCACTGAAAATGTGTACGCCGGATCTAAGATAGAAAAGACGGGAAATACGTGAGAAGACGTCCAACCTAGCTTTTCTTTTGTTTCCCAATTTGTAATAACAGAAGTTGAATTCATTTCAGATCCTGTTGCTGCAAGTGTTAATACCGTTCCAAAAGGAAGCGCATCTGTAATCTCTTTTTTACGTGTAATTAAATCCCATGTATTTCCTTCATACACGGCTCCAGCTGCAATAGCTTTTGTACAATCGATCACACTTCCTCCCCCAACGGCTAAGAGAAAATCAATTTTTTCTTTTTTACATATGTCAACGCCTTTAGCAACCGTAGTCAAACGAGGGTTCGGTTCTACACCAGACAGCTCGTGAACAACTGCGTTAATAGACTGAAGTTCAGCTTTCACTTCGTCGTATACGCCATTTCGTTTGATGCTTCCTCCTCCGTATACTAACAGAACGTTTACTTGTTTATGATAAGAAGCAAGCTCTTGCGATAGCTTCGTAATTTGATTTTTTCCAAAGTATAATTTGGTAGGATTGTGCTGCAAAAATATATTCATGTTCTACACCTCTAGTTTTCTTTTCTTGTAAAAAGTGTATCACGAAAGCAGCTTCATCATTATTGAAGATTCTCTATATCTATTATCAATATTTTTGATAACCTTCTTGTACAAGTGAAATAAATTGTTGAATAGGTGCCGTCAGCCATTTTTTCTTTTTGAATATGAGCTGTGAATAAAGATAAAATTCTTCATGGTCAAACGGGACTTTAATCAGTTTTCCACTTTCCATCTCTTGTTTTACCGCTATTTCCGGTACAAGAGCAATACCTAAATTATCCGCTACGCACTGTTTAATCGCTTCAAGACTGCTAAACGAGATGACCGATTGCATATGAATACCGCTGCTGCGCATCATCTCTTCTAAAAGCGTGCGATAAGGGCAGCCGCTCTCAGTTAAAATGATGGTCTCTCCCTCAAACTCTTCCATTAGAATGCTGTTTCTTTTACTAAAAGAATGGGAAGGCGAAGCAATCATAACCATCTTTTCTTTTCGAATAGGAATCACTTCTAAGCTTGAAGATGTTTGAAGGCGATCAAGTAAAACGGCTACGTCATACTTTCCGTCAATAATTCCTTGTGTTAAATTTGGACATAAACCCGCTTCTAGCATAATCTTTAGAGAAGGGTGCTGCTTTTTTAGTTCACGAATATACGGTGTAATAAAATAGGCGGCCAGCGACTCCACGGTTCCTATTGAAACCGTTCCTCTAGCATCTTCGTTCGTAGTAAGGCGCTCTTTTGCTTCATTTAATAACTCGGTTACTTGATTCACATAATAAAGCAATTCTTCACCAGGCTGAGTTAGCTTCATTTTTTGTCCTGTTCGTTCAAATAGTTTTTGACCGTAATGATCCTCTAATTTTTTTATATGAGTGGTAACGCTTGACTGAGCATACCCCAACTCCTCGCCCGTTCGTGTATAGCTCCCCCACTTCGCTACTTCTTTGAATGTATATAAATAGTTAATATCCATATGCTGCTCCTTATGTACTGCTGTTTGGTTTCGTTGTCTATATGCTAAAGCTGTTCTAGTAATTAGAACTTATACGTAACTAGAATCACAGTACAGTATAAGCGAACTCGTTTTGCCAAGCAATTTTATCAACCTTAAAAATTCTTTTTATATTAGGCAATTACGCCGTTTTTTGTTCATAGAATGAAAAACAAACCTATGAAAAGAAAGGGTGTATCTCATGACAGCCTACAAAGAAGTATTATATAAAGGAAAACGCTTTGTACTGATTCACGTATATGATTCAGGATACTGTGAAATCCGACCGATTGATCATGCTTTTAAAGTCGAACTTGTGCGATTAGACGAGATAGAACAATGTGGATAACAGTCATGAACGCAGCTAATGCAGCTGCTTTTTTATTTGTATTATAAACAAGTGGATGAGATAAAAATAGCTGAATTGGCTGGCCTTTTACATAATTTCTTCCTGTATACTTTGTAACTAAGGATATTCGCACTTATTTAGTTTCTATACTTACTCGAGGTGATTACATGAAAAAAGGCTGGCTGGAATGGGTATTATTATCCGTGGCGTTAATTTGGGGAGCCAATTATACAATCGGAAAATTTGGAGTTGCTCATATGTCTTCCATTCAATTTAGCGCACTGCGTTTTATAATGGTTGCTCCTATTCTTTTACTTATCACAGGAATAATAGAGCGAGGCATTCGTATTGAAAAAAAAGACTGGGGACGTTTAATAGCGGTCAGTATAGTAGGCGTTACGCTCTATCAAACGCTGTTTATGGTATCTGTTAAGTATACGACAGCTACCAATGCTTCTTTACTTATTTCGATGTCTCCTATTTTCACAGGAATCTTAGCTATCTTATATAAGCATGAAGTTTTTTCATTAAAAACACAGCTAGGCTCTGTGCTTGCTTTTTTCGGGGCTGCGTTTGTACTGCTGTTTGGTCACTCTAGTCATGCGCTATCGCAGCTTGCATGGTTCGGAAATATCATGGGGATTGTAGCGGCCGTTGCGTGGGGCTGGTATCCAATTTTAGCAAAACCTTTAGTCGTAAAATATTCTGCCTTGCGCGTGACTGCCTGGTCTGCTTTGATCGGAGCTATTCCACTTACTGTCTACTGTCTTTTCACCTATCAAACACTTACCTGGCCAACAGATATAGGCAGCTGGAGCTCTTTGGCATACTCTGTTTTGTTCGTGACGGTGTACGGGCTGGTAATGTGGTACGTAGGAATTGGAAAAATTGGATCTACAAAAGTAATGGTTTACATGTATGTTATTCCTTTGTTCGCCGTTGTTTTTGCTGCTGTAACTATTGGAGAGACCATCAATGCTATGCAGCTGCTTGGAGGACTTATTATTTTTAGCGGTTTGTATATTGTCAAAAAAAGCCCTGCTCCTAAAACAGCTCTTAAACTTAAAAAAGCAAACTAACAAGAGTAACGGGTTCGGTTGATTTATGCTAATAACGCTCAGATTTTTTCTGGGCGTTATTCGTATATTATTTTAATGTCCTACTTGAATTAAACGCTCGTTAGTTTGATTAATGAACATTTTTTAGTTTATATTCATGAGTGATTTTATGCTGATTTTATACGCGTTTAAAACCGTTTCGTTCATAAAATAGTTTCGCTTTGTCCGTGTCTGTATAGAGAACGAGACTGTCGTAATAATTCTCTGCATAGTGAATAATTTCTTTTAAAGTTGTTTGCCTATACCCTTTCTGCGAAACTGAGCTGAAACATAAAACCTCCTTACTCTCCCAGCGTTAGCATACTGACTGTAAGGATTTTGATTAAGGCCGGCTACGCCAATTAATTTGTTTTTTTCACCGTAAACTCCCCACAATCTTTCGCCTGTTTTGTTAAATACGTTTTGCCCGTTTTTATACTCCGCTACTAGCTTGGTAAGAAAGAAAAAGCCTGCCTCCTCGCTTTCTATTAACAGCTCTTTTATATCATGCTCCACAAGATACGTTAGCCTAATGATTCTCATATACCTCCTCTCCGTTCAGCAGGTGTCTTGTCTATTTCGATAGAATGCTTGTTATACATTAATCCTGCCATGCCTATTAGAGCCGTTAAAAGTAGCATGAAGCTTGAAAATAGATATACAAACCTTACCCCAAACAGATCGGCTACTGTCCCTACAAATGCGATGGAAAGTATAAACACAGCCTGTACAAGAGTTGATTTTGCCGCTATTACTTTAGGAAGCATCCCGTTGCTGCAGGTATTTTGATAAATGGTTTCCTGAGCTACATCTCGAAGCTGATAGGCAGGACCCATCATTATCAAAAGTACTAAAGCTAGATACGGGTTCGTTACTAGACCGTAAAAACCGGTTAAAACAGCATAACCGATTGAGCCTAAGAACATAAAAAGCAAAAGCCTTCCTTTTACCATAGAAGACATGCGGTACACAATAATTCCTCCAACTATGCTTCCAAAATAATACGCACCGTTTATATATCCCCACCACGCTTCTCCTTTTTCAAGCACTTCTTTCACAAAAGAAAGAGTAATAGCTCCAATCCAAATGGTTCCAAAAAGCGACTCGATGATGTCCAATATAACGAGGGCTCTGATGCGTTTATGTATCCATAAAAAGCGCCATCCTTCCATTAGTTTTGCCGCTCTTCGCTTTTGTGTTTGTTTATATGTGTGGGCTTCTTTTATAAACAGTAAGCAAACAAATGAGATCGATAGAAGGCCTGCCGTTATAAATAGAGACTGAGTGGATCCCGTTAAGGACAAAACGAAACCACCAAGCGACCACCCTGCAAACAGAAAAGTTTGATCAATTGTTGAAAGCAAGCTATTCGCCTGCATTCTTTGACTATCATTTACTAAGCTGCGTACAACTGACGTTTTAAAAATGGAAAAAAAGCCGTTAAAAAAAGAAATGATTCCAACAATGATAAAACCCATCGTTAGTACTGTGACTGTAAATTCTTGTGTAAGCAGCACATACAATCCAACAAGCATCCCTATCTGCATCACTTGAACAAACCGCATAATGTGAATGGATTTATACATATCGGCTAGTAAAGGTACGCTAAGGCCGCTAAGGAGCCGTGCAAGTAAGCTCGTCATCGTAATCATCGACGCAAGAGCTGTTGAACCGGTGTTTTCCTTTATATAGGAAGTGACAGCCATTGTATAAAGAACAAAACCTACATTTTCAGTTACTTGACTTGCTGCTAAAAGATAAAAACGCTGAGTCAATTCTTTTCTCCTTTCTGTTAGACGTAACATGCAAAAAGATAATTCGTTTTTTGTTAATTTTTCCCTTTTGAACTATAACACTATTTGACGAAATCCAAAACTATCTATAATTTAGTAGATGGAGGTTTTTATGTTTAAATATAGTTTTCTTATTGTTCTTATTTCTTTTTTACTTATTAACTTTAACGGCCAGGAAAATCAAATTGTAGGTGGGAGAATAAAAAAAGAGCGAAGTGAGGTTTTCTTTGGAGAATATGACAGCTTTACAGGCCGCTACTCTCGGAGCATTAAACTCAAAAAAGGCGTAACCTACGCTTTTACGCTATCTAAAAACACTAAAAGTGGAGACCTTTCTCTATATGTAGAAGATCCAAGACGTACACGTTTCTTTGAGATGACTAATAACTCTCTTTATCTAACACCCGAAAAAACGAGGAGATATCGTATTAATTTTGTAGGCTCTGAGCATAAAGGCTCTTTTCAGCTTTACTTGAAAAGCAGTAATCAAAAAGAGAGCGAAAAATTTGTGTAATACCCTTTTAGACAACGCTTAAACGAGGAGGAATGGTTTATGATCATTAATCAAGCTGTCCTGTACACCCACTTATTGGACACAATGAAGGATTTTTATGTAAATTCTCTCGATTTCCCATTAACCGCCGCTTCACCGCGTTCTTTTTCCATCAAGGTTGGTGAAAGTGAGCTAACCTTTAAAGAAAGTTCTCTACATACAAAGCCCTTTTATCATTTTGCTTTTAATGTTCCAGCAAACCGCTTTATGGAAGCGAAACAATGGGCTACTCAAAGAGTCTTCCTCAATACAGAAGAGAAGAAAGATGAGATTTATTTTGAAGCATTTGATGCTCATTCGTTTTATTTTGAAGACCCTGCTCATAATATTGTTGAATACATTTCAAGACATTCAGACTGCCCGCCATCCAACGACCCCTTTTCTTCTAAGTCGCTTTTAAGCATAGGAGAAATCAACTTGACAACGCCTCATGTCCGCTCTGTAGGGACACAGCTTATTAACTCGGGTATCACCGTGCGCAACAACAGGCCATTAAACGAGAACTTTAACTTTTTAGGAAGCGACAGTGCGTTTTTTCTTGTAGGGGCGCCTAAAAGACGGTGGTTTTTTTCGGACCGAGACTCTGAAGTTCATCCATTAACGGTGAAGGTTAATCATTCTCTAGCAGTTGCGTTAGATAAAAAAGGAATGCTGAAGATTACGCAAGAATGATTGTTTTTTCAATAAAGCCATGTAACAAGCGAACTTGTTACGTGGCTGTTTTTGTTCAAAATTCAGCTCTACTCCACCTATAGGTTTTGTATATAGTTCTCGATGTCCTTTCTGTTCATCAGCATAAAAACCTTGCAATCCTCATCGTTTCTAAGCTTTTCAAACTGGTTTCTCATCTTTTTTTGCCGTTCTCGATACGTCGTAAGAATAAATGTAAAAAATGACCAATCTACTTTCTCAGGGCAGCCTTTTGCCATATCTTCACGCGTTTTTCTTGCATATACAATCCTCCGCTTTATCACTCGGTACACACAAACGATTAGAGGCAGCTCTAAATAAATGATGGTATCTGCACGCTTCACTCGAATATCATACGAATTGCTGTAGTTCCCGTCGATAATCCAGCTGTCTTTTTTTACAATGTGCTCCTGCAATTCTCTAAAACTATCATTGTCTCTTTCCCTCCAGCCCGGCTGCCAATACAGGCTGTCTAAATGATGTACGTCTAGATCAAGCTTTTTCCCTAATTTCTTAGCAAATGTGGACTTTCCTACTCCTGGAGAAACGCCCATTACCAGCACTCTTTTCATCTCATCACCTTACCTTTTTAAAAAATAAAGCTAATTGAAGAGAAGGCAACTGTTCATACTGATTAGGTGTACTAAAAGCAGACTGCTGAATAAAGCAGCTTCATGTTAGCATTTTTATTTACGTAATTTTCAGATAACATATAAACATTCATCATAAATTTCTGTATTCCTTCTTGCTTTGTAGTAAATAGGTTGCTTTTATTAATCGTTTCCTTTACCTTAAATGTGAGTATATAAAAGTAAGGTGAAAAAAATGAATGCATCTATGCTAAAGAGATTTTTGCGAAACCTCGGGATTTTTATTTATATTGTCATCGCAGCTATTAATATTTACTTAACGAGAAATGACTTAGGCGATATGCTTACTCGCCTTGTGCTGCTGACTATTTTACTTCCTTTGTTTTTTAGTTTTGTGTATGCGTTAGGAAAATCACATTTTAAAAGACAAGAAGAGCTCGCTCAACAAGAGAAGAAAAAAGAGTAAAAAAAGCCTTTTATAGAGAGGGATTCCCCTTTCTAAAAGGCTTTTACTTTTTTTCATATAACTGAATCTGAACTACATCAGGATTAACGTTATATTGCTTGGTAAGTTGATTTACGACTTGCTGAATGTCCTTCTTCTTATAGGAAAAAAGTTGTTCGGCGGGCAGAAGAACCAGAACTTGAGCTTCCGCATAGTCATTCAGCACTCTAACTTCTTGAAAACCATGCTGCGTCAAGGCAGCTTTTAACGCTTTTTCAAAGTCTGTGCTTTCTTTTGGAACAGCTATGGAGAGCTGATCGTAAGAAAATAGCGAAGCTTCTTTCTCTTCAGGCTGTGTATACACCGCCCAAGCCGTCACAAGCACTGTGACAGCAATACCAACATTTAATATCCACACTTTCATACCATGAACGCCCCTTTTAATCGAGTTTGTTCATGATATGAAAAGATTTATTGGTTCATGCGTTATCTTCCTAGCCATCCTCCGTCTATGGCAAGCAAGTGTCCGTGAATATAAGCAGACGCATCAGATGCTAAAAAGACAACCGCTCCTTTAAAATCATCTGCCTGTCCCCATCTGCCTGCAGGAATACGTTCAATGATTTGTCTGCTGCGCGTTTCATCGTTAATAAGTGCTTCATTCATATCAGTGGCAATGTACCCTGGTACAATTCCATTAACATTTACGCCTTTTGCTGCCCATTCATTAGACAAAGCCTTTGTAAGCTGAGCAACGCCGCCTTTTGCCGCGGCATAAGCTGGAACGGTAATGCCTCCTTGGTAAGAAAGCAAAGATGCCATATTAATGATTTTTCCGCTTCCTTGTTTAAGCATTTGGCGGCCCGCCTGCTGACATAACAACCATACGGTTTTTAAATTAACGTTCATAACAGCGTCCCAATCTTCTTCTGCAAAGTCTACAGCGGGTGAACGTCTTTGAATGCCCGCGTTGTTCACTAAAATATCGAGCTTGCCAAAATAAGCAACAACCGATGAGATCGCTTCGCTTACTTCAGAAGCATTTTCTAGATCACAATTAATAATAAAACATTTTCTTCCGAGACGTTCAATTTCTTCTTTTACTCCAAGAAATTCCTTTGATCGCTGCAGCAGAGCGATATCCGAACCTGCTTCTGCCAAAGCAATGGCCATTGATCTTCCAATTCCTCTGGTTGCTCCTGTAATCGCTGCTACTTTACCATCTAAAGAAAACAAATCTACTGTCATTGTTCATTCTCCTCTCCGTTTGGTGCAAATAAAACCTTAAGTGATTCATCAGGCCGCTGCATAAACTCAAACCCCGCTTGAATATCTTCAAGCTGCAGTTTATGAGAAATTAGGGAATCTGCTGCTATTTCACCGTTTGCCAGTAAATCAATAGCCGTCTGAAAATCTTCCCTTGTATAACATCTCGTTGTAGTTAATGAAATTTCTTTAAAGTGCATCGCTGCTAAATCTACTTCTGGAGCGTTTTTGTATACGCTCACCACTACAATCTCACCTTGAATACGGCTTGTTTCAACCATTTGTTTTGCTGTAATTTGATTTCCGGCTACTTCAAATACAACATCTGCACCAACGTCATTCGTAAGCAACCGCACTTCTTTTACGACGTCTTTTTTCATTGCATCAATTGGTATAAAGCCCAGTTCTTTCGCTTTAGTTAAGCGATAAGAACTAATATCTGAGATCATTACTTTTTTTGCTCCTGCTCGTTTCGCAATCATCCCGATCAGCAGTCCAATAGGTCCTGCCCCTAAAATGACAGCTTGGTCTCCTACTTTCAACCGCGAGCGTCGCACTGTATGTACGGCAACAGCTACAGGTTCTGCAAGAGCGGCATGCTCGCTAGACAGTTTCTCTGGCAAGAGGTGAAGGCGGTTCACTGGAACAGCCACGTGCTGCGCAAACCCTCCATCTTGATCAATGCCGATTAGTTTTAACTGTTTACAAACGTGAAGCTGTCCTCTTACACAGGCTTCGCACGTTCCGCAGCTAAGCGTAGGTTCAACTGCTACGCGGTCACCTAAAGAAAATTCCGTTTCCCCTCGAATCTCCTCTATCACTCCGCTGAATTCATGTCCCATAGTGAGTGGCGCCTGTGCTCTAGGGTGTTTTCCAAAATAAATCATCATATCCGTTCCGCAAATTCCAGCATGAGATACCTTTACAAGCGCTTCTCCTTTTTTTATAACCGGTTTCGCTTTTTGCTGCATAACGGCTTTTGTTTCTGAAACGTAGACACCTGCTTTCATTTCTCCATCCCCCTTTGTATACTTGTCGACAAGTTGAAAAGAAAAATATTCAAAAATATTTCGAATATTTTATCCCTTTTTTTATGCTTCATTCAAAAGTGAAGCTGTTATCGTATTTCGCGTGTCTTCAAAGTGACGTTTCACTTCATCTTGAATGCGTTCTGTATTTTGAGACTTTAATGCCTTAACCATTTCATGATGCTGCTTAATCAGTGGGAGCACAGCTGCTTTATCATCTCGAAATCTTTTTTCAGTCGTAATTAAAAGAGCAGCTAAAATAATTTCACGGATGCTTTCCCACAATTTTAATATCCGCTTGTGGTCTGCTTCGATAATCACGAACTCATGAAACCGCAAATCTTGATAAGCAAACTCTACATAGTCATCGTATTTAGCTGCCATCTTCATTTGATCAATGCTTTGCTCAAGCTTTTTAATAAGCGAATCATGGTTGACTTCAGATAAACGTTCTAAGACAAAGTGTTCTAAAAGCAGACGAACATCGTACAGCTCGTTTAAATCCCTAGTTGTTAAACCAATAACAACTGCTCCCATTCGCTGTAAATCAATGAGCCCTTCGTTTGAAAGGATCCGCAGAGCTTCTCTGATAGGAGATCGACTCATTCCAAACTCTGCCGAGAGCTGATTTTCTGATAGTATGGTTCCTTTTTTCAGCTCGCCGCTCATAATTTGAATTCTTAATTTGCTTACCACTTGTTCTCCCAGCGAGGCTCCGCGAAGCCATCTTTCCGGGTAGGTTACTCTTTTAATATGTCATCACTTCCTTAACCAACTTGTATACAAGTATTCAAGATTTAGTATATAGATAAGAAACCTTAATGTAAACGCTCTCTTTAAAAAATGTATATTTTTACAATTCTTTCTTACACTAAGAACTACTGATAAATAAAAGGTGGGAAGATGGATGAATCAAATTATATTATGGGGAATTCTTGTTATTCCATGGTTTTTACTGCTGCTGCTTGATAAACAGCGGGTTAAACGATTTTTTACTGTAGGGTTTTTTGCTGCATTAATGATGACAATCGCCTATCAAGTAGCGGAAAAAATGCACTGGTGGACGGTTCAAGAAAACGTATTTTTTCTTACTAGCATGGGAGCAACGATTTATTGCCTTCATATTGTGATTACGATCTTTGTCTTTTACCTTACGTATCCCGGGTTTATCTTGTACATAATGGTTAACATTATTTTGGATTTGATTCATGGTTATGTTATAGTTCCTTTTCTCGCTAAAATTGGGCTTTATAATCTTTATGAAATTAGTCATTTTGGACTTTTCCTTGTCATGACTACCGTAGCCATTATCCTTTACTTATTTCAGCGGCTTCTTGACTTTATATTTGAAGAAAATCATGCATAAAAAGAGGCTGGGACATAACGAAATAAAGCCCACCTAAAGACGAATAAATGAGATACATGAGCTGAACCGTTTATGACACCGTAGTTGATTTCCGTGCAAGGCTTCGCTTTCCGCGGGCGGCCGCTGAGCCTCCTCGTCGCTTGCGCTCCTGCGGGGTCTTCTGTCCCGCTTTTCCCGCAGGAGTCTTCGCCTTGCCCTTCAATCAACTGCTAGAAGGAACGAAACCCATGAAGCTATATTCACCATAACCAAAAGAACGAACCACTCATCAAACATGTTGATCAATGGTTCGTTTTTCACTTGGGCTAAAATACTTTTGTCCTAGTCTCTTTTTAATCAATAGAAAAATGGAATAACCGTATCTCCGCGAATCGGTTCAACAGCTGCATGAAACTGAATTCGCAAACTTTTTGACGTTTCGATGTCAGAGGCATCCATGACGTGAAAATGAATGTGAGGTTCGGATGAATTCCCGGAATTTCCACACCTTCCGAGCAGCGTTCCTTTACGAACCACGTCTCCTTTTTTCACAGAAACCGACCCTTGCTTCAAATGTGCAAGCACACTGTATTCTTTCCCTTCATGTTCAATGATAACGTGATTTCCTAAAGGATTTTTTTTATTCGTGTGTCCAATTTCATTATCTTCTTGGCCATCAGCTGCTGCGATAACGACTCCTTCAAGCGGAGCTACAACCTTTTTTCCATAAGCATAGTAATCTTCGTTTTTCATTCCATCATTTTTATAGCTTTGCTTTCCTTTTCGCACGACTAAATCATATGCATACCTTTGGCTTGCGACTGGATGGTGATAGTTCAACACCTCATGCTTTCCACCCCAATAGACAAACCATTCACTTTGAATCGGCATCGTATATTTGTTTGTACTCCATCTCTCTCTCTCTGAAAATGATTCTATAGGAGCAAGCACAAGTGCTTGTATAATATTATGTTCATCAAACATAACGCTGATGGCTTTTCTCTGCGTAGAATTTATCCAAATAAACTGCTCAATTTGAGGGGTTAAATAAAGATTTGTTTCTAGTCTGTAGAACTGTTCTCCTTGATTAAACAATTTGCTCTGCTCCAAAAATTGCTGAAGCGAAACTTGACGTTTAAATTCTTCGCTTACACAATCATAAAGCTTCTTAAAATCCCCTTCTGCAAATAAAGTTCCAAACTCTTCTCTGATATTCACTTTTCTCTCTGTATCCATCATTGTAATCCACCCTTTTATATGTATTTCAATTTGTTTGAATTATCTATAAGTAATACGTTTTATCTTATAAAAAGGTTTCATTTTCCAATTATTCTATCTCAAAATCTTCTCCTATACCTTATTTACAATTTTCTCAATCCATTTTATACTTATTTTACAAATATTTGAAAGGAGGTGCAGCATGATGAAAATAACGTTAAATAAGAAAATCAAGCTGCGCCGAGTAAGTATTTTTGGCGCTTAAATTTTAAGGAGATTTCACAATGAAAGTAGCATTAGTGCGTCATTACAAAGTAAACAAAGGACTTCCAGAAAACTACCGCTTATCCACCGATGAACTAGTGGCTTGGTTTCAGGAATATGATGAATCAGATATTACGTATGGAGAGACTGATTTAAATAATATTGAATGGAAACGCTGTTTTTCAAGCGATATGCCGCGAGCACACAAAACGGCAAAGCATATTTATAAACAAGAGATCACTCTTCTTCCGGAACTTAGAGAAGTACCCATGCCTATTATTCCAGTAAAATTTAAACTTCCTTTTATCCTCTGGGCATTACTGTTTCGCATGTCCGGACTCATCAACAAACAAGCTCGTACAGATATGGCTGAGACTAAGAGAAAAGTAGCAGCAGTGCTAGATCGCGCTATTTCCGAGTCAGAAGACGATTTGCTGATTGTCAGCCACGGAGGCATTATGAAATTTATGCGTAAAGAACTTATAAAACGCGGCTTTAAAGGGCCTCGGTTTGATATTGCTGTTAACGGAAAGCTTTATCTTTTTGAAAAGCAAGAGAATGAAACTTATTAGAAAAAGTCGCAGAGACTACTCTCTGCGACTTTTTAATAACCATTTTCTTCAATTGTTAATGCTTCACGCAAAGCGATATCTTTTCGAATATTATGAGCGATTTCACGTGTGATTTCTCCTTTTTCATAAAGTTCTTGCACCGTTTCCCGCTCGGTATGAAACGCTTTATAACATAAATCTCTCGTTGCTTTTTTACGTTTACCTGAATTATACTCCGTACTCTCTTTTCTAAGTCTTGCCATGGATCTATGGTATTCACTAATGATAGCAAGTGAAATCATTCGATTTTCTTCGTTCATATTTTCTTTAATGACCTTTATCGCTTCTTCAATCATTTGAATACGTACTTTGTTCACTTTACTTCTTCTGCGCAGGCTTTGTTTTCTTAAAGCCTGCTTATTCGGTGAAAAAATTCGGACTAGTAATAATAAAACTTTTTTAAACCTCATCCAGCTCACCAATAATTTGTACCTTACACGATTGGTTACAGCCATTTCAAGCTTGTGCGTATGTTCCAAACAAATATACGCTGTCTCACGGTCTATTTTTTCCTCTTTTAATAGCTTTTCCACCAATTTCCCCTTGGCCTGAAGAGCCAGCAATCGAATTTCTTCTTCATACTGTTTGTTTTCAGAGGCTTCTAAAGGATGCGTTTTAACGATGATGTTATTAATCGTTGTATTATACGTTGAAATTAACGAAAGCGCTGCTCCACGATTTTCCTCGGTCATTTCTCTTTTTAACCGCTGAATAGCAGCTTTGTGCACTTTAATGCGTGCTTTAACCTCTTTTGTATTGCGCTCAGGCTTCTTCGGCGCCTTTTCTGTTTTCGCAATAACAGGTAAAAGAATGCTTGCCGCAACTAAGGTTAACAATATAACGCCTGCTGCTAGAAAAATAATCAGAGAGCGTTCCGGGAAATCACTGCCGTTATCAAGCGTATAAGGAATCGAAAACGCTCCAGCTAACGTAACAGCTCCTCGTACACCTGAAACCGTAATAATACCAATAGACCGAGGCTCAGGTTTTAGATGCTTGTTATTTTTGTAATACCAGCCTACTGACCATGATACCATCACCCAGATAAATCGTAGTACAAGCAAAAAGACCGTAATAATCAAAATATAAAGAAGCACTTGTCCATTATTAAAGTTTGGATCTTGAATAATTGCTTTCGCCACTTTTGGTATTTGCAGACCAAGCAGCACAAAAACCAAGCCATTTAACAAATATAAAATAACCGTCCAAGTACTTTTTGATACCACTTTAAGCTGCTGGTTAGGTGATTCCTCTCGGTCGCGCTCAATCGCATGCACAATGCCGCCTGCTACAACTGCCAAGATTCCCGATAAATGAAAGTGTTCAGCAATGTAGAAGACAACAAATGGAGTTAGAATTTGTATTAACATATGAATCGTAATATCTTCCATTCCTAAACGTCGAACAAGTACACGCAGTCTGATAATCAGAAAAGCGATAAATGCTCCTACAAACAAACCGCCCAGCGCTACCCATAGGAACTGAAATGTAGCATCTACGATTGAAAAAACGCCCGTTACGGTAGCAGCTACTGCTACTTGAAACGCTACGAGACCAGAGGCATCATTCATCAGTCCTTCCCCTTCAAGCAAATGCATAATTCGCTTAGGCAGCTTCACTCGGCTCGCCATAGCTCCAACTGCCACTACATCTGTTGGAGACAATATAGCGGCTAGTGCAAATGCCGCCGGTAATGGAATGGAAGGGATGAGCCAATTGATTAGATATCCCCCTACTGCCACCGTTACAAAAACCAGTCCCAGCGCTAGTAATAAAATAGGTGTACGAAGCTTCCAAAGAGCAGCTCTTGACACGTTTTTCCCATCATTAAATAATAGCGGGGCAATAAATAAAATAAAAAATAATTCAGGCTCCAAATGGACATCTCCGCCAAACGGCAAGATAGCAAGCCCTGCTCCCAAAGCTATTTGAACTAACGGAACAGGAATAAATGGTACAAAATGATTAATGATATTAGATAGACCAATCAAAGCCAATAAGACTAATATCGTCAGAAAAAATTCCATAAAAACAATCGACTCCTACTTCTATTTACATCTCTTTAAAGGTATCAAGTTATCTCTTTTCGTTCATTTTATAGTGTTTAGTTTACGCTTTTTCTGCCAAAAAATGTTGCGGGTTATTAAAAAGTGCTCTTTCTTTTCGGTAAGTTTATTTCTACGGAGATTAAGGGAACAGTATACATGATATTCTTTATTTACCATATAAATCAGCTCATCAAACTTTTATAAAGGAGGTGTTCCCTTATCCGTTTCAACGGGGTAAGGAGATAAATTTGGAAACAGTAAATGTCATCTTATTCATCGTATTAATCATATTAACAGCCTTTTTTGTTGCAACGGAATTTGCCGTCATTAGGGTACGGTCGACTAGAATCGACCAATTAATTGAAGAAGGAAACCGAAACGCTTTAGCAGCAAAAAAAGTAGTATCAAATTTAGATGGCTATCTTTCAGCCACACAGCTGGGCATTACGGTTACTGCACTGGGTCTAGGCTGGATAGGTGAACCTACGGTAGGTCATTTATTAGAGCCGCTTATTGACATGCTTCCTTTTGCTACATCACTTTCGCATGTCATATCTTTTGTTCTTGCTTTTTCGATTGTCACATTTTTAAATGTGGTAGCTGGAGAACTTGCGCCCAAAACGGTGGCGATTCAAAAAGCCGAACAAGTGACGCTGTTATTTTCCCGTCCTCTTATTCTTTTTTCTAAGTTACTTTATCCGTTTATTTGGCTTTTAAACCACTCAGCAAGAGGCGTTGTCGGATTATTCGGCCTGAAGCCAGCTTCCGAAAATGAAGTAGCTCATAGTGAAGAAGAACTTAGAATTATTTTATCTGAAAGCTATGAGAGCGGTGAAATTAATCAATCGGAATTTAAGTTCATGAATAATATCTTTGAATTTGATAATCGTACGGCTAAAGAAATCATGGTGCCTCGTACAGAAATTGTTAGCGTATCAGCAGATGAAACGATAGAAGAATTCTTAAAAATGGCTAGAGTAGAGCAATATACTCGCTACCCAGTAGTTATAGATGGAAACAAAGATCAAGTGGTGGGATTAGTTAATATTAAAGAAATATTAGCGGATTACATAAAAGAAGATGATATCAAACCACGTACCGTGCAAACGTATATGAAACCCATCATTCAAGTCATTGATTCCATCGCTATTTACGACTTATTGCTTAAAATTCAAAGGGACAGAATTCATATGGCCATCTTAATAGACGAGTATGGAGGAACAACGGGGCTTGTAACGGTTGAAGACATTTTAGAAGAAATTGTTGGTGAAATTCGTGATGAATTTGATGATGATGAAATACCGGACGTACACAAAATTAATGAAAATCACTACGTACTAGATGCGAAGGTGTTGATTGAAGAAGTAAATGATTTACTCGGAACAACTATTGAACAAGAAGACGTTGATACCATTGGCGGCTGGATGCTGACCGAAAAGTTTGATCTTGCTAAAGGTGATAGCATCAAAAACGAAGGTTTTTCATTTAAAGTCATTGATATTGAACATCACCATATTAAACGAATCGAAATAACAAAGGAAAAAAGTACGGATCCCAGCTGATTATCCGTACTTTTTTTGATGCTCTTTTTTCATTTTCAAGTACTCTTTATTCTCTCGTACCTCTTTCCATTTTCCCATAAAAATTGATGCCGATTCTGCTTTTTGTTCATCAATTTGCCGTTCGTTACGCTCGCCGTCTTTGCTGTATTTCTTTCCGCCTTTATAGTTCGCGTAGCGCCTCGATCGCGTGTATCCCATTTGGAGAAATTTCCGGGCCATGTCCATTCCAACAAAATCGCTTTTTTCTTTGTAGGTTAAAAAAAGCTGATAGATGGCGTCGGCGGATTCCTCAGCAATGTCAGGTGTACGAAAACGCCAGTGAGGAAGAATTTCACTTTTATATGGCTCAACAAGGAGAACTCCTTGTTCTCCTTTTCCTACTCTATACTTTTCAGGATGTTTTCTAAAATCGATATGTTCAAAGTCAAGTGAATAATCAAATGCCACGGCTCTTCCCTCCTTTTTGATCTCTACCCTTTACAAATGAATGATAAAACTTTTCTTAAAGAAGTTTTTCACATGCAGGTGAGGGTAATAATAGGTGGATAAGTATGGTTAACTTTTTTCTTCATACTAAAAGAAGTCCGAACTTATTAAATCATGGTACGGGAGCTTTCTATCAAATTCGCCATTATGGAAAAGAAGATGTTTCCGTGATATCTGCTGTCATTAAGGCATTAACTGTAATCGCTGAAACAAATCGCTCTGCCATCAAAAACGACGTGTGGTTTTTTTCTTCCTATATCGTAGAAGGACTGCAAAAGGAAGAGTGGCTTAAAATGGACAAAGAGTTTCTTAATCAGCTTCTCAAAAACCTTGCAAAAGCTTGTGAAAAAAAAATGCGGGTCTATGTTGATAGAATAAAAACCAAAAAAAGCCGCTCATCAACTGAGCGACTTTTTCTTACGATATAAAATGCTCTATCTCTTTTCTCTTTTTCACTATTATAAGTTTATCGCTATATGACGTACGAAGGATATGCAAAATTTCAGTTTTACTTTGCTTTTTGAAATCTGAATTCCACTGAACCATTTTAATGAAAATAGAAAACGTGGGTGCATAATTCGCTTTTTCGATTTTAGCTTTTTGCAGAACATACCTTTTGATAATAAACCATATTCTTTTTAGATAATGGATATCGAGAAAAATAATAAGGTCAGCTTCATTAAAGCTTTCATTCACCCACGTATAGTGTATGCCTTCTATGATCCATCCTTGTGAAGCTGAAATATGATGTAAACACTTTTTTCTATCCGCTTCACTTCTTCTTTTATCTCCTTCATATGTTCGTTCCCACATAATATTATCGAGTTCGTAGTGAGGAACTTTTAATTCATGGGATAATAATCGAGCAAGAGTTGTTTTTCCACTTCCAACAGATCAAACGATATGTATTTTTTTACATGAAGCGCTTTGAATACTTCATCTCCTCCTACTTCAAATCTGTTTTTTTACACTTATTGTATAATTCACGTTCTTTTTCTCTAATGCAAACCAAAACGTTTTATGCTAGTATTTTATGGTACTTGACTGACAAAAGGAGTGAGATCATAGTGCCTAAAACCCTTTTTGGAAAACTTACGCTGTTTTGGATTGGACTATTTTTATTGATTACAGGTCTATTTTTTTATTATAAATATACAAACCAAGCGTTTACCGCTGCAGATTTATTCTTTCGCGCCTCTCCTCCTTTAGCTACTATTGGCTTCCTGTTAAGCGCAGCCGGACTATATGAAGAACGAGGAAGAAACAAGCTAATTCCTCTCGTTGTACTCACCATTAGTTTTATCATGCTTTGCCAAGCAGGCTATCACTTTATCCATATGCATACTCCACCGCCTCGTCCGTGACTTTGTCTCATTCTCATGTATAAAAAAGCTTGTGCGTTTATTTTCTATTCAAATAAACGCACAAGCTTTTTTGTATAGGGATGCCTGTTTTTATCAAATAGCTGTGAACGGTCAAATTGATCGATAACCTCGCCTTGCTGCATAACCATCATGCGACTGCTCATAAATTTTACTGCTGCTAAATCATGCGAAATAAAAAGATAAGACAGCTGAAGCGTCTCCTGCAAATCTTTTAATAAATTTAAAATCTTTGCCTGTACCGTAACATCAAGGCTCGCTGTTGGTTCGTCTAACAGTACCAGAGACGGACCTACGCTAATGGCACGCGCAATCGCTACACGCTGAAGCTGTCCTCCGCTGAGTTCATGAGGATAATTCAACGCATATTCTGCGCTAATCCCGACTTTTTCTAACAAATAAAAAGCGATTTCTTTTTCATTTCTGCTCACATGAGATAAAAATGAAGGAACGGTTCGCTGCTGCCGCAAAGGCTCGAGCAAAGAATCGATGATTTTCACTTTCGGATTAAAAGAAGCCGCGGGGTTTTGAAATACCACTTGCATGCCTAGACGAGCTTGCTGCAGTTTTTTCCCTTTTAACCGGTGAAGAGGTTTCTCTGCAAACCATACTTCTCCCTGCTGAGTCTCTGTTAACCTTAGCACGCTTTTTACAAGCGTACTTTTTCCGCTTCCACTTTCTCCGACAATCCCTACACATTCCCCTTTATCAATATGCAGGGAAACATTATTTAGCGCTTTAACGTCTTTATACTGTTTTACAAGCTGCGTGACGCGTAATATATTTTTTTCTTTCATATCTCACTCCTATATCAACACTTTTTTCTGCGTATCTAACAATCGATCAGGCGTTTTCCGTAAAGAAGGAATGGCGTTAAACAGTTTTTTTGTGTAAAAATGACGCGGAGTGTGAAGCAGAGATTCGATACTGTTTTCTTCCACGATTTCTCCTGCTAGCATAATGGCTCCCCGGTCCGCATATTTCCGCACATGACGCAAATCATGAGTAATAAACAGAATGGCACAGCCAGCTTCTTCTTTCAGCTTATACAGCAGCTGAAGAACTTCAGCTGCTGCCACGCTATCTAAAGCCGTAGTTGGTTCATCTGCGATAATCAAGGCAGGCTTCATCACCAGCGCTAAAGCAATCGCTGCTCGCTGAAGCTGTCCTCCGCTCAGCTGAGCAGCATAGCTTTTATACACGCGTTCATTAGGTAAATTCACCGCTTTTAAAGCCTGAAAAATGGCGGCTTTCCTGTCTTTTTTAGACAGCTCACTATGAGTACGAACCGTTTCATCAAACTGCTTTCCAATTGTTAAAAAAGGCGTAAAAGCGCTTCGATAATCTTGAAAGATATACGAAATATCTTTTCCAAGGATAGGAGCCTCTCCTTTCTGTTTAAAGGTGATAGAGCCTTCTTTAAGCGTTACACCTGAAGGCAGCAGTCCTCCTATCGAAGCAGCAGTGATGCTTTTCCCGCTTCCGCTTTCTCCAACGAGCGCCATCCACTGTCCTTGTTCGATTGTGAAAGAAACGTCTTTTATGATTTGTTTTGTTTTATTATAAATGGCTAGATGCTTTACTTCTAAAACGATGACGATCACCTCTTTTATCGATTAACTTGATATTTCCCTCGAATATATTCACCTAAAGCTGTAAACGTCAGCACAAATAAAATAATGGCCACACCTGGTATCAACATTAGCTGCGGAGCATTGTAAAAGTAAGCCCTGCCTTCATTTAGCATCGTTCCCCATTCCGGAGTAGGCGGCTGAGTCCCTAGTCCAATATAGGATAATGAGGCCATCATTAAAATGATTTTCCCTATATCCAGCGTAGCAAGAACAAGAATATGTCCCCCGACGTGAGGAAGAAAGTGGCGAAGGATTAAAGGCAGTGTTCCCACTCCGTTTAATTTAGCAATCAGCACATATTCTTTTGACTTTTCTTGAAGCACAATACTCCGCACTACCCTTGCATAACTAACCCACTTTACAATAACCATTGCAGCAATTAAGTTAAATAATCCGGGCCCTAACAGCCCGCTTAAGACAAGGGCTGCAATATAATCAGGAAAAGCTAAAAAAGCGTCTACAATTCTCATTAAAAAGCGGTCTATCTTTCCTCCAATATACCCTGAAACTAAACCAACCGGGACTCCAATCAAAAGAGAGAGTGCTAAGACAAGAAAACTAGTTCCAATCGTAGTCTGGGCTCCAGCTACGATTCGTGAAAAAAGATCTCTGCCTAAGTGATCAGTCCCTAGCCAGTGATCACTGGTGGCTTTTTGAAGCCGGTCTTGCATATTGACTTGTGTGGGATCCATTGGTGTTAGCTGACTTCCAAACAGACAAAATAAAACAAGCGCAATACCACAAACGCTTATTACTACAAAAGGAAGCTGCGGTTTTTTCACGTTTTATCCCCTCCCTTTACATAGAGCTGGGGATTTACATATTTGTAGCTCAAATCCACAAGTGAATTAATTAAAACAACAAACAGGCCCATCCACAAAATATACCCTTGAATCACAGGATAATCACGATTCATAATCGCATCAATAACTAGTTTTCCGATTCCAGGATAAGCAAAAAGCACTTCAATAATAACCGTTCCTCCAAGTAAACTGCCTAAGCTCGTCCCTAAAATGGTAAGAATGGGTGTTAAGCTATACCGAAACGCATGGAAAATAAAAATGCGGCTTTCACTGATTCCTCTTGCTCGAGCGGATCGTACAAAATCTTGTTTCAATCCTTCTAGCAGACTAGCTCTAATCATTCGCATATACACAGCGGACATGGCAAAACCAAGCGTTAAAGAAGGCAGCACAAGATGAGCTGCTGTGCCTGTACCCATTGAAGGAAGCCATTGAAGACGTACAGAGAACAGCTGTATAAACAAAAGACCGAGCCAAAAGCTTGGAATAGACGCTCCAAGTAAGGAAATACTTCTGCTGAGGTAATCAATCCACTTATTTGGATATAGTGCTGATAGCGTTCCGAGCGGCACAGCTATTAACAGCATCACAACCAAAGATGCAGCGGTCAAGCTCAGCGTAGCCGGAAACTTCTCTACCAATTCATCGATGACAGGCTCTTTTGTCATATACGAAGACCCTAAATCAAACTGAAAAAAACGCGTCAGCCATTTTAGATATTGAATATATACGGGTTCATTAAACCCTAGCTCTGTTCTCAAACTATTTATTTGTTCCTCAGACACTGCCACGTCGTCTACGCGAAGCATTTGCTTAACCGGATCTCCTGGAGCTAGTTTCATTAAAACAAAGCTGAGAAACGATAGGATAACTAAAAAGATGAGTAATTCTATTATTCTTTTACCAATTAATTTCATATCTACTTCACATCTAAATCCTTTGTTATCACATAGTATTCACTTTTGGTTGTAACCCAATTTTTCACATTGTCTTTATAGGCTACAAAATTGTTCGGGTGAACAATCGAAGAGTGCAGCGTTTCCTTTTCTGCTATTTCTCCGGCTTGTCTTGCTAACTTATTGCGCTGTTTTTGATCAACGGTTTTATTAAGCTCATTAATAATGGAAGTTAATGCTGGTTCATGAAAATGCCCAACATTAAATGCTCCTCCCTCCATATAAAGAGCATTAAAGAAATATCCTGCGTCTCCTCGCGGCGCGGTTACTAGACTATATGTAACGATTCCCCAATCATCTTTTGTCGTCATATATTCGTCCATATTCTCAACTTGTTGAATATCTATTTTTACACCAATCTTTTTGGCTTCTGACTGAAGCATTTGTGACATTAAAGGCAACTCTGGACGATAAGGATATGTAACAAGCTTAAAAGAAAGCTGTTTTCCATTTTTTATTGCTTTTCCATCCTTGAGTATATAACCGGCTTTTTCTAAATATTTTTGAGCTTCACTTGGTCCGTAGGTTTTCGTTTTTTGATCGTTCGAAAAATCCAAACTCTTTAAAAATGGACCTTTTGCTGGTGACCCTTGACCTGCAAGCGCTGTGTCCACAACATCTTTTGGATTCAGTAATACATCAAACGCTTTTCTCACATTTTTATCTTTAAACGCTTCTTGCTTTGAATTATAGAAAAGCATTTGATTTCTGAGGCTCGGCTGTATATCTACTACAATAGACGAATCTTGTTTTAATGTATTTAAGCTTTCAATTGCCGGACGATATACAATATCAGCTTCACCCGATTGCAAAGCGGACGTTCGTGCATTTTCATCATCATTAAATGTTAACACAACTTCATCCAATTTTGGTTCCCCGCCCCAGTATTCTTTGTATTTTTTTACTTTCATTTCATTATCCGGTTTAAACGAAGCTACTTTAAATGGTCCCGTTCCCACTGGTTTACTTTTTATATCTGAAGTATTTACATCAATAATTGCCGTGTTTGGATGAACAAGTTCAGAAGGCAGCGTGGCAAGCGGCTCTGTTGTTGTAATGGTCAAGATTTGGCCACTGGCTTTCATTTCTTTTATTTTAAGTGCACTTTTCATTGCTTCGCTTTCTTTTATCGTTCTTTCTAACGAATGTTTCACGGCTTCAGCATTCAGAACTTTGCCATTTTGAAACGTAATCCCGTCTCTAATCTCAAATATCCAGGTCGTCCCATTATCTTCTGTTTTCCATTTCTTTGCGAGCCATGGTTCAATCTGTAATTGCTCATTCACTTTGACTAGTGTTTCGGCAATGCCGGCTCGTACAGTTGTGTAATTTAGCTGTGGATCGAGCGTGTCACTTGGAAAATTTGATACAAAAGTAAGTGATTTCGTTTCACTCTCTTGTCCGGTACTCGCGGATTTACTCGAACATGCCGCTAGCATACCTATCGTAGCAAGCGTTAAGCATAGCAGACTTATCTTTTTTCTCATATAAACCCTTCCTTTATTAAAAGCTATCCTTTTTTATGTACTGTCTCTAACTATAACTTACCTCCTTTAAATCGTAACGATTATTATTATCATAAAAAGTTTAATTTGTTTACCTTACTTTGTCAACAAAGGTTTTTAAAGGATATAGACGCTCTAACACTTGTTTTCACCCGTTATGATGATTGAATTTATTGATAACGTATACAAATGAGCAAAAAAAAACAAAGCCTTCGCGAGGCTTTGTTTATGCAGCGTGTTTTTTTCTTTTATATTTCCACATCATATATCGATAACGAATCGTGCAGCCTATACAATACCCCATCAGCGCTACACCCGCAGCAAGAATCACCATTATACTAAATACATAGCCGACAAGCGTATAACCCATTAAAAAGGAAATGAAAGCAACTCCCATACATATCGTTGCAATCCATTGGTTAAAAAGCTGCTGAGCCCGGTCTTCCATTTGATAAGAAGAAGCAGGCTTTCGGAGAAGAGTTTTCCCTGCCATAATTACAGGATTCCGCTTTGTTGCAAGTGTGACTACTCCAAAGAGAAAAGGCAAAAGTAAAAGCCACTTTGCCGCAAGTAAAGCGATCAAAACCGTTATAACGATAAAGAGTTGATTAAGCTGAACTAATGGTTTGGGAATGCTCATGGAACTCCTCCTTCTTAAAACCTATTATACAAATTGGTTTACTAATTTAAAAGAAAAAGCACTCCAAATGAGCGGTAAGACTCATACAAAAAAGTTACATAATTTCACTAACGTACTTTAAGATCAGTATCGTAAATAAAATCAAGACAACGTATCGTAAAGAACGAATTCGACGTTGAAGAAGACGCTTTACATGCCTTTTATTACGCATATGGGTTCTTCCTTTCGTATATTGAATTGTCTCTAGACACACTTATATCATACTTTTTCGCAGAACACCAACGTCAGAAAAAATTGCCAAGAACTACAGCATTATGCGCTTAGAAAGCCTTTTCCAATTACATCTCGTACATCGTGTACAATCACAAATGCTTCATCATCAATTTTTTTAATCAGCTTTTTAAGTTTAAGAAGCTCTTGTTTATTAATGACCACATACAAGATTTCTTTTGATTCTTTTGTATAGTTCCCTCGACCGTTTAGAATCGTTACTCCGCGATCAAGCTGTTCATTGATTTGATCCGCTACTTCATTTTTGTTGCTTGAAATAACGGTAACGGCCTTTTTGGCATCGAATCCTTCAATAACGAAATCAATTACTTTTGTTGTAATATAAAGCATGACGATGGTAAATAGTAGTTTTTCAATTCCAATAATAAAATAAGAAGCCAATACCACCAGTAAATCAACCATTAAAAGTGCATGACTGACTTTCCAGTTTAAAAACTTATTTAGAATTCGAGCAATAATGGCTGAACCTGCTGTTGTTCCACCAACGCGCAAAATCATCCCAATTCCAACGCCCAGCAGTACACCGGCAAAAACCATGCCAATGAGCTCTTCATGAAGATGAAGACCCCAGCCTTCAGTTACGTGAAGAAAAATA
Organism: Priestia sp. 179-F W1.4 NHS; assembly: GCF_045369295.1. Taxonomy (NCBI): domain Bacteria; kingdom Bacillati; phylum Bacillota; class Bacilli; order Caryophanales; family Bacillaceae; genus Priestia; species Priestia sp. 179-F W1.4 NHS. The sequence continues at coordinate 1,859,516 of NZ_JBIQFF010000001.1, read as the reverse complement.
GATGTAGCGATAATCGTAATCATCGTATAGACGATCGTTTTTTTCTCTAAAAATTTATACCCTACGATAAGCAAGATACCGTTTAGAATAAAGTTAGTGACGCCCGTTGAAAGATGCGTTGTATAATATAAAATAATGGATATACCCGTAACGCCGCCTTCACCTAGTCCTATTGGAATGACAAACATGTTAACGGCAAGTGAAAATACAAACGAACCTATTAATAAAAAGATGACATCTTTTACTGTTTTACTCATCGATTAAACCCTCCTCGGCATAAAAATTCACATAAAAAAGCCCCTTCTCCAAAAGAGAAGAGACGCTTATGTTTAGTTTTTATATTACGTATTCTTAAATTGCCATGTATGACTATAATATGTTCACATACGTTTGTCAAACGGAAAGTTTATGCATTATGTGTAACCAAGGCTATGAGTCATTTATCTTTTATGTATACTAGGAATGTTTTAATTTATTTAAGCAAAGACGGATGCAGGAATTAGTCGACTCAATCAATTCTTTATCGCCTTTTTTCAATCGAATTTCTAACGCGCGTTGAAAATAGTGATGTGCTCTGGAAACAATCCGCTGATCAAGTAAACATTTTCCATAATGCTGATAGACAAAGTCTTCATATCTGTGAAGGTCTTCATCCGCTTTTAATTGTTCAATGAGTAGCTGAAACGTTTCATTCGCTTTATCCCACTGTTCTTGCCAGTGATATGTATGTCCAAGCCGGATTGTATTCAAAAATTCACCTATTGTATCAGCATGTCGGTCATATAGATAAATGGCCAGCTGCAAGTGTCTTTCACTGCTCGTTAATTCTCCAAGTATGCGCTCATATACACCAATATGTCCATATGTTTTAGCAGCGGCACACTCATCTTCTTCTTCAAGAGCTCGTTTCTTTAAATAGATAATTCCCTGCTTCATTTGGTGTGGGTTAACCGGAACTTCTCGAAGCTGTTCATTAAATCGATAACTCATATTAAACGGAAGATCTCTGATGTTCATGCACGCTCCTTTCATGTGGCACATCAGCAAACATACTTTCATGACCGCTTGCTTATGGTCCATTGGATGTAGGATTCTTTCCATTTTGATACGTTTACACGATTTACAGGAAAGCTCAGCAAAAGTGCTGAGCTGTTGGTTCTTATTATTTTACTTATATATCCATTTTATCACAAAAAATACTACCGTAAAGATGATCAGGCAGTCTTCATATAAAAAAATGGTTTTTTATCAATAAAAATGGTTTTATGCTCTTGAAAGCCTATACGCTGATACAATTTTTTGGCTTCTACGTTATTATATTCAACGTTTAACGATAAAAACATCTTACGCTTTTTGGCTTCTTGCTTAGCTACATTTAAAAGAGCCGTTCCTATCCCTTTTCCGCGGTAAGCTTCATCTACACATAGAGAGTCAATATAATAATCTCCATGTTCAGTTTCTATATCAATTTCCCACGCTGGATTATTAAGTTTCGCACGTACAAAACGCTTAACTGGTTCATAAAGCGTTTGTAACATACTTCCTTCGTAGCAAAGCATAAGTCCAACTACCTTCTCATCGACTTCTGCGACTGTAATATGATGATAGCTATAGCGATTCTTCTCAGACAGAATAAACGCTTTAAGTCTTAAAAGCGCTTCTTCATTCGTTGTAGCCGCCGTATGAGAGCGTGCAATACTGCCAAGCATGTCATAAAGTAATTCCGTTACAGCAGAAGCATCTTCTTTTCTTGCTTTCCTTATTTTCACGATTTTCAAACTCCCTTTATTCTCTTCGCTTGCGTTATTTGTAGCAAAACTTCTTACCTATCTACTTTAACACGAAAAAGAAAAGAAAGAAAAAATTAACTCCTAATCTTCCTTTCATTGTATAATTAATGTATATTTTCAAATGAATGGATGATGACTATGAAAAAAAGCCGTCAGCAGAAAGATAATACAGTGAGTGGATGGGGAGTTTTAGCAGAAATTCTTTTTCAAGTGCCTCAGCTGCTCATATGGCCACTGCGTCTTCTTATACGGATCGGCCGCTCTTTGTTGGATGGTATTTAGCCACTCCTATACAAATCTTTAGTGAGCTCATAAAAAAAGAAACTCAGCAATTACTGAATTTCTTTGTTAGTTCTTTGCCTTTTTGTATCCTGCTTCTTGTGCATCTTTTTCAGTACAGAACCAAATGACGTTGTTCATTGTTTGATTGTAGTGTGCCCCTGTTGGCACGTGATAAATTTTAGAGTTTTGATTTCCTTTTATTTTACCTTCGCAGCTTGTGGCAGATTGAGTATCTTTTTGATTAGAAGAGGACTGATTTTTTACAGCATCCGTATTATATCCTTTTTCTTGGGCATAGTTTTCAATACTCCAGATGCCTTTTTCGCTTTTTCGAGCCTGCTCCTGTATTTTCTTAAATTCGTCTACGTACTTTGTGTTAGGAGGAAATACCGCTACGCGGGCTAGCCCTTTTGCTAGCAGCTCTTCATTATACAGCTCATTGTCTATCCATACATAAGCAAGCAAACGTCCATATTGATCACTTTCTTGCACATCAAATTCAAGGGTGATTTCCTGTCCTTCTAGCCTTTTTTTTGTGTAAGCAGATGCTTCTGGACCAAAGGGCTGTACGCCTAGTTTGGGATGCTTTGTTTCGGGGGTATCAACAAGAAGTAATCGCACGCGATCTCTCTTTCCGTTCAGCATTTTTACTTTAAGCGTATCACCGTCCACTACTCTTTCTACCGTAGCCGCCTCACCTACTACATCTTCACGATTTGCTTTAGAAGGACTATGATCGTCTTCTTGATCTGATGAATCTTCTACTTGAACTGCTTGTTTTGTATCGGTAGAAGATGTGCTTGAATGACTTGCCTGCTCATCGCTGCATCCAGTAAGAAGCAGCATAAACGTCGCGAGCATCGCGTAAATAATTGCTTTTATTTCTTTCAAAACCCGGGTCCTCCTTTAACACGTTCCCTATCTACTATATAAAAGTAAAATGATTTTATAAATAGTGTAAATCACCTAAAAACAAAAACTCGTGAAAATACCTTTCACGAGTTTTTTCGTGCAACTGTTATAAAAATTGGTTACCTGTTTTAAAGTCATTATTTTAAATAGCATTTATTTTATTTTTATCTCTCGAACACATTTTTCATTTTCGTGTATCCAGATTTTTAATCATGAGGATATTTTACACTACAAATACATTTATCGTCTACCGCCTTATAAGAATAAGGAATAGCCGCACAAATAGAATAAGTGTGAATATTTCAATATAATAACTGGCTAACATGATTGCTATTTTTTTGTAACATAAATAAGAGCCCTCATTAACAATAGCTAATAGGGCTCTTCAAACCTTTGTTTTTACGATCGAATTTTTTGTTTGCGCATCCACTGGGTAGCGACCCACTTTTCTCCTTTTATAACAGGAGCTCCCCCGTGGAGAGTACGGTCATTAAGTTCAGCATCACTATAAAAATATTCAAAGTACACGGCCATTCCCTTTGTCGGAGACACGGAAAGACCCAGCTTAGGAAAATAAGTTTCTCCTCCTTCTTCCACATCATTTAAGTACATAACCAATGTACTGATACGGTTATTTTTAGATGCTTTACTTGCAGAAGTGAAATAGTCGTGATGTGCTTTGTATTCTTGGTCAGGCAAGTATTTTAAAACTTGAAGACCTTCAGCATATTCAATAGATGGTCCCATGATTTTAGAAAGTCGTCTTTCGATTTGATGTACAAGCTCGTTTTCGCTTTCTTCAAAAAACATGCCGCTGCTCGTTCGAATACTGTTTACTTCACGTACAGCACCAATTTTTGATCGCTGCATTTTATCTTTGGATAGCTGTATAAGTTCGTCACATTCTTCGTTACTTAGGACATTTCCTAAAACTAGAACAAGAGGCTCTTCAAATCGAGCAACAATATCAATCTCTCTGTCTTCTAATTTAATTTTATTCCCTGTATGGTTAAAAATCGTTTGTTCTTTCGTTAGTAAAGATGTATTAGTTAGAATCATCTTTTATCGGCTCCTCGAAATAGCTATTTTCCAATTTCCCACTCCATTATATGTAAACGCTTACTAATAAGTAATTATATCATGAATACGAAGTAAATTCTGCTAGTAAAGGAAATAAATAAAAAGAAGTCCGTTATATAACGAACTTCCCTCATTTTTTCTTATAGATTTCACATGTCGTTTAAATGCTTTAACTATCTAAAAAATTCTTTTAATCTAAAGCATATGTGTCAAAGGCTTCCTAAAATCATCGGTACACAAGTTCTTTTTTACTTAAATCAAGCGTTTGTGCTGTAGAAGCATGAATTTCGTTAAAAAGCGCTGGATTTTCTACCAGTGACAAGCCGTAAGAAGGAATCATTTCTTTTATTTTTGATTCCCATTTCTTCATATGCTGCGGGAAACACTTTTCCAGCACTTCAAGCATGACATGAACGGCAGTCGAAGCACCTGGCGAGGCCCCGAGCAATGCAGCAACGGAACCATCAGCTGAACTCACAACTTCTGTACCAAATTGAAGAGTGCCTTTACCTCCGGCTTCCGTATCTTTGATTACCTGTACACGCTGACCCGCTACGACGATATCCCAGTCTTCGCTTTTTGCGTTTGGAATAAACTCGCGAAGTTCTTCCATACGCTTTTCATTGGACAACAGCACCTGCTGAATCAAGTATTTCGTTAAGCCCAGCTCTTTAACGCCTGCTGCTAACATCGTTAAGATATTATTCGTTTTTACAGAATTGATTAAATCCAAATTTGAACCCGTTTTTAAGAACTTTGGTGAAAATCCGGCAAAAGGTCCAAACAGCAGTGTTTTTTTGCGGTCGATATAGCGTGTATCAAGGTGCGGAACCGACATCGGCGGAGCGCCAACCTTTGCTTTTCCGTACACTTTCCCGTGATGCTGCGCTACAACTTCGGGGTTATTGCATACCATAAATAATCCGCTTACTGGAAACCCTCCAATATGTTTGGACTCAGGAATACCCGTTTTTTGGAGTAAAGACAGACTTCCGCCTCCTCCTCCGATAAAAACAAAGTTCGCCGTGTGATATTCCTGTTTGCCGGTATGAATATTATGTACTTTTACTTTCCACGAGCCATCTGCGGTACGTGTCAGATTTTCAACGCTGTGGTTATAGTTTATTTCTACGCTTTTACTTTTTAAATGTGTGAACAACATACGAGTTAAAGCTCCAAAGTTCACGTCCGTCCCTGAGTCGATTTTGGTTGCCGCAATTGCTTCAGTCGATGTACGGCCTTTCATAACAAGCGGCATCCATTCTTTTAGCTTTTCAGGACGATCCGAATATTCCATCCCTTGAAACAATGGATTATTTGATAGCGCTTCAAAACGTTTTTTCAAAAAGGATACGTTCTTTTCTCCTTGTACGAAACTCATATGAGGGATTGGCATAATAAACTCTTGCGGATGATGAATTAAATTACTGCTTACAAGATACGACCAGAACTGTCTTGAAAGCTGAAACTGTTCATTAATCTGCACTGCTTTCGTAATATCTATAGATCCGTCAGCTTGTTCAGATGTATAGTTCAACTCGCACAGTGCAGCATGGCCAGTCCCTGCGTTATTCCATTCATTCGAGCTTTCTTCTCCTGCATCTGCGAGTTTCTCAAATACTTTGATTTCCCATTCCGGCGCTAACTCTTTTAGTAAAGATCCCAACGTTGCGCTCATCACTCCGGCCCCAATTAAGATAACGTCTGTTTTTTTATATACATTGCTCATCACAATCTTCCTTATCTTTTATATTTTTAAAAAGCACCTTTTAGCAACACGCCTGTTCTACCTGACTCTCTACAGATTAAGTATGTCTGACAAGTTATCTGTCTTACATAATAGGCATTTTTATACATACCCTTTCATTTTGTCCTTTTTTAACATGCTCAATATCACTTCAGCGGTTTCTTCAACTGCTTTACCTGAGACATTAACAATAGGACAGCCAATGCGCTTCATAATTTTCTCAGCATAGTCCAGCTCTTCAAGGATTCGATCTACATTGGCATAATTGGCTTGAGACGCTAAACCTAAATTTTTTAATCGTTCTTTTCGGATTTCATTGAGCTTATCCGGTGTAATAACTAAACCAATACATTTATTTTTCGGAATAGTAAAAAGTTCATCAGGAGGAGTCACTTCTGGAACTAACGGTATATTCGCTACTTTAAGACTTTTATGAGCTAAATACATAGAAAGTGGCGTCTTAGATGTTCTCGAAACACCAATCAACACTAGATCAGCTCGCTTGATGCCTCTGAAGTCTTGTCCATCATCATATTTAACAGCGAATTCAACTGCTTCTACTCTTCGAAAATAGTTATCGTCTAATTTTCTCGTTAATCTCGGTTGAAGATTAGGTTCCTTATTAAAGGTTTGGCTAAAGGCACTCATAAGAGGAGTCATTAAATCAATGGCTACAATTCTTTCTTCTTGTGCTTTTTGGTCAAGATACTGTTTTAAAGATGGGATGACGATGGTATACGCAATGATGGCCTCATTATACCTTGCTTCAGCAATGATATTATCAATATTTCCTTCATCTTCTACGTAAGAAGTATTTTGAATTTCAATATCTTCTCCACTAAATTGAGTTAAAACTGCTTTTACCATCAGCTCAGCCGTTTCACCTAATGAGTCGGAAACTATATAGACAATTTTTCTTTTATTCACATTAAATCTTCCTATTCTTTGATTTTAATAGTTTAATAACGCTAGCATTTTTTGTTCAACTATCATTTAGTAGCTTGCAAGATACATATTTTATTGGTAATGAGTGGACTAATATTGTGGAAACTGTGATTATAAACACTTCAAAAAAAACGATTGAACTCAACATTTATGTCATACTAATTATAAAATAAAACTAAATATGTTATACTATTTTCATTAAATGTTATATTAGCATTAAATATACGGAGATACAATCCCTTTTCTGCGCATTTTATAAAAAGTTTAAAGAAAGAAAAAGTTTAGATTTTAAAATGTTTTATGCTTTGGCATGGCGGGACTCATCAGGGCTGAGAGGTGTTTTGCAGGGATAGTTACGAGGATAGTTATATAATTATGTTGTTTATAAATAAAAATAATGAACGGTTTACTTTTCATCTTATGTATACTAAAAACACCGCCTAAAAGACGATGTTTTGAAGAGCTGGTTATAATGCATTGTGGTGAAATAGATTAATTTTTATAAAACGGGATTACTTCTAGTAGATTTTTGCAATAAAAATTTAGAAAGATAATGGGATACGCCGTTTTCGTCACAGTTAAATTCCGTTACGTCATCGACAATTTCTTTAATATGATCCGGCGCATTTTTCATCGCTACAGCATAGCTGGCAAACTGAAACATTGGTAAATCATTATTGCTGTCGCCAATTGCTAGAATGTCTTGCTCGGGCAAATTAAAATGTTTTAGCATTTGCTGAATTCCCGTTGCTTTATTTACGTTTGCCACCATCACTTCGACATTGTGTTTAGATGAAGTAGAAGTTGTAAAGTCTGTTTCTTGCTTGAGTTTTTCAAGCTCTTCTTTCCATTTATCGATATGCTCGTGCGTTCTTGCAAAGAAATAGAACTTTGAAAATTCGCTTCCTTCTACGGAATCTTTCCAGTCAATTTCTTCTTTAATCGCTTGTTTACGAGAAAGCCATTCGTTAATTTCCACACTGTCTGGCTTCGGCTCTCTAATTTCATTTTCCACATAGGACTGATCTTGTTTTAACGTCACGCGAGGTGTGCCATACGGGAAAAGCTCGTAGTATACCTTGTTCGCTCTTGCTTTTTCAATAATAGTTTCCACCAATTGAAGCGAAAGCGAATGCTGAAAGACTGATTCTTTTCCTACGTATCCTGCCATACCATTTGATGTGATAAATCCATCTACTTGAAAGCCTTCAGGAACTAACTCTTCTATTTCATCAAACGCTCTTCCCGTAGCAATAAAAACAAAAATTCCCTGTTTTCGTAATTCGTCAATGGTTTCTTTTGTTTGAATACTTACTTTGTTGGAGCGATTTAATATCGTACCGTCCATATCTAAAAAAATTGCTTTAGGTTTTAACAACATATTTATTCCCCCTATTTGTAAAAAGAGTGTACTTGGCAAGTATAAACTTTTCCATTTTCAAACTCAATGAATGTACCACTTTATTATTCTTTCTTTATCTACTACCTAAATCAAGTAATATCTACTCCATTTATTTTAAAGGTAAGTAAATATAAACATTTTCAGCTAATACTTGACACATCCTCTTCTCTTATCTCTTCATTTTTAAAGCTAAATAAAACTACGCACACTCCCAGCAACATACAGATACCGAGACCTATCATTAACCTTTCATATCCAATCATATCAAGAGATACACCTATTAACACTAAGCATATTTGCATAATTGTGCGATCAATCATCTTCTTAAACGCAAAAAATTTCCCGTGAATATCTGGAGGAACCTTTTGCTGAAAGTATGTATACAACAACGGTTTAAATATTCCATATGCGATACCAAATAAACTAAATCCTATAGCGGTTAGGTAGAGAGTTGAGAACGAAAGGGATAGTTGAGCAATTCCCATAACTCCCCAAGTTACTAATAAAACCTTTATTTGCTTTTTATATTTTTTGAATACTTTTTTAACCACCATACCCGCTAATAATACATTTGCTCCTTCTATAAAATACAGCATACCTATAAACCAATCCGCTTTTCCTTTTCCTATTTCCATCACAAACAAATTAAAACCAGAAATAAATAATAAAGGAATCATAGATATAGCTAGAATCATGTTGATCGAACGTTTTTTTGAGATAATAGGAAAAATCTCTCTAAAACGTGCTTTTGTTTTCTTTTTATTTATTACTATTTCTGGAACAGTTAAATAAATGCTGAATACATATAGAATCACATAAGCAAATAGAGCTACTAGAAATAAGGCATATAAGGACGCTACAGTAAGTAGAAGCTCGGCTAAAATTGCTCCAAAGATTCGCGATAACGTTACAATGTTGATGGCATTTATAGTAATTAAGTTTTCTTTATCTGCTAACAAAGGTAAAATTGCTTGAATCGCAGACATAAAAAAGCAGTAGAACAGCCAATTCCTATGCTGTAGATTAACATCCAATAGATAGAGCCTGTACAGATAGCTATTAGCATAGCAAAAACTGCTCCTATCCTCATTAATCCAACTAATTTTAATACTTTTACTTTAGCGGTTAAATCTATATAACGACCTGCATAAGGTCCGATTAGAACACCTACTACGCCTCCACTTACCAAATAGAAAGCTTGAAGCATGTGAGAGGGCACATGAATTTGTAGAAACTGTAAATTCCCAATGGTTCCAAACCATATTCCTAGCTGAAAGACAAATTGGCTTCCCAGTATGATTGTAATATTTTTATTCCCTTCATACTCTACCTCCTTTGTACATTTATTCATTCTAATTAGGTAAAAGTATGCCTTTGAAAAATTCAACTTTTATGATTGAAAGTAAAAAGGTATGAACGCAACCTCGGACAGCTATTCCAAGCCCCGCCCTATTTATGTACAGACAAGAAAAGCCAAAGAATACTCAAATTCTTTGGCTTTTCTTGTCTGTACAACACTTTTATTGGAGGTTTAATTCTGTTAGAAAAGGTTCGTTCATTTTTTCCAATGTTTCTTTAACATACATACCAATATTCACGTCACTCTTCATTTCGCTATTCCAAGTTTGCAATTCCCACTCAACCAGCTGGTCTGAGTTTTTAACAATTAATTTGCAGCGTTCAAACCGCTTTTCCATAAAGGCTTTCAGCGTTTCAGAGATAGAAAGATTATGTTTCAAAATATCCGCTAATACAATAACGTCTTCAATAGCTATTGAGGCACCTTGGCCAAGATGAGGAGCTGTCCCATGCGCAGCATCGCCAACGAGAAGTACATTTCCTCTGTACCATGGACTTGGTATCAGATGAGTAAATATAGGTCGATAGACGACTTCATTCGCATTTGTTACTTGCTTAGCTGCTTCAGCAATGGCTCCGCCAAATTCTGCAAGCCTTTCACGTAAAAGTACATGTAGCTGGTCGGCAGGAAGTTTAGGATTGCCGGGTTCATATGTAGTTACAAGCAGATACATCTCACGATCAGACATTGGAACTAATCCAGCCTTCGCCTTCTTCCCGTAATAAAAAATACCATTTTCTAAATCTTTAGGACGAGAAAGAGTGTAGCGCCAAACACCTTGGCCACTGTACTGCTGATCAATACTTCCAATAATCAGCTCCCGCACCTTTGAATTGCTGCCATCTGCCCCAATTACTAAGTCATATGTTTGAGAGGTACCACTGTTTAACTCCACCGATACACCATTTGCAACTTGCTTCAGTGTGCTGATAGTTGTCCCCATATGAATTTTTGTTTTTATTTTTTGAACCGACTCTAGCAAAATATAATGGAGCTTCCTTCTAGAAATGCCGTTTACACCCGGATATCCTTCAACTGTAGGAGAAACGCCATGATATAGAAAATGCCCTTCTCCGGTGTAATAATCAAATCCTGAGTAGGGCGTACCCTGCTTTATGCACTCATCCGCTAACCCGATTTCATTCAGTGCTCTAAGTGCATTAGGCGGCTGAATGATCCCGACTCCGTACACATTCCACTCTTTTTCCTTTTCAACGATTTCTGCCTCAATTCCTGCTTTTTTCAAAGCAATGGCTGCTGTTAAGCCGCTAATTCCGCCTCCTACAATCAAAACTTTTTTCACATATTGATTTGTCATGTTAATCTCCTCTCGATACTGAAAAATAATTCAATCGATAATAGCAACAGCACGCGTCCAGCCGGCACTTCCTCCTTTAATTTTCACTGGAAAAACAGATACTTTAAATCCGAAATTCGGCAATTGGTTTAAATTAGCTAGTTTTTCAATTTGACAGTATTCCTTTTCTTTTCCAACAAAATGAGCTGCCCAAAGTACTCCAGAACGAGGGTTTTGTTTATAGTCATTTGCTTGAAAGGATAGTGGTGTATCCCATCCCCATCCGTCAGTCCCCATTACCTTAATACCTTGCTCGATTAACCACAGGGTAGCTTCAGCTGAAACTCCTGCATGAACCTCGCTATAATTTAATTCGTACCTTTTTTTATCCGCGTCACAACGAATCATAACGATATCAAAAGGCTTCAGGTGATAATCTATTTCCTGTAGCTTTTCCTGTAAATCTTCCACTGTTATCGCATAACCGGCGGGCTTGTCTGAGAAATCAAGAACTACTCCATCGTTAAAAAACCATTCGAGGGGCAGCTCATCAACTGTACGAGAAGGTTTCCCTTCTGATGTAGGCCAGTAGTGCCACGGCGCGTCGACATGTGTACCGGCATGACTCGTTATCGTTAAAAATTCACCGGCCAGCCCCTTCCTTTCGGGGAAATCTTCTGGCGTAACCCCAACTAGCTTGGCTCCAAATTCAGCCCCTTCTTCATGCGTTTCGTAGCGAATAGAAAATGGAAGAGGATCTTTTAATTCCTCTTCAATTGCTACACTCAAATCTACTATTTTAGGCATATAGACTCCCCCTCTAACCAATTGTATTTTTCAGAGTGCCAAGTCCTGTTATTTTTAGTTCTACTTCATCGCCCGGCTCAAGCCAGCGGTGTACCTCTTGACCAAGCTCCATAATACAGCCAAATCCTACTGTACCTGACCCAATGATATCTCCAGGATACAGCGTAACGTCTTTGGATGCTCGTTCAATCATTTCACCAAAGCTATAATAAATATCTTTAAAATTCCCTTTAGAAAGAACTTGTCCGTTAACAGAAGCGGACATTTCCAAGTCAAATTTATCTTCTACCTTATAAGGGTTAAGCTCATCTTTTGTGATGATATAGGGACCTATTGACGTTGCAAAATCTTTTCCTTTGGCAGGACCTAGAAGTACCTTCATTTCTTTCATTTGAATATCACGCGCCGACCAATCATTTAAAATTGTGTATCCAAAAATATATTCCTCTGCTTCTTTGGCTTGTATATTCTCTCCTTGTTTTCCAATGACACAAGCAAGTTCAAGTTCATAGTCAAGACGCACACAGTTAGAAGGACGTTTTACCACTTCTTCGGGTCCTTTCATAGCACTCGGGTTTGAAAAATAAAAAATCGGCATATCGTACCATTCAGGTGCCACTTTATCTCCTGATCGTTTTGTCGCATTCTTCACGTGTGTTTCAAATGCAACAAAATCCCGAAAGTTTGCCGGGTTAGGTAAAGGAGCTGTTAGACGAACTTGTCCAAGCGATAAAAAAGGAAGGTTTGTCTGATTTGCTAAATCCTGAACCACCGGCATGTATTTCGCTTCATTTTTGATAAACTCAGCCATATTATTAGGTAAAAAACCTTCAGAGGCAAGGGCCATATCTATGACCCTTCCATCCTTCAACCATCCTGCACGCACTTCCCTTTCTAGATTGTAAAAAGTAACGAATTTCATGTCTTTACCTCCTGATTAGCTCATTAATTGTTCTTTTAGCCAATCGTACATTTCATAGGTTTCCGTAATATTATCTACCTGACAATGAGCTGAACCAGGACTACTTTTTGGAATGATTTTCATTTTTCTTTGACAAGTAAGATCATTATAGACATTATAAGCATTGTCCACTTTATTTTGATGATCGTCTTCACCATGAACAATATAAGTCGGAGCCTGAATTTTTTCAGCTACGCCTCTTAGGTTATAGTGCTGCAGCTTCACTCTGGCAGCAGGCATATCTTCTACACCAAAAATGTGCTGCAAAATTTCAGCTAACGGATGATGATCCGGACGCTTTTCCCATACGTCGTTATAGTCATAAACAGCTCCCCAAATGGCACACGCTTTGAATCTTGGTTCAAAAGCTGCGCACCTTGCAGCCATGTATCCTCCCATGGATACGGCCATTACCCCAATACGATGAGGATCAACATCTAGATGTTGAACTGCCCATTCATATGCAGTCGTTCCTGCTACATTATAGTCATGTCGAGAGTGAATATGATGTAGACGAAGTGCCCCTCCTTGCCCAGGTCCATCTAATGCTAGAAGCGAAATACCTCTTTCATTCAAGAATTGAGCAGGGCCGTAGTATAATTCTTCAGCCGTTGAGTCTAATCCACCAAACATTACCATCATCGGCCCTTTCTTTTGACCAGGTGCTTCAAAAAAATAGCCCGGAAGCGAAGCTTGCTCAAATGGAATATTAACTGCTTGTGGTGGGTTATCAAGTAATTCTCCACCTTTTCTAAATGAATCAACTGACTTTAAATACGTAGGAAGTTTTCTTTTGTCGTCTGGCTGTAGAAAAAACTCCGCTGTACGAAAGTAGTTGGCTGCTCGTAAATACCCTGAACGAGCCGTTTCTTTATGACCCTTATCCATCGCATCGTTTGCTGTAGACAACGTCTTATACCCAAGATTCATCCATTCATGATGAAAGCTATCAAAATCACCTAGCTTCATTCGGCCGGCAGCATCTAAAATTTCATTCACTTCACCGCCTCCAAAATACGATTGACTAATCATTCTTACAACTTGATAAGACCACATATAGTTTTCAGGAAAAAAACGCCACATTGATATCTATCCTTTCTTTTCTGTATTTGAATCATTTAATGATTTTTCCAGACTTATCCCAAGGCATTTCACGACTCCAAGCATCGTTTGGATTTTCTTGAAGACTCCATCGATATGGACCAAAGTCTGGTGCAAACACAAGATGTGCTCCTGCATAAAGTTCAAAACGATTTCCGCCGGGCTCATCCACATAAAAGAAAAATCCTTCGGCAAGTGCATGACGTGTCGGTCCACCCATGGCTAACTCGTAGCCACTTTCCATAATATGATCAGCAGCTAACAACACTTCTTCTCTACTTTCTACTGCGTAGCAAACGTGGTTAAATCCGCCCGGTTTGCCATTATGTGCTTTTAAAAATGCAATATCATGAGATAAATTCGTAACTGAAAGCCATGCACCAATTTCTGGACTCCCTGGCTCTTCTGCATCTAAAAAGATTCCTTCATTATAACGAAATCCTATATTTTGATAGAATTCACGATCTTTTGCGACATCATTGCTATGAAGTGTAATATGATCGAGACGCCTAGGCGAAATGCCTCGTCCTGGATTTTTTTGCGGACGGTTTTTCCATTTACTTTGCAGCACTGCAGGCGCTTCATAAATATCAACATCCCAAAAAATCTCTTCTAAATGCCCATCAGGCGATTGAAATTGATACGCACGGCCATGCCCTAAATCTCCTTCAATCCAGCCAATCCCTTGGCCAAGTTTTTCAAGGTGAGCCGCTGCTTCTTCTAAAGCCGCGGGACTATCCGCCCGCCAGCCTATATGACCAAGTCCAGGTTCAGAGGCTTCTGTAATTTTCAAGCTGTGATGATAATGTTCTCCCCAAGCACGAAAATAAACGGAGTTTCCTTGACGTCCAGATTCCTCTAAACCAATTACATTTTTAAAAAATTCAGCTGACTCTTCTAACTTTGGGCTCTTTAATTCAACATGAGCAAGGTGTGAAAAATAATGTGGATTTTTATACATAGGTTTCTCCTCCAATAATAAGTTTTTTCTTAACAAGCGTTGTACTTATCTTAATTATAGAGAAGGTTCATTTTGAAAACGTTTACTTTTTTAAGATAAATCATATCGATTTTTATCTTTTTACAAATATTTGTATACATGGCTACTATCGTTTTCCTCTATAAAGTCATAGTCCTTCATGTCTTTTTTCTTTTGTGATAAATTCACTGTTTTTGACTGTTTTTTTCTGTATTGATGTGGTGTTGTGTGGAATGTATTCTTAAATAATTTATGAAATGTATTTAAATTCGTAAAACCGCACTCCATAGCAATTTGGATAATAGGTAAATCTGTTTCTATTAAATAATGGAGAGAATGTTCAAGGCGAATTTCATTCACATATTTCAGGAATGTTTGTCCCATATGTTGTTGAAAATATCTTGATAAGTATGGATACGTTAACTGTTCCATTGCTGCAAGTTCTTCAAGTGTAAGGGGATGCATGTAATTTTTTTGAATATATTCTGTTATTCTGCTCATACGTTCAATGTTTTTCCTATTATTAGGTTTAGGCTGTTGACCATTTTTTAGTTTATAATGACTGACTAATTGATAAATAATATCCAATAAAAGGGAATGAACTTTCAAGTCGTGATGGTCTTTTTTTTCTTTCATCGTTAAATATAAGCGGGACAGCAGGGATTTTATCTTACCGTACTGCTCTTGATCTTCATAAAGAAAGGATTTGCATTCAAATTTTTCCTGGTCGATTTCTTTATAGCATTTTCTAATAAATAGAGTTGGAATTTGAACTATTAAGATTTTGTTATTTCCATCACCTTCCACTCCATGCACTTCGTTACTATTAATTAGTAACAAATCATCTTCACATAAGTTATATTTTTCTCTTCCTATAAACACGTGTACCGTCCCTTTTAAAACAAGCAAAAACTCAATTCGATCGTGCCAATGTTTCGCGACATATTTAACGGTAGTCATAAGCGTAAATGCGGGTAAATCTTCGTTTACAACTACTTGTTCATACGGGTAATTCATTCTGATTCCTCCGATTTTAAATATAATTCTACCCACGACTTATTCTAGAGAAAAAAGGATTTACATATATACATGCAAACCCTTTTTCCTCTTCTTTTTGTAATAGAATCTATTAAAATAGCTAATACCTTGTATTATTTTCCACTCACTGTTTCAGACTGCAACACAGATTTCCGATTTTCTTGCGTTAGTTTAAAGGCTAAAATCGCTGCTAGACCGCTAACAATTGTAATCACAATAAATGTGATTCCTATAGCATATTTTTCCGGAAATAACCCAGTAATAACGGTTGATTTATTAGAGATATTCGTGTATACGCTAACAATAAGGGAAATTCCAATTGATCCTGCGATGGAGTTTACAGTGCTATATACCGCTACTCCATGGGAAATTAAATGTTGAGGAATAGCATTCATAGCTGCTGTTTGTAGTGGTGTCATAACCAATCCAACCCCTACCATTCGAAGCGTGTATAAAATTACAAGTAAATCAATAGATAACGGAATTGTCATAATAGCTAATGGAATCGTGGAAATTGCAATAATAATAAAGCCTAATACTACAAGGTGTCTAGCTCCTATTTTATCTACAACGCGTCCTACAAATGGAGATATCCCCCCCATCAGCGCCGCACCAGGTAAGAGAATTAAACCAGACTCAAAAGCTGAAACACCTTCTACTTCCTGCGTATAAATCGGAATTAATGTTTCGATTCCCAGCATTGTTCCAAATGCCACGGTTAGTAATAAACAGCAATAAGTAAACATTTTATACTTAAAAACTCGAAACTCAAGCATCGGATGCGCTAAGTTTAACTGTTTTACAATTAGTAAGATTAACGCAATAATACCCACTAATCCCCAGATTAACGTTGTACCGTTCGTCCAACCTAATTCTCCTGCGAGGCTTAAAGAATACACAATAGAACCAAACGTTAGCGTGGACAAAAATATGGAGACGAAATTCAGCTTTTCATTTTGGTTTGTTTCTGTAACATTTTTCAACGTAAATAGCGCCATGATAAAAACAGCTATAGTTAGCGGAATAGTACCATAGAAAAGATAGCGCCATGATAACACATCGACGATACTGCCTGCTAATGTAGGAGCAATTGCAGGTGAAAAGCATATAACAAGAACCATTAGCCCCATTGCGCTCCCTCGCTTTTCTGGAGGTGTGATTAATAGAATGATATTTGATACTAGCGGCATCATAATACCTGCTCCAACCGCTTGAATAAAACGTGCGGCTAACAACATTGAAAAGGTAATCGAAACTCCTCCAAGCGCTGTACCAATTAAAAAAACACTAATGGCTGCAAAGAATAGTTGTCTAGTTGAAAATTTAGCGATAAAAAAAGTTGATATTGGCACAATAATGGCATTAACAAGCATAAACGATGTAATTAGCCACTGTGCTTTGCTAGCTTCTATACCAAAATCACCTATGATTTGTGGTAGCGCCGTTATGACAATTGTTTGATTCAATAAAGCTAAAAATACGCCTGTTAGTAAAATAATCATTAGCAACGGCCTATTGTAAGAAGGATCTGTAATTTGTTTATTCATTTAATCAACTCCTATATATTTTTTTCATCCCGTCTTTCATTTATTCTACTCCTACTTTAAATAAATAACTTTCTTATTCTTTTAAAAATAAACGTGAATTTTTGTCTTCCATTATCAACAAAAAAAGCACAGGTTAAAAATTCACATTGTTTTTTAACCTGTACTTCTCGTGAAGTAATACACGCCTCTTTCTCTCGTAAAGAGAAAGAGGCGTGTATTATTAAGATCAACTATTTAATTAGTAAGCATCATTTTAGAACTTGTTTTTGGTCTAATTCATCGCGAATCGCTTTTGTTTTCTCGTCCGTTAAGCTATACATCATAACGGGGATAATAGCTAAGAGATACAGAACAGCTGGTGCAATATTCACAACTATGTTAATTCCATGGATTGCTTCTGCCGTTTGCTCAGCATTTGCGACATATCCAAAATAACCTAGGAGAGCTACAGTTCCAGCTCCTCCTAATGCACTAGCAAATTTGGTAGATATACTTGTTGCAGCATAAGCGGTTCCATCAAGTCGAATACCTTTTTGACATTCGATTTCATCGATAGCGTCTGGCACCATAGCAATAACAATTGGTGTTGAATATTGCATTAAGCCGAACACAAACGTACCAATGAATAATAGTGGTAAATTACTATAATCGATAAAGTATAAGAAACCTAGCGCTATTGCTGAACCTGTATAAGCAAAATAAAGCATTTTCTTTTTTCCAAAAGTTTTAGCAAGGCGTGTAAAAAGAACGATTCCTATGGCTGCACCAATAGCTGGTAGGGGCATTAAAAGAGAAATTAAATCCATTCTTTTAATAACATATAGATAATAGTAGATTTGAACCCCAATTCTACCAAAAAACGCAGTTAACGATAATAATAATATAAGGAAAATGCAAATAAGTGATTTGCTCATTATAATAGCTGAAATAGACTGCTTAATAGAAATCTTTCCAGTATGAACAGGTTGAACGACTTCTTTACATTTAATAAATACGAGATAAAATAGAGGAATAGCAATGGCGGCTAATATGAACGCAGTCATTGTATAACCACGTGCAGTAACCTTTTCTCCAGTTCCTGAACTAAAGAAGATGATTAAAGGCATTGAAATAGTGCTTAATAAAATCGTTCCTAAATTACTAGAGAACATTCTAAAAGAGCTAAGTGCCGTTCGTTCACTTGGATCTTTTGACATGACAGCTGCTAACGAGCCATAAGGTAAATTGACAACGGTATACAAAACACCAAGGCCAATGTAAGTAATGATTGCCCAAGCAATTTTTGCTTCCATATTACCTCCGAAGCTCGGTACGGTAAAAGTTAAGACACTAAACAAAGCTAAAAGCGGTGTACCGTATAATATATATGGTCTAAACCGTCCATGCCTTGATTTTGTACGATCCGCTATCATTCCAATTACAGGATCCTTAACCCCGTCTAGTATTCGCGCAAACAGCATAATCATTGCTACAACTGCAGGTGTAAATCCCACAACGTCCGTATAAAAGATTGTCAAATAAGTTCCACTAAATGTCCAGAATAATTGACTAGAAAAATCTCCTAACCCATAGCTGACCTTTGTCGAAAATGATAACTTTTCAGTTGAAACAACAGCAGACTCTGGATAAATATTTTCCGTTATCACACTGCTCGTATTTAATTTGCTTTCCATTCCCCTCACCCCTTATTTGTAATTAACCCACAATAACAATTTTTGATTAAATCCTTTCGTTTTCCCAAAAAAGAAAACGCTTTCTTTATTTCATTGTATATAGATTAATAGTCCCTCGATATATATTTCTTACACCGATAACGACTAATATTTAACCTGTTACCATTTCCGTCTTCAAAAAGCAGATTAATAATTGATATAATGCTCTTACACACTAGCTTTTATTTTTTAATAACTAAAAAAGCTCTGCCAATCTGCTTTTATTAAGTAGATTGGCAGAGCTAAACGTTATAGCTTGCATGGTTCTGCTAATAGCTTTTTTTCCATTTGCAAATGGCGTCTTGTCATCTCAACCGCGTTATCTGATGCTTCATACTCTGACATAATATATCCATTAAAGTTTGCTTCTTTAATTACCTGTAAAATGTCAGCATAAGGTATGCTTGCTTCTTCAAGGTGCTCAAACATGTAGTGGAACTTGCCGTGAAAATATACAACATATGGCATAATATTCTTAAGACCTTGCAAATCTGGCTCACGTGAAAACGTGACGAATCCATACATTCCTTGAAAAGCTCCCATAACTGCTTCATTAGCACCCTCTTCAATTAAACGTTTCATTGCTTGATCTTTAGGAACACCATCATAGCGTAAGCCTGCAGCCATTTCTAGGAGCTCAAGAGGTGCTCCTTTTTCTAACGCTTCATCCCAATATACTTTATTTGGTTTTGTAGCGAAGCAGCCAAAGTCAGGAACAAAACCGATATAGTCAGAACCAACTTTATCAAACATTTCCACATATGCTTGCGTTTTTGGAGACGATGGGAGCTCTGGATTATGAATCTCAACACCTATTTTTACTCCGTAATTTTCTGCGTACGGAGCTATTTTTTCAATTGCACCAGGTGATAAATGAGGCTGTGCTCTCATCATTTTACACCCTAGTTTATTAGCTGTTTTTAAATCCAGAATAGCTGACTGTACCAACTCATCATCTGTTAAGTCCCTTCCAGTCATGACTCCACGATCCGTGCTCGCTCCATAAGATACAAAATTAATTCCGTAATGATTTGTCATCGCTTTAAATTCGTTAATGACTGTATCAGTAGCATATGGATATGATCGTAGCATCGTTGCTCCAACAAGTTCAAACCCTTCAGCGCCAATTTCAGCAGCTGAAGCAATGCAGTCTTCTAGTGAAAGCTTGCCTTTTACGAAGTCCGTTGAAAAACTAAATAGCGAAACTCCTAGCTTAATTGGGCTCATCTACTTCTACTCCCTTCCGCATCTTTTACCGATAGCGTTTTACTACCAGAAGAATCTAGTACAGCATAGTTATGTTGCGGCGTATTACCAGGAACAAACATATAAGCATTTCTTAATAAAAGAGTTACTTCAATCGTATGCTCCCCGTCGTCCAGTCCATTTGGATTATATACTTTAATAGTTGCTGCTTCGTTTACATTCCAAAACTCTGAAATTAAATATGGAATTTGAGCCATTGTAAATTCTTTATCGTTTAAACAAAAAGTCATATCATTCGAATCAATTTTTTTACCATCTACAACTACTGTTAGTTCTTCAATACAAGATAGGTAATGTCCACGATAGTAGCTAAGGCGAACTTGAAACTCATATCCCAACTTTTTGTCGTTTATATATGTGTTAACTAAGCTATTATCACAAACCGTATCGACAAAATCCAACCTCATTACAAAAGTCATGAGCTTTCCTCCAATTCTTCACTTGTATACTGCAATATTTTTGTTTTGTTCAAACACGACTTCCTTACCTGTTTCCGCTGACTTGTAAATCGCGTCTAAAATCTTGGTTACAATGAACGCTTCCTCTGGCTTCACAAGCGGATCTTTGTCTTCTCTTACCGCTTCTAACCACTGCTTCGCTTCCAATACCTCTGGTGAATTACTTCCGCCTTCAAAGTAAGCAATATTGCCGACCGGTGACTTGCGTTCTTCCACTAATCGTCCATGATGAGAGGAGTTGTACACTAGCTCACGGTCTTTAAAGCCCATTCCAGAAATAACTTCTGCTCCTCCTTTTGTTCCACAAAGCGTTGTTGCCGCTTCTTTAGCGTCTAATATGTTAAGAGCCCACGAAGATTCTAAGTAAACCGTTGCCCCGTTTTCCATTTTGATATAGCCAAATGCTGAGTCTTCTACTTCAAACGTTTCAGGATCCCACGCACCAAACAGATTTCCTTCTGTCGCTTCCGGTAAGTGACCTAATTTATGAAATACGGAACCAGTTACTGACACTGGTTTGTAATTATTCATCATCCAAAGCGTGATATCGAGCGCGTGTGTACCGATATCAATTAGCGGACCGCCACCCTGCTGCGATTTATCCGGAAATACACCCCATGTCGGCACAGCACGGCGGCGCACTGCGTGAGCCTTGGCAAAATAAACGTCACCTAGCTCGTCATTTTCGCACGATTTATGTAGCGCCTGGACTTCTTCACGGAAGCGATTTTGATACGCAATCGTAAATTTTTTTCCTGATTTTTTCCATGCGTCCATCATTTTTTGTGCTGCTTCCGTATTATGCGCCATCGGCTTTTCACACATGACGTGCTTACCAGCTTCAAACGCAGCAACTGTAATTGGGCTATGCATAACGTTTGGCGTTAAAACATGTATAATATCAATCGTTTCATCTTTGAGTAACTCCTGATAATCTTCGTATACCTTCGCATCTTCAGATCCGAATTCACGTGCCGCTTTTTGTGCTCGCTCTACGACTACATCACAAAAGCCAACCATTTCGCACGTATCTTTTAACCCAGATAAAGCCGGAAAATGTTTTTGATGTGCAATGCCCCCGCAGCCAATAATACCAATTCGTAATTTTTTCATTATACAAACACTCCATTTCTTTAATTTATATTGAATCCGTTTACAATTTTTATTTTAACTTTTATTTTCTCTTTTTTCTTTTTTGTTTTTAATGTTCAAACATTGGATTTTCGCCTTTTTTTAGAGCTTTTTCTAACGATTAAACAGGAGGTTAAAAAAGAACGCGTGATTTTTAACCTTTAATACAAAACAACAGCAGTATTTAAATAGCAAAAAGAGGTTAAAATCTTGCAAACAGATTTTAACCTCTAAATAATAAAGTCAACTCATACAGCCGTACCTCGTGTGGCTGTAACTCTCCTGTTAAGATAACGGAATTATTATCGACCACCGCATGATCAACCTTCATATAAGGGACACATTTTTGTTTTAAATAGTTGACTTCATCAGGCTTTATATCATCGACAGAGCCAAAATTCAGCCACTCATCTAACACGCTGCCTTGACAACGATTAATTTTTCGCTCTTTTATTCGGTACTTTCCATTACTAACCCCTTGTATTTCTAGTGAAAGCCTTAGCTCTTCATTATCTTCGAAAATATCGTACTGTTCATTAACGTTGACAGTTCCTTCTGGATACAGATAATATGCATAATCAAAATGCTTATAATTAAAACAAATGATTTGATAGCGATCCCCAGACTTTTTAGTAACGATATAATTCTTACCTTTCGCTACTAAAATTTCTCCTAACTGCTTTAGTAGCATAAAAGAATGATAGCTAGGCTTCCGGATACCGCTTTTTGTTAATAGTCCGGCCCCCCCGTAAATTAAGCTTTTTGCATCTTTAAAATCACTAAAAATATCGGAGCACGTCCAATATCCCATCATATTCACGTAACCGTTTAAATTATCAATAATATTTTTTGCTATATAAGTAGCTTTAAAGCAGCTATCGTTTAATAGCTCTCGATTAGAAATTGATATGTTCCATTCTGTGACGTTCAACTCAAGGTTCTCAAATCCTGAGTGTTCTAAAGCATTTGTCACTTGTTTTAATTTAGTTTGAATATAATCAGGATTTACAGACAGCACATTTTTTTTCTTAATATTAGAGCTATTGGAATCAAGTTCAATGGGATATAAATAAACAGAAAGAAAATCTGGATGTACATCTTTTTCTTTCCACTGTTTAAGAAAAAATTCAAGCCGGTCTTTTTCTAAATCCATCGTTAAACCACATCCACCCACTTTAGCAGTTGGAACAATTTCACTTATTACGGTTTTTAAGCAGCCAAACAGAGTAAAATATTCTTCAAACTGACCAGGATTATGACGATTACTCGAACGCTTTTGCTCCTCGTCTCTTTGCTCACGCATAGGGTCCATTTCCGGACTCCAAATTTCGAAATACCACGTTTCAACTTCTTCTACACTATACCGCTCAACACAGTTCAATAGAAAAGCTTTTATTAACCCTCTCCACTCTGCTAGTGTCTTTTTGCCACTCGTTTGTAAAAAGAGGGAATGATTAAATTTCTTTGAAAGAATTTTAGGCTTTGGTCCAAGTTCTATATAAGGTTTTAATCGATGATTTACTAAAAAATCTAATACCTTATTTACGTTCGAGAAATTGTAGCTAATGCTTTCTCCAGAACAATCTTCGATATGCATCTCATCACTAAATACACCCCAAAATCTACCGTATGTAAAACCCAGCTCATTTTGTAAAAGCACGACCTGTTCTTGCATATCTGAACTTAACAGATCCGTTGCATAGCCTAAATTGATCATTTTGTTCCAATATTTTGTGAAGGCTTTCATTTTACCCATTTTAATTATGTGCGTTTCTCTATTTGGTTCCATGTTATACAACACGACAGTTTGCGCTTCTGTCTGTTTTAGATAGTAGCGCAACTCTTGTAAAACTTCATTATTTTCATATGCCGCCTCTTCTATAACAGAATTCTCTTCTCTTTTTAATACTTGCATTTTCTTTTTGCGATACTCAACCGGTTTTTCTTGATAATGATCGTTAAAAACTCGATTGAACGCAGCTAAATTAGGAAAACCGTTGTCTAAAGCAATTCGCGTAATGGATTTATTTGTAGTCACTAACTCGTTAACTGCATAGGCTAGTCGAACTTTATTGACATATTGAGAAAAAGTCTTTCCCGTTTGCTTTTTAAAGAATTTGGATAAGTATGGAACAGTAATGTACTGAACGCTCGCTACTTCTTCCAACGACAGTGGCTCTCGAAAATTAGCCTGAATATACCCAAGTATTTCATTTAGCCTTTGACTATTTCCTCTTTCTAAAGAGTCTACATTTACTGCTACATTTACTGCTACATTTCTTTGACTTTTTAGATAAAAAGATTGCAGAATCGAAATTAATTTAAAAGCTTTCTCCAACACCTCTACGACTGAAGAATGAGGCTGTTTTAAGTATACCGAAAGTAGCTCTTCAATCCCCCTTCGCAGCTGCTCGCTTTCTGCTTGGCGAACTTCACTTGAATTACACGCAAATATAATATTTTCTTGAGACAAGAGAGAAGATAATTGGAGGTAATTAAAATGAATTATAATAAACAAGTTATCTGCATTGGATACAAAAGAATGTGGTTCATTTGAGTTTATGATAAGAAAATCTTGTTTATTTAATTGATACGCTACATCCCTCACTTTTACGCGTAAAGTACCCTTTATAAGGTAAATCAGCTCAATTTCCTTATGTGCATGATTTAAAGTACTTCTCTCTTGCATGGTAAAAATATCAATAAGCTTTGCATCGATAGGTGTTTGAAATAGTTGAGTAATAATCATAGAATACCTCCAGCAAACTTCTTCTTTATATACTTAAAAGCAACAGAGAACCTGCTCATTAGCAAACAGGTTCTGAATAAAGTATTATGAACCAACAAGGGATTTTAATAATTGCTGATGATTCTTGACTTGTTTCACACTGTCTACCTTTTTAAAATCTTGAATATGTCGATTTCCTTCATATTCACTATTAATATATCCATTATAACCAGCGTCCTGTAAAACTTGAACAATATCTTTATATGGGATACTAGGCTCTTGGAAATCCTTTGTGATATCGTAATATTTACCATGAACATGCATAATATAAGGAATATATTGCTTTAGTATAATAGGATCTGTGTAAATAATATGTCTTGCTAGCTCAGCATAAGCGATATCCACACTATTAGCTTCTTTCATCCCTTTTACAACTTCAAACGTTTCATCTTTGTTAACACCTTTAGCATAACTTTCGCTTACAAACTTAATAATTTTAGGCGTGCCACCGTCCCGGATGTAACGTTCTTCCATCACTGGCGGCATTTTCTTCACAAAGATTCCTAAGTCGGGCATAATCCCAAACCATTTAGTTCTGCTTTTTATGATATATTCCATTCTTTCTTCAAACCAAGGAGTACCAAACGTAAAAGGCGCATGAACCTCTAGAGCAATTTTTACGCCGTATTCTTCAGCATAAGGTAAACTATGCTCAATTACTTCAAGTGGTGTTGACACGAGCGTTCTTAATACTTTAAACCCTAGCTTATTAGCTAATTTTAAATCTCGTACCATCATGTTCACATTTTCTTCTAAAGTAAGCAAGCGATTTGCGAACAACTTATTATCTAGAAATGCATCATAGGCTACGGGCTCTACTCTATATTGATCCATCCAGCCAAACCATTGGTCAACAAATTCATCTGATGCCTTTGGGAAACCTTTCAGCATTTGTTCAGGCAATAACTCGATACCAGTCGCTCCAGTTTTAGACACCTCAGCAATACATTGTTCAAGTGTTAGCTCACCTTTGTAAAACTCTTCTTGATAGCTGTATAAAGAAACTCCTCTTTTGATGTTTCCTTTTTCGCTCATTTTAATTCCCCCATCTCACGTTTTATCCAGCAATAACAAGCTCTTTAGTATCTTCTCCTACGTTTGGCCAAGGTAAATATGAAATTCGCAAACTCATATTAACATTCACCTTATGCTTTCCCTCAGTTAATCCACCTTTTTTATTTACAAATAAACGCGCTTTTTCTCCAAATTCCCACCGATTATTAATTACAGTCGGCAGCTCACTATATAGAAACTCACCTGTTTCTACTTTAAAAATAAGATCGCTGTGCGAAATGGCGATATCATCCACGCTTAAATCGATGCTATTGATTAGTGAAAGCGCAATTCCTCTATAGTATGGAATACGAAGCTGAATTTCAAAGCCAATAATTTCGTTATTTTCTTCTACGTTTTTAAACCCATCTTCGCAAATCATGTATTGTTCAAACATTATCTATTCCTCCTTCTTTAGCATAGCTCTTTAGTTCAAGTAAGCGCTCTATTATTCTTATAGTTATTTTTATTACTCCATCTCTCTCACCATTTCCTGCTTGTTGTTCAACAAATTATTTGAGTGACACCCCTACAAATTTATTTATTGCATCTTGAAAATTTCATCATTGTTAAATAGGGAAATACTGCCTTAGATAATTTTTACTAAGGTTAATTGAGTCTTTCCGTGCTTTTAATGAGCTTTCAAATGCTTTATCTTCCACTTCAATTACCGCATAGCCACAATAGCCAATATCAGTCAGTGCTGATATGTATTGTCCCCAGTTTACATCACCAAGACCCGGTAGCTTAGGTGAAATATACTCTAGGGGCGTTGCCATTACCCCAACATCATCCAGACGGTCTTTATAGACTTTAATGTCTTTAAAGTGAATATGATGAATTCTCTCTTTAAATTCATAAATAGGCTTTATATAATTCATTTGCTGCCACACAAAATGCGACGGATCAAAATTTAGTCCAAAATTCCGATTTGGAATTAAGTCAAATATTTTTCTAAAAATAGCTGGTGTTGTCATTAAATTTTGCCCGCCCGGCCACTCGTCTGAAGTAAAAAGCATTGGACAGTTTTCAATAGCTATTTTCACACCTAAGTCTTCTGCAAATTCAACAATAGGTTTCCAAACTTCTTGGACTGTATTGAGATTTTCTTCAATTGTTTTATGCTGATTTCTACCGATAAATGTGTTAACTAAGTTTATATTGAGCCTATGAGCTGCTTCAATACACTTTTTAATATGAGCAATAGCAAGGGAGCTACCTTCTGTATCTTTATCTAAGGGGTTAGGATAATATGCAATAGCTGAAATATTTACTCTTTTTTCTTCGGTATAATTTTTAATATAGTCGACATCTAAATAATCAACGTCTAAATGCGTCACTCCGGCATACTTACGAAGCGCTTTTCCTCTTGGCCAAGCACATAGTTCGACGCAGGAAAAACCATTGTCAGCAGCAAAATCTATTACTTCTTCAAACGTACACCCCTCCAAAATAGCACTGTTAAATCCTAGCTTCATAGAACCACGTCCTTTTTTTCTAGTTGAATATATAAACTTAGCAATTTGATAGTAATGAAAGAGTTGTTTTGTTTTTTTGAAAAAATGCTGGAGCACAGTTATTAGCTGATTGATAAAAATGATCAATAATGTTCATCATATACACTCCGTGCTCAGCTGGAGCTAGTAAGTCATTATTATAAAGAATGCTATTCGTAAAATGTTCAAATTCATTCATAATCGGATAAGCCGAATTCAGGTCTGGCACGATATCAACACATGTATCCAGCATTTCAGAATAAATCTTTAGTTCTCCATTACGAATGACTGCCCCACCTTTTGTTCCAAGAATTTCAATATATGTTTGATCTTTTTCAATGTTAGAAGCCCAGCTAAATTCAAAGTGTACAGTTCCCCCTTCTTGAAGTCCAATAAAGCCAGTGGCACTATCCTCTACATTAAAAATGCCATGTGGGTCTCCTTTATATCCGTTTCGATTTCGAGTAGTTGTTTGATCAAAATTTTGATGTATAGAACCCGTAATATAAGAAGGCTCAGGCATTCCCATAAGGTAAAGTGCTAAATCTAAATAATGAACACCTAAATCAATCATTACACCTCCACCTGCAAGGCTTTTATTCGTAAACCAAGTGCCACGGCCTGGAATTCCACTGCGTCTAACCCAACCGGCTTTTGCTTGATAAATCGTCCCCAAGTATCCTGCATCAATATATTTTTTTAAATACACAGCTTGATTCGTAAAGCGATTATTAAGTCCTACCATCACTTTTTTACCTGATTGATTTTTAGCATCCACAATTTTCTGCGCTTCAACTGCATTGACAGCCAAAGGCTTTTCACAATGAACGTTGACTCCATTTAATAAGGCATAAACCGCAATTTCAGCATGAATAGAATTAGGCGTGCATATGCTCACAAGATCCAAATTCTCTGTGAGAATCATTTCTACGTAGCTCGTATATACTTTCGTAATCTGACATTTATTCGCTAGCTTTCTCGCATTATTAACATTGACATCACAAATCCCAACAATTTCAACATGAGGAAGATTCATATAGTTATTTAGATGCTTCTTTTCGGCATTACTACCTGCACCAATTAACCCGTACCTTAACTTTCTCTTCGCCATTTCATTTTCTCCCTCCTATTGTTAAAATAATAAATTCTTCATGTAGCTAATCGTGTAATCAATACCTTTTTCTCCTAAGTCTCCTGTCCATACTGGTGAATGTGGTTCAATACTTAATCCACCGGTGTATCCGTTCACTCTTAGTAGTGATATAAACGTTTTCCAATCAGTTTGGTCCAAACCTGCAGGTGGATCATCTACGCGCTTACCGTTCACTATAAGAGATCCTTTTAAATGCACATGGTTAAAGCGTTTCCCCCACTCTAACGTCTCTTGAAGATAATCTCCACCAAAATAACGGCTGTGTGACGGATCAAATTTTATACCTAAATTCTTTAAATGCCCGTGAACAGTCTTCCAAACTTCCGGATTATGCACAAAATTTACTTTCCGACAATTATACGATGAAATGTTCACGCCTTTTGTTTTACCATATTCAATTAAAATAGAGAAAAAATCGATTGCAGCGGAGCAATTTTCATAGTAAGAAAGCTCTTCTACATAATTACAACCGCTAACAAAATTAGCACACTCTAGTTCACTTGCCACATCAATTAACTTAAAACATTTTTGAAGCTCATCTTCAATTACACGCCCTTGTGGATTGATTCGAATCGACTTCCATCTTCCAATTGATCCAACGTTAACACCGTATTTATCCTTCCATTGTGCTAATTGTTTTTTATTTCGATAAAACTCCTCTACGTCATGACCTTCATTTATACATAGCTCTACAAAATCCAGTTCTTTTTGCTGTGCATTTTGAAAATTTTCTTCTGTTGGCTTTGCTATTATCCCAAGTTGCACCCGTGTTACAACTCCTTTCTGCATTGCTATTCCATAGATTAAATTGTTATAAAAATACCTTTATACATATCTTATCTTTTTTGTCGCATCACGACTTTCAGGCTCTTAACCAACTATGCGCAATTCTTTATGCACTTTTTTCATTTACATCATGTCAAAAAAAAAGAGGTTAAAAATCAATTAGTGATTTTTAACCTCTTTATATAAGTTTACTTGTCCTCTACTAATCATTCATGTTTAAACAACTGATGTTTACCAATTAACCCCTATTTCATACCTCATTAAGCACGCTTGTTGAGATACTATTTGGCTTATATCTTCTAGCTTTTTCACAAAAATAAAGCATCTTTTAAAAGTTATATAACTTATAAAAAAGTACTTACACAAACGAATTTTCCTTTTAGCCTTTAGAGTATCGTTCAAAAAAGATATAATAAGAGTGTTACAGATTAAATACATACAGAGGAGGTCAACATGAACGAACCATCCAATTTTTCTCCTTATCTTATTAAACAAATCAGCGATGCGATCGATGACAATATCAAAGCAAAGTGCATAGACTTTTTATATGATTCTCATTCGTTTTTTTCGAATGAAAAAGATTTTATAGAAGACTACATTTTAAATATATTGCAAGATACGTTTGTTTTAGAGAATAAATTAATAAATCCTAAGGAAATACGAAACCCAGCCTACAAAAGAAGACAATCAAATAAGAAAAACTGGCTGCAAACGTTAAAAAAAGATATTAAAGCACAAAAGCCTAATCCTATTTTTGAAGACATTGAATTGGCCAAAAAGGTGATGGATAAAAAAGTGGATACCGAACACTTAAAAAAGCTGTTTGGCGTAGAAAAACCTGAAGATATTTTAAAGATAAAGTTAAAAGAAGTAGAGGCATGGGCTAAAAGTAAAAAAACAAACATTACCGATTTTCCTTATTTAGATTCAAAAATGAATTATCAAATAGAGAAAGCATTTCACACGGACTTTACTTTTTTAATTGCTGAAATCATATTAGAAAAATACAACGGAAATCTGAGTAACTGGATTGATAAACGATTAAATTCATGGGTAGAGGCCCCTATCTTCTCAAACGAAAGTCATTCTCTTAAAACCAATATGGAAGTTAAAACAAACTCCCAAGAAGTCGTTTTATATAATGACTATAAAGTTGATGAAGAATATTTCATTCGCACCATTATCCCTGTGAATGATAATCAAACGGTTCTTTCCAAACGAAATATGGTTTTAGACCCAAAGGATTCCCAAATTATCCAGTTTGCTCTTTCACAGCGCGACGAGATGTTTTATAAAGAAAAAACGGTGACTCTTGATTTAGCGGATATCGTGAAAGAAATTTATAATTCAAAAGGTGTAAAAAACTATGAAGCCGTTGAAGCCCGCATTATGAAAATTGCCAGATATCACGTAGAAGGTGTAGCAAAGAAGAAAAATTCCAGAGATACAAAATTTGCGATCAACTTCTTTCAAAAGGCTGTTATTGAAACCGATGAAGTAACGGGCAGACGATATGCAACGATTGTATTTAGCGATGATACGCATCAAGGCTTTTTAAATCAGCAGTTTGTACAAATTTACAGTGACGTTATTAAAAAGTTTAAAGATAACTCGCTGTCTTCTTTGCTGCTGTATGCATTTCAAAAAGAGCGTTTAGACTGTTATTTACAAGAAAAGTCTTACACTCATTTTTACCCGTATCAATATTTTGCTTCAAAAGTTCGTTTTCGTTCAAAGAAAATTGATGTAAACCTAAAATTAATTAATGAATCTCTAGCAGAATTTGTTAGCAATCAAGTACTGATCCAAAGTTATCAGCAAAAACTTCAAGGATTTGAAATCTCTTTTATTCCTCTTCAAAATTATGAAATTCAAGACTATTTTGGAGGAGAACATAGAGAAACATTGGAAGGGTAAATCATTCCCTTCCTTTTTTATTTGACATTTTGCCATTTTCGTCTTTTTGATACAAAATCTCCCTCTATTTTCATTTCATAGTTTGGAAGTTTTGTCATTTTTAACGTACTACACAAAAGCTTTTGCCGTTTTTTACGTACTCCTCCGCTACTTTTGCCGTTTTCTGCGTACTAATTACTGTCTTTTGCTGTTTTTGACGTACTACTTTGCTTCTTTTGCTGTTTTTGACGTACTAAATTCATTTTATTTACTCGTCATCACTTATTAATTGTTAATTATTCTCTTTTTTTCGTAAAACAATCCTACCTTTTGCCGTTTTTGACGTACTCCTTCACTACTTTTGCCGTTTTCTGCGTACTAAACATTGCTTTTCCCTTTGTTATTGCCTTTTCAAACCCCATTTTTTATTTTTTTCGCAGCATATATAAAGCTTTTGCCATTTTTAACGTACCAAACGATAACTTTTGCTGTTTTTAGCGTACTACCAGGTCGTTTTTGACGTTTTTCACGTACTAAAAATAGCTTTTGCCATTTTTGACGTACTATTGAAATTCATTGTGTTATTTACAGCGATCAGAGAAGTGATTTTTTTCCCTTTTTTTAGGTGAATCAAGATCACTTTTGCTGTTTTTGGCGTACCACTCTTCACTTTTGCTATTTTCGGCGTACTATATTGAGCCTTTTGCCGTTTTTTACGTACTAAAACGCATAAAGTTTTTTTTGATTTTTACTGATCGTAACAAACACTGTTCTACCGGCGCTTGCTTGCTTTTGCCGTTTTTGTCGTACTAAAAAACCTATACGCTGAATCCCTTGCTATGACAGCATTCTTTGAGCCTTTTGCCGTTTTTCGCGTACTACTCGTTCGTTTGCGATTCTGTTTCTTATTGATATAATTTTCACAAGGTATTCTTTGTTATTTTACCCTAATAAATTATTGTTGATATGAAATAGATTGGAGGGATTCTCATGATAAAAAAAGAATTTGCGAAAATTGGAAAACAAATTATTCGCCAATTGTCTAGCACCGTAGAAAAATATAAAGATATTGAAGATCACATGGACCTAGACGCTGATGGGAACCCTACAATCAAAACAGTGGCAGAACATCACCGTTTATCTAAATCTCAAATTTCACAATTAATTTTTTATCACTTCCTTCACGTTGATGAAAGAGGTATTATTTGTGATGTTTCTGAAAAAGAGATTGCAGCCGCTTTGAATTGTACAGTTCGAACAGTTCGCAACAACAATGTAGTATTAGCAGAAACAGAATTAATTTCCTATTCTCGCAGCGGCAAAGGAATCAATATTTGTATTGTTCCCTACCCTCAATATTTTGAAGAACACGGCTTTGGGTTTATGGAATTAGAATATACTCGCTTTGAAGAACTTATTCTAATTGAAAACGTAAATGCCCTTCGCTTAGAGCTGCGCAAAGAATTGGTTTATGACAACGATACGATTAAGCGTCAGTTTAATCCTGGAGAAAACACTTCAAAAATTAGCTTTAATGATTATAAAATTTTTACGCCGAAATATACTCACTACAAGGGTATGATGCAAAAAATAGCTGAAACGCAGGCGAGCGCATTTAAAACCGTTGTCCAAGGATCTACTATTTTCTTTGTTTTAAAAGACGGAGCTAAAAATGGCAAGATGTCAAAACAAGAAAAGAGAGATCAATACGATGCGGCGATTCGACGTACTATTGAAGAGACTTTTGTAAAATTATCTGGACACAGCACAGATTCTACAGGAATTGTTATGTCTTCATTCCAAAACGAAGACATCGCTGATTTGGTTCAGCTTTCTTTTGAATATGGTATTGAACGAGTGAAGTCTGCCCTTTATACATTGATTGAACAGGCCTTCTTCAGCCATGATGCTCAAGTCGTTGAAAATTACGGTGGGAAAATCCGTACGCTCATTCGAAAAGAGCTTTCAAAAAATCTTCAAGATCAAGTCCCTGCCGAACTTACAGCTTCATAAGGGGCTTCTTTGGCATGCCTTTTTTTTATTTTCTATCCCTTCTCCTCTCTTTTTGATACAAATAGTACAAACAAACACCCATTTTTCAGCTCTCCAATTCCATTATCCTATCCATATAAACGTAATAAGTTTAAATAAATGATATTTCTTGTGTATAACTATGGAATATTACTAAAAAAACACCTTCATACTTATCCACAAAAAGAAAGAAAACATATTCAATGACTGTTATATCATCCTCTTTATTAATAAAAACATCCCTTTTATTTTTTTATTAACGATAATTTCCAGGTTATTTACTCTTTAACATAACTACTTTTATCCACAGTGGAAATAATTCATACTTTTGACAGCAATCTTCATACTATTGATTTTAAAATCCATCTATTGTAGAAGAAAAAACATAGTAAATAAAATAGATTCCATATCTACTACGATAAAAAACATCCTTTAGCCAAAGGATGCTGTTCACAAAAAAGGGCTATTTTCCACACAGTTATTTATTGAAAAGCTATTTTCTTTCTAACCCTTGATATCATTGGGTTTTTAGAGGATTTTTCTTTCTTTAATATCTGTATATAATGTTTGCTAATAAGATCTATACTAATCTCTGCTATAAGATTTTATTTAATATTTGTATAAAGAAATGTTTTAAAAATATCTATACCTGAGGATTTTCACTTTTTCTAAATTAAGGAGTTTTCATTACATATACCAAATACAAATAAATTAAAATAAAATAAAACAATAGTTCAAACGCCTCTTAATAAATTCTAGTAGTATATTTTTTAAAATAAATTATACTATTCAGTAGAGAAAAATTTATAAAGCAAGAAAGGGACTTAGTCATGAAATACATACAGTGGGTACAGCAAACTTTATTTAATACCGGTAGGTGGATTGACATTAGTGAAGTAATCATAAAGATTATCCTCATTTTTATCATTGCTCAAATTGTCATCCGGTTTGCTCGCAGTGTCATTAATAAAATCTTTGATTTCAGATTTAAAACTAAACTGCTGAGGTACAACGAACGAAAAGAAATAACGCTGAAAAAACTTTGTCTGAGCATTGTCATGTACGTTGTGTATTTTATTGCACTTATTACGTCTTTAGAGGCAATCGGAATTAATATGAAAGCACTTTTAGCTGGTATTAGCGTAGCAGGGTTTATTACAGGCTTAGGTGCACAGAATTTGATTAAAGATATTTTAAACGGGTTTTTTATTCTATTTGAAGATCAATTCTCAGTAGGAGATCACGTATCTATAAATGATACGAAAGGAACTGTTGAAGAAATTGGATTGCGCACGACAAAAATTCGCGGAGTCGACGGAGAGTTTTATTTTTTTGCTAATAGTAACATTACAAAAGTAGCGAACTACACGCTCGGTGAAATCCCCGAAATACATACACCTGAACAAATAAAAACTCGTGAAGAATAGCTTCACGAGTTTTTATTTACGACCGTTGTAAAGAATTGATCATATGATGTAAGGTGATAATCTGCTTCAATATCGTTATTTTGAAATGCACATGTTTTAATTCCCAGTTCACGGGCAGGTTTTAAGTCGAGTTCGCGATCCCCAATTACTAAATCGAGCTGATACTTATCGTGAAGATAGGCATAAGCTCCGCTATCAGGCTTTCGTTTGTAGCCATCATCCTTTGTAATAATCTCCGTGAAGTAGTGCTCCATATTAAAAAATGCCAGGATATCAAGCGTAGATTGTCTAGACTTGTGCGTAACAATTACATTTGTATCCGCAAAGCTCAGTACGTCTTCTACGTGAGAAAAAGCAGGCTTATCTTTAGGATTGATTTTTTGTTCGAGCACATGGAAGTGTTTATCAAACAAAGACTTTTCAATATCAAAATGCTTGATTGCTACGTCAGAAGATATTTTCATTTGTTTTAAAATATCATCTTCTGAAATCGTTTGATCTGTTAGTAATTCTTTGAATGCTTTCACGATAGTCGGATAGGTATCAAAGATGGTTCCATCAAAGTCCCATAAAATATTCATTTTCGCTGTCTCTCCTTTTTTAAAAACGTAACGATTATACCAAATTTTTCATTGCTTGTCAGTGAATCATTTTGTCGTCGTTGCATTTAAAGTAAAAAAACTCGTTTTATACGAGTTTTTTTACTTTATTAGCTGCTGCTGCACCCACTCCCGCAGCTAGAGCTTGAACAGCTTGAACTGCTGCAGTTTGAACTCGAACAGCTGCTGCCGCTGTCATGATGGTGATGACCTCCATCGTTGTGGTGATGGTGGCGGTTGTCTTCCCAGGGGCTTGAACAGCTATACCCACTGTAAGAGGCTGTCTCTCCCGCATACATCGTCTTTTTATATAGCAACAGTTCATTCATATGGCTTGAAAAGCTGGTGGCTTTGTAGAGAGAATAAAAAACAAAGCCTTGAAGAAGAAGTTCGTTTGATACATTTCCTTTTTTAGCCGCTTTTTTAAAATAAGTTGATCCGCCCGTTTTTTTTCTTTTTCGTGCAGCAGTGACTTCTTCTTTTAACGTTTGAATCAGGACTCTCTGCTGTTTTTCCCATTTGCCGTTTCTTAAAAAATAGCGATCTAGTAATTCATCTTCTGATAACCTTTGAAAATCTTGAAGCGTACTTTTATCAAGCGGATGCTGAAAAAACTTCCCCCAAAGCAGTCGGCTGTTACCCGTTATGTCAAACAAATGAGCATACATCCAATCAAAGAACGCTCGCTTATTCGGCTGTGGGGATGGAGCTGTTTCTACATTTGGCTGATGATGCAAAAAACGGTTGAAAAAACGGTCTGTAAAGCGCTCATAATCTACTGTAAACATAATCATTTCATGCCATACTTCATCTACTTTTGCACTAAACATTGGTACGTCTTTGATGACTGCATTTAATAAAAAATAGCGCTTCATCTCAAAAAACGTCCATTCTACTTCATCGGCTTTTGTATTTCGCCCTTGCATACGCTGTTTCACTTGCTGAACATAGGCTGCCGGTAAAGAATCTTCTAGTGAATGAACTATATCTTCAAAGCCATTATCTTTATGTATTCCGAGCTCATCTGGAAGCTCCTCTTTATACAAGCGAAATCTTCTCGACTTTGCAACCCCTTTAATAATCAAAACTAAAAGAATTACGGCTCCTACTATAATTGCTGCTATCATCTTCTTCCCCCTGTATCGTATCTATATATTCAATATTTTACCACATTCGTAAAACACAAAAAAAGAGCTCAATTAACTTGAGCTCTCGTCATCATCGGGTATCTCGTCTACCTTTTCTACTTTGACTAGACCTTTCGTGCTATATTCAAGATCAAAGTATGCTTTGACGATATCCCCTTTTTTCAAATTACTTGGAATCGGTTCATTTAAATTTTTATCGGAAAATTTAATGCCCGTTCCTTCTTTTGTTGTTCCGCTGTATGTACCATTTTCGATTTTTTCAATAGTAATATAATACACTCGATATTTGTGCGCTTCCTCGTCGCCTTTCGCTTTTTCTTTAACGGTTTCTTGTTCAGGAAGCTTACTCAGTGTTTCTTGGGCCTGTCCAGAAGTCGGCTCTGCTGATCGATTTATGAATTGCATCACAACTAACACTAAACATATAACTACTAAAACTAATAATAATATCTTTTTTGCTGATAAAGACAATGAACTGTGCCTCCTTACACCTTTATGTATATCATGCTGCACACAAGAGATTATACACGATAAAGGATTAGAAATTGGAATAAATTCTATAAAAATAGTAAAAATATGAGAAAGTACCTAGAATTTTTTACGCTTTTCTGCACTTTTTTGAGATAGAAAAGAAATTTGGTACCTTATCCTTAAATTGTAACTGATTCACTTCATTTTCGGAAAGAGTTTTGCCCATTTTGTCGTAAAAAAGTCATAATAAGAAGGAATATCACACCATATTGTCGAACGTATGTATATACTTATAATGAACTGCCGAACTGCTTTTCTCTACCCTCATTGTTGAGGCAATATGGCAACTGAAACAGCTTGCTGTTAAATTCAGATTACACATCTATACTCAGGAGGTGGAATGCAAAATGATGTTTGCACTTATTGTTGTGGTTGGTATCGTAGCACTTGGCGTAGCTAGCTTCTACGTCATTAAGCGGCCTCAAGGCGCTGTTGATCCTGAGGATCGCAAACCGCTTGTTTCTGTAAACGGACATGTTAAATTTGCAGAAGGGATTAATCAAATTTCCATATCTAAAATTGACATGTACGATCAGCGTCTTGTTATCAATCAAGTAGCTATTATTCCATTTAACCGTATTCAACGAGCAGAATTTTCAAAGGTTGTCAAAAATGAAAAAGGCCTTCACGGAGCTCCTGTTCAACGCTATTTCGGTGAACTAACTATTCATTTCACAGACAAGAACGGGCAAGAAACCTACATTCGCTGTGAAACACCGAAAAAAAATCAATTTCACCTCATCTACCAGTACGATTTAATGAAAAGACAATTAAATAAGCGTCTTGGTCTTGAAGATCAGCAGCCTTACCTTACTCTCCAAGAACCATACGAACTATAAGAAAAAACCTCCCTTTTTCACATATTATTTCACTTCCCTGTACATACTAGAAGCGAAACTGAAAATGGGAGGTCATTCCAATGGATTTCGTCCGTTTTTTGCAATATTTTTGTTCAATCGCTGGCGCTCTATGCTTAGGGTTTACCTACTATCACATGTTCAAGCGTGACGCTCCGGTTAAAAAAGAAGAATCACAGCAAGGTGGAACTGACTGAAGTTCACCTGCCGTGATTCTTCTTTTTATTTATATATTATTTCTTTTTAGCCCAACAATAATTTTTGGTAAGTACATTTTTAATAATATTCCATAGCATACAAATAGAATTGTAGGAATAATAATGAACTTTGAAAAAAGTAAAAATGCAGTAATAGACAAAGTTATAAAAATAATAAGAAAAATAACTAAGTGTTTCATGCTAGACACTTTTTGGTTATTAATAATATCAGCGATACCAACTAATATCATTAAGAAACATATGTAATCTATTACACCTTGTATCAAATAATATTGTTTGACAACAGATTCAACAGTTGACATAGCAGACGTGAGATATAGTAGCATAAATGAAACTACTACAGTTAATAAAGTCAACAAGAAAGGTATAAGCACAGGTGAAAGCATTGTTCTAAATAAGTGACCAAACGACCGAGATATACTTCTTTCACTTAAATAAGAGAAAGCATTAGGTTGGTTATATTTAAGGTTATTTCTCTCTGCACTCAATCTTTCGACGAATTCCCCGACTTTTCTCTTTTCTATTCCAGTACTGAAGCTTCCAACCTCCTTACTTAGATCATAAGATAAATACGGATAAGCAGCCTTTAAACTCTCTTCTAATTGAGTAAACTCTAATTCATTTATTAAGAATCTATTTAGTGCATATTCCAATTCTAGTAAAATTATTAATACCTCACTGTACTTTTCTCTTTTATAGTTTTCACTATTTAGTAATTGAGTTCTGAACTCTTTGTACAACCATATTCCGATTAATGCTATTAATAAATAAGTAATCAATTGCACATAATTTTTGCCAAATAATTGGTCTACACTATTTAAAACAATTTTTACTAATTCATTCATTTAACGTATTACTCTCCTCCTTACATAAAAAAAACTTATAGCCACTTCCATAAATTGAGAAGTGGCTAATTCATTTATTACTTTGATTATTTTAGAAACTTCGTAGATTAAACTGTTTATTAAAACGCCCAGTTCCCTTTTCTAAACACAGGCTCGCTTGTACCGTCAGCTTTGATGCCGTCGATGTCCATTTCAGCTGAGCCAATCATGAAGTCAACGTGGGTGATGCTGTCGTTTGCTCCGTTTTGTGATAGCTCTTCTTTAGACATCGTTTTTCCGCCTTCTAAACAGAAGGAATACGAGCTGCCGATGGCTAAATGGTTGGATGCATTTTCGTCAAACAGCGTGTTGTAGAAAATGATGTTTGACTGAGAAATTGGCGATTGATGCGGTACTAAGGCTACTTCTCCTAAGTATTTGGCACCTTCATCTGTTTCAATTAGGTGCTTTAACGTTTCTTCGCCTTCTTCTGCTTTTACATCCACAATTTTTCCGTTTTCGAATGTTAGCGTGAAGTTTTCAATTAAGTTTCCTGCGTAGCTCAGCGGTTTTGTGCTTGTTACTTGACCATTTACGCCGTCTTTTTTTGGAAGTGTAAATACTTCTTCTGTTGGCATATTGGCCATGAACGAGTTACCCTCTTCATTAACACTGCCTGCGCCCACCCAAATATGTTTGTCAGGAAGTTCAATTGTTAAATCTGTTCCTGGCGCTTTATAGTGAAGCTTAGAAAATCTCTTTTCATTTAAAATGTCTACTTTTGTATGTAATGAAGCATTATGCTCTTCCCATGCGGCCACTGGATCTTCTTGGTCTACGCGCACAGATTTAAAAATAGCTTCCCATAGTTTTTCTTGCTGCTGTTCTTCTGGAACGTCAGGAAATACTTTAGCTGCCCAGTCTTTCGAAGGAACAGCTACGATGGACCAGCTGATTTTATCAGATTGGATCGCTTCACGGAATTTTTTCATTGCTTTTCCACTTACTTTTTGGAACGCAGCAATACGTTTGCCGTCTACTCCTTTTAGTAAGTCAGGACCGCTTGAAATTACAGATAAAACAGCGCCTCCGTTTTTCACAAGCTCTTCTCTTGCCTGAGCTTTCCAAGCAGGAAATTCATTAAATACAGATTCATCCGCTTTTTCATATTTCAAACGAACTAAATGATCGTCATGCCAGTCTACATCAACAGACTTTGCTCCGGCTTCGTACGCTTTTTTCGCAATCTCACGAACAAAATCAGCGGAAGAAATATCAGCATTAATGTTTAATACTTGCCCTTTTTGAATGTTTACACCGACTTTTACAGCTAGCTCGGCGTACTTTTCAATATTGCGCTCAAACTGTTCCATAATTTATCTCCTTTACGTATATATTCTAACAACTTTATTGTATCATGAATAAAACATCAATTAAAAATCCTAGCCTATAGTTTACATAATATAATTACGTTATTTTACAGATTATTATATAGAAAAAGTTTGTTCTCTAAGAATCAGAACAAACTTTTGTCTTTCACAGATTCCGTTTTGTAGCCGAGCCGCTCCGAAATGTTCTTGCCTATATCAACCATGCGTTCTTGAAGGTACGTTAATCGCTCATTGGTCATACGCATCGTAGCACCGGAAATGCTGACTGCAGCAACGACTTGACCAAGGTGATCAAAAATAGGGGCTGCGATGCAAGTAATTCCGTATTCATTTTCTTCTAAATCCAGCGCATATCCCTTTTGCTTCACTTCTGAAAGTTCCCGGAGAAAGCTTTCTTCATCTGTAATGGTGTGATCGGTATGAGCTGGTAAGCCTTTTCTTTCAAGAATGCTTGTTACCGTGTTAAGCGGTAAAAAAGCTAGGATAGCTTTACCAACAGACGTACAGTGCATAGGCGCTCTTTTCCCCACTTTTGAGTGCATGCGCAGCGTCTGATTTCCTTCTAGCTTTTCAATATACACTACTTCACCTTGATCGTAGACAACAAGATGAATAACTTCATTTGTCTCACTTTCAAGTTCTTGCAAAAACGGCTTTGCTTCCGTTCGTAGATCAATCGAATCTAAAAGCTTTGAACTTACTTCTAAAAACTTATACCCAAGCTTGTACCGCCCGCTTTCTTGATCTTGTTCAATATAGCCATACTGAGCAAGAGTAGTTAGAATACGGTATACGGAGCTTTTATTAATGTCCATTTGCTTTGCAATTTCTGTGACCCCTACCCCTTCTCTTTCCATGCTGACAATTGTGACAATGTCCAATGCCCGGCTTACAGACTTAACCATATTTTCTCGCTCCATTTTTCCTCTCTCCTCTATGTGTCATTTTACTGCCGGGCATTTTTTATCACTTTTATACGTTTACACGTTCTTTCTCTGCAACAAACGGATTTTGGAGGGTCCCAATTTCTCGGATGGTGCATGCAATAACATCGTTTGCGCTCACCAGCTCCGCGCCGACCGGACTTCCTGTTAAAACCACATCTCCCGGCTTAAGGGTCATAACAGTAGATAGGTAAGCAATCATTTCTCCAACCGAAATAATCATTAAATCTGTCGAGCTGTTTTGTTTTTCAACGCCATTTAAAAACGCTTTTACATGAATGGACTTAAGATTAAGCTCTGTTTCGATTACGGGGCCAAGAGGCGTAAATGAATCAAAGGATTTTCCAATGGTCCAGTGCCCGTCTTTATGAAAATAATCCGGAGCCGTTACATCGTTTCCAATTGTATAACCAAATATATAGTCCTGTACGTCTTCTACTGCGATGTTCTTCGCTTCTTTTCCAATAATAACTGCAAGCTCAGACTCAAACTTGACGTGCTTAATGGCAGTTGGAATGACAATGTCTTCGTTTGGACCAATCACAGAGGATGTGGGCTTAAAAAAGAAGACAGGAATAGAAGGCATTTCTTTTGGCAGCTCCGACTTTGCAGCTGCATAATTAGCGCCTATTCCAATAATTTGATTCGGCTCTAAAGGAGCCAAAAGCCTTACTTCATTTACTGAAAAAGTCTGTCCTGTATAGTTCCATTTCTCAAATATATTTCCTTCAATAACGCTGATCGTATCTTCTTTTAGTACACCTGTATGACGGCTATCTTGTACAGCGAACCTTACAAATTTCATGACATAGCTCCTTTTCCCATTTGCTTTGTTTTAATAAGGATCGTAGGTAGTCAGGTTCTTAAGATGTAAGTACAGCCTGCCATCTCTATGCTGACAGGCCGTTTTTTTTACTGTTTTATAGCTGCTTTTGCCTTTGCTTCGATACGACGGCGGTGTAAAATGGGCTCCGTATAGCCGTTTGGCTGATCATAGCCTTGAAATACTAAATCGCAGGCTGCCTGAAAAGCAATGGATGCGCTGTAGTTCGATGACATTGGCTGATACAGAGGATCATTTTCATTTTGTTGATCCACTACTTTTGCCATTCGCTTTAGCGTTTCCGTTACTTGTTCCTTTGTACAAATTCCATGATGAAGCCAGTTGGCTACGTGCTGACTGGAAATACGAAGCGTTGCCCGGTCTTCCATTAGCCCTACATTATTAATATCTGGTACTTTTGAGCACCCTACTCCTTGGTCGACCCATCTTACTACATAGCCGAGTATTCCTTGAGCGTTGTTGTCTAGCTCCTGCTGAATTTCATCTTTGCTCCAATTTGGTTTTTCGGCCACAGGAATTTGCAAAATGTCATCTCGTAGATCGGTAGACTGAGTAAGCAATTCGTTTTGAACATCTCTTACATCAATTTGATGATAGTGAAGAGCATGAAGCGTTGCTGCGGTTGGTGAAGGCACCCATGCCGTATTCGCTCCTGCTTTTAAATGCCCCACTTTTTGTTTCAGCATTTCGGCCATCATATCCGGCATTGCCCACATTCCTTTTCCGATTTGAGCGCGGCCTTGGAATCCGCTTGCTAACCCTACATTTACATTAGACTGCTCGTAGCCTTGAAGCCATTTAGACGCCTTCATATCATTTTTACGAATAACAGCGCCTGCTTCCATAGAAGTGTGAATTTCGTCACCTGTTCGATCCAAAAATCCAGTATTAATAAACGCCACTCGGTCTTTTACTTCTTTGATGCAC
The DNA here is from genome assembly GCF_045369295.1 of Priestia sp. 179-F W1.4 NHS. NCBI lineage: Bacteria > Bacillati > Bacillota > Bacilli > Caryophanales > Bacillaceae > Priestia > Priestia sp. 179-F W1.4 NHS. The sequence continues at coordinate 1,816,788 of NZ_JBIQFF010000001.1, read as the reverse complement.
GCTTTTAAATTAAGCGTTGTGCGGCGCTCTTCGTCCATTACGCCAATTTTAATCGTATGACGCTCAAGCCCTAGCATATCTTCAATTGAATTAAATAACGTGTTGGCAAAAGCCACTTCTTTGGAGCCGTGCATTTTCGGTTTAACGATATAGATAGAGCTCTTTTTAGAATTTTGATACGTACCGTTTTTAAGCAAGGTGTGTTTGGCAATTAAACTAGTAATCACGCTGTCTAAAATACCTTCATATATTTCTCTTCCATTTTGATCCAAAACAGCGCTGTTTGTCATTAAATGCCCGACGTTTCGAACAAACATAAGCGAACGGCCAGACAGTGAAATCTTTTCCTTGTCAGGAGAAATATAGATACGGTCTGGATTTAAACGCCTTGTCATGTTTTGACTTCCTTTTTTAAAAGTAGACGTCAAATCACCTTTCATTAATCCCAGCCAGTTGCGGTAAACGTCTACTTTGTCTTCTGCGTCTACTGCCGCTACTGAATCTTCACAGTCCATAATCGTCGTAAGAGCTGCTTCCATTAAAATATCTTTTACACCCGCATCGTCTGTTTTTCCAATCGAATCCGTACGATCAATTTGAACTTCAAAATGCAGGCCGTTGTTTTTGAATAAAAGAGCATCAGGGCTTTCTTCTTCTCCTTGATACCCTACAAATTTATCTTCTTCCTGTAACTCTGTTAAACTCCCATCGTTTAATTGAGCAACAAGCTTTCCATTTTCAAGACTGTACTGAACCACTTCTGCATGAGAAGACTGAACGAGCGGAATAACTTCATCAAGAAAATTCTTTGCAAACGCAATAACTTTTTCTCCTCGAATTGGATTATAAGAACTCGTGCGCGAAGCTCCATTTTCTTCACTGATTGCATCAGTGCCGTAAAGTGCATCATAGAGACTACCCCAGCGTGCATTAGCAGCGTTAATAGCATACCGAGCGTTATTCACTGGTACCACAAGCTGTGGTCCCGCTTGATAGGCAATTTCGCTGTCTACTCCTTCTGTACCAATAAGAAAATCTTCTGCCTTGTCTTCTAAATAGCCAATTCTCGTTAAAAACGATTTGTATTCGTTAAAGTCACCGTCAGGATTTTCTTGATGCCATGCATTAATTTGAGCTTGAAGCTGATCACGCTTTTCTAACAAACGTTTATTTACGGGTGTTAACTCAGTTACTAACGCTTCAAAATCAGACCAAAAATTTTCTGTACTTAGGCCGCTGCCCGGGAGAGCTTCCTCATTAATAAATTGATAGAGAACTGGAGCTACTTTCAGATTTCCAACTTGTTTGTAGTTTGTCACCGTCTGTTTCCTCCTCTTACTTCTTTACATTTTTAAATTTGGACGCGCTTTCAATTCTTTTTGCCAAAATGGTTAAGACGAACATATGCGGTACTGTTTCTTATTACAAAACAGCGTTTTATTTTTGTTAAAAAAATCATATCATCGAGCGAATGTATTTTCAAGAATTTTCTAAAAATAACCCACTTTTTTCTTTTCTTTTTTGACTTCAGCGCAGCGGCTCGGACTTGGAAAAAGCTTTCCTGCATTTAATAGATTTTTAGGATTAAATACTTCTCGTATATTCGTTTGTGCTTGAATTTCATCTTCATTAAAAACAAATCGCATTTCTTCCTTTTTTTCAATGCCCACACCGTGTTCCCCGGTAATCGTTCCTCCTACTTCTGCACATACTTGCAAACATGCGCTTCCGGCTTCGAGTGCTTTTTCAGTTTCCCCTGGCTTTCTAGCATCAAATAATACAAGCGGATGCAAGTTCCCGTCTCCAGCGTGAAAAATATTGGCAATACGAAGGCCTGCTTCTTCGCTAATTTTGTTGATTCGCTTCAGCACTTGAGGCAGTTTACTTCTTGGAATAACGCCGTCTTGTACGAGGTAGTCAGGGGATATAGCTCCCATCGCTCCAAATCCTGTTTTGCGATTTGCCCACCACCTGGCGCGCTCTTCTTCACTTTCAGCTACTTTCACTTCCCGTACGTTTTGTTTTTTGCATACGTCTAAAATACGTATGATTTGCTCTTCGATACCGGCTGAAATGCCGTCTACTTCAATTAATAAAAGAGCTTCAATATCTCTAGGGTGTCCGACTGGAAACGCAGCAGCTTCCACTCCTTCAATGGCGGTTTTATCCATCATTTCAAGCGCAGCGGGCACAATGCCGGCTGATATAATGTCGGATACCGCTTGACTGCCGTCTTCTACGCGGTCGAAATAGGCAAGTACCGTTTGTTTGGCTTCGGGGTTTTTCAAAATGCGCACCGTAATTTTTGTAACGATTCCTAACGTCCCTTCTGATCCTGTTAAAAGTCCTAATAAATCATATCCCGGTTCATCTGGAATACCTTGCTTGCCAAGTTCAATCACATCTCCATTTGGAAGCACCACCTCTAGCCCTAAAATATGGTTGGTAGTTACGCCATATTTTAGACAGTGTGCCCCTCCCGCGTTTTCCGCTACATTTCCACCAATGGTGCAGCAATACTGACTCGAAGGATCGGGTGCATAATAATATCCTTTTTCAGAGATTGAATTAGTTAACTTAAGATTAATAAATCCGGGCTCTACAACGGCACGTCTGTTTTCATAGTCGACGCTAAGCAGCCGCTTCATTTTTACTAAACTAATAATCACTTCGTTATTAAGCGGAATCGCTCCTCCGCTCAGTCCTGTGCCTGCTCCTCTTGCAAGAAAAGGCAAGTCATGTTCATTGCAGTATTTAACAATGCTAGAAACTTCTTTCGTATTTTTAGGAAATAACACCGCTTTAGGCAAGTGTCTGTGAATAGTAAACCCATCGCAGTCGTACGCAAGTAAATCTTCTTTGTGATACAAAATAGAATGAGCATCTACTAGTTGAGAAAGATTTTTCACGTGAAGATCTTTTATTCTATTTTTCTTCAACACGATGCGCTTCCTCCTCTTCTTTTTGATAAGCCCACTCCAAAAGCTGTACCGTGTGAACAATTTGCTGACTTCGTCCATATTTTTTCACTCCTACTGCCATCTGCAGCATACATCCTGGGTTTCCCATTGAAATCATTTCTACGTCAGGGGGCACATTTTCCATTTTACTTTGAAGCACGGCTCCCGCCATGTCAGGGTTTGTTAAATTATAAATTCCTGCGCTTCCACAGCATCTGTCTGCGTTAGCCATATGAACCATTTCAACTCCCGGAATAGAAAGCAAAATATCTCTTGGTTCTTCTCTAATTCCTTGACCATGAGCTAAATGACAAGCGTCGTGATACGTAATGCGCGTATGCAGCTTCGCCTGCGGAGGGCGATATCCCGTATCATGAAGGTATTTTGAAATATCCTGGACTTTTTTAGCAAAGACTTCGGCTTTTTCAAGCCACTCTTGCTCTTCTTCTCTAAATAGTTCAGGATACTCTTTTAACATGCAGCCGCAGCCCGCAGCGTTTACAATAATGGTATCGGCATGCTGAAACGCCTCTATATTTTTTTTTGCAAGCTGCCTTCCCATGTCTCGGTCTCCTGCATGAACGTGCAAAGCACCACAGCACGTCTGAGAATGAGGAATAACAACGTCGTTTCCGTTTCTTCTTAATACATTAAGAGTCGCTTCGTTAATATCACTGAACATGACGTCCATAATGCAGCCCGTTAAAAAAGCAACTTCGGCTTTTCTTTCGGCTTTTGCTTTTAGAACGCGTTCTTTTTTATATTTTTTTCGAACAGAACGGGTAATTTTAGGCATTACATGTTCCATTTCTGCTAGATGTGTTGGCATCATATTTAACATGCCTGTTGTGCGAACCATTTTTTGCATCCCGCTTTTTTGATACAACTTTAATAGACTTGCTGCAACTTCTAAGCGATGGGAATGAGGAAAAAGTTCCTTTAGAAAAAACTTGCTGATCATTCCTTTCCATCCCGTCAAAGGCATCGCCTGACGAATTTGGCCGCGAGCTTCTTCAATGAGTCCGCCAACGTCTACATTTGCAGGACAAGCAGTTGTACAGGCACGGCAGTCCAAACAAGCAAATACAGGATCTGTAAACTGTTCATTCACGCTTATCTTTCCTTCTGCTACCGATTTGATAAGGTGCACGCGTCCTCTTGGTGAATGCTGTTCTTGCCCCGTTATTTCGTAAGTAGGACAAGACTCCAAGCACATTCCGCAGTGTACACAATCCGCCCATTTTTTTTCGTCTGGCGCGTCTTTCCACAAATAATTGCTAACGCTTTGACATGGAGCATCTTTGATATCCGCTTTCGCTGAATTCACTTAGATTCCTCCTATAAATCGTTTATAGTTAAGCACATTTTTAGCGTCCACCTTTGCTTTAATTCCTGCTAGTAACGGAAAATGAGAAGGTTTTTCCCCCCACACATTTACTTTTTGACGCAGTATAAAAGGCAAATGTTTAACCACCACATATCCTCCGTACGTTTTAGCCGTTTCAGTAAATGAAGTGATAACGGAAAGAATGGCTTCTTCTGAGCCCTTTATGTAGACTGAGCAAAGACCGTGTCCAACTCCTCCATGTGCTTTTATCAGCATGGGAAGGGACGTTTTTAAAGCAGTACTTTTGTTTATCACGTCGAGTACATTTATATTTGGTACGCCGACTTTTAAAGTGGCTTCCGTTTCTTCTTCGGAAGAACAAAGTGCACCATTTGGACTAATGTTACTAAAAAATCCCCAGAACACCTCGGCTTCTTTTTCCTGCAGTACTTTTAAAATCGTATCAGCAGGCTGAATACTTTTGATGTAATTCTCTTGATAATGAACGGAACTTTCCACGTCTTCAAAGCTGATTACAAGCGTAAACAGATGCTGCCCTATTACATCTTCAGCTAGAGAAGGATTTAATAATTCCAAGGAAACGGGCTCTATCATGGAGTCTAAGACTTTGCTAACAAACGCATGAATTTCTTCGATGTTGCCCTTTGAAAAAGAAAGAAAAAGAACGCTTTGATACTTGGGCAGCGGACGCAGCTTTAACGTTATTTCGGATATAACGCCGAGCGTTCCTATTGAACCAATAAACAGCTTATTCATATCATAGCCAGCCACGTTCTTGACCACTTTTCCCCCTGAACGAACAATGGTTCCATCTGAATATACGACTCTCATACCGATTACTGCATCTCGAGCTGATCCATAAGACAAGCGCTTTGGGCCACTTTCATTCGCTGCAATAACTCCGCCGATTGTAGCGTAGTCTCCTAGAGCTGGATCAAGTGAAACTTGCTGATTGTACGTTTTTAAATACGTTTGCAGCTCTCCAAACGGCGTACCAGCTTTTACAGTAACCGTCATATCGCCTACTGTATGTTCAACAATTCCGCTGTATTCAGTCAGCGAAAGCAAAAGATCTGCTGTGTCTATAAGCCCGCCAAAGCCTTTTTTGGTACCGTTCCCTTCAATGACGACTTTTTTTCCGTGTTCCGCCGCATACCTTAAAACGGCTGCTATTTCTTGTTCTGAAGTTGGCTTAACATGCACGGACCCGTTATTTCCAAGGAAGTGATTCATATGCTGTTCTTCAAGTGTGGAAGGATGAGATAAAATGGATTTTAAATGACCTGGAAGTTCTAACGTACTCAATAAATTGACTCCTCTCGTTTTGTAATAGCAAACAACGTTTCACTAATAACATACAGAAGTGCCATGTATAATACGACTGAAAGTAGTAGATTAATAAGAAGAATAATTAGTAGAATAGATGAAAAGATATATTTTAAGCGCTTACAATCATTTAATCACCTATTCTTGGGATTTTCAACCAGTATTTTCTTCTTATCAACAAAAAAATGTCCGTTCTTTAGAAAAAAAGTTTCTTTTAGTACTTGCCTATCACGAAAGTATTAGAATATAATGTAAGCGAATTCATTTTTACATAAGTCATCAGATGACCTTATCATCGTAGTTTTAATGGTTTCGTTTTACTAAATTCGTAGTTCACTAATTTGAAAATGAGGTGTTAGTTATGACATGGACACAGCAGTTCACTCCTGTAGGAAACAGCGTCATTTGGTCTTCATTAATCGCTTTGATTCCTATTCTTTACTTCTTTTGGGCTCTGGCTATTAAACGAATGAAAGGTTATATGGCTGGGATTACAACCTTACTGGTCGCACTTGCCGTTGCGATGCTTGCCTATAAAATGCCGGCTAGCATGGCTTTTATGTCAGCTAGTCAAGGAGCTGTATACGGTATACTGCCGATTGGATGGATTATCATTACATCCGTTTTTCTTTACAAACTAACTGTAAAAACCGGTCAGTTTGATATTATTCGTACCTCTGTCGTATCTATTACAGAAGATCGCAGACTTCAAGCTTTGTTGGTTGCTTTTTCGTTTGGGGCTTTTCTTGAAGGTGCTGCTGGTTTTGGCGCACCTGTTGCGATTTCAGCAGCTTTGCTTGTAGGCCTAGGTTTTAATCCGCTGTATGCCGCTGGCTTATGTTTATTAGCAAATACAGCACCCGTTGCTTTTGGTGCAATCGGTATTCCTATCACGGCTATGGAGGGTCCTACTGGAGTAGCGGCAATGGAAATCTCTAAAATGGTAGGCCGCCAGCTTCCTTTTATTTCTGTATTTATTCCGCTATATTTGGTTTTTGTAATGGCTGGATTTAAGAAAACAGTAGAAGTACTCCCTGCTATTCTAGTATCCGGCGTCTCTTTTGCTCTTACCCAGTTTGTCAGCTCTAACTTTTTAGGACCTGAACTTCCCGATATTTTATCGGCACTCGTTTCACTTTTTGCGCTCGCTATTTTCTTAAAATTCTGGAAACCAAAAACAACGTTCCGTTTTCAATCTGAAAAAGCAGCACATGAAGTAGCCTCCGCTTCCGCTGAGCCAAGAAAAACTCAAGATCAACCCTCATTCACGGGAGCTCAAATTGCAAAGGCGTGGTCACCTTTTTTAATTTTAACGATCTTTATTTCCATATGGGGAATTCCTCAAATTAAAACCGCTTTGACGGGACATTATGAAGGAGCTAACGCTTTTTTGGGGGCTATTAATTCCATCGGACATTATTTAACGTTTATGCCAGAAGTACCTTGGTTAAGTAATTTAATTTTAAATGGAAATGGAGAACCGATTGCGGCAGTGTACAAGTTAGAATTACTAGGCGCTGCCGGAACAGCTATCCTGTTGTCTGCTGTTGTCACAAAATTTATCGTCAACATCTCTTGGAAAGACTGGTTTATTACGTTTAACGAGACGTGCAAAGAATTAGCGCTGCCGCTGCTTACGATTATGTCCGTTGTTGCATTTGCTTACGTGACAAATGCTTCTGGAATGAGTACAACCTTAGGACTGCTATTAGCTAAAACAGGCGCGTTATTTCCCTTTTTCTCTCCTGTACTCGGCTGGCTTGGTGTTTTTATTACAGGATCAGATACATCAGCCAACTTATTGTTCGGCAACTTGCAAAAAATCACGGCTACGTCTATTGGAATGGACCCGCTTCTTGCGCTTGCAGCAAACTCTTCTGGGGGAGTAACCGGTAAAATGATTTCGCCGCAGTCCATCGCCGTTGCCTGTGCTGCGGTTGGGCTGGCAGGAAAAGAATCCGATCTGCTTCGTTTTACGGTGAAGCACAGCTTATTTTTACTGCTGATTGTCTGCCTACTAACATTTTTACAATCTAGTGTATTATCGTGGATGATTCCTTAATCAAAAAAGCTTCCGCAGTTAGAGGTGAACCTCTGCACGGAAGCCTTTTTCTTTTAGTTAAGATCGATTAATGGCATATACAACAAATAAAACTATGTCTAGCAAAATCATGACAACACCGACAAGCAGCCAGATGTTTCCTTGCGTCTTTTTCTCTCCTTCTTGCATTTCAAACGCTCGAATAGCAAATACAATTCCAAGGGTAAACACGAGAAAAAACAGCTGACGGTAATCAAAAAACGACAGTACGACAAAAATTAAAGTGAAAAACACCATAATCATTTCTAGGATCCGATAAGGCTGCTTTTGACATGCTAATAATAGTTTCATTTCTTGACCTACTTTCATCCCGTTTCTAATAGCGTTATTTTACTATTAATTTTAAATGAGATGTTAGTGTTTCGGGCACTGTTCACTGTTTTGTAACAAAAAAAGCGTACGTTAGCTAAACGCACGCTTCTCCTTTTATTCATTTACATTTGGATTCATTGGATTATCCATCCCTGTTTTATCTTGAATTTTTTTATAAATAAAATACGTGTAAATGGCAATTAAAATAGAGAATGCCCACGTAACGGCCTGACGGAATACAATCATGTTCCCGTACCCTTCTACTCCGTACTTTTGAATCAATACGTATTTTACAATTGCTAAAAATACATAGCGACCTGCGAACAGTACTGTAAGCCAGTTCATCATTTTGAATAAATCAGGCTGGTGGAAGAGTTTTAGAGAGTCTTCTCGCTTATAGCCCATTAAGTACGCCGTATCTACAAAAAAGTACAAACCAATTGGCTTTTTTATCACAATGGTAAAAAGGACAACTACAGCCAGTCCAATCATAAAGTATACTTGATTGTTTAACATCGTCGCTGCGTTTCCTGAAATTAAATCAATAATGGTACGTGCCAGCAGCGTAATGACAATAAACAATCCTGTTACGTTAAACTGGCGATCTTTAATAAATGTATAAATGGTATACACAAACGCTGGTGCTGTTGAAAGCAAAATGGCATAGTAATCACCAATAATGTCTTTTCCCTGATTCCATATTAGGTAAGGAATAGCGATATAAAAAAGTAAATCAAACCATACTCGTTTTGTATTGTTCATATATAACTCCTTTAAAAACGTTGTTCCTGCTATTATATGGGATGCTACGCAAGAAAAAAAGGCTTTTACCTGGAATGTTATGAAATTTTAATCATTTATGTTTAGATCCAAAGCGACAGGGAAAACGATTTTTAGAAAGACTTCAAGAATTATAAACATCGAAACACTTGAGCAGCAATACATGTGCCACAAGTGAAAAATGCTGAAAGGATTGATTCATTATCGCACTTCACCTAACGTACACGTCAGAAATGGAAAAGGCCATGCAGCTTTCTCACGGCGTGGGGTATGCTGAATATAGCCGTAAACTAGACAAACGTCTACAGGTGGAAAAAGAACGGGAAAAAGATTATCAGGCTAGCAAAGATATACTTCGTGATATTAACCAGCATCGATAATAAAAAGCCGCTTGCTACCAAGAGTAGCAAGCGGCTTTTTATTTACAAATGAACCAAAATTATACATAATAAGGACGTGCGTGTATCAAAGAAAGGAACTTACTTATTATGATGGAAAAATTACTGATTATTTGTGTATTTGTAGGAATTATTCACATGATTGAAACACTAGCCTACTCTGTGAGAATCGCGGGCTTGAAAACTGGAAAACTAGTCGTAGCCCTATCTCTTTTTAATATTATTGTCATCGTTTCAAGAACAGCTAATATGGTGCAAGCTCCGCTGACCGGCAAATTAGGAGATGCGGTCCAGTCTAAAGAAGATTTGTCCCTTCTACTTCAGCAGCTTCAAACTATCTTGCTCGCGGCCTCTATTGGGACAATCGCAGGTGCTCTTTTAATTCCTAGCTTTGTATCAATCTTCTCTCGCATGATTTCACACTTAGAAGTAGCAGGATCTGTACCCAAAATGATGAAAAACATTACTTCCATATATACCCTTGAGAAAGCAAAAAAACACGTGAAGCGTCCTAGGTGGATTATGCTGTCTCAGCTGCGAATAGGCGGAGTGCCCAAGCGATTGCTTCTTTTAAATTTAATGGCTACGACCATTTATACAGTAGGTGTTCTTTCCACTCTTTATGCTTCTACGCTCGAGCCTACTCTTTCTAAATCGATTCTGATGTCTTCTGGTCTTATTAACGGACTAGCGATGATTACCCTTGCAGTGTTTGTAGATCCGCAAGTAGCCATTCTAACTGAAAAGGTAATGAAAGGTGAATCGACTAAGCAATCTATGAATAAAATGGTTGGTACACTCGTCATCTCTCGTTTATGCGGGACAGTATGTGCCCAGATTCTCTTAGTCCCCGCTGCTCTTTATATCGCTTGGATTTGTAAATTAATTCCTTAGAAAAAAGACTTCGTTTCAGAAGTCTTTTTATACATATTCTACTTTTTTGTATCTATAAACAGCAGCAATTAAAAGAAGAAAGCAGCTTACTAATGTAACAACTACGGTATAGGTGACACTTTGTGACCAGTGCAATTGTTCAAGTATACGACCGGCGTATTGTGACAGCGCTGCAGGACTCCACTTTAATTGATTCGTAAACAAAGTACTTAAAAATGAAAGTGACGCAATAATCAAAATGCTTACTCCAGCAATTCCTCCGCTTTGTAAAAGAAAGGTTCCAGCTGCCACTAGCACGGACAAGATAAAAATCAGCCACAGGCTGTATAAAAGAAAGCTAACTATCATATGAGTCCAATCCACATGTGAAAATAAAAGATTTGTATAATACCACGCTGCTATATAGCTTATAAACATTGAGCCAATAACCAGTACGATTTGCGCAGCCCATTTACTCATAATGTATTGAATGACACTCACCGGTCTCATCATAACAAGTACAGCCGCATGATTTTGTCGTTCATTTGAAATCATATTCATGCTTGCCAGTACAATCAATAAGATTCCTATTGTGCTATATTGTGAAAGGACACCTTGCAATACTTCTTGACCGCTTGGCGTAGGAAGTTGAATAATTGCTCCTTTTGGCAAATTTCCTGCCATGTCAATGATTTGTGGCATATAATAATTCGTTAAAGGCTGTGTGATGCCTAGCAAAAGTAAAGAGACGGGCAGCCAAATTCCTTTGCCGTTCGCAAATAATTCATGCAGCTCCTTTTTAAATAAGACTCCAAATGTGTTCATTTATTCATCACCTCTAGATACACGTCTTCAAGAGAATGCTGTTTTCGTTCAAATAAAACAAGATTTGCTTGTTGATCAACAAGCAGTTGAAGCAGCTGTTGCTGCTGAGATGTATCTTTTAGACTTACAGTGGCTTTATAAGGAGAATGAAACAGCACCTGTTCACTTGGCAGACTGCTAAATGATGCAGGGAGCCTTTCTTCTGTTTCAATCGTAAAAGCAGGAGCCGCAAACTCTTGGCGCAGCGAACTCTTTGTTCCATTCCATTTCATGCGTCCGTTTTTAATCATAATCATGTTATCGCATATTTGTTCTGCATCATGCAAAATGTGAGTTGAAAAAAGGATGGTCGTATCTTTTTTTAATGTTTCGATAATCATTAGGACATCTTTTCTGCCTTCAGGATCCAAAGCCGAAACGGGTTCATCTAGAATTAGCAGTTCAGGTTTATGTAACAAGGCTTGAGCTAAGCCCAAACGTTGTTTCATTCCTCCAGAAAAGCTTGCAATTTTCTGCTTTTCCTTTCCTTTTAAACCTACCGTTTTAAGTACTTCATCTATTCGTTGAGAAAGCACATTCTTTGAAATGTTAGATAAAAGGCCTAAAAAAGTTAAATACTGCTGAGGCGTCATCCAATTAAAAAACGTAGGATGCTGCGGCAGAAAGCCAATAAATGATCGTACGTCTTGATGCTGTTTATTTTCAAAAGAAATTTTCCCTTTATTAGGTGCAGTAAGACCTGCAATCATATGCAAAGTAGTCGTCTTACCTGCACCATTAGGGCCTAACAATGCTGCACATTTTCCTTTATCGAGATTAAATGAAAGGTTATCTACAACGGTTATATTACGGTACGTTTTTGTCAGTCCTTCTACTTGCATAAACATCTTCGCTCCACCTCACTGTTTTTTACGTCCTAAAACAAAATATAAAACGGGGCCAACTGTACTTACACATAAAATGATGAGTCCCCATAGCCATTTTGGTCCGTTTGTCTCTTCTTGCTTTATGCAGCTTATTAACGCTGGAATCATTAAAAGCAATTGTAAGAATAGAATTGGAGCAATTAACAACCAGTTAATGTCCTTCATTTACATCCCCCTTTTTCTTCGTGCTGGAAGCCAAATAATAAAAAACCAATAAAACAGCGTTGGCATTGGAATTTGAATCAGCCCCCATATTCCCCAAAACCATGGATGAGCGCCGCGTTTTTTTGCATTGATAAAAAGTAGAAAGCTTTGAAGAAGGAGAAATGGTGAAATAAACAGCACAATAATCCATTTTTCATTCATTATAAAAACATCTCCTTTTTTCGTTTATAGTGAAAAACGATAAAAGAAAGAGGCGCAACAATGATGCCAATTACCTCAATGGCGATAAATAAGGCAGGTATTTGTAAAATAGCCGTCGCCATTACTGTTAAAATAACAAGTGCTGTTAATGTAAATAAGCATAACTCTTTCCGAAAAGCCTTTTTCTGCTTTTGTTTTTCAATAAGAAGTTGCTCTTTAATGACACGAAGAGAAATACGTTCATGACTTGCTAAACTCTCTAGCTGCTCCCAATCTTTTTTTAAAGAATGCAAGGACTGATTGTCATTTTCTTCTCTCATTCTTTCCACTCCTTTCTCAGTATGTTTACTCCTTTATTTACTCTTGATTTGACCGTTCCTGCTCGCATATTCAGCATATGGGCAATCTCATCGTATGTATATCCGTAATAATGTCGAAGCAAGACAGGAATTCGAAAGCGCGAATCGAGTTCATTAAAATCGGAAAACATCTCGCTCCACTCCACTCCTTTGTATTTAGCTTTCCACTGAAGCTGATGCGATAAAGCCTGCTTTATTCGCTGAAGACTGCTTTTTTCACGTTTTTGCTTACGCAAATAATCCATGTACAGTCTTGAAGCAATGGATATCATCCAAGTCGAAAACTTTGCTTCATTTTTGTATGAAGAAAGATTCACGTAACACTTCATCATTGCTTCCTGACACAATTCACTGCATAAGTCCTCATCTAATGTCAGCTTTAAAAGGTATTTATATAAAAATGAATGATAGCGCTGAAATAATAATGAAAAGGCATCATCATCACCTTGTAATGCTTTTTGGACAAGGATGAAATCATCTTGTTCCAAAGCGGTCACCCCTCCTTTTTGTTTCATCACCTATATGACGCTTGAGCGATTGAAATCGTTCATTTTTTATATAAAAAAAACGCCCCGCAGGACGTTTTTATTTAGTACGAAGCATTTTTAATCCTTCTTCATCTTCTTCTAATGAATAGACTTCATCGTTTTTAGCGAATAAAACACCGTGGAAGATTTGAAGATCATCATCACAGGCCTCGCAAAATTCCTTTTCGCCTTCGTTCCAAAAGCTAAAGAGCGCTAGTTCATCACTTCGCACGCTTGCGTATTTTTGATGAAATTCATAAATCATCATCGCGTAGTAGCGAAGCGCTTCTTCTTTTTTTTCAAATTCAATGGTTTCAATAATATCTTTTTCCCAGCCTTCTAAAAACAGCCAAGGTTCACAATCACTTTTTATTTTATGAACTCTCCATTTATCTGTCATGATTGAACATCTCCTTACTTACAGCTTACTTCTAAAAATTCTCTTTTCTTTATTATTCAGCAAAAATAACTTTGAATCAAGTAAAACGGAAAAAAACGCCTATTTTAGGAAATAGGCGCTAACAAGTTGGCTTAATCTGAACTTCTTTTTTATATTAGTAATAGCCCCTTAAACTATAAGGAACTAAACTGCCCGTATAATACTGGGTAACAGGAGGAAAAACGCCGGCTGAAGGCGTGATTTTGCCCCACCAAGATGGTTTTTTGCCCCACCAGTTATCCATCGCTCCATCAGGTGACACGACAAATCCAATTGGACGTGCAAAAGAAGGCATAAAATACGGATAAAACGAATACTGAAAAGGCGTGTAGAAAGAAGAGTAAAACATCTCTTTCCTTATCCGTTTCCGAAGCCGTTTTGGTCAGAACCATCCGGATCGAGCGTATTTGTATTAGAAAGTCCCGAATTTGTATTTACACAAATTCCTGTATTTGAAGACCCTGAACCTTGCGCAGTTTTACTGTTGCTTTTTGGAGAAACATAGTACGTGTCGCCAAATGTAACGACTCCTCCTGTAACATTTGGAATCACTACATGATTAATAACAATCGGCATTATCCTCACCCTTTTTATTTTCATCGTGATGTAATATATGAATGATTTATCAAAAGGGTTATAAATTAATGGATATAAATAAAAAATCCCCCTGCAGAGTGGGGTATTTTTACGCTTTTACCTCTTTTTTAGAATGACTTAATTCATCTCGAAGAATATCAAAATCTCGTTCTGCTACTTCTTCAATTTTAGTATACAACTCATTCTCTGTTAGAAGTCCTTTTTCTTCAAGTATTTCGACAAGAGCCTTAAACTTTATTCTAGATAAAAGCATTTCATTTACCGTGCTCTCTGTTGGACGTTCATTTTTCACTTGTTCTTTTTCTTTAACAGGTTCTTGCTGCAGCTTCACTCTGAAAACAATATTTGTATGATCTGTAATTTCAGGTGACTGATAAAATGTGCTATGCGAAATGTTTTTTAGTGTTAGCGTTTCTTTTGTCTCCATATTTGTTACTTCAAAGTACGGATCCTCAAAAAATGCATCATATTTATCATAAGCTGCTTTGCCTACAACCGAAAAAGAAAAGTTTAGCCTTTTCAACTTTTCACCTGTATTCGCATCAGTAATCATTTTTTCTTCAAACATATCAACGTGAAAATTTACGTTATTAATCATTAGTTGTGTCAATTCAATCGCCTCCTTCTTTATTAATACGACACGGAGTGACAAGTTCCCTGTTTTTTTATATAAAAAAACATCTCCCAAAAATGGGGATGTTTTTCAAGGAGCTAGAAAAATGCTTTTTTTAGCTTTACAATTCTTCTTCTGCTTTGTCATATTTGCGTTCGTGTGCCGTATCTTCTTCGTTATCACGAATGGTTTTTTGGAGCACAAAAGCAGACATCGTTAAGTATAATGTTCCAACGGTATAATAACCTTTTACCGGTAATGATGCATCTAAGGTATAAATTCCTATAAACATAGCTAATAGTGCTGTAATAAAAGCTGTCCATGCTAAAAATGTAAAAGCTGCTGTATTACGCTTTTTCATCGTATGACCTCCTCTTTTCCTTTTTCTGTTAAGCGTCGCTTTCATTTTACATTGTAAAATAATTGTTGTCATGGGTATTTATAGTCAGTTACCCTTTTAATCAGAACAAGAAACGGAAGAATTTAGGTCTTACATCCTATTTTTATCATAAAGCTTTTTTTCGAAATGATGAGATATATGGAATTTCTCTTTAAAAGTATGTTCATTCGTTTTCATTAAGGAAAGCTCCATTTAATTATTGCAATAAAAAAATCATCGCCGAGACGATGATTTTTTTGTTTAGCCTTCAAAGTATTCTTTATAAAAGCCGCCGACTTGGCCAGTGTTATCAACAACAAAATAAAATTCTTCTGTTTCGTTTTTTACATCATATGTTTTTCCTGCTGTTAAAACATTTTCAACCACGAATTTTTTTGCATCTGTATGTATGCATTTTACTTGTTTAATTGTTGGACGATCGTTCCATTCTAAATGAATCATGTATGTACACTCCTTTGTTTTCATTCAAGATTCATT
Organism: Priestia sp. 179-F W1.4 NHS; assembly: GCF_045369295.1. Taxonomy (NCBI): domain Bacteria; kingdom Bacillati; phylum Bacillota; class Bacilli; order Caryophanales; family Bacillaceae; genus Priestia; species Priestia sp. 179-F W1.4 NHS. The sequence continues at coordinate 1,801,161 of NZ_JBIQFF010000001.1, read as the reverse complement.
TTATCTTACTTGAAGTAAAAAAGAAACGGAGCGAATTTAAAAATTAAAAAATTCGCTCATGCACTTTTTTTTTGGCAACTGTTGCTTGTACAAACTGTGCCGTTTGTGCAACAATTGTGTCTTTATCAAAATCCATCGACGCAACATGGTAAGAGTTTCGAAGCATGTGCTGTCTTTTTTCTGCTGATTGAATATGGTTTAAGATATAAGCTGAATTCTCAGGCGGTACTACGTTATCAACGGTTGATGTTAGTACTAAAGCCGGGCATGTTACATAAGATAAGCGTTCTTTTGTTTCGTCCATTAAAGAAAGCAGCTCACGCATAGAGCGCACTGGTACTTTGTCATACGTAATTTCATATACGTTTGGATCCTTAATATCAGGATGCTCTTCTTTTAAATAACGAGGCGTATGACGAGAGCGGTAAGGCTCCATTGAAGGAATAGACGTCATAGCCGGATTGATTGCAATAACTCCGTCAAGATCTAATCCTTGACTTGCTGTATGAAAGGTGAGAGTGCCTCCCATGGACTGACCTAAGATAAATACATGACGGCATTCTTGCTTCAAACGCTGATACCCATTTAAAAAGTCCTGCTTCCATTCCTCGTACGTTGTTTGTTCAATATCATAGTAGTGAGTACCATGTCCCGTTAGTCGCAAACCGTACACAGTAAAACCTTTTTTAGCTAATTCTTTTCCGATATATTCCATACTTTGAGGAGTCCCCATAAATCCATGAGAAACAAGTATACCAATGTCGTTGCCTTTATAATAAAAAGATTCTGCGCCTTGAATTACGTCATAACGTTCCATTTTCTTCACCCTTTATCACAAATTTTCTGACTAAATGAACTACCTTTATAATACACCTATAATTCCTATAAGTCAACTGGGTTATTTATTTTTTTACGATTCAAAAAGAACGAAGCAAGAATTATCTCTTGCTTCGTTCTTTTTGAATATGTGGAAATACTAGCTCAGCAAACGTATATGCTTCTTCTAGATGCGGGTATCCCGATAAAATAAACGTATCAATTCCTAGCTCTTTGTACTCTTTTAAACGATCCGCTACAATTTCAGGACTTCCAACAAGAGCGGTTCCAGCTCCTTCTCGTGCTAAGCCGATTCCAGCCCATAGATTCGGAGCAATCTCCAGTGCACCTCGATCTTTTGTGCCGCTGTGCAAACTTGACTGTGTTTTTTGGGAAGTGGAGTCAAATGACGCAAACTTATCTTGAAACGCTTTGATCGTATCATCATTAACATGTTTAATTAATTTATCTGCAGATTCCCACGCTTCGTCTTCCAATTCTCTTACAATAACGTGCAGTCGAATACCAAAGCGAATGTCTCTGCCTTCTTTTGCAGCTTTTTCTTTCATCTCATCAATTTTCGTCTTGATCACTGCAGGAGGCTCTCCCCATAACAAATATACATCTGCATGCTTTGCGCCTACTTCTTTGCCCGCTGGAGAAGACCCGCCAAAGTACAGCGGAGGATACGGTTTTTGGACAGGAGGCGACGGAATGTACGCACCTGTTACATCAAGATGTTCTCCTTTATAGTCCACTTTTTTTCCTTCCATTACATCTCGCCAAATCGTTAAAAATTCATCTGTTAACTCGTAGCGTTTATCATGGCTTAAATAGTTGCCGTATGTTGCTTGTTCCACGGGATCTCCTCCCGTCACAATATTTAACATAAGTCGGCCGTTTGATATTTGATCGAATGTCGAAGCCATCCGTGCTGAAAGTGTGGGAGACATTACACCCGGGCGAAGTGCAATTAAAAACTTCAGTCGTTTCGTAACGGAAGCAAGTGCCGATGCAATCACCCACGAATCTTCACAATTTGAACCAGTAGGCAACAAAGCACCGTCATATCCTAGATAATCTAGCCCGTGTGCGATTTGCTTTAAGTAGTGAATATCACTTGTTCTACTTCCTTCGGTTGTGCCTAGATAATGTCCGTCCCCTGCTGTAGGGAAAAACCATAAGATGTTCATTTCCATTTCCTCCTAAATATTCTCGTATTCTATATAAAGCGTTTTCATATTATTTGTTCAATTCTTGTCCGCTAATTACAGAGATGCATTTGTATATTAGCGTATGTAATACTACTCTTTTTATTTATTAAATTAGTAAAATCATAATACCTGTTTAACCTATATGTCAAGTATGAATTGAAATAAAAAAACAAGAATTAAAAATAATTCTTGTTTTTTTATTTCCTCATACGTGAAGCCATCGCATTAGCAAGAGTTGATTTTGTTGATATATTTTCAAACGATAAACCTAAATGAGAAGCGGTAATTGCGATTTCAGGACGTACCCCAGAGATAGTTGATTCTACGCCTATTAATTTTAAGGCATCAATTAGCTGGAAAATCTGATGAGCAACCATCGTATCAACAATAACCACTCCTGAAATATCAATATAAAGGTGATTCACTTGCTGTTCAGCACAGCGAGTTAGCGTATTTTCTAAAATTCGGCGCGCTCTTGCTGTATCGATATCCCCAACAAGCGGAAGAATCGCAATATGATCGCTCAATGGAATAACTGGGGAACTCAGCTCGTTAATCAGCTCTTTGTGTGCTTCAAGCAACCGTCTTGAATGCTGATGGTGCTCTTCAACAAATTTATAAACGGTGATATCAAACACGCGTACAATCAATTCGTTCCATTCGTCTAGTTCTTCTTGCGTAATATCTTGGTCATACGCTTCTACAAATTGATTTAAATATGTTAAATACTGTTTTCTAACTCGGAAAAATTCTCGAATAATATAATGAATAGGCGTTCTTACATGCTCTCCGTCTTCCGCAATCTTTAAAATCCACGTTTCAAATGAATCAAAAAATTCTTTTTCACTTTTTATAAATACATCGGCTATGTATAAATGAAATTCATTATTTTGACCTTTTAATACTGAAATGACTTCCGGATGAGTAGATGCATAAACCGATTCTGGGTCATTGTCTTCAAGGCTTTCATACCATTCTTCCGTCAGTTGATCTGCATGTTTTAAGAAAAACATTCGAAGTGCTTCATTTTTATTCAAAACAATTCCCCTTTCCATACGAGCTACTACTATCATTATAATTCAACTTTTTCCCCCTTACTAGTTTTATAAAAAGAGGAGAAAGAAAATTTTCAAAAAAATACGTTTAGTTTATTGATTTTATGCTACATTGAAAATGGCTATAAAAACACGAAGGAGTTTTCAAATGATACGAACGTTAGCTCTTATGAACGATAACAAACTTGTGAAACATATACAATTAGATCAGATTCACGACCCCTCTATTCAGTACTGTTGGATTGACTTTAACTGCCCTTCTGAAGAAGAAGCGCTGCTGCTTCAATCATCCTTTCACTTTCATCCGTTAGCGATTGAAGATTGCTTTCATTTTCTGCAGCGTCCAAAACTCGATTATTATGAAGGATACAGTTTTTTTGTCCTTCATTCGTTAAATCGGCAAACGTTAGAAGCTGAAGAAGTTGATCTTTTTATCGGCGATAATTATATGGTTACTTTTCATTTTCACCCGTCAGCTGCAATTGATAAAGTATGGGAAAAGCTGCTTCATACACCTTCGATTCAAGAAAAAGGAATAAGCTACCTTGCGTATTCTGTGATGGATAAAGTGGTAGATGAATATTTTCCCACTGTATATCAAATTGAAGATGAGCTGAATGATATAGAAAACATAGACGCAAAAAAATCAATCTCTGTTTTAATGGAAGATGTATTTAAACTTCGAAGTGATTTGCTAAAAATCAGAAGAACCATTTTGCCTATGCGCGATTTATTGTACCGTGTTATAAATTCTGAACGCTTAGATGTTCATCCTGAACAAAAAAGGTATTTTAAAGATGTCTATGACCACTTATTAAAATTAGCCGATATGATTGAATCAAACCGGGAAATGACGTCTGATATGCGCGATAATTATCTTTCTCTTAATTCAAACCGGATGAATTCAATTATGATGACACTGACTGTTATTTCATCTATCTTTATTCCCCTTACCTTTATCGTTGGCGTATACGGAATGAATTTTGAAAATATGCCTGAGCTAAAGTGGCACTATGGCTATTTCTTTGTGCTTGGCTTCATGGGATTGATAACGCTTGGTTTAATTCTATGGTTCAAGCGAAAAGGCTGGTTTAATGCTGATAAAGAGTAGAAAGATTGAGACATACCGAAATCAATCCAATGTAAAGATGAATAAATTGGATAAGTGAGCTAGTGCTATCAATTTCCGCGGGCGGCCGATGAGTCTCCTCGTCGCTTAGGCTCCTGCGGGGTCTCCCCTGTTTCGCTTTTCCTGCAGGAGTCTTCGCCTTGCTCTCCCATCAACCGCTAGAAATCCTGCATACATGAATCCTACGTTCATCCTATCAATGAAAAAATTCGAAAGTTTTCGATTTCTACTAAGAGTATGGATTGATTGTTCGGCTCTTCCTTCAACGAAAATATGTTTGCCTAAACCGCCTTTCTATGTGATGATAACTAGTTATTTCCCGAAAATATTTATAAACTAACGTGCTTGCGTTTCCTTTTTCTGAAAAATTTCATAAGATAGTGAAAATAATGCTCAGAAAGGAGGCTGAAGTAGTGGATATTAAAGGCGAACACTTGCTAATGGATGCGTTCGAATGCGATGAAGTGATATTAAATGATCCCTCACTTTTAAGGCAAATTCTTATTGAAGCTGCACTAGATGCAGAGATGGAAGTTTTGCACTGTTATTTTCACCAGTTTACGCCCCAAGGCATTACAGGTATTCTCGTATTAGCTACCTCTCACTTGTCTATTCATACTTGGCCGGAGGAAAACTACGCTTCATTAGATTTTTATACGTGCGGAGACAAAGAAATAATTGAAATTGGTTATGCGTTGCTGAAGCAATTAGCTTCAAAAAAAGCTGTTGTATATTCAATTTCTCGCGGAATTCAACACGCCGAAACTCTAACAAAAAATCGTCAGCATGCTGAAAGCACTCGTCTTCTCGATCGTGGAGATGACTCAGATCACGTTAGTCTACAGCAGATCTTATCAGGCCAGCATGACATTTTGTTTCATCAAAAAAACCGTATTCAAGATATTCAGCTAATCAAAGCATCTGATATTCGAATGTATTTGGATGAACAGCTGCAATTTAGTTCATTAGATGAACATGCGTACCATGAAGCTCTTGTACACCCTATCTTTGCAGCTTCCTTAAGTCCTCGCCGCATTCTTATTCTGGGCGGTGGAGATGGTTTAGCTTTACGAGAAGTCCTTAAATATAAAGAAGTTAAAGAAATAGACCTTGTGTAAATAGATGCTGACGTTGTAAATGCTGCGATGAATGTAAAAGAATTAAAGAAGTTAAATCAACGCTCATTTGAAGATTCTCGTGTCACCGTTCATATTCAAGATGCTGTTGACTACCTCTCTTTGAATTCAGCGTGTTATGATATTATCATTATTGACTTTCCTGATCCTACTAACAAAAAAATAAGTGCTCTTTATACAAAAGAATTTTACGAACTTCTCCAACGTTCACTATCGCGCAGCGGCTTGGTCGTGTGTCAGTCAAATTCTCCTAGAGACACACCTATCGTTTTTTGGAGCATTAATAAGACGATGAAAGCTTCTCAGTTTTATACGTTGAGCTACCACACCATTATTCCCTCTTTTGGAGATTGGGGTTTTCACATCGGCTCGAAAACATCTTTGTCTGCCCCTATACTCTCTACTGATGTTTCATCTACTACGCTGCCATCAGACTTTACTAAGCTAATGCGTTTTTCTCCTCATTCTCTTTCTAAAAAACAGTTTGCCGTTGTGAACTCTGCTGAGCACTTGGTTCTGCATAAAATATTTAAAAAAGAAGGCTTATATTTGTAAAAAAGAAAGCTTGGCTTATACATTCCTTTTCTTTTGACATACTAAGATAGTCTCGTCATCACTGCGTGTTAGAAAGGATTGTTATGAGAAAAATTTCGGTTTTTGTTATCTTATTGCTAACTGTTATTTTCCCTTCCCCCGCTTTTAGCCAAGTGAAAGTACCTATACTGATTTACCACTCTATTGATTCCTACACAGGCCACGGGGAAAAAGAACTGTATGTGACACCTGAAAATTTTGAGAAACAACTTCTTTATCTTAAAAAGCAAGGGTATACGCCGCTAACATTTGAAAAATGGCAGGAACTAAAGCATGTGAAAAAACCTATATTTATTACATTTGACGATGGATATAAAAACAATCTTACTATCTTGCCTATTTTTCAAAGAACAGCCAGCCCTCAATTTCATCCAGCGGCTACAATTTTTGTAATTTCAGATTTTATCGTTCGTCCCAACCGTTTGTCGCCAGCCGATTTAAAAAAATTTGTTGATTCAGGATTTTTTTCTATTCAGTCTCATACCGCTACTCATCCGGATTTAACTAAGACGAAAAATTTATCCTATGAGCTAGCTGAATCAAAGCTGAAAATTGAAGCCATCACGAGCCAGCCCGTTATTGCTCTTGCTTATCCCTACGGAAAGGTCAATAGCCGCGTAGTGGAAGAAACAAAAAAGAATTATACATTTGGTCTTTCAACGATTCCAAATTTTTTTACTGAAAGTGGACAAAAAAATGAAAACTATCTTATTCCCCGTCTGTACGTCACGTATTCTACAACGATTGAAGATTTTGCTAAGCTATTAAAAGAAAACTAAAACCCTTTTCTTAAAAGAAAAGGGTTTTTAGAATTTTGTTATTTCCAGTCCTCGCTCTTGCTGCCATTCAGCATAAAAAACTTCGCTGTATTCCTTTATTTTCTTGATTGCAAGCTGTTTTTTTAACCACTTTTCATCTACGTTGGCTTCTTTTAAATTGCCAGGCACTACTTTTCCATCCATGATTAAAGCAATAGGTAAGTTAGTTTGAGAATAAGGAATGTTTAAATCATTTTTCGTCGGAGGGCCGAATTCATGTTTAGGAGCAACGCTCACCTCTCCATTTGTTTCTAAAATGACGTATTCTGCTTCATACAGTGAAAAATACCCTTGCTGTCTCATTAGATGCTGAAGCTGGTTCAAATCCAAATTGTTTTTCTTAAGCTCTTTATAAAGGATTTTCCCTTTGTAAATAATCATTGAAGGCTTGCCTTCAAGAATTCCCCTAAATCCTGTAAAGGTTTGAGATAGCTTTGTCACTACGTAAATTAGAAGCCCCCAAATCAAAACGCTATAAAGAATTTCAGTTAATTCTACTCCTTTTTCAAGAGCTGCATCCCCCACAATATTTCCCAGGACAAGCGTTGTAATAAAGTCAAACGGAGTAATTTGAGCAAACTGTGTCTTACCTAAAAGCTTCAGCATAATAAATAGCGCTAAAAATCCACATATCAGTTCAATCGCAATATCTTTATACATCGATACCCTTCCTCTATAGCAAGCATGTTATAGTATCAGTTTGTATCATATGTGAGAGTGATAAACCTGACTTTTCATTTTTCTTTCCTTCGTTTTCCAGCTATAGAACTTTTGATTAAGCTTTTGTCTTACTTGCATAGGTTTCTAACGTTATATATTGATTAAAAATGGATGAGGCTGCCTTTTTTCCTACATATCTAAGGTGCCATGGTTCGTATTTATAACCGGTAACTTCTTCTTCACCTTGAGGATATCGAATAACGAATCCGTATTGATACGCATGTTTTGAAAGCCAATGAGCTTCTAGTGTATCAGCAAAGCAGTCTGCCGCAGCACATATTCCCTTTCCTCCTGTGACATCGATTGCTAGTCCCGTTTCGTGTTCACTCGTTCCTGGGTAGGCGCTATAGGTGCGTGCTTGTTCTTCACCGTCTCGCTTTGCGTAAAATGCAAAAAGCTCTTTTTGCCGCTCGTGAGATCGATAACCAGATACCCCAAGTAAGCTGATCCCCTCTTTTTCAGCATCTCGGAAAAGTTCTTCAAGCGCTTGTGCCGCAGGCTTTCTAAGCATTCGTTTTTCTATTTTTTCGTTAAAGATAAACGGAACGTCGGCATAGACTAAATCGGAAGGCTGGTAAGATTCAGGAAGCTGATGCTTCTTATTAACTAAAGCCGTAACCGATTCTGGATTGGCTATTACCACTGTTTCGTCTACATTAGATTTCGTTAAAGATGAAGAAGCTGATGAGCTTTCTAGTTTTTGAGCCTGTCCATTTTTTGTGAATTCTCCGACAGGCTTTGATGAAGAATTGCTTGTGCCGCACCCTGCTATCATCAGCGCAAAAGCTAAAGAACAAATAAATAAAAAGTATTTCATGATGTCTTACTCCTTCCACATGGCTTTTGATACGCTATAAAAGCCTGTAAAGAAAGAATAAAACATAAATGTTTCTGTCTTTTATTCAGTTGTTTCAAACTTGTAAACACTCTTAAAGAAGTTTAGTATGCGTAAAAAAAAGACTGCCTAAGCAGTCTATTTCAAAAAGATAATATACGTATGAACTTGATTTTGCGTAAAGCTCGATGCAACTAGTTTATTTCCTGATTGACTCCAGGCAAGCTGATCAGCGGCATAGTCTAAATTTACGTTTAAGTGTGTAACATCTCCTGTTAATCCATCTGCTATGAATATCCCTTTATCTCCCTCTTTTTCAGAAATAAAATTATAAGCTAATTTCGAACCGTCGGGAGACCAGCTGACACCAAAAATTTGAGTGGACAGAGCAAGCTGAAAGGCCTCTGATCCTTTTAAATCTGTGATAGACAGCGTTCTCGTTTGGGCATCTTTTTGCTGAACGAGCGCTAATTGCTTTCCATTTGGAGACGGGATAATAGAAACCACATTATCTCGGATTTTTTCAGGGTCCGTCTGTTCGTTATGAAGAAAAAAAAGCTGGTTGTTTACACCAATATAATAAATGCCACCTATCCCTTTAACTGCATCTAAGATTCGATCGTCTCTGTGCAATAGAGGTTCTGCTTTTCCTTTTACATTTGCTTTAGAAAGCTTTCCTTCCATTGTAATAAACATTACTTCTGAATTATTAAGCCACTCTCCGCTTGATGGGTAGAGAAGAACATTCTTGATTTCAACTGTTTTTTTTGTTTGAACGTTCATTATATAACCAAATGTATCTTCGCCTTTTGCAACTTTATAAAAAAGATATTTGCCATTTGGAGAAAGCTTCGCCGCATGTTGAATTTCATTGCTTGGATGCAACACAAAAGTAGACTTGTTTTTAAGATTATAAGTAGCTAAATTCTGCGCATATACCTCTTTGGGACCGAAATCGTGCGACCGAAATTGTTTATTTTCTTGACTAACAATCACTGTGTTTTCATTCGAAAATTGAAACGCTCTTACTCCGTTAATATCTTGAACGTCTTTCACTTCTATTTTTCCATCTTGATCTACGTGGTCCAATACAGTAATTTTCTTGTCTGGTTTTTCAACCGTTTCTCTATGACCTTCTCCTTGGCCGCATGATGCTAAAATAAGAAAAGTGCTTGCGATATATATCATTAATCTATACCGTTTCAATAACGGTTCACTCCTTTTAGCTAACTCAGTTCTCGTTTTTTAAAGGAAACGACACTTTAAAAGTTGTCCATGTAGAGTCAGAATGATGCAGCTTGATAACACCGTTTTGTTTTTCAGTTAAATCTTTGGCTAATGCTAAGCCAAGACCTGTTCCTCCGGATAAACGCGACCGATCTTTATTTACGGTGAAAAATGGTTGGAATAATTTCTCTTCTGCTTCGGGTGGAATTCCTATTCCGGTGTTGGCTACATCTACAATGATAGAATTCTCTAAAGTATAAGATGCTACTTCCACTTTTCCTCCGGGTTCATTATATTTAATAGCATTGTCAATTAAATTAATAAAAATGTGTATTAAGCTTTCGCGATCAGCCCAAACAACCGCTTCTTTTATATTTGTATGAAGAGTCAAATCAAATTTAGCAGCTTTTCCTTTCATACGATCGCATATGTCTTCTAGAAGCCGTTTCAATTCAACTTGCTCTGGTCGCTGCTCGAAATCATATTTCTCAAGTGCTGAAAGCTTTAAGATTTTATCCACCATTTCATGGAGGCGATTCGTTTCTTTACGAATGTTTTGCACACCGTCTTCCATAAGCTGAGGATCATCTCGATACATATCAAGTAAGTCAACATAAGCTTTGATCGATGTTAAAGGCGTCTTAAATTCGTGGCTAATGTTACCGATAAACTGCTTTTGCTGCTGTTCGAGAGACTGCAGTTTCGAAATGGCGAACTCAAGCTTTCTTTTTTCGTTATTCATTTGATCGATGTTTTTTTCAATCGACGTACTCATAAAAAACAAGCCTTGACTGAGCTCTCCGAGTTCATCGCGCCGTTTGAAGGGCACATGAGTTAAATAATGGCCTTTTCGAATCTGCTGTGAAGTTTTTTGAAGCGTAGCGATGAGAGAAGCAATGCGATAAAAATAAGCATAGCCAATTAAAAAAGCTGCTGCCGCTGCAATCGTTCCCCCCATACGAAATAAGTGCCTAATGTCAGCTATAAACTGCTGATTATTTTTTAGGGAATGGTCAAAACGAAGGACTCCAATAAATTGATTCTCGATTGACACAGGTGCAAAGTAAATAAGGGAAGAACCCGAGATTTGATAGGCTATTTTTCCTTTCAAAGCATAGCTAAGCGTATCAGAAACATCCACATCTTTTTGGCCGATGGGAATAGAGCTTCCTGCTTCCTGTCCTTTTTGATTATATAGGACTGTTTGCATTCCGCTTTGTGATGCAATTGAAGATGCAAGGCGCTGTCCTTTTTGCTGAAGAAAGGAATCTGTATTCAGAGACGGGTCACCTGTTACATAACTTTGATGAATCGTTTGCTCCGCTGCTTTGCTTTTTTGAATAAGTTCACTTTCTAGCTGATCACGCTGATTGGTCTCAATTCCTTTTAATACGAGTACGCTCAGTACGGTTACTGTTAAAATAATTAAAAAAGCAAGAACGAGTCCCATCTTAGCTTTTAGGCTGATTTTCATTCATTGATCCCTGCAGTCGCTTTATATCCAACCCCGTATACCGTTTGAAGCAAATAAGGCTCTGCTTCTCCTACTTTTTTTCGAAGGCGCTGCATGTGAATATCTACCGTACGTGTACCGCCTGCATAATCCATTCCCCAGACAAGATCTAGTAAATCTTCTCGTGTGTACACTCTCTCTAAATTGGCAAGCAATAAAGCAATAAGATCAAACTCCTTTGGTGTAAGCTTAACTAACTCATTGGCAACATGTAACGTGCGCTGAATTAAGTTCACTTTCACTTTTCCCACCGTGATTTCTCCCACAGCTTCAGGAGCTTCATTTTTTTCTATTCGCCGAACAAGTGCTTTAGCTCTAGCTACAAGTTCTCTTACATCAAATGGCTTGGTCATGTAATCATCAGCGCCTAACTCTAAACCTAGAACTTTATCGACGATATCATTTTTAACCGTTAACAAGATAATCCCCATTCCTCTTCGATTCTCAAGTTTTCGGCATACTTCATACCCGGTTAATTTTGGCATCATCACATCTAATATCATCACGTCAGGTCGAAAGCTTTTTACTTTTTCAAGTGCTTCTTCACCGTCAGATGCTGTGTCTACAATATATCCTTCGCGCTTGAAAGCATAAGATACCGCTGTGGCAATACTTTTTTCATCATCTACTACTAAAATCCTTTTATTCAATGTATCACGTACTTTCATTTGATATTTCTCTTCGTCTATCTTATCAAACAGCTTTAGCAAAAACATCTCCAAGTTGTTTCGAAATTGTAAACAAAAATAAAGAGATTGAGACATAACAAAATCAATTCAATCTAAAGACGCACAAATGAGATAAAGGAGGCTTAGTATGGAGCGCTTTTGACACCGCGGTTGATTTCCGTGCAAGGCTTCGCTTTCCGCGGGCGGCCGCTGAGCCTCCTCGTCGCTTGCGCTCCTGCGGGGTCTCACCTATTCCGCTTTTCCCGCAGGAGTCTGCGCCTTGCCCTCCAATCAACCGCTAGAGTAAAGTAAATAGATGAAATCTACGTTTACCATGACTATAAAAAAATTCGAATAAAGTTGATTTTCCTTGAAAAATCTCGATTCATCGATCCAATTTTCTTTTAGCTAAAATCATGTTGTCTTAGCTTTTTATTAGCGTTATTATTCATTTGTAAAAGGAAGGGTTTTATGAGTATTCAAATATTGATAAAGAAGCTCTATACGCTGTTCGCTGCTAATAAAACCGATATACCCGTCCGGTCTAATAACATACAGTGCATCTTTTTGAAGCCCTGCTTTCTTCATATAGGGGTTCCAAGAAAACTCATGCAAAGAGAAGCCTTTTTCTCTCATGCTCTTTTTTAGCTTCTGTGCTGCTGTTCCATAGACGTGTATTTGCCAGTTTAAGGACTGTAAAGATTCAAAATTCCCTTCCACATAAGGTAACCGATCACCACTTTGCACGTTTGTCCCTTGTCCGCTGCTTAGGTTACTATTTCGATATTTAATGCGGATTTGAGATAAAATTGTAAATGCTTTGTGACGGGGATAAGGAAAGCGAAATAAAAAGGATAGTACAGGCGGAAAGATATGCTTTCTAAAAAATTGACTCGTTTTATCTCTTGCCACCATTCGCTTAAAAGCGCGATCAGTTGTATTTACAAGCAGCTCTGCAAAAGGTAACCTTTCTTCTTCGTATGTATCTAATATGGGAAGTGCCGCTTTGTGTTGAAGGACAGCTGCTAATTTCCATGAAAGGTTGATTGCATCTCCAATTCCTGTGTTCATTCCTTGGCCGCCTGCAGGACTATGAATATGGGCTGCATCTCCACTTAGAAAAATACGCCCTTGTCGGAAACGACTTGCTACTCTGTGATGGATATTGTATGTTGAGAACCAATTTATGTTTTCAATCTCAGCACCAAATGTTTGTTGAAGAAAAGTTTGAATATTTTCAGCTTTTATATCGTTTTGATCCAAAAGTGCTGAAGGAATAATGCCGATCATTCGATACGTTCCTTTACTTCTAACAGGCATACAAATCAAAAATTCTTCATTGCTAAATGAAATACTGATTTTTTGATCCTTCATCACTTCACCAGAGCCGTGAACATCCATCACATAAAAATGCTGTTTATATTTTTCTCCTTTAAACTCTATATTCATTTGTTTACGAACTGTACTGTGTGCTCCGTCACATCCACAAATATACTTAAAATAAGCGGTTTCCTCTTGCTGGGCTTTTAATAAAGTTTTTATCCCTTCTCCGTGTTCAGCTAGAGATAGTAGCTCCGTCTTCCATTCTACTTCAATCCCAAGATTTTTTAATTTTTCAAGCAGAAACCGCTCGTGGTCGTCCTGTGGAAATGTAAGAACAAAAGGAAAAGGACTTAATCCTTCTCCTAAAGATCCTAGATGAACTTTTGCTTTTATTTTATTCTTTACTCGGACGTATACATCTTCCATCTTAATCCCGCGGTCTATGACTTCATCTGCAAAACCGAACTGCTGATATAATTCAAGGGTTCGCGGTAAAATAGCCATTGCGCGGGAGGCTTGCCCAGGCCCTTCGTTTCTATCAATAATTCGAAAAGAAATGTTATGTCTTGCTAAATTATAGGCCATCACAAGGCCAGTAGGTCCGGCACCAACGATTAGGATTTGTGGCTTCATCATTATCTCTCCTTCTCATTCAGTTGCAGTATCTTTTATATTGAGCGAGACTTCTCTTTTTTTACAGAAGATGCAGGTAAAGCAGAAGCAAACAGAGCACACAAACTTATTAAAGAGATAAGAGCTAGAGCGGATACAGAATGATTCCATGTCAGATGTTCTCCAAAGAAAAATAGTTCTCTTACGCCATCTACCATAAACCTCATTGGCAGCCATGGATAAATCCACTCTCGATAAAAATCAGGCATAATTTCTGGGGCCATTGGAAGCAGCGGTGCGCCAAAAAATAGAATAATAACGAAAATCGGAAGTCCCTTTAGTCCTAACCATGAAAGTGCGGCTGATATCAAGGTGAAAAAACTGAAGTAAGCAATAGCTAAGAATAGTGCTGTATCCAAAAATGAAGGAACGCTTATTCCAACTACTTCAGCTAGCCACGCTAGCCCGAAACCGGCAGCTAAAGCAAGTGTAGCACCAATGATTACGAACCCTACTTGGTTAACAATTTTCTCTTTGCGAGAAGAAAACGTGATTTTGTGGATGCTGAGGAAGACAACTGCTGCCCCTGCTATGCTTGCCATCCACAGCGGCTGAAATAATGAAACGGGGGCATTTCCGTTGACACTATGAGTCCCTGTTTTATTGACGTTTATCACTGTCTTTTGAATCGGTGCAGCGAGTGCTAATGCTTGGTTTGCACTTAGTTGCGTTCCGCTTTGTTCAAATCTTTTCACTAGCTGCAAGCGCATATTTTCATTCATCTGATCAACTGCTCCGTTTAGCACCTGACTGGCTAGTGTTGAAGCAGCTGTATTCATTCCTTGATTCACTAACAATCTAATAGCAGGTGCCTTAGGCTGAGCCGTCTGAAGAGTCGCCTGTTTTTTGGTGAAATCTTTTGGAATGATAAGCGCTCCGTAGTATTTTTGATTATTTAACCCTGTTTCAACTTCTTTAGTAGTTGATACAAAAATCCATTTAACCGAAGCCTGTTCAGCGCTTGAACTCTTCATATTTTGTTTTATATGATCTCCTATATTTACCTTACCCTTTGCTGGAACTGTCATTCCTTCGTCGGCATTTACAAATGCGATTGGCAAATTCTTAGGTGCTTGGCTTACTGAAGGAATTAACGTTAGGGTAAAAATGAAAATAACTGCTACCACTATAATTGGTGAAAGATATATAAGCTTTTGATTACTTAATTTCATATAGATATCCCCTTCTTTAAGCATATACACGTTGACGGAGAGATAATGTACATGCTGTTGATTAGTGATCACTATGTAAATTATAATAAATTTACCTGCATTCTCAATATGCAATAATCATGGGAATGTCGCTTACTTAACACAAAACACATAACTGTTCATTATTAAAGAAAAAAGTAGGTGTTTAAAAACTGTGGGGAATTCAAAAACAGATCGTAGAATTATTCGAACGAAGAAGTTTATCCGAGATGCTTTAACAGAATTAATGGAAGAGAAAGGATTTGAAGGCGTAACGGTCAGAGATCTGACGAAAAAAGCCGATATTAATCGAGGAACTTTTTATTTACACTACCAAGACAAATACGATTTGCTTGAAAAAAGTGAAAATGAAGTCATTCAAGAGATAAAAGAATTTATCAAAAAAGCAAATCCAAATGAGATTGTATCTGCTAATTTGAAAGAACAGCCTTTGCCGTTTATTATTGCGCTTTTTGAATATATTCAAAAGAATGCGCGTTTTATGCAGGTTATGCTTGGTCCAAAAGGCAACCCTGGCTTTCATCTTAAAATTAAAGAAGTTATGAAAACCAATATGCTGGAAAAATTAGAGCTCATGGATAATAAAACGCCTCCGCTTGTTCCACTTGAACATTTAATGTCTTATGTAACGTCAGCGCATCTTGGCGTCATTCAGCACTGGCTAGAACAAGATATGAAGCAGTCACCTAGAGAAATGGCTCTGACACTCGCTAGCATGACTTTTTTGGGTCCTGCTTATGTTGCAGGCATTAAGCGAACATAAAAGAACCTGCTATTCTCTCGGAGAATAGCAGGTTCTTTTTATTAACCTTCTAGTAATAAAGATTCTGGATCTTCTAATAGTTCTTTAACAGTAGCTAGGAAGCTTACGGCTTCTTTGCCGTCAACGATACGGTGATCGTAAGAAAGTGCAATGTACATCATCGGACGATTTTCGATACGCTCTTCATCAATTGCTACCGGACGAAGCTGAACTTTGTGCATTCCTAAAATACCAACTTGAGGCCCGTTTAAAATTGGTGTAGACATTAATGAACCGAATACACCGCCGTTTGTAATTGTGAACGTTCCACCTTGTAAATCTTTTAATGCTAATTTGTTGTCGCGCGCTTTTTTCGCTAAATCAACGATAGATCCTTCGATACCAGCGAATGTTTTACGGTCAGCATCACGTACAACTGGAACAACAAGACCGTCTGGAGCTGACACAGCAATACCAATATCGTAGAATTTTTTAATTAATAACTCGTTGCCTTGAATTTCAGCATTTAATAATGGGTATTTTTTAAGTGCTGCTACTACTGCTTTTGTGAAGAATGACATAAAGCCAAGTCTTACGTCGTGCTGTTCAAAGAATTTGTCTTTGCGTCGTTTGCGAAGAGCCATAACAGCCGTCATGTCTACTTCGTTAAACGTTGTCAACATAGCCGCTGTTTGCTGAACTTCAACGAGACGTTTGGCAATTGTTTGACGACGACGTGACATACGTTCGCGTTCAACAGGTTTGTCGCTATTTTCACTTGCCGCTGGAGACGGAGATACCGGGTTAGCTGGCTTACTTGCTTGTGCCTGCTGTTTTTGCTCATTTGATTTTTGATCTGCATATGAATCAATATCATGTTTACGCACACGGCCAAGAGGATCAGTAGTTGGTACTTGATCTAGCTTGATTCCGCGTTCTCTTGCTGCTTTGCGAGCTGCAGGAGAAGCAATCAGCCATTGTTTTTGACTTCCTTGTTGAGGCGCTTCAGCTGCTGGCGCTACTTCTTCAACTGTTTTTTGCTGAGCTGGAGCAGCTTCTTGTTTTGGTGCTTCCTCTGCTGGTTTTTCTTCAGCTTTTGGTGCTGCTGGTGCTGAAGCTCCTTCTTTCGCTTCAAGACGTGCAATTGTTTCACCAACTTGCACTGTGTCGCCTTCGCCAGCAAGAAGTTCTGTTAGCACACCAGAGTCTTCAGCTGTAATTTCAACGTTAACTTTATCTGTTTCAAGTTCAACGATATAATCGCCTTTTTCAACGAAATCTCCTACTTGTTTTAGCCACTGCGCAACTGTTCCTTCAGAAATTGATTCTGCTAATTCCGGTACTTTAATCTCTCCCATGGTTCATTCCCCTTCCTTATCGTGTAACAACGTCGTTAGCAATTTCATTTTTAGTTAATGCATCTTGTAAAATACGTTCTTGTTCTTGTCTGTGAACTGTTGGATCTCCTTCAGCTGGACTTGAGCGTCTTGTGCGGCCGATGTAGTCAACAGTAGCTCCTTCTGGTGCTACTTCACGCAGTCGATCTTCTACATAGTTCCATGCACCCATATTTTCCGGCTCTTCTTGTAACCAGACAATCTCTTTTAAATTTTTATAGCGAGCAAAGATTTCAGCAATTACGCGTCTTGGGAACGGATAAATTTGTTCTAGACGAAGAACGTGTAGCCAATCTTTATCATCTTCTGCTTTGTTTAAGCGTTCCGTTAACTCACTGCTGATTTTTCCGCTGCACAGAACGATTCGTTCAACTGCATCTTCTTTTTTGCCTAATCCAGGCTGTTCTACTACTAAGCGGAAAGAGCCTTTTGTAAACTCTTCAAGGTTTGACACACTAAAAGCATTACGAAGCAAACTTTTTGGTGTCATAACTACTAGCGGTCTTACTTCTTCGCGCTGTAAAATGGCAGCTTGTCGTCGAAGTAAGTGGAAATATTGCGCAGCGCTTGTTACGTTTGCGATTGTCCAGTTGTTTTCTCCAGCTAGCTGTAAATAACGTTCTAGACGAGCGCTTGAGTGTTCTGGCCCTTGACCTTCATGGCCATGTGGCAGCAATAAGACCATTCCAGATTTTTGTCCCCACTTAGCACGACCTGCTGCAATAAACTGGTCAATAATAACTTGACCTGCATTGGCAAAATCACCGAATTGTGCTTCCCAAAGAACAAGCGTTTCAGGAGCAAATACATTATAGCCGTATTCAAATCCAAGCACTGAACCTTCAGATAATGGACTGTTACGAATATCAAAGGAAGCGCTTACGTTCTTCATTGCGTGTAGTGGTGAGTAAACATCCCCTGTCTTATGATCATGAAGAACAAGATGTCTATGTGCAAACGTACCACGTTCAGAATCTTGGCCTGTAATACGAATTGGCGTGCCGTCTCTTAAAATCGTAGCAAATGCAAATGCCTCACCCAATGACCAATCCACGCTTTCATTTTCTTCAAACGCTTTGGCACGTTTAGATAAGATGCGATCAAGTTTTGGAAATACGTTAAATCCTTCAGGATATTTCACTAGCTCTTGATTCACTTCAAACAGCTCTTCTTTTGTAACAGATGTATCAATATCTGAAATTCCTTTGAAGACTGCTTGTGGCATTTCCATAATTCTATGTTGTTTTTCAGCTTTTGGCGGTACTTTCTCATAAGCTGCTTTTAACTTCGCTTGTAACTCTTCATTAATTTGATCTGCTTGACCGCTTTGAATAACGTTTTGTTCTTCGAGCTGCTTTGCATACATAGCACGAACAGTTGGACGTTTTGTCACAATTTCATACATCTTCGGCTGCGTTACAGACGGTTCATCCATTTCATTGTGGCCAAATCGACGGTATCCAATTAAATCAATCAAGAAATCTTTGTTAAAGCGTCTGCGATACTCATAAGCAAAATAAGCAGCAGCTAAACAGGCTTCCGGATCATCCGCATTTACGTGAACAATTGGAATTTCAAACCCTTTTGCTAAGTCACTTGCATATTTTGTTGAACGAGAATCGACGCTTTCTGTTGTAAATCCAATCATGTTGTTAGCAATAATGTGGATTGTTCCACCTGTTTGATAACCAGTCAATTGATTTAAGTTCAGCGTTTCTTGTACAATACCTTCACCAGGGAACGCAGCATCTCCGTGAATTAAAATCGCGAACGATTTTTTTACATCTTGTTTCGGGTATCCATTCACATCACGCTCATCTTGAGCCGCTCTTGTAAACCCTTCCACAACCGGATTAACAAACTCCAAGTGACTAGGGTTACTAGCCAATGTCAAACGAGCTCGAACTGTGTTCTCTGCTTTAATTTGTTTGTCGGCACCCAGGTGATATTTTACGTCTCCCGTCCAGCCGTAGTTGATACCGATTGAACCTTCTGAAGGAACTAATTCCTTGTTAGGCGCATGCTGGAATTCCGCAAAAATCATTTCATACGGCTTGCCTAATACGTGTGCTAATACATTTAAACGTCCACGGTGAGCCATACCGATATTAACCGTTTTTGGGCTTGTTTCCACTGAGCGTGCAATCAGTTCATCTACAAGTGGAATTAACATATCTACGCCTTCAATAGAAAAGCGTTTTTGTCCGACAAATGTACGGTGTAAAAATTGTTCAAAGCCTTCTACTTCTGTTAAACGCTTTAATACAGAAGTTCTTTTCTCATTTGAAAGAGGTTGGAAAATAGCACCTGACTCGACCATGTCAGTCAGCCACTTATTCTCTTCCATGTTATGTACGTGATGGAATTCAAACGCAATGGTTTTTGTGTAGACATCTGTTAAATAGTTAATTGCGTCTAAACCATTCTTGACGTGTGATGGCGCATTCGTACATAAAATATCAACCGGAATTGATTTTAAATCTTCTTGCGTTAAATTGTAATCTTCCAAGTGAAGCAAGACAGGATCTTTCTTCTCGCTTTCAAGAGGCTTAATTGACGCGTATAGATGACCATAAGCACGGATGTTTTCCGCTAGCTTAATAGCCGATGCAATTTTAGATGTGTTAGCTGAAGGTGCAGCCTGTGCGTATTCAGCTTGCTGAACCTGCTCACTTTCGTTTAATGGAGGAGCACCCCAATAATCAAATAATTCTTTTAAGTCTGGATCTACTAGATCTGACTGCTCTTCATATAACTCATACTGTTCTAATACATAGCCATAGTTCGGACCCAAAAATCCTTGCCAAGGCTCCCCTCTATTCGACGTTTCGTTACCCATGATAAAACCCCCAACGAGTTATAATAATTGTCGTACTCAACAATCTTTCCATTTTGAATGTCGATTACCTTATCGTCTGACATCTTTACAACGAGTGATAAATCTCACTGCGTGTGTATCTGATATCTGCTTATATTTTACCACTCTTTTACTCGTCAATCAAAATGAAATCGCTATATTTCTTTAATTTTTTTTACTTTTTTAATAGTCTTACTACTTTTTGAAAGCGTTTTATAAGCAAAGCTGATTAAAGGTCGAATCAGGTGTTAATTAATTGTTATTGACCTAGCTTTTGGCAAAATTAAATTGCTTGAAATATATTTTATGACTATTTAAAAAAAGAAGCAGTGTTTTGCTTCTTTTTTTAAAACTCATCTACGATTTTTTCAACGTCTTTAAAATAACCATCATCTACTTCTGTAAGCTTGCTACTTTTCGCCGCTTCGAGTAAATGAGTGAACCAAGTTAGTTCTACTTTCAAATGCATAATCGTGCGCATAATGATCGACAGATTTGCAATGGAATGATCCACCTTTTTAACTTGGTACAAATTTTGCATTTTTTCTAAATAAGCTGCCGTTTCCTCAATCTTTTTTTCTAAAGCAGAAGCCACTTTTTTTTGATCCACGTAAGAAGTAAATGAAAGAGCAGCATAAACAGGTCTATGCATATGCTCCTTTTTTAACAGCTGTTCAAAATAAAGACGCTCAAATTCTTCTCTTCCAGCATCCGTGATAGAATAAACGGTCTTTTCAGGTCTGTTCGTCTCTCGAATCACATCGACTACTTTCACCAACTGATCTTTTTCGAGCGTATCAAAAGCGTAATATAAAGAACCGCTTGCAAGTTTAATATAGTGCTTCATTTGTCTTTCATTAATGGTTTGCTGAATTTCATAAGGGTGCTTATTTCCTTCCATTAATAAGCCCAGTATGACTAATTTAACACTCATAACACCTTTCACCTCTTGATATGCATCTTATTTAGTAAAAAAAGCACGAATAAATTCGTGCCTTTTCTATTTTTGAGCTGCCGGTTCCTTAGCTTCTACCCGCTTTTTAGGGGGAACTTCCACTCGTTCATTTCCCATTAAAAAGACAGTAATAATAGCTACTGCAATTGGAATAAGAGCAAGCATAAATGCATACGTGATCGATGTAGACATAGCATCAACAATCTTATCTAATATTTGAGGCGGAATGCTGTTTCGGGCACTTGATTGAAAAACTGCACTCGGATCTTCTATTTGAGAAAATGCTCCTTGTGATCCATTTCCCATACCTTGAAAATTGCGCTGCAGCTCATTTGTAAATGTATTGCTTTGAATCGTTCCAAAAATCGTAACTCCCAGCGTCATTCCTAAAGAACGAGCAAATGAGTTTGTTGAGTTGGCAGAACCTCTAAACTGTGGATCTAGCTTATGAGTTGACGACGTTGGTAAAAGAGAAAAGCTAAACCCTACGCCAAATCCAGTCAAAATCATAAATACCGTGAGCATCCAACGAGGTGTATCAGGTTCCATTGTTCCTAACAAGAACATTCCTACTGCAAATGAAAAAACGGACATAATCATCAAGTTTCGGAAGCTTGTTTTTGTGAGAAAAATTCCGCCGATCGCACTTCCTGCTACTGAGCCTAACATCATCGGAGTTAAAATTAAACCTGCATTTGTAGCAGAACCTCCGTAGACAGCTTGAACGAAAATAGGAATAAATACCGTTAAAATAATAAACGTTGCTCCGTATAAGAAAGCGAGAATTTGTGATGTTGCAAATAAACGGCGCTTGAACATCCAAAATGAAATGATCGGCTCTTGCGCACGCTTTTCCACAAAAAAGAAGAGTGACAGCGCCACAGCAAAGATAGCAAAAAGAGATAAAATTTGCGGAGAAGACCACTCATACTCTTTTCCTCCAAGTTCAAGAGCAAACATTAAACTTACTACTGAAATGACAAGAGTGGCTGCACCAGCCCAGTCAATTTTTTGCTTTTTATGACTTTTTGACTCTTTATAAAAGCGCATAATAAAAAATAACGATAAAAGTCCAATTGGCACGTTCACGTAAAACACCCAGTGCCAGCTGATGTATTCCGTAATGTAAGCACCGAGAAGTGGACCAAATACGCTTGCTGAGCCAAAAACGGCACCTAATAATCCCGTCATTTTCCCGCGTTTTTCAGGAGGGAAAATATCAAATACGATGGTAAAAGCAATCGGAAGAAGCGCTCCTCCTCCAATTCCTTGAATCGCTCGGTAAATACTTAGCTGCACAATGCTTTGTGCTAAACCACACAATGCGGATCCAAGTAAGAATACGGTTAATCCAAAAATAAAAAACCGTTTACGGCCGTACATATCAGATAGTTTACCAAATATCGGCATACCTGCCATCACGGCAACCATATAAGCGGACGTAACCCAAACAAACTTATCTAATCCGCCTAGATCAGAAATGATTTTCCCCATAGCCGTCGCTACGATGGTATTATCCATGGCTGACATAAAAATACCGAGCAGCAATCCTGCTACGATAAAACGAATATGTTTTTCTGATGAAACCATTTCAGTTCCTCCTTTCGCGTCATCTTTTTGATGAACAGAAATGATAGCTACTTAAATTATTATATTCAAATTTGAGTATTTTACAATCTTAAATGTGCTATTTTTAGAAATAAACATAACAAAAGCGTAATGGATTCATTACGCTTTTACTGTGAGCTGAGGTTCCAATTCGATCTCTACATTTCCTTGAATGGCTCTTGAAATCATACAGGACGTTTCTGCTTTTTTTATAAGTCGATTGATTTTCTCTTCTTGGGCCGCAAATTCAGGTGTGACGATCACGTGAGGTTTATGAATGATTTTTTCGTACGTAAACACACCATTCGTTACGTCCACGATAGCTTCTGATTCCATCGTTAAAGCCTCCTGATGGATTCCACTTCTTTCTAGCATCGCTGCAAGCGTGATAATGTAGCAGGTGGCTGCTGCTCCTAGCAGCATTTCATCTGGATTTGTCCCAGCTCCTGGCCCGTCCATTTCTGGTGGAATAGAAATGTTTGTTTTTAATTGCCCTGCTTCAATTGTTCCCACTTCATTTCGGCCTCCTGGCCAATTTGCTTGCAAATGAAAGTGATGTTTTGCCATAGTGTATCCTTCTTTCTTCTATATAATGATGTATACTTAGCGTACCTTTTTTGCTCATAAAATAAAAATGTTCTGCTTGTAATAGCAAAAAGACTGCTAAACGTGCAGTCTTTGTTGTTCTCTAACTTAAAGGTACTTTCTTTTCGCTTTCAACGACAGTTTTGATTAATGAAGGCAGCCAGTCCTGCAGGTTCGTAAATGAATATCCCCAAAAGCTAGCTTTTTCATTGCTCATCGTCCAAGAATGATCTACTCCGTACGGAGAACTATTTTCATCCGTTAAACGAGAGGTTGTTCTTGCTGTTTTATCCGCTGCTTGTTCAATATATGAAAATAAATTTTTGAGTGAAATGGTACCATTTGAACAAGCGTTAATCGGCCCTTTTAGCTTCTGTTCGGCACACCAAACTAAAAATTCACCTGCTTCTTCCTGTGAAATGAAGTTCATTTCTGCTTCAATAGCCGGTACACCAATTTCTTCTCCATGCATAATTTTTTCTATGTGAAAACGCAAGCGGTCCGTATAATCATCTTTTCCCATAACAATTGGAAAACGGACAGCTGTTACCGAAAACGGTGCTTTTTGAAAGAATACTGCCTCGGCTTGGCGTTTTCCTTCTTGATAGGAAATATTTTCACGGCGTGTATATGAAATAGGATACTTGTATGGATCAAAATCTTCTTCATAACACGTTTTTTCTAAAGAACCGTATACTGAAAGAGTCGAGGTAAGTACATAGTGACTCGTACTATGACGAAAAGCTTCAACAGCAACAGCTGCGCCGTGTGAAGAATAGCATATTTGATCGAAGATAACATCCCATTTTCTTCCTCTTGTTGTCTCGATTACAGAATCTTTTTCTACACGATCAAGAAAAATTCGCTCAACTCGGTCGCCGAAATCATCCGGTGTTTTGCCTCGCGTTGCTAACGTAACCTGTACTCCTTTAGAAAGCAATGTCTGAACTAAATTTTTTCCGAAAAAACGCGTTCCACCTAACACAAGTGCTGTTTTCATCTTTTTCTCCACCTTTCATATTTGATATGGGTGACCATACCATTATTATCCAACTTTTTCATCCATAAAGCTATGAATCTTTCCGCTTATTTTTTTGTACTTCCACCTATTTTTTCGCCACTGCCGTGTTAAGATGTACATATCTAACCAAAAGGAGCGACAGCGATGAATCCTTCTCCACTTCCCCTTAACGAACGTCTTGTTGTTCTTGATATTATTCGGGGCATTGCTTTGCTGGGCATTTTTTTAGTGAATATACCTGCTTTTACTTCTCCGATATTTATTTTTCAGCTGTACAATGTTTCTTATAAGTATGAAGGAATAGATGCTTATATTGATTTATTCTTGCAGCTGTTTGTGCAAGGGAAGTTTTTTACCATTTTTTCTTTTTTGTTTGGACTTGGATGCGGAATTTTTTTGCATAGAGCTCAAGAAAAGCAGTACTTTGCCGCTGCTTTATGGTCAAGAAGAATGGCTGCTTTGCTATTAATCGGGCTTTTTCATCTTGTCTTTTTCTGGTATGGAGACATTTTGCATGTGTATGCTATTGGCGGTTTTTTATTATTCTTTTTTTACAATCGAAAAGCTAAGACGATTTTGCTGTGGGCAATAGGCTTGCTATGCTTTTTTTATCTTTTGGCTTGCATGCAGTTTTTTATTCCAGCCCACGTCTTGCAGGAGGCTCAGTGGGAGTATAAAGCTTTACATGAACATGTCTTAACCCAATATTTATCCACCTACAGGCAAGCAGACTATTTATCTTGGCTGTTTTATCGTTTGAATGTTGAAGTGGTGCCTATGCTATTAAATCTACCGTTTTCTATCTTTCCCGTATTTTCTATGTTGTTGTTTGGCTTATATACTGCTAAAAAAGGATTGGTACATAATATCGAACAAAATCGTTCTTTTTTCAAGAAAATTCAGTCAATAACAGGCGCAGCAGGTTTCACTTTAACTATTATTCTGGCTATGCTAAAAACAGAGATTTTAAGATACGAACTCTATCAGCAGGCGGCCATTCACCTTTTTACAAGCTTGAGCGGCATTTTTCTATGTTTTTTTTATCTTACCACCTTACTGTTATTCCTGCAATTTTCTCCTTACGCTTCAATGCTGGGTCTTTTTAAGTATAGTGGAACAATGGCATTAACAACTTACCTTAGCCAAACTTTAATTTGCCTGTGGATGGTTCGAATCTTTGGTTTATACGGAACTCTTACCTTAACGGAAAGCACGGTTATTTGTCTTATCATCTATGCACTCCAGCTTTTTCTTAATAAGTGGTGGCTTTATTATTTCTATTACGGTCCGTGTGAATGGTTATGGCGGAGCTTTACATACCGATCTATTCCGCCTCTCAGGCGGAATAGAAAAGCTTCAGCTTAACAGCAAATCGGCCTTCAAGGTTGAAAGCCGATTTGTCTCCTTTACTGCAAAGGCGGTATAGTTATTCGTTTAATTCCATTTGTCTCAAACTCTCGTATATAATCCATTTCTCGATGGAAAATTTGCATAAAAACTTCATTTTTTATTTCTTTAGTGGGTCCTATTTGCTCTATCACATCTCGTTTAGCCATGCGATAGGCTAGCGCTTCCCAAAACACTTCGTTATCGTATTCTCCAATAATATCTTGAAGAGAATCTTCATGTTCTTCTGTAAACATAACCTCACTGTTTAGCGTGTGAAAAGGTCCTTTTTCAAGGAAAGGCTCTGCGTGTGAAAACATTTGTTTTTCTACATCCGTATATTCCTGTGCATGCTCATCTTCCACTCCAGAACATGCTGTGACCATCCAGTTACCTAAATAAATTAAATCAAGCAGTTGAAAAAAGTGCGTTTCAGATAGTTGAAGTTCAATATCGTTTTTTACAGGAGCTTTTGACATAAGCGCGGATCTCTCCTTTAATTTTGAGGGTAGTTGCTACTAAATAAAATAGCTAAAAGGGTTAATATGCAGGCTAGCAGGAAAACTGAAGAAATGGCTTCACCTCTTTTCTGTAGTATAAAAATAGAGGTACTGACATCCAAAGAAGTGAATACGAAGGGTGTAAACTTATCATAATCGAAATAAAGACAAGATACAAGACTTTTTTACTAAATCTTCTGACTATTTTCGTCATAAATACCTATTTTTGTTTTGTTTATACTAGAAAGGTCCGAAATTTGTGTGCTGAGCTGTTCAAAATAAAAAAGCGCTGAACCAGGCGCTTTAACGGTGTAAAAAAATAGATAAACCAATAAAAAAAGCAGCTAAAATAAAATCAAAAATCCATTGCCACTTCTCACGTTTTAACAATACGTGCTCTACCCCTGATAACAGCGAACTTATACTAACCAAAACAAAAATAAAGCTTAATTGGTTAAACGAAAATTTAGTGACAAAATTTGATACAAGTATGACTGCTACGGTGATGAACAGTGCCATTTGACTTATAAGTACCCATTTAATTCTCTGTTTATATCCGTCTTTTAAAGCTTGTAATAAATCGTTGCTGATCACTCTCACTAAACCCCTTTTGTATTCCTATCGTCAAAAGTAAGAACGCAGCAAAAAACGCTTATCTGCATCTTAACTACTTAGCAAAACTAGCTATTAAATCGAAACATAAATATCAACTTGACTGCACTCAGGATCAATACAGCGTTCATCATATAATTCAAAGTCTATTTTATAGGCACGATGATTTTTTTTAGCCCACTCGCGAATATAAGCCCAAGCCTCTACGACTACCTGTCTAGCTGGCCCAACAGCTGTTGTAAACACCATATATTCACCTTCTGGGATGATGAACTCTCTCATATCATCTTTGAGTTCGCCGCCAGGTAAAACTTCATATCCTAGAGCAAATGTAAAATCCATTTTTTGATTATATTCAAATTCTGTATAAAGAGCAAATGTATTACCATTTACTTTATTGGCGATTTTATTAGCTAACTGTTGTTTATAAAAAGTCTGCCAGTGCTCAGGAATAAGACCTGTGCCCGTTTCTTCCACAGGTTCATCTGTTCGAATAGGCACTCCTACAACAGTAAATTCATTTACCTTGACTACTTTTTGACTTACGACTAAGTCAGTCAACATATTGAGCCCCCTTAATTCTTCTTTTTCTGTAGTTACAATGAGGGAAATACTTCTTAATATGCATTTTATTTGTATTCAAAGAAAACGTCAACCTTTTATGCAAATCCCTTAACGAAGGGGCTGAAGATCATTCTTCTAAACTATAAAAAAACGATTCTATTTTCTTTGTACACATCATACGTATAAGATACCCCTAATTTACAATAGAGTGAGGTAAAAAAATGAAGATCATTGAACTTGCCGAATTCATTAAAACAAGTAAAAAAACAACTAAACTTGCTCTCTCCTCTTCTACAGTACAGTATACATTAGAAACAGATGATTTGAAAATTGAATTAAAAACAGGCGGCACGAATAAGCGAATCGTGTTTTTTCGTATCTTCTTAAAAGGAACGTACAAGGATTGGATTTGTTATCACCGGAACGAACATCATATTTACGAATTGTATCAAAATATTCCTTTATCTCCTAAAATGCAAAAGCAGCTTTTGTATGCTATTGCATCATAAAAGAGCTGGCTTAGTTAACCAGCTCTTTTATCGGTATATCTTTTGTTTTATATATACTAAGCACAATGCCAATGAACACCGCATTTGCAATTGTGGGACCCATACCATAACTTATAAATGGCAACCATACACCCATAATTGGGAGGAGATTAAACGACATACCTAAATTATAAAGCAACTGAAATGCATACACGCTTACGCTTCCGGAAACAAGCATTTTTCCAAACGGATCGCGAATCTGTTTAATTAACAGTATCATTTTTACTAATAAAGCACTCAACACTAGCATAATAAAAATTGAAATTCCCCAGCCGTAGGCATAGGTCAAACCTGCATATACAAATTCTGTGTCGATTCCACCTATTCGGTATCCCTCTGATGGATTAGCTTGAGGAAGCCACTCAGCTTGATGGAACAGGCGAGAAAGATGTACAGGGACGTAGCCTGCCCCTGCTGGATCTTTCCCTAGATGCAGCACAATTGATAGACGACTTAAGTAATAAGAGCTTCCTGAAAGGAGCAGCATAACGGCTATAATTATAAACAGTGTGAGCAGAAACAACAAAGTGATCTTTTTAGCATGTTTACGAGCACTAAATATAAACATAGAAGCGATCATGATGATGTACATCATCACATTAGGAATACTAGTTAAACGCCCGTATAAGACTATGGTTAAAATAAATAGTACTGCTATAATGGGAACGTTACATGACCTACGTTGTAAAATATATCCCCAACCTATTAAATAAAATATTAAAATGAAATTTAAATCTAGGCTAAAAAAAGATAGGTTTACTACGGTTGTACCTTGAACGTTTGGTTGACTCCTTTCTGGCAATATATGCAGATTAAATAATACAAGGAGGAGTGTAGGAGCTATAAATGCTACCCACCCCCACTCTCTCCACTTGCGGTAGTTTTGAAAAGCACATACTGCTGTCAGGGCTAGTCCAATTAATGCAGTAATAAGTTTGGTTTCCATTGATATAGATGAACCTAGCTTAATTGTCAACATTCCTAAGCCTAACGCTACAACAAATAATGAAACTAAGATCCAATCAATCTTTGTGCGGTATAGCTTTTGAAAGCGTCTGCTTAGTTCCGCTGAACTGCCCATTTGTTCAACAGCTTTTTTTTCAGCTTCCTCTTGAGAAACACCGCGCTGAATAGATTCTCGTTCTAAGTTTTTAATATGGGTATCAAGCTCTTGATACACTGCTTCTTTTGCTTCTTTATGTTTTATTTCTTGAGTAATTGACTGTAAAAATTCTTCTTTTTTCATTGTCCTCCTCCTAATAACCCTTGAAGGACAAAAGCTGATCGTTGACTTCCATTTTCTAAGCTTTTCATTACCTTTTTACCTTTACTATTCAGCTGATAGTATTTCTTCTGATCTTCTTTCCAGCGGCTTGTTACGTATGATTTTTGCTCAAGCTGATGCAGCAGAATGTACACAAACCCTTCTTGTTCATCAAACTCTTGAATTCCTCTACTCCGTAGTTTTTGAACAAGTTCTATTCCATTTTTTTCAACTGACAGAAGCTGTAGCGCTGGCAGTAAAATGTTTTCTTGTTTTATTTTTCGCTTAATAGCTTGCTTGTGCTTGTCAGTAAACTGCAGGTTTTGGAATACAGATTGCTTCATTGAGCCTTTTAGATGACGTAATCTTTCATCCATATTAGCCCTCCTCTATCATTTGTTTTAACAATTCTTTTCCACGCCGTAATCGTGTTTTAGTCGTATTAGAATTAATAGATAAAAGCTCAGCTATTTCTTTAATTGTGTATTCTTCGAAATAATGCAGATAAATGAGTTCTCTATACTTTAATGGAAGACTCATTACAGTTTGAACCAATTCTTCAGACTCCTCTTTTTTTACCATTTCTTCTTCGATCATTTCTTTGCTTGATTCAAAAATCGTATGTATATGTTCTGTAAATTGCATTTTTCGCACGTACCAACTTTTTAAATAATCTTTGCAGTGATTAATAGCAATGCGCCATAACCAAGTTTTCAAACTAGATTGCTTAGAATACGTAGAAAGAGAATTATAAAACTTCACAAAAATTTCTTGTGTCAAATCCTCACTAACAGTAGAATTTCGCACGTAAGAATATACAAGCTGCAAGATGGATTGACCATATTCATTCATAGCCTCTTCTAAAAGAATTTCATACTCTTCTTGCTCTACTAATGCAAATAGCAAATCGTTCACTTCACTCACCTCTTTTTCAATACATTAGACGAAGCTCAAGCCAATTAGGTTTTAAATGACTCATTTTTTATCAAAAAAACACCGGAAGCTTTGGGGTCAGTCCCTTGCTCCGGTGCTTTTCTTATTTATGCTGTAGCTTTGTAAACGAATGTTTGTGCGGCTTTGCATGTAACTTTCCCTTTGTCCATTGAATCCCTCTGTATAAATAGTACGAGCACCAAAAAACTGCTGGGACGATAAGTACATATGCGACGATACTATTTGTAAAGAAAGAAGAATCTATGGAACGAAGCAATCGATAGGTCTCATTTAAAATACATATATGCACGACATAAATGCCAACTGAATTTTTCCCAACCTTTGAGAAAAACGAGTTTTTGCCAAGACTTGGACTGCTTAATACGAATAAAAACAATGATGCCGATAAAAAAATCGTAGAAATAAAATAGTCTCCGGGCTTGCTGTGCTGGATATTGACCAACCAGTAGCGCTCGGCGATCTCTAACGCTGAAAACACAAAAAAGCTGGCTAAATAAATCATGGGCCTTACGTTTAATACTGACAGAATTTGCTTACCATAAAGGGCAAACATAGCTCCTAATACTGTATAGAACAAACCAAAGAACAGGGCATCTCTCGTTTGAAAAGAAAGTGGAAAAAATAAAGAATAAGACTGTCCAAATAACCCAGTTACATATAATACGGTGCTGATAAGCATTAATAAACCGATCTTTTTCCATCTTTGAAATAAGAAAACGATGACAACAGCCCAAATTAACGCAATCAAGTACCAAAGCTGAAATCCGCTTGTGTCACTTCCATAATAAAAGATATCTTTGAATGTGATGGATGATGTTAAATAATCAGCTACTGCATCTTTTCGCTCTGCTAATGTTCCGTGGTTCTGAAATAAGCGCAGAACTACACCAAACAATAAATAAAAGATGAACCAACATGCATAAAGCTTTGAAATATTCCACGTGTATTTTTTTAAGTATGCAGAAGGTTTTGGATGTTTTTGAATTTTATTCGTAAACAAATACCCTGATACAATAAAGAAAAAAGGAACCGCGAATCGTGCAAATGTGTCAACAATGACATCTAGCACATTTTCCTGGTTCCCTAAAAAGAAATCGTCATGTGATGGGTTAACATGAATACAAACCACAAACACTGTAGCAAAAAACTTAATAAAATCAATTGAATAATTACGTTCCATCTTGTTGTCAGCTCCTTAAAATAAACTCGAGCTCTATTTTAGCATAATTATCCAAACGAAAAAGACATTTTGGTAAAATTAACCTTATAGTCATGGAAAAATTTTCTTAACTTCCAATATTCTAGTCTTGTTTACTTGTATGATGTCTTTCAATATTCCAAATAAATGATTCCAAAGAACTACAAAACAAAAAAACAGATTACCGGTAACCTGTTTTTTAAATTAACATTTTCCATGCAAACTTATTATCTTGTTTAATATCGATTTCTTTTTCATGCAAAGCCTGCACATGCTGTTTAATTTGTTTGAGAAACAGCATTACTTCCCCACTTGATAAGACAGCTGAGTTGAGAGATAACGAATGTTTTTTAGCAATTTTTAATTCCTCCGTTTCCACCGAAATACTCACGTGGCGAAATAAGTGCCAAGGGTAGTAAACTGTTTTAAAAGATTTTGAGAAATAAATTCCTTTAGAACAAACGGTAATCCCTTCGGTTTTTTGAAGAGGATATGTATTTAAATGAGCTACAATTTTTTCTTTTGCAGGTAAATAGAGCCTGTTTCGCATTTCTTTTTCAACTTCTTCACATAGTTGTCCTTCTACCGACAACACATCTTTTGGATCAGGTGTTTGATGAATTTGAAAAGATGAACAAATAGAAGTTAATTCTTTTGAGGATACACACGGATATATATAGTCTTGACACATATATTCATGAGAATGAGTGCGAATAAATTTCTTGATTTTTTTTAATAGAGATACTAGCTTTCTAGCTGAGTAATCGTTTTGATTAACTTGAAATTTCTCCACGTCATTAAAACAGATCATTTCTTCTTTTCGAATGGTAATGGATTGAATG
Organism: Priestia sp. 179-F W1.4 NHS; assembly: GCF_045369295.1. Classification (NCBI taxonomy): domain Bacteria; kingdom Bacillati; phylum Bacillota; class Bacilli; order Caryophanales; family Bacillaceae; genus Priestia; species Priestia sp. 179-F W1.4 NHS. Next base: position 1,769,197 of record NZ_JBIQFF010000001.1, on the reverse strand, counting down.
TTAGCGAACTCTTCCCATAACATTTTTCCTTTTTTCATCCCTCTGCTTTTCCAATAAATTCCCTTATTTGTAAAGCAAATTCCTCTTTTATCTAGGCCTGCTATAAAAGAGCTGTGTAAATACGCAATTATTTTTTCTTGGGGCTGAAACTGAAAGTATTTGCTAGCCATTTTTTTGTAGAAACTAGGTATTTGCATTACATAAAATTGACTTTCTCTATAGATTAAGCATAAGTCAGTCAAATAATTAGTTTTCAGCGTCGCCACGCTCTCACTTCCTTTTTGAGTGTAAATAACCGTACCCATTTTTTTCTATTACTTTATAAACGTTTTTTGATGAAAAAAGTTTCAACTTTTTTTGTTTTTTATGAAAAAGCTTTAAATTGAAGCATTCCTTTCATCTAGGAGGTTATCTAATTACTCACTTATTCAATAATCTTATTTTAAACGTTCCCTACTTAATTAAGAAACTAAACCAGATAATAGCAATGCTTACCTGCTTTATCCAAATCGTCCCCTGTGAACAAAAATAAACCGCAGCGTTAAAACGCGATGCGGTTTGTTTTTTAAGCTAAATAAGCTTCTTTTATTTTTTCATTGTGAATTAATTCCGGTCCTTTTCCTTGCAAAATAATTTCTCCCGTTTGAATCACGTAGCCTCGGTGCGCGATTTGCAGTGCTTGATAAGCGTTTTGTTCAACGAGTAAAATGGTCATTCCGCTTTTATTTAATTCCATAATGATTTCAAATATTTGTTCTACAATGATGGGAGCAAGCCCCATAGAAGGTTCATCTAGCATAAGCATAGAAGGGTTCATCATAAGCGCTCGCCCGATAGCTAGCATTTGCTGCTCACCGCCGCTCATCGTTCCTCCTTTTTGAGTCAGCCTTTCTTTTAATTTCGGAAAATATGTGAATACTCTAGCCATATTTTCTTCTATTATTTTTTTATTAGAAAGTGAGAAGGCTCCAATCGTTAAATTTTCTTTTACCGTCATCTTAGGGAAAATTTTTCTTCCTTCTGGTACGTGAGCTATTCCTAGCCGGGCCGTTTGGTGAGGAGGGAATTTCGTGATGTGGGTGCCTTTATACACGATACTACCTGCTTTGACAGGAGCTTGACCGCTAATGGACTTTAGTGTGGTAGATTTACCGGCTCCATTGCTTCCAATAAGAGTCACAATTTCTCCTTCTTCTACATCAATCGTTATTCCTTTAAGCGCTTGAATTCCTCCGTAAAAGGTGTCAACTTCAGTTAACTTTAATAGAGTCATGTGCTTTTCTCCTTCCTTTCTATCTCCTCTGCCGCTCCTTTTCCTAAATAGGCTTCGATCACTTTCGGGTGCGTACGGATATGTTCAGCATTTCCTTCTGCAATTTTTATTCCATGATCTAATACAATAATATGATCAGAAATTTCCATGACGAGCTTCATGTCATGCTCAATTAATAAAATGGTTATTTCCCGGTCTCTTCGTATCGTGTGAATAAGATCCGTCAGCTCTTTTGTTTCACGCGGATTCATACCAGCAGCCGGTTCGTCTAATAATAACAGTGAGGGTCTAGTAGCTAACGCTCTCGCAATTTCGAGTCGACGCTGCGCTCCATATGATAAGTTAGTGGCTACTTCGTTATATAAAGCTTCTAGCCCAACGTATTCCAACAGCTTATACGCTTCTTTTTTAGCTGTTTTTTCCGCTCTTCTTGCTCGAGGTAAATTCAACAGCGTTTCAAAAGTGGTTGCTTTCAAATGGTTGTGCATCCCAACTAACACATTTTCTAAAACCGTTATATTACTAAACAACCTGATGTTTTGAAATGTCCGAGAAATCCCTTGTTTTGATACGCTGTGAGGTTTTAGCCCTGTTATGGATTGACCATTTAACATAATATCACCTGAGGTTGGCTGATAAACACCTGTCACCATATTAAAAAACGTGGTCTTTCCAGCGCCGTTTGGTCCTATTACAGCTGTTATTGAATTTTTTTGAATATCCATTGTTACGTCTTGATTGGCAACTAAACCGCCAAAGGTCTTGGTTACATTTTTCACTTCTAAAATAGACAATTTCTTTCACCTCTATAGATTGACGTTTTTCTTAGCCGTTGAAATCACAGGCTGTATTTCTTCTTCAGCTTCTTCTTTCAGCTCTTTCAAATCGAACGTAGGCTGTTTAGCAGGAAGCAATCCCTGAGACCTGTATAGAGCAAATAAAATAAGAAGTCCGCCAAAGATAAATCGCTGCATTTTAGCTGGCGAAAGTGCATCCGGTATAGAGATAACTCCGTTTAAGCTCAGCTGATTAAACCAATCCGTGAGCTCCGTTAATACTTGAAGATTAAGAATGGTTACAACCGCTGCTCCAAGTATGACGCCCGGAACGCTCCCCATTCCTCCTAAAATAACCATCACTAAAATCGTAATAGATTCTAACAGCGTAAAGCTGGTTGGATCGACAAACGTTTGCTTCGCGGCAAAAACAACTCCCATCATGCCTGAAAATGATGCACCAATAGCAAACGCAAGCAGCTTTGTTCTAACAAGGTGAATTCCCATCGCTTGAGCGGCAATTTCATTTTCACGAACCGCTTTCCACGATCGTCCTACTTTAGAATATTCAAATCGCCGTACAATAAAAATAACCGCAGCTAAGATGACTAATACTACATAATAGAACTGACTTGGATATACTAAATTAATCCCAAAAATAGAAGGCGGCGTCACGGAGGACAGCCCCATTGCCCCGTTTGTAATATTGATCGGTTTATCCAAATTGTTAAACACAATTCGAATAATTTCCCCGAATCCAAGCGTAACGATAGCTAGATAGTCTCCTTTTACGCGCAGCACAGGTATACCAAGCAAAACTCCAAATAAAGCGGCTATTAGGCACCCTGCAATAATAAAAAACCAAAAGCTTTCTCCTGATAATGGGTACGTACCAAAAGGCATAAAATTAGCAGCTTGATTAGTCGCGAAAATTCCATACGTGTAAGCCCCAACTGCAAAGAAAGCAACAAATCCCAAATCCAATAATCCGGCCAATCCGACTACAATGTTCAACCCAAGTGCCATAGCAACATAAATGCCTACTAGCGTAGATACTTCCATATATGATTCATAAGCAGGGCCTTGGCTAGCTGAAAAAGGAAGCAGCACAATTAAAATGACCCCTGCTATTAGCCATTTTAATTTAGTAGAAAGAGACATAAAGTACAGAAGTAATAATGAAAATAAAAGAAGTAAAAATGCGACGACGGACTTTTGGGCAAGCATTAAACTACCGCTTGTTGCAATTACATATATAAAAAATAAAATGATTTGCGCCTTTTTGTTTCCTTCAAGCCTACTCATTAATTTTTTCATCGTCATCACCTACACTTTTTCTGTAACGGCTTTTCCAAATAAGCCTTCTGGTTTAAAAATTAACACCAAAATCAAAATAGCAAATGCAAATACATCTTTATACTCTGCTCCTAAAACATTGCCGGTAATTGTTGATAAATTCGCAGCTGCAAACATTTCAAGAATGCCAAGCATTAGCCCTCCAAACATTGCGCCTCTTATATTGCCTATTCCTCCTAAAACTGCTGCTGTAAAAGCCTTTAATCCTAATATGAAACCAATGTAAGGGTCAATTGTTCCGTAATGAAGCGCAAATAACACGCCGGTTGCTCCCCCTAAAGCCGAACCAATAAAAAAAGTAAGAGAAATAACTTTGTTTACATTAATGGACATGAGTGAAGCCGTATCGGAATCTTGAGCTACGGCTCTCATTGCCATTCCCCATTTGGTTCGATTGACGAAAATTTCGAGTCCGATCATTAAGCAAAGAGCAACAATTAACACTACGATAAACGTTACTTTAAATGTAGCATCATCAAATGATGATGAAAGAGAAGAAGCGTTAACCGATACTTTTCCTGAAAATAAAGCAGGGGTATTAACAATATAATTACCATTCTTAAGTTCCGTAATGAAGCGCACAAAATCCTGTAATAGAAACGACATTCCGATAGCTGTAATAAGTGTAATCAGTTTAGAAGACTTGCGCAGGGGGCGATAAGCCACTCTTTCAATTCCCATACCAAGAAACCCAGTCGCAATACTCGTAATAAGAAGAACTAAAATTAACGTCACAACAGCTGGAAAAGCTGCAATCCAACCTACGCCTGTTAATCCTATTAAAATAGCGGTTCCGATAAAGGCCCCTGACATAAAAATTTCGCCGTGTGCAAAATTGATGAGTTCTAAAATGCCATATACCATCGTATAACCTAGGGCAATAATTGCATATACAGCTCCTAATGTTAGTCCGTCGATTAACACTTGCGGCAGTGTTTGTATAATATGAGCAAACATATAACCTCGTCCCTTTCGTCCTATAAAATCAATTTTAAGAAAAGAAAGGTACGGAACATCCATACCTTTCTTTTCTAAGGTTTACTGTGAGATTTCCCCTTCTAATTTAGCTGGGTATGAAGGAGCGTCAAACTTATAGATAAAGATTTTAGCGTATTTATTGTCTCCTTTCTCATCAAATCCTACCTGCGTAAGTTCTCCTTTGTATTCTTTAATACCTCGTACGGCATCACGCACTGCTTCATGAGAAGGAAGCTTTTTATCATTGTCTTCAATTGCTTTTTGAATACCTTGAAGCATAACCTTCATGGAATCATACCCGTATACAGAATATGACTCTACTTTTTTATTGAATTTCTTCTCATAATCTTTAGCAAATTGCGTCTTGGAAGCATCGCCTGCTACTGATGTAAGATACGTATCTTTTACAGCATCTCCAGCAATATCAACCAAAGTTGATGAGTCTAAGCCGTCTCCTCCCATAAACTTAGCGGTAATTCCTTTGTCACGAGCTTGTTTAATTAAAAGTCCGCCTTCTGCATAGAGACCACCAAAATAAACAAGATCCGGCTTTTCTTTAGAGACTTGATTTAACACACCGTTAAAATCTTTTTCTCCAACTGTAATTCCTTCAAATCCAACAATTTTTGCCCCTTCTTTTTCAGCCGCTGTTTTAAAAGCGTCTGCAAGCCCTTGTCCGTAGGCTGTTTTATCTTGAATGACAAAAATATTTTTTGCTTTTAACTCTTTAACAGCATATTTCGCTCCTGCAGGCCCTTGGAAGTCATCACGGGCTACAATGCGGTTAACTGTTTTTAACTTTCGGTCTGTTAGATCCGTTGCTGTACTTGCAGGAGAAATCATTGGAATTGAGTATTTCTCATACGTTTCAGATGAAGGAATGGTAACCCCTGAATTTAAATGTCCTATTACGCCATAGACAGCTTTGTCTGATCCGATTAACTGAGCGTTTGCTACGCCTTTTTTAGGATCGCCTTGGTCGTCATACGGCACAAGCTGAAGTTTATATCCTAATTTTTTAAACGTATCTTTTTCTTCATCAAGAGCTAGCTGAGCTCCCAGTTTGATCGCTTCACCTAACGTTGCACTACCTCCTGACAAAGGGCTTTGCGTAGCAATTTTAATAACATTGCTGCCTTTATCTTCTCCTGATGTACTGTTGCTGCCACAGCCAGCTACAAATCCTACTGATAAGACCGTTGTTGCTAAAATGGATAACATTTTTTTACTTAGCATGTAGTAATCGTTATAAAACGCGTAATAGCGGCTAGTCTTTTATAACGATTTTCCCTCCCTTTGTTCGCGTCTAGAACGCTTTCTATCTTTTCGGCAAATGTCATTTCTGAAAACGGTAAAAAAGCTTGCTGTTTATGTACACTGATTGTCACATCCTTTCATAATAGATTCACTCTCCTATACAGAGAGAAACTAATAAAAGTAAAATTATAGTCATTTTTTACTATTATAAAAGGATAAACAGCACTATTTTACCAAACTTGTCAGTAATAATGACACGTATTTTTATAATTTTCTTAATTTTATAAAAATAATTTTAATTATATTCACTTGGTTTTTGCGATATACTCCTTGGCCGTATATATAACAAAAAAGCATGTCACCATAAGGAAACATGCCTTGTAACTATTCAACCTAAAAAAGGTTGAGACATAACGAAATGAATCTAACCGAAAGACGGACAAATGAGATACATGGGCTGGCCGGCTTATGACACCGCAGTTGATTTCTGTGCAGGGCTTCGCTTTCCGCGGGCGGCCGCTGAGCCTCCTCGTCGCTTGTGCTCCTGCGGGGTCTCCGCCTTGCCCTGCAATCAACTACTAGAAGGAAAGAAACAAATAAAACGATAGACATCATCACAAAAAACAAAAAAAACGAACCACTCATTAAATATGTTGATGAGTGGTTCGTTTTTCACTTAGGCTAAACTACTTTTGTCCCAGCCTCTTTTTATGACCCTTTGTTTTCCGCTTCTCCCCGAGTTTAACTATTGTTTCGTAATGCCTGTGATCCCTCTTCCCCTGTTCGGATCTTAATCGCATTTTTTAATTCATAGATAAATATTTTCCCATCTCCAGGCTGACCTGTATTTAGTACTTTTCTTGCTTTATCAACAACGTCGGATACGGGAACTTCGCAGACCACAATTTCCACTTTAATTCGGGCGTGCATATTGTCTTGTTTTTTGACGCCCCTGTAAAGTTCCGTAATGCCTTTTTGCAATCCGCATCCTAACGCATCTGTAACCGTAATACCGCTCACGCCAATTTTTGCTAGTTCTTGCTTAAGCTCTTCAAACTTTGAAGGGCGCGTAATAATTTCAATTTTTGTTAAAACATCACTCACTGTGCCCACCCCTTTTACATATTCGATTCGTGATACGCTCTTTCACCGTGCAGCGTAATATCAAGCCCGAGCGTTTCTTCTTCTTGTGTTGCGCGTAGAGATACTACCAACCCAACCACTTTAACAATAATGAAGGTAGCGATGCCGACAAATAGATACGTTGCTACGATAGCCACCAGCTGTTTCCATAGTAGACTTGGATCTCCGTAGAATAAACCATTCGCGCCGGCATCATTTACAGAAGTTGTGGCAAATAAACCCGTTGCGATACCTCCCCATGTTCCCCCAATACCGTGAAGACCAAATGCATCTAACGCATCGTCGTAACCGATTTTCTTTTTAAGTGAGAAGATACCCCAGAAACAAACTGCTCCGCCGATAAAACCAATTACAATAGAAGCAAACGGTGTAACGAATCCACAAGCTGGTGTAATAGCTACAAGTCCAGCAATCGCTCCCGAAACGGCTCCAAGAAGCGTAGGCTTTTTATTAATAATCCACTCTACTACAAGCCAGCCGATAATTCCTGTTGCTGCCGCTGTATTCGTGTTAATGAAAGCCGTCATTGCAACGCTGTTAATAGTTAAGGAACTTCCAACGTTAAATCCAAACCACCCGAACCAAATCAGCATTCCGCCTAAAAGAGTTAGCGGTAAATTGTGAGGTGCTGCAGCATCGGCATTTTTTCGTTTTCCAACAACAAGAGCTAGAATTAATCCTGCTACACCTGATGAAATGTGAACGACGTTTCCGCCAGCAAAGTCAATAGCTCCTAGTTCACGAAGCCATCCGCCAACTCCCCAAACCCAGTGTGCAACGGGTGCATATACAAATAATGACCATAGGATAGCAAATAAGATAAATGCTGAAAACTTCATGCGCTCTGCAAAAGCACCAGAGATAATAGCTACTGTTAACACAGCAAATGTTAGTTGAAACATCATAAACATGTTATGCGGGATCGTTGCACTGTAGTCCCCGTTTGGAGTGAATCCAACGCCTTTTAATCCCACCCAGTCCAAGTTTCCAATAAAAGCATTGCCACCGGTCGAAAATGCTAGAGAATAGCCAGCTACTATCCAAAGAACAGATATGACAGCTAAGGAACCTACGCTATACATCGCGGTACTTAACATGTTTTTACTTCGAACCATGCCTCCGTAAAACAATGCAATAGCTGGTGTCATAATCCAAACCAATAATGCCGAAAAAAACATAAATACTGAATCGCCCATTTGCATGATGATTTCCCCCTTAAGTACGAATAAATAACCCCTAAATTCAATGTTAGATTATATAACATATCTCGTTATGTTTACTATCATATTTGATTTATATGTATTTAGCAACTACTTTTTGCAAATTTATTCAGAAAACTTTTGTTTTTAAAACTCTTTTCTTTTTGTTATTTATTCTTCTATGTACACAGAAGCTGCAATATTATTTGTGTGTGTTAGAATTTCTGACATAAAAAATCCTCTTCTACTCCAAGAAGAGGATTTTTTTTACAAATACATATATACACCTGGTCCTAAAGGAATACCGAATACAGCAAAAACAATCAACATTACAATCCAAATTCCTAAGAAGGCTAAAGTATAAGGAAGCATAAGTGAAATGATGGTTCCAAGTCCTGCTTTCGGCTCGTATTCTTTCATAAAGGCTAAAATGACAATCATGTATGGATTTAAAGGAGTGATTACATTCGTAGACGAATCCGCTATTCGGTAAGCTGCTTGAATAAATCCAGGATTGTATCCTAACAGCATGAATAATGGAATAAAAATAGGTGCTTCTAGTGCCCATTGAGCAGAGCCGCTAAAAATAAGAAGGCTTAGAACCACAGTTAAAAATACAAAACCAACCACAACTGGAAGTCCAGTTAGATTTAGTGCTTTTAATGCATCCGCTCCTTCTACTGCAATCCACGTTCCAATATTAGTCCAATTAAAGTAAGCAATAAATTGAGCGGCGGCAAAAATAAGGACAATATAGCTAGCCATATCTTTCATCGAATCAGTCATATAAGCAGGTATATCTCTAGAACTTTTGATTTTCCCTACTGTTATTCCATAAACAGAGCCAACTACCACAAAAAACAGCAGCGTAATCGGAATGATACCATCTAAAAAAGGAGATGGAACAATTCCGCCGTCTTCATTTCGTAGAGGAGAGTTGGGCCAAAATAAGAAAACAGCTAGTACAACGACATAAATACATGTAGCAACGATACTGTTTTTTAATCCTTTTGCTTCTACCTCACTGATTTCACCAAAATCATTGCGTTTTTTCCCTTTATAATTACCCAGTCTAGGTTCTACAATCTTTTCAGTGACGATCGCTCCTATAATAGTTAAAACGAATACAGAAGCCGCCATGAAGTACCAGTTCGCTGCAGGACTGACAGCAGCGCTTGGGTCGATTGTTTTAGCAGCTTCAGTAGAAATACCTGATAACAATCCGTCGGTTCCGGATATAATAAGATTCGCTGTAAAGCCTGATCCCACCCCAGCAAATCCTGCTGCTAATCCAGCAAGCGGGTGTCTTCCTACTGTATAAAATATCATTGCGGCAAGCGGAGGCACGATGACAAAAGCAGCATCTGCGGCTAAGTTGGCCATAATCCCTGTAAAAATGATGGCGTATGTAATAAGAGCTTTTGGAGCATTTAAAATCGTTTTCTTTATGGCCACTTCAAGCAGACCTACTTTTTCTGCAAGTCCGACTCCAAGCATCATAGCAAGTACAAGTCCTAGGGGCTTAAATTCAGTGAAATTGTTCAGCATCGATGTTAAGATATACTGAATGCCTTCATGCGACAACAAACTTTTAATTGGAAGAGTCTTATTAGTACCCGGATGGACCACTGTTACTCCCATACTATTAATAGCAACAGACGCTGATACGATAATAAGCGCTAAGCATACAAACAAAATAAAAGGATCGGGTAGTTTGTTTCCGAATGCTTCTACTCTTCCTAATAGTTTGTCTAGTAAGGTTGTTGGATGTGATTTTTGCTCTGTTTGCAAATTAGGTTGTGCCATACTTTCTCTCCCTTTTCTTTTAGATTCTTTTTGTTTTTTTCCTTTTAATTACCAAAAAGACTATTAGTACATAATAATCTGAATATTTATATTATTCAAGTATTATTTTTAAGGAATTTTTATTTATCTATTAAAACTAATAGCATTTAGATAAATAGAAAGCCAGAAGATATCTTTTGAATCGACAATCAAAAATAACAAAAAGCTCTCCGTTTGAAGAGAGCTTTTTGTTATTTCGCTATACTAGATGGGGCAGACTCTTTTCCTGACTCGTTAACAGCTGTTACATAATAACGAGACTGAGATGCGTCGGAGTCGGCAAAGCTTTTTCGCTCAAATTCCGAAACGCTGCCAATATGGACAAATGTTCCGCCTGGGTTCTTTTTATAAATTCGGTAACCGATAATATTGCCTTCTCGTACCGCGTACCACGTAAGCAAATTACCGCTCATCTTTACATGTGTGGGAGTTTGTGGTGCAGTTGCTTCACGCTCCAATTCTTTTGCTTGGTCAGCTTTTAGTTCTGTATATACAACTAACCTCTCTTGATGGGTTCCTTCTGCACGGTCAAACGTGCCTGTACACGTAATTAGATTTAAATTACGTTTGTTGCTGTACCCAAAAATTTCGTTTAAAGGTGCCTTATCTCGCGGATAGCTTTTTGTACGTTTAACAACAAAGGTAAGCGTGGTCCCCTGTGCATCTCTTACGGTAATTTCATCGTCTTTTTTTAAGTTTTTTAGATTGTAAAAGACGGCAGGGCCGGTTTTACTGTCTACGTGTCCTGCTAGTACAGCATTTCCTTTTACGCCAGGTTTAGCTCCTGGTTCAAACCAAGCAACTCCATTTTCTGTAGATGGCGCTGCCATTTCACCGCTGTCTAATAACCCTACTTGTTCAATTGAAGCCTCCACATGAATAGCTGGAATGGACACTTTTGCAGGAATAATTCCTTTGAATTCTTTGTTTAACTGTTTGGCTTCTGTTTTATGCTTTTTTAATACAGCAAATTCCTCTTCAAGCGTTACCCGGCTTTTTAAATCCTTTGATTGTGCTTCTTTTTCTTTTTGCTTAGCTGCATTCTGTTGCTTCATTTCTTTTGCTTCTACCATTTGTTCTTTAAAATATAGTCCGCCGCTAACAAGCAGGACTAAACTTAATATACAGTAGGCGAGAACAATCGCTTTTTTCACATCGTCACCTCGTTTCACAGCTGTTTATAAAAAAGAAGAGAGAACAACCTCTCTTCTTTTTTTAGGACTCTTGACTTGTAATTCATAAGGAAAAGGAGAAAAAATATTATTTGCTTACTGGTTTCTTGCGTAAAATAACTCCAGCTGTTAATACAGCTAACGAACCTAGTGCAACATAGATCGCTGTTAGTGGGTTCATCGTTGATTCAGATGCCCCGCCCATACCTGTTTTCGGCATATCTGTTGGCATAGCTGTCTCAGCAAACTTATCGGGATTTTGTTTTACAATCGCTTCACCTAAAGCTTGGCCGACACCAAACATTAATTTATACCCTTCACGGTACGTATCATAACTTCCAGCGTAGTCGCCGGATGCATATTGCTCAAATGTTTTAATAACCGTATCTTCATGTGCTTTTATCGCTGCCTGTGCGTCTGCAGTTGGAAGGTTTCCATCTGTTGCTGTTCCTAAGAATGCACCAAATTCTTGCGCGAATTTATGGAGCTTGTCTTTAGCAGCTTTTTCTCCTGCTTCATCGCCTTTTACTTGTGCACTTACTAGTTCAGCTTGGGCATTGATGTGATCTCCTTGCCAAATTTCTTCGAATTGTGCAGCCCCTTCATCGCCATATACTGAACCGATTGCAGCTTTAAAATCTGCTGTGTTAGCATTTTCTAACCAGCTAACATAGTCGTAATCTTTTGAACCGTTGAACCCTTTTTCCATTCCCATTGTTGCTAAAGCAAAATGTTCTGCTGCTAAGCTATTTAATGAAGAACGTAAATCTGCTGCTGGTGTATCTACTTTGGTATTGTCGAATTTATCGGGCATTTGCGTTACGATTGCATTTGATAACGCTTTACTAATGGCAAACATTTGCTGATATCCTTCGCGGTATGTTTTAGCGGCCGCTTCGTAGTCACCTGCTACATAATCTTCAAATGTTTCTTTTACTTGGTCTTCATGTACGCGAAGCGCTTCTTTTGCTGCATCTTCAGGTAGTTTGCCTTCCGTAGCAGTACTTAAGAACTTAGCAAATTCATTTACGAATTGATTTACTTCTTTATCTACTTCAACCATGGCTTCTTTGTCATTTTCTTTTGTTGCTTTTACAAAATCATCTGTGTAATTGTTATGTTCTCTGAAAATTCTTTCAAATTCAGATGCTCCTTTATCACCATAGACAGACGCAATAGCAGGCTCCATGTCAACGGCATTTTGGTCCAATGCTTTAAACGCAGCGTCAGCGTCTTTAGAACCGTCATAGGCTGTTGTCATAGCGGCAACGGCAAGCGTAAAGTGTTCAGATAATAAGTAGTCTAAGTTCGCTCGTAAATCTGCAGCTTTTGTTACTGCCGTTGGTTGTGCTTCCTCTGCGTTTGCAATTGTGGGCATCAATAGTGAAGCTCCTAGTACAGGGATCATTAACTTTTTGCTTAATTTCATCATTTTCCACTCTCCTCATTTTTAGTTGATGTACGCTACTTTTTTCATTCTTACTACATCTTAAATCATTAAATAGATTGAACGTTTTGAATATTCTTTATATTTTACCTTCATGTTCTCCCGTATTTAATGACTCTTTTTAGGAAGTATTCTCTTTCTATCTACTAAACGATTGGCGAATGACCTTGGATCACTTTTTTAAAACTTTTTTAAGATGTCATTTTCATCAAGAATTCCTTCCCTTTCTACTTATCTAACGAACGCTTTGTTCAGCTAGATCACTTTTTTAAAAATTATTTTAAATTCAAAAGAAAAAGAAAGGTTTCTAAAGGAAACCTTTCTTTTTCTCTTTACTTATTTAAAAAATTCCACATCACGCTGTTTACTTCTTGAGGCTTTTCATGCTGAGGGGCATGAGATGCTTCAGCTAATCGGTGAACAGATATGTTTGGCACATACTCTTCAATACCATCTAAGTTTTCAGGCATAAAAGTAGGATCTTGATTTCCCCAAATAATTTGTACCGGGATGTTTAACACTTCTTCTTCTAACGGAAACAAAGATTTTCTTCGAAGGTCTTCTTCCGTGAAAATCTTTAAATTGCGGTAATAACTTAGCATGGACAGCACAGAGCCATTTTTCCAAGAGTTCATGTATGCTTGAACATCATCAGCTGTTAGGTATCCTTTTTTTACACCTGGGTCGATCACAAGCTTACGCAAACCTGAGAAGTTGTCTCGTTCCATATAGTCCTGTGCTTCTTGTTTTTGAAACCATTTCATATACTCACTTGCTTTTTGCTGATTTTTATTTGTTCTAAGCTCACGCATAAATGTATAAGGGTGCGGACCGTTAAAAGCAATTAATTTTTGTACATATTCCGGGTAGCGATAAGCGAATGTCCATCCGATTCCTGCTCCCCAGTCGTGTACAACTAGCGTGCAGGAGCTATATCCTAGGCCTTCAATCACTTGGCGAATATCTTCTACTAATACATCAATCTCGTATGATTTTAGTCCGCTTGGCTTTTCAGATAAGTTATATCCTCTTAAGTCCAGAGCAACTGTGTGAAAATCATTAGAAAATTCATCTATCTGGTGTCGCCAAATATGCGAAAAGTCAGGAAACCCATGAAGAAATAGCATAAGCTCTCCTTGTCCCTTGCTTATGTAGTGCAAATTAACGCCATTTACGTTTATATACTGTTTGCTCATTGTTCATTTCCTCCTTTTATGTAGCTGTAGAGCAGTATAACGCTGTAAAAAATGAACGTCAATTCATTTGCTTCGTTCACTTCTTTTTAGTTCTTTTTATGAATATAGTTAATTATTTAGAGTGGATTTTTTTGAAGGAGTGATTAACAATGGCTCATATCTATTCAAAGGGCTGGTTTGTTCAGCAGTTAAAAGCGGCCAATATATCTAAAATCGATGGAAGAAAGCTAGAAAGTTATAAAACCTACATTCTTCGTAATTTACATGCTGAGCTTATAGAACAAGGTAAAATCAACGGCTAAAAGAGGTTGAGACATAACGAAATGAAACCTACGTTTGTCCTAATAAAAAAACGAACCACTAATCAAAAGTCTTGATTAATGGTTCGTTTTTCATTTCGTCTAACATATTTTTGTCCCATCCACTTTTTTTACAGCGATTGCTCAATAAAAGATAATACGCGCTTTACATATTCTTTTTTGTATACATGATAATTTTGAACGTGTTCTGCTTTATCAGTTTTCCAGAAGGAAAAAGCATCCGGGTGTGTTTTAGCCATTTTTCCACTTTCAGTGTAAGGGATTTTTGTATCTCCTGTGCTGTGTATAAATAAAATTGGTCGAGGGTAAATATGCTCGACTGCTTTAATAGGACTAGCTTCAGCAGGATTTACATCTGCAATAACAGGAAGAATAGCAATGGTTAGCGGTGTAAATGGAAAATTTGGTAAATGAGACCATACAGATAGATTTTCTTTTAAATAAGAGGTTAAATCACTAAAAGGACTATCGGCTACCACTGCTTTTACGTCGTCATCTTGAGAGGCTGCTAATAAAGAAGTGGCGGCTCCCATTGAAATGCCGTAGAGCACAATTGGCTCTTTTGTTGTTTCTTTCATTTTCTGAATAACGCCTAATAAATCGAGCTGTTCTTTTACACCAATCGTCGTTTGATTTCCTTCTGAGTCTCCTGAATCTCTAAAGTCAAACATGACTACTCGATATCCCGCTTTTACAAATTCTTTACTCAGCGGCAGAAAGCCAGCTCCTTGTGCTTCACGGTTATTTCCGTATCCATGTGACATAATAATGGTCGCTTTTGGCTGTTCCGTTGGTTCAATCATCCATCCTTTTAAATGGGTTATTCCGTCTTTGCTCAAAAATACTTGATTGCTATAGTGCATGCCGTAATCACTAGGATTTTTCACAGCAGGATTTTTATCTAGTTTTGTCAGGCTTATGCCTACATAAAGAGAAATGGCCGTACAAAGTACAAAACAAAGAATAACAAAGGATATCAGGCTGATCCATATTGTTTTTTTCTTTTTACCTGTATTTGTCTGTCGATTTAGAACTGGAGTCAAGCTCGTTCCTCCTTTTTATCTAAGATCATCTTTCCTATTCTTATTGCTGCTTCCCTTTCTCTATTTTAAAGCTAGCCCATCTATTTTATGAATAAAATTCGTTTTATTTTCCACATATTTTTCCGGTTCAAAGCGATAGCGATGCGCTAGTTCTGTTTTTAACGTTTCGTATTCTTTTGCTGCATCAGGGTGAGTACGCAGATAATCTCGAAACCATATATGCCGATTAATTTCTGGGTGGCCTTTTTCATAAATATGAACGTGGTGGGTTCTTTCATTTCCACCTTTTTGGAAGTATCGTCTTCCTTTTATGCCGTTTTCACCTTTTGCTTCATATCCAAGCTGTTCCATCTTCTGATTATATGTATCTACTTTTTTTATATCTTTCACTTCAATAAGTAAATCAATAATCGGTTTTGCGCTTAAGCCGGGAACAGCAGTGCTTCCGATATGATGAACCTCTAAAACTTGAGCTGACATTATAGTTGTTAAGGTGGCAGCTTCTTTTGAAAATTCCTTTTCCCACGCGATATTATGAGGTGTCAGCTGAATTTCTCTTACGGACTTCATCTTCAATTCCTCCTTTTGTAACGAAAAAACTGCTTACTATAGAATAGCCTATAATAAGCAGTTTTTCATCATTTAACATGTTATTAAGTTTTATCTAGCAAACGCCTGCTTCGCTAAATTAACAACCGTCATATCATCCATTGGAGGGTTGTGGAGCCCAGCACGCACGTCTCTATAATAGCGCTGCAGCGGATTACTGCGCTGCAAGCTACGCGCTCCTACTATGCGCATGGCTTTGTCAACAACCGTACAGGCACTATTGGTCACTACGTGTTTGACAGCTGCTAATTCTCCCGCTAATGCTGCTCGGTCGCTTGTTTCATCCCATTTATTTGCCACGCTGTACATAAAGTGACGCGCCTGCATGAGTTCAAGTTCCATCTCTCCGACTAAACGCTGCACATTTGGCAACTCGCTAATCGTTCCTTCAATACTATTAGGCGAATATTCTGTAGCAAATGCGACAGCATAATCTCTTGCTGCGATGGCTGTACCCATGTAGCAAGCTGGTATATGAAGCAACCAGCCGCTTGGCTCATTCTTTTTAAAGCCACCTAGGCGTTCAACAAGAAAGTCTTGTTCAATATCGACATTTTCTAACACAAGATCGTGACTTCCTGTCCCGCGCATTGCAATCATATCCCATGTTTCTTCTATTAAAAGTCCGCTTGTTTCACGAGGAATTAAAAATAAGCCGATCTCTTCTTCACCTTCAATGCTTGCTTTTACTAAGAAGTAATTTAACACTGGAGACATCGTGGTGAATGTTTTTCGGCCATTGATTCGCCAGCCTTTTTTTGTTTTTACAGCTAGCGTTTCCGGTTTGCCTCCTCGAGTAGGACTTCCTGTCTTCGGTTCAGTAGCAGCGGTATTAATAAGTGCACCTTTTTCTATTTCTTTAAAAATAAAATCGAGCATTTGCTGACTCCAAGGCTGTTTTTCACGCAAGTCCATTGTAATCCCCATATGCCATCCAATACTAAGAGCCGTAGAAGCGTCCCCTTGAGCAATTAATTCTTGAAATAATAAAAAATCATAAAGGCGTAATTCATCTCCTCCATAGTTGCTTTCTAGAGAAAGACGTGTATAGCCAGCTTCTTTTAACTCTTGAATATTTTCAAACGGAAACGTACCTTCTTCATCTATTTTAAAAGCTCGTTTCTTAAATTTTTCGACTAGAGGTAGCAGTTTTTCGTACGTAGACTTTTGATTTTTATTTACAAATGAAACACTCATTTGCTTCATCTCCTTTTTATATGACAGAGTGTCCCTATCGGATTAATATATAGTTCTTATCATAGCATACCTCATCTTTTCTGTGCATGTTTGGTGTGTTTATCTTTCTCGTTAAATCTATTCTTTTTCCAATTTAATGGTCTGTTTTACCTACACGTTCCATACATTTAATGGAATAAAAAGAAGGGAATGGTGTGAATGAATCAATGTCCAAAATGCGGTGCCAGCGCAAGCACAGATCAATTATTTTGCAATAACTGCGGCTTTTCTTTCACCGTGTCGCCAGCTGCAGCTAAGCATAAAAAGAGCTGGTATATTGGCGGGGGTATTGTGCTTATACTTCTTTTAACTTTTGTATTTTATTTCTTTTTCTCTGGTTCAGAAGAAAAAACGGCTGACCGCTTTATTGAGGCATTGGAATCGAAAGATACAGCTGTGTTAAGAGAGTTATTAGACTCTTCGCAGTCTACTATAGTTATTAATGACACATCTATTCAAGCTCTGTTGGATGCAACTTCCGATGGTTCTATTTTACGAGACGTTGAAAATGATTTGAAAAATAAATCGAGTATCTACTTTACAATAAAAGAACAGAAACATTCACTACTCTTCAAAAAACAGTACGTGGTTGTGCCGTCATCATATTATATCTCCCTCACCACGCCAGAGGATGCAACAGTTACAGTCAATGATACAAAACAATCCATATCCAAAAATCAAACGCAAAAAATAGGGCCTTTTATGATTGGAAATTACCCGCTTACAGCTTCTTATGAAAGCTCTTACGGAAAGCTTACAGACCAACCCACTGTAAATTTTCACCGTCAAAAAGAAGAAAATATATCTGTTGTATTTAAAGGGGCTTATGTTACAATCTCATCGAATAGAGATGACGCTATTTTATTCCTAAACGGAAAAAGCACGGGGCTTCAGGTGAATAGCTCATCACAAATAGGGCCTGTTGCCACGGATGGAAGCGTCACTGTTCATGCAGAAGTGCAAAAAGGCGGCACCACGTTCAAAAGCAGTCCTTACACCATTCAAAGTGAAGAAAGTATTATGTTAAATATACAAACGCCGCCCGTTGAAAAGGAAAAAACCGTCATAAAAGAACGAGAAGTAATCGTGCCTGGGCCGCGCTCTTATGCTACTTCAAGCTCTTATATTCTTCCTGGTTCGGACTCTTACAAATTAAGCTATAGTGATATTAGCAGTTTGAGCTCGAGTGAACGAAGGCTAGCTCGAAACGAAATCTATGCGCGGCATGGGTATGTATTTAAATCGAAAGATCTTCAAGCCTATTTTTATGAAAAGTCATGGTATACGCCTGATTCATCATTTAGAGATTCCTACTTATCAAGCGTTGAAAAATATAACGTTGATTTTATTAAATCATATGAATAAAGTGAACTCCCCTTTACCCAGGGGAGTTTTTTGATTGAAGCGAGTGCTTACTCCTACGTTTTTTTACATACCATGATCCCTACATACGTTAATAAATTTTTTATAGCCTTCTTCATTCTTTTCACTGTAAAATATAAAGTAGATGTACATAAACTTACTACACGCATAAGGAGAGATCGAGAATGAATGGAATTGGACGACTTCCACAAAAGCTTAATGGACATTTGATTTTAGAAAATATTCAAGAAACCATGATCATTGCAGATCAAGACTATCGTGTGCAGTGGATGAATGCAAGAGCAATTGAAACACTTCAGCCAGTACTCCGAATCTACCAGTTATCTCATGTCGAAGAGTTAATTGGAAAGCATATGGACTTCTTTCATTCCAATTCTGAAGAAACGGAAAAATTACTCACCTCTCTTCATACAACTTACAGAACGCGTATAACGATTGGCAGTCAATATGTAGCAGAAGCTGTGATTCACCCCATTGATACAAAAGACGGCGAGCGTTATGGCTACTTGCTTATGCTATTAGACTTTACAGATCAAGCCGAAGCAGAGCTTGAAAAAGAACGGTTAATTGAGGATTTGTCCACTCCTTTATTAAAGATATGGGACGAGATTTTAGCTGTGCCCATTACCGGTAAGATGGATATAGAACGTGGAAAGAAGCTAACTGAAACGGTATTGGAGGCAGTTGTAAAAGAACAGGCGCGCTATTTGCTTATTGATTTATCTTCCCTTCATTCATTAGATGAAGAACACGGTTATTATATTAACACGCTCCACGATGCTTTGCGTTTGATTGGTACCACTTGCCTTATTGTTGGTCTTTCTTCAAAAATGGCTCTGTCGCTTGTAGATTCTCAGTTTAATTGGCGAACATTTTCCACTGTCCAACAAAGCATCTCTTACATTTTAGAAAAAAAGAATTGTCGTATTGCACCCATTTCATAAGCCCATCATATCATTAAGTAATCCTCTCTCAATCGCTTTTTCCTTCAATCGGAAAAGGCGATTTTAGTTATGAGGAATTGTGAACGTTTAGGCACTTATCATCATAGGATACATTAATCAACCATAGAAAAGGGTGAGAGCCTATGCCAAGTGTTATTAACATTTATAATTTAAAGATCAACAGTATCTCAAGCAACGGTTCTGTCAACATTGGCGAAGCACTCCATAACAGTCACACGGCTCATTCAAAATCCACTGGTACGAACTCTTCTTATGGCGATGTCTCACCTGCTTCCTCGAAAATGCGAAACATTTATATCGATCCTGATACAAATGACCAAACAGATATTGCAAACGTTGATCATGTCAATGGTTATCAGCAGTGATATAGGGCAATGCTTGTCAACAGCATGACGACAAACGGTGAATACATTCTCTCTGAACGCAATAGGCCGTTGGAGTAGAATGAATAAAAACAGTAAGGAGTCTCTTTATGCCTCTTCAAATTAACGTTTTTAATATCGTAACAAACGGTGTCACACAAAACGCAAATATTGATTTCGGTTCCACCATTCAAAACAGTCACACGGCGAACTCAAAGTTTAACGGCGCAAATTTCTCTTTAGGTAACTTCTCTCCTACTTGCTCTCAAATGAATACGGGCGTGTTAGATCCTGACGTAAGCGATCAAGATCAAATTGCAAACCCTTCAGCTCCAATTGGAAATCAAATTTAGATTTAACGATTTTGTCGTTTTACTTGGCACATTACAAGGAGGTGTGTAAATATGTTTCCATTTGGAAAGTCTCCGTTTAAAGGAATGATGGAAAATATCCCAAAAGGAATGGCATCTAAAGACATGAATAAATATATTCAGCAAATGATTTCTTCTACGATGTCCCATTCTTTTCCGGATTTTATGCAAGGAAATGAATTCTTTAAGCAGGCCCAAGACATGATGAAAGAACAGCAGGATGTGGGAAATGAAGGTCATGGACAACAGCTAAGAAGATTTGATTCAAACGTCATTAATACATTAGACGAATGCATTGTTCAGTTAAAAATTCCTAACCGCGATATTGTATCAAGCATTAAAGTCTATCATACTCCATACGTGTGTACGATTGAAGGAATAGATGGAGAAGAATCCTTCAAAGAAGAAATTCAGCTTCCTTGTTCGGTTCGCAAAAAAGGTACACGCGCCGTATATCGTTCCGGGGTGTTGGAAATCCGGATGCCTAAACATGTTAATATTCCTATGTCTCAAATAGACGTCCACGATTTAGATTAAAGTGGACGTTTTTTTCTGTTTTCATGCATACATATAAAATAGAAAGCGGCAAAAGGCCTTGTTTTATTTTTTTAAAGAAGGTGACAAATATGAATCATGGAAAGTTTAAAAAGTGGGCAGAAACGTTACAAGAAGAAAACCATACAAAATTTTGGGAAAAGATTTTTGACGATGATCCTGAAGAAAAGAATGATACGGAAGCAGATGCTTCTCCTCAAATTGTAAATGAGTATCGAGATTATCCTTTAATTGATGTATACGAATGGGCAAATCAACTGTTAGTTGTGATTGAAATACCCGGTGCTAAACGAACAGACGTCGAATTGACCATGCATGAAAATACTTTACACATATCCGGTTCATCTCTTTTAACGATGAAGGATGCAAATGTTCTTCACAAAGAAAGACGTGAAGGAACGTTTCAACGATCAATCATCCTTCCACCTGCTGTAGGAGAAGCGCCGTGTCACGCATCATTTAAAGATGGTCTATTGCACGTGAAATTTGATTTGTAATTTATTGTGCAGAACTATACGTAGCATGAAAGGCAGGGAATTTCATGTTTTCTAAGTGGTTTAAACAATCGCCTAAAATTGAAACAGTCCGCAAAATAAATCCGTCTTCCCTTCCAACCAAAAAAAAAGTAAGTCCCATAGACCAAAGCTCTAATCAAAAGCGGAAAGAATTACCCGAAAAGATGAAAACTAAAAAACAGTCTAATCTAAAGAAACCCCCTCAGCAGCCAAAGAAGTTGCCGAGCCAAACGGAGCCTAAGACATCTGATGAAGTTGAATTCACAAAACCTGTTCATTCGTCAGATTCAGCGCTGAACCTGCAGGGAATTATTGATCAAGTGACGCGTTTAACCGACGCGATTCCTAAAATAGAAGAGCTTCATCAGCAATTACATGAATCAGCTCATCTTATTCAATCATTGTCTCAACTGCACGAGCAAACAGCTCATTTACTTTCGACTATGCAGTCAGCTCCTAATTTCGAAGACATTCAAAATCAGCTCTCTGCGTTAAAGGAAGAATCGTCCAATACAGCTTTATATGAGATGGTGAAAACTCTTGACAAAAAGATTGATGAAGTAACTCAGCCAAAGCAGTCCATTGTTGTTGAAAAAATTATGGTGGAAAAAGTATTGTTAGACAAAATTGACCTTAGTAATAATTTTGGCCAGCTAGGAATTAAAGATTTGACCGGCCACTTAAACATTGGTACAACTTACAGCGCTGACTCTGATCAAGTGGATGAAGAAGTCAAAGACTTATTCTCTGTTAAGCTAAAAGAAAAAAAGATTGATGAACATACAACTGAGACAACGATGAGTTCAGGAGGTGAAACAGAAAAGCCTGATCACTCCGAAGAATAAAAAATGACCGCTACTGCTTATTTAAAGCAATTGTCGGTCATTTTTGTTTCCATAAATAGTTGTAATTCTTTCTGTAGGCGTTCCATTAAGAACGCTGAAATTTCTTCTTGATTTTCTTCTTTATGATGAGATGATGCTACAACAATACGGCCTGTTTTTCCTAAGAAAGCCCGGTATTCAATTACCTTCATCGCAGCATGAAGTAAGTTCGCGTCCGAAAGCGGTGTATTTGTTAGTAGAACAATATTCATTTCATTCTCTTTTTGTCCATGTGTCAGTACAGTCAGCCACGAGTAACCTTTATCGTCTTTTAAGCGAACTTCATGACTAGATAAAGACGCAGATTTCCACGCCGTGTTAGAACTGCTTTGCTGTTGAACAATTTCTTGACACCAGTCTAGACCTGTTTCATTGGAACCCAGTGAAAGAGTTCTCAAAGGACGAGCAAAGGATAAACATAGCTTGCCCGGTTCCTTTTGCAACTGATACAACTCATGGAAGTCCGTCTCTGGATATTGATACGGCGGCACAAAAGCAATTTGCCGCTTGTTCACAGCGGGATGGTGAAATACATGCAAATCAACGCCATATACTCTTTTTAACGTAGCTGCATCTTGAAAAATGGCATCCATCCCCGTTTCTTCTACTCTTCCATCTTTCAATAATACGGCATTATCTGCAAACAGCGAGGCAATGTTGAGATCATGCAAAATGGCCAGAACCGTCAAGCTCATTTCCTGCTGTAACGTTTTTAACAGCTGAAGCAGTTCCATCGTATGTTTTACATCTAAATGATTCGTTGGTTCATCAAGAAGTAAGTAGTCAGGTTCTTGCGCCAGTGCTTTAGCAAGTAAAACCCGCTGTTTTTCTCCACCGCTCAGCGATTGAAAGGTATGATTTCGATAGTGCCAGACGTTTGTTAATTTCATCACGCTTTCTACCACTTCTTCATCCTGTGCTGATACAGTGCTAAACAAACCTTTTGCCTGATAAGGATAACGTCCCAGTGAAACAATTTCTTGAACCGTAAATTCTAATCCAATTTGATTTTCTTGCGTCATGACTGCAACTTTTTGCGCCAGTTGTTTTGGTGAATAAGCCTTCACTGACTTCCCTTCTACCTTCACTTCTCCTGATTGAGTGGTTAATACATTCATAATTAAGCGAATAAGCGTTGTTTTTCCGCTTCCATTTGGTCCTAGTAAAGCAACAAAAGAACCTTTGTCTACGGTGAACGTGATGTCACGAACGGTCGGTTTCTGTTTATCGTATCCTCCCGTCACATTATATAGTTCAATCATGATATTCCTCTTTTCCGCATACGTTCTTTTACAAGCAGCAGCGTAAAAATTGGCGAACCAATTAAGGCGGTTACGACTCCAATCGGCAGTTCACGAGGTTCTAATATCGTTCTTGCTAATAAATCGGCTAAAACCAAATAACTTCCTCCGATTAAAATAGAAAGCGGCAGTACATGCTTATGATTAGCTCCCGCTACGAGACGCACTACGTGGGGAATAACTAAGCCAACAAATCCAATTGCCCCAGATACTGATACCGCAGCCCCGGTTAATACGGATGCACCTATTAAAATCATTCTTTTTTTCTTCTTTACGTCTATCCCCATAAATTGAGCGGATTGATCGCCAAATGCTAAGCCGTTCAGCTCTTTCACATGTAACAGCAGCATAATCGTACCGACTAAAAAGAACGGCCCTAAAATTTGAATATGCGACCATCCTCTCATTGATACGCTTCCCATTAGCCAATATAAAACCTGCCTTACATCTTCTTCAGGAGAAAGAGCTACAATTAATGAAATAAGCGCGCTCATAAAGGATGATAAAATAATCCCCGCTAAGATGATGGTTTCATTGGCCAAATTGCCGCTTGCGAGTTTCGTAATACCAAAAACTAAAAGAAGAGTAATAAAACCAGATACGATGCCGACTACAGGCAGCGTGAAGATAGACAAACCAAAAATACTCCAGTGAAAATAAATTGCCATGACAGAGCCAAGGGTTGCACCTGAGGAAACTCCGATCGTGTAAGGATCCGCAAGAGAGTTTCTTAATAGCCCTTGAAAGGCAGCCCCTGCTATTGAAAGCGAAGCTCCTACTAAAAATGCCACCAGTACTCTTGGAAAACGAATTTGCCAAATGATTAAATCCATGTTTTCCGGACCGTGATATAAGGATAGTCCGGTAAGGTGGCCAATAATAATTTTGATTGTATCTCCTACGGTTAACGAAACTGTACCAATAAATACTCCCATAATCACCGAAGTACATACAATAAATAAACTGACTATGTATAAAATAGATGCTTTGTTTAAAAAAATACGTTTAAAAATCAATACTTTCAGCTCCTCTAGGAAACGAGGCGTGATGTTTTACATTACATTAACCATTCATTTTCCTGTCCATAAACCATGTTTCCATCCTACATAGTATTGGAAACAATCATCTTTTATTTGTTACGAGTGCTAGACTGTTGAACTAGGCAACGTAGAATAGCGTACTAAAGTTCTCGGTGAAAAAACAAGCGAAAACCTCTACAAGCTACACTTTTTGTGCTTGCTCCGGGCTTTTATAGTTGTCTATTAAATGATACAGCTTTTCCATATCTATAGCTTCTCTCACATATGCTGCTGCTTTTGAAAAAGACTCCTCTTTTTGCAGGCGACTGTTGAATGTATCCGTAATAGGCGGCAATTTTTTATGTTTACGAATTTGATTAAGCAAAGCTCTGCGCAAAGCATCGTTATGAAACACATCATGAACATACGTACCAATGATGTTGTCTTTAACCGTTCCTTCTTTTTGATCATCTACCACCGCAAAGGCTTCCGTCATGCTTTTAGAAACCGTCTTTCCCATATGAATTTCATAGCCTTCAATTGAAACCTTCTCACTCTCTAACTGAACATATCCAGAAACTCTTTCTGTTTTTTTGCTGGTTGTCATAACGGTTTCCACTGGAAGCAAACCCAGCCCTTTAATAGATTCAATCCGGGACTCTACTGCATCGGGGTCCGTAATTGTCTCGCCTAACATTTGATATCCTCCGCAGATGCCAATAACGTGAGCGTTCGTTGCGTTCAAGACTTGATTAATGGCTAGAGCCAGGCCGCTTTCTTGTAAAAACTGCGCATCTTCAATCGTATTTTTGCTTCCTGGTAAAACAATTAAATCAGGCGTACTTAGTTGTGATGGCTTGGTTACAAGTCTCACATGACAGTCTTCTTCTAAGCTTAGAGGATCAATGTCTGTAAAATTTGAGATGCGAGGATACGAGATAACCGCAATATCGATTTCTTTTAACGGATTTACAAGCGTTGAGTAATTTCTGAGTGATAGCGAATCTTCAGCGTCAATTTCCACGTCGTGCATATAAGGAATCACTCCTAGTACCGGAACTCCCGTGTATTCTTCAAACCACTTCAACCCCGGTTTTAAAAGCTCTAAGTCTCCTCGGAATTTATTGATTAACACTCCAATTACTCTAGGTTTATGTTCATCTGGAAGCAATTGAAGAGTACCCACCAGACTCGCAAAAACCCCTCCTTTATCAATGTCTCCTACTAATACAACAGGGGCTTGGGCTATCTTTGCTACGCGCATATTTACCAGTTCCCGATCGTTCAAATTCACTTCAGCAGGACTTCCAGCACCTTCAATCACAATTCGATCATAATGATTGGCAAGCTCTTTATAAGACTCCGTGATAACGTTCAAACCTTCATTAAAAAATTCTTGCCGATACTGAAAAGCAAACATATTACGAAGCGGCTTTCCATGAACGACAATTTGAGATTCATGATCACGAGTTGGTTTAATTAAAATAGGATTCATATTGGTTGTTGCTTCTACTCCAGCCGCTTCAGCTTGAATTCCTTGCGCTCTTCCAATTTCTTTTCCATCCATTGTAATGTATGAATTAAGCGCCATATTTTGCGATTTAAACGGTGCAGTTTGATAGCCGTCTTCTTTAAAAATACGGCAAAACGCTGTAGCAATCATGCTTTTTCCAGCGTCTGAGTGCGTTCCTTGAATCATAAGAGGTTTTCCTTTTTTCACTTTTTCCACTCCCTATCACATAAAAAAACCTTAACTGTAAAAGTCAAGGTTTGGTCATGCGCTCATTAACACATTGTCTTGACTTATTTCTCCCACCGAAAAATAAGGGGTTTTTAAAAGCAGGTCTCCTGGCTTATGCTTCATTTTACTTCTGCATCCTTCCTAGTTTGACTAGTGGGTCTTTGCAGGTTCATCCACATTTACAGTAGCGGGGGCTGCACCGGATTTACACCGATTTCCCTATTATCCTCCTTAGAGGCACTTTTAAAATCATTTATTCTTTATTGTAACGAATTTTATAACCATTCACAATAACGATTTTCTTCTATTATTATATATTACTGTGTTTATACTTATTTGGGTCTCGTATGCTATAATAACGATTATTTTCCAAACATCTTATGAAATAGCTAGGAAGGTGCTCGTAGTTGAAGAAAAAAATCATTTATATCTTTATTAGTTTGCTTGTTCTTTACATAGCAATCATGTCTTTTTGTATGTATCAAACCGCTCAGCAGCCTGTTCCGCAAAAAGCAGATTATGTGCTCATTTTAGGTTCGAAAGTAGACGGAGATCAAATGTCCCCTAGTTTAAAAGAACGAGCAAAAACGGCTTTATCTTATTTAAAGACTCATAAACAAACAAAAGTTATCGTAACGGGTGGAAAAGGATCCGATGAAGAAATTTCTGAAGCAGAAGCAGCCTATCGTTTTCTACGAAAAGAAGGAATTAAAAAGAATCGAATGATAAAAGAGGATCAGTCAACTTCTACTTTTGAGAATTTCACTTTCACTAAAAAGAAAGTTGATATTCAACACAAAAAAGTCGTGCTTGTTAGCAGTGATTTTCATTTATTTCGCGCCTCTATTATTGCCAAGCGTCAAGGTTTTGACGTTTATCCTTTAGGTGCAAAGACACCAAATTCAATTAAACTTCAAGCCTACTTTCGTGAGTATGCTGCTATCTTAAAAACGTGGCTGTTTGATAAATAAATAGAGTACACCCCTATACAAACGAAAAACACGGCATGAATTCATGCCGTGTTTTTTATTAATCATCCGTATCGATAACTGCTTTTGGTAAACCCGTGTATTTCGCCCAGTAGAAAATACCGATTGAAACAAGAGCAATTAAAATTAAGTCAAGCGGGTTGCTTAGCACATCTTGTCCTCCACCAAATGAGCCTAGGTAAGAGATAACAAGCATAATAATATAATAAGCAACTAGCCACCAAGCAGATTTAAGCTGCTGTGCAAATTTTACAACGTCAGTTGGTACGTATTTCTTAAATGCTACGTAGATAACAACCATTAGAAGCTGTGATCCTAGAAGCCAAGAAATTGTCGTCCATCCTGACCAATATACGATGTATGAACAGAAGATAAATGACACAGGAGCAATAACGCTCATGCCTTTTAATTTGAAAGGCTTTTTAAGGTCTTTTGCATTTACTCTGAATGCAGCAGCTGAAATTGGCGCAATCGCATAAGACAGAATAAGTGCTACTGAACATACGTTTACTAGCGCTTCCCAAGAAGGAAATGGCAGTGTCCAGAATACGGACATTCCAAACGATAGCCATAGTGACGCACGTGGAATTCCTGTTTTCTTATCTACTTTTGAGAAACGTTTAAATAGTGTTCCATTACGAGACCAAGCATAAACTAAACGAGAAGTTGTATTCATGAAGATGTTCCCGTTACCGCCTGGTGATAAAATAGCATCAAAAATAACAAGCGTTACTAACCAGCCAAGGCCTAAAATAAGTGCAATATCTTTAAATGGTAAAGAGAATTGCTCTTGAATTGTTCCCCATCCTCCTGATAGCATATCAGCCGGAATGTTACCAATGAACAATACTTGCAGTGCTGTGTAAATAATCGCTGAAAGTACAATACAGATAATGAGCGCGATTGGAATATTACGCTGCGGGTTTTTAACTTCACTGGCTACAGAAACAATAGGGTGAAGTCCTAGGTAAGCAAACATAACGCCACCTGTTGAAATGGCTGCTTGAATACCATTAAAACCAAACGGAGTAAAATCGCCAGTTGTAAAGTTAGCTGATTTAAAGTGATAAGCTAACACGACGATAATTGTAAGAGGAACCGCATATTTGAACACAGATATAATAACATTTGACTTAGCAAATGCTTTTACACTTACGTAGTTAATGATAAAAAATAGCGTTAATAACGCGAACTGAAATAACCAGCCGATTGTAGTAGGCGATTCAGAACCATGTTTAGTTAGACCAGGAAGCCAAAACGCAACATACTGACGTACAGCCGTTACCTCGATGGCAATCAAACTTGTGTAAGCAATAATGGTAATGAATGAAATTAAGTAACCCACTAAATGACCATGTGAGTAAACCGGATAACGGATAATTCCACCGGTACGCGGCAGCGCTGCTCCAAGTTCAGCATACACTAAACCGATAAGTAAAATAATGACTCCGCCAATCAGCCACGAAAAACTTCCGGCTGGACCAGCCTTTGACGCTACGTTACTAACCGCAAATAACCAGGCGGAACCAAAAATAGCTCCCATCCCAATTAACGTTAGGTCAAGTAACGATATTGATTTTTTAAACTTTCCTTGATTTCCTTGATCAGACATAATATCCTCCTTTAAAATTTCCACTCCACATATCTACGCCCTTGCGTCCGATATGGGATTCTTTACATCATCCTCCTCTTACTAAGACCTCACAAGTGGATATGTTAACAAATATTCTCTAAAAAACCAAGTTAAAAACTTTATTTTTTTGTAAAACATCGTTGAATTGCTTATGTATAGCGCATAAATTCCACAGAAGATTTGAGGACTACTCCTCCTATTTAACCGCATTTTTCTTAGGTTAAACATAAAAGAATATTCAAACTATTTACCGTAAAAAAGGGTCTGAGATATAACGAAATCAACCGCTAGAAGCAGCTACATACGCAACACCTAGGCTTGCCATACCAATAAAAAAATCCGAACGATTCATCGTTCGGATTTTGCTTTAATTAAAATAATGTTGCCCGTGCCTCTTTTTTTTGCTTATTTAAATACTTTTACACGTTCACTTAGTGGTTGAAATTCTTTTTCTCCCGCTGGTGACACGGGATTACCAAATGGCATTTGAGCAATCAGCTTCCATGAACTTGGAATATTCCAAGCTGCTTTTACTTCATCGTCAATCAATGGATTGTAATGCTGTAAAGTTGCTCCTAGGCCTTCGAGCTCAAGAGCTGTCCAGATCACATGCTGCAGCATGCCTGATGATTGGTTAGACCAAACCGGGAAATTTTCGCTGTAAGATGCGAACTGCTTTTGCAGCCCTTCAACTACTTCTTGATCTTCAAAGAAAAGAACTGTTCCATAGCCGCTTCCGAATAAGTTCATTTTTTGATCCGTATCTGAAAAATTTTCAGCTGGAACAATTTTACGAAGCGTTTCTCTCGTAATATTCCACACTTTATCATGCTGTTCGCCAAATAAAACGACTACGCGTGCGCTTTGGGAATTAAATGCTGAAGGAGTATGTTTCACCGCAAAGTTAATAATTTCTTCAATTTTTTCTTCTGACATTTTTACATTTTTATCAATTGCATAAATAGAACGTCGGTTTTTAATTGCTTCATAAAAATCTTTTCCAACCTGTTGTTGATCACTTGATTTATCAAATAATTTATCTAAAAAACCCATTTTCCACACTCCTAATTGTTTGTTTTTTTAAGCTTAAATTGCATGTTTATACCCTTCCCCCTGATAAAAGGAGATAAACAAGATATAATGAATTCTTATATCTCTAATTCGAGATATTAAACCAAAAAAATATTAATTGAAATTTAATTACTTTATGTAACTTACTTTACAATGATTATTTTGTTCTGTCAAGCGAAAATTATTATCTTTTTCTTTTCTTGATTATATGAAAAAAGACTGCTAAATACGGCAGTCTTTTTTCGTAGATGCTTAATGTTCATAAATCATCTTTCGCGTCATTCCCCCGTCTACTACGAGGTTAGCTCCTGTTACAAAATCATTTTCGACGTTTGTTAAGTACATACACGCTCTTGAGATATCGGCTGGCGTTCCTACCCGATTAGACGGATGCTGCGTATGATCGATTTCACGAAGGCCATCGTAGTCAGATGTCTCAATCCATCCTGGAGAAATAGCATTTACCGTGATGTTGTCATCACCAAGCGAAACGGCAAGTGCATGAGTTAAAGCAACGATTCCTCCTTTTGTAGCAGCATAGGCTTCTGTATCTGGTTCAGACATTGAAGCTCTTGTAGAAGCTAAGTTTACAATGGAGCCCCCGCTTTCGTTTTTCCTCATCACTTTAGCTGCTTCGCGAGAACATAGAAACACGCTGCGCAGGTTCGTATTGATAATGTCATCCCATTCATCAACGGTTAGCTCATACGGTGATTTCCAGCGGGAAACGCCTGCATTATTAATCAAAATATGTATCGTTCCATACGTACTGACCGTTTTTTCAACGAGATGTAAAATGTCGCTTTCTTTTCGGACGTCTGTTTTTACAAAAATGGCTTCTCCGCCTTGTCTTTGAATAGCTTCTGCGTGACGCTCGCCTTCGGTTTCGTCCACATCTGCCAATACCACTTTTGCTCCTTGTTTTGCGTATGCGCGTGATACATCTTTTCCTATTCCATTCGCAGCTCCCGTAACAACAACAACTAAATCTTTAAATGACATAGCATCTCCTCCTTATACGCTTTATTCACTTTTTTCTTCGTCTTTAAACAAGTGATCCGTGACGAAAAGAGCAAACGTTTCAGCCGTTAACTTGCATCCAGAAGCTTTTGGGTGACCTCCTCCTCCAAGGTGCCCAACAATTTCGGCTAAGTTGATTTCGTCTTTTACTGCACGGAAGCCAATCTTTTGGCGTCCCATGTCCACCATAACGGAAAAGTCGATATCTTCGTTTTCTAGACACAGTGCATTTCCTAGCTCAGACTGATATGTATCTGCAAATACAATGCCTACGTTGTACGCTGTTTTAGCAATTTCAACACTTTCTTTTATGATTTGTTTTTGCTTGTCGTAAATATATTTTTCAATCTTTTTTTCTTCTGCTTCTAGTAAAATTTCGTGTTTGTCCGTAAACGTAAATTCTTGATTTTCAGTATGGTACGATTCACGAAGCGTTTCTAGAATGGTCTCTTTAAATTCTTCATGCGGGATTAGATAATATAGGTGATTGAGGCGCTTTGCTTTCAAATTATTTTCATGAAACCAGTCCCACGTATCAAATAAGCGCACAAGTTCTACATATTCATCAAGCAACTCCGTTTTTTGAAGCATGTTGTTGCGCACTAAGTAGTCGTAGAAAAGAGATGTAGCTGCTGTCTTTTTACCGTTTTCGTCTTCTGCAATAACATGAACCCAATCGTATTTCTCAGCTAGTGGAAGAGCAGAGATATGATGGTCAATAAGAGTGATTTTCTGGCCTTTTTTTACCAGTTCATTTAATTTTTCCGCTACTTCATCGTTTACGCTAATATCCGTTATGTATAAAGCTGTGTCTCCATCGTTTTCTTCTTCAATAAAATGCGTCACTGTGTCATTGATGCGGCCAATGCTTACCGTGCTGTAATCAAAGTTGTCGTCGCCAAACGCTAACCGACCCAACAGTGCTGGACTTACCCCGTCTAAATCGTTATGTGAAATTAATTTTATTTTTGTCATCAATCAAAACTCCTTTATTTTCAGTCGCCTTAGTATATGTACCGGCTTGTATATTATAGCAATTTCAACATAAAAATGCTGTTATTTACTTTGAAGAGAAGGAATATCTTCGCAATAAACAAAAGTGAAGTAAACGTTTAGACTTACCTGTATCAAAAGAGAGTGAGACATAACTACATCGATCCAATCAACAGCTAGAAGCAACTACACACATGAAACCTACGCTCACCAATACCAATAAAAAAATCCGAACGAATGTGATTCTCCATCAAGAATCTCGACTCATCGTTCGGATTTTCTTTTAACCAACCTACTTTTGTTTCAGCCTATTTCCGCTTACTCTAAATTGCTGTGCTGCTTAAACGCCTGTTCATGATCCGTTTGGTTCAAATTCCCGTATTCTAAGCAAATCGTATCAAACACAACATGAGCACATTGATCAAACAATGAACCAAGCGGCTGAATAGAAGCGGCTTCATTTTCGCTTCGGTATTTGGTTGCAGCGGGAATGTGCAGCAGCTCATCAGTATGAGCAGTTAATGGTGATTCTGTACTAGCTGAAATGCCGATAACTGAACATCCTACTTCTTTGGCTTTTTTAGCTACGCTCACCACTTGCTGTGTTTTTCCTGAACCAGATACAGCCACCAATACGTCACCCGCTGCAATCGAAGGAGTAATGGTCTCTCCTACAACGTATACTGTTGCACCTAAATGCATCAGTCTCATCGCAAATGATTTGCCCATTAACCCGGAGCGACCTTCGCCTATAACAAAAATTCGTTTTGCTTGGTAAAGTGAAAACGCTACTTCTTCTATTTGCGGTTCTTTTATGTGATTCATTACGGTCGTAATTTCATGTAAAATCGTTTGTGTTTTTGTCATTATACGTTCCCCCTGCTCATAAATAAGTCTTGAAATTCAGCAGATGCCTTTGCCACATCCGCACTTTTTGTAATCGCTGATCCAATAATCGCGACGTCCGCTTTCATTTGAAGTAATGATGCTACTGAGGCTGGATTAATTCCTCCTGCTACTGCTATTTGCGCATCTGAATGAAAATACTGCCGCAAATTTATTTGACTCAGCGATTTTCCTTCTTTTTCTTGCTCGTCTTTGCTGATATGATGGCAAAAAATAGCGCTTCTATAAATACTTACTTGCTTTTGCGAGCTGCTTGACGTGTTTAATAAATCAACCATCATTTTTTTATTCCATTTTTCGCTGACATTTGCACACGTCTCTATCGTGGGTAAAGGTGATACGCCCATTACTGTTGCTATATCTGCTCCTGCTTGATAGCACATGGTAAACTCATACTCTGCGTTATCAATCGTTTTGATATCTGCTACAATCGTTTTGTGCGGAAATGCCTGTTTGATTTTATAAATGCTTTCAATTCCATACTCTTTTATAAGAGATGTACCTACTTCAATCCAATCAACATAGGGTTCTGCCAGCTTGGCAAGGATAATAGCTTCTTCAATTGTGACGCGATCTAATGCTAATTGTATCTTCATCTTTCTTCTCCTCACTTTCTACTAAACCGGTTTAGTAACAGCGTAAAAAAAACGAATATTTTGATGAGCTAAAAAGAGCACGCCATAGGCGCTCTTTTTAGCTTAATGCGACAACGTTGTTTCTCGAATAATTAATTCACATTCATACTGGTACTCTTCATAAGCTATCTTTTCTTTCAAAATTTGTTTAATAAGTAAATCTGCTGCTTTTGTTCCCATGTCAAAAGCAGGCTGCGAAATCGTGGTAACGGCAGGCGTTGCTACATCTGCGTAAGGAATATTATCATAAACAATTAAAGATAAATCATTCGGGATATTAAATCCGTGTTGTTTAATAAATTTCTGCACTTCAATGAAGACTAAATCGTTTCCAGCCAGCAGCGCTGTCGGCGGATTATCGGCTGCAAATAGCTTCTCCAGCGCTTTTTGCATGTCCGCTTTTTTGCAGTTAATAATCATAAATTCATTTACAGGCATATTGGCTGATGTTAACGCTTCTTTGTACCCTTCTACACGTTCAATCCGGGGTGTAATAGTTAAGGGTTCTGTAATAATCGCTATATGCTTATGTCCAAGCTCCAGCAGATGCAAAATAGCCTGTTTTGTGGCTTCTTGGTTGTTCGCCACTACGGATGGAATTTTTCCTTTTACATCATGAATTTTACGATCCATAATAACAACCGGATATTCTTCTTTGATCATCTGCTCATAAAGAGAAGTATTGGCACCCGTTGGAAATAAAATAAGGCCATCTACTTGCTTTGCTTTTAACATATTAATATATTTCTTTTCTTTATCAGGGTCATCATCTGCGTTGCAAATGATGGCATGTATATCTTGCGAATGGCAATAGTCTTCAATGGCACGAATGACTTCCGTAGAAAATCTGTGCATAATATTGGCAACAATAATCCCAATCATCGACGTTCGCTTTTGTTTTAAGCTTCGTGCTAGATAGTTGGGCTGATAGCCCAGTGTATCAATCGCTTCTTTAATTTTCTTTCGCGTTTCTTCGCCCATATATTCGTATCGCTTGTTAATGTATTGTGATACGGTGCTTTTGGAGACATTTGCTGCTTTTGCAACGTCCAGCATAGTAACTTTTTGCATCATGATCCGTCCTTTTCATTCAATCCCTAAAATTATGCTACTCCTAGTGTAAACGAAAAAAACGAAAAAGGAAAAGCCTTCTTGCTAGCAGAAGGCTTTATTTATTAAGCGTACGCAAGCCTAGCTTCTTGAATTTCATGAGTAAAACGTTTCGCTTCCCTTGTTACTTGAAGTAAGTATTCAGGAGTTGGAAGCTGCTTGCCATCCACTAATGTGCTTCCTGCTCCAATAGCAGCTGCTCCAGCTTTAATATAAGCTCCCGCATTCTCAGCCGTAACGCCGCCTGTTGGCATTAACGGAATATGAGGAAGCGGTCCTGCTATATTTTTAAAATAAGCGGGGCCTACTACGCTTGCCGGGAAGACTTTAATCATATCTGCGCCGCATTCATAGGCTGTTAAAATTTCAGTAGGTGTAAAAGCGCCCGGAACGCTAATGACTCCGTATCTTTTAGCCGTTTTAATTGTTCGTTCGTTCACCGTAGGGGAAAAAATAAATGACGCTCCTGCCATAATGGCAATTCGTGCTGTTTCTTCGTCTAGAACAGTTCCTGCTCCAATAAACATCGAATCGTCAAATTCATTTTTCAATTCTTTAATAACCGCTACGGCAGCAGGGTTTTCCATTGTGATTTCTAGATTTGTTACTCCGCCTTCTTTTAACGCGTAGGCAAGCGGAATAATTCGCTCAGCGCTTGCTCCTCGAATGACCGCTACAATACCGCTACTTGTAATTTTCTCAATATGCATCTCAATTCTCCTTTTCTATCGTTACATTAAGCCGTTGTTTCAACTGGCTTCACACTCTGAACTTCTCTTGGCTTTTTCGTTGCGACAATGGTTAAAACTGCCGCAAGGAATAATGATCCAGCCATAAAGATATAGGAAGCGCCAAACCCTCCTGTTGATCCATTTAAAAATCCTACAATATAAGAACCGGCAAATGAACCAAGTGCCCCCATGCTATTAATTAAAGCCATCGCTCCTCCGGCAACATTACGCGGTAAAATTTCAGGAATAATCGCAAAGAACGGTCCGTACGGAGCATACATCGTTCCTCCGGCGATAACGAGTAAAGTAAAAGAAAGCCAGAAGTTGCTTGTGCCAACTAAATAAGATCCGTAAAAGGCAAGAGCTCCTACTAATAAGAACGGCCATACAAATGCGCTTCGTTTTAAAAACTTATCTGACAGATATGAAACCGTTAACATTAATACGACTGCTAATACGTAAGGAACGGACGCTAACCACCCTGTCTTCACTATACTCATGTTAGGCGCTGCTTTAATAATAGACGGCAGCCACATAACAAATCCGTAGACGCCAATACTCCATAAAGCATATTGAATGCTTAATAAAATGACAGTACGATTTTTGAAAGCTTCTTTATAGCCTTTAACAGGTTTAATTCCTTCTTGTTCTTTTTGCAGCGCATCGTGTAAGTCTGCTTTTTCTTTTTTCGACAGCCAGCCTGCATCTTTTGGCTCATCGTTTACTAGTTTCCACCATAAAAACGCCCAAATAACAGCTGGAAAACCTTCTAAAATAAACATCCATCTCCAGCCAAATGATTCTAGCAAATATCCAGAAACAATTGACATCCAAAGGACCGTTGCCGGGTTTCCTAAAATTAAGAACGTGTTGGCTCTAGAACGTTCTGCTTTTGTAAACCAGTGGCTTAAAAAAACGAGCATAGCAGGCATAACGGCACTTTCCACTACTCCTAAAGCAAATCGAATAACAAACAAAAATCCGACGTGGCTTACCATACCTGTAGCTGTAGCAAGTGCTCCCCATAAAATCAGAGACCAAAAAATCAGCTTTTTGGCGCTTTTATTTTCAGCATAGTGAGCGCCAGGAATTTGGAAAAAGAAATAACCTAAGAAAAAGAGCGATCCTAATAAAGACGAAATACCTGGCGTAATATGAAGATCTTCTGCCAGCCCTGCTGCTGCTCCAAACCCGTAGTTTGCACGGTCTAAATATGCAAGGCTATACGTAATAAATACGATAGGAATTAACCGAAGCCATCTTTTTTTTGCTAGCTGCTGTTTCATTATCACTTCACTCCTTGTTTTTGGGATTCCATATATTTTTGCAACTGCTGTTCAGTTGGATATCCGTCGTTATCTCCAGGGCTTTGTACAGCTAATGACCCAATAGCATTTGCTCTCATGACAGATTGAGTAAGAGAATCATGTTGAAGAAGTCCGCTTAACAGCCCTACTGCAAAGCCGTCTCCTGCACCGACTGTATCCACTATTTGTTTGACTTTTATTCCTTCAACCATTCCTTGCTCTTTAGCCGTCTTAAAAAAGGCTCCTTGTTCACCTAGTTTAATAACGACAAGCTCTACGCCTGCATCTAAATAGTAAGAAGCGATGTCTTCTGGGTTTTCGTATCCGGTTAAAATTTTCCCTTCTTCAATGCCTGGCAGAACGTAGTTTGCTTGTTTAGCAGCTTCGTTGATTGTAAAAATCATTTCTTCCTTCGATGTCCAAAGAGTCGGTCGCAGGTTCGGGTCAAAGGAAACCGTTCTGCCAGCTGCTTTCATCGAGGTAAGCGCGTGTAGAGCAAATTCACGCATGCTTGCTGACACAGCAAGCGGTATTCCTGTCATATGCATGTGTTTTGCCGCTAAAAAATAGTTTCGATTAAAATCGCGTGGGTGCAAGTGACTGGCTGCCGAATTTTTTCGGAAGTAACAAACTTCCGGATCTCCCACTTCCACTTTTGATTTAATTTGAAAGCCTGTTGAATGTTCGCTATCTACTAGTACACAATCGGTGTTGACCGACTCCTCTTGTAGCCGTTTCATAATAAACGTACCGAAAGGATCATTGCCGACTTTGCTCACCCACCCTGCGCGCAGACCGAGACGAGCGAGACCAATTGCTACATTTGTTTCTGCTCCGGCTAGCTCTTTTGTATAATGCTTAATCTCATACAGCGGTCCTGGTTGTTCTGCCATGAACATCGCCATTGCTTCTCCGAAGGTAATAACGTCTAATGAATTCATTGCACTTCCTCCTGTTCTGCTGCTTGCACCAATGAAATGAAGCGGGGGATTTGTTCCGGTTCATCGATTGGAAACTCTAAAGCTTTAAAAATCGAATGAGAAAACCCTTTCAAAATATCTTTCCACATTTCATTTGAATCGTTTGATATAGAGGTTGTTACTAGCTTTCCGCTATTCTTTATTACGTGTTTAATATGAATATAGCCTACAAAGGACCTTAGCTTTTTGATTGCTTCCTGGGGTCGTTCCTGTACATAAAGCCAGTTACCAATATCAAACGTCATGGAAACAGGAATTTCGTAAGCGTTATCAAAAAATGCGTGCAAAGATGCTATGTTGCCTCCATAACTGGTTTGATCGTTTTCCACAAATAGATGTAAAGCTGGAAATGCCTGCAATAGCTCCTGCAATTCCCCTATAGGTGATTGTGGCTGATAAAAACCAAGAGAAACTTTTACCCACTGAGCGCCAAGTGATACGGCTTCTTCAAGAATAGATTTTAATTCTTGTTTGTTTAACTCTCCACTTTCTTTCCACAGTTCGATTGGAGCCGAATATACTGTAAAAAGCGGATATCTTTTTAATTCTTCGGCAATAAGCTCAATCTCTTGATCTACTTTTTTCATTAACTCTCTTCGAATTTCCACTCCATGTACTTGCTGTTCATATATTTTCCCAATCATGGTGTGCTGAGAGCTTGTCGTTTCAAATGCATTTAAAGGAATAATGATATGATTCATAAATCGACCTACCTTTCTTATTATACTAGCTAACCACTTACTAAACCGGTTTAGTAAATCGATTTATCTAAATTATAAGACTATTGAAAGCGCTTTTCAAGCTTTTTTTATAAATTATAAAAAAAAGAAACAACACGGCGTTATGCCGTGTTGTTTCTTAGTGATCTTCTGTGCTTTTTACTAAATTGCGATCTTGTTGATAAATATCATAGATTAAGAAACTAAAACCATAGTACAAGACCATGATTACAACTGACTTTGTCATGATAAATAAAGCGCCTAGCCCGATACCAACTAACAGCGTCTGGACACTCAAACGGTCACGCTGAAAAGCTAGCTGTGATAGGAAATAACCAATACCAATTAAAATAGCCAACACCCATGTATTTTGAATGGCTAATACATAGTGACTATATAAATAAAAGCTAGGAAAATAGACGGTGCTTTCTACGAAGCTGGAAATACCGCTGTATGCAAGCCACCACTTTTGCTCTCTTTCTGTTTTAGGAACGGTTGCCTCAATTGACGTGGGCATCTCCTGTTCCACAAAAACCGTTTCTCCATGATCTTTCATCCATTGGATCATAATGGAAATAATAATAAAACCGGCAAAGATTAAAAGCAGCAGATATTCAATCCACGCTGGATACGGAGCCGTCCGGTGAATCGTATCTAGATATACTCCCTGCAATCCTAACATAGAAAGTGGAACCGCATGGTATACCATCACCGCAATATAAAATAGTAAAATTAGCACATAAAAAAAGAACTGTTCTTTGTAGTAGCGAATTTTTTTGCCTTCTGAAGCAATTCGCTTAACAGTCACGCTCTCCAAGTACGGACGAATAATGCTTATGATAATAATAAGACACGTAAATACAATCATATAGTTATGTAATCACCTTTTCAACTTCATTATGTAACATTTTTTTCCATCCGCGAGAACAGGTGGTTAACAGCCTCTGTCCTTTCTTATAGTACCAAAAAACTAAACTTTTTGACAATCCTGATTTATCAATTAGGAAGATGAAATAAGCGTAGCTACATTAATACCGCTAATTGTGACCATAGGAGATCCCCCGCCTGGGTGAGTCGTTCCTCCTACAAAATATAAGTTTTTAACATCTTTTGAGACGTTGCTTGGACGAAGAAAACTATCCATTTTCCGATTTGAACTCACTCCATACAAAGCGCCTTTAAATGCACCAAAGGTTTGTTCAATTTCACATGGAGTAACAATTCGTTCATGTACAAGCGAGGGCTCAATATCTAAACCAAACTGAGAAAGCTTGCGATAGACAACCTCTCTGTAAGCTTTCATTTTTTCTTGATTCTCTTCTTTTACAGCAGGGGCATTCACTAAAATAAATAAATTATCACCCGGAGCTACCGTGTTATCGGTATACGAAGAATTACAAACGTAAATGGTAGGGTCGGTTGGAAGCGTTTTTTGCTGAAATAGTTCATAGAATTCCTGCTTGTAATCCTGAGAAAAGTACACTTGATGATGAATCAGCTGAGAAAAGCGCTTTTTAACTGCTGCCATAATTACATAGGCTGATATGGAAGGCTCAAACTCAGCTGCTTTTTTGTTTTTAAAATGAGGTCTATCCTGCTCTTTTACGAGTGCCGGATAGGCTTTTAGCAAGTCCCCGTTTACAATAACGATATCCGCGTCTATCTTTTCTTCTCCATTCACTTCCACTCCGACAGCCCGCTTATTTTTTACTACTATTTCAGTCACGCTGCAGTTTGTGTACAGCTTTCCGCCGGCTTTTTGGAACACATGCCCCAGCCCTTTTGCAATTCTAGTATTTCCTCCTTTTACATAGTACACCCCGTCATTCATTTCTAAGTGTCCAATCAGTGAAAAGGTAGCGGGCGATGTATAAGGTGAAGATCCAATATAGGTTGCGTATCGATTAAATGCATTTCGAATGTTTTCATTTCGAAAAAAGCGCTGATGAAACGTATCTATTGTTTCAAACGGCCTTACTTGCAGCAGTGCTTTTAATAGAGAAGGGTTTGTGTAATCTTTCCATGACGAAAATGTCCGGTAGAAAAATTGACTTTTTGCAATGTCATATATTCTTTTTACTTCTTTTAAATAGGCCGGGTATTGTTTAGCAGCAAAGGGGTCGAGACGTTCAAGCTGCTCAATCATTTTTCGTTCGTCGATAGACATGGAAAATTGTGAACCGTCGGTGAAGAAATTATTTGTATGATTCGTTAGTTTAACAAGAGGCATATAGTCTTCTGCACGTTCGCCCGCTTGCTCAAATAACCACTGAAAAACTTCTGGCATTGTAATGGTATTAGGCCCGAAATCAAAAGAATATTCTCCTAGCTGCACAGGCATCATTTTTCCGCCTACGTGCTCGTTTTTTTCAACGATTGTGACATCGAACCCTTTTGTTTGAAGAAGAACTCCTGCAGCTAATCCGCCTAATCCTGCCCCGACAATTAGTATTTTTTTCATTGATAATGCCTTCCTTTCCATTCATATCCCTGCTTTTTTCGTTCACGCTTCATAGAATGGTTCATGAGCAGCATCAGCACAATTGCCGACGCCGGCATAGTAAGAAACAAAAGCCCTTTTTGCTGAGCCGACCGGTCAATTAAAAACCGCTGAAAAAGCATAATGCAAAAAGGAAGAATCCAAAGTATGTTGCCTGTAAGAATTCCTGCTATAAACAAAGGAAACGGCAGCACATAGTAACAGGTAAAAAAAACGCTCAGTATCCAAACTGCTTTAGCGGATCGGCCTAGACCAACAAAGATATTTTTAGCAAACCCATTCCATACTTCTTCAGTTGTTTCATACATATAACAGCTAACGTGAGACGTAATATTGGCTAAAATAACGCGCTGTTTCTTTTTCTTAAAAAGCTGAGCTAGATGCACATCTTCTACTAGTGAAGTTTTAACAGCTTCATGTCCTCCTGCGATCTCATAAGCTTCTTTTTTTATAAACATAAAAGCACCGTGAGCTGCTGAAGCTTTGCTCACCTTGTTACGGTTCGCTACCACAACCGGTAAATAGCTAAAAACAACCACATGCTGAAGCGGAACAACCAATGCTTCTAACCACGTTTTTACGGGAAAACGTGGAAATCCTGTTAAAAGAGCTGCTTTTGTCGCTTGTGCGGTGGCTAAAGTATGTTCTAGCGTGCGTTCTTTGAGCTGTACATCGGCATCTACAAACAATAAATAGTCTCCATTTGCAGCTTGTGACAGCTGGTGACAGGCATGAACTTTTCCTACCCACCCTTCTTTCAGCTCTTTTCCTTCTATGATGGTAAACCTTGAATCCCCTTGAATTTCTTTCCACAGCTGTGTTCGTGTTTCATCTGTGGACTGATCGTCTAGTATGACACATTCTAGATTGCTGTACGTTAATCCTTTAACAGAAGAAATGATTCGCTTTACATTTCGTTCTTCGTTTCGCATTGGAATCAAAATAGAAATGAGAGGCTGAGGTGTTTTTGAATTCAACTTGTATCTATTTAATTTAGGCATTGCTTGAATATTTACAATGGTTAGAAGCAGCATCAAAATAAATAAAAGCATATAGTAAATCATTCTTTCACCTTCGCTTTCCACCACGTTAACCACTCGCTAAGCGTCTTTCGTCCTTTTAATAAAGTCGTAAATTCCTCATCGTTTTCTTGAATGATGTTTTGTTTTTGATGATCGAGCTGAGCAGTGACTGCAGCGGCTAGCGTTTTGGTTATATCTTCTCTTGCATTGGCTAAGTCGTAAAAAACAGCTTGCCCTACCCAGATAAAAAGCTCCGGTCGCTGATCATGGCGAAACGTATAATAATATGTAATGGGAATAACTTCAACGTCAGATTGCTTTTTTAGAAGAAAAGCAGGTCCTTCAGAAAAAGCTAACGGTCTTTTCTCAAGATGCTCTTCTTTTCCTTGAGGAAAAACAAGCACCGCTTTTTTATCTTCTAACAGCCTACTGGCAAACCTTAACGATTCCACCGTATGCTTCGGAGACGCTGCATTTACTGAAAAAGCCCCAATTCGTTGAAAAAAAGGAAAATCCTTCATTCCTTGTTCAGACATCATAGCGTATAGATCTGTTTTCAATACCGCGTTATTTAAATAAAATGTCACTAAACCGTCCCACCAGCTGGAATGATTAGCAATTAATAACATTTTTTTATCTTTTGGGAGCTCTTCTATATGTAAATGAATACGATAAAACTGTTTTTTGAGCTGATATGTGACAAACAGTTGAAAAAAGCGCTCAAATATTGAGTTTTTCTTCGGATAAATCATAAGCGAGTCTCCTTTTTATACACAATATAAAGAATAAGAAAAGGAATCATCGTCAGCCATACCACAAGCCACAGGCCATTTACTAATGCTACAATTACAAACATCATGACGACTGCACTATACAAAAACACCATTCTTCTTTCCCATACCGGCTCTTCTTCTTTAGGAACCTTAGCTAAAAAGAAATATACGACCAGCTGAATGAAGAAAGACAGTAAAAACCAGCCGGAGAAATTGGATAAAGGAATATTATAATAAAAGCTGTCCCCTTCCCACACCCAATATTGTTTAACAACATAGGCAACGGGATCAATAGCCAAATCCATAATAACAGCAAATAGCGAACTAATGACCGCATAGGCAATTCCATGGACAATAAACGGCAGCTCCATGCGCTTCATAATTCCGAGAGCTAATATTCTGCTTGTGATTACGACCATAAACCAAGCCGATCCAATGGTCAGAGGAACTCCTAAGATTTTAGCGCCAAAATCTTTTTCATAATCGTAGGATCCAAACAAAAACCCATGTTTAACACCTAGACTTTCGACATAAATAGATGCGCCTGTCACAAATACGGCAACGACCAGTGCCCGCCTTACTCCATAGGCTTTAGCTAGATAAATAAGAGCAAGAAGACTGCTCAAGTGTAAAAAAACAGCATTTGCCCATTCTAACCATGAAGGCAGCAAATCAAATGAAAGCAAAACGACTCCGCATACGTACCAAATAAGAAAAAAACGATAAATACCATTTGTGATCATCGATTCACCTTCTCTCCAGCTTCTTTTTATCAAATTGCTATTATATAAGCTTGTACACCTTCTCTCCATTTTCAATGTGCTCTTTTCTATGAGTAGAACACACTCTCTTAAGATTATGTGAAAATAGCCACTGTTAGTACGTTCCCTAAACAAGAGACTTTATTACTTATTTATAAACAAAAATAAAATAAACGTCCATTAAAATCTACGGATGTATAGATTGAAATGACGTTTATTTTTTCTTATGTATATACACTTCTAATAGCTTTTTGGCAATGAGTCCAATAACCAGTCCCGGTACAACAGACAGCATAGGGAGCCAAATTGGGCCTATAAAAACACCGTTGATGGTTGTCACTGAGGAATACATAATGCCTACTGTAACAAAATAAGCACAGGAGACAAAAGGAATAAATGTAAATCTCGATGCGCCGTTTTCTGCTTCTTTAACAGCATCCCAAATTGCAAAAAAATATAAACATGGATAAAACATTAACCACTGCATGTTCATTACCTCGAGGGATTGCTTTGTTTCCCCCAAAAAGCTTAAGCGAATGCCTTCATTAAAATTTGCGCCCATATTAATGAGAAATTCAAGTACAATAAACAAAATTCCTTTTATATGTTTTTTGTTTAGTAATTGTCCAAAGCCTGGCAACGCAATGCTCCATAAAAGAGCTTCTAGTCTAGTCACGTTCTATCCCAACATTTTGACGTATAAAAGAACTCCACAGCATGATATCAGTAGAAATTTTGTCCATAGTTATCAACCTCACAATAATTTACTTATAGTTTTTGTAAATGTAAAATTTTTATACTACATCTCCTTTAATATTTGTAACTTATTGTAAATTGATAAATGTTTTAGCTATTCAACCAGACATTTTCGTTTAGAATTTTCTGTTTATTAAAACAAAAGCGTGCGATATACTAGTTTTATACGTACGAAAGGATGAGAAAGCTGACATGGAAACAAGTTTTTTTTCAATTTTAATACTAGGATTTTTTTTAGGAATCAAGCATGCTCTAGAACCAGATCACATTATCGCTGTATCAACCATTGCTTCAAAAAGTAAAAAGCTGTGGCGCTCTTCGCTTGCAGGAGTATACTGGGGGATTGGTCATACGCTTACGCTGTTTATTTTTGGCATGATTTTAATAGTGTTAAAAAGCAGTATTTCTGAACGTATGAGCATGTCACTTGAATTTTTAGTGGGCATTATGCTCGTTTATCTCGGTTTTACATCGTTTCT
The DNA here is from genome assembly GCF_045369295.1 of Priestia sp. 179-F W1.4 NHS. Taxonomy (NCBI): domain Bacteria; kingdom Bacillati; phylum Bacillota; class Bacilli; order Caryophanales; family Bacillaceae; genus Priestia; species Priestia sp. 179-F W1.4 NHS. The sequence goes on along the minus strand of NZ_JBIQFF010000001.1, from coordinate 1,724,866 downwards.
GTCTTACAAAAAACAAGTGCATACGCATCACGAAAAAACGTCTTACTTAAAGTCATTAGGCATTGGCTTTGTTCATGGACTGGCCGGAAGCGCAGCGATGGTTGTAGTAACGATGAGCACCGTTACTCACGTATGGCAAGGTGCGCTGTACATTATCATTTTTGGAATCGGCACTTGTCTTGGCATGCTGTTATTTACGACGGTTATTGGAATTCCATTCGTTACAACTAAAAAGCAAGTGACGTTAAACCGCTGTTTGATGCAGGTAACAGGTGCTGTCAGCATTATATTTGGCCTCTATTATATGTATAATTTAGGTGTAAGCGACGGATTATTTAGTCTGTGGTTCTAACAGAGAATAAAACATAATGAAAATAATTCAATCTAAAGACGAATAAGTAGGATAAATGATTTGGACTGCTTGTTCCACAGCTGTTGATTTCTGTGCAAGACTTCGCTTTGTCCTCTAATCAACGGCTAGAACGAACTACATACGGGAAACCTACGTTCACCCTACCAATAAAAAATCCGAACGAATTTGATTCTCTATCAAGAGTTCAGCTCGTTCGGATTTTTCTTTAACTACTATACTTTTGTACAGGCACTTTAATACTTACGCAAAAGTGATACTTCAGCTTTTAATAACTCCTGCCGGAACAATCCGTATACTTTGACGATTATCTCTTCCACTTCTTGTGTACTAGCAGCTAGTATTCGAATAGCACATCCGGAAATCGGAAGTGCGGAAGCTCCTGCTTTACAGCCTGCCTCTTCGCACAGCTGATGTACTTTCGCTATAAATGCGTCGTCGGCGTTTGGATGAACAATAATAATCGATCCAAAATGAGTATACCCTTCCATTTTCATCATGCCGCGCAGATGGTTTTCTGGCTTCAAGTATAAGTGATCGTATACCTTCAGCTGCTCGTTTACATACAGTTTCAGCTTGGAACGCATAGAGGTATATTGAAACAGCTGCCCATCCGGCGACCACCCCGGGGTGATGCTGTCACACATAAACAAAGCAGCGTTTTCTGCCATATGAACCGTTATTTCTTGGACAAATGCAGCATTTTCATACAAAATAAGCGGGTCTGGTATATATTCCATGATGGATTGTTCTTCAAGGGTTATGCACGTTTCTTGTAAAACAGCTGCGTTCGGTGTTTTGTACACCTTTGTCGCAGATTGAGTAGTAGCAGTCAGCTGAGCATTTTTCTCGACCGTTATCATCGTTTTGTATTTGTCTCCGCTCACGTATCCCCCGCCTACGTGAAGCATATAAACAAAAGGTGATTCAAGAGTCATGTAAATAGGTCTGGCAACTTTGAAAGCCCCGTAATGATAAGTATCATTAATAACCGTTCGCTCACTGTTTCTTTCTGCACGAAGCTCTAAATAACCCGTGTAGCTCATGATTCAAGGCCGATTAAAAAGGCCTCTTTTTTGATCCATTCTATCACTTGATTGAGCCCTTTATCTTCTTTTAAATTGGTGAAAACAAAAGGCTTGTGCCCTCTCGCTTGGATTGTATCTTTTTCCATTACTTCTAAACTGGCTCCTACATATGGGGCTAAATCTGTTTTGTTGATAATGAATAAATCAGATTTAATCATTCCTTGACCGCCTTTACGCGGGATTTTTTCTCCTTGTGCTACATCGATGATATAAATTGAAAAATCAACGAGCTCTGGGCTAAACGTTGCGGCTAAATTATCTCCTCCGCTTTCTACAAAAATAAGTTCAACATCGGGGTGACGTTCCACTAACTCATCAATTGCAGCAAAGTTCATAGATGCATCTTCCCGAATAGCCGTATGAGGACATCCTCCTGTTTCTACTCCGACGATACGATTTTCTGGCAAGATACTGTTTTTTACTAGAAATTGCGCATCTTCTTTTGTATAAATATCGTTTGTAACGACCGCCATGCTTAGCTGCCCTTCTAGCGCACGCGTTAATCGTTCTACTAACATTGTTTTCCCTGCACCAACAGGGCCACCAATTCCAATTTTAATTGCATCCATTTTTTACGCCTTCATCGTTAGAAGGCCTTCCCTCCTTTTTTATGACATGAACAATCGAACATGCAATTGTTCATGCTGCATTTGAGCAATTTCTAACCCTGGTGTCACGGCACCAAATTCCTCTTGATCTGCTTGCAAAATATGCTGAAGCGCTTGCTGCAGCAGCGGCTGAAAAAGAACGAGCGTTTTTTGCCCATCGGTTTGGCCGATTGGTATGCCGCGAACAGCATTTTGAATTAATGAAGAGATGCTAGCGTACAAATGACTTAAAATTGCCTCTTCTTTTGTAATGTTTAACTGCAGGCTGGCTAATGCAAATACAACAGCAGGATGTCCGTACGCCTTCTTTGCTTTTACTTCACTCATATACTTTTCTAAATAAGAGCCTTGAAATAACTCTAAGCAAAGCTTTAACATGCGCTGGCCCACCCGTCTTGTACCTTCTCTTGTTTCTTTCGACAAAGCAAGAGCGTATAGTTCATGATCAATTCTCATAATTTCGTTAAACTGGTCACGAACAGCATACTCATAAGCCAGCCTGCATGCTAAGCCGTCCGTATACGTCAGCTGAACATCAAGGTATGTACGAAGCGCTTCTTGAAAGGTTTCTGTGTCGTAAATTTGATTTCGCTGAATATACGTTTCAAAACCAAACGAATGCGAAAATGCACCCGATGGGAAATTTGAATCACATAGTTGAATCAGCGAAAGCAATGAATTAGTCATGACTATGTCCGATATGCTTAAAAGCTTGTTTTACTTTTCTTTTTTCGCGCTTATAGGGAATGTTGAGCTGCTGAAGCAATTCTTCGACTAAATAATCGTACTGTACAAGCATGTCTCCACTTTCAAACTGCGCCGGCAAATGGCGGTTCCCAAGCTGATGAGCAATTTCTCCCATCTGCTGAATATCAATCGGCTGAATGGTCAAAATATCGTCTGCCAGAACTTGCACAACAATCATATTGCTTTCATCCATAAATAGTACATCGCCATCAACTAACTCGCGGTTTTCTTTCAGACGAATTCCGAGTTCCTTACCGTGATCTGTTACAACGCGCTGAACGCGTTTTACTAAGTGATCACTTTCGATATATACCTTTTCTATATGCGGAGCTCGTTTTTCTAATGTTGCTATATTTCCGATAATTTTTTCGATTACCATTTTTTCACCTCAAAATAAAAAGTATCGCTGCGCCATAGGCACAACTTCTGCCGCTTCACATGTAATCATTTGTCCATCTATTTTTACTTCGTACGTTTGGGAATCAACTTCAATCTTAGGCATTTCTCCATTTAACTTCATATCTGTTTTTTTTAACTGACGAATATCTTTTACTGGTTTAAGCAGCTTTTGTAACCCTAGTTTTTCGCCCACTTTGTTCTCATACGCTGCTTTTGACACAAACGTAACGGAGGTTTTAGCTCTTGCTTTTCCATAAGAAGCAAACATCGGACGATATAAGACCGGCTGTGGGGTTGGAATTGAAGCGTTAGGGTCTCCCATTAAGCTGTGAGCAATTAAACCGCCTTTTACAATCAAGTCAGGCTTTATTCCAAAAAACGCTGGCTCCCATAGGACTAAGTCAGCTATTTTCCCTGTTTCTACTGATCCTACGTATTCGGAAATTCCATGAGCGATAGCTGGATTAATCGTATATTTAGCTACATAGCGTTTGACACGTGCGTTATCGCCGACTTCGCTGTCACCATCAATTTTTCCTCGCTGCTTTTTCATCTTATCAGCTGTTTGCCACGTTCGTGTAATCACTTCTCCTACACGTCCCATTGCTTGAGAATCTGAAGAAATCATACTGAATACACCTAAATCGTGTAAAATATCTTCAGCTGCAATCGTTTCTTTGCGAATGCGGGAATCAGCAAAAGCGATGTCTTCTGGTACAGCAGGATCAAGATGATGACATACCATGAGCATATCTAAATGCTCTTCAAGCGTGTTGACCGTATAGGGTCTTGTTGGATTAGTTGATGATGGAAGCACGTTTGGAAAGCTTGCCATTTCCATAATATCAGGTGCATGCCCGCCTCCAGCTCCTTCAGTATGGTAGGTATGAATGACTCGATCACCAATTGCTGCAATCGTATCTTCAACAAAGCCGCCTTCATTTAAAGTATCTGTATGAATCGCAATTTGAACATCGTACTCGTCTGCTACTTGCAGGCTTGTGTCGATGGCAGATGCCGTGGTTCCCCAGTCTTCGTGAAGCTTTAGTCCAATTGCTCCTGCTTTAATTTGTTCAATTAAAGGCTCTTTCGCACTTGCATTTCCTTTTCCTAAAAAGCCAATATTCATCGGAAATGCTTCAGCGGCTTCAAGCATTCGTTCGATATGCCACGCTCCGGGTGTACAAGTGGTAGCCTTTGTTCCTGTAGCAGGTCCTGTTCCTCCTCCAATCATCGTTGTCACGCCAGAGGCAAGGGCGGTTTCAATTTGCTGCGGACAAATGAAATGAATATGCGCATCAATACCGCCGGCGGTTACAATTTTCCCTTCAGCTGCAATTACTTCCGTACTCGCACCAATGATGATGTCTACTTCATCCATCAACAGCGGATTACCCGCTTTTCCAATAGTTTGAATGAGTCCATCTTTTATTCCAATATCTGCTTTATATATGCCTGTATAATCAACGATAATGGCATTTGTCAACACTAAGTCCGCTGCTTCACTTCGCGTTGCAAGAGGGTGCTGCCCCATTCCGTCACGAAGCACTTTTCCTCCGCCAAACTTCACTTCATCTCCGTAGGTTGTGAAATCTTTTTCAATTTCAATAAATAGCTCTGTGTCTGCTAAACGAACAGCATCTCCAACGGTTGGTCCAAACATATCTGCATACTGACGTCGCGACATTTGAAAACTCATCTTATACATCTTCCTTTCTATCAGAAAGCGATCTGTTTGTTTTATTGTTCAGACCGTAAATTTCTCTTGTTCCGGAGAAAGCAACCAGCTCTACTTCTTTTGCATCACCTGGCTCAAAGCGAACGGCTGTACCGGCTGGAATATTTAAATGATAGCCAAGCGCAGCTTCGCGGGGGAATTCGAGCGCGGCATTCACTTCAAAAAAATGAAAATGTGAACCTACTTGAACGGGGCGGTCGCCTCTATTGATTACAGTCACGCTAATCGATTGCTTTCTGTTATTACATGTGATCGGTTCTTTTTTTAAGACGTATTCCCCTGGAATCATATTTTTCCCTCCTCTTAACGAATTGGATCGTGAACAGTGACGAGCTTGGTTCCGTCTGGAAAGGTAGCTTCTACTTGAATATCATGAATCATTTCCGGAATACCTTCCATTACATCTTCTCGTTTTAAAATCTTGGTACCTTCTCGCATTAGCTGTGCTACCGTCTTGCCATCGCGAGCTTTTTCCATAATTTCATATGTAATAATCGCTACTGCCTCGGGATAGTTAAGTTTTAATCCTCTTGTCTGACGGCGTCTTGCTAAGTCTGCAGCTACGACAATCATTAATTTTTCTTGTTCTCTCGACGTAAGTTTCAATGAAAGCTTCCTTTCTGCTAATCTATTTTCTTATTAACATCAAATGTGATATTTTCTAACACAAACACACAACTAATTATATTAAATTTTCTGATAAAAAACAAAGGATTTATATCTTTCGATAAAAAAAGATGAGCATATTTGCTCACCTTTTACTCTTCTGAAATCACTTGTGTTTTCCATTTCTGCAGGTGTTTCCAACCCAGACCTTCAGCTAGCTGACGTTTTGCATAGTCTACTCCTTTTTCAATAGAAGTTTCATAGCCAAATAAATAATAGCGCAAGCCGGCGTTTAATACTACTTGATTATAGACATAAGTCAGTTCGGAAGAAGATTCACCCTCCAAAATGCGCGTCACATATGCCGCTTGTTTTTCAACACTTATTTTCTTTTCAAAGTGTTCTTCTTCCACAAACAGTCCGTATTCTTTTGGATTGACAATAAACGACTCCATCTCTCCTTCTGAGATAGTAAAAACAAAGCTGCTTCTATGTACAGGTACATCTTCAGATCCTTCTATACCTTGCACCACGTATACATGTTTAAACGGGAGCGAAGCAAAAATGGGCACAATTTTGTTAATGGCCGTGCGGTGAAAAGCGCCCATCATTAAAGAAGAAGCATTTGATAAATTTAATAGTTTTTCAACCGTATTAATTAGTGTTCTTACGCCAATTTCATGACGAATTTGTTTGATGCGACTAAGAGGATAAGAGATTGTTTCAGCATTTACAAAGCCAATTTTTAATGTTTCTAACGTATGACCGATGTCTTCAATCGTTTGAGCTTGAGGGATCTGTAATGAATGAAGTACATCTTCAATCGTTGTTCCAAACTTTGGAGGAAGCGCTTCTGTACAGTGTAAAAAAGCTGGCACACCTCTTTCAGCTAATAAAATCGATACAGGAATGGTCGCAAAAAATGAATTTCTCCCTGCATAAGGGCTTGCAAAATCAATTGATTTATCTTTTAACGGCTGAGACAGCGGTATCTCTTTTGTTTTTTCACGAAAAGCATGAACGAATCCCAATAGTTCATCTGCATTTTCGGTTTTAATGCGTTCCGCAATAAAAAAAGCAGCGACCTGAGCATCCGTAGCTTGTCCAGAAGCGATTAAGCGAGCTGCTTCTTTTGCTTGTTCATACGTTAAGTCAGTTGATCCTCTTTTTCCGCGCGCTATTTCTTTGATAAATTGTTGCATATCGTACACTTCCTTTTTAACTGAATATTTGTACATTGTATCACATATTTCCTTTGTTCCTTAGATTATCTTCTATCAGGTACGCAAACTGCTAAAAAATATGAAATTAAAGGAAAAGTACTAGTTCTTTTATAACCTAATATAGTATAATCTATCTGCTATACTATTATTTGGATATTTGGGGGACTTTACAAATGAAAAAAGAGAAACTACTTGTACCATTTATAGCAGCATCCGTTTTAGTAGGAGCATCGGTGACAACGCCTGTTTTTAGCCACTCTGCTTATGCTGCTTCTTCTGTGAGCGTTTATCAAAAAGACGTTAATTCGCTAGCAGATTATTACGCACCATTTTATAAAACCGTAGAAAAAAAGCTAAAAGAAATTGAAGGAATAAAAGATGACGAAAAAGCGTTAGCGGCATATGATCAGCTTGCGGATCAAATTGACCAGTTTCTAACAAAGACTGATAAAAATCACGCGATGAATCATCTTAATTCAGAAGCTGATCAGCTTCAAGGGTATTTGTATGACAGCTTAATTGCTCTTTACAATTACATTGTAGATCTTGAAGACTATGCGTATGGAGATGTAAGTGACGCGGAATTTAATAAGATCTCTGCAAATTTTGAAAAAGAAATCAACGCATACAATACGCAATTTCAGCAAAAAGCGAAGAGCTATAAAACGAAGCGAAAAGTAACGTTTAGCGCAAATATGAGTTATTTGCTTGATGAAGATATTCAACCTTCACCAACAGCTCCATCTACACCGGCTGATAACAATGGCACCTACACGGTGAAAAAGGGAGACACGCTGACAGCAGTCGCTAAAAAGTACGGCATGACGGTAGCTGAATTAAAAAAATTAAACAATTTAAAAACAGATGCGCTAAAAGTTGGACAAGTGCTGAAAGTGAAAAGTACGAGCGCACCTGCGCCGGCTCCAGCACCCCAAACTTCTGTTAGTGCAAAACAGCAGCAAATCGTATCGTATGCCAAAACGCTAATTGGAAAGCCATATAAATATGGAGGCACGACACCAAAAGGTTTTGATGTATCAGGGTACACACAGTATGTATATAAAAACGCGGGTTCAACTATTTCTATCCCCCGTACAGTAGCAGATCAGTATAAAAGCGGAACGGACGTAAAGTAAAACAGTCTGCAGGCTGGAGATTTAGTTTTCTTTAAAAACGGCAAATCCGTTTCAGTCGTAGGAATTTACCTAGACAAACAAGAATTCATTTATGTCAGCAGCAAAGGCGTTAAAACGCAATCACTTTCAACAGCGTACTGGAAAAACAGCTATGCGGGCGCAAAGCGTATTATAAAGTAAAAAGAGGTGCCATAAGGCACCTCTTTTGTTTTACTAGCTATGTATTTCTATACTAGACTAGCAATTTTATAAAGAACTTCTTAGTTCATAACCGTGATTTTAACAGATTTTCTTCCGAACTGTTGAGCATCACCTTCAGAAGGAACGAATACATCGATTCGATTGCCTTTAATTGCTCCACCTGTATCGGCAGCTACAGCTTCACCATAGCCTTCTACATAAACTTTCGAACCTAACGGAATAACACTAGGATCAACAGCGATTACTTTTTGGTTTGGATTTGCTTTTAAATCCATTCCTGTAGCAGTTGTACCGCTACATCCAGCACAATTAGCCGTATAGGCAGTTGCTTCAACTGTCATTGATTTGCCGCTGGCTTGTTGTGACGATTCAGCAGGTTGTTGTTGTTTTTGAGCTTGTTCAGCTTGAGCTTGCTGCTGCTCTTTTTGAGCTTGTTCAGCTTGAGCTTGCTGCTGCTCTTTTTGAGCTTGTTCAGCTTGAGCTTGCTGCTGTTCTTTTTGAGCTTGTTCAGCTTGAGCTTGCTGCTGCTCTTTTTGAGCTTGTTCAGCTTGAGCTTGCTGTTGCTCTTTTTGAGCTTGTTCAGCTTGAGCTTGCTGCTGTTCTTTTTGAGCTTGTTCAGCTTGAGCTTGCTGCTGTTCTTTTTGAGCTTGTTCAGCTTGAGCTTGCTGCTGTTCTTCTTGAGTTTGTGCAGCCGGCGCTTGAGCTTGCTGAGTTTCTGGAGCAGCTTGGGCTACTGAAGGGCTTGATTGCTGAGCTTGGCCGTTTGGAGACTGAATTTTTAGTTGTTCGCCAGGATAAATTAAATCTGACTTCAGTCCGTTCCATTCTTTAATTTGATCTACCGTCACGCCGTATTGCTGACTGATGGACCATAATGTGTTTCCTTGCTGAACTTTGTGCGTCATTTCTTTTATAGTAGCTACGTTTAATTCTTGATTTGGATAAATAATATTAGATGTTAAGTTATTTGCATCTTTTAGCTCGTCTACGCTCACGCTGTGCTTTTGAGCGACTTTCCATAACGTATCACCTTTTTCTACGTGATACGTTCCGCTTGTAGAAGCAGAAGCTGCACCTACAAATCCCGCTGAAAGGATTGCTGTTGTTCCTAGAGTAAATATAAATTTTTTCATTACGAATACCTCCTTATTTACTCAATGATTGAATGATATCATCCTCACATTTCACAGCCGTTACAGAGCCATGCTACTTTTATTACAAAACTTAACAAAAAGGAACGTTTAAACGTAATATTTCTGATAATTTGGCTATATGATGAAACGTTTCTACTTTTTACTGCTTTTTATTGTTGTTTTAACCAAAATCGTTAAATTTCTCTATCATTGCTGGCTATGCCTCTTCTTTTTTATTGACCCTTTAACGGGTATATTAAGTTTTTTTCATAACAAAAAAGAGGTTGGAAATGAATCCAGTCAACTGCTAGAAGGAACTACATAAATGAAACCTATGTTCACCATAACAAAAAAAGCGAACCGCTCATCAAAGATTCTGATGAGCGGTTCGCTTTTCAATTCGGCTAAACTACTTGTGTCCCAGTCTTTTTATTTCTTATTAAATCCTTGCTTTTCAACAAATTCTTTCATATACATACGCTTAGGATTGGAAAGCATTTCAGCCATTTGACCAGTCCATGTGTCTTGGCGTTTGCCATTTGTTCGTTCGTTGTAATAAGCAGAAATTTCTTCGTTATACGTCGTTAATTCTTTTTTCGTCTGCTCATGGTTTGGCTCATATGTTTCTTCATGATACACATGTTTAAATGGTAAGCGCGGCTTTTTATCCGTCATACCCGCTGGATGTCCAACCGTTAGACCAAATAACGGGATTACATGATGAGGCAGTTTTAACAATTTGCTTACTTCTTCTAATTCGTTACGCAAACCGCCAATATAACAAGCTCCAAGTCCCATTGATTCAGCAGCAAGCGTTGCATTTTGCGCAGCAAGGGCAACGTCAATAATAGCTACCATGAACTGCTCTGTGCTTTCGAGCGCTGTCGATAAATCTTTTTTCTCCATTTCTGCAATGACATCATGACGATGAAAGTCAGCGCAAAATACAAAGAAGTGTCCATTTGTTTCTACGTAAGGCTGATTTCCTGCTAATTGGGCAAGCTTTCGCTTCGTTTCTTTATCTTTTACTCCAATAATGGAGTACGCTTGAATATAGCTTGATGTGGAAGCTGCCTGTGCGCTTTCTACAATCGTCTGAATTTGCTCTTCTGACAATGGTTTGTCTTCATATTTGCGAATAGAACGATGATTTAAAATCGTTTCAATAACTGAGTTCATATTATAATCTCCTTTTACTTCATTTAACCTTCTACAGATGTTATAACTACAGTTAGTTTATCGAATGTAAAAAGAAATAACCAATGTTCTGCTTAAAATTGATTTTGACTTGTCTCATATCGATACAGCTTAAAGTGATCTGCAAGCACGCGATCTACTTTTACTTCTAAGCTGTCTACATATTCGTCCATTCGCTTTATCAACCGGTTTCGTTTCACATCATTTTCTAAAATGTTCTTAAGCTGCTGTTCAAAGGCTTCAGCATCATTAAGCGGTATCAGCAGCTCTTTTTCTTTTAGATATTCAATGTTAATTTGTTCTTGACCGGGAAGAGATGAATGAATAAAAATAGGTAGTCTCTTATGAAGGGCCTCGCTAATTGTAACGCCTCCTGCTTTTGTGACAATGGCATCTGCTCCTTCATATAAATCATTCATTTTCTCTCTTGATTTTACATACGGGACCGCTTTAACTTTCGGGTGGTTTAGTTTCACTAGTTCTTGATACAACTTTTTATTTTTTCCACACAGCACATAATACATATACGTACAGTTTTGCGGAAGCTGCTGAAGCATTTTGCGTACATTCCCAAGGCCCGAATTTCCGCCGGCAATCAGGATATGCTTCTGTGGCATGAGATGGTCAATCCGTCTTTTTAAAAACGCTTTATGAACGGGAATGCCCGTTACATAAATAGAAGACTCTTTTACACCGTGAACGTTTTGTAGAAATGTTTTCGTATCCTGATCAGGCACGCAGTGAAGCTCGATTCCATTTTTACCCCATACGTCGCTTACTAAGAAGTCGGTGTATACGTTTATAATAGGAAGATCAATGATTCCTTTTTCTTTTAAGCCGCTTAATACACAGGAAGGAAAGCTGTGTGTGCAAACAATGACGTCGGGCTGCTCTGCATCAATTAATTTCTTCATATGATATTCGATAATCGGCCACTTTTTCACGACAAAATCATCCATCGTATGGTCGTTTTTTTTGTATACATGCCCGTAATAAAATTTTTCAAACTGCTTTGGAAAAACAGAAATCCATTTCATGTATATCGATGAAATCATTTGTTCAAGCGGTTTGCTCCAATAGCTTAAACAATCAATTTTTTGACAAATAACGTGGGAAAAACGTTCCATGATGGCATCCATAACGGCGTCTGCTACTTGGTGATGACCAGATGGCATCTGAAAAAGCGGCAAGAACAGAACCTTCCTCATTGACCATCCCTCCTCTCAAGACGTTTTCGGTTTCTTTTTCTTTTTATAAGTAAATAAATAACAAAAAAAGCTACAGCTCCCATAATGATATACGAAATATGAATCCGGTCTCCTACATAGTAACCTAGAACGAGAAAAGAAAGGACCCATACTAGACTGCCTACCACCGATAACAGCAAATAAAGCAAAAACGGATAGCGACTTATTCCTGCCATATATGGGCTAATTTGACGTAAGCCTGGAATATATAAACCAAATAAAATGGTCCATATCCCATATTTATGGTAGCTGCCGCTTGCCGCTTCAATTTTCTCTTTGGTTAACCCTACGTATTTTCCGTATTTATCAAAAAATGGGGTTCCCGCATACCTTCCTAGCCCGTAAGCAGTAAGCATTCCAGTTATAACACCTAAAAAAGCAAAAAGAGATGATTCGTATAAGTTCAGCTGATGTTTGGCAATAAACATGCCTAATAATATTAAAAATGATTCTTCAGGCGCTGGAATTCCAACGATCCCACAAAAAAGTACAAGTAAAATAACAATATAACCATAGGAATGTATATACTGAGAAATAATTGTTAAGTCCACTGCTCGCTCCTCTATTTACGATTGATTCATCAATTGCTGCATGGTTATACTTTCATACCCTTGCTGTTTTAAGTAAGGTAAAAATTCTTCTAACGCCGCAATCGTCATTTCAGGTGCTTTTTCATCTGCTCCCGGGGTATCTCCATTATCGTGTAAAACAAAAATGGCTCCATCTTCTACTTTACGCATTAGTTTTTGAACTAATGCCGTTTTCGTTGTTTTTAGTGTCCAATCCTGAAAGATTCCTGTCCAGATCACGAGGTGATATGGCTTGGCCATTAATAAACTGCTCATATTTAAATGTCCCCACGGCGGACGATAAAAAAGCGGCTTTTGATTTGTTACTTTCTCTATAACCTGTGCACATCGATGAATTTGTCTTTTTAATTGCCAAGGTGTTTGCGTCCATGCACTCACGTGACGATGATGATGTATAGCTACTTCATGTCCTTCATCAATCATCCTGTTTAAAATAGACGGGTGTTTTTCCCCTAGTTCTCCCACAATAAAAAAAGTAGCTTTCATTTCATACAGTTTGAACAAGTCCAAAACTTTTGGCGTATAAACAGGATGAGGCCCATCGTCAAATGTTATAGCTATTTTATGCTTTTTTGCCCCTTTTATTATGACTGATGAATGATAGCGACGGTAAAGGGTTTGCGAAATAATGGTATATACACATATAACCATTAGAACGAAAAGTAAAACAATAAAAAAACGAGTCATATGCTTTTAACCATCCTTTTGAATTTAAATCCTGCATTTATTATAACGGTTTACTCAGACTTTGGTTTCATTTTTTTGTGATAGAAGCCAGGAATTTTAAAATAATTTGATACTTTACCTAAAAATAGCTGTTCTACAAGGATATACCGGAAATAAAATGATATCATAAAATTTCCCTTCATTCAGTAAAAAAAGTACTTTTTACCATTTATATCTATCTTTTGTATGATAACTGTCCTTGTTTTTTGAAAATAAAAAAACTTCCCGCACGAGTGCGGGAAGTTTTGAAATTAAAATTTTGACCGATACCATTTTTCAGCTGCTTCAATTTCTGTTCGTGTTAACTGATGTCCAAATGATTCCCAATGGACCTGTACGTCCGCTCCGGCTTTTTCTAAAAGAGCAGAAAGTTCTTCCGTTTCTGATGCTGGGCAAATAGGATCGTTTGTACCTGCGCCGATAAAGATAGAGGCGTCGGTCTTAGGCACTTCAATTCCTCTTCTTGGAACCATCGGATGAAGAAGAGCCGCCCCTTTTAAAGAATTCTCATAATGAAACAGCAAACTTCCTGCAATATTGGCACCATTTGAGTAGCCTACAGCTACGATGTTGTGTCGGTCGAATGAATATGTTTCAGCCGCTTCATCTAAAAATTGATGAAGTTCTTTTGTACGTTCAATTAAATCTTCTATATCAAATATTCCTTCTTGTAAACGTCTAAAGAAACGGGGCATTCCGTTTTCTAGTACATTTCCTCTTACAGATAATACGGAGCAAGAGGAATCAATCATATCTGCAACAGGGAGCAGATCTTGTTCTGTACCTCCTGTACCATGCAACAGCAATAAAGTCGGTTTCGTCTCGTCCGTTCCTTTTTTAAAAATATGTTTCACGTATATCCACTCCTTTTAAATATCTCGAATTAAAGATAATTTTATTATAAGAACTTTCGAAGCATTTGTAAAGGAACTACTGTCAAAGAAATACCTGTATGTTTTGCTGGCAGTATCACATAATACTGAATAACTTCATATGGCCATTACTCATATTCAGCTAGGTATTTAATTCGTTTGAATTACAGCGGGTAAAGAAATATTCCACTTTTATCTAAGTGCTCCCGTCAAAAGGTGGATAATAATTAAAACTCGCCCGTCCTCCTTCGTATAAAAAGTGCCCTAGTCTGATAAATTAGTTAATTTTTTCTTTATTTCGTTACTTTCAACAGATATCAGCATTTATACCCGAGCGTACTAAATCGTATTTCTTATACGTGTTATAACAACTTTTTTCTATGAGAAACAGAACGTAAAATACCCCCTTGGTTTTTCATAAAGAGGAACAAAGCCCCGAATGGTGCTTTATACGACTTTATTTGACAAACACAAATTTATGGGTAAACTAAGTTCAGATGATTGTATTTCACTTTGTTTCAGTTTAATAAAAAAACGAAGCATCTGCGAGTAAGCAAAAAATAACTGCGTAAAGAGCTATTTATGTCAATCATCTTATACCCTAAAACTTACCTGCACTTGAATAATAGCCTTTATTAAACTTAGCGCGTCAGCTTTTAAACGTTAATACTTTATCACCCATCTCTTTGTTAAAAGATTGAATGGGTCAACAAACTTCAGCATTCTTTACATAACGACCTTGTAAAGACGAAGAATGTAGCTATGTGTGAACATGGAATTATTACTTAGTGGAGTGAACCAACATGAGGAAATTTATTTTAGCCTTTTTAGTCGTTGTTTTAATTGTAATGCTAGGAGTTACCTATGTATTAAAGCAATTTCAGCAAACGGCTGATTTATCTTACTCGAAACTGCAGTCGGTTCAAAGTACGGTAGTCTATGACAAAAATGACCGTAAGATTGACGAATTGTATAAAACCGTTCCCCGTCAAAATGTTTCGAGCAATGAAATTCCCGATTATGTAAAAATGGCGTTTGTTGCAACGGAAGACCGTCGCTTTTACAAGCATTTTGGGATTGATTTACAAGGTATTGGCCGCGCCCTTTTTAAGAACATTGTAACAATGAGTAAAGCTGAAGGCGCAAGTACCATTACACAGCAGTTAGCAAGAAACCTTTACTTATCTAGTGATAAGACCATTAAACGTAAAGTAGATGAAATGTTTCTATCACTAGGCTTAGAAAGACAATTTACAAAAGATCAAATTCTGGAATTATATTTAAATCAAATTTATTTCGGAAGCGGTGTATACGGTATTGGTGCAGCTTCTCAGATTTATTTTAATAAGCCTGTATCAGATTTAACCGTAGGCGAAGCTGCGCTTTTAGCAGGACTCCCAAAAGCGCCGAGTACGTATTCACCAAGCAATAGTACAGAAAAAGCAACAGCCCGACGAAACGTTGTATTGAAACTGATGCATGACCAAAACGTTATTAGCGATACTCAGTATCAGCAAGCGTTAAATGAACGTGTAGTCGAGCCTAGTATTCCGGTTAAAAAACCGAACTCAAATCAAGCATTTATTGATTATGTAATTAAAGAAGCTGCTCAACAATATGGCGTATCTGCTGATGACCTTTATAAGGGTGGTTATGCCATCTATACAGATTTAGATCCTAATTTACAGGAATCGATTAATAACTCTGTAGCAAATCATACGTTCCGAGATGATGCCATCAACAGTAAAGTAGAGGTTGGGATTTCAGCTGTCAACCCTAAAACAGGTGGGATTTCAGCGATGTATGGAGGACGCAGCTATGAGCGAAACGGCTTAAACCGTGCTACAAGCGGCTATCAGCTTGGTTCAGCTATTAAGCCTTTAGCCGTATATGGTCCAGCCTTAGAAACTGGAGATTATACACCAACTTCACTCTTAAGTGACGAACGACAAGACTTTGGCGGTGGATATAGCCCTAAAAACGCAGAAGGTGAATATCAAAAGCATGTGACAATGCGTGAAGCACTTACTCGTTCACTTAACGTTCCAGCTGTTTGGCTTTTAAAACAAATTGGTATTGATACAAGCGCAAAATTCATGGAAAAAGCTGGACTTCCTCTTGAAGATGACGATAAGTCAAAATTAGGGCTTGCTCTTGGAGGAACGACGACAACGTTCTCTCCCCTTCAGTTAGCACAAGGATATACAACTTTCGCTAACAAAGGCGTCATGACTAAGCCGTACGCAATTCGAAAAATTGAG
Source organism: Priestia sp. 179-F W1.4 NHS (assembly GCF_045369295.1). NCBI lineage: Bacteria > Bacillati > Bacillota > Bacilli > Caryophanales > Bacillaceae > Priestia > Priestia sp. 179-F W1.4 NHS. The sequence goes on along the minus strand of NZ_JBIQFF010000001.1, from coordinate 1,708,724 downwards.
ATGCGCGACGGTGAAGTGAAAAAGCCAGACATTCAGACAGAGCGAGTAATGAGTGAAGAAAATGCGGATACAATGACATCCATGCTGCAAGACGTAATTGAAAAAAGCTATGGAACAGGTGTTAACGCTCGTTCTTCACGAGATGCTGCAGGTAAAACCGGTACAACCAACGACGTCAAAGATGCTTGGTTTGTCGGGTATACCGATGATGCAGTCGTTTCTATCCACGCTGGCTTTGATAATGCTAATTCTACGCAAACAACGAAATATTTATCAGGCGGCGGCGGACAAGACCCTGCTACACTGTTTAGCTCAATTATGAATAACTGGTAACCAAAAACCTCCAACTTCACTGTTGGAGGTTTTTTTTAAGATAAATGCGTTTTATGCTTAAGTGAAAAAAAGGAAACGTTAATGACTTTGCAAATCGTTACATAATGCAGAACGGTCAAAACAACCACGCCACAGTTCATCCCGATAATAATTCCCTGCATGCCAATATTTGTTTGTGATCCTAAGAAAAACATCAGGGAAAAAGAGACAATATGAGACCAAATCGTATGATAAAAAGCATCTTTTACATAGCCGAGTCCAATTAAATAAGCTTGAAGCGGGACGGCAAAGAAGTGAAAAAGAAAATACGGCCATAAAGCCTTTAGATAGTACACGGCTTCTGTAGAATGAAAAAACAAGTTAGTAAGCGGCTCAGCAAAGAAATACATCGCCACTATAGACGGAATCCCATATAAAAATGTCATTTGCATACTTTGAGTCAAAAGTCTTTGAAGCTGTTCTTCCTGATTTTTCGCATGAGCTTCAGACACAGCAGGTATGAGTGCTACTAAAAGAGAGTGAGCAAAGAAAGCCGGAAAAAAGCCGATTGACATCGCTACCCCTGTTAGCATACCAAAATGCTGCGTTGCCCCGGTTAACGTCATGCCCGATAAAACGAGCGCGTGTTTGATTAAAAACGGCTGAATAGCATTACATACCGCATTAAATAAACGCAGTCCCGTGGTCGGAAGTGAGACGCCTAACAGCTTTTTCCGAATCTCACTTGGAGAAAGCAGAGGCCTGTGCCCTCTTGATAAAACACTTAACTGAGTAACATACGTGATAAAAAAATAAAGCAAAATAACAGCTTCGGTTCCAATCAGTGTACAAATCGCAATAAACAGAGACATTTTAACATCTGTGAAAGCGAACATTTGAAAAACAACAAATAAAATAGTTAGCTGAAAGGCTTTGCGAATAAAATTAGACACAGCGATGGTCGTCATATTATTTTTACCCGTAAAATATCCACGAAGCACCGCTGAAAATGAAACAACCGGAATGAAACATAGTACAACCCATTTCAAGTAAGGATGATAGTGACTGAAAAATGGAAAGGCTGCTAATACGGCCAGTGTAATAAAAAAGATTCCCAAGCTCACAGCAGTCGCAAAAATGGTGGCATGCTTCATCATATGCTGATGTTCTTTGCGATGATGTTCAGCAAGAAATTTAGAAATAGAAATAGGCAATTCTAAGTTGGCTACGGTGGCAATAAGAAAAATGATAGGAAGAACAGTCATGTACATGCCCATGCCTTCCCTTCCTAATTCTCTAGCAAGTACCATATTTACAAGAAATTCAATTAACTCTCCTGCAAAGGCAGCACCTGCTAGAATAAACGTTCCTTTCAAAAAAGTGTTCATCTCGTTATCTCCTCTATCTCCCGTCCTTTTTCATCACTACCTCTTCTCTCTATGTATATGACAAGCCCAATACGAATTATTTGTCTAATTGTATTTTTCGGTGTACAAGTTCTCGTATAATGTTCAACCTATGTGAAAAAAAACCGTTATATACCTTTTTTACATAGGAAATTCATTCATTTCTTATCTTTTGGCTCTTGAAACTTACATAGAAAAACAGGAGACTGAATGAGCCTGCTGATTGCTAACGGGAATAGAGCATGTTGTTTTAATGTAATAAATTTACATATTAGTTAAGCGTCTTTATTCATTATTTCCTGTGGATGCACTTCTTTTTTTGATACCGAGGCGTTTTTGCCTAGTACAACCGAAAAGACAACAATTATTGCTATAGCAAGAGTAAAAAGTGTAATAGATTCGCCTAGAAATAGAGCTGCAAACAGAATCATTAAAAATGGCTGTAAATATTGAACCTGACTAACTCTGGCTATTCCCCCCATAGCCATCCCGCTGTACCAAGCAACGTATGCTAAAAATTGACTCACGACTGAGAGATAAATCAAACTAACCCACGCTTTTAAAGGCGCATGAAGCATCTCAGCTGTAATGCTTAGTCCTACTGGAATCATAAAAAATGGCGCACCGATGATAATGGCCCAAGCAATCACTTGCCAGCTGCCTAATTCTCTTGCCAACACCCCTCCTTCTGCGTAGCTCAGTCCAAGTATCAGCACCGCTGTTAGTAGAGCGGCATCGGCAAACTGCAGTTGACCAAATCCGAGGTGAAGAGCATACACGATAACAGCTGCAGAACCAATCATGCTTGATATCCAGAATTTGAAAGAAGGATGTTCACCTCCTCTAAACATCGCAAAACCGGCTGTGGCTAATGGTAAAAGAGCGAGTTCAACCGCTCCGTGAGAAACAGGCAATGATTTCATTGCCCAGGAAGTGAGCAGAGGAAACCCTAAAACTGCGCCTAAAGCAACGATCAGCAGACTTTTAAATTGGCGAAGAGAAGGAAATTTTTCTTTTCGTACAATCAATATCACAGCTACTAAGATAGCAGCTATAGCTGTTCTTCCTAAACCGGCGACTGTCGTTCCAAAATACTCGACTGCAATGCTTGTAGAAGGAAGGGTTAAGCTAAAACAGATAACGCCTACTACCCCGAGCAATAAGCCCATTTTCTCTCTCGTTTCTTTTTGCATCTTACCCTACCCCTGTCTTTTTATTTTTCAGAACTGTACCATTTTTCTAAAAAAAGTTCTGATATAATTAAAAGGATAGCGCAGGACAACTAGTAAAATAAATCATTCTTTTACCTATCTGTACGGGTACAAATTAAAGGAGTAGGACCTATGAGTTTAAAATATTTGAAAATCATGGAAGAAATTAAGCTTGGCCTAGCAAACGGATCGCTTATTGCAGGCGGTAAACTCCCTTCTGTTCGCCGACTCTCCCAACATTTTTCGTGCAGCAAGAATACCGTTATTAAAGCGTACAGCGAATTAGAAAAAGAGCATTTAATTTATTCTGTTCCTAAAAGCGGCTACTACGTTGTGGCAGAATTTCAACATAGGACGAATGAAAGTGAAGTGATTGATTTCTTGTCTGCTGGTCCAGATAAAAACGTTATGCCTTATCTTGAATTTCAGCATTGTATAAACCAAGCAATTGAACACTACAAAGAAGAGCTTTTTACATACTCTGATCAACAAGGCTCTTACTCATTGCGGGTACAGTTAGTGAAATACTTGCAGAGCCTACAGGTGTTCACTCAAGCTGAAAGGTTAGTTGTGGTATCCGGATCTCAGCAAGCTCTTCACTTATTAGTTTCTATGCCATTTCCAAATGGAAAAAATAATATCCTGATTGAACAGCCCACTTATTTCGGTTTTATCGAGTCTCTTACCCTGCACCAAGCTACTACTTTTGGGATCGAGCTATCGATGGAAGGGATTGATCTTGATCGTTTGGAGTACATTTTTCGAAATAATGACATAAAATTTTTCTATATTATTCCAAGATTCCACAATCCTCTTGGGCATTGTTATACAAATTTTGAGAAGAAAAAAATCGTGGAGCTGGCCGAAAAATACGATGTATATATAGTCGAGGATGACTTTTTGGGCGACCTTGATCCCGATGCAAAATCAGATCCTTTATTTTCTTTTAATCCTTCTGGACGAGTCATTTATATTAAAAGCTTTTCGAAAATTTTTCTTCCTGGGTTACGCATTGCTGCTATCGTGCTTCCTTCGTTAATGAATAGCAACTTTTTACGATATAAATTCAGTTCAGATTTTAATAGTTCAGCGCTTTCCCAAGGTGCTCTTGAAATTTATTTGAAAAGCGGCATGTTTACTAGTCATCTTAAAAAGATAAAAGAGGTATACCATACCAAAATGCAAACTCTTGTAGAAGCATGTGATTCACTGCTGCCCGCTCATACACATTTTTCTAAACCACCTTCAGGATTCTATTTATCCATTAGTTTGCCTGAGCATGTGAAAGCAAAACAGATCGTCCACATGCTAAACGAGCAGCACATATATGTTGATGATGCTTCTAGATTTTTTTTACCAGAATATAAACGAGACACGCTTCTCCGATTAAGCATCTCACAAGTAAATAAGAATACGATCAAACGAGGGATTGAACAGCTGGCTCAGTGCATTACTTTAATTGATGATAGAAAACATCATCCTATTCCAAATAACCTTTTCCCCTTGTAGAATGGGAATTTAACGGACATACTAAACGAAAAGAAGCCAAGGAATTAGCATCCTTGACTTCTTTTATTTAACCGTAACGGTTATAAGAGGCATGTTATGCGTCCCTTTTGCAGAAACATGTGACTGCACGGTATATGTGCCAGGCTCAGAGAAAGATGTTTGTATCTCATATACACCTTTTCCTACTTGTTTAGGCTTTAACATCTTCCCTTTCCCTTCACCATCTTTTTTCTCTATTTCAAATTCAATCATTTCAACATCATCATTTTTCACTTTTTCATCTCCATATGTAATTTCGGCTTTGTAGATACCGCTTTCATTTTTCTGTAACGCCTCTGGGCCTTGAAGATTTACGTCCAACGGTTTTGGCTGCTCAGCATTTGTGCTTTGAGCAGGTTCCTGACCACAGGCTGTTAAAAGTAAACAAAGACTGATTATAGATATACTTATTCTTTTTTTCATGTATTCATCTCCTTTTTAAACCCTTTGTTTAACTATAACGCGTATTGCAAAGAAAAAAATGAATTTTTTTAAAAAAGAAGGATTTTTAAAGGTTTTTTAAGAAAAAAAGTTCATACTGATACTAACTAGTTTTTTCCAAGGAGGAAGAAAATGAATTCCGCTAAATCTCCAGCTAAAAAATCATGGCTACAGACGTTAATCCAAAATAAAAGTGAGCGTAAAAAAGTGATCTTTATCTTTACTATCTCTTTTTTACTAGTTGTAGCAGGGCTTATTTACGTCCCTATTTATAAACATTCCCTTCCGCTTGATTCTAAAATATACGAAGGGAATTTTAAAGAGCTTGGTTCTATCGCACGAATTGGTTTCTTTTCAGCTTTAGCTATTTATCCTATCTTTTTATTATTAAAATGGAAACCGATATCGCAAATTAAAAAAGGAAAGTTTGAGTTAAAACCGCTTATTCAGTTTTTAGCCAAGTACGTTCGTCAGTGGCACGTTCCCGTTGCCCTTATATCAACTGCTTTGATTATTTTACATGGTTATATGGCTTTGATAAAAGGATTTCAAGCAAATTTTACGTACTTTTCAGGAATTATCACGATGGCTGTTCTAGCTTGTCTGCTCGTGATGGGCGTGAAGCGCTATAAGCGTACAGATAAAAAGTGGCATCTTAAATTTGCTATCTCTTTTTTGGTTTTGTTTATGATTCACGCTACCTTTTCATAACTTGCCATTGTTTAAAGTTTTTTTATATAGGGTACAGTTCACAATGAATACATGATATGTATCACTATACGTTTTACATCATTTAGGAGGTATAAACATGGCAAGAGTGTTAGCTGTATTATCAAGCGGATACGAAGAGAAAGATTATCACACAGGTTGGTGGGCAGAAGAATTGTTTGCTCCGCTACAAAAGCTTGAGAACGCAGGACACACCGTTGACTTAGCCTCACCTTTTGGAGGTAAGCCTGAACTAGACGTTCGAAGTATTTCAGAAGACTTTGATCCAGACGGAACATATAAGAAATTATATGAGTCAGGAAGAGCGGATCAGACAATGAAACTTGAAGAAGTAGATGCTGAGAACTATGACGTTATCTTAGTAGTAGGCGGCCACGGCGCTATGTTTGACTTAGCAAAAAATGTGGACTTGCATGCACTTATGAACAAAGTGTACGACAACGGAGGTATTTTAGCAGCTGAGTGTCACGGACCTTCTGTGTTTGCTTTCTTGAAAGGATCCGATGATGAACTGTTAATTAAAGGACTAGACGTAACCGGTTATCCTGATGAAATTGAACCGGAAGAAGTACGTCCCTTTTTACCATACAGTTTAGAACAAGAACTTCGTGAAGTGGCTAATTACATCCCTGAGATGGATAAAAAAGCATATGCTGTTTGGGCAAATGATCAAATTGTCACAAGCCGAGATCCTTTTTCTTCTGAGTTAATGGGTGATGAATTAGTTAAAAAGCTAAATAAATAAACTAAAAAAAGACTGCTCGAAAGCAGTCTTTTTTTGTTTGTTTTATAGGGATGTTTGAAACTGCTGCTCTACCAAACGCCGGTAAAAAGAATGAGAGGCTAACAGCTCTTTATGCGTTCCGCTTCCTGTAACTTGCCCTTCTTCTATTACAACAATTTGGTCCGCATTAATGACCGTAGATAGACGATGGGCAATGACGAGTGATGTGCGTTCTTTCATTACTGTCTCCAATGACTCTTGCACAAGCTTTTCTGACTCGGAGTCCAAGCTAGCTGTCGCTTCGTCCAGTAATAAAAACTGAGGATTTCGTAACAGCGCTCGGGCAATTGCAATACGCTGTCGCTGTCCTCCTGAGAGATTAATACCTCTTTCTCCAATCATTGTTTCATATTGAGCTTCAAAGGACTGAATGAAATGATGAGCATTCGCTAACTTTGCTGCTTCTTCTATTTCTTCATCCGTCACATGCCGCTCTAATCCGTAAATGAGATTTTCTCGAATTGTTCCTGCTAAAATCGGAGAATCTTGCTGGACATAGCTAAATAGGTGACGCCACGAACGTAAGTTGACGTTTTGACTGTCTGTTCCATCCAAGAATATGTGACCCGATGAAGGCTCATAAAAGCGTTCGATAAGAGAAAAAACAGTAGATTTTCCAGCTCCGCTAGGTCCAACAAAAGCGGTAACTTCTCCTTTTTTAGCAGAAAATGAAACTTCCTGCAATACGGGTTTATCTTCATATTGAAAAGCAACTTTATCGAACCTTAAACTCCCTACCTGTTCAAGCACTTCTCCATTTTCATAGTTCTCTTCTTTCTCAGCTAATATATCAAAGATTCTTTCTGAAGCTCCTTTAGTTTGCTGAAAGCTCGTAACAAATCGGGTAAGTGAACCAACCGGAACCATAATTTGAAAAAGGTAAAGAACAAAAGCCACCAGCTCTCCTGCAGTGATAAATCCCTCACTCACCCGGTATGCACCAAACCCGACGATGGCAATCATAACAGCGGTCATCACCGTGCTAATAATCGGTGTAATGATAGCTTCAATTTTAGCTCTCTTTACACCGAAGAGGTAGAGTGACTGAAACGATTGTAAGCCGGAATCAACTTCTTTTTTCTCTGAACCGGATACTTTAATCAAGCGGATTTCACTCAGCATTTGAGCTAAAAAAGCTGTAAGCTTGGACATTTTATCCTGCTGCTCACGTGAAATTTTATGTATTTTTCTCGCTAACGGCATAACCAGTACAAACATAACGGGAATAACCGCTAATAAAATGAGCGTCATGGGTACATCAAGCGTAAATAAAATAACAATGGCAACGATAATAGATAAAATATTTTTAACAAAGTCAATCATTTCTGTTGACAATAAGTTCATCACAATGGTTGTATCATTTGTAATGCGGCTTACCATTTCACCGGAACGATTTTGGTCGTAAAATGAAACCGGAAGCTTTATGAGCTTGTTCCACACTTTATGTCTGAGTTCTCTTACAACACCTTGGCCTACTTGAGCAAGGAGATAAAGAGATACTGCGCTTGTTGCCATTTGAGCAGCAAATAAACCAAGGAGTCCCGCTATAAGCTGCGGTGAGACGCCTACTGCAATTTTCTCCATCACTTCTTTAATGACAAGAGGAATAGAAAGCGACGCTCCGGTATTAATTAAGGCCAGTATGAACGAAATGAGTAGCTTTCCTGTCGGAGGGTTCGTTAGCAACCATAATTTTTTAAATGAAAAATGAATTCCTTTTTGCGTATTCATCTTAGTTCCTTTCTACTTCTTTTAATAGGTGATATCAACACTTTACCTTCAAAGTTCTATCTTATTTTACACCATTTCCTTTCTCAACCTGAACTTCTAAGCTTTTACCTATTTTTTAAACTCGTCTATACAAAAATGACAAGCTGGTCATATACTATGGTACACTGAATTCTTTTACTAGATGAGAGGTTGAATAAGGATGTCTGTTTATATTAAATCTATTTCTATTGGCACAATTTCTGGCGGGATCGTTATTTTTGGAAACGCAGGAAATATATCGCCTCCAAGCGGCTCTACATCCGGCTCCGGTTCTAGTTCCCAAATGCCGATGCCCCCTTCTCCGAGAAATGGCCCGAGAGATAACACTACTTTTAATGGCTAATAAAAAAACAGTGAGATATTTCTCACTGTTTTTAGACTTGAATACTTGTCATCATCGCAATATAAAAAGCAAACACAAACAAACCCGCACTTAATACGCTGAGCCATACTGTCTTTTTGTAAAAACAAACAAGTAAATACACAAAAAACAGCAGTGCAACAAATAAGAATAAAATTCCTACAATCGTTACGTGAAACGTTAGAGGCAGCGTCACTTGTTTCCCATAGATAAAAGGAAGAATCGATGAATCCATTGCCATATGACTTATATTAGTTGGCGGCGATTGCGTTACCATGATAGCTGTAAATAAAAAAATGATAAGCAAAATAATGCTTTCTGCTCGAATCCACATCACGGGCTTATATTCTGGATGTTTTATCGCTTTTTTCATAAGAAAGCCATTGATGACGGCAAATGCAAGCAGCGGAATAATCGTAATATGCTTTAACAAAAGAGATTGCCCGTAATCTGTAGCCCATGAATTTACATAGTTGGACAGCCCCATGATAATAACCATCGAAATGAACCCACTTAATGAAAGAAGCACAAAACAAGCGATCGCAAAAGGAGTAAACCAGCTTAAGAAACTTTTCCAATTGGAGGTTTCTTTTGAAAAAGCGGCAACAATCAGAACCACTCCTCCCCACAGTCCAACTGCTAAAATATGAAGGGAATGAGACAACATGCCGCTAAGCACAGAAGCGGATGCTGCGTGACTTGCGTAGGCGATTCCTCCCACTAAGGCTACAGTCAGTAATGTATACATATGGGGGTGGCTCTCTATTGAAACAGCAACCATACATAAAATAGCAATCAGTACAACAAAGATCCAGGCGTGTCCCGTTCTTGTTTCCAATAATACAAGACGAACTGTTTCACCTAACCCTCTTATTTTTGAAAAAGATAAAATAATCTCAAGCGAATTTCCAACCGAAAAAAGAGCGACAGCCGCTGCACTTGCAAGTAGCCATCGCTTTGATAATAAAATTGTTGGCTTTTTTGTAAGGGGCACATATTGCAGTACGGCAAATCCTAATAATAGGGAAAGAGCTACGTATGTGAACCACTCAAAAACAGGCAACAAAACACTCATCTTTTTAAGCCTTTTTCTTTCTGAAGATTAAGAGTAATGCTCCAACCACCACTACAATAGCAATAATCATGATAACAAAAAACGATGAAGAATCATTGTTCTCTGTTTTCTCATCATTTGCTGCTGCACTTTTTTGGTGCTGTTCGGATTGCGTGGCGCCTTGCTTTTTTTCACTATCTTTTCCGGCTGCTTGAGTATTCTCTTCTTTCGCTTCATCTTTCACATCTACTTTAAAAGCAATCGAATCTTTCATTACATGACCATCTTCCCCTACAATTTCCCAGTTTACTGCGTAAGATCCGTTTTCAAGAGGCTGATCAACAGAAGCTATTAAATCATGCCCCTCTACTTTTTGCGATGCAAGTGAAATTTTTTGTCCATCTTTTGTAATGGTCACAGTACTGATTTTCTCGATGGGTGTTTCAAAGGTTAATTTAATTTCTTTTAGAGGAGCTGTAACAGTTGCACCATTTTCCGGTACTGTTGTTTGCACATGTGTATGAGCAAAACTAACTGTCGGGACAGCTAAAAAGCATGCTAAAAGTAAACCTATTATTTTTTTCATATTTATGACTCCCTATCTCTTTTTTCATTCATCATATCCAAAAATGTTTTTATGTAGACGTTTCCGAACACGATCTATTTTCCTAGTAAGTGTACTCCTTTTTCACTCAATCTCACAAGAACTATCACCAATTCGTTATAAAATGTTCACAAATCCTAGGAAATATGCTTCTGTAATTTTTTTGAATATTCTTTCAGGTCACCTTTGAATATAGTAAAATAGTTAAATAAGATGGCTGACTTTTTTCTAGCTTAAAATCCCATACAGAAAGGATAGGAACAATGAAAAAGTATACGTGCCCTTGCTGCGGTTATCAATCGTTAGACAGTGATGGTGACTATGATATTTGTGAGATATGTTTTTGGGAAGACGATCCGTATCAAAAGCTGAATGCCAATGAACTAGGAGCCAACTCTATTTCTTTGATAGAAGCTCAGCAAAATTTTATAGTTTATGGAGCATGTAATAAGGAAAGCTTACAGCACGTGAGAAAGCCTTCTGTTCAAGATGTAAAAGATTTTAACTGGAAACCTATTATAAGTCACGAATAGCAAAACTAGTTTATAAAAAAAGAATGCTTGTGAAAGCATTCTTTTTTTAAGTCAGTAAGAAGTGGAAACAAATGTAGAAAGCACATTTGTAAACTTATAAAAAGTTTGAGTTTTAGACGAAGCTCTTCCTTGTGAAGTGAATGAATGAAACATAGAACTTCGCAGCGGTTGGCTAATCTCTAATTGAATACTTTTGCCGGTACGATTTTTATTTGCAATATTTTTAGAGTTAATGCCTGCAATCTCATCGTGCCCTTTTGTAATCAGTTCCGCGGGAAATCCATTTTGATTTAATAATTGCGTTAATTTTTTTGCACGTTCCCGATCAGTTCCCCCCAAAAAAATATGTTTTTCATTCCCAGAATACCCGTGAAGAGATAGAACATTATCATACTTGCTTACCATCTTACGCGCTGTGGGCTCATCAAAATGAGTGCTTGTGAGGTGCAGATCTCGCGAGCCTTTCGATTTTAACGATTCGAATAGGTAAAGAGCATTTTGTTTGCTAAGCTCTTTGGCAATTTCGCTTGTCCCGCCTTCAATTCCTCCACCGTGTGGAGCAAAGATAAGGACAGGGCTTTTCGCTTCTTTAGTCGTCACTTTATAGCTAGCTGAAGACTCGTGCTGTGAGAGCTGCTTGAAATTTTGATATTTATCAGTTGATGCACTAGATGTGTCTTGAAAAGGTGAAATGAATAAAACGAATAGACAGATACATAAGGTAGAGAAACTTACTAAACGATAGCTTTTCAATTTGTACTCCCGCTTTCCATTATGCAATAAGACCTAAAACATTAGAATCCTAAAAAATCCAAAAATAATATTTTAATAGTCTTATTTACTTATCGTTTAAAAATACAATTTATTTAATAGTTCTTAATACCTATTTATACTATTTAAAAAAACTTCAGCGCATATCCACTGAAGTTTTTTACTTTTTTGTTTTTATTTATTTAAAGCAAGCGCCAAACTAATTTTATCCAGCCAAAGAAGGCGATCCATAAAGGTATGCTCAAAGATGTTCCCCACGCTAAACCAATTAAGAAGTTTCCTCTTTCAATCATACAAACCACTCCTTATGAACATTGTAGGTGAACAAGTACAATTCTATACCTTCACTATAACAGAAAGCGCTTTCATTTAACAGTCACTTACACGTTTTTAGTGCTATATTCATACAGAAAACCGAATTTCAAATAGATAAAGGGCGATATATAAGAAAATGAATAATTACAAGGTGTAAAAGTATAATAATCTACTAAAAAAAAAGAAACCTTCTTTGAAGGCTTCTTTTCTAGGTGTTTTTTATTGTTCGCCGCTGCGCTGCAAGCGATTCTCAATAAATAGGCGCTCAACAAATTTATTTAGCTGGGCTTGATACAAACGGCGCTCATCTAGCGTTTTTGCGTCTTGTATTTGCTGTTTAAAGCGTTTGATTTGCTGTCTTTGTTCAACCGTTACATGATGAGAAAGAAGCATAGGTCCCCCTCCATTTCACTAACGTTTGAATTAAGTAAACCAAGGTTTACCAAAACAAACAACAAACCTGTTAGCTTCTCTTACATTAATTTTTTACTCAGCTTCTTTAGCTCCAACTAATGCTAAACCTGGGCCGTACGGCGTTGTATGGACATCTAACATTAATTCATTTGTATAAGGCACAATAGAAGCTTCCATTGCTACTTGTACTCCGTCGACTTCATACATTTCATCATTTTCAAAAGGCTCTTCAAAAGCTAACCCAATGTTAGGGATTTCACAGCTAATTCCTTTGAAATACAAGCGAATTCCTGTTATCTCCTGCTCTTCAAGTATATTGTTAATTAATTGTTTTGCTTCTGGTGTAATATGCATGACTACCCCTTCTTCCTTTCAATACTCTTGCTCTATCCTATCATATCTTTAGAGTTTTTAAAGAGAATAACTGCAATTTAAAAGCATTCTGATTATTATTTAATAATAATTATAAATAAGTATTGATTTTAATTTGATATTTGATATAATATAAACATAAGATAACAACAACTCATTAGGAGGCTATTAACTATGAATTTAGAAAACGTATTGAACCAAAAAATTGCCGATTTTAACGTATTATATACAAAGCTACATCGCTTTCACTGGTATGTAAAAGGGCCTCAATTTTTTACGCTTCATGAAAAATTTGAAGAATTCTATAATGAGACGGCGGACTATATAGATGAATATGCAGAACGATTACTAGCCATTGGAGGAAGCCCAATTGCTACGATGAAGCAATTTTTACAAGCAGCTACTCTTTCTGAAGATGGGAATGAGCAAACGAGTGAAGAAATGGTAGAAACCTTAATTAATGACTATACGCTACTTGTTAAAAACCTAAAAAATGCAGTTGAAAAAGCTGAAGCAGCACATGATCACGTAACACCTGACTTATTCATTGGAACAATTGGTAACATTGAAAAACATATTTGGATGCTAAAAGCTGCTTTACCTGTAAAAACATCCGTACATGCATAAAAAGAGCCCAATCGGCTCTTTTTTTACGTTTGTTGATTTCCTTTTTTTTGTTTTTGCAGCCACATAAAAAAAGACATATCATCGTAAATGTCATCTTCTAGCACAGCCTTATAGACATGATCACTCGTATAGTAGCGATTATATCCGCTTTGCTGCTTGAAAAATAAAATACATTCCCGCTTCTTTTCAGTGAGAAGTGATTTTAATAATACTTGTTTCTCAACTTTGCCCTTCACGATATTTTCTGGAAGCACGGAAATATCAAGCTTCCACTCTTCACCCTTCTGAATCATATACACACTCCACTGATACTTACCTTTTTCATTAGCAAATATCATCTTATAAGGTTGAAAACGCTTTGTAAGCTGATACCCCATGTGAAAAATAGATTCTTCATCCATTTCATCATTTCCTACGTAAAAATTAACGACGCGATTTGTCATGACATTTAACTCAAAACTCTCCCCTGAGAGCGGGCAACCGTACTCTCTTAACAAATTAAATAAACGGTTGGATACCACCAGTTGATTTGCTTCATGTTTTAATTCACTTGAGTATGACAGCAGCTCATTCATGTTTTTTGATTCCCCTATCTATAGATCGTGAATTGTTATTGATATTCGCTTTTTTTTTATAAAACCCTTTCACTTTTACCCTTTAATTAACTATTTACCCTTTAATTAACTAACTAGAGGTAAATTAAGTTATGTAGAGCAACATTTTATGAATAAATCAAGTTTGAGTATAAAACTTGAAGAAGTTTAAAGACTATAGTCGATACCGATTTTAAGGAGGACTTAGTATGAATAATCACGAACTTCCTACAAACATGCAAACTGGAGCTGTCCCCCCTCAATTGAACCATGGAGGGCATGAGCTATTTGACGTTCATGAAACACTTGCCGGCTCGATCAATGTAATGGATCAGTTTATGATGTTTAGGCAATATGTAAAAGAACAAGAGCTGCTTGATATTATTGATCGGCAATATCAGTTTATTTTAAATGAATATAATTTAATCGTAGAAGCTTTTTCTACTGGCCAAAAGCCTGCCGGTTCTACACATGTATATAACATGAAGCAGTCTCATACCTTTGTTTATGGCTTAAAGCCTTCGCAGCCTAAAAAGCCCAATCAGTCCGTTGAGGAAATTAATGAAAAAGGAATTTCAGGTCATATGCTGGGTCTAGTCAAGTCTCAAGCATCTCTTTTAACTATGACAGCTTTAGAAATAACTAATCCTGTTGTTCGCCGAATATTCGGAGACAGTGTTCCTAATTGGATTGAAATGGCTTATGAAATTTCTCTTTATCAAAACAAACATCATTATTATCAAGTGCCGCAGCTTGCAAAAGAAGATATGCAGCAAATGATCACAAGTTTCGCAAAAGCTACTGCCTCTCCTCAGATGCCTAATAACCATAAGCTGCATTAATTACAAAGAGGCTGGGGCAAACGTATTTTAATTAAAGGAAGATCCGAACGATTCATCGTTCGGATCTTTTCATTAGTATGGTGAATATAGGTTATGTTTAGAGTTGATTCTAGCTGTTGATTGGAGGGAAAGGCGAAGGCTCCTGCGGGAAGTGAAGTCATGCACGGAAATCAACAGCGGTGGAACAAGCGATCCATACTCGACCATTTATCCAATTTGTTCCCCTTTAGATTCGATTGATATAGTTGTGTCTCAATCTCTTTTGCGTATATATTTCAGAAAATGACAAAAAACTATGCATTTTGGATTATTTTCTGAATATTTGTAGTATTTTGATTAATTGTGTATTATAATACAGTTAACTAATAGAAAGGAGTGAGGGATGCATCATATATACTCGGATTACAGTTAAAGGAGGTGTCATAACCGCTCGCAATACGTTTGCTAAAAGTCAGTTGAACTGTAGAACCGATATGTGATAGACCATGATGGTAAAGTTAAGATTAATTCCCCTAAATGAACATGTAACATAATAAACTGCTTCTTTTTCTTTTTAAAGATAGAAGCAGTTTTTTTATGCGTTTTTCTTTTCCCGATTTAATACATGTTTTCTCCACTTTGGCTAACACTTAAGATATACATTTACGTACAAGGTGGTGACTTTGATGATCGCCGTAAAATTACTATTAGTCGCAGTTTTGATTGCATTAACTGCTTTTTTTGTAGCGACAGAATTCGCTATTGTAAAAGTAAGGAGTTCAAAAATCAATCAGCTTCTAGAAGAAGGAAATAAAAAAGCCGTATCTGCCAAACATGTTATTACGCATTTAGATGAATATCTATCCGCTTGTCAGCTTGGTATCACCATCACGGCCCTCGGGCTTGGTTGGCTTGGTGAACCGACGCTAGATCGGTTGCTTCATCCTCTTTTTACTACCTTCCATACGAATGAGCCGCTTGCTGGTATTTTATCTTTTGTCATTGCATTTGTTGTTATTACCTTTTTACATGTTGTCTTAGGAGAATTAGCTCCTAAAACGTTTGCTATTCAAATGGCTGAACAAATTACGCTGAACTTTGCAAAACCGATTATCGTGTTTTACAAACTTATGTATCCGTTCATTAAAATATTAAACGGCTCAGCTCGTATGTTGACCAAGGTTTTTGGTATAACGATGATTTCAGAAAATGAAGCTGCTCATAGTGAAGAAGAACTTCGCATTTTGTTATCTGAAAGCTTTGAAGGCGGTGAAATTAATCAGTCCGAATATCGATATATGAGCAAAATTTTTGATTTTGATGACCGTTTAGCTAAAGAAGTAATGGTCCCACGCACGGAAATTGTAAGTGCTTCTAAAGATGACGTGGTAGAGGTTTTTTTGCAAATTGCAAATGTCGAAAAATATACCCGCTATCCAATTGTTGAAGATGGGGATAAAGATAAGATAATTGGTCTCGTTAATATTAAAGAAATTTATAATGATATTGTATTTAACGAAAAAGACGGCACCAATACGTTAGAATCATATGTCAAGCCTATTTTTAAAGTAATTGAAACCGTACCTATTCATGACTTGCTCGTAAAGATGCAAAAAGAACGCATTCAAATGGCTATTCTTTTTGATGAGTATGGGGGAACCGCGGGGCTTGTCACAGTAGAAGACATTATTGAAGAAATTGTGGGAGAAATTCGAGATGAGTTTGACACAGACGAAATTCCTTATGTACAAAAAATTAAAGACGATCACTATATTCTTGACGGAAAAATGCTCATTAGCCAAGTAAATGATTTACTCGGCACGGATATTAGCGACGAAGAAGTAGATACCATTGCCGGGTGGGTGTTAACTGAAAAGTTTGATGTGACCAAAAATGATATCATTCAGCATGAGCAATTTTACTTTAAAGTTTTGATTATAGAAGATTTTCACATTAAGTATATAGAAGTAAAAAAAAGAAAGAAGAAAGAAAAAAAGGATGATCATCATTAATCATCCTTTTTAGTTATTCAAAATCCCTTTTACCAATCGTCTCCTCCATCAAAAAAGTCTCCATCCAACAGATCCTCCCCGGCTTCTTCAATATCTTCTCCAATTTCACCAAGCGCCGAGTCTTCAAACATATCATCGATCAAATTCTCAATGAGCAGCCCGCCTAACATACCGGCTGCAAAGCCTCCCATTGCTCCTCCTAACCCGCTCATACGTGGATGATGTGAATGCTGATCATAGTGAGAAGGCTTATAATACTCATAGTCTCGAGGATTTTCCATCATCTCTTCCATCGCTTCTTCCAGCAAACGAGCGATAGTGGATGGATGGCTGAGTTCATCATTGGTAAAAAAAAGTTCGTTTTTTATTTCCCTTTCCCGGCCGAAAGAAGGCAAATCTAGCTCCAATAGCACTCGTATACCTTCTCGTTCAATGGCTACCTCAAACTCAATCTCATTTACATATCCCTTTAAGAAGTCTGTAGGAAAAAATGCAAATTCTTGTTTGTATCCGTTAAATTTTCCTGAATGGTGTTTTTCTCTAAACCCAAGTGCTTCAAAGCCCTCTACTAGCTGATATAAGCTTTTTGGTGCTTTAATGCGCACAGGGTCGCGGTCTGTTGAGTCAACTCCCCCTTCAATATCTAAGTGTGTCTTAAAGAAATAGCTAACGTTGCTCGCAGAGATTGGAAGATCCAAAGGTAAATGATATGTAAATGGAATTTCCTTTTTCTCACCTTCATTAATTGTAAATGAAGAAGCTGCGCGCAGGCTTTCCACACGATGTGTATGCATTTGACCGCTTTTCATTTGAACTTCAAGCCAAAATTCAACATCAATTAAATTAATATGTTGCTGAACGTTTCCGCCTTGGATGACAATAGCTCCTTCAATGACATGACCGAGCGTATAGGCTGTTTCATTTAATCGTAAATCTACTTTGGCAGCTCCAACTCCCATTTTAGCAAACATTTTTTTAAACATTTTTTTCCTCCTCCAAAATGCTCTTACTATATATACGAAGTATACCGTTTATAAGTTTCAACTTACAAAAAAAAGAACTCAATTTCTTGAGTTCTTTCTGTTGCTTTAAAGCTCCTGTATTAAAAAAACCAGCCCCAGCAGCAGTTACGTCTTTTGCAGCAATGACGTTTTTTACAACCGCCGTGATGTCCGCCGTGATGACAGCCACTGTGGTTACCATCGTGATGCCCTCCATCGTGGTTACCCCCATGGTTGCCGCCATGATTGCCATCGTGGCCTCCGCCGTGATTGCCACCATGATTGCCGCCATGGCCCCCACCGTGGTTACCGCCGTGACCCCCGCCATGATGACATTTTTTATGACCTGAACGATGATCATCATCATGTTTAGGACAATGATCGTTATGCTTATAATCGTTATGACAGCATTTTCCTTCGTGGCTACTTCTTGGATCATAACCAGAAGTTTTGTAATAATACTGATTAGAACACCAGCAACACTTCTTTTTGTTGTTGTAACTCACATAAACCATCCTTATCTATAAATAAGATTTATATAGGCAATTTTATACCTATATATAAATAGATTATGTAAACTAGTACAAGGAAGTGCATTGCTGTGGGCCATGACCTAAGCCTGTTTTTAGGAGTATGTACGGGGAAGATAAGACAAGAAAAAAAGCCATCTCTAGATGGCTTTTTTATATTTGATTTTTCACTTTACTTGCGCTTTCTGCATAAAACTCTAGAATTTCTCTTCTTCTCACAATTCCAATAAATACGCCTTGATCATCCGTTACAGGCACAAAATTTTGGTCAATTGCCTTTGAAAGGATGTTTTGAACTTCATCATATATAGCAACTGGGTTATAATCTTGATAGCGGTCAATCTCTGTTAATTTAATATTTTCCGTATCTTGAAAGCGATAGTCTCCTAGGCTTTTTAACTTCCAAAGAAGATCTCCTTCAGTAAGAACGCCCACATATTTACCATCATCGTCAACCAGTGGAACTGTAGAATAGCGATGATACTCCATTTTTTCAAGAGCCTGTCTTAATGTGGAGTGAATATTTAATGTTACAACATCACTTTTTGGTACTAAGAAAAATGCAATATTCATTTTTTAATCTCCTTTTCCTTACCCGCTCATCTTACAATTTCTATTTATTTGTTCAATTTTCGGCTTATTTTAATGTTTTAATCATACAAAATGCAGCTCGCAGTTATCTTACATTTACAACTATAAGCTGTCAATCCTAAGCTATGTAATTTCGGCTTCCTATTTCTTTATTACAGTACCCGTTTTCTAAATAATCAAATCCTAATTTTTAGAAAAAACCGTCTAGTTAAAATGATTGCTCCTGCAGCTGCTGCTTTATACTAATAAGGGCCGGAAGAGCTACTTTCAGCTCTTCTTCTCTGCGATAAGAACGCAACTGAACCTCATTATATGCTCTGTTTATACTTTTTGACTCATGAAAAAGTCCCACATGATTCGGCTAGCATTGGGGCCTTTAGGATCCGTATAGCTGCCCGCTGAATTCCCTCCTGACCATGCATGCCCCATTCCATTGATAATATATTTATCAATAGCCAATTCTCCCTTACTGCTTTCGTAGCGATACGTTGTATAATCCCGTCCAAAGAGGATTTTTTCTTCTCTCGTTTTAACAGGGCTATTCTGAATCCATCCATCTATTTTTCCGTTATAAGCAAGATTATTCGTTGTAATCCACTGGTGAACCACTTGATCTGCATTGGCTACATTTACCGTCGAATCGGCGTTACCATGAAATACAATGAGCGGCAGTGGCTTTGCCCGTTTTCCCATTTGCTGATAAGCAATTCTTCCTTGTTTAACGGGGGAAGGACCTTTACTGGCCATGACGGAATACGCATTAAATACGTTAAGAGCCGCCTGATATTCGATACCTGCTGACACACCTATGCCAGCAAACAGTTCTGGATACGTTACCCCCATGACGATGCTCATGGCTCCTCCTGCTGACAGACCGGCAACAAACACTTTATTTTTCTGAATAAAGTGCATGTTTTGGACTTTTTTTACAATCCCTGCAATAATCGCTGGCTCGCCAAATCCTCTAATTTGATGAAGCGGTTCAAACCAGTTCCAGCATTTATTCATATTTGAGTTAGAAGACTGCTGTGGATATACGACAATAAATTCCTTTTCGTCGGCGAGCTCATTCATTTGCGTGCCTATCGCAAAATCATCTGCATTTTGTGTACATCCATGCAGCATAACCATTAGTGGGTAAGATTTCAAAATATGATAGGATTTAGGTAAATAAACCTTGAATTTTTTTCCTTTATGAGTATATGTTTTAAATGATTCAGATGACGCTTCTTGTTGTTCACTTGAAGACACGAGCGTTGACGTATTTATAACATTAGGTAGTGAACCCAACATGGTACCCCTCCTCTTTTTGTCAACGTTTTCATTTTTCTTCCCAATTACGTCCTGTATTACAATACTACATATTATTTCGTTTTTTTGCACGTTCTACATACTCTAAGAGTACAACTTGTTTTGGTTTTAAGCCGTTTTTTATATTCTTTAAAATTGGGATTTTTTTGCTATATATATACTTTATTACTATATATGAAAATTGTCACTATAATCATGAAAAAAGGACAAACATGCCGTTTGCCCTTTTATTTGGACCTTGATGTTTACATACCTTTTGCCGAATTAAGCATCTATACTTTTATTATATGATGCTCCCTATCATTTATATGAATTTATTGCTCTGCATGTTTCAATCTGTAGCCTTTTATTATTTCATGCTCTGCCTTTTATTCACCAATTCTATAGGAGCAAATGGCAAGGTGCAGGTGTGGAAGCCACGTTGAAAAAGAAGCATCTTGAATAGCAAATGTTTTGGATTAACCTCTTCTTTGTTCGCAACATTCATACAAAGGCTGATTGTAATCACTCTTTTCCCCTCCTTTTTTTTAAACAGGTATAGCCAAGAGGTGCTATTAGAGTAGATTCCTTTATTTTGCATACATTTTTTTAGAAAACTATGGTAAAAATAAGACTTATCATATGGAGGTGAATAAATTGGCAAATATCCCAAAGGATACTGAGCCCTACTGGCGCGATCATTTAAAGTTTCCAACATACCCATCTCTTTCAGAAAATCGAAAAGTTGATGTTGTAGTAGTAGGAGGCGGTATTAGCGGTATTACAACGGCTTATTTATTACAAAAAGAAGGACTGAACGTGGCGTTAATTGAAGCTGATAATATTTTAAATGGTACAACCGGTCACACAACAGCAAAGATTACAGCTCAGCATGACGTTATCTACGATGAACTGCTTTCACACATTGGCGAAGAAAAAACGCTGCTGTATTATAAAGCAAACGAACAAGCTCTGCAGTTTATGAAAAACTTAATTCAAACGGAAAACATTGACTGTGATTTTTCAGTACAAGATGCTTACTTATACGGAGAAACGCTGGAGTTTGACCATCGAGTTCGTAAAGAATTTCGAGCCTATCAGCGATTACATATTCCATGTGAATTTGCAACAGAGCTTCCTTTTAGTTTTGATATTAGAGCAGCAGCTATTATGAAAGATCAAGCTCAGTTTCATCCGTTAAAATATCTGCTTCATTTAGTAAAAAAATTCACAGAAAGCGGTGGATTGATTTTTGAAAACACCGTAGCAACGGATGTAGAAGAAAGCACGTCGCCCACCGTTGTCACAAGAGACGGACATCGCATTTCTTGCAAATATGTAGTGGCGTGTTCACACTTTCCATTTTATGATGGAGCGGGCTTTTACTATACGCGCATGTATGCCAAACGTTCGTATGTGTTAGCAGCAAAAGTTGAACAAGCTTACCCTGGAGGCATGTATTTAAGTGCTGATCAGCCTACTCATTCGCTGCGTTCAACAAAAGTTGACGGAGAAGAACTCGTCTTAATTGGCGGAGAAGGCCACAAAGCTGGACAAGGAATTAATACTATGTTCCACTATGAGTCCCTTCAGAGGTTCGCCGAAGAAAATTTTACTGTCCAACATTTTCGTTATAAATGGTCTGCACAAGATTTATTTACGCTTGATAAAATTCCATATATCGGGCCCCTTAAAGAAAGCAAGCCAAATATCTTTATTGCTACCGGATTTAAAAAATGGGGCATGACTCATAGCACCATTGCAGCACATATTATCCGGGATGCAATAACCGGGAAAGACAACCCATATGCAGAGTTGTATAATCCGTCTCGTTTTTATGCGGACCCTAGCCTTAAGCATTTCTTTCGTCAAAATCTTGATGTGGCTGAACACTTTATTACCGGTAAGTTTTCAATGCCTGAAAAAGGACTCGATCAGCTTCAAAATGATGAAGGGTCGGTCGTATATGTAAACAGCAAACGTACGGGGGCGTATAAAGATCCTCAAGGGAAGCTTCACTGCGTCGATACTACATGCACGCACTTAGGATGTGAAGTAAATTGGAACGCCGGTGACCGCACGTGGGACTGTCCTTGTCACGGTTCTCGTTTTTCTTACGACGGATCTGTGGTAGAAGGCCCTGCTAAAAAGCCGCTTACACCAGTGGATGTCAATTCAAGCGATAAAAAAAGCACGCCCTAGGGCATGCTTTTTTTATCATTATCAATGGATTCACATTTGAATTTACTCTTTACATCCTTCTTTTCTAAAGTATCGATTATACACTAAAACCATTGCATAAATGACTAAAAAAGAAAACGTAAAGATAATTAACCTTCCAGATTCAGGGACATGATCAAGATAGTCTGTTTCAAAAAACATAACAAACATCAAAAATGGCAATAGAAACAAAAACCAAATAAAATCTCGATCCATAAACATTTTTATAAAAAATAAAATGGCCCCGATGTAGACAATCATCAAAAACATAATCATTCACCAAATTCTATTTAATACTAGAGGTGTTGTAATGATTATATCGGATTTCTCCGGCGAAATATAGAGTCATTGGTTTTAATTTTATAAATTCCTTACAACTTTCAAACTGCTATTTTAACATAATAAGGGAATTTACTGCTGTAAAGACTCTAAGTGAGCAAAAAACTGCGGGTATGAAACGGATACCGCGTCACGATTTTCAATAATTGTTTCCCCTTCTGCAATACAAGAGGCAACAGCAAGCATCATGCCGATACGGTGATCTCCGTGGCTGTTTACATTTGCTCCATGAAGTTTTGTACCTCCGTGAATAATCATTCCATCTTCCGTTGCTTCAATGTTAGCTCCCATTTTGGTTAACTCATTCACTACCGTATCAATACGATTTGTTTCTTTGACTTTTAACTCTGCAGCATCTTTAATAACGGTAATCCCTTCTGCCTGTGTGGCAGCTAGTGCAATAATTGGGATTTCGTCAATTAGACGTGGAATTAAGTCTCCGCCTACTTCCGTACCTTTTAAGTGAGAAGCTTCTACAACTAAATCTGCATAGGGTTCCGCCGTTTCTTTTGTTTCTTTGACTGTCTCGATCGAAGCCCCCATATTTGAAAGCACATCTAAAATACCCGTTCGAGTCGGATTCATCCCAACTTTTTGAATTTCAATGCGACTGTTTGCAATAATAGCCCCCGCTACTAAAAAGAATGCAGCTGACGAAATATCACCAGGAACTTCTACATGCGTTCCTCTTAACGTTTGACCGCCTTCAATTGAAACGGTTAATCCTTCTTCTTTCACTTTAACTCCAAACGCCTCTAGCATACGTTCTGTATGATCACGCGATTTCGCCGGTTCCGTTACAGAAGTTGTTCCTTCCGCCTGCAGTCCAGCAAGTAAAATAGCTGATTTTACTTGTGCGCTTGCAACAGGAGATGTATAGTGTATACCTTTTGCTTTCCCACCTCGAATAACAAGCGGTGTAAAATTAGCGTCTTTTCGGCCGTCTAAATGAATATTCATATCACGAAGCGGACCAGTCACACGCTTCATAGGGCGTTTGGCAATAGATTCGTCTCCAATTAACGTTGAATGAAAGGGTGTATTTGCTAAAATCCCCATCATGAGGCGAATCGTGGTGCCCGAATTTCCGACATCTAAAATATCAGATGGCTCTTTTAGCGCTTGTAGACCTTTTCCTTTTACCACGACGCTTTGTTCATCAATCATTTGAATATCTACACCTAGTTTTTGAAAGCAGGAAATGGTGCTAAGGCAATCATCTCCCGGCAAAAATCCGTTAATTGTTGTTGTTCCTTCTGCAATTGAACCAAACATGACGGAACGGTGAGAAATGGATTTATCTCCTGGAATTTGAATCGTTCCTCGTAAAGCTTTTACTGTCACAATCTGTCTCTCCTTTTATGCGTGAAGCGAATCACGAAATTCTTTAGCATCTGAAAAGTAATCAAATAACTCGTGTCCGTCACCTTTTTCTACTAATAGTTTTACTTGTTCCATTTCTTTCATCCAGTCATCGAGCAATGTTAAAAGCATAGAACGGTTTTGTTTTAATATGTCTCTCCACATATGAGGGTTGCTTGAAGCAATTCTCGTAATATCTCGAAAACCGCCTGCCGCCATTTCTGTAACAAGATGATTATTTGCTGAATAGCCTTTGACTTGTCTTACTAGACTGGTTGCAATCACATGTGGTAAATGACTGACAACTCCGGTGATTTGGTCATGAGTAGCTGCATCAAGCGGTACAAATTGTGCACCTGTAGGCTCTAGCAAATGCATAAGCGCATCTATTTTTTCTTTTTGCTCATTTTTAAACGGCGTTAAAATATAGCGCGCCGAACAAAATAAATCCGCTCGTGCATTGACTGCACCGCTCGTATGAGAACCAGCCATCGGATGCCCCCCAATAAATGAAATACATTTTTTATTCAGCGCTTGGGCTGCTTTCATAATTTCACCTTTTGTACTTCCGACATCCGTTACGATAACCGTTTCTTTAAGCTTCCAAGTAGAAAGGTCGTGTATCCATGCTGTCGTATACTCTACTGGAGTAGCAAGCACGATATAATCTGCTTGGGCTGCTTCTGTTTTTATATCTTCAGCTACATAATCAATGATACCTAGCTGGTTGGCTACTTGTACTTCATTTGTGTTGATATCAGCTCCAACGACTGTTACGTGACGATGCTTCTTCATAGCTAGCGCTAATGATCCTCCAATAAGGCCAACGCCAATAAGTAATACACGTGTTTTCACCTTTCATTCTCCTCTATTCTTTAAAATTGCTTTGCGTATTCTTCGTGTTTTTTTACATTTTCTTGAATTAACTGAATTCGATCTGCCCCAAATTGATCGATAATAGCAGATGCTAGTTCCCAAGCAATCACTGATTCTGCTACAACCGCCGCCGCCGGTACTGCACAGCTGTCTGATCGTTCAATACTTGCAGCAAACGGCTCTTTTGTATCAATATCTATACTTTGCAGCGGCTTGTATAAGGTAGGAATAGGTTTCATGACGCCTCGCACCACAATCGGCATCCCTGTGGTCATGCCTCCTTCTAAACCTCCTGCATTATTCGTTTTACGCGTATAGCCGTTTTGTTCATCCCATAGAATTTCATCATGGACTTCACTTCCCGGTCTGCGAGCTGCTTCAAAGCCTACGCCGATTTCAACGCCTTTAAACGCGTTAATGCTCATAATAGCAGCAGCTAGCTTTGAATCTAACTTACGATCATAGTGCACGTAACTGCCTACTGCAGTAGGCATTCCTTCTACTACTACTTCCACTACGCCACCAATGCTGTCTCCATTTTCTTTTGCATCATCGATTGCTTTCATCATTTTCTGTCCCGCTTCTTCATCTAAGCAGCGAACAGGTGACGCTTCAGTTTTTTCCTGAAGTTCTGTTAGCGACTCATATGCCGTTTTTTCAGCTTTCACACCGCCGATTTCAAGTACGTGACATGCAATATTTACACCTACAGCTTTTAATACTTGTTTGGCAACTGCGCCTGTGGCTACTCGTACCGTCGTTTCACGAGCAGATGAACGTTCTAATACGTTTCGCATATCTCTGTGGCCGTATTTAATCGCTCCATTTAAATCCGCGTGACCTGGACGAGGTTTTGTAATTTGTCTCTTTACTTCTTCCTCATGATCAACTGGATCAGCACCCATAATATTTCTCCAGTGCGTAAAATCTTTGTTTTCAACGACTAAAGCAATTGGTGAACCAAGCGTCTCACCGTGGCGAACACCGCCTTTAATCTGAACTTGGTCTTTTTCAATCTGCATGCGGCGTCCGCGCCCATGTCCCTTTTGTCTTCTTGCTAAGTCTTCATTAATATGTTCGGCTGTTAACTCAAGTCCTGCTGGTACTCCTTCAATAATCGCTGTTAATTGAGGTCCGTGCGATTCTCCTGCTGTTAAATATCTCATATTATCGATTCCTTTCTGTTATAAAAAATAAAAAACTCGCCCCTACGTCATAGGGACGAGTTTTTCTCGCGATACCACCCTAGTTGCAAACATTGCTTGCCACCTCGAATTGTTAACGATCCGCTGACCGCTCTGTAAAAGAGTACTCAAAGAGTGTAATTCGCTCACATTTTTGTACTGACTTCCACCAACCGTCAGCTCTCTGAGACAGGGAAATGTTTGCTACTAGTTTCTTATCACTGTATCACTATGAAATTAAGATAATTTTACTGCTGCACCTTTTAATTCTTCCATGAATTTGTGGAATTCAGGAATGTTCATTTGCTGTGCTGAATCTGACAGTGCTACTGCTGGGTCTGGATGAACTTCTGCCATTACAGCATCTGCGCCGATAGCAATCGCTGCTTTTGCACATGGTAATAGTAAGTCTTTGCGTCCTGTCGAATGCGTTACGTCTACTACAACTGGTAAATGCGTTTCTTTTTTCAAGATTGGAACAGCTGAGATATCTAATGTGTTGCGTGTTGCACGCTCGTATGTGCGGATACCGCGTTCACAAAGAATAATGTTTCCATTTCCGCGAGACATAATGTATTCAGCAGCGTTAATGAATTCTTCAATTGTTGCTGCCAATCCACGTTTTAAAAGAATTGGTTTGTCTACAGAACCTGCAGCTTTTAATAGCTCGAAGTTTTGCATGTTACGTGCACCAATTTGAATCACATCTACGTAGTCTAGAGCCGTTTCAATATCTTGAGGAGAAACAATTTCACTGATAATTGATAGACCTAGCTCATCTCCTACTTGACGTAAGATTTTTAATCCTTCCACTCCAAGACCTTGGAAATCGTAAGGTGATGTACGTGGTTTGAACGCTCCGCCGCGCATTAATGTAATGCCTTGTTCTTTAAGCGCTAAGCCCACTTCTTTTACTTGTTCGTAGCTTTCTACTGCACATGGTCCCATTACGAATTCTAAGTTTCCAGGTCCTACTTTTGTGCCGTTGATGTCAACGATTGTATCTTCTGATTTCTTTTTACGAGATACAAGAAGTGCTTTACGGTGATCGTCTTCTTGAAGTTCTAAGCTTGCTTTGAAAATTTCTTTGAAAATATGCTGAATTGTTGAAGCTTCGAATGGACCATTATGGTTAGCTAAGATTTGATCTAATGATTTACGTTCACGAACTGGATCAAAGCGATTCACACCTTGTGTACCTTTTACTTTTCCAATTTCTTGTGCGATTTCACCGCGTTTATTTAATAATTCTAAAATTTCTAAATTTATTTCGTCGATTTGTCCTCGTAATTGTTCTAGTGATTTTGTCATTTTAAAAATCCTCCTTTGATTTTACAACCTTGAACGGATCTTTTCGTTTAGTTTGTATTTAAAAATCCGTTTTACACCTACACAGCCGCTTATGCGGATATACAAAAAGTCCCTACTGATTGTATCAGTAGGGACGAATTGATCGCGGTACCACCCTAATTGCAAGCATTGCTTGCCTCTTCATTAAGATAACGGCTATTGCCGCTTTTGACTATTGCCAAAAGAAAGCTCCAAGAATGTAATTCGCAATCTCTTTTGTACTGATTCGCACCAACCATCAGCTCTCTGAATACAGGGAAGATTTTGCTACTATGCTCTTTTCATCGCTTGTAATGGATATAAAATTATAATGGACCGAAATACAAAAAGTCCCTACTCACCCTTAAGATTGTTCTTAAGAGTCAGTAGGGACGAAAATTCGCGGTACCACCCTAGTTGCAAGCATTTTGCTTGCCTCTTCATTAAAATAACGGCCAGGCCGTCTTTTCCTGCTCGGAAAAGATGCTCAAGGAATGTACTTCGAAAAAATTTTTGTTCTGACTCGCAGCAACCGTCAGCTCTCTGATACAGGGAAATTTTTTCTACTCGTGCTCCTATCAACGCTCAGTATTGACTATGTATGCGTACTTGGATAATCAGTTCCGATCGTTTGAAACTGTTTGTCGCTTCCAAGTTGTGTGTAATGTTGTGTGATGTTGATTTGTATTATGAATGGTTTTTTTATCTTCGTCAACACTTTTTATTAATTTTTTTTATTTTTTAAAAACCATTGCCCCTTCAAACCTCTCTCTATCAAGAGTTTTGTCACTTTAATTTTTTTCAAACACGTATTCCATTTCAGAGTCATATTCAATAAATCCATGTTTTTGATACAAGCTTTTTCCAGCGGCGGAAGCATTTAACCATATTCGATTTACACCACTTTTTTGGCCGTACTGCATCAAGTGCTTTAAAATAGCGGAAGAATAGCCGTGCTTTCGGTGATCAAAAGCTGTATACATGTTCATAACATATGCTTCTTTTCCTTGAAGGTTACCCGGTGAAGGCGGACGTATAAAAAAGACGATGCTTCCTGATGATACAACTTTTCCATCGACTTTTAAAATAGCCGTATAATTATTTGGGCTATTTATATTCGCAGTAAAATATTCTTCTGTCGCCTTTCGAAACAGCTCCTCACTCTCATTTAGTTCTCCCAGTTCTTTCATGAGCAGCATTCGCAGGTTAACCAGGTCCTGCACGTCTTCTAATAGTGCTTTTTCAACCATTGTTCTCCCTCTTTTCGTCTCTTTTACAAAAAAAACTCTCAGCATTTGAGAGCTTCATTTAAGCAAGAAAAACAGCTCCGTATACGAGTGCTCCGACAATAACGAACGCTGGATGCACACGTAATTTTTCCAATAAAAGAAAGCTGGCTGCTACTAAAAATAGAGTTTGCCATATACCTGAATCACCGTATGAATTCATAAAAAATTCATAGGCCATTAAGCCAAGTAAAATAGCGATTACGGGACGAATGTAGTTGGTCATTTTCTTAACATTTGGTGAATCTTTATACTTAAATAATATTCGAAGTAAAATGACTAAAAGCAAAACCGACGGAGCAATCGTTGCAAAAAGAGCAATCACCGAGCCTAAAATCCCTGCCTGCTGATATCCGATAAATCCCGCCATTTTTGTCGCAATTGGACCTGGAAGCGCATTTCCAATTGCCAGCATTTCACTAAACTCTTTAACGGTAAGCCAATGGTAGCGGTCTACAACTTCTTTTTGAATGAGCGGAATCGACGCAGGTCCTCCTCCATAGCCTAAAATATTTGAAACAAAAAACGCCATAAATAGCTGAATATAAATCATACCGATTCCCTCTTTTGCTTGTGCTCATCGCTTTCGCCTTTTTTTCCTTTTCGTTTTAGCGGAATCCAAGCTGCTGCCATAAGTACAATAATAATAACTGCTGGATGAATATGGGCAAATTCCATTAGTCCTAAACTAATAATGAGTAAGATAATAGCTGGCGTCCAGC
Source organism: Priestia sp. 179-F W1.4 NHS (assembly GCF_045369295.1). NCBI lineage: Bacteria > Bacillati > Bacillota > Bacilli > Caryophanales > Bacillaceae > Priestia > Priestia sp. 179-F W1.4 NHS. The sequence continues at coordinate 1,679,316 of NZ_JBIQFF010000001.1, read as the reverse complement.
CTAAACCAGACGTTGATTTTTTAAAAAAATCCCATGTCATAACTGCGAGCATCACTCCCACTACAGGAACGACTGCTTTGGTCATCCCCATAACCCAGGGCTGATCTTTAAATTGCGTTAAAGTGGTCAACAGTAATACCATTAAAAAAACGGTTGGAATAACGGCTGCAAATAAAGCTGTACCGAGACCTAAGATACCGCCGACTCGATAGCCGATGTATCCAGCCAGCTTTGTCGCAATAGGCCCAGGCAGCGTATTGGCAATTGCTAACAAATCGCCAAATTCATCGTCATCCATCCACTTGTACGTATCGACTACTTCTTTTTTTACAAGTGGAATAGCTGAAGGTCCTCCTCCGTAGCCGAGCATACCTGAGCGAAAAAACGCTATAAAAATATCCAATTGTCGCATTTCTCGCGCTCCTTTCTCTGTGATCTAATAAGCAACGACGGCTCCGTCTGTTCGCGCTTCTGTGCCGCCGTATAATACACCGGTTTGTTCATCTCTTAAAATAATCTGCCCTCTTCCAAACGTATGTCTGCTCGTAGCCACATGAATATCATGCCCTTTGCGTTCTAATGCTTCTACAATATGTGAAGGCATTTCTTTTTCCACAAGAACCTTTTTATGTTCAATCCACTGCCATCTTGGTGCATCTAAAGCTGCCTGAGGATTTAGATGAAAATCAATCATATTCATGATGACTTGCACATGTCCTTGCGGCTGCATAAATTTACCCATTACACCGAATGAACCTACAGCACTTTTATTCTTTGTTAAAAATCCAGGAATAATGGTATGATAGGTTCGTTTTCCAGGCTCTAATCGGTTATGGTGCTGTGGGTCTAACGAAAAATTGTGCCCGCGGTTTTGCAGGCATATGCCCGTATTAGGTACGACAAGTCCTGAGCCAAAATCCATGTAATTACTTTGAATGAATGATACCATGTTTCCTTCTCCATCAGCTGTAGCCAAATAGATCGTGCCGCTATGAGACGGCTGTCCGGCTTCGGGAATAAGCGCTTTTTCACCAATCAGCCCTCTGCGCTTGTTTGCATAAGAATCATTCAACAAATCTTCAACTGCTACTGTCATTTTATCAGCATCTGTAATAAATTTTTGTCCATCTGCAAACGCTAGCTTCATAGCTTCAATTTGCTTGTGGTATGTATCGACAGAATCTTTGGCATCAAAAGAAAAACCTTTTAGCGTATTTAGAGCTAAAAGCGCAATAAGGCCTTGGCCGTTGGGCGGTATTTCCCACACATCGTATCCTCGGTAAGAAGTTGAAATCGGCTTTACCCACTCTGCTTTAAAAGCTGCTAAATCCTCTTTTGCTAAAAATCCGCCGTGTTTTTTCGAAAAAGCTGCTATTTTATCAGCTAAATCCCCTCTGTAAAAAGATTCTCCATTCGTTTCGGCAATTTCAAGCAGCGTAGCAGCATGGTCTGGTGATCGCCACATTTCCCCTACCTTAGGAGCAGATCCATTGTTAGTAAATGTCTCAAACCAGTGTTTATATTCTTCACCTTTTAACGCGTGTGTAAATCGTTCAAACGCTCGTTCCCAATTGTACCCTAAAATTGGGGAGATTGGGAACCCTTCTTGCGCATAAGAAATAGCCGGCTGCAGCACTTCTTTTAACGGTAGCCGGCCAAAGCGTTTTGACAGCTCCACCCACGCACTCGGGGCACCTGGGACCGTAACAGGAACAAAACCGCGAGCCGGCATCTCTTTTATCCCCATGGCGCGCAGAGCCTCAATAGAGATAGAAGCAGGAGCAGGACCGCTCGCGTTGAGTCCATATAGTTCTTCATTTATCCACACAAGAGCAAATGCGTCTCCGCCAATTCCATTTGAAGTAGGTTCTACCACCGTTAAACAAGCTGCGGAGGCAATAGCAGCATCTACTGCATTGCCTCCTTTTTTCAACATTTCAAGACCCGCCTGAGCGGCAAGAGGCTGACTAGTTGCTACCATTCCGTTTTTTCCAAACGTGCACGTACGCTGCGATGCATATGGGTGTGTGAAAAAGTATTCGCTCATAGAAAATCTCCTCTTTTCTTTATATGGTGAATAACGAATCTTTACAGACTAGACAACGCTACTTCTTCCTCATAAACTTCTAAAGCTGCTTGCAGAGCAGAACCTGCATTTACGCTTGCCCCGTTTCGAATAAGCACTGCTTCAAGACCGGCTAATGTAAAGAGAACGTTGTCTTTACGGCAGCTGTATCCCATTGTACCGATACGCCATATTTTTCCGTGCATCGGCCCAAAAGAACTTGCGATTTCAATTCCAAATTGTTCAAGAAGCGTAGAACGAACTGCTTCCCCGTCAATTCCTAATGGAATTAAGACGCACGTAACGGTTGGAACTTTTGAGTGCTCATCGCCAAATAAAGATAATCCCATTGCTTTAATTCCGGCTACAAGTGCTTTTTCGTGGAGACGATGTCTTGCAAATCTTTCTTCTAACCCTTCTTCTAAAATAATGCGCAGTCCTTCTCTTAAAGCATAGAGCATGGACGTTGCTTCCGTGTGATGATTTAGCCTGCGCTCACTCCAATAGTCTTGAAGCTGACTCAAATCAAAATAGTTGCTGATAATATTTGGACGCAGACGAACAGTTTGAGCATCTGCTTTTGTCGCAATTCCTTTTTCAACTTTTTTACGTTCCATGATAATTTTTTCAACACGATCATTGTACGTAATAGGTGCCATACCCGACGGAACAGATAAACACTTTTGTGTACCTGCAATCAATGCGTCAATGTTCCACTCGTCTACTTTTACATCCGTACCGCCGATAGTAGCTACTGCGTCGACGATAAATAAAACATCTTGGTCGCGACATGCAGCACCAATTTCTTTAAGAGGCTGCATTCTCCCTGTAGACGTTTCGCCATGAACCATTGCAACAATTTTTGGGTTTACTTTTTTTATTTCCTGGATTACGGTCTCAGGGTCAAACACTTCTCCCCATTCGCATTCAATATTGTGTACCTCAGCTCCGTAGCGCTCGGCAATTTCCGTTAATAAATAGCCGAAGCGGCCGAAAATCGGGACGAATACTTTATCGCCCGGTTCAACTACACTTGCAAGAACTGCTTCAATCCCAGCTCTAGACGTTCCATCAACGGGAAAAGCCCATTTGTTTTTGGTTTGAAATAGCTCACGAAGCATTTCCATCGTTTCGTTCATAATGCGCGTAAATGCGGGGTCGAACTGACCTAAAATAGGTGTTCCTAATGCTCTTAATACGCGTGGATCTGCTTCTACGGGGCCTGGTGTCATAATCGTACGCGGCGGTGTATGAAGCTGTTTTGTTATAGTCATGTCAAATTCCTCCTAGTAGGCAAGTTTATATAATAGTTCTATTAAGACCTTTACTCCTTTTTCTAACTGTTCTCCTTTGGTGAATTCCTTTGGGGAATGGCTGATTCCATCTTGGCTCGGGACGAATAACAAACATGTGGGAACTCTTCTCCCGAATACCTGCGAGTCGTGTCCTGCACCGCTTACTAATTCTCGGGAGGAGATATTCTTTTCCGAGGAAATAATTTTGGAAAGTTCAGATAATTGTTCGCTCATGGCAACAGGTTTTTCATCCATCCAGCAGTTGAGATTCACTTCTAAATCCCCTGCTGTTCGCTTGATAATTTCCTTCATTTCTCGTTCTGCTTCTTGTAAAACCTTATACTCATGATGTCTTATATCGACCGTGAATTCTACATATCCTGGTATTACATTCGGTGCATTTGGAGAAAGTGTAATTTTTCCAATCGTTACGTATAAAGCGTTATGATATTTTTCGCTCAATTCAATAAATGCCTTAGCGAGTTTGCAGCTCACATAAAATGCATCTTTTCGGATGTTCATCGGGGTTGTGCCCGCATGGTTACTTTCACCTTTAACAGATACTGTAAATCGTTTCTGCCCGACGATACTAGAAACAATTCCGATATCGCAATGAGACATTTCAAGCTGCTTTCCTTGCTCGATATGCAGTTCAATAAAAGAAGCGATGTCTGTGCGGTATGGCTCGCTGTGGAGGCCTTCTCCGAAATTGAGTTGTTTCATTGCGTCATCCAGCTTAACCCCTTCTTTATTTATAACATGTTTTGCATCACTTTTGCTGTGTAATCCATTCATATTACCTGATCCCCAATACGTAAGAGGAAATCTGCTACCTTCTTCTTCACAAAGTGATACGACCTCTAAGGTTTTTGTAGGGGAGCCATAATGCGCATATAGGTACTGCAGAGCAATGATACCTGCCACAACACCAAAAGCCCCGTCATATTTTCCTCCGTTTATCACGGTGTCGATATGGGATCCTGTTAAAATCACTTGTTGTTCTGGACCCGTTCCTTGCAACCGTCCAAATAAATTTCCTACATCATCGTAATACGTTTTGAGGTGAAGTCCCTTCATTTTTTCTTCCAATGCCTTTTGAGCTGCATTCCACTGTTCCGTATATAAAAGCCTCGTGACACCTTCTTTTTCATCTAACCCAAACTGTGACAACCAGCTAATGTTTTCTTCGATTTGCTGACAAAGCTTAGATTTTCCCGTCATATCTGCAACCATTGCTATCCCTCCTGCTATCTTCATTTTAAGAAAATGACTGATTGTTTTCATTAACACTTCCTACAATGATTTAGTGTTTTTTTGGCTATTATCACTAAATACACAAAGTCTTATATACGTTACTTTTTCTAACGTTATATGTTATTTATTTTATCTTACAGAATTAAATAAACTTCTTCATTAACAATTTATACATTTTTTTCTGAAAATTTTATTTATTTTAACTAAACTTTCTTATAAAATAGAAGGTAGATAAAAATACGCGCAGGGAAATGTGAGAATTTTTAACAAAAGGAGTAATGAATAATGGAACTACAAACTCTTTTACGCATTCCGATTTATGAGAAAGCATCTGTAGTAGCCGGACAAAAAGGGGTCACCCGCAAAGTACATAACGTCAATATGATGGACGCACCCGATATTTTATCTTTTTTAAAAGAAGGAGAATTTTTAATTACAACGGGTTATCACTTCAAAGAACATGAAGAAAGCTTAGCAAAACTTGTAGAAGGAATGGCTAAAAAGAAATGTGCAGGATTGGCCATAAAAACGAAGCGTTTTTTCGAACACGTGCCTGTTTCTATTTGTCAGCTAGCTGATGAACTTCACTTTCCAATCATTGATTTCCAAACGGACGAAACGTTAGGCGCGGTTATTAATGAATCTCTCAGCTTTATTTTAGATAAAAAAACAGCCGAGCTTCAGCAAGCGATGGTCACACATCAGCTATTTTCCTCCTACATCTTACAAGGAAAAGGCATTGAGAAAATTATGCAATCCATTCAAACGTTATGCAATGCTCACGTTGCCCTTTTTGATACCCATGGTCATGAACTCTTTTACACAAACAAACGCGAACCTTTTTCGCTCCCAATGGAAGAAGCGGTAGCGGGCGCTAAGCAGCTGTTTTTACGAACGTCAAAATATACAACCTTTTCCTTTTTGAACACAAAAAAAACCGTTACGCTTTTTCCGATTGCTACTCATACAAGAAAGTACAGTTATTTATTTATTGAACACCAAGTTTCTTTATCCGATTCAGCGCTCCTAACGATTGAACAAGCGACAAACGTTTTATCCTTCGAAATGATGAGACAGCAGGCTTTGTATGAAGCTGAACGGCGACGAAAAAACGATTTTTTCAATCAGCTTGTTAACAATTATTATAAAACGCCTGAGGATGCTTCCTTTCAAGCACAGATGATGGGCTTATCAGCAGGAAACAGCTATATTTGCGCCGTTGGGAAAATTCATTCTACATTCACGCCTTACAGCGATGATGATATGATCTATGAGCTCCTTCAATATGAGTTATCAGCAGGTCCTACAGAGGCCGTTTTGTTTTTCTATGACAATCTTTACATTCTCTTGTTTACACCTCATTCTCAACCTATGATTATAGAATGCTTGCATCGCTTGCAGGAAGCTGTTTACCGTCACTACGATAAGCGAATGTCATTTGGAATTGGAAACCAAAGCCAATCCCTACTTACAATCGCTGACTCATATAAAGAAGCTGTTGAAGCTCTTGAAACCATCCATTTTAAAGATCAGTCAAAGCTTATTCAATTTTATCAGCCAAAACAGTTCAAAGAGCTGCTGAGGTTGCTTCCAGCAAACGATTTACAGGATTACTATTCTCAAACATTGGAAGGTTTGCTGCAGTACGATAAGAAAGATCGCTCCATCTTACTTGACACGCTTGAAACATATCTAAATTCCAATTGCCAAATCTCAGAGACTGCTAAGCAGTTATTCGTTCACCGGAACACGGTAATCTATCGAATCGAAAAATGCGAAGAGTTACTAAAAAGACCTATTCACACGTCAGAGGAAACCCTTCGGCTGCGCGTAGCTTTTCAAATTTTTTCTCTTGTGCATGCCAATTAAGTATAACTACAATAAAAAACGCCTGAGTAGATACTCAAGCGTTTTTTATTGTAGTGCATATTATTTATTTCGCTTTTAATTTAGACTGTACTGATTGTAATTTCCCAGCCATCGTATGATTTTCTTTATCACGGCGATCATCAATTCGTAAATTTGTACACACGCGCTGAATACCATTTTCAAAAGGTACTTCATGCATCTCTTGAACAATTTTTAGCAGCGTGCTTAATTCCCCTTCAATCAATGTATTCATAGGGGTTAATTGATATGTAATTTCATCTTCATGCTTGGCCAGCACTTTTTGAATATCAGCTACGTACTGACTCACGCTTGGCGTTTCCGTACCTACCGGAATAATGGTTACATCTACAATAGCCATGTTATACACTCCTTTTGTTTATTCTCCAATTATCATACCAAACGACACAAAAATTTCCTACTTTTACGTTTACGGTGCATAGAAAAAAGGAATAGTTATGCAACTACTCCTTTTTGTTACACTCTTATAGGTAACGCTTTGCTCCTAAGTAACGTTTTGACCAGTAAGAGTTGCTTAATGATGTGATTGTTACGCCTGTTGAAGAACCTGCATGCATGAATTGACCGTTTCCGATATAAATTCCAGCATGGCTAGCTCCTGGTTGGTACGTTTCAAAGAAAACGATATCTCCAGGCTGAGGTGAACTTACACGCGTACCAGTTTGATAGATACTAGCAACTGTACGAGGAAGACTTACACCTACTGCATTGCGATATACATAGTTAAGGTAACCACTGCAATCAAATCCTCCAGGCGCAGCTCCGCCCCAAACATAAGGTGTTCCCATAAAACGTTTACCGTATGAAATAACTTTTGAAGCTGAGCTTGAGCTTGTGCTGCTTCCTGTTGATGTTGAAGGTTTTGAGCTGCTAGAGCTGCTTGAGTTTAATTTATTTAGCGTATCCGGACCCGCTTCTCCGTCTACTAATAAACCATTTGCACGTTGAAATGATTTTACTGCACTTGTTGTAATTGAGCCAAAGTATCCTGTTACACCAGCTGAGAAGTAACCTTTATTTTTTAGTTTTTGCTGAAGGCTGCTTACGGCTGAACCTTTCATACCTTGACGTAAAATAGTTGAGCTGCTAGAGCTAGAACCGCCAGTTGAAGCGCTAGAACCCCCATTTTTTAATTTACTTAACGTAGCTGGACCCGCAATTCCATCCACAGACAGTCCATTTGCACGTTGAAATGCCATTACTGCATTCTTTGTAATTGAACCGAAGTATTGAGTTGTAGTTCCTTTAAAATAGCCTTTATTCTTTAGCTGTTGCTGTAAAGATTGTACGTTTGGTCCTGTTGAACCAACGCGCAGCAATGAGCTTGAGCTAACTGATGAACTTGATGAGCTTCCGCTTCCTAGCAGTTTATTAAATGTAGCTCGACCTGCAATACCATCTGCTGATAAACCATTTGCGCGCTGAAACGATTTTACTGCGCTAGTCGTGATTGAACCGTAATAGTTTGTTGTTGTACCGTATGTAAAATAACCTTTGTTTTTTAATTTTTGCTGTAATTCTTTCACATCTGAATTACTTGTTCCTGGGTGCAGCGTAGCATCTCCTAAAGCAGCTTCACTAATTGTAGGTACTACTGTTAAAGATCCACATAACGCTAACGAATATATCAACTTTTTCATAAAAAAAGGTTCCTCCAATGCCATAATCTACTAATCTATAAGACGTTTACATTGTAACAACACATTATTACAAAATAACATCACTAATATTACATTTATGTTACAGGAAACGACAGTAGCGCAGCCGTATGGTGTATATTGTCGTAGTTTATTGTCGTTTAACACTTAATAAGTTCGACAAAAAAGCTAATATATTCCAATATTATTCCTTTTCCTACACTAATAATAGGTAAAAAATCACCCGTAACATTATCTTTATATTTCAAAAAAAACAATTTATTTTTTTTTGAAATGTGAAACTTTTTTTAAAATTATTCGTTTAGTGGATTTGTTCCCCTCTTCAGCAAAACAGCTTTTCTTCTAAAAATTTATATTATTTCCATATTAATGAATAAAAAAACGCGTGCTGAAAAAAATAGTTTTGGTTATGTTTTAAATAAGGAGGATTATTTTATGAGCCATAAAGGCATTCATGGTACAAATGTTAGCGGATCAGGTGACTCGGAAGACAAACGCTATGCAAGCGGAGAGAACGAGCAGACGCTTACGACGCGTCAAGGTCACCCCATTCGTGATAACCAAAATTCTCGAACGGTAGGCAACAGAGGACCTGCTACTCTTGAAAATTACCAGCTGATTGAAAAACTTTCGCATTTTGATCGTGAACGTATACCGGAACGTGTTGTTCATGCCCGAGGAACGGGAGCTCATGGATATTTTGAAACGTACGGAAAACTTGGGGACGAGCCCGTTGAAACATACACCCGCGCAAAAGTTTTTTCAGGAGCAGGCAAACAGACGCCCGTTTTTGTCAGATTTTCTACCGTAACTCATGGAAAGGACTCTCCAGAAACGATGCGAGACCCAAGGGGATTTGCTGTAAAGTTCTATACAGAAGACGGGAACTGGGACTTAGTAGGAAATAACCTTAAAATATTTTTTATTCGCGATGCTATTAAATTCCCTGATTTGATTCATGCTTTTAAGCCCGATCCTGTGACAAACCGTCAAGATACCGAGCGTATTTTTGATTTTATTTCTCATACACCTGAGGCTATGCATATGATTACTTTTTTATTTTCACCTTGGGGAATACCTGCTAACTATCGGCAAATGCAAGGTTCCGGTGTTAATACATATAAGTGGGTAAACAAAGATGGCGATGCCTTTCTTGTTAAATACCATTGGGAACCAAAACAAGGAATTAAAAATTTGACCCAAAAACAAGCAGAAGAAATTCAGGCTAAAAATATCAGTCACGCTACTCAAGACTTGTATGAAGCGATCGAGAGCGGCAACTACCCTGAGTGGGAACTTTGTATGCAAGTCATGGAAGACGGAGAGCATTCCGAACTAGATTTCGATCCGCTTGATGACACGAAAATTTGGCCGGAAGACCAGTTTCCATTTCTTCCAGTAGGTAAAATGGTCCTAGATAAAAATCCAAGCAACGTATTTGCTGAAACGGAGCAAGTCGCATTTGGTACGGGTGTGCTTGTGGATGGGCTAGATTTTTCTGATGATAAAATGTTGCAAGGAAGAACGTTTTCTTATTCCGACACGCAGCGTCACCGTGTGGGAACAAACTACTTGCAACTGCCTATTAACGCGCCGAAAAAACATGTAGCAACAAATCAACGAGATGGTCAAATGGCCTATCATGTAGATGCAGCTCCTGGTCAGAACCCGCATGTGAATTATGAGCCATCTTCTCTTGGAGGTCTTCAAGAAGCGCATGATCATCCAAAACCTCATCAGCCTTATGTTGAAGGGAATGTAAAAAAAGAAAAAATTGACCGTACAAATGACTTTAAGCAAGCTGGTGAACGCTATCGTTTACTAGAAGACTGGGAACGTGATGAGCTTATTCAAAACTTAGTAGACGGTTTAAAATGCTGTCACCATACCGTTCAAACAAAGATGATTGAGCTTTTAACTCAATGTGATTTTGACTACGGCAATCGAGTAGCTAATGGTATCGGTCTTCTCATGCATGATGATGGTTCTTTAGAAATTGAAATGGGAGCAGAAATGACTCCTACATATGGGAAATTGCCAAAAGAAGGCGGTTCACCGTTAGGAAGCAACAAAGCTGCTGATGCGGTAGAAGAAGCTAATGAAAAAGGAAAAGACGCCCATCCTTATTAACAAAAAACATCCTGCAGCGACAGCAGGATGTTTTTTGGGTTAAACGCTTATGACCAAGTAACGGCAAACACGTGGTAGTCATTTTTTAACTGTGGCGCATCAATGGGTGTCCCGTGCTGATATCCTTGTGTAACTCTTTTAGGATGTAAGGGTTGAACCCATTCTTTCACTTGCTGGTTTGTACCATTTGCTAAAATATATACACAATCAGAAAATGCCCCGTCATTGTTTGGACTATCAACTTTTAGTACTTCCACTAACACATCTTGGACACACGTTTTTCTCTGAATACATGTAAGCGTATGGTAGATGATATCAGCGGACACATCGTTATTTAAACGAAAGCCCACCTTTTTTTGTTCAAAAAAAGACGAGAATGAGACGATTGGTAATGTCTTTTTTTGTTCATACGCTTGAGATAAAATCTTGACAAGAACTTCTCCACTCAAGATGATCCCTCTTTCTAAAAAACGCTTCATCACAACATATGTGAGCATTGGTTATGCTCATAGGATAATATATTATCATAGTTTAATTCTGTGGTGTTAGTCTTTTTTGGGTTTTTTACACTGGGAATTATACCCGCCTATTTCTTGCGTTTCCCCGACGTTCTCGCTACTAGCAAAAGAACGAATAATAAAATAAATACTCCTGCTCCTACAAACATATCGTACAAGAAATCAAGCATCATACTCCTCCTTTTCCTCCAAAAAAAACGCTGTTAAAACCAAGCGTTTTAACAGCGTTTTTTCGTTAGATAAAGCCTAGCATATTAATAAATACAATGATAATTAAAACAGGTGCGATGTATCGAATAGCAAGAAGCCATAAAGAGAACCAGCGCTTCACATTCGTCGAACCATGCTTAAACTCTTCAATTAACACATCTTTTTTCATCTTCCAAGGAACAAAGATGGCAATTAAAAGAGCACCGAGAGGCATAAGGATATTACTTACAAGAAAATCAAAAGCGTCAAAGATGCTTTTTCCAAAGATCGATACGTCACTTAATAAACCATACGATAGTGCTGAAGGTATTCCTACCACAAAGATTAGTAAGCCCGAAATCCAAGATAGCTTTATGCGCTTATGCTGCTCTCCTTTGGCTAATGAAGCAACAATAATTTCTAACATCGAAAACGCAGATGTTAAAGTAGCAAATAAAAACAGCGCCAAAAAGAAAGTTTGAAACACAATTCCGAACGGAAGCTGTTCAAAAATAGAAGGCAATACAATAAATAAAAGACCTGGTCCTTCCGTCGGCTTTACGCCCATTGAAAAGACTGCAGGGAAAATTGCCAAACCTGCTAGTAAAGAAATCAAAATATTTAACGCTGAAATTGAAATAGCCGATTTTGGCAAGTTTTGCTGTTTAGACAGATACGAACTGTACGTAACCATAACCGAAACGCCTACGCTAAGCGAAAAGAATGCTTGTCCCATTGCAAACAAAATGGTTTGGGAGGTAAGCTTTGAAAAATCTGGATACAAAAAGAAAGATACGCCTTCCATCGCTCCGTCTAATGTTAAAGAACGAATAATAATAATAATAAATAAAATAAAGAGAGCAGGCATTAAAATTTTGTTTGCTTTTTCAATACCATTTTGAATACCTCTTGCTACTACAACAATTGTTAAAAGAAGAAAAACAAATTGAGAGATAACAGCACTTGTCGGATTAGCAATGGTGGAGTTAAATAAACTCCCGTAGTCACTTACTCCATTCAGCTGACCCGTGACGCTTGCAAAAATATATTGTAAAATCCATCCTCCTACTACACTATAGAAAGATAATAAAATGAAGCATGTAATCACGCCTAAATACCCGATTCCTTTCCAAAGAGAACCGGGAGCAACTGCATCATAAGCACGAATTGCTTCTTTTTGTGTATGTCTACCTAGTACAAATTCAGCAAGCAAAAGCGGCAAACCAATAATTGCTGTAAACAAGATAAACAGTAAAAAAAAGGCCCCTCCTCCGCTTGTTCCGGCTACATAAGGAAGTTTCCAAATGGCTCCGATTCCAATTGCTGAACCGGCGGATGCCAAGATAAAGCCGAGTTTTGATGTCCATTGTTCGTTTTGACTCATGTTTTCTCACCATTTTTCTTTATTTATTCTGATTTGTCATACTATATCACACAACCCTGCTGTCGAAAAGGGTTTTTGTTGTTTTAACCCCCATCATGTGTTATGAATAGTATGTAGGTTTCATTATTTATTTTCGTAACTAAAAAAAGTTTGACAGTTAGAGGTACAAAAAATGACAAATCAACAAGTAATACAGCAGCAATTTTTAGATAAGTTCCTTGACTTTATCTTAGTAAAATGTCCAAACTGCGAACTATGTGCGCGAGTTGTAAAACTGGATAAAAAATTGAGCGGGTCAACGCACTCATGCACGTGTCCTCACTGTGGTTATCTAGACGTCATCAGCGCTGAGGGCCAAGGACCGTTAGAACTTTCTGAAGCAGTAGATCCTTTTTTTCAGCTTCCGCTTTACTTGGAAACAATCTGCCCTGAACGTCGACTTTGGGCTTATAACTTAGATCACCTTCAATATATTGAATCTTATATTGAAGTTAAAACATGCGGGGCTTGTTTCGACGAGCTGTCGGTTGAACACTCATTGCCAGATTGGGTAATTCATAAGCAGGAAGAAGCACTAAACGAAATTCAACGTTTAAAAGACACCGTCTTTTGCACATTCAAATGAAGATAGAAAAGAAACGTTGCCAAAGAGGCAGCGTTTCTTTTTTACGAAGAACTTTCTTCGGTAAGTTTTCTTCGATAGTCCCCGGCCTTGTCGAACTCTTTTGCGGTGCCGACGAAAAAGTAGGTTACCGTATGATTTTTGTTACCTTGAGTCGTGCCATGAATCATCTTCCCTTGCTTCAATTGCTTTCGCTCTCCATTTTTATTTACATAGAAATATTTATTTCTTGCCCAGCCGCCGCCGCTTAAAAGCGTTTTGGTTTTCCCGACTCCCTGCTCGTTTACTTTAAATACAGTGTAGTCTCCTTCTGTCTTGCTAGGATTTCCGTTATCTTTATCATATTCGACCATAACCCATCCTTTGTACCCTTCTGGTATAAGGAAAATGCTCGGTTGAGACGTTTCATCTGGACGTCCACATCCAGATGCGATTACGATCAATAAAAACAAAATGAGCCACCTTTTCACTTTTCCCAACTCCTTTCTTAATAAAAGACGTGTCTCTATACTGCTTTTAGTTTTTGTTGAAGGTAAGATTATATTCTTTTTGCACCCCTCAATTTTTTCCAGTTTATCCAGTCAAATATGCTATATTTACGTATTGTTTGTCACACACTATTAGCAGGCGTTTACAATTTACATGGGAGGATAACAAAAATGAGCTATGTTTTTTTATTTATTTTGCTCTTTGTCATTCCGCTTTACACACAGCAAAAAATTGTTCGTGCCGACCGTGAAAATACACGTATATTATTACTAAGTGAACACGAGCAATCTGGACATAAAAAAAGCGATTCCCCGTAAAACAGGAATCGCCTTCTTTTAATATGTTAAGCTTCCAGCGACAATAAGGCCAACGGCTATCGATGCTGCAAAAAGAGTTACTCCAACCGCTACATTTCCTTCTTCTACTTTTTTGGCTAGGCTCGTTTTAGGCGTCATAATAAATTCAATAATCCAATATGTCACTACTTGAGTAATGATACCTACTACTCCCCAAATAGTTGCATCTACCAAATTTAAGCTGTTGCTCCACACAGTGAAAATGACAATAGCAAGCCCAATTCCTTTTCCCCATAACTTCAAAGCGACTGCGACATTTCCTTTTTTTATAAGTTCACGATCATTAAATTTTGTTGTTAATTCAAATACGATTACTCCGATAAATAATAGCCCTAATCCTACCGCTACGTGAGATAAAAAACTCCCTATACTAGCCCAATCAATCCATTGTGTCATTTTTAGTTCCCCTTTTCATTTTAATCCAATCGGCAAATAATACGATTCGTTATCTGTAATTTGATTTCCAGCTCGAATTCCTACTGCGCTTGCTTTTCCATTTAATAAAAAGCACCCGTACATGATATGAGCCTCTACTGTTTTCGTTTGCGTCTTCATTTTTGCAGTTGGCAAAGGAATAAACTGTTGATATACAGCCGTGTATTCTTGATATGTCTTATGCTGATCTTCGTCTATTTTGATTCCGTCTTCATTATAAATTTCAACGGTATCTCCTTCACGACCAAACGATGGTTTCTTCACAAATGCTTGTTTTCTTTCAATAAATGGATCTTCTTCTAAATACGTTGGTAAAAAGTATGTTTCAATGATGTGATGCTCTTCTTTAGTGAAGAAAGGATGATCTTGTTCATGCAAAGCCCAAATGAGTGCTTGCACGGCTTTAGACTGCAGTAAAAATGCAGAAGGCGGATTGATTATGGCTACTTGTTTTTGCTGTGCCAATGTTAAAAGCATGTGTCCGACTTTTTCATGCGTACTCGGATCTTCATCTTCAATTAAATGTTCAAGCGGATAAGTTTGGCGATAGAGTACGTCTATTTTTTGTCCATGTTGATTATACACGCCCGCTTCTATATGTTCACCTTCTTCAACTGTAGAGGCAGGGACAATTCGAAGTTGCGATAACGGAACGTATGTAGCATCTACATCGGCTAGCTTCATTAAATAAAGAGTCGTTAGCTTATCTTCTTCATGTGTATCATGAGAAGAAAAAACGACGTTTGGATAGTTCGTTCTATCGAGCACGTTATAAGCTTCAAAAATGGCGTGTTTTAATGCTAAAGCAAGCTTTTTTTCTTCAAGCTTATTAGGGTTTTGAACCTGAAAATGCCGACAGACCAACTCATTTACATGAAATAATTCTTTGATGAATGTAGGCGTATCCGCATTTAGTTCTAAAAGCTTGATTTGATCAGCCGTAACAGCAAAATCAAGGCGTGAAATAACACTTTCTGTTTCCATCGTTTTCAGTCGCAGGTACGGTAAACTGGCTTTTGGAAATCCTAAAGAAAGAAGCGTCTGATCATCTAATGAACGAAGTAAAGGTGCCGTTTTAAAAAATAGTTCCCCGATTTGATTTGCTGCTTCTTTAATAGAATGAATGATGTGAGAAGACTCCATATGTACGTCATAAAGAGCATACTCTGTTCCATATAAGTCGTACCAAAAATCTTGAATTTCTTTATAAAACATTTCTCGCTTTTCTTTATGCATTACCCGCCAAAACCTCCTTTAGAGCCGCTCCCAATTCCAGATTTATACGAGCTGCTTGATTTAAATGATTTATAGGACGATGATGAGGTCAGCTGTTTTTTAGACCCGTAGTAGCGCCCTCCGTGATAATATGAACCGCTGTGCGAAGAAGAAGAATCTGAACAGTAGTACGTTTTCGTATCTTCATCCCATTTCCACTTGTCGCACGATTTATCTTTCGGTTTAGCTGGTCTTGCCTGATCAGTTGAACCACAGGCAACGAGCGATGTCATTAAAGCAGTGGTCAAAACCCCCGCCATCATTTTTTTTGTTTTTGACATTAAGCCTTTCCCCTTTCATACGTTACGCCTGTTTTTGTTACATATAAACTGTACACGCTGCGGTCTTCATCAATTTCCGCAGAGTCTCTTTCCCATTCCAATCCATTATAGTACGTATAAACAGTTCCGATATAGCTTAATACGTCCAAATGCGTATAAAATGAAGAGGCGAATAAAATCGGATGTCCTTGAAGAGAATTCAGTTCGCGGACTTCTAACGTAATCTTTCTGTGATCACCTTCTGCTTGCTCTTTCGGTCCATGTTCATGTTCTTTCACATAAATAATATGTATATCATCTTCGACTGCAGATGAAGTTTGTTTATACGTTATTCCTTCTTTAACAAAAAATTCGCATTCTCTTCTTGCTAAAATTTGTTCAAGTTCAATAGACTGATAGTGATAAATAGATACAAACGTATCGTCAGGCTTTAGCAGTCGGTATTCTAACTTTGCCATTGTGCAACTCCTTTTGTGACTTTTTTGTGAACGTTCTTTAATAAATACGCACAGATTTTCAAAAAGTTTCAATTTTTCTCATATTAAAAGGCTTAGCTTTAAATAAGCTAAACCTTTATTTTTTTATCACATCTGTCACAACTTCATAACCGCCTGTGTATGGGTCGAATACATATTCAAGCATGCCGTTTCCACGATTAACTTTGAATAGATACCTGTATTTTTTAGGGCTGTCTTTTGCTGGATATACGTATTTTCCTTTTTGGAACTGACTTAGCAAGAGCTGTTCTCTTTGCGCAAGCATTTTTTTTGCTTCATTATAACCATACAGCGGGAGATTTTTGGCATAGAGAACCGGTACGAATACAAGTACAACGACTGAAATCGTAATAAGCCCTTGTTTAAACCACCGCATAAACCTCTTTGGATTTCGCGAAAGTAACATCGTTATGACAATTACTATTAACAAAGGAACAATATATACTTGCACATACGGAATGTTTGCAAATACAGGTCGATTAATCAACAAGACAATTACTTCGATAGCTGCTACTAATACTAAAATAAAATAGACCACTTACTCTTCACACCTCGACGATTCAATGAATTTTATATGTGTTAGAAAGTATTCCCACTCATGAATGAACTCGTCTATTGTATCATAAGACGTAAAAAAAATATCTACGCTCGTCTATTTTACTAAAAGAGATTGAGACATAACAAAATCATCCCAATCTAAAGACGAACATGAGATAAATGCGCTAGTATGCTCCCTTGTTACACCGTTGTTGACTTCCGTGTAAGGCTTCGCTTTCCGAGGGCGGCCACTTTTGCCGTGTCTCACCTGTTCCGCTTTTCTCGCAGGTGACTTCGCCTTGCCCTCTAGTCAACAGCTAGAAGCACTTACATACATGAAACCTGCATGTACCCTAACCATAAAAAAAACTGAACGCATTTGATTCTCCATCAAGAATCAAATGCGTTCAGTTTTTCCTTTAACTAAGCTATTTTTATTCCATCCTTTTATTACGAAACTTCTACGTTTCGATTTTGATTATATTTTTTCCCTTGTAAAAATGAGTAAACGATTGCTGCTGCCCATACAATAAGGATAAATGCGTATACAGCTATCTGCGTTGAGCTGCTTGATACCCATGTATTTAAGAGTGTTCGAGCATTTGTTAAAATGATAAACCCACCAACAAGCGAACCAAGCAAGTGAGCCGGGATAATACGAACAAACCATGCAGCAATCGGAGCCGCGATAATTCCGCCAATCATAAGAGCGCCTACCCAGAACCAGTTTACCTGCTCCCAGCCAAGAGAAATTAAAAAGCCAAGTGTAGCCGAGACGGCAATAGCAAATTCACTTGTATCAACGGTTCCAACGACTTTCCGTGCTGTTGTGCCTTTTTTAGCTAGCAATACAGGCGTTGCAATCGGCCCCCAGCCTCCTCCTCCTGTAGCATCAGCAAATCCAGCAATTAATCCTAACGGAATGGACTGCTTCGTCGATAAAGGTTTGGTGCTCTTTTCTTCGTTTGTTTTAAACGTAAATAAAAAGCGAAATAACACATAAACTCCTAGGAGCAATAAGAATGTTGAAACGTAAGGTCTTACTGCATCTCCAGGTAAATTACTTAGAAAGCAGGCTCCTACAAAAGCCCCGATGGAACCAGGAATAATCAGTTTTAAAACCATCGATTTATCTACGTTGCCAAATTTAATATGTGAAACACCAGACGCTGCTGTTGTTACAACTTCTGCCAAGTGAACAGATGCCGAAGCCACAGCTGGTGCAATTCCAAACGTTAAAAGTAGGGTAGTTGATGTCACCCCGTACGCCATTCCAAGTGATCCGTCAATTAACTGAGCTAAAAAGCCAATAAGTGCAAACGTAATTAACTTTTTCATGTTGTCCCTCCACTTTAATCTTCTGTTAGAGAGCACAAAAAGGCCTCCAACAGTTGTTTGCTAGAAGCCTTCGGTATGTCCGATCAGCTGTCCGTTTTATAAATAAGTTGTTTATATTGTAATCCTAACTATTCCTAGAAGTCAACTGTGTTTTTAGTTTTTCTTTTAGTCTATGTATGCTGCTTGGTTATAGTATCAGTAAAATAAAATTCTTCTTGTTAAGTCAACAACATAAAAACGACCGCTCACTTAATAAGGGCGGTCATTTTTATGCATGTCTTGCCAGTGAGCTAGCACTTCAGGTGGTAAACTCACATCTTTATCTAATGACGTCACATCCATAGAAGTAGGCTCATCGCTATTTATCACTTTTTCTACCCAATCTGGCTGTACGACTAACGCTTGTTCAATCGTAATTAAAGCCAGACCTTGCTCAAAAGCTTCTGCGACTTCCGTTGCCGTAAGTCCTCCTGTACCCACAAGAGGGACCCGGTAATTGACGTGCTTAATGATCGAAGAAAGCAGTGAATGATTTTCTTCCCTTTTTGAGGTAGGTTTATGCAAAGCACTGATATGTAAATAATCAATTTCTGTATGAACAAGACGATCAATCCACTCAAATGTATCTTCCACTTTATTTCCTAAATAGCCTTTTTCTTTGGGCGCTAATGTATATCCCACAATAAATGGTTTGCCCGCATGTGCTGCTCGACGCGTCACTTCACGAATAACTTCAAGTGCAAAAGTGAAGCGGTTTTCTGCGCTTCCTCCATAAGAATCACTTCGTTCATTGGCTTGCCTTGACGTAAACTGCTGCAGTAAACATTCATTTCCTCCGTCAATTTCCACTCCATCAAACCCTGCTTCCATAGCTCTTGTGGTAGCTTCGCCAAACGCTTGAACAATATAAGTTATATCGCGCTCGGTCATTTGAACAGGCTTTTTTCCTTTACGTTTGTGAGGCTTTTCACTAGGGCTAATTGCTTGCCACTTACTTTCCATTTCTACGCACTTTCTTCCCCCGTGCGATAGTTGAAGAATCGCTTTAGCTCCTCTTCTATGAATCATTTGGGTTAGTTGATGAAGCTTTCGTATGACCTGATCACGATGAATTCCGATTTGACCATGTGCTACTTGGCCATTTTCTGTGATAAACGCGGGGCCGATAATTACCGTACTGACGCCCCCTACTCGTTTTTCGTAAAAAGTCAGATCGATATCGGATATTTCCCCGTTTTCTCGTGAAGCGTATGTGAGTATAGGTCCCATTGCTAATCGGTTTTTCATCTCAAGAGCATCAACAAATTTAAAATGTTTAAATAACTTTTCATAGGCCGTCTTCAATTGATTCACACCTTTTTTCCCTTAGCTTGCCCATCTATAAGCGGAGTAGACATAGGCATAAAAAAAGAAATACCTTTATCGGCATTTCTTTTTACGTTGTTTTTCTTATTTTTTTGACCGGATAAAATACAAATTCGCTTTTTCCGACAATTCGTTTTTCATCAATAAGACCTAGACCGTTGCGGCTATCCATACTGTACAGACGGTTGTCACCCATTACAAATACTTCGTTTTTAGGTATTTGTACGGGTTCAAAATCTCCCGTAAGCTCCATATCCATGTTGTTGGCAATTTGACGATTCGTTTTTAAATAAGGTTCACTTACTTTTTTATCATCAATATAAAGCTGATCTTTTTTCATTTCGATTTTTTCACCTGGCAGACCGATTACTCTTTTTACATAATGCTTATTCTTAGCCTCATCTTTAATAATCACAATATCTCCGCGGCGAATATCATGGAGCGAATACGACAGTTTATTCACGAACAACCGCTCTCCGTTATGCAGCGTTGGGTTCATTGAAGCGCCTTCTACAATATACGGAGAAAATAAAAATGCGCGAATCATAAATACTAGAGCGATAGCGAAGATAATAGTTTTGAATATGCTGCGTAATTGATCGCTTTTTGTTTTTTCCGTAGTCAATATGCTTTGTCTCCTTTGTACAGCTCACTTTTCTTATGTAAAAAAGCAAGAAACCTCTTACTTTAACACTTATTCTAACTTAACCATAGAAAGAACTGAAATCAAATGTTTTATGTTATGTAAAAAAAGAACCTCTAACAAATGTTAGAGGCTTACATTACGCAAGTTTCGTCTTTACATCTCTTATTATAACATTAATTATATAAAAAGAGACTACCTTTTATGTAAAAATTATGTTTTTTACGCAAACTTAACTAAATCTTCACATTTAAAGGCGTTTCTCCATGTATAAAAAGTTGGGAGATGCAATACTCTATAATCTCTCTTCGCCGCACGAGTCCAATAAAAATGTTTTGATCATCTACAACTGGCACAAAATTTTGTTCAGACGCGCGTGACAAAATACTTTCCATTTCATCGTTAATGGTGATAGCTTCGTAATCGCGATGTCTTGGAACCTCCTCAATTCGTAGGTGTTCTAACTCATGGAGTTCTATATGTTCTAGGCTTTTTAGCTTCCATAACAAGTCTCCTTCTGCCAAAGTCCCTACATATTCTCCTTTATGGTTAATAAGCGGCACAGAAGAGTAGCGATGATACTCCATTTTCTCCAATGCTTGACGGATCGTTGACTGTGTCGATAGTGTAACGACTTCTTTTTTAGGGAGTAAAAAGAACGCAATATTCACTCATATTCTCCTTTTGTTATATATGCATTTTATTTTTGTTGTTTTGCTGAATCTGAAACAATATGAATGTCGATGTTATGAGTCTGTCTCATAATTGTATTCACAATAGAGCCTTTCCGAATCTCTTCCCACCTTGTCCGTGCTGATTGCCCTAGTAAGATTTGAGTAACGCGATAATGCTTGGCTACATTCACAATCACTGCAGCTGGTTTTTGCTTTTTAGCTTCTTCAACAATTAACGATGCGTGAAAACGGTCAGCGAATGCCTGCCAGTGTTTGATTTGGGCTTTTTGCCTTTCAGTTTGCTCGCCTGTAAAAACATGCAGCAGCAGTAAATCTGCTTTCAATCGGTTCGCCATTCTCCAGCCTCGCCGAATTAATTTTTCAGCTGTTTCACTGTATTGAATGCATACTAAAATGCGTTCACAAATACCTGTTACGCCAATTTCATGCGCATGAATCAGCTTGCCATCCACTTCATCCGCTATTTCTCTGAGCGTTAATTCACGAAGTGCATGGAGATTCGCAAGCTTAAAAAACGACTGCAGGCTTTGTTCAATTTTATGGACTTCGTATATTTTCCCTTCACGAAGCCGCTTTTGCAGCTGTTCCGGCGTAACGTCGACAAGCTGAATTTCATCTGCTTGCTGAATAAATAAATCTGGCACCGTTTCACGAACTTTTACTTGGGTAACAGCATATACGAGGTCATGTACGCTTTCCATATGCTGAATGTTCATTGCTGACATAACTGAAATACCTTGGTTGAGCAGGTAAGAAACATCTTCAAAACGTTTTTTATGGCGGCTTGTCGGAACATTTGTGTGAGCAAGTTCATCGATAATTACAACTTTTGGGCGCCTTCTT
Organism: Priestia sp. 179-F W1.4 NHS; assembly: GCF_045369295.1. Taxonomy (NCBI): domain Bacteria; kingdom Bacillati; phylum Bacillota; class Bacilli; order Caryophanales; family Bacillaceae; genus Priestia; species Priestia sp. 179-F W1.4 NHS. The sequence continues at coordinate 1,657,539 of NZ_JBIQFF010000001.1, read as the reverse complement.
ACAATCGCCAGCAAATCAAGCTCTTGTAATTCTTTTCCTTTATAAAAAATGGTTTCTCTTTGGATTACTTCTAGATTTCCAATCATCTCTTTAGTCTCATCCCTGCCGTGTGTTTCTACATATCCAACTACGACATCTATGCCTTCTTTGACTAAATCGTGCGCATCTTGAAGCATTTTATACGTCTTTCCTACTCCCGGCGCGGCACCGATGTAAAGTTTAAGCTTTCCGCGCTTCTGATTATGAAGTTCACGCAATAGTTCTTCCGGAGTTTTTCTTCGAAAGTATGGATGAGCTTCTTTTTCTTTCATTGTTTGTGCCCCTTTATCACACTCGCTTCAGTACATGAAGCGAGTGCATGTAATTAGCGCTCTCGTTGAACAGCTAAATTTAGCTCTACTACATTTACTCGTTTTTCACTAAAAGCCCCTTGCTGAGTATGTTCTTTGATTAACTGTTTTAGCGTGTTGGCTTTAATATGTGTGGCTTTTGCCACGCGCTCTACTTGTGCATATGCAGCTTGTGGCGTAATGTCAGGATCGAGTCCAGAAGCCGAATTTGTGACGGCATCAATTGGAATTCCTTCTTTGGGCACTTCGTTTTCTTTTTTCCACGCCGCTACGGATTTCTCGATACGATTCGTAAGATCTTTATTTGAAGGTGCTAAATTCAACGACCCAGATCCTGCCCCGTTATAATCAATACTAGAGACTCTGCCGTGAAAAAATGCATTGCCCGTAAACTGCTGCCCAATCAGCTTAGAACCGATAACTTGATGATTGTTTGAATAGATTAGGCTGCCGTTTGCTTTACTTGGAACAGCTGTTTGAGCAATACCTGTCATCACAACAGGATAAATAAGACCACAAAGTATCATCATCATAATTGTTAAGCGAACAATAATGCTTCCCGTTCGTTCTGTTTGTATCATCGTTTCTTCTCCTCTACATCACAAATGAAAGTAATAAGTCAATCGCTTTAATCCCAATGAATGGAACTAATACCCCACCTAATCCGTAAATGAACAAATTTTTTCGCAGCAGTGCGTTAGAACTCATCGGCTTATAGGCAATTCCCTTCATGGCTAAGGGAATTAACAGCGGGATAATGACCGCATTAAAAATGAGCGCTGACAACACCGCAGATAGTGGTGAATTCAGCTTCATTACGTTAAGAGCCTCCATTTGCGGAATCGCCAAGGTAAACATCGCTGGAATAATCGCGAAATACTTAGCGATATCGTTTGCGATGCTGAATGTAGTTAAGGCACCCCTTGTCATTAATAGCTGTTTTCCAATTGAAACGACTTCAATAATTTTAGTAGGGTCAGAATCTAAATCCACCATATTTGCTGCTTCTTTAGCAGCTGAAGTTCCGCTGTTCATCGCTAGACCAACGTCAGCTTGAGCAAGTGCAGGGGCATCGTTTGTCCCGTCACCTGTCATCGCAACTAGCTTGCCTTGCTGCTGTTCGTATTTAATAACTTGAATCTTGTCTTCTGGCTTGCATTCCGCAATAAATTCATCTACTCCCGCTTCTTTTGCAATGGTTGCTGCGGTTAACGGATTATCTCCTGTACACATGACTGTTTTAATACCCATTTTACGAAGTTCATCAAAGCGTTCTTTCATTCCTGGTTTTACCGTGTCTTTTAAATAAATCAAACCGTAAATTTTATTATCAGCGGCGACGGCAAGCGGCGTGCCACCAGCTCCTGCAATTTCGTTTGCTTTTTGCTGTAAATCAGAGGGAACCTTTCCGCAATTTGACTCTACCCATGCCGTGACGGCGTCCACTGCCCCTTTTCGTACAGACACATTCTGTAAGTCAATGCCGCTCATTCGCGTTTCAGCTTTAAATTCAACAAACGTTCCTTCGGTTTTTCTAAGATCTTCTACTCCCATGCGAGTTTGGATAAAATCAACCACTGAGCGTCCTTCTGGTGTTTCGTCGTAAAGAGAAGAAACAAACGCCCATTTGTACAGTTCACGTTCGTCTATGCCTTCTATAGTCGTTAATTGATGAGCCATTCGGTTTCCAAACGTAATGGTGCCGGTTTTATCTAAAATAATTGTATTGATGTCACCAGCTGCTTCTACTGCTTTTCCTGACATGGCAATCACGTTAAACTGCGTTACTCGGTCCATCCCAGCAATTCCAATGGCCGATAATAAGCCTCCAATTGTTGTCGGAATGAGACAGACGAGCAGTGAAATTAAAATAGCCGTGTCGAGCTGAAAGTGCAGGTAGTTTGTGAAAACAGGAAGCGTCACAACTACTAGTAAGAAAATAATCGTCAGACTTGTCAAAACCGTATTTAGCGCAATTTCATTTGGCGTTTTTTGACGCTCTGCTCCTTCAACAAGCGAAATCATTTTATCTAAAAACGATTCACCTTGCTCACACGTAATTTTAATTGTAATTTCATCACTGACAACTCTTGTACCTCCCGTTACAGAGTTAAAGTCCCCGCCTGCTTCTTTCATAACAGGTGCCGATTCACCCGTAATAGCCGATTCATCAACAGACGCCAGTCCTTTAATGATTTCTCCATCTCCAGGAATCATTTCGCCTTGTGAAACGACGACGATGTCTCCTTTTTTTAGTTGCGATGCCGGAACTTGTATCATTTGCCCGTTTTGAAGCTGATTAGCTGTAATATCGCCTTTAGATTTCTTTAATGAGTTTGCCTGTGCTTTTCCTCGTCCTTCTGCTAATGCTTCTGCAAAATTAGCAAAAACAATTGTAAAAAATAACACGAGAGATACGGCAACATTAAACCCTGTGCTTACTGTACTTTCTCCGAAAAGGTCCGGAACAACGGCTAAAAAAAGCGTAATTATAAACCCGATTTCTACTACGAACATGATAGGGTTTTTTATCATCGTTCTTGGGCTGAGCTTGATAAACGCCTGCTTTACTGATTGAATAAAAATCGATGAAGCTTGTTTATCTACAGAACCTTGAATATGACTGTTGCGATCCAATTCAATATTATTTGCAAAATTCCGTTTATTCATTATGATCCTCCGCTTTCTTGATTACAGTGTTAAATACTCAGCAACCGGCCCAAGCACAAGCACTGGGAAAAACGTAAGTGCTCCTACAATAACGGTAGTTCCAATTAAAATGCCGCTAAATAAAGACGTATCTGTTTTAAATGTCCCAGGTGTTTCGGGAACAAGCTGCTTGGATGCTAGTGAGCTCGATACCGCCAGCATCGTAATTAGTCCGAAGTAGCGTCCAATATACATAACAATTCCCGTTGAAATGTTCCAAAACGGCGTTGCATCACCGAGTCCTTCAAAGCCGGATCCATTGTTTGCTGCTGACGACGTAAATTCATACAATGCCTGACTTAAGCCGTGAAAGCCAGGGTTTGATATACCTTCTATTCCTAAATGAGTGGTAAGTGCTACAGCTGTTCCTCCTAAAATTAGCAGCGGTTGCAAAATAAGCGTCACGGCAATGAGTTTCATTTCTTTTCCTTCAATTTTTTTACCTACGTATTCTGGTGTTCTTCCAACCATTAAACCTGATAAAAATACAGCAATGATGACGTACATCATAACATTCATAAATCCTGCTCCGACACCGCCAAATACGGTATTTAACATCATATTTCCAAGCGTTAATAACCCGGTAAGAGGCGTCAGGGTATCGTGCATGGTGTTGACTGCACCTGTTTCACTTGCTGTCGTCACGATGGCGTAAAGCGTCGACATGCCGACACCAAAACGGACTTCTTTCCCTTCCATATAACCGCTCGCTTCATTTAGATGAAAAGCACCAAGTCTTGGATTGCCTCCCCACTCTGTTACAAACGCTGTGCTTAAAATAACGATAAACAGCATACTCATCGCTACAAACAAGATGCGGCCTTGTTTACGCTGTCCGATCATTTTTCCGTACGTAAAAGGAAGGGCTGTTGGCAATAACAGCATAAGGACGATTTGTAATACATTGCTCCACGCATTAGGATTTTCAAATGGATGAGCTGAATTGACACCAAAAAATCCCCCTCCGTTGTTGCCTAGCTCTTTGATTGAAAGAAAAGAAGCAACTGGTCCCCTTGCTATTTGCTGCGTTGCTCCTTCTAATGTATGGGCAGTCACAGTCCCGCTTAACGTTTGAGGGACACCTAAAAACGCAAATAAAATGCCTGTTATAAAAGCGATAGGAAGTAAAATACGCGTAATTGATTTTACAAAGTCAACAAAAAAGTTTCCCATTTCCTTCCCTGCTAGCCCGCGAATAAAAGCGATTGCTACTGCAAGTGCCGTTGCTGGTGCTGCAAACATCATAAATACAACGGCTGCCATCTGCGAGAAATAGGACAAACCTGATTCGCCGCTGTAGTGCTGCAAGTTCGTATTTGTCATAAAACTAATGGCCGTGTTAAAAGCAAGAGCCGGATCCATTCCTTTAATGTGGCTTGGGTTAAGCGGCAGTACCTCTTGAAACCGGAAGATAAGATACACTACAAAAATCATAAACGTATTTGTTAACACAAGAGCCAATGCATATTGCTTCCACGTCTGATTATGCCCTTTAATTCCTGCTGCTTTAAACATAACTGTTTCTATCTTTCCTACCAAGCTAGTGTTTTTGTCGTTTGAAAACACATTCGCTATATAAATACCTACGGGCTTTGCAATAAGCGCTACAAAAACAAGCAGCAGCGCAACTGATAGTAGAAAAATCCCCACGTTTTATTCCTCCGCTTATTAAAATTGTTCTGGATTTAACAGTACATATACTAAATAAATTAAAACGAGAACTGAAATACCTAACAAAATGAACGACATGTTCACTTCTCCTCTCTTTCGTCTACTACATGAGACGACCAGCAAATAATTCCGTACATAGCAGCTGTTAATATGACAAGCGTTCCAAGCATGATCATATCCAAGTTGCTCCCTCCTAACTGTTTCCTGACAAAAATGATAGCTTCTAAGTTTAGTGACGGTTTCTTTTCATAAAGCATCACGTCCAAAAAAGCTAACCGTGAGACGTGATGCTGATTTTTCCCACTAAAAAACCGCAGAAGAGAGTTCTCTTCCGCGGTTTAATGCACGACAAATAAGCCGTGATTCACACGAATTTTTTACTCCCAAAACGCTTACGGAGTTAGCTGTCGGATTCGGGTTATGGAAGTAACCCTACTCAGTTAAGAGATTCACCCCTAGTACATACGTACAAAATATTGGGTCCCCCGCTCATAATTGATTAAGCGTATATTTGTTATTTAATTTTTAGACTTAATGCTGACTTTTACTGCTGCGTTTAAAACTTTGATTAGCTAACGTAGACAAATAGCGGTTTGCTAGATCAAAAGATTGCTGATCGCACATGGCCCGATATTCAATCATTTGAATCATTTGCTTAGATAAATGCATCCTGACGCTCCTTTCACCTATATTTTGAAAGGAGCGTACTATCCGCTGTTATAGAAAACGACCACGATTACACCATCCTCTCTCTTAACGCTTACGAAGTTAGCTGACGGGTTCGGGTCAAGAAAGTAACCCTACTCAATTAAGAGATTCACCCCTGATAATTGGGTCCTCCGCTCTTTCCTTCTCTTTCAGAAAAGACTCAGCGTTTCACAGTGGAACGTTTCATGAGAGTAATCTTACTCCTGTTAAAATTTACTGTCAACAACATTTTTTGAAATTTTAAAAGCTTTATTTTTCTATGTTTATTCATTATTTTAAAATAATAGATTCAAAAAAAAAACGAACCACTAATCAAATACCTTGATCAATGGTTCGTTTTTCACTTCGGCTAACATACGTCTGTTTCAGTCTCTTTTTTAGCTCATTTTCTCAATTTCATTTACAAGAATTGAAATGGCATCCGTTTTTGTTGCTTCACGCATTGTACGCTTCATTGTACTTGCCTGCTGCTGAAGCTCATTTACTTCACGCAAAAACAGTTCTTTTGTTAACTGCTCTTCTTCTACAACCATACAGTAGCCTTTTTTCTTAAAGGATTGTGCATTTAAAATTTGATCTCCGCGACTCTGTGCTTTTGATAAAGGAATAATCATCATCGGTTTATGAAGAGCTAAAAACTCAAAAATGGCATTGGATCCGCCGCGTGTAATCACATAATCAGTTGCCGCTAGAACATCTGGAAGCTGTTCGTTTACGTATTCTAACTGACGGTATCCCGACTCTTTTTCAAGGCTTGTATCAATATTGCCTTTTCCGCAAAGGTGTACAATTTGGAATTTCTTTTGCAGTTCAGGCAAAGACTCTCGAACGATTTCATTAATACGGCGTGCTCCTAAACTTCCGCCCATAATTGTTAAAATGGGGCGCTTATCATAAAAGCGTAGCCAGCTTTCCCCGTTCGCTGCGCTTCCGCTAAATAGCTCTTTTCGAATAGGTGAACCAACAACCTGCACTTTTTCTTTTGGAAAGTAGTTTGCGGCTTCATCAAAAGAAGTAAAAATTTTAGTGGCAAATTTCTGCGCAATTTTATTTGCCAGTCCCGGTGTTAAATCACTTTCATGAATGAACACGGGAATGTTTAAAGATTTAGCAGCCATTACCACAGGAACTGTGACGAAACCGCCTTTTGAAAAAACAAGAGAAGGCTTTAGTTTTTTCAGCACGCGACGCGCATCGCCAACCCCTTTTGCTACTCGAAATACATCTTTTACATTTTCCATATCTACGTATCGACGCAGCTTCCCGCTTGAAATCGCATGATATGGAACGTTTAATTTTGTAATTAATTCTTTCTCAATACCATTGTGAGAACCGACATAATGGATATCCCATTTTTCACTGTCTAATTCTTTCATGATGGCAATGTTTGGTGTTACGTGTCCAGCTGTTCCGCCTCCGGTAAAAACGATAACTTGCTTACTCATTTTTTCTTCCTCTCTTTACTTCACTTAATCGATCTGTTTTGACATCAATTTTTATCTGATCTTTTTAGCATGCAATCTGACATGTAAAACGATGGTTTTATTATAGCATTTTTCTTTTTACATATGTATGATAAGGCGTATAAAAGCATGCTATACTTTTCATAAGGAGTGATGATAATGAACAAATCTGTACCTGCAGTAAAAGGTGACACAGTGGATTCCGAAACGCGCTGTACGCACTATCATACGGATAAAGATATTATTGCAATAAAATTTTATTGCTGTCATACATATTATCCATGCTATCAATGTCATAACGCACATGCGGATCACGACATTAAAAGATGGCCAACATTTATGTTTAATGAAAAAGCTATTCTTTGCGGAGTATGTAAGCATGAGCTCTCAATTAATGAATACTTAACCTGTAACTCGACTTGCCCTCACTGTCGTTCTTCTTTTAATCCCGGATGCAGCCTGCATGGACACATTTATTTTGAACAAAAAAGCTGAACAAAACATCGTTCAGCTTTTAAAATAATTGCTCATCTATATTTATAATGGAAGGAAGCAGACCTGGGAACAGTTCCTCAAGTTCTTCTAAACGCAAGGAATAATAGTGCTGCGTACCTTCTATACGTAGTTTGATAATTCCAGCTTCGCGAAGTACTTTAATATGATGTGATAGCGTTGATTTTGATACATTTAATTTTTGATAATACGAACAGGTCTGCTCCTTTCTTGTCGCTAAACACTGTACAATTCGCAGCCGGTTAGGATCACTCAATGCATGTAAAATAGGCGTTAATTTAATTTCAGATTTCGGTGGTTGATAAGGTTTTCTCATGCTTAAAATATAACACAGCTTCTTTTGTGTATCAATGTTCGATAACTTTCGAACTAAATTCCTTGCACTGTTATTTAATCGGTGTTATAGTTTCATTGTTCGATGGTATTCGAACTTATCTTCATTTTAATCGTAAATTGAATGAAAGATTAAAAACAAAACAAATAATATAAAGCACCATTATTATTAAAGGAGGAATCACCCATGATTCATTTACAAGCTTCAATGAAAGTTAACCCAGCAAAAAGAGAAGAATTTTTAGAAAACGTACAAGAACTAATTAAGCATTCTTTACAAGAAGAAGGAAACAGCAACTATCAACTATTTGAAGATGCTTTTACACCTAACACATTTATGATGATTGAAGAGTGGAAAAGCGAAGAAGCAATTCAAGCACACAATAAATCAGCTCATTTCCAAAGTTTTGTAGCATTTGCTCAAACTGGCGTACTTGTAGCACCTTTAGATGTAAAAACATTACAAGGCTAAAAATAACTTCTTTGAAAGGATGACGCATCATGAATGAAGCAATTCGTACAATTCAAGATCATCGTTCTATCCGTCAATATACAGACGAAGCAGTAAGCGACGAGCATTTAGATACAATTATTCAATCTGCTCAGTCAGCCGCTTCTTCTATTAACGGACAGCAAGTAACTATTATTAGCGTCCAAGATAAAGAAAAGAAGAAAAAGCTTTCAGAGCTTGCGGGCAACCAAGCGTGGATTGACCATGCTCCTCTATTTTTAATCTTTTGTGCAGATTTTAATCGTGCTAAGATTGCAGCTGAGCTTAACGATGCGCCTCTTGGCGTAACCGATGGACTTGAGTCAATTTTAGTGGGGGCAACCGATGCTGGAATTTCTTTAGAAGCAGCAACAGTTGCAGCAGAGTCACTCGGTTTAGGTACAGTACCAATCGGCGGAATTCGCAGAAAGCCACTAGAAGTCATTGAACTCCTAGATTTACCGGAATACGTATTCCCAGTAAGCGGTCTTGTCATTGGACATCCGGCAGATCATTCTGCGAAAAAGCCTCGATTGCCACAAGCTGCTGTGCACCATCGTGAAAGCTATAATCATGACTTAAAGTCATTGATTCAAGACTATGATGCTGAAATGGCAGAGTATATGAAAAAGAGAACAAACGGTGCAGATGACCGCAACTGGTCACAAACTGTATCCGCTATTTACAAAACCATTTATTATCCAGAAGTTCGAGCGATGCTTGAAAAACAAGGATTTAAATTCGAATGATCAAAAGCTGCGATGTTCATCGCAGCTTTTTTTATCTACTTTAACAGCGTCTTGAATAGACTAAAAGTAATACTCGATAAATGAGGTGTTTGGATGGAGTTTATTTTAATTTGTAATTTTCTTTTAGGTGCAACGGCAGCGTTTTTATTGGTGCCGGCTTTTACAAAAAAGAACACCCTTCACGTGACTTTGCTGTCTCTCCTTTTCCTCCTTTCAATTGTTCCAACCTTTCTTCTCGCTAATCCACATATCGGTGTTTTACCTTGGGCTATTCGAGACGGTCTTCTATTGTTTTCCGCTTTCCTTTTCTTTTATCTAACCTTCACTTTAAGCAGATGGAAAACACTTTTGTTTTTTCTTCTCCTTTTACTGTCAATTGCTCCTCTTGCCTACGTCGTATATGATGACTTCACGCATACGTATATAGATGCTAATATCGGACTTGGCCTAGGCTTTTTATTGACGTGGCTCTTAACAACCTTGTACAATATTTTGGCTATTCTTCGATTTTTCCGTCAGAAATCTCAGTAAACACGTTAAAAGTTAACAAACAAACGAATAGTTGATTTTATTTAGTATACGCTAACAACTGCACAGTCCTTCTCTTTACATAAAGCTGTGTATACTAAAAAAGGAGTGATACTTGATGAAAAGACTATTCGTAATGGTAGCAGTGATTGCCTTCTTGGCACTTAGCCGCATGTTAGTATTTGCCGCTGAAACACCTCCTGCTGCAGATGAGCGACCAGTTCAAAATGCAGAAGTTCGTATCGTTCATGCTTCACCGGATGCTCCAGCTGTAGACATTTTTGTGGATGACAAAGCTTTAGTAGAAGGAGCAAAGTTTAAAGATGTCTCCAACTCCCTGCCTTTGTCAGCTGGTTCTCATAAAGTAGAAGTATACGAAGCGAAGACAAAAGGAACAAAAGATTCCATCATCGAAGCTACCCTTGTTGTAGACGGTGGAAAATCGTATACAGTAGCCGCTGTAAATAAAGCCGAAAATCTTGAACTGCAGGCTTTCACGAATAATAAGCAAGGGATGGATGGAAAAGCAAGCTTACGTGTTGCTCATTTATCTCCTGATGCTCCTGCGGTAAACGTAGGTCCTAAAGGGGCTGCTCCTTTATTTAAAGATCTGTCTTTTAAAAGCATTTCAGGTTATCAAGTAGTAAATCCGGGTTCGTATGATTTATCTGTTTCCACAGCAGACGGAAAAGAAATACTAAGTCTTCCTGGAACAAATCTTCAAAGCGGTAAAAATTATACGGTTCTCGCAGTAAATACTGCTGATAAGCTTGAGAACATTATTTTACAAGATAATTAATTAAAAAAACGTCATTTCAATTGAAATGACGTTTTTTTATAGACTGCGCTGAATGAATTCTTCTTTTTTGTACTCATAGGTAGAAATATCGTTCCACAATCGTTTTGAAAGCTCGTATTTCATACCTTCATATTTTTTTCTAGCACGTTCGCTCGAGCGTAACTGCTCCCTGAAATTAATTCGTTCATTCCAGTAAGGTGATTCACTGACCGTTACGTACACATGACTTCTTCTAGCATCATGTGGAATGAGCTTACGGGCATTTTTAGCTGTCATAATTGGAGGGTAGTGTGAAGCTGGAACGCCTTCTTTTAATAAGACGAACATCTCTTTTTCCGCTACGTATACGTGAGATTTATTTTTTAATATAGCGCGCACTTCATTTATGTCTTCTTCGCGTTTGACGCCGATTAAAATATCAACGATTGGTGAACCTGCCAATCCTGGAACGGACGTGCTTCCAATATGTTCGATGTCTACTGAAAAATCTTTTAGTGTATTAAGTAACGCCTCTTTTTCCATTTGATACAAAAGCGACCACTTTGTTTCATACTGAACAATCTTTCGCATATCAGTTTCCACCCTTTCACTTTTTTATACTGTACCATGTTTCAAAGTAAAAAGAAAGAATTTTCTAACTATTCACTTTTTGTTTATGCTATGAGCTTTTCCATCAATATAGACAGGCTTTATATATTTTTGTTATTTTTATTCTGAATGTTTCATAATTGTGGACGTTTCCTCCTCCAAAAGATAGATACTCTTTTATTTGCTATCTCTCCTCTATCATATTCACATTCAGCTGCTTTATACTATTTTACATTTTTTCTAGTATAAAACATGTCCTCAAAACATCGGTGAACCAAGGGCTAAAGACTTTTATATGCCCTTGACATCCCTACATTTCACCTTTGATATAATTATATTTTACATTAATGTAAAATTTTATCGTTAAAGATGGCAGATAGTTCAAATTCATTATACAATTGAAATTCGACATATAGTATGATGGATAATATCGGCATTATGAGATAATAGTAGATTTAACTCAAAATTTTGGGCTATTTGCCGATATATGCTTTGTATACTAATTAACTTATGTTGAAATTTGTAATTTGCAAGGAGGAAAAAATGAATAAAAAACATGTCATGTACACAGCCGTTTCTTCTGTTCTTTTAAGCTCTTCATTGCTTTTGCATTCGATTGACGCAGATGCAGCTGAATCGGCCAAAGTAACTGCTACATCGTTAAATGTACGTGCAACGCCTAGTACAAGCGGCGCTATCGTTGGAAAAGTAACGAAGGGAAACACCGTTAATATAGTAGATGAAAGCAAGGGATGGGCTAAAATTACGTATAACGGTAAAGAAGCTTGGATTTCATCTCAATACATAAACAAAACACAAACAAACAGTACGTCTACGGCAAATTCGACATCCAAGTCAGCCGTGGTTAACGCCAGTTCATTAAATGTTCGCTCTTCTGCGAGCACAAGCGCGTCTATCGTGACGAACTTATCCCGAGGTTCCAAAGTAACGGTGGTAAAAGAAAGCGGATCTTGGTCACAGATTAAAACAGCATCAGGTCAAACGGGCTGGGTAGCGAGTCAGTACCTACAAGCAGGCTCCGGTTCTTCTACACCGACTAGTAACTCGAGTTCCACAACATCCAAGTCAGCTGTTGTTAACGCTAGCTCATTAAATGTTCGCTCTTCTGCGAGCACAAGCGCATCGGTCGTGACGAACTTACCGCGCAATTCAAAAGTAACGGTGGTAAAAGAAAGCGGATCCTGGTCACAGATTAAAACAGCATCAGGTCAAACGGGCTGGGTAGCGAGTCAGTACCTACAAGCAGGCCCCGGTTCTTCTACACCGACTAGTAACTCGGGTTCTACAACATCCAAGTCAGCTGTTGTTAACGCTAGCTCATTAAACGTTCGCTCTTCTGCAAGCACAAGCGCGTCTATCGTGACGAACTTATCCCGGGGTTCCAAAGTAACGGTGGTAAAAGAGAGCGGATCCTGGTCACAGATTAAAACAGCATCAGGTCAAACAGGCTGGGTAGCAAGTCAGTATTTACAAGCTGATTCCGGACAGTCTTCACAAACAGCCCAGTCGATTCAAATTACAAAAGCTTCAAATTTACGCAGTCAGCCGAGCTTAAGCGCGGGCATTATCCGTGTAGCAAAAGCGGGCGAACGATTCAAAAAAGTAGGCGAAACGAATGACTGGGTGCAAATCCAGTACTCTGCAAGTCAAACAGCATGGGTGTCAAAAGGGTTAACAGCTGCAGCTGGTTCTACAACTTCAGCTAGTTTGCCTTCCCCATCTGCTGCTTTAAAAGATAAAATTATTGTAGTAGACGCTGGACACGGCGGATATGATCCTGGTACTTCAGGCAAATCATCGATTGAGAAAAAACTAGCGTTAACAACCGCAAAACTTGTGGCAAGCCGCTTAGCTAATTCGGGAGCAAATGTATTTATGACGCGTTCAAACGATACCTTTATTTCACTGAGCGGACGTGTGAACGTTAGTGAAGCAAAGCATGCAGATGCGTTTATCAGCATTCACTATAACGCTTCTACTTCATCTTCTGCAAACGGCATTGCGTCATTTTATTACAGTGAATCCAAAGATAAAGAATTAGCAAAATATATTCAAGAAAGCATGGCTGAAAATGCGCCTTCTATGAAGGATATGGGGGTTCGTTTTGGAGATTATTATGTTACTCGAGAAAACAATCAGCGTGCTGTACTTCTTGAATTAGGCTTTTTATCAAATGCTCACGATGAGCAAATTGTTTCTTCTAATGCGTATCAGCAGCAAATATCTACAGGTATTTATCAAGGAATTGCTCGATACTTTGCAGCTAATAAATAATAAAAGCCCTCATTATGAGGGCTTTTATACTACCAGCTTGCTTTTTTAACACCTGGGATTTGTCCTTTGTAGGCCAATTCCCTAAAAGCAATGCGTGACATTTCAAATTTTCTAAGATAGCCTCGAGGGCGACCGGTAACGCGGCAGCGATTATTTAAGCGCGTTGGTGAAGAATCTCTAGGCAATTTTTTTAACGCTTCGTAATCTCCTTTTTCCTTCAACTCTTGGCGCAATTGCGCATATTTCGCTACTATCTCTTGGCGCTTTTGTTCTTTTACAACTTTTGATTTTTTAGCCAAACTCTTTGTCATCCTTTCGCTTTATCAATTTTTTTATTTGAAATACGTAATCATTACGATTTAATTATTTTGAGCAAGTTACTTTTTAAATTTAATCATATTTTCTTTATTCTTTCAACTTATTTACTCCTGCGCTTACATGTAGCCTCCCTTTACCCCCGGATTGCTGTATAAACATAAATAAAATTGTATGTCAAATGTAATTAATTCCTTCATCTCCTATATCATACAAAGAGCCCTACATATTCCATTTTGTAGGAGGATTTGTATTTACAGATAATATTTCAATAATATTACAGTTCATTTACATATTAATAACTTCGACAAATTTAGCGGTTATCTAGTATATAATCATCTTAGAAATTCCAAAAATAATATTTTGCGTACTCAATAAAATATAAAAGTAAAGGTGATTAAAAAATGAAATCGACTGGTATTGTAAGAAAAGTAGATGATTTAGGTCGTATCGTAATTCCTAAAGAGTTAAGACGTGTTCTTGAAATAGATGTAAAAGATCCTGTTGAAATTTTTGTCGAAACAGATCGAATTATTTTAAAGAAATATGAGCCGAACGGTGCTTGTGCGATTACTGGCGAAGTATCTTCTGACAATGTAACAATCGCAGATGGCAAATTAACTTTAAGCCGCGAAGGTATGGAGTTATTACTTGAAGAGTTAAAACAACGTAATTTCTAATAAAAAGAAAAGCAGCTGCTCACGTGCAGCTGTTTTTCTTTTTATTAAAGTTTTTTCTTCGCTTTCTGATTTTCAGATGCTATACTCAGAAGCGAATACATAATAAAGGAGCCTTTCATCATGACAGTTGAACAAATGACTCATCACTTTTTAGCACATCGAAACGTAACTAATGAATTAATCAACAAAATTGAAGCAGGTCACTACGAATACATGCCTGCCCCGACATCTATGTCCGCTTTTGACTTATCTACGCATATTTTAACATCCTTTTATGCATTTGCATCAGTGGTAAAATCCGGTGATTTATCTCCGCTTGGTCAAAAAGCTGATTTTGGCGGTAAGTCATTATCAGACCTTGCAGCTGAATATACGGAAAAAACAGTAGACGTATTACGCTCACTTAGCGAAGCTGACTTAAACAAGACCATTGACGCAACTGCAGCGTTTGGAAGAAAGCTTCCCGGAAGACAGCTTTTACAAATGGCCATTGATCATGAAATTCATCATAAAGGAAATTTATACGTCTACGTACGTGAGATGGGTCATACAGACCTTCCTCTATTTGTTCAGTTCGGTTAATGGTTATAAAATAGTTCGGCTTGTAAGCGCCCAAGCTAGAAGTTTGGTGCGCTTTTTCTTTGGAGTTTTCGGCATAATAAGTAAGATATATGGTATAATTCTATCAATAACTTCATATCTACTATTCAAAGCTTGTTTCTTCTTATAAAACGATCGTCATCATCTTTTACAAAGGAGGAATCACTTCATGAGTCAAACTGTTAATCAACAAAAAATTGCTCAAGTGTATCATCTTCCGTTTGTTTCTTCATTTGGAGGAAGTGCTATGAACCTTCTTTCTCCTCAAGCTGGCGAACATATTTTAGATATTGGCTGTGGCACTGGCGAATTTATTTCGCAGCTCAATAAGCTTCATGTCCGTGCAACTGGCATCGATTGCTCTGAAAATATGATTGAACAGGCTCGTCATCAGTACCCGACTCTATCCTTTGAACAGTTAAACGCCCTTAACCTTCCTTATTACGAACAATTTGACGCAGTTTTTTCCAATGCAACTTTACACGACATCCGTCCCCCTCACCTTGTCATTAAAAATATTTACAATGCTTTAAAACTAAATGGCCGATTTGTAGCAGAATTTTGGGGAAAAGGAAACATGGACGAAATTTTTACAGAAATCATTCGTCAATTTAAAACGTTTGATATCCCTTATAACGATGTAGATTTCCCATGGTACTTCCCTTCTGTAGCTGAATATTCTTCTCTTTTGGAATCACAGAATTTTCAAGTCACCACGGCTATACACTACAGCCGACCCCTCTTGTTAAAAGGGGAAAACGGCTTGCGTAATTGGCTGGAAACAAATGCAGCCCCTCTTTTTGCTCACGTGACGACAGAAACTAAAAATGTCCTCATTACGCGCTTAGAAAATCGAATGCAAGACAAACTATTTCAAAACGGATCTTGGCTAGCAGAAGCTAAACATATACGTGTACATGCTGTAAAACGAGATTAAAAAATGGACGTGATTCTATTCACGTCCATTTTCGTTAAAGTGCAGCCAATATCCTTTTCCTCGAATCACTTCGATTTCTAAATATGTTCCTATTTTTTTGCGAACCCGGTAAATCAGCGCATTCAGCTCTTCCGCTGCTACCAGAATTTCTCCATTTGACTCTACTCGTTCAGGCCAAACGCTCTTTTTTAATGCTTCTTTTGAAACAAATTGATTGTTATATTCTAGAAGGTAAGCTAAGCACGCGTATTCTTTATCTGACAGAATATACGTTTCCTCTTTTACTTTTACTTTCTGCAAAATTGGATCTAATGTGTAAAATGGCTTATTTATTTGTTTTAGCAAAGGTCCTAATTCGAGGGTTGCATCCATATCATCATTTCTAAATACTAAAGCTGCCTCCTCATTTGCTAAGGTAATGACATCCTGCTCTTTCAAGAAACGAGGGGTTCCAGGCTGTAACTCTTCTCCGTTTACTTTTGTCCCGTGTTTACTAAACAAGTCTGTAATGAAAAATGCATTGCTTTCGTACGTTACTTCGAAATGCTTGCGTGAAATGTAAGCACTTTGAAAGGCCAGATAAGGCTCCCATTCTTCACTGCTTCGTCCGATAATACAGGCTTTATCTTTTGGAATAGGCACGGAAACTCCTTCATAAAAAGGAGAACCGTTCCGGATAATCAACATACCGTTCATTGTTTGCTCACACTCTTTTTTAAAATTTTCTGACTCTTATCATGTAATTATAACACTCACATTTATTGAGATTTCTTCCAACTTTGGATAACATCATAGTATAGTCAGTTATATGATAAAGGTTGTTGCCATGTAAGTAAACCTTTAGAGCAGTCCTTTTCTAACTGAAAAAATACGTATTCCTTGCCCTGCTGTAACGTGGATACAATTTTCTTGTAAAATAATTTGTTTTTTAGTAACTTTGACATATGTTCTCTCTTTTTAAAGCGGAGTAAAATAGGAAAATACGTGAAATATTTACATAATGGAGGAAGACCAATGGGACGTTTGCCAAAAGATAGAGAAATTCAAGCGATTAAACGACGCGTTGCACTGGTATTGTTAATTATTGGATCATTTATTTTAACAGGTGCTAGCTTTAGCGTTTATTGGTTTATGATGTTAAAAATATAAGATTTTTTTATAAAATAAAGAAAAAAGACATGGTTTTGTTCCCATGTCTTTTTTAGGTTTATTCTTTTCTAAGTTTATTCTTTCTCAGACACTCCCGCAGATTGAAACGTAGCCATATTAGCAATCATCAGCGAAGCCGAGTTCAGCAGCGGAAATGTAACAGCAGCTCCACTTCCTTCACCTAACCGAAGATTGAGGTTGAGAAGCGGTTTCTTGCCAAGGAGCTTCATTGCACACGCATGACCTTGTTCAACAGATTCGTGACTAGCAAACATATAGTCTCTTGCTTGTGTATTGATTTCTGTCGCTAGAAGAGCTGCAACTGTACAAATAAAACCATCTACTAAAATAGGAATACGGTGAGCAGCTGCCGCCAGCATAGCACCTGTCATCCCTGCAATTTCAAGCCCCCCTATTTTACTAATAATATCAATCGGATCCTGAGGGTTGATGTGCCTGTTTTGCAGCGCTTCTTCAATTACCTTCACTTTGTGGCGCAGTTGTTCGTCAGAAATCCCTGTGCCCATTCCTGCAAGCTTAGAGACTTTTTCTCCTGTCAATACAGCTAAAATAGCCGTGCTTGACGTAGTGTTTCCGATGCCCATTTCTCCCACAATCAAACATTTAATTCCTTGGGTAATAAGCTCTTCAGCTTCTTCATATCCGACTTGAACAGCCAATTCTGCCTCACTGCGCGTCATCGCGTCTTCTTTATAAAAACTGGCTGTGCCCAGCTTCACTTTGCGTTGTACAAGATCCTTATGGGAAAGGTCAGAAGCAATGCCGATGTCAATCAGTTTGAACTGGGCATCTATTTGCCCACTAAACACGTTAATAGCTGCTCCTCCCTGCAAAAAATTTAGCGCCATTTGTGCCGTTACGTCTTGAGGATAAGCTGAAACTCCTTCTTTTACAATTCCATGATCGCCTGCAAAAACGAGGACTCCTGGCGGCGTGACTGTCGGAAAAGCTTCCCCGGTCATGGCCGCTAATTCAACTGCTATTTCTTCGAGCCTTCCAAGGCTTCCTATCGGTTTGGTTAATGTATCAATATAGCGTGCCGCTTTTTCGCCGGCGCTTGTTTGAAGCGGTGGAATATAAACGTTTATCATATGTACAGCTCCTTTATTTCAGCAAATGTCTACCGTTTAATTTAACAGGATTTTGTTTATTCTGGCTAGTCTTTTTTAAAGTAGATAATTGGATAGAGTTCCCAAGACTTAGTTATACTAGTAAGAGTTGCGTATAAGCAGTATGTTGAAAGGAAAGATTTTATGACAACGAAACAGCACAAAAAGGAAAAGGCAGGTCGGCTCATTTATCGCTACATTATGATGTTAATTGGAGCTTCCTTGGCTGCCGTTTCTATCGAATTATTTTTAGTCCCAAATTCCGTAATTGACGGCGGTATTATCGGTATTTCTCTAATTTTAGTTTACTTAACGAAATTGCCGTTCAGTCTACTTATCATCATCTTTAATCTCCCTTTTTTATATAGTGGATACAAACAAATTGGTCGTAGCTTCTGCTTTTCATCTATGTTTGCAGTTGTTGCTTTATCCATTGTAGAATCTCAATTGCACCATGTTCCAGCTGTAACATCTGAACCGCTTCTTGCTACTGTATTTGGCGGGCTCCTTTTAGGAGCAGGTGTAGGAACGGTCATTCGTCACGGTGGAGCGTTAGATGGAACTGAGATTTTAGGTATTTTATTAACAAAAAAAATACCGTTTTCTGTGGGTGAATTTGTGATGTTTTTAAATATCTTCATTTTCGCTTGGGCAGGGTTCGTGCTAGGTTGGGAACAGGCCATGTACTCGATCCTTACGTACTATATTGCGTCTAAGACAATCGATGCGATCATTCAAGGGCTTGATGAAACAAAAGCAGCTTTTATTGTGTCAAATCACTATGAAGAGCTATCAGACGCTATTACGCATCGTCTAGGCCGCGGCGTGACGAAACTGTATGGTAAAGGCGGATTTGAAGGTACAGAAAAAGAAGTCATATACGTAGTTGTGACGCGTTTAGAAATTACCAAGCTTAAAACCATTATTTCTGAAATTGATCCACAGGCATTTACAACCATTATGGATACCCAAGAAGCGCAGGGCGGCAAATTCAAATCAGCCATTCACTAACTATACATAAGCGTGAATTTCTCTGAGCATGCTAATAGCTGACTACCCGTAAAGGAGATCACCACAATGAAAGAACAAATGTCCAACTTATTTAACCAATTAAAACAGTCGGTTTCGGATGTAGCTGATACGTTATATGACAAAGTACATACGCTGCAATCTTCATCAGGAGTGAGTGTTTTTGAACTGTATGAATGGATTAAAGAAAATCCAAGCACAAGCGTACAAAAGCAAACGCTGCTCGGGATTTCGTACTCTTTCTATGCACTCCACGAAGACGGCGTTTTTTTCTATATGGAAACGAAATATGATTATTTACTTTACATGACTATTTATAGTCCAACACGTCATTATTTCACCTATCATTCTTACCGAGATTCTTTATCAACAGTGACTCCCTTGACGTTTCCTATTACTAAATAATAAAAAGCTCCTCAATCGAGGAGCTTTTTTTATATGGTTATCTTCCTTTTCGGACTTTAAAGATAAACAGCGCAAGTAAAAAACCGCTCGTCGCAGTTACTATTTTCCACGCGTTTAAGATTGGATTTTTTTTCAAGGTCCTGCTCCTTCCTTGCGGCTATACTAAAAATAGGATGGCCGCCTTTCAAACAGCTAGTCCAACTTCCCCCTACTATTCATACCATCATCTAACATATAGCCCACCGACATTTTCATCAATTTCACTTTTCATACTATAACATATTTTTGCCATTTAGTAGAAGTCTTAAAAGTAAAAGCTGTACTTCTCTTAAAAAAAACGGTATTGAACCCCTGCATTTTCTTTACCGTTCATTTTTTGATAAAGGTTTTGAGCAACTTTATTTTCACTGCTGCACTCAGCGGTCATTCCTGCAAACTCATACTTTTGAGAATAGGCAAGGCAAATCTTAAACAAACGTTCACCAATTTTATTTCCTCTGTTTAAAGGAGATACGTACAAATCTTTTAAGACGCCTGTTTCTTTAAAATAATGGGTGCTCCACGATACGTACACCGTCGCAAAACCTACTAGTTTCCCTTCCAATTCAGCAACAAATTGGATACCGTAGGAAGGATTATTCAATAAACGCTTAATATGTAAAGTTAAAGCTTTCCGGGAAGGGTCAGGCTGCTCGCAGAATTTCACTATATATTCTTGCATTAACGTAGCCAGTCGCTCTCGATCAGTTTCAACCGCCTGTCGAATGACAACCATTTAATCACTCCTTTTAGCTCAACGCTCTTAACATAATTCGATAGCTATACTTTTTTTCCTTTCGTTTTCGTGAAAAGCTCCCTACTTTTACACAAGGGGATATTTAAAGCAAACAACCTTATACGACTTATGGTTGAGGAGAGAAAATACGCTGTTTTAAAAAAAGGTTGCAAACAGCAACCTTTTTTAGTTAGCAAGCGCATAATTTCGTAAGAATAAACCTACGCAGCCGCTGATTACAACCAGTCCTCCTGCCGTTAGAAACGCCGCCGTCACATTTAGCGAAGCAACAGCGCCAAGCAGCAGCACCGAAAGTCCAAACGTCACATATGAAACGCTCAGCGTAGCGGAAAGCACCTTAGGAAGCTTTTCTAAAGGAACGGCCGTTTGTGTAAGCGTGTAAGAACATGTAGCGCTTATTTGAAGGGCAATGCCAATAGTAAAACTAAGTAAAAGGGAAAGAAACGGCACAGATATAACTCCGAACAATAATGTAAAGAAACCTGAAAAAAGACTGCCTAGTATTGCGATATGATAAAGACTTCTCTCTTGCTCAACTGAAATCTTCAGCAAAACGAAACCACCAAGAACTGTTCCAACAAAAAAACTGCTGTTAATATATCCCCACCAAGCTTCATTTTTATTTAATATTTCTTTCACAAACACGTAGACAATAGCTGATGCCCAAACGCCGGCAGCCATCCCTTCTAAAACCTCCATGACTAATAAAACCCGCAGGCGCGGATAATGCCAAATTAGCTTCCATCCCTCTTTTAACCCTTGTTTTTGCTTCGTTTTAGAAGAATGAACGTTCATGCGAATGGCCTGCATGAATACGAGTGACAAACTAAATAACGAAAATGACAGCCATAAAAGGCCGGTAGCATCCCAGCTAATAATCAGAAAGCTTCCAAGCGGATAGGCTGCAATTTGAATCGTTTGATCCGTGACATTAAACATACTGTTCCATTTTAACAGCTTCTCTTTATCTACTAAATGAGGAAGCATAGAGCTTTGAACCGGAGCTGCCCACCCATCGAAAAAAGCAATAAGCGCCACGCAGCACAGCATGCTGATAAGCGACATATGCCACAAGAAAAACATAGACAAAACACTGGTTTTTAACAGCTGAGATACCACAAGAATACGCTTAGCTCTGTAGCGATCTATAAGAAAAGGCACCGTAAAACTGCTCAAAAACTTAGCAGCCGTAATGGTAAACGGAATACATGAAAGCAGCACAGGAGAACTGTTTTGAGCATAAAGAATGCTGATTAACGCAACAATGTATAATACATCTGCTAAATTGGCTTGGCTTTGACCAAACCATAAAAAAAGTACGGAACGATTTTTCACGACAATCCCTCTTTCTTTTTAGTATGACTGAAAAGAAAGAGAATCCTACACGTAATCAACCCCTTTATATAGCGGCTTGCTTTTATCGACTTATTACAATCGTATGCTTTTTACAGAACACAACTTTTTTATATATTAAAAAATACAAACAGTTAAACAGTATCGTAAAAAATCAAGAAATTGTCGTGAAAACGAAGTTAGATTAACTATAGAATATCAGAGTTATAGAATCAATACTTTTTACATAATTTTCTTTTTTCGTCTTCTCTACTTCTAAATCACCTGAGCTTGCCATATACATAGATGGACGAGTACTCCTATTAAAATTTAACGTATAGGGTGAGGAATATTTTTTCGAGAGTGGTTTCGATTTGCTGTGGCAGCTTATTAATTGGACTAGGGCTAAACGGGTTTATTGCTCCGTATCACTTACTAGACGGTGGACTTATAGGATTTGGGCTTATCGTATATTATGTGTTTGGAACTCCCATCGGACTGTCCATTTTCTTTTTGAACGTACCTGTCTATTTATATGCTTTTTTTCGTCATCGTCAAAACTTTTTTTATGGAAGTATAGGTTTAGTTGTTTCTTTTTTTATGACAGAATGGCTGTCTATTCTCGAAGGTACGCTGGAGCTTCCTTTACTTTTTAGCTCACTGCTTGGAGGCGCACTCGTAGGAATGGGAATAGGACTGATGCTTCGCTACGGCATCAGTTCGGATGGGCTTGATTTAATTGCTATTATTGTATCAAAAAAATGGAAAATCAATATAGGAATAACCATTTTTATCTTAGACAGTACGATTATGATAGTGGGCTTACATATTATCGGATTTACTGCTTTTTGCTACTCCATGCTTGTTATTACGATGAGCAGCATAATGATTACGCTCTTCACTTCCCCACGATGGCTGTCTTCATAAAAAAAAACGCTTGAAGTTTCAGCGTTTTTTTTATTTGTTTCCGACTATCATATTTATGTGATTGTGGAGAACCGTAATCGTTGAAGGTGTTGTCGTTTCTTTTTCTCCATCACAATCTACCGTTTTTTCAGGAGTAGTTTCGATATGGACTTCTTTTGCACGAAAATGCATAAGGTTGCTTTCGGGATTAAGCTGTTCCTCATCAGGGCTTGTTTGTAACCATGCCATAACCGGCTCGATTCCCATTTCTTTAATAACGAATACATCTAATAATCCGTCTTGAAATGAGCTGTTTCCTAGCATAGCGCGAGTTCCTCCTAAAAAAGGACCGTTTCCAATTAACACCATAACAGCTTCTCCTTCATAGGAAGCTTTTTCGCTCGTCATTTTTAGTTGAAAAGGCTCTGCTTGATTTAACGTTCTACCTACGCTCATGTAGTAAGAAAGCTTACCAAATTTCTCTTTATTTTCTTCTAAAATATTTTCAGATACATCAGCTACGAGGCCGATCCCCCAGAAGTTCAAAAAATAATCTTCTCCATGTTTTCCAACATCCACTGCTTCCGTCTGCTTTTCTATAATTTGCTCCACAGCTTTTAAAGGGTTTTGATTCATTCCAATTGCGCGGGAAAAATCGTTGCACGTTCCTCCAGGTAAAATAGCAAACGCAGGACGTTGCTGCAGCGGAGCAAGAGCGTTGATCAACTCATAAATCGTCCCGTCTCCTCCTGCTCCAATAATGACATCCGCTTCGCCTTCCAATTTTCTTACCAGATCGGCACCATCTCCAGGTTGCTCTGTTTTATATAACGTAACCGTCTCAAATGCAGTGTTTAACCGATCACATATAAAGTCAATTTCATTTACTAATTTTTTGTTTCCTGCGTTTGGATTCAAAATCACTGCTGCCTTCATCTTTCTCTCTCCTCTATTCATATCTTCCGTTTCACCTTTTTTCCCTTTCTTTTGAAAAAACAAACCTTTTGAAATATGAACGTTTTATGAAACCATTCCAATAGTACTTTTTTTACTTTCAAAACCTGCTATAATAATTTTCGGACTTGTATTAACAAAAGATGGTTATTGAGAGGAGCTTTCTATACGTGTCAATAAAATGCATGACGCAGCTATTTGCAAGTTGTTTTGTTTTTTTACTTTCCTCAGTCGCTACTTGGTATAACGGCTCTTCGATGCTTGAAGGACCTTTATCAGCTAGTTTGACCGGAGGGCTAACAAAGTCCTCGGCGGTTCATCACTATTCTCACATCGATTATTTGTTATATACAATTAAATTCCACCCTCAGTTTCCAATTATGATGATGGTGAGCGGGATTTATTTGATTGTATTACTATCTATTATTGGCTTCAAAAAGCGGTATGGATTAATTAGCTCCTGCTGTTTATGTATCACAGCTCTCTTATGCTACAGCAGCTATAAACTTTCACATACCCCTACCGAAGGTGAACACGCCATGATTACCTCTAGCTTAGCTGCAGCAAGTTTATGCCTAGCAGTCGGATTATTCTATTTATTAAAGCGATTTTATTCTCAAAAAGAATATATTTAACCATATGAAAAAAACGTCGGATCTACCGACGTTTTTTATGTGAAATCCGGTTTATTATTGATTTTGCTCAACTGGCGTATAACCAATATAAGCAGACTGAGGTCGGTAAATACGATTATTTTCTGACTGTTCTACGACATGAGCTGTCCAACCAACCACACGGCTTGCTGTGAAGGTCGGAGTGAATAGTTCAGACGGAAGCTCAACCGCTTTCATAACCGCTGCAGCGAAATATTCTACGTTGGTATAAATACCTCTACCCGGCTTGTATTCATTGAGTAACTCAATGGTTTTATCTTCAATTTTAACAATTAAATCAAATAGCCCGTTGTCTCCGGAGATTTGTTTCGAAACTTCTTTTAATGCTTCTGCTCTTGGATCATGTGTACGATAAACGCGATGACCAAATCCCATGATTTTCTCTTTATTATCTAATTTTTTACGAACCCAAGGCTCAATATTCTCTTCACTTCCAATTTCATCAAACATGCTAATAACACCAGAAGGAGCTCCTCCGTGAAGCGGACCTTTCATCGCGCCGATTGCTCCGCAAATAGCTGAAACCATGTCAGATTCGGTAGATGAAATAACGCGTGATGAGAAGGTTGAGGCATTCATTCCATGCTCAATTGTCAAAACAAAATATGCGTTCAGCGCAGTAACCAAACTTTGATCTGGAATTTCCCCATTAATCATGTATAAATAGTTTGCTACATGATCCAAGTGCTCGTTAGGCTCTACTACTTCTAAATCATTCATTTTACGATACCAATAGGCAATAATAGTAGGTGTGACTGCTGTAATGGCAAGCGCCTGCTCTTTTGTCGGAGGCCAGCTGTATGAAGGGTCTCCTAAAGCTGAGATACATGTGCGAAGCGCGCTCATCACTTCTGTATCTTTTGGCAAACAGTCCATTAACGCAACAATATTAGCCGGAAGCGTACGATGAGTCACCATTTTTTGTTTAAATGCTTTTAACTCATCATGATTTGGCAGCGTGCCGTTCCAAATTAAATAAGAAACTTCTTCAAAAGAATAATTGATCGCCAAATCTTTTGCCCAATATCCGCGATAAATCAGCTGACCTTTCTCTCCATCAACATGCCCTACTTTTGTTTCAGCTGCAACGATTCCTTCTAGTCCTTTAACGTATGTCATCTCAACCACTCCCCCAATTATTTTTAACAAACCGGCCCTTTTTTCTATGTACGGCTCGTTTGCAGAATGAATAGACTCACCTTAGTGGTGCACTATACCATTTTATTCCTCTTTCTTAATTGTCAGAACAGTATACAAAATGAACATTTCAACATGTGTTATTTCTGCGCTCGCGGCTTTGTTTTACGGGAGAAAAAATATTTTTCTATGATTTTCTTCGAGGGTACTTTTTTGTTAACGCTTACAAATATGCGGGTTTCTAACGTATTTAGAGGAATTTCATGTGCTGTTTTTAGATGAATCACTATTCACTTCCTTATGTAAGAGTTTACATTTATTTGAATCATAAGTAAAATAGATAAATAGAATAAATAGTATGAAAACTAAGAATACTAGTGAGGAGAATTTATGGATATTCGAGAACTGCAACATTTCATGGAAGTAGTCAATCAAAAAAGTTTCACGAAAGCAGCAGCTGCAATTCACTTGTCTCAGCCAGCATTAAGTAAAATTGTAAAAAAACTGGAAGAAGAACTCGGCGTAGATCTTTTTGATCGCTCTACTCGAAAGCTGACGTTAACCGATGCAGGACAGATTGTGTATGGGCAAAGCCAAAAGCTGGTATCCACTCTTCACGAGCTGCATGCTCTGTTAGATGATTTACGAAATCTCCCTACAGGAGATATTAAAGTAGGAATTCCTCCTTTAGTAGGAACTGTTGTTTTCCCAATGATCGCAAAAAACTTTACATCAAAACATCCTCAGGTGAAATTGGAGCTTGTGGAACTTGGCGCAAAGCGAATTGTCGAACTTGTAGAAAACGAACAAGTAGACCTTGGTATTATCGTATTGCCTATTCAAAACCCTCTTTTTCACGTCTATCCGTTTATTGAAGAAGAGTTTAATTTGTACATTCATCATGAGCATCCGCTGGCAGCCAAATCAATCGTTGCTTTGAGCGAGCTGAGAGAAGAGCCGTTTGTCCTGTTCAGCAAAGATTTCTCTCTTCATGATCGCATTATTCATGAGTGCATTCAAGCGGGTTTTCATCCAAAAATAGCGTACGAAAGTTCTCAATGGGATTTGATTATTGAACTAGTCGCTTCTGAATTAGGTATTGCCATTTTACCAAAGTCCGTGTTTCCAAAAATCAATAATCCTTTTATTAAAAGTATTCCAATTGCCGCACCTACTCCAATGTGGGAGCTCGGCATCATTTTGAAAAAAGATCGCTATATGTCATATGCTACACGAGAACTTTTATCCTTCCTAGTAGACCAAGACATCATTTTGCCGTCTCATACGATGTCAGCAAACTCTTAACAAAAAAGCCTCTTCTTTCATTAGGAAGAGGCTTTTAGTCATCTTTTATATCTTTCTTCAATCTTTTTTGTCTTGCGATCAACTAAAAACAAGTCAGCAAATGGAGACTTGTTTTACAGCTGCTTTTTGAATAGCACACCTTTTTTAAAATATACTCCCAAATATACTCCCAAAGCTTCACGATTGGCCATAAATACTCCTATTAAAATAAGAAGGCCTCCGCCAATAATAGAAGGCGTGATAGCTTCATTTAAGACTACATAGCCGATTAACACCGCGATTAAAGGAGATACATACAACCAAGTAGATGGAAAAACCGGATTTGTTTGGGCGATTAGCCAATAGTATAAGCCGTGTCCAGCAATTGAACCAACAAAAATTAAATATACAATAGACCATACTGCGTTCCAAGGCATAATAGTTGAAACATGAATCTGCTCTGTACATAAAGATAGCACCAGTAGAAATATTCCCCCGTAAAACTTTTGAATACCATTAATTAAAAACGACACAGGACTTCAACGTCTTAATGCCATTCTTTCAGCTGAAATATAAAAAGATTCTTTAATAGATGTTTAATTATAAGAAGAGAAGTGTATACAGAAAGAGGAGAAGAATAACTTTCTTCTCCTCTACCCTTTTAACTCACATTTTTATTCACAGCAATAATTTCACTCAGGTTATTCATATAAATAATTTGTTCACCAAACGTTCTATTTTTCAAAGCAGCCGTATGGTGCGGTTTCATGCCAATAATATAGCATGTGATCCCCATAAGATAGAAGGACTGCATAAAGCCTGCAAAAGCTTGAATTCCTTCGGTTGTTAATATATCTAGGCCCCCAAAGTCAAATAGAAGCGTGGTGTAATTTCCTTCATGTGCAAAGTTTTGCAAAATGGACGTATTTTCAGCTACAAGAGCTGTGTCTAAGTCTCCAAAAAGAGGTATAAGCCCTACTTTAGAGGATAATTTAATAAAAGAAGCGGACAATTGCTTAATTTTTTGTAATGATTTTTCGAGACGTTCTTTTTGTTCAAGCAGTTCAAAATCTGTATCTGCTAATCGTTTCCGATGGTCTTGAACAAGATTCGTTAGCTCCTGTATACGTTCATCTTGGCGAATACAAACTAAATGACCTATATCACTATCCCATTGAATTAAGCATTCAAACAGTGAATACGGCGAATCATTGGTTTGCATCACAAGCTCTACTTTCTGAATAGCCTGGCCTCGGCTTTGGACAAGCGTTTGCTCATCATGGGGTTCGTCTACAGACAATTCTCGAGAATCTTTCTGGCGCAAGCTTAAAAACTTTCTCGCCTTTTCTTGACTAAATACGTCTACAAGATCTAAAAAATTAGCTGAAGGCTTAAATAAATGACCTGATTGTTGTGACCATTCCAAAATATTAAATTCAGTATCCACTAGAAAGTAAGGAATTGGAACATATTCAAGCATCGACATTAACTTCCACTCCTTTGTGATAACTGATTAACCAGTTATTTAGTTGGTAAAGATCCGGAATTAGGCGTGCATGCTCAGAACAGTAAGAACGGAAATCAATTTGAGAAACTAAACGCCCTCCTACCATTACTGTTGGTCTTGGTTCTAATTTGTCCAAAGTTTTGGTATATTCAGCAAGCCTCTCAATATGATAAGGAATGCTGACAGATAATCCTACCATGTGCGGCTTCCATTCTATAGCCATTTTCTCAGCGTATTCCAGAGGTAGATTGGCCCCTAAAAAGCGAGTATTCCAACCATGTTCCTCAAACAATAAAGCCACCATCTTTAAACCAATGAAGTGCTGTTCTTGTTCCAAGCATAGAAGCAGTGCCCTTGGAGCGGTGTCTGAAGCGTGTCCCTGAATTTTTTTATAAAAGCGATAGCGAGTTAGCACATAATCACACGTCGTAGTTGCAACATGCTCATCAGCTACAGAAATGATATTTTCTTCCCACATATCTCCAGTTACTCGCATTGCGGTTGTAATTAAATTTTCATAAATATCTAGGCTGTTCTTTCCTTGGTGGATTTCTTCTAGCACAACTTCCCAAGCGCTGTCTTGATCACCAGCTAATAAATAGCCTACAAATTTTTGTACTTGAGATTTCATTGTTTCACCTCAGTAAACGTAAAGCTTTTAAGAAACTTGAATAAAAGCTTCTCGTCTCTCTTTTTCAAGATCGCCTAAAATGTATACCACTTTTAGACTAACACATGTTGCCAATAGCAACAACCTAAAAATAGAATAATAACTTTTTATTTTACTACACTCAGTAAAGTATGACTAGTATTTCTCTAAATATTCTCCTTTACCTTTTATTTACGAAAAACACCTCGGCATTTTTTACCGAGGTGTTTTTTCCAGTTGTCATCATTTCGGCTAAAAGAATGTCAATTCGTCTGTTTCTCTTTTAAGCATCCTCCTTATCTTCCACTTTCAATAGACTTTCAAACATATGTATTTATGACTCTTCTGCTCCAACCATAATACTGATAAGATAGAGCGCTGTCATAACTGAACCGATTGTATCCCATATCAAATGAATATATTGGCTGGTCGCCATAAACAAGTATACGCTTAGCGACAGCAGCACCGTTCCGAACAAAAAAGACCATTTAAAGAATGACAGTGGCCGCTTGAACTTTATACGCAAACAAAAAATGAGAATAAAGCCTACTAGCGCCATCACAAAGAAACTAACGTTAAATAAATTGATAGTTATCACATTTGTTCACACTCCCTTTGCCCATGAAACTATTATAACATATTTTTCCTTATCTTCATTCTTTCTCTAGAAGCAAACGCGTCGAAAATTGTTTTTTAAATGTGTTTATGTCACAATATTTTTATAAAAATTCCAAGGAATGAGGGAATGCATTGACTACACCTGAAGCTCAAGATTCAAAATGGTCCATTTTAAATAAAGCCCTTCATAGTTCGCAATCTGGTATTATCGTGACGGATCCTTCTTTACCTGATAATCCAATTATTTACCTCAACCAAGGGTTTTCCCTTATGACCGGCTATAAGGAAGAAGAAGTATTAGGGGAAAATTGCCGTTTTCTACAAGGGTCTCTTACAAGCCCGCACCACGTTGATGAAATTCGCAGCGCTATAAGCCGCAATCAGTCAGTTTCTGTTACGCTTGTGAATTATCGAAAAGACGGCTCTTTCTTTCATAATCAGCTAACGATTGACCCGACATACGTAGAGGAAGAAGATAAATACTACTTTATTGGTGTTCAAAAAGACGTAACCATAGAAATTACAGCCCAGGAACAGCTTCAGCAAGCTTTAGAAGAAGTGGAAAGGCTATCCACTCCTATCGTGCCAATAGAAGAAGGAATCTCTGTTCTTCCATTAATCGGAACTTTAAACGAGCGGCGTATAGAAATGCTATTTAATAGTTTCACCTCGCGTAACACAAGCAGCAAAGATCGTTACTTAATCGTAGACGTCTCAGGGTTAGCTGGATTTAACGATTCATTCGGCCGTGATATTCTTAATATTTACAATTGGCTGAAGTTAATGGGAACTCAGCTCGTTTTAACCGGAATTTCCCCTAACATGGCCATACATATGAGCACTATAGAAGATGATATGTCCTTTATTTTAGTCTATCAAAGCATTAAAGATGCCTTACCGAAGCTAAAGCTATAAGCGCAAGAAGTGATGCCTTATGAAAAAGAGTTAAAATGCATGAAGATGTTAGTTAAAAAATGTTTATTTTTTAATAAATTGGGTTTGAGAGTTTACAGTTGGGGAAAACAAGGCGTATAGGAAAATAAATGCGCTTCATAATGGATTTATTTATAAGCATCCGCACTCTATGTCAGTGGATGCTTTTGTGCCTTTATTTATAAATCAATTAGACTATACATATGTAAGGAGAGTCTTCATGCATAGAAATCAGGACTTATATCAATTTTTTAAAGAACATTCTCTTCAATTAACTGAAGACTGGTACAATCAGCTCGATGATGAAAACGAGTTCTCCGTGTATTCGAGTAAAAATCCAGTAATTGTGAAAGAACTGAAGCAGCAAAATCAAGATTATTTTCAGCATTTATTTGACGTATTTATAAAAGATGAGGAGTACTTTTTTTCCGATTTCCAGCAGTGGTCGGTCGAACTTGCACGTGATCCAAAGCATTTAAGTACGCCTCTTCACTTTGTTATTCGAGAATATTTTAATTCACAAAAAATTGTCGTTAATTACTTAAAGAAGTTTGTCTCTTTGCATCCAGAAGAGGTAAGCGTGGATAAGATATTTATGTGGTATGACATTATTGTTAAAGCATTTGATCTATCTATTTATATCTTTATTCAAGAATATCATAAGAATACGCAAGAACAGTTGAACGCTCAGAAAGAGTTAATTAATGAATTAAGTTCTCCTGTGATCATGCTGCAAAACAAAGTTGCACTTCTGCCTCTGGTGGGAGATATTGGAACGGTTAAAAGTCAGTTTATTTTAGAAAACACGCTTCAGCAATGCTCAGAAAAAGACGTTGAACATTTATGTATTGACCTGCTCGGTGTAGCTACGATTGACACGATGATGGCACAAGAAATTTTTAATTTGGTAAAAGCTCTTCGTTTAATTGGGGTAGAAACCATTCTATCTGGAATTCGACCGGAAATTTCTCAAACTGCAATTCGCTTAGGGCTTTCGTTTGAACATGTTAAAACTACTTCTTCTCTTGCACAGGCGCTTAATTCTATTAGTTAAGCATATGACTCTCTATTACAGCATAGAGAGTCATATCTATGGCGTTTCAAATTTTACTGGGGTGTAATAGACACGCCCGATTAGCTTTTTTCCTTTGGTATCTTTCCAGTCCGCTACGAGTATATACCGATCGCTGCGAGAGGCAGAATCTACTGTAATAGCGGATGTTTTTTTTATGTCCTTTTTTTCTACTACGTTTTCATAAATAGACTGATTGCGGATTTGTTTGTAATAAAGCGCATTAGGTTTTTTACCATCTATTTTAATGGACACTTGACCACCTTGAGAGACGGGAATACTATCTTTCATAAC
Organism: Priestia sp. 179-F W1.4 NHS; assembly: GCF_045369295.1. Classification (NCBI taxonomy): domain Bacteria; kingdom Bacillati; phylum Bacillota; class Bacilli; order Caryophanales; family Bacillaceae; genus Priestia; species Priestia sp. 179-F W1.4 NHS. Next base: position 1,625,942 of record NZ_JBIQFF010000001.1, on the reverse strand, counting down.
AATTTGTCTGAAATTTTTTCGTTCGCCAAAATCAGCTTCACATTCGGTCCAGCAAAAAAATAAAGGCTTGATGATGGCTTCTTTACCTTCGGCTATTATTTTTATAGCGGGTGGATAAGGATCTTCAAGCGTTTCAGCTGTAGGAACCTGACATGCGGTTAATGAAAATAAACTAAATAGGATAACCACCACTTTTTTCATACTATGTCCTCCCTTTTTTGTGAACGTGGTGCACGTAAGTGAGTGGGTGCATAGTATACTCTTTCGCCTGCAACTAAAAGATTCCTTTTACAATCAACAAAAAAACAGCTGCCTATTTGTTTAGACAGCTGTTTTTTTCTATTTACTTAGCATGCTTATTTCTTTTTTCATATCTTTTTCTACATATTCCATTAAATCAGATACGTAGGTTTGAAGCGGTTTTGTTGCGTCTTTGTGATCATTCATCGTTAATTCATAAATGCTATCGATATTATCAATCATCAGTTCCATATCATCGATGACGCCCGTATGCTTATACATCGTTTTCATCGTAGGATCAAGGGAAGCTAATTCATTATATTCATAGTTTATCGTATTTGAAATATCATCGAGTTCATTGATAAATTGCTTTTTGGTTTTTTTTTCGGCCATAAGCTGATTATACTCTTTAAAAGCAGTTTGAAGGTTTTTCTGAGAGGCAGTCAATACTTTCAGCTGTTCTCGTCCTAAATAATAATCATAAATACTAGTAACAGTAAAATATCCCCCAAATGTGAGCGCGATTCCGACAACTAAACCTATCCAAAACGTGCTCGTTTTAAAAAAATGTTTCATAATGACTCCTTTTATCTGTGTTCTATGTACAACACTAGCTCATGCTGCTGCTTTTCCCTAGGATACACCAAAAACGAAGTGGAAGCTACACTTTTTTAAAATTTTGTCGAATTTTGTCTCTTGTTTCACAAGCTTCGGCACATTATTTTCCATCTCTATTTCTCCATCTGTATACATCAAATTCGTTAACCGCTGTAAAGCCAAGTTTTTCATAGGCTGGCTTTCCTGCACTTGTAGCATGCAAAATACACGTATCTGCCTGTTTTTTTGCTTCAGTAAGAACTTCCTTCAAATAGGCGGTAGCCAGGCCTTTTCTCCTCATATGTCTAGCTGTAGTGATACAGTACAAACCCGCTGTACCGTCATAAAAAAAGAGAGACCCAGCTACAGCTGGCCGGTTGTGATAAAGACCCAAATATAAGTGATATTGGTCAGTGTGCTGCATAAGCTCCCTAAACCTTTCAAGAAAGTCAGCTTGATATTCTTTTGGTTTTTGATAGCCGTCTATGTATACCGTTATCCATTCTTTCAATTCAGCTTCTGTGTGCACTCGCTTACATTGAAACCCTTCTACTCCTGTGTGTACGTATTCTTTTTCTTGAATGTGCTGAATCATTCCGATCCATTTTTCATAAGGAACAAATCCATTTTTATGAAGAACTGGCCTAAGGTTATCATATGAAGATGGACCAACAATCCATAGAGGTTCTTCCCCTTCCGAAGAGCACATCCCTAACGCAGTCTCAATACGACGGGTTCCTGCATATATGCCGCGATTATAAGGAGATGCAGAAATCCATTTCATTTCTGGTGTATCCACCTTCACAGATTTCTTCGTATGCTGAAAATACATCCAGTGCTGAATCAAGTGCTGTTCTACTATATCGCTTTGATTTTTTATTTTCACTTCATGTCTCCTCTCTCTTCTAAACTATGTTCCTTTTTCTATTATATACTAGTTAGTCTATTTTCTATGACTCTATCCCAGTTCTTAAGTCCTTTTCCAAGTTTTTTTATTTTTTTTGTTATTCTATGAATAGTTTTCTTTTAAGTGGGGTACTAACCTATATAAGCAATACATCATTAAAAAGGAGGATGATATTTATGTCATTTTTATGGGCACTTATTGTAGGTGGTATTATTGGGTGGCTTGCCGGATTAATTACGGGAAGAGACGTTCCAGGAGGTATTATTGGTAACATTATTGCTGGTTTTATCGGTTCTTGGTTAGGTTCAGCTATCTTTGGAAGCTTCGGACCAGTTGTAGGTGGATTTGCTATTATTCCTGCCATTATCGGATCAATCATTTTAGTATTAATCGTAAGTTTCATTATGAGAAAAATGCGTGGTAGTCATAAACATGCATAATAAATTATTATATTAGAAAAAGAACCTCTGTTGAAAAAGAGGTTCTTTTTTTATATGGAAAATTCTTAAGATTTACTATTTTTAATTTCATAATATTGAAAAATAAACCTATTAATGTTAATTTAACCATAATCACTATAAAAAAAGAGGAATTAACATGCTGCTTTCAACCCATCAAAAAGACAAATCTATGTACGAAATACTAATAGAAGAAATCGAACAGACACGAACGTTGATGATTCAAACGGCTGTCCGTGAAGGAATGGCAAGTCCTAACACACTTCAAGTTAGTCAATCATTAGATGCTTTATTAAATAAACTTCAAATTTTCTTCTATCAATAGAAGCCCATGAGTATGTAACCATATCATGGGCTTTTGTTTTATATTAGTCCGCCTGATTAACATATTCCACTGCTTGGTGAAGGCTACTGAAAGTCGTAATATCAACCAAATCTAATCCTAAGTTCACCATCGTCTGAGCAATTTCAGCACGGATACCGCTTAAAACCACTTGAATGCCTAATAATTTTAAAGCACCGATTACTTTAAAAATTTGGTCCGCTACCATCGTATCAATAATTGGAACGGCGTACAAATCAATAATCAACCAATTTAGCTTATAGTCACTGCCGTGCTGAAGGGCATTTTCCATTAAAATTTGAGCCCGATTTGTATCTAAATCCCCAACAAGAGGAATCACGCCAATTTCTTTCGTAATGCGTACCACAGGAATTGAAAGTTCATCAATTGCATAGCGAGCCGATTGGATTTTGTTTGCAAAGTCGGTCATATACGATTTACTAACCCAGTGCACGGCCTTATCTACTACTACGTTGAAACGAGAAATAACTTGATAGAAGGCATCAAACGTAAACGTTTCAGCTTTTGCTTCTTCTTTAATAATTTCCCCGATAATATTTCGGTAATAGCTGATTTCTTCTAATGCTACATCCAACGGAAGCTGAAGGGTAACGAGTAAATTCGCTACTTCTCTTCCCCATTCCTCAAGCACTTCAAAGTTTTTCGTATCATTTGTTGAGACAGAATCAGCGTATATTTGAATTAAATGAACGCGCCACGGTTCTAACTGTTGTTGAATATCTTTGTCTTCATCTTGTTTTTGTTTTGAGAACTCTTCTTTTTTTTCTAGAATTAAATTCGTAATGTGTTTAAGCTTTTTATCTAATAATAATGACTCCATATTGTTCTCCCGTTAAGAATTTGTTTACTTAAAATGATATCACAAATACCGTTAAAAAAAGTAAAACTAAGGGAAAAAGCTTTTAAAAATGAACCGGATGTCCTCTTTTGCGAATAGAATGAGCTAAATTGAATCCAAAATGTACATAAGCTGAACTTCTCTCCTTCATTTTATCGTTACGTTCACAGTGAATTCTCATACATAACATTTCAATTTGAAGTTAGACTATTTTAACATATATGATAAATAGATGAAAAAATGTAAAAGGGTTTGCAGCAAGCATGTCGCATGACAAAATGTGTTTTAGGAAAGACTGAAAAGGAATTCCCTATAAAAAGGAGGTTAGGTATATGTCATTTATTTGGACACTTATTGTTGGAGGACTTATCGGCTGGCTTGCCGGTGTGTTAACAGGACGAGATGTTCCAGGTGGAATTATCGGAAACATCATCGCTGGGTTCATTGGAGCATGGTTAGGCTCTCTAATTTTTGGAGATTTCGGTCCAGAGATCGGCGGATTCGCAATTGTTCCTGCAATTATTGGTGCTGTTATTTTAGTTTTAATTGTGAGTTTTGTTTTACGCAAAATGCGCGGAAATAATAATCATCGACACGCCTAAATAAAAAAGAGAAATCAGCGTCTTGATTTCTCTTTTTCCCTTACTTCTTATAGCAAGATGTTTTAATAATGGACCTACCTGTAAGTGTAATTCTTTATGGCTACATTTAATAATTGCTGCTTGTCACCTCTGACATTTAATATTTCTACACCCTCATATCAAGCGCGTTAGTAATAAGCACCTCTGTACCTTCGAGGTCCTCAAGCATATCGGTGAAGATAGCTTCAATATGAAAGGGTTCAGTTTTAGCTTTTATTGGACATTGTTTTATAGCTGCTTTCTATTTCGGTTCTACTAGTTCAATAAATGACCTTGCTTGTTTGCCCTTTAACTGTGCGTAGTGTGTATCTGTAGCTAATTCAACGGTTTCGTTGTCTAAGTTGACCCACATCCGGTAAGATTGTACCTTTATATCCTTTTTGGTTTCTACCGGTTCAAAGTGAAGAATGTAGTTAGGTTTTCGAATCATTTCAGCTTTTTCTTCTCTCCAGGATACATCTTTTAACCACTGCTGCACTTTCTGCACTTGATTTTGGTCTTTCATTTTAACCGCATGGCCATATTGATTATCGGCTATGTATTTTTCGATTACGAGCTTTTGTTCAACAGTACCGCTTGAAGCACTGCTTTGCTGACATCCTGTTATCACCCAACAAATAGCAATGAGAACTACTAATCCAGACCATACTTTTTTCATTTACATCTACCTTTCTTTTTGTAATTGAAATGAGATGTTCTTGCTGAATGATGCTACCAGCTGCTCGTTTTTAAATCTCTTTTTGCATTCTCTTTTCTTCCTATAAATCCCTGCTTCATTTGCTCAAAAAAACTGAATCCCCGAAAGGATCCAGTTTTTCGTTACGATTCGACATCTTCTATGACATGAACAGCGCGAATAGCGGCGTTTACTTTTGTATGTTGAACGTATTCTTTTGCTTCGTGTATCGTCATTGCTTCTACTTCTTGGTAATAAATCACGTTTCCCCATTCATATTCTACTGAATAACGATTTGACTTTTCCACATGGTATCCTCCTTATTGATGAACTAAAATTTGATCAATCAAGCCATATTCTTTTGCTTCATCCGCTGTAAAGAATGTATCTCGATCAGTGTCTTTATTAATCGTTGACAGCGATTGTCCTGTTCGTTCAGACAGAAGTTCATTTAGGTGGTCTTTTAAGCGCAAAATACGCTTCGCTCGAATTTCAATTTCAGCTGCTTGTCCTTTTGCTCCTCCTAGCGGCTGATGAATCATCACTTCGCTGTTAGGAAGAGCAAAACGTTTCCCTTTTTGACCGCCCGCTAGTAAAACTGAACCCATAGATGCTGCTAGCCCTATACACAATGTACTTACATCTGCACGTATAAGCTGCATCGTATCAAAAATAGCCATGCCCGCTGTAATGGACCCTCCCGGTGAATTAATATAAATGCTAATATCTTTTTCTGGGTTTTCTGCATCTAAAAATAAAAGCTGAGCGATAATGCTAGTAGCCACCTCATCCGTAACTTCACCTGTGAGCATAATCACTCGGTCGAGCCACAGCCTTGAATAAATGTCATAGGCACGCTCTCCTTTACTTGTTTGTTCTACTACATAGGGAGTTAAGTTCATGTGACCGCCTCTTTCCACTGAATTAATACGAGCAAATTTTTTTACTTTTGCACTGATTTCTTGATTTAAAAATGAATCCCCTATCAAATCTTCATCGGTAAATTTAATCATTAGAGAATGTCTTTCTTGCTGTATATGCAAGTGTTCATCGCGGTAAGTCACCGCAACTGCAATCTCTGCCTGTGGATATAAAACGGTCTCTTCCGTGTAGAGCTCTATTAATAAAGGTTCATCGTCAATATGTTTTACTTCGATTTGTCCTTGTGGGTTTTCACAGTACCCATTTAAGTTTCTTGTTTTGAACAAACCTTGGGGCAGCTGAATATCAATCGTGATGTTTTTAACTTTTATTTGCGATCGTTCAAATGTAATACATAGGTGGTTCATTCCTTCTTCTTTTTCCATTACTGATTTTGCTATGGCTAATTTAATCATGCGATGAATGATCCTTTAAAATCTTAGTAACAGACTCAATTACTTTTTGCCGTACGTCTGCTGATAAATTCCGATTCATAGCGACAAACACATCTTCATTGACTTGATGCATTTCTTGATTTCGAATTTGTTTGCTTTGGTAAAGAGGGAGCTGCGCACCTATACTTTTCACTTCTTCCACACTCATTGAACGCAGCGTTTCTTGAATGGAAGCTAGTGACTCCCCTGCTTTTGATAATGTTAAAGCGGCTCGAAAGTAATGAACATGCTGATCTGTATAGACGCGCTTATTTCCCACTAGCTCCAGCGGAGGAACAATTTCTATTTGCGTGTAATACCGCACCGTACGCAGGTTCAAGTCCGCACCTTCATTGTTTAAAAATTCCGTAATTTGCTTGCCTGTATATGTTTTCAAACAATCCCCCCTTTTCAGTTACAGTTAAATGTTACACTGTCATTATACTGTAAAGATATTCATTTTACAATTAAAACCATGGTAAATTTTAGATAAAATAACTGAGCATATAAATAAAAGGAACGAACCAAAGAGCCCAGGTCATATATCTCGGCTCTCTTTACTAAGTGAAAAAACAACAGGGTATATTTCAACCTATTCCTCCTGATACTTCTCGTGCTACACTTTAGTTATCTTAAAAAAGGAGAAAACATATGATGGGGAATCCAAGTATAGATTGCTTAGGGTGTCGGTTAGCAAATAACCAGGAGAAATCGCATGTGATATTTGAAGATTCCTTTGTGACATGCCTGCTAGACCACAAGCCGTTTAACGAAGGACATCTCTTAATTCTTCCTAAAGCACATATAGTGGAAATTGACGAATTCGATACGGAACACATATTGGCCGTGATGAATGCAGCGAAGCTAATGACAAAAGCAGTTAAGACGCTTTTTATTCCAGACGGAGTTACTCTCTCTCAAAACGGGGGTATGTTTAACGAGTTAACTCATTTTCACATGCACGTCGTTCCGAGATATAAAGAGGAGTGTTTCGGAGATTTTTATACGCAAATTCCCGAATATGCTGAAAATGATGACGTCTTGGCTGCAACAGCTCAGAAAATGCGCCGCGTCATTCAGCAAATGTCTTTATAAAAAAAACGGCTTCCTTATGGAAGCCGTTCTATTCACTGACGATCAAATAATGAACTTCCTGCAATACCAGGGTTCGTCATTTCAAATGGATTTAAAATGAGATCTAATTCCTCTTCTGTTAACACATCGTATTGAAGGCAAAGCTCACGAATTGGTTTTCCTGTTAAAATCGCTTCACGCGCAATACGCGATACGACTTCATAGCCTAAGTGAGGGTTAACAGCTGTAATAATCCCTACGCTTTTTTCTACATATTCTTTCATGCGCGTTTCGTTTGCTTCAATTCCTGCTAAACAGTGATCCGTAAAGCTTCTGAAACCGTTGTTCATGATGCTGATTGATTGAAGCAAGTTAAATACAAGCACAGGTTCCATAACGTTAAGCTCCATCTGACCTGCTTCTGAAGCAAGAGAGATCGTTTGGTCATTTCCCATTACTTGAAACGCAATTTGATTGATTAATTCAGCCATAACCGGGTTTACTTTTCCTGGCATGATTGAAGAACCAGGCTGACGAGCAGGAAGGCTGATTTCTCCTAGACCTGCACGAGGACCTGATGCCATTAAACGCAGGTCATTTGCAATTTTAGACATATTCGTCATACAGATTTTAAGCGCTGCAGATACTTCTGTATAAGCATCTGTATTTTGAGTAGCGTCCACTAAATGCTCTGCATGCACAAGCGGCAGACCGCTGATATCAGCTAAGTGTTTGACTACATTTTCAATATAGCGAGGATCTGCATTTAAGCCTGTTCCAACAGCTGTCGCCCCCATATTTACTTCATGCAAGTGGTCACGCGTTGCGCTGATACGCTTAATGTCGCGCGCTAACACGCGGCTGTATGCTTCAAACTCTTGACCAAGACGAACGGGTACAGCATCTTGAAGGTGCGTACGGCCCATTTTAATTACATGGTCAAATTCTTGCGCTTTTCGTTTAAATACATCATGCATATCATTCATTGTAACAAGAAGTTTATTTAATAAGTTCAGCGTTGAAATATGGATAGCCGTTGGAAATACATCATTTGTTGACTGAGACATATTCACATGGCTGTTAGGACTTAATTTACCGTATTCGCCTTTATTGTCTCCCATAATTTCAAGGGCACGGTTTGCAATCACTTCATTAGCATTCATATTCATTGACGTTCCTGCTCCGCCTTGAATAGGATCCACAATAAAGTATTCATGCCACTGACCTGCTAAGATTTCATCAGCTGCTTGCACAATCGCATTTCCAATACCTTCATATAAACGCTTTGTGTCCATATTTGCAAGCGCTGCCGCTTTTTTTACGATAGCAAGCGCTTTAATCATTTCTTCATGTACTTTATAACCCGTAATCGGGAAATTTTCTACGGCACGTGCGGTTTGTACACCGTAGTATACGTCTGCTGGAATTTGTTTTTCTCCTAGAAAATCAGCTTCTGTACGATATCCTGCTGTTTCTTGTTTCATGGCTGTACCTGCTTTCTTTTTTAATTAATATCTTCTGCAATCGACGTTTCCATCATCTTTTTCACTTGGTGAGGGTCTTTGGTTTGTCCGAGCACCCACATTAATTTAGGAACAATGGCTTCTGTGTTCATGTTTTTTGAGCGAACGACGCTGTCATGATTAATCATTCGGCCTACTTCATAAATGCCCATGTCTTCTCCTTCTTCAAGGCACTGAGTAGTAATGACAACGGATACACCGTGATTTGTCAATTCAATAAGCTTGGCTAAAATATTGCGAACTTGAAATGGAATTCCTCCACTTCCATAGCTTTCAACAACAACGCCTTGATATACATCTTTTAATCCATCGAAAAATTCAGGCTTAATGCCGGGAAAAAGTTTGACAACTGCCACATCCGTACAAAGAGATGTATTAACCGTCAACTCTTCTTTACTAGAGCGAATGGATTTTGTATATTCCACCGTATTATCATGGATAGACGCCACGTATGGATAGTTAATGCTTTCAAATGCATCATAACTTTTTGTACGAAGCTTAATTGCTCTTGTGCCTTGAATCACACGACCGTCAAAGACTACATAGACTCCGCCTGTTTCCTCACATGCAAAGCGAATCGCATCTGCAATATTGCGCTTCGCGTCCGTTTTACTAAATGAAATAGGAATTTGAGATCCTGTAATCGCAATTGGTTTTTTAGAATGCTGAAGCATGTAAGAAAGAGCTGCCGATGTGTAGGCCATTGTATCTGTTCCATGGGTAATAACAAAACCATCGTATTCATTATAATGCTCTTCAATCGCTTTTGCCATCTCTATCCAACATTCAGGCTGCATATTTGTACTATCAAGATTCATAAGAGATTTGCTGTCAATTTGACAATGTTCATTTAAATCAGGTATGTAGCTTAGTAATTGATCTGGCTCCATTCCAGGAACAAGTCCATTTTCACCTTCAAGTGAAGCGACCGTTCCGCCAGTTGATAACAATAATAGTTTTTTCAAAACCGACATCCCCTTTGCTTAATTTCTGTAAAAAAACCTGACAATCTATCAAATAAATTATATTCATTTCGCGTACTTCACCTGTAATTATAGTAACCAAAATTCAATAAATCAAGAGAAAAATTATTCGTTTCGCGTACACTTTTCTCTACAGCAATGATATAATGAATAAAAATGTAAATTAGCTCACGATTTGATTACAAAGATCTGCGCGCGAGCTGAATGCCTCGGTTTTTTACATACTACACCTACAAAGGAGCGTCATGAATGTTAAGCAGATTAGCTCAACTCAGGAAAGAAAAAAAATGGTCTCTTCAATATACAGCTGACCAGCTTGAAATTGCTAAAAGCACCTACGCAGGATACGAATCTGGCTATCGTCGTCCTTCTCTTGAAGCACTCGTTACAATCGCAGAACTATTTGATACATCAACAGACTACTTGCTAGGTAAGGAAAAGGAACCTCATTCTCCTTCAGATGCACCCATCGAATTAACATCGCCTCAAACTCATAGAATTACGGTCGACGGTGCGGAACTATCTCAAGAAGAAATTCAGCAGCTGACGGCCTTTATTCGTGCTAAAAGACAAATTGAAAAAGAAACTGCACCTTCTTCAATTTAAAGAAGATTAGAAGCAGGTTGCTTCTAATCTTCTAGCTGCATGTCTAAATAAGCTACTACTTCTTTTGTTATTTCCTCTTCTGTTTCTTCCATCAGCTCTCCGGTTATCTTGCTGCCTGGGAGCTTCTTCGAAGATCGAATGCCCCAAAATGTGCGTACACAGTGCCAGATAGGAATAAAAAGACCATCTAAAAACTCATCTTTTTCTAAAATACCCACTTGAATAGTGGCGTGATAACCAGGGTGAAAAGGATTTTCCCCTTCACGGATCACATCTACAGAGATTTCCATCCCCTTTTTTTCAAAAGCTTCTTTATATTGTTCATATATGGATTTGAGAAGTTCTTGCATAGACCTTTCAACCTTATGTATATGCTTTTCTAACTGCGGCGTAAATTGTTTTGCTGTGTATTCCATCTATTTCCCTCTTCTTTCGGTTCCCTATCTATTATTTTAGCGACTTTTATTTTATTGTATCATAGGAAAAGCTTTTATCTGTCTAGCAGAAAACCCCGCTTTTTTATAGAAAAGCGGGGTTCATACATACCTTTATTAGCAATACCTTACATTGCTTTATCTTGTTTAGAAGATGATTTTAATTTTTTATTTTTAGTTGGATCTGGCTCATTAGAAGACATGATGATGTTTCCTTCGCCGTTGCACACTTTGCACTTTATCAATCCAAATTTCTTACCGGCTCCTTGGCATTGTGGACAAACATATCGAATTGGCATAAACTGTACCTTCCTTTTTTCTAATTTATACCTGCGCCTTGAAAGCGCCTGTGGTTAGTTTATAGTTTCATTATAAATTGTACAATCCACCCTATCAAGACGTGCCAAATTGCACATCTTCAATGACAAGAAATTCTTCCTTTCTAAAATTCACCTAAAAAATGAGTCGATAGACAGGAGAATTTCTATTGTTGTTAAAAGGCAATACGTCAGAGGAAGTTTCTTATTGGATATAATTAGCGAATCTCCGCGCTAAAAATTTTACTTTTTTTCGTGAATATAAAGGTTAAACAACCGTTTTATCTCGAATTTCTTTTGAAATGGTTACGTCTTTCCAAAGCTGTTCGTATTTATAGCCCGTTAAACTTTCACAAACTGCTTTCGCTTCAGGAGTAACGGCGGTCGCCGGGCCGCCCTTTTTTCTTCTTTCAATTTCAGCTAATAAAATTTTGTGATTTTTCGGACTTATTTTAAACCATATGGTTGCTATAATTCCCATGAGAATTAAAATAGCAGGTACAATCATGAACAGCTTTTGTAAGCCGGCTAGCGTAGACGCTGACTGCTCGGCATTTGGTACATAGCCAATATTCTTTAAGGCAATACCAACAAGAAAAATCGCAAGCGCCTGAGACGATTTTCGAATAAATGACATCAGCCCTGCATACACGCCTTCTCGTCTTTTTGTCGTAATCATCTCATCTACATCTGATACAAACGGCAGTACATTCCATGGAATCATGATCGCTCCCGAATGACCGCTTCCTAAAAAAAATGCCGCTAAGTAAATAAGAACTAACGAGCTATCTGTTGTTAGGAAACTGAATAAAATAATGCCCGTTCCCCAAATGACCATGCTGAAGTTATAGGTTAATTTATTTCCTAACTTAATGGCTATGTACGTAACAAGAGGAATAAATAGCACTTGTGTAATTTGCACAAAGCTCAGGGTATCTGCATAAATCGCTTCGCGCAGCATGTAATAGGCAATAAAATAAAAGAAAAGAGCATTAAATACATCCATTGCAATGTAAGATGCTAAATACATGGCAAGATACACGTTAAACGACTTGTTTTTAAATGCACTTCCAAAACTGATAAACAGCTGCTTAAATTCTAACCAAAATCCGTTCTTCTTTTTTCGTTCCACTACTTCTCCGCTATCCCAAGTTCCTTTATAGACAAAAATCCATGGAAGAGCAAAAAGAAGACCAAAGATAATGCCCATAATTAAATATCCTTGTCCACCTGGAAACGCATCAATGATTCGTTTCGGGAAAAAAGCACCTAAAAATGAAGCCCCTTGTGAAAAGACCATGCGTATTCCCGTCATTTTCGAACGAATACTATAATCTGTCGTCATTTCTGCTGCTAGCGTGTTGTAAGGAACCATCACCATACCAAACGCCGTGTTAAATAAAAGATAGGCTAAGATAAAATAGGTGTATTTAAACATATGTGAGCCTTCAATAGGAATCCACAGCATACTGAACGTGATCGCAACTGGAATGATTCCAAAAAGAAAAAAGACTCTTCTTCGTCCTTTTTTTGTCTGAAGATGATCAGATATGTACCCAATGGTTGGATCTAATAAAGCATCCCACACTTTTCCAAGAGCTACAATCGTTCCTGCTTCTACAGGAGAAAGCCCGACTACATCCGTTAAAAACACCATAAACAATGTGCCGATAATAAAAAAGGATCCTCCCCCAAACAAATCCCCAAATCCATACGCTACCATATTACGAAAGCGCACTTGTTTTGTTTTCCCTTGCATATGCAGCCCTCCCCCTGAGTAAATAGACTAGCTTCTTTTGTTATTCACTTTTTTCTATTTTACCAAACTATTCCTTGAAAAATAAGGAATATGTCATCTGTTCTGCTCAAAAAAATAAGATGCTTCCTACTTATATAAATAGAAAAGCAGCTGGGTAAAACGTTCTTCTTTATGTCCTATTATAAGTTGACTTTTTGTTCACAGCTGTTATAATTCAACCCATTGCTAGTTATTTAGCTATAAAATGCAAACTTGAACATTTGACATCTGAGCTGTGACGAATAAAATAATAAGTATGAAACCTATTGATATCTTTAAAGCATTATCTAATGAAACTCGATTAAATATATTAGAGTGGTTAAAAGAACCTGAAAAGCATTTTAAAGACAAACAAGCACATTTGCCTAAGGAGGTCAGCAGCAGAGGCGGTGTTTGCGTGGGAGATATTCAAGAAAAAGCTCAGCTGTCTCAGTCAACAGTATCCAGCTATCTTTCCATGATGCAAAAAGCAGGTTTGTTAGAGTCAATTCGGCACGGTCAATGGACATACTATCGCCGAAATGAAGAAACGCTTCAAGAGCTTTCTTCATTCTTACGAAAAAAACTTTAACGAGTTTTTTTCACTCGTTATATCTATTTTTCTAGATATACAAATATAAAGAAATATTGGAGTGATAAACGTGAAGTTGTTGGTTTATTTAGTTGCGGTTCTAGGCGGCGCTGCTTTAAGTATGGAAGGCGCAATTGCCGGAGAACTTGGAAAAACAGTGGGCAAACTTGAAAGCAGTTATTATATTTTTATCATGGGAACGCTCATTTTAGGTCTGACCACTTTATTTGCTGGAAAAGGAGATTTACCTTACGTCTTAAAAGCACCTAAGTGGAATTTAACCGGCGGTTTATTAGGTACGGTTTATTTAACAATTCTAGTGATTAGTATCCCCTTTATCGGAATTGGTGTTTCAATGGTTGCGGTTATTGTGGGCCAAATGATTACAAGCATGACCATTGAGCATTTTGGTTGGCTTGGCAGCAGCAAAATTAAAATTAACAAAGAACGCGTAATGGCTATTGTATGTATGGGAATTGCGCTTGTACTTATTTTCTAGGAGGGTTTTACGATGAGTTTATTGATGGTAATACTTACCTTAATAGGAGGATTAACGCTAAGCGCTCAGTCTTCTATTAACGGTACTTTAAGTAAAAAAACAGGTACGTTTGAAACAGCTTTTTTAACCTTTGCAACAGGTGCCATGATTTTAACGATTGTCGTGGTCTTCTTTGGACAAGGAAACATTCTCTCTGTTTTTGATGTCCCTAAATGGCAGCTTACTTGCGCTTTATTCGGAGCATCTTATTTGTTTCTAACCGTTTTAGCCGTTCCTAAAATTGGCGTAACAGCAGCTAATATTTCAACTGTTATCGGTCAGTTATTTGCAAGTATGATTATCGACCATTTTGGCTGGTTTGGAAGCAAGGAAGTACCCTTCGATCTATCCCGCTGGATTGGTGTAGCATTTATGTTATTAGCTCTTTATTTTATTTTCAAAGGCAATAAGAAAACAGCAGCATAAAATATTCATGAAAATAGCCAAGTGTCCCTATGTAAAGGCGCACTTGGCTATTTTTGTACGTAAACCGCGTTTGAATTTTCAATCAATTATTTAGAACATATTTTATTTAAACGAAATTGGTTTTTAATCAGGTGAATTTCACAAAAAACTGTGCATACCTTCATGCCTTTGTTCAAAAGATATAGAGGCAGATCTAGAAAATCGGCTACATAAACGAACAGGTAAGGTGGGTTTTTTCGTGGGAAAATTTTTGTTTTTAGCAGCATTTGTCTTTTTTTGTTTTACGCTTTCCATTTCCGCAGAAGAAAATATACCAGAAGAAAATATAGAATCACACGTAAGTCAGCCTGTTGTAAAAGATTTTATTTATCAATCTCTTGAACCTTGGGTACATCAAGATATTACTTCTCATTATGAGAAGGTGTACGGTAAACAGCATAAAAAAGTAAAAGTTCGCCCGATTAAAAAAGATGATATCGGAATACAAATGGGTGAGATACAGCCAGGTAAAGGCGGTAAGTTCACTCATATTGTGCGGGTAAAAATCCTAAACTTGAAAGTAAAACCTGAGGGAGAAGATGAATTCTTTGCAACGGATACGCTTATTTACAAAGTGAATATCAACGAACTTTCTGCTGAAAATGATGTAGAAAACGTCGTAAAACTACTCGAATATAAACATCAAGAAAGATAAAGGCCCAAAAAGCCAATTCTTACCCCTTTTGAAGGTATTTATTCCGCTATTCAAAAGGGGCTTTATTATGAAGCGTGTTTTCTCTTCACAATTTTAGGGAATATAACTACCACTTATCCCCTAATTTTTTCATATTGCTAGTGCATAAGATACGAACTTGATAACTTTTTGTCGGTTTTTATCTATTTCTGTAGGGTTTCTTGTAGGATGAAAAAGAAAGTAAAGCGCTTTAATTGCTATGACAGAAAGGTTGAGGATAGCTGTCCTACATAACTGGAAATCAATAGGTATTAAGAACTGCATGTAACGACAAAAGTTGACAGCGAAAGATTTCAGAATAATAATAATAAAGCAACAACGTTTAAATGAAAGACTTATTTTACATGAAAGGTGTTAGTCAGATGAACAATTTACATCGAAGAATGGGAACATTCGCGTTAACCATGACGGGACTTGGATCAATTATTGGTTCCGGCTGGTTATTTGGAGCGTGGCGAGCAGCTCAAATTGCAGGGCCGGCTGCTATTTTATCATGGGTCATTGGAATGGTCGTTATTTTATTTATTGCACTTTCTTACAGTGAATTAGGATCCATGTTTCCCGAAGCCGGCGGGATGGTCAAGTATACGCAGTACTCACACGGTTCGTTTATTGGTTTTATTGCTGCTTGGGCAAACTGGATTGCAATTGTATCCGTTATTCCAGTCGAAGCAGTAGCTTCTGTACAGTATATGAGTTCGTGGCCTTGGAAGTGGGCACAGTGGACAAGCCACCTCGTAGAAAAAGGAACGTTAACTGGCGAAGGATTAGCTATCGCTACTGTGCTATTGATTATTTACTTTTTACTGAATTATTGGACAGTTGGACTATTTTCCAAAGCCAACTCGTTAATTACTATTTTTAAAATTGTTATACCAGGACTTACAATCGGAGCACTTTTATTTGTAGGCTTTCACGGCGAGAACTTCACTTCTGGAAGCAGCATCGCACCAAACGGCTGGGCTAGCGTGCTTACAGCTGTTGCTACGTCTGGGATTGTGTTTGCTTTTAACGGTTTTCAAAGCCCTATTAATATGGCGGGAGAAGCGAAAAATCCGGGCCGCTCCATTCCGATTGCGGTAGTAGGCTCAATTTTAGTTGCTACAGTCATTTATTTGCTTCTACAAATTGCATTTATCGGGGCAGTAAATCCTTCTGATATTGCGAAGGGATGGAGTCATTTAAACTTTAACTCTCCGTTTGCAGATTTAGCCATTGCCCTTAACATTAACTGGCTTGTCATTGTCCTGTATGCAGATGCGTTTGTTTCACCATCTGGAACGGGTATTACGTATACAGCTACTACTGCTCGAATGATTTATGGTATGGAACAAAATAAATATTTGCCAAGTGTCCTAGGACGCCTTCATCCGATTTATGGTGTTCCGCGTCAAGCCATGTTTTTTAACTTAGCTGTTGCTCTTATCTTTTTGTTTTTATTTCGGGGCTGGGGCGTGCTTGCTGAAATTATTTCAGTCGCTACGCTTATCTCTTACATTACAGGTCCTGTTACGGTTATGACGCTAAGACGAACTGGCAGCGATTTATATCGCCCCCTTCGTTTAAAAGGATTAAGCATCATTGCGCCGCTTGGTTTTATTTTTGCCTCTTTAACCTTATATTGGGCGCGCTGGCCGCTAACTGGACAAGTTTTGTTTATTATTTTAATCGGCCTTCCTATTTATTTTTATTATCAAGCAAAGGCTAAATGGAAAGGCTTTCGACAGAACTTCAAAGGCGGCGTATGGATGGTTGTATACTTACTTTGTATGATGACTATTTCCTGGCTTGGAAGCGAAAAGTTTGGCGGCCTTAATGTTATTAAATACGGATGGGATATGGGAATTATTGTTATTGTTTCTCTTCTCTTCTACACATGGGCTTTAAAAAGCGGCTTCAAAACTGAGTATTTAGAGAATGGAAGAAAAGTAAATGACGACTTAAAAGCAGCAGTGAATGAAACAGCAGCTTCTAAAGAGTCATAACAAAAGCACCTTGCATAAGCAAGGTGCTTTTTAGTGAGCAGTTCTAACTTTTTTCAGCACGTCTTCGATCGTAATTTGATCTAAATGCCTGATGACGCTTTGCTCACTCTCTGTAAAAATGTCGTCCATCACTGTTTGAATGTTTGATTTCACAATACAGTCAGCGTCAGGGTCGCCGCTGCACCAGTGAGGCTTCAACGTTCCTGTCGATATAACTCGGTAAATCAGCCCAAGACTTATTTCAGCAGGGCTGCAGCCTAAAGTATAACCACCCCCTAGCCCTTCTTTTGTCCGAACCAAGTTGTTTTTTCTGAGTGTACTCATTGTTTTCCGAACCCGTGCAGGATTGGTACAGATGTTATAAGCAATCAATTCACTGCTTGCTCGGTGATCTGGTAAATTTGCTAGGAACACTAAGCTGTGCACGGCAATGGTAAATTCACTGTTCATCTTCCATAAACCACCTTTTTTCTTTCTCTACTGCAACGTTAAGTGACACAGTTCAAAAAGTCAAGAGAGCAAGGAAGGAAAGAAGAACTGTAGCTTTATTTATTCACGGTCTTCTTTTTCTATACTTTCTACTTCGTTAGCTGAGTTGATTTCAAGGTATACCGTCTTTTCTTTTAAACTGCCTTTTTCTTCTTTTTCAAAATCTGTGCTTTTTTGATACGTTTTTTTGCCGTTTGGAACTTTTACCGTTAGATGTTTGTTACTTTCTTCTATAAAAATACCCACAACTTTACGTTCGTTTCCATCTTGTTCGTATACGCCATCTTTATCTGCTTTTGCTTTTGGAGTTAATTCAATACTAATTGCTTCTTGTGTAGCTGCGTCAATCTCAGCTTCTACTTCTTTATTAAGCATATCTTTTAGCTGTGAGCCTTCCACTTCCATCCCAGAGCTCTTTGGTACTTTAACAAGTTGATCATCAATATTCAGAGTCATTTCTTTTTCAGCGTCTTTTTTTAACGTACCGATCAAGTCAAAATCTTCTTCTTTCCCCTTTTTAATGTCTGGGTCGCTCGAATACTGCTGTAGCTTTGTCAATTCTTGACGGTCTTCAATTGGTTTTTCCTCTGCTTTATGATTGTCGGATTTTGTCTTGTTAGCTGGTTCACCTGAACAAGCTGCCGCACTTCCAATCATACATAGAGTGACTAAGGACAGGATTCCTTTTGTTAGCTGTTTTTGCATATGTATTCTCCTTTTTCTTTTTTATTTCCACCTTTATACATATGTAAAACAAAAAAGTGAAACATAACGACATCCAGGAAACCTACGCTTACCCTACCAATGAAAAAATCCGAACGGATTGAATTCTTTATAAAGAATCAAACCCATTCGGATTTTCTTTCAACTAAAACACTTTTGTCCTAGCTTCTTTTTAAAGCTGCTGTTGCTTCAATATATGATTCGCTTCTTCTAAGTAAGTCACATACGCCTGTACTTGTTTATCACCGTAATTATCTAGTTCAAACAGCGCTTCTTGTATAAAATTAAAATTATCAATAATATGCTGTGTTTTCATGCCTCGGCTTGTGAGTAAATTGTTTAACCATAAGGCATAGTCCGTAAAAATTTGCAGATTATCTAACTTATATGTTGTCTCAAGATACTTCATATGATAATGATTATCTTCATGACATCTTTCTTTGCCGCGCTCTCCGAATTTTTCGAGCAAAGAAGGTTCTAACTCGTAGATTTTCTCCGTTACTCTTTCGACGATCTTATTAACGGGAAGTGAACTCATCGTGCCACCACTTTGTACTGAGAAACTTTTGGGATGACAGCTGCCAGTTCTTGATCAGGGTACTTTTTCTCTAAATCATGAATACGCTTAAAATCTTCGCTTCGTACCCAGCTTAAATAATTCTCTTTCGTATCAAATGTAAGCTGAACGGTGAGCTCCCCTGCTCGCTTATCGTTTTGAAGAAGTAGAAAATCTACAAATCCTGGAGCCTCGTCAACTGATTTTGAACGATTTTTATAAATTCCAATCACTTCTTCAGCTTTTTCATCCGGTACATTAAATGTTGAAAATACGGTGTACATCTTGGTTCCTCCCTTTATGATACAAAACCTGGGTTCTTTTCTCTTTATTGTACATCATACGGGAGATGAAATGGTGTTACGTTTAGATTTCACTGGGGTTACAGCAGGTCTTTAACATAAAAATCCCTTTGAAACAGCGTTTCAAAGGGATTTTCTATCTGTTATTAGTTTTCGATTTTTGTTAATTGTTCTGTATGTGTTTTTACACGTGCTGGATCAATTGTAATACGGGCAACGCCTGAATCCATTGCTGCTTTTGCTACAGACTCTGCTACAGCTGGCGCTACGCGAGGATCAAATGGTCCAGGGATCACGTAATCTGCGTTTAGCTCTTCTTCTGTAATAAGGGCTGCAATTGCTTCAACAGCAGCTTTTTTCATTTCTTCGTTAATATGAGTAGCGCGAACGTCTAACGCACCGCGGAAAATTCCAGGGAATGCAAGAACGTTATTTACTTGGTTAGGGAAGTCTGAACGACCTGTTCCAATAACAGCCGCTCCTGCTTCTTTTGCAGCGTCTGGCTTGATTTCGGGATTAGGATTTGCCATCGCAAAGATAATTGCATCTTCATTCATTGATTTAACCATCTCTTGAGATAATGCATCTGCTGCAGATACGCCGATAAATACATCTGCGTCTTTAATTACATCGCTTAGCGTACCGCTTTCTTTGTTTACGTTTGTATAAGAAGCCACTTCCGCTTTTACTTTGTTCATACCTTGAGGGCGTCCTTCATAAATAGCACCTCTTGTATCACACATAATCATGTCACGTACGCCGTAAGAATAAAGAAGTTTTGTAATGGCAATGCCGGCAGCTCCTGCTCCGTTTAAGACGATTTTTAAGTCTTCCATTGGTTTATTGACAATTTTTAGTGCATTTACAAGTCCTGCTACCGTTACGATCGCTGTACCGTGCTGATCATCATGGAACACAGGAATATCTACTTCTTTTTTCAGGCGCTCTTCAATTTCAAAGCACTGTGGAGCTGCGATATCTTCTAAGTTAATGCCTCCGAATGTATGAGCCATTAATTTCACAGTTTCAACAATTTTATCTGTATCTGTTGTATCAAGTGCAATTGGGAATGCATCTACGCCTGCAAAGCTTTTAAATAAAATTGCTTTTCCTTCCATAACGGGAAGTGAAGCCGCAGGTCCGATATTTCCAAGACCAAGGACAGCCGTACCATTTGTCACAACGCCGACCATGTTTCCTTTCATTGTGTAATCATACACCGTTTCTGGATGTTCATGAATTTCTTTACAAGGTTCTGCTACTCCCGGAGAGTAAGCTAAACTTAAATCTTGAGCGTTTTGAACTTCAACTTTTGATTTAACTTCTAACTTACCTTGTTTTTCTTGATGCATATGTAGTGCTTGATCACGTAGTGACATAATTGTATTCTCTCCTTTTTTTCTATACATTTAAATTTTTTAATGAATTTATTTAACACTTGCTTTTTATCTCCATAATTGTAAGACAACCTGACTGAATAAATTCACAGACAAGTGCCATTATGAAACAAGAAACATAAAAAGTAAACTATCTTGCTTAAACGACTGCTGCGCTTTGTCAATATAAAGTATAGACGTGTCGGCAACTCTTGTTTGTCTTACTTCAAGTTGTCTGATATACAGACAACTTAGAAAGCATACAAGCGCTCACTATAGCGCTTTCAAATACGTTTCAGCAAAATCGACGGCTTTAGGCATTGAAAAGAAGTATGCACGTGCTGAACCAATTTTTTCAGCTTTTATTCCTTTTGCTTCAATAAACGCTTCACCTATCTCTTCAAACAGCCCTTCTCGAAACTCTAATTCTTTATACGTCTTCCATACTCGCTTTCCTGAATCTATAACTGGAGATCCTTTTTGAATCACATTTCGATATGGAATCCGATATTCTGCTAGATGAAAAGAAGTATTATTCCCAAACCCGACACCTAATAATAAAACAAAGGCATGTTTTTTGTAAAGCCTTTCAAGAGGAGAATTTTCGCCTAAACTAAATTCAAGGGGATGATCTCTTAAGATGTCTTCGCTGTCCTTTCCCCAAGCGGCGAATGAATACATTGGATGGCTGCTTCTTCTTACGCCAGGATATGTTCGAAAAGTTTCCACAATTTGTCCCATCCCGCTTGTTGGCGTGTGGGCTGGATCATATGCAGGCATCGTTTCCCGAATAGTTTCCCACCACTCTTTTGGCACAGCCGGATTGCCCCATTCTGATGGATCCGAAAGATCGACCGACTGTGACGGCATAACGATCGTTCCTTCCTCTGTCACTGTCTCCATTAAAGCTTGAACAACGGCTACTGAACCTCCGTTTACCCACCCTAATGAAGATAGCGAAGAATGAACCATGATAGTCATCCCTTGTGTGATGCCTAACCTGCGTAAATCTTCTTTTAACATCTCTTTCGTTCTAGGATGATCTGTTGCTTGGACAATGTGCTTCATCGTAAGCTCCTTACTTATAGTGCTGCTAGAATGTATTGCTGAACTCTAGAAATATATGTAAAACTTATGTTTCCATAATAGTAAGAATAACATCAATTGTCAAATTATTTAAAGTAATATAAAAACTTAGTTTTATTCATATCAGTTATCATACAACTGACTTGTTGGTAAGGTTTATTTCCTTCAATTATCCTACTATAATAACCGCTATTGAGGTCTTTCAATAAATTAAAAAGAAGAATATTCCTATAAATAAAAGAAATACTAAGGAAGCTATACATATTTACCTATCACTATTTTCAGGAGGAATGTGTACAATGAGCACATCAAAACTTCCGCCGCTCACGTCCTCAGAGCTTGCTAACTTATGGATGACTTATCAGGAAAAAACGATGATTTTGAGGTTCTTAGAATATTTTCTGGAAGATAAACAGGATTACAAAGAACTTTTTGAACTATATTACAACCGATCTTTAAAAAGTGTAGCGCAAATAAAAGAAATATTTGAGAACGAAGGCGCTGTTATCCCAATTGGTTTTACGAAAGATGACGTGAATGTAGGAGTTCCTAAGCTATACGACCATATGTTTGAAGTTATGTATATACGCTTAATGTCTCAAATTGAAACAGGACTGTTTGCTTTGCATTCGACCATGTCTTACCGAGAAGATATCCGGAATTTCTTCGTAGAGGCAACAGCAGAAGCACAGAACATATACAATCAATCCACACAAGTATTGTTAGAAACGGGTGTCATCGCAAAACCCCCATACGTTTCTATGCCGAAGGAAGTCCATTTTGTCCATGCGCAAAATTATATAGGCGGATTGAGCTGGTTTAGCGAAAAAAGATCGTTGAATACCATTGAAGTGTCACTTATTCAACATGCTGTTGATACAAATCTTGTAGGAATGCAGCTGATGATTGGTTTTGCTCAAGTAGCCAACAACAAAGAGGCACAGCAGCATTTTGTCAGGGGTATGAAGCTTTCGAAGAAAATTGAAACAGAATTAGGTGATATTTTACGCCATAGCTACATAGAACCTCCGGCTACTCATGCTGGAAAAGCGACGAATTCAACCGTTCCTCCTTTTTCAGATAAGCTGATGATGTACAATACGAGTCTTTTGAGTACGTTCGGTCTGGGGAGTAACGCCTTAGGAGGAGCCTTTAGTTTAAGAAGTGATTTGCCATTAAAGATGCTCCAGCTTGCAAAAGACATTTACAGTTTGGCAAAAGAAGGCGGAAAAATTATGATTCAAAACGGATGGCTTGAAGAGCCTCCTCAAATTGAAGATCGCAATCAGTTAACGAAAAAATAGGTTCTTGCAAATGGGAAAGCTAGCTGCTAAACGTGCAGCTAGCTTTCCCATTTGTTTTTTTAGTATACTGTTTTTGCTACCCTTACATAAAAATTGTTTGGGTTGTTTAGAAGCTCTTCCTCTCTTCTTCTTAGTCTTTTAGCTCATATTTCTACTTACCTTATGACAAAAAATAAAAGGAATTTTCTCCGGGCTGCCGAAAACTTTCTATATAAAATAGAAAGGAGAAACGTATGTTTCCTATTCTTCGTACACCTCGCACTACACTGCGTGAAATAACAGAAGCGGATGCAGATACTATTTTCGACTGCTTTTCTCAGGAAGAAGTTATCAAATATTACGGGCAAGAAAAATTCACAATTTTCCAAGAAGCTTTGGTGCTGATTGATATTTTTGCTGAAAATTACAGAAATCAAAAAGGTTTGCGCTGGGGAATCGAACGACTCGATACGGGGGAACTAATCGGGACAGTCGGATTGAATCAGTGGAACCAAAAGCATAAGCGGGCGGAAATTGGCTATGAGCTGCACCCTGAACACTGGGGGTACGGCTATGCTTCGGAAGCTGCTTCGGCTGTTATGGCTTATGGATTTGATACCCTTCAGCTAGTGCGGATTGGAGCTGTTGTGTTTCTTGAAAACAAGGCATCTCAGCACGTGCTTGAAAAGCTCGGGTTTCAACAAGAAGGAGTGTTAAAAAACTATATGTATCAAAACGGAAAAGCTTACGATACGCTTGTTTATAGCTCCCTGCCTTCTACATAATAAAAAAAGGATTCTTTTTAAGAAAAGAATCCTTTTTCGTTTTATTTAAACGCCGCATACCCATCATCAGCCATTATGACACTGCCGTTTACAGCTCCCGCTTCTTCTAAGGACAGCAAATAAACCATATCTGCAATTTGTTTTGGATTAGTGAGCTCTCTGCTCATTGTTTTCGCTTTCATTCCTTCAATCATACCGTTGTCTTTATAGCCTTGAATAATAGGCGTATCAACAAATCCTGGCGCAACGGCGACGACGCGAATACCGTATTTAGCGAGATCTAGCGCAGCTGATTTTGTCATCATCACAACAGCTCCTTTTGTTGCATGATAAGCATACGTTCCGGGTGAAGCTAAGAAGCTAAAAATAGAGGCCGTATTGATAATGACGCCTTTAATACCTAACTCTCTCATTTTCCTACCCGCTGCCATAATCCCATATGTAACGCCGTGCTGATTCACGTTAATAATACGGTGATATTCTTCTAAGTCTTGATCTAAAATAGAAGTAGGGCGTCCAATCCCTGCATTGTTAAACATCACATCAATTCGTCCAAATGTGTTCACCGTTTCCTCAATCAGTGCTTCCACTTCTTCAAACTTGGTGACGTCCGTTTGCACAAATAAAGCGTGGCCTCCCGCTTCTTCAATTTTTTGAAGAGTCTCTTTTCCTTTTCCTTCATCATAATCAGCAATGACCACTGCGTCTCCTTTTTGCGCGAACTTTAAGGCAGTTTCTTTGCCAATCCCGCTTGCTCCCCCTGTAATAACCGCTACTCGTTTTTGCTGCATGTTTCTCCCTCCTTGATAAAAATTCCTTTCTTTTACATTATAGCATTCTTTTTTTCTACCAGCCGTTTCTATTCATCACCTCATTGCTATGAAATTGGTTAAGTTAGGCATAGCCAAACGCCTTTTTTACTAAAAATCAGCGTGTGTACAAGCAGTCTGTGATTTTTTGCATTTACTATAGGGTAAGGAGGTGATGGCTATGCATGAACACACGGGTAATGTATCTATTCCGCGTCCTCCGGATGTGGTGACAATTCTGTGGGAGCGAAATCCTTTGGATAGACAAGCTCCTCGTACCATCGTAGAAGCAACGGTAATTGGCCGCGCAAATCCTTGCGGACGTTTGTTAGCTCAAGGTCAGCGCTACCGCACTGCAGCTCATTGTTTACTTGACAACGGCTTTGAACAAATTACTGCTGAAAGATTAGGGGTATTTGGAGTAGCTGTATTTGTTAGAGAATACTAAAATAGAAAAAGGGACTTTTCTGTAAGTTAGAAAAGTCCCTTTTTACGTATTATGCGTGGAAATTCGTGCCGTCTGTTACAGCTTCAATTACTCCAGCGCGGATGACAAAGTCACCAAAGTGCTCGCCTTCTTCTCTTTCTTTTGCATAGCGAGGAAGTAAGACGCGCAGTTCATTTAAAATTTCTTCTTCACTGATATTTTCACGATACATTTTGCTTAAGCGGCTGCCGTCAAATGCTGCTCCAAGATACATATTGTATTTGCCCGGTGCTTTACCGATAAAAGCAATTTCACCTAAAGCAGGACGCGCACAGCCGTTAGGACAGCCCGTCATACGAATCGTGATTTCTTTATCGCGAAGACCGTTTTCATCTACAATTGCTTCAATTTTCTCAACAAGAACTGGAAGATAACGCTCAGCTTCTGCCATCGCAAGCCCGCAAGTCGGAAGCGATACGCAAGCTAATGAGCTGCGGCGAAGAGCCGAATAATGCTTGCCGTCTGTTAATCCATACTGTTCAATCAAGTCACTAATTTGCTTTTTCTTTTGAGTGGATACATTCGCGATAATTAAATTTTGATTGGCCGTTAAACGGAAATCACCGCTATGAACTTTTGCAATTTCACGAAGACCCGTCATAAGCTTATAGTCTTCAAAGTCAGCAATACGTCCACCTTGAACAAAAAGAGTAAAGTGCCATTTTCCTTTCACACCTTTTTCCCAGCCGTAGCGGTCTCCGTTATGATCAAAGTGATAAGATTTTGCTTCGTCTAAGCTCCAGCCCAGACGGTTTTCAAGCTCTTCTTTTACCGTTTCTAATCCAAGACGATCAACCGTGTATTTAAAACGCGCGTTTTTACGCACAGAGCGGTTTCCGTAATCACGTTGAATCGTAATGACTTTTTCCGCTACTTCTAGAATTTGGTCAGGTCGGCAGAAGCCAATCACTTTTGCAAGCTGAGGGTAAGTTGCTTTATCCCCGTGCGTCATACCCATACCGCCGCCGATTGCTACGTTAAATCCAACAAGTTTCTCGTCTTCTAAAATGGCAATAAAGCCAAGATCTTGTGAATACACGTCAATATCGTTAGAAGGTGGCACAGCTACGCCAATTTTGAACTTTCTTGGCAAATAGAGCGGACCATACATTGGTTCCACTTCTTCTTCCACTTCCGGTGTGCTAATTACTTTCTCTTCATCTAGCCAAAGTTCGTGGTACGCTCTTGTACGAGGCAATAAATAATCACTTAATTTTTTTGACCATTCGAATACTTCAGCATGCACTTCTGACTGATATGGGTTCGGATTGCACATTACGTTACGGTTTACATCTCCGCAAGCTGCAATTGTGTCTAATAAAGAAGCATGAATTTCTTGAATCGTTTTCTTCATGTTCCACTTTAAAATTCCGTGCATTTGGAACGCCTGACGAGTTGTCAGCTTTAACGTTCCATTTCCGTATTTTTGTGCTAAATCATCCATCACTAGCCACTGTTCTGGTGTTGAAACACCGCCTGGCGTACGAACGCGAAGCATGAATTGGTAAGCTGGCTCTAGCTTTTGTTTTTGACGTTCATTACGAAGATCTCGATCATCTTGTAAGTAGCTTCCGTGGAACTTCATCAAACGGTTATCGTCTTCAGAAATACCTGAGCTGATGCGGTCTAGCATTGTTTCTCCTAATGTACCGCGTAAATAATTACTTTCATCTTTTATGCGCTCAACGTCACTTGGAGGACCTTCGGGCGCTTTTAAAATTTTGTTTACCATGTTGAAAATCTCCTTTCAATCCTCAGTATACATCACGCTGATAACGTTTTTGTTTCTTCATTTCAGCAAGGTAAGCTTCCGCCTCTTCGCGGCTCATCTTGCCTTCTGTTTCAACAATTTCAACTAGCGTGTTGTGCACGTCGCGTGCCATATTTGTTTTATCTCCGCACACATAAAAAGATGCGCCTTCTTCTAACCACTGGAATAATTCTTTACTATGTTCAAGCATACGGTTTTGTACGTATACTTTTTCTTCAGTATCGCGTGAAAACGCCACGTCCATTTTCGTTAGCACGCCGTCTTTTAACCACTTTTGCCACTCTGTTTGGTAAAGGAAGTCTGTTACAAAGTGCTGATCTCCAAAGAACATCCATGACTTACCTTTTGCTCCTGTTTCTTCACGCTCTTGCATAAATGAGCGGAACGGAGCCACACCTGTACCAGGTCCCACCATAATAATCGGCGTTTCTTGGTTTTGAGGAAGCTTAAAGTTTTTATTGCTTTGAAGGTATACAGGAATCGTATCACCTGGCTGCAAACGTTCTGAACATAGGACTGAACAAACACCTTTACGCTCACGTCCATGCGCTTCGTAACGTACCGCTCCAATTGTTAGATGAACTTCGTCAGGGTTTGCTGACAAGCTGCTTGCAATTGAATAAAGGCGCGCTGGCATTTTGCGTAAAATAGCTACAAACTCTTGTGCTGATACGTTCCATGGGCCGAAGTCACGAACTAAGTCAATTACATCACGGCCTTGTGTGTATGCTTTTAATTCCTCGCGATTTTCTACAAGCGCTTTTAATTTATCATTTCCAGTAAGCTCAGCTGCTTGCTTTAAAAGCGGCTTTGTTAACACGGTAATTTCAAAATTAGAGAGTAGCGCTTCTCTAAGAGGACGCGTTTCTCCTTCTTTATTAACCGTTACACTTTCACTCGCATCCCACTTGAATTCGTTAAGAAGAAGATCAACAAGCTCAGGATCATTTTCAGGATAAATACCTAAACTGTCTCCCGGTTCATACGTCAAACCTGAACCTTCTAGAGATAGTTCTAAGTGTCGCGTTTCTTTATCTGATCCGCGGCCGTTCAAGTTTAAGTTCTCAAGCACTTCTGCTTTAAAAGGATTTGTTCTTGAGTACGGCGAAGTTCCTGCAGGAGCTTCCGCCGGAACAGCTGCCGAAGCGCTGTGTCCTTTCGCTTCGCTTAATCCGTCAATAACACCTTTAAGCCATTTATTTGCGGGCTCTTCAAAATCTAAATCACAGTCAACGCGCGGATACAGTCTTTCACCGCCAAGTTCTGCTAAGCGCACATCAAATTCTTTCCCTGTTTGACAGAAAAATTCGTATGAGCTGTCTCCAAGCGACAAGACAGAAAAACGGAAATTCTCAAGCTTTGGCGCTCGACGGCCGTGAAGAAATTCGTGGAAAGATAGCGCGTTATCAGGCGGCTCTCCTTCTCCATGTGTACTTACAACAATTAATAAATTTTCAAGTTTCTTTAAATTATTTGGTTTGAAATCATTCATAGAAGATACAGTTACATTAAAACCTTTTGCTTCAAGCGTTTTGCCTGTATTTTCAGCAAGACCTTGAGCATTTCCTGTCTGTGATCCGTAAAGAATCGTTACGTCTTTTGAAATCGTCTGCTCCGCTTGAGCAGGCGCTGCTGTAGAAACGTCTGGCGTTCCTTCGGCAGACGTAGATTGAGATGCTGTTAAATAACCACTCAACCACATTTTTTGTGCTTCTGTTAATGTCGGCAGAAGGC
Source organism: Priestia sp. 179-F W1.4 NHS (assembly GCF_045369295.1). Taxonomy (NCBI): domain Bacteria; kingdom Bacillati; phylum Bacillota; class Bacilli; order Caryophanales; family Bacillaceae; genus Priestia; species Priestia sp. 179-F W1.4 NHS. Next base: position 1,597,477 of record NZ_JBIQFF010000001.1, on the reverse strand, counting down.
GATTAAGCAAATCTGCTTGTTCTTGATTAAAAGGGCTGTTTACTACCTTAAGTTGCAACACTGTCCACCTCACAAAAGTATATAATTTAAATATGTATGCTTTTACGAATCATCTTCAACAACATGTAATACCTGTGTCTAATTAATCAATGATGTTTCCCTTCATACATTATTATTCCTATAGATTATATCAAATTTAATTATATAAATCATTAGAAAATTCTTATCAAATTCGTCTACCTGCATTTTATCGGAGAAGAATAAATTAGTAAAATACATATAATTGATAACTAGTATTAAGATCATTAATAATTGAAGCTGTCGTTACGTTTTTTATAAATGCAGTTACTTCCATATCTGCTCATTCTACATCCTTCACACGAATATGAATATTTTGTAATTTTTAGAGAAGTTTTGTAGAAACGGTTTTCTTTCTCATCAGAATGTTACATAATAAATGTAACATTAATCCTTTTAAAAAACACTATACGTAAAAGACAGTATATTCTGAAATTTAGGACATTTTATAGGTGAGCTAGCAACCTTTTATCTATTCATACACGGTGAAGAATATAAAGGGAAGCTTGCAGTACATACCATTCCCTTTTGCTCATCTCAAATGAAAGGACTGGCTTTTAATCAGGTAATCTTTTTTAAGGAGGCTTCTTGAATGTTTTTACGAGAATTAACGAAAAGTGGGACGATAACTGTTTCTTACTATAAAGATGGAACGTTGCAAACGTGCAAAGGCCGCGTGCACAACTTAAATCTCCATCAGCAAATTCTATCCGTAAAAGACGAAAATGAAGCCGTTGTTTCCCTTTTGCTTTCTGATATTAAATCCATTCATTAGTATGTAAAATTAAGGAGGAATTACTATGTGGAAAGATAATAAGCAAGCGCTTACAGATTTTGTGACGGAAGATCGGTTTGAACTGAACTTATATTTATCGTATTTGCTTGATCAAATTTCGTATGACACGTCTAAACAATCCCCTTTTCTTCGCAAGCCTAATGAAACAACTAGTTAATATAGAAAAAAAGCGCACAAATTTGTGCGCTTTTTTTAATGTGATGGCTCTACTTCAGCAATGCCTTCTTCTGGTTTTTCTTCGGCTTTTTTATTTGAAAGCTTGATCTGTCTTAAGAACAATGTGCATACCGCTCCTAAAATAATAAAAGCTAAGCCCATGAAAAAGACGCTGTGCAATGCGCTCATTAGCGAGGTCTTCAAAATAGGCACAATGCTGTCTGAAAGCGCAGCTGGAATACTCTTTAGCGCCTCAGGACTAAACAGCATCTGCAGCACACTTTCAGGATTCGTATCAATCGCTTTTTTGAACCCGTCGGCAAAAGCGCTTGCTTGAGCAGGCAATGAGTTTAAATATGGAACGAGTTTGTCAGTAAGAAGCGTACCTGATTTGGCGTTCATTATCGCTCCTAAAATGGTAATACCGAACGTTCCTCCAATTGAACGGAAAAATTGACTTGATGATGTAACAACACCGAGCTCTTCTTTTGAAAAGCTTTCTTGAAGAGCAAGCGTTAAAATTGGCATCACAAGCCCCATTCCTAAACCGATTATGGCCATATAAGAAGTGGCAACAAGCTTGCTAGTATGAAGGTCTAATGTTGTTAACAAGAAGAACCCTCCTGCCATAATGAGCATACCCGTAACGATTTGAGGCTTGATACCAACTTTATAAACAAGCTGACCTCCAATAATACTCGTTACAATCATTGAAATCATCATCGGTGTCATAATGGTACCTGATTCTGAGGCGCTGACTCCAACTATTCCTTGCATAAAGAACGGAACAAATGTAATAGCTCCGAACATACCGATGCTCATAAAAAAGCCAATGATGTTTAAAAGCGTAAACGTTCGGTTCTTAAATAAATACATCGGAAGAATTGGTTCTTTAGCTTTCGTTTCCACAATAATAAAGCTTATAATCCCAGCAATAGCAAGTGCAAACAAACTAATAATCTGCCAAGAGTTCCAGTCGTAATCTTTTCCTCCAAAGCTCAGGGCAAGAAGCAAGCTTACTACTCCGATAACCATTGTGAACATACCAGCTACATCGAATTTAACAGGTCCTGTATGTTTTTTTCCTTGAAGTCCGAGCGCAATAAAAACGGTAGCGAGTATCCCTACCGGCAAGTTAATGTAAAACACCCATTTCCAGTTCAATGAATCAACAATCCATCCGCCAATTTGCGGACCGATGACAGAAGCAAGACCATAAATTCCTCCGAATACTCCTTGAAACTTTGCTCGTGCTTTTCCTGTAAATAAATCACCGATTACAATCATTGCCATCGGCATCATAACGCCGCCCCCAATTCCTTGTAATGCACGGAATAAAATAAGCTCTGTCATATTATTTGCCATCCCGCATAAAGCAGAAGCCACCATAAAAATAATAAGTCCTGTAACATAAATTACTCTGCGTCCTACTAAATCAGCGAGCTTTCCTGCAATCGGAACAACCGTTGTTGACGTTAATAAATAGGCTGTTGTCAGCCATGTCATCATGCTTAAACCACCAAGATCTCCTACGATTCTTGGCATAGCTGTTCCGACAATGGTTCCATCAAGTGCAGAAAAGAACATTGCAATAATTAACCCAATTAATAAAAGCGTGCGCTTTGAATTTTTTTGATTTTCCATCGTGTGTCTCTCCTCTTTTTTGTTAATGCTGCTTATCTTTATAAGAAGCAGCTGATGTTGCAAGCTTTTTCGTAATAGAAGCCATCATGGAAAGCTCTTCTTCTGTTAGATGCAAAAGGTAGCGGTCCATAATGGCTTTTCGACCATTTAGCACGTCTTCAAGTTTGCGATGCCCAAACTCCGTTAAGGTAATGTCAACAACTCTTCTGTCTTCTTTATTGTGTTCTCTTACAACAAAATTGTGCTGTTCAAGACGATCCACTAAAAGAGTCACGGCACTCGGTTTTACATCCATTAGCTCTGCAATTTGAGAAACCTTACTGCTCCCTACTTTCTTTAAATAAGAAAGAACAAATAATTGCGTAGGAGTCATCTCATGCTCATTAAGGCTCTCCATCATTTCGGGCTGCATTTTTTCAAATAGCACTTGAAGCGATGAACGAATCTCCCCAAGATACTGATTGCTTTTTGTCACATCTATTCCTCCAGGCTTGCTTATTTATTTCATGTTATAAATAGTTAATGCTAATTAAATATAAATGCATATAAATTAAAAGTCAATTATTTCTTTTTTAGTATTGACCCTTACGCTGCGTTATATTTTATAGTAGATTTCAGAAGGGAGATGAAAGAATGAACAGAAAAGTAAAAGAAGTGGCTGACTTAGTAGGAATCAGCGTCCGCACGCTGCATCACTATGATGAAATCGGGCTATTAAAACCTGATGCTGTCAGTGAATCCGGCTACCGGCTTTATTCACCGGCTAATCTTGATATGCTTCAGCAAATATTATTTTTTAAAGAACTTGGCTTCCCTTTAAAACAAATTCACGAGATTATAACAGACCCAACATTTAATCGTACAGAAGCGTTAATACTGCAAAAAAACATGCTTATTGAAAAGCGCAGTCGGCTCGATCAAATGATTGCAACCATTAATAAAACGATTCAATATGAAAAAGGAGCGATTGAAATGAACGAAAAAGAGCGGTTTAACGGACTGGATTTTTCGCATAACCCATACGAAGAAGAAGCCCGGAAGCGCTGGGGAAATCAGCGCGTAGATGAAGCGAATGAAAAAGTACAAAGCTTTTCACATGAAGAACAGCAGCGCATGTCAAACGAATGGGAAAGTATCTACACTCACTTAGCTTCTCTGCGTGATCTGTCACCATCCTCTACAGAAGCTCAAAAAGCCATTGAGCAATGGTATCAATTTTTAAATGAGAACTTTGGAACGTATTCGTTAGAAGCCTTTAAAGGTCTTGGAGAGATGTATGTACAAGATGAGCGGTTTACAACCAACATCGATCAATACGGAAAAGGATTAGCGAAATTCATGAACGAGGCGATGAGTACATTTGCTGATGCTAAAAAACAATAAATCAAAAGAGAGTGAGATATAACTACATCAATTATATGAAGCCTACGTTCATCACCACAATGAAAAAATCCGAACGATGAATCGTTCGGATTTTCATTCACTTAACATACTTTTGTCTCAGCCTCTTTTTATAAGTGAAGACCCATAAGCATTGTATTGTAGTAGACGCCATTTATATAGGTGTCTTTTTCTTTTAATCCTTCTGTTTGAAACCCTAGCTGTTTGTATAAAGAAATAGCTCTTTGATTATCTTCTCGCGTTACAAGTTCGATTTTTTTTGTTTGTTTATTCATACGTGCCCATTCAATCAGCTCAATCATTAGCTGTCTTCCTAGCCCTAGCCCGCTGTAAGCATTCTCTACCACGATACCAAGGGTACCCACATGCTTATTACGCGGGTTTTGAGACGAGGTGATGGATGCAATACTAATGATTTTCTCTTCTTTTTCAGTCACGACTATAAGAGAGTCTTGCTCTTGTTTTACAGAAGCTAAAAACACTTCATACTCTGAAACTGGTCTAAGAAACTCTCCTTCTCCAAATGAAAGAAAATCACTTTCTCCTCCCACTCGATTGTAAAAAGCAATCATTTTCTCTGCGTCTTTTGATTCTGCTTCTCGAATGGTGACGTCTATACCATTCTTTAATGTACGTAAACTCATATATCTATCTTCCTTTTAGTTATTCTTGTTTGCCTATATGGGTTTTAGCGCTGTTTTTCTCTCCACTGACCTAACCACATGCGATTCCCTAAAGCCGTAAAATCATTTTCGTCGGCGTAGCGTTCAATGACGGAAAGCGCGTTGTCCTCAAGCATTGGTGAATAGCTCATAATTTCTAAAATATGATGTGCAGCCCATAGGTCAATTCGATAAGTAGGATTCGTCAGCAGTGTTGAAAATTCAAAGAGCATGCCTGGATAGTATAAATGAATGAGCTGCGCAATTTTTTTCATATCTTCTGCAGCTCGGTTTCCTTTTTTTAAAGATTTTTTATCTCGATAATCGATTTCATAATGAATTTTTGCGCTTTTTTGATAAAGATCAACTAGCGTTTCGTACGTACGATGTTTCTGCATTTCTCATCTTCCTTTGCTTCTAGATTTCCTCGTTTGAAGATGCTATAGTTCATTTTTAGGTTTCATATATTCAAATAAATGTAGCAAAAATATGATGCTTCCGCCAATGCACATCACAAAACTTAACGTAGCAGGATACTTAATAAAGAAACCGACAACACCAAAAATCAGCATAGCAAGCGCTCCTATCATCATAAACAGATGATAAGCCGGTGTATTTTCTTCATTATTCATACATAACTCCTTTTCACTATTTTTTAAGTTATTAAAAAGATATGACACTTCTTTTGGACTATGATCTTTTATTTTGCTGCCGCTTTATTTCTTTAGCTTAGCACGAAGTAACGTGAGAAGGCCTCCTCCAAACATGACGCCACCCACAATTTGATACAGGTGTATGTAGCTTTTTACCGTTTCAACATACAGATCTGTGTCTACATTCCCTTTACTTTCTAGCCATTTTTGGCCCATTGCCTGACCCGTTGCAACGCTTTTTAACAAAACGACCAGGCCTCCGAGCATGACAATGGCGGCGATCATAAGCTGTACCTTTTCTTTGTCATCTAGCATTTTTTTGAATTCGTCTGCCATCCATCTCTCTCCCATCCTTACCTTGTTATGTATCTACTTGTTTGTAATCATGCTGTTTTTTCTCTATTATAACGCTCAACTTGGTCATTATAACACGGTTTTGCACTGCCTTTAGTCTTACTTTTCATAAATGAAGCCATTTTGGGTGATACTATTTTTGAAACACAGGCGTCTTTAACATCCCTTCATTATTTTTGAAGGGTTACTAATTGAGGTTGATACATGCTTATATTTTTAGGGATTTTTTTACTTTGTGCGGCTGTTTGTTTAGTAGAAATACCTTATTTAAAAAAAGTGAACAGTCAAAGAGAAAAGCGAATTTTTTGGAGTTTGTTCGCAGTAAGTATTTTAATTGTTAGTTTAAAATATGGCGGTGTGGAAATCCCTAACCCTGGAGACGGCATTGCTTTTTTATTAAAACCTTTTAGTGATTTTTTGTTCAGTCTGTTGAAGTAAAAGGAAGTGAACAACGTGCATAGTCAGATAAAATTATCCGCAGCACAGTTTCGAATACTCGTGATTTTTTATAGTTTAGGCGACACTATTTTAGTCGTACCTGGAAGCTTAACGGCTGATTCTAAACAAGAGGCATGGATTCCAGCCATTTTAGGCGTAGGTGTAGGCGTTTTTCTTGTATGGATGTATATCAAACTTTCTAGCCTTTATCCGAATAAAACCCTTGTAGAACTAAACGAAGCCATTTTAGGCAAGTGGCTAGGAAAGTTTGTCTCTCTTTTATTTGTCGCTTCTACTCTTCTTTTTTGCAGTCAAGTTTTGTTTTACGTGGGCTCATTTCTAACAACTCGCATTATTATTCAAACGCCTATGCTTGCTGTTCATATTTTGTTTATGGGAATTGTGATTGTCGGCGTTCGTCTTGGCATTGAAACGATTGCCCGCTGTGCTGAAATTCTCTTTCCTTGGTTTGTTATTCCGTTTTTAATCTTAGTTTTTTCGATCTTCCCTCAAATTCATTATGAGAATTTGCAGCCTTTGTTAGAGGTAGGCGTTAAGCCTATTATTAGATCTATTCTGGTCTTTACAAGTATTACGTCTCTCACTTTTATTGTATTGCTGACCGTTTTCCCTGCTCACGTAGGGGAACCTGATCAGCGAAACCGCGCTTTTTTTACAGGAAGCTTAATCGGCGGAGGCATTATGATTATTATTTTATTACTTGGCATTCTTGTACTTGGAAATACGTATACACGTATCGCTTTATATCCAAGCTATGAGCTTGCAAGGCGTATCGAAGTTGCCGATTTTCTGAAAAATATTGAAGTAATCATGGCCATTATGTGGTTTTTATCTCTTTATTTCAAAACGTCTCTCTACTATTATGCGACCGTTTCCGGACTCGCTCAAATTCTTGAATTAAAAAACTACCGAATTTTAACTCTTCCGCTAGGCATTATTGCCGTTACATTTTCACTTATCGTGTATCCAAGCATTCCCTATGAACAAACGTGGGACAGAGATACGTGGATTCCGTACAGTCTGTTATTTGGACTATTTTACCCTCTTGGATTATTAATAGTTGGGAAAATTCGCGTAAAGCATTCGGCGTCTTTATCGAAATAAAAAGAAATTGAGACATAACGAAATCCATCCAGTCAACAGCTAGAAGGAAGCTACATGCATGAAACTTAGATTCATCCTACCAATAAAAAAATCCGAACGATGAATTGTTCGGATTTTCCCTCAACGAAACTACTTTGTTTTACCCTCTTTTAAAAGAACACGGTTATACTCACTAATCCATTCCACAGCATATGTAAAATCATAGATGGGAAAATAGATTTTGTTCGATAATAAATAATGGCGAAAACAAGTCCCATGACGGTAGCTGTAATCGGAAAGCCAATATGTAAAAGACCGAATACAAGAGCGGAAACGAAAATGCCCACAAGCACGTGATGGCGTTTGGTTAAGAAACCACATAAAACACCTCTATAAAGCAGCTCTTCTTTAATAGGCGTGATAACTGCTACACTTATAAAAAATATCCAGCTTGAAAGCAGCGTTTGATTAAAACTGCCTTGATTTAAATCTTTTTGCTGCTGATCTGCGCTTTCTACGTTTAAAAATGAAAGCATCACGTACTGCACCGCGGCTACAATTAAAAAGCCTACCACAATATATACATACGTTTTCCCTTCTTTTAATACCGAGACGTTCCACATAGGTTTTAAAAATCTGCGCACAGGTCTATAAAGCACCGCAACCCCTAGAAAAAATGCCGCGTCTACAAGCAGAGCATATGGGCCTTCTAATAAAATTCCTGTCATATTTGAACCCATAACTTCATCGTAAATAGCTACTCCAATTCCGGCTATGATTTGCAGTCCAAAGCCCAACACGATAAATAGAAGCAATGTGAAGTAAGTAAACTCTTTTTTCTTTTTAGGCTTTAAAACCGGTTCTGAATTTGTTGATAACGTACTCAAAATAGCAACCTCCAAAAATGATTCTTTCTCTCTAGTGCTCTCAAAATTCTATCATAAACTCAGTTTAATTATGTTATTTTTTAGGAAAAAAGTTATATTTTTTCACATTTTATACACAAAGGCAGGGCTTCAAAAAATAAATGCGCTAACCAAATTAGTTGTCAACTTCCTTATATTTGATTACGCTTGAAGAAATCTTACCGAAAGTGAAGTGAAAAAATGGCAAACATTTTAATGATCAACTTTCCCGCTGAAGGTCACATAAACCCAACGCTTGGAATGGTAAAAGCTTTTTCAGACCGAGGTGATACAGTTCATTATATTACGGCCGAGCGTTTTAAAGAGCGCCTTGAAAACGCCGGGGCTATCGTACACATTCACCCAGACTTATTAAGCGGTGTATCCATCAAGCCTGAAACTCCTCAAGGAATCAACGCTTTTTTAAACATCCACATCCAAACGTCTTTAGATACGCTGAAGCTTGTTCATATATTATCAAAAAAAATTGAATTTGATTTTGTGTTTTACGACAAGTTTGGAGCAGGCGAATTAGTGCGTGATTATTTGCGGATCCCTGGCATTGTATCATCTGCTTCTTTTTTAATGCCGAAAGACCGTTTAAGAATGATGCCTCTTCATCCTGATTCAGACGTTCCATTTCAGCCGGATGAACAAGCTCAGTACGGGCTCAGCCTGCTTAAAAATCAGTTTGGCATAGAACCTAAAAATCTGCTTCAATTTATGAACAATGAAGGCGAATTAACGGTCGTGTACACAAGCCGCTTTTTCCAGCCGCTTCATGAACATTTTGATGACTCGTGTTTATTTATTGGGCCAAGCTTTCCAAAGCGTCACCGCTCTCATGATTTTCCGTTAGAAAAGCTGAAAGACGAAAAAGTTCTTTATATTTCAATGGGAACGGTACTTCATGACGTAGAAGGCTTTTTCAACCTTTGCATCGACGCATTTAGCGATTTTGATGGAAAAGTTGTGATTGCAGCAGGAGACCGGGCCGATTTTAAAAGAATTAAAAAAGCGCCAGAGCATTTTATTATTTTGCCCTATGTTCCTCAGCTTGACGTGTTAAAAGAAGCGGACGTTTTTATCACGCACGGAGGCATGAACAGCGTAAACGAAGCTATTCATTTTAACGTACCGTTAGTCGTTTTACCTCATGGCAAAGATCAGCCGATCGTTGCTCAAAGGCTCGTGGAACTAAACGCTGGTTATCGCTTAGCAAAAGAAACGGTAAATGCCTCTCTTTTAAGAAGTGCCGTTGACGAAGTTGTCCGCGACAATTCCTATAAAAAAGGAATTAAAGAAATCAACGCAAGTTTCCAGCAGGCATCTGGACCGGCTGCTGCAGCCGAGCAAATTATCAATCACGTAGTGAAGCAACATTCATAAAGAAAAGGTGCACTGATGTGCACCTTTTTCGCATTAAAACAGCCATGTACAAACGGTATATACGCCAATGATTAGTAAACTGACGACTGTAAGAAAAATCAACGCGCATCCAGCTACAATAAGCTTATCCCCTATCGTTTCTTCCTCCGGCGGTTCAATCAATTTTTCTATGACCGTAAGCTGAGTTTGTGAGAGCATTTCCTGAATACGTAAATCGTGAATTTGCTCTTTGTCTCCTTTGAATTTTAATGCTCTTGCAATTACAGCTGGATTATCGCCGCACTTCTTTTCAAAGAGCAGACAAGCGCGAGTCATTTCCACTGTTTTTTCTTTTTCTAAATACCAGTAGCGCCCTGCCATTTGAAGATCTTGAAGACGATAATAAATATCTCCGAGTTCTTTTCGCAAAGACAGCTCATTTGGATATGTAACGAGCAAACCGTGCAGGCGGTCTCTCACTTTTCCTAAGTTCCCTTGTTCAATGTCTCGATGGATATTTTGCCTTGTTTTTTTGGAAACTACATCCCTCATGCGCCTCTCCTTTTTTATCTTTTATACTCATCTTACTAAGCGTACAATGAACGATAGTTAATTTTTGAAAGAGCACGGTCATGAACAAAGACCTCCTACTCCTTTAAAAGAGAAAAAGCTGAAGAATAGAGGCGTTTCTTAAGCTTTATATACAATATGCCCTGCTTTTTCATCGTCTTGTATGTTCAAAAGTAAGAGACCCATAGTTTGCGAAAGCATGTTAACAAAGCTATTCAAAAAAATTATGAATACAAATCCATATGACTGAAATAATCGAAAATGTGATGTAAATCTGTAATCTTTATGCTATGAGTGCTGTAAGCAACGATTATTTCAGCCAGCATAAGAACAAATAAAATGGCCAATAGCACCTTAACAAGCGGAAATTGTCGGAACTGAGGAGAAAAAAGCAGCTTACTGACTGTATACAAAAACAGCAGAATAAAGTAAATCATCATGGCATTGGTCGCCTGAAGGGGCACATTCCAGACAAATATGTACACGCTGAATGTCAAAATTAAAATAAACGACATTTCTTTCCCGCTAAAAAAATCACTCATTGCGTAACACCTTTTCTTGTTCATGAATGAATAAGAAATTATAAACTCACGAAACATTAACGTTATTTTTACAACAGTATACACGATTTTCCTGTTAATTTCTATATACCGGTGTATATACGGAGCTGCTTTTAGCGGATTGGCGTCATGTTTTTGAATGCAATGGGTTATAGTAACAGGGAAAGCTCATAAAGGAGGTATGGATAATGGAAAACACAAATCAATTTGTTCAAAAGCTGAACGACAATCAAGAAAAGCAGCGTAAAAATAAGCAGGGTCAAGCTACTGGCCACCCGGAGAAAAAACTTCCTAACAAACAGCATTAATATTGTAAAAGCTGGCTGTCAAAACAGCCGGCTTTTTTTGTAATCATTTTTCGGAAGTCGAAATGTTTGAAGATAAAACAAATCCCCTGTTACAATAAACTGAACCCGCTGCAAAAACGTTCGCAGCTATACTTTCCTCTTAAGGAGCTGAATATAAAATGAGTAAATTTGAAAAATTATTCCAACCAACAAACATTGAAGCATTTGATTTACACACTCGTACAGCAATGGCACCGATGACACGATGCTTTGCTGATCCAGAGACAGGCGTAGTCGGTCAAGACGTTGTAGACTACTACCGCCGCCGCGCAAAGGATGGTATTGGCTTAATTATTAGTGAAGGAATTGTTATCAGCGAACGCGCAAAAGGAAATCCTGGCGTTCCCGGTATCTATACACAAGACCAAATTGATTCATGGAAGCCTGTAACAGAAGCTGTTCATGAAGAAGGCGGCACGATTATCGCTCAAATTTGGCACGTTGGCCGCTTGAGTCATTCCGGGTTAATCAATGGGCATAAACCTCAGGCCCCTTCTGCTATTGCAGCACAAGGTCAAGTACCTCGTTTCCGTAAGCCGTACGAAGAGCCTGAAGAAATGTCAAAAGAAGATATTAAAGAAGTTGTAGGACAGTACGCTCAAGCAGCTAAAAATGCCATTGAAGCAGGCTTTGACGGCGTTGAAATTCACGGTGCTCACGGCTATTTAATTGATCAATTTAATTCAGACTGGTCTAACAAACGCACGGATGAATACGGAGGCGACCTTGCACAGCGATTAACGTTTATGAAAGAAGTGATTTCTGCTGTTATTGACGCTATCGGAAAAGAACGCGTTGTGATTCGCTTCTCTCCTCATAAGCTTGATAAACCAGACTATCGCTGGGATGATACCGAAAAAGCCATTCAAACGTATACAGAAGCTTTTAAAGAAACAGGCATTGAGATTATTCACCCGTCTATGCTTGATTTTTACGAAGATGTCCAAAACGGCCAAAACCTTTATGAAATCACGCGTAAGTACTGGGATGGACCGATTATCGGCGTGGGTGATTTAACGCCTGAATCAGCTGAAAAAGCGCTTCAAGCCGGCTGGATCGACGTAGCTGCTATTGGCCGCCCGCTAATTTCAAATCCTGATTATTTACACCGCATTAAAAACGATGATGCTCTTGTCGAATACGATGCTAAAAAACATTTACCAGAGCTTATCTAAAAAAAAGCGCTCCTTCCGGAGCGCTTTTTTTATTGGTTTACGTATGACTGAACTTCTTGTTTCCAAACAGCATAGCCTTGGCCTTTTAAATGAAGACCATCCACCGTGAAACTACTTTTTAACTGATTGTTTTTGGATACTTTCGAATACAGGTCAATGTAAGAATCATTATGTTTCTTAGCGAGATGCTCTAAATAGTTATTTAACGCTATCACATCTTTATTGTCCACTGCGTCGCCGCATTTTTTATTGTTGACGGGCAGTACACTTTGAATATAGACTTTTGTATCCGGTGATTCTTTATGAATACGCTCAAGAATTTCAGCATAATTTGCTTTGGTTTTTTTTACAGATTTTTGCTCATTTAAATCGTTAATGCCAATCATTAAGAAAATCTTTTTTGGTTTAGCATCTGTAATGCTTTTTAAACGATGCAATACCCCTTCAGTTGTATCGTCGGCTACGCCTCGATTGACAATCTGCTTATTATGAAAAAGTTCGCTCCACTCAGAGCGCTGGGTAATGCTATCACCGAGAAATACGATTGACTCTTTAGGAATACTTAATTGCTTGAACAAAGTAGTCCGTTCAATGTAATAAGGATTGTCTCTATAGCTTTGCTTAGACGAACCCTTAGATGACAGCGGATTTTTCATCGCGCTGCTGCTTGTTGCATAAAAAGCAAAAACACCTATAAAAAGGACATTTAAAATAATGGAACTGATAAATACAACTTTCTTTGTTGAACTCACGAAAACGACACTCCTGTACTTTGTATGGTTTTTAGATAACTCTACAATGATATAGTAAAGCTTCCTGTTAACACTCTTTCCCTCCATACAAGACATTTAATCATTTTTTGTAAATAATGATTTTACATAAAAAAGAAGCGGCGCTCGAAAGCGCCGCTTCTTTTTCTATAATATAAGGGGTTAAAACGTACTTTTATTATAACATATAGTCTATGGTCATATTTTCCTCTATTAGAAAATAGTTCTTATGTCGTTTCTTTTTCCAGCTGTTTTTCTCTTTTTACTTGTCTTGCGAAGAAGAGTTCGTATACAACCGGAATAATAATTAAGGTAAGAAGAGTAGATGACGTAAGCCCTCCAATTACCGTGATCGCTAAGCCTTTTGAAATCAGCGTTCCGCTTGACGTAGTAAGCGCCAGAGGGATTAATGCAGCAATGGTAGCAAACGCCGTCATTAAAATTGGACGCAAGCGCGTTTTCCCAGCTTCAATAAGGGCTTCGCGGATCGTCATGCCTTTTTGTTCACGATTTTGGGTAATTCGATCTACAAGCACAATCGCGTTTGTTGTAACAATTCCAATCAGCATTAAGAATCCAATCATGACGCTGACAGACAGCGGTTCTTTTGCAATGACAAGACCAACTAACGAACCGATTGGCACAAAAATGAGTGACGATAAAATGATAAATGGAATACGCGCTTTTCCAAACGTAACGAGCATTGTTAAATACACGAGGCCGATTGCTGTTAAAATGGCTAGACCTAGAGATTGGAAGACTTCTACTGTCTCGTCGCTTCCGCCTCCTCCGTCCAAGCTCACATCTTTCGGCAAGTCTAGCTTTTTCACTCCATCTACAACATCTTTGGTCACAGCTTGAACATCATCGCCTTTGATGTCTGCTTCTACTCGCGCAAATACTTTGCCGTCGAGCTTTTGAATAGAAGTGAACGTATCAATTGTACGAACGTCAGCGATATCTTTTACTAACACAGGCCCTCTCTCTGTAAACACTTGTAGGTCTTTAATTTCTTTTACTGAGGCAAGGTCTTTATCGTACGAAAGCTGAACCGCTCGTTTTGTATTATCTAATTTTAAGTCTCCAACGGATACCGGTTTGGTTTGATCAGAGATCGTACCAAGCAGCTGAAATCCAGATACCCCGTAATCTGCAGCTTTATCAGGATCTACTTCTACTACAAGCTGCTTTTGCTTATCTGAGAAGTTATTTGTTACATATTTAAGACGTTTGTCTTTGTTTAAGTGGTTTTCCACTTGCTTAGCTGCCTTTTGCAAGTCATCTAAATTAGAAGAATATAAATCAACCGTCACGTTATTATTTGTAGGCGGTCCTCCTGTTGATGCTTCCTGTACATTCACCGTTGCTTTTGGTGATTCTTCTTTCGTGATGCTTTCCATTTTCTTTTGAACTTTATCAATAAATGTATCAACGTTCACGCCTTCTTTTACATTCAAGAAATAGCCAACTTGGTTCGGACGTTTTACACCTGTTGAGAAGTCGCGTGATCCAACTTCCGTGGTCACGTCTGAAATTTCGTTTTGGTCCGCAAACATCTTTTCAATTTTCAAGGATACATCGTTTGTTTTTTCAAGGGATGTAGATGCCGGTAATTGAACGTTGGCTTGAAGCATTTTTTGTTCTTCATTTGGAATAAAGGTAAAGCCAAGTGAAGGAACAAGCGCAAATGAGCCAAACAGTAAAACAAAGGATAAAATTAAAATTTTGATTTTATGATTAAGTGACCATGCAATCGCTTTTGCATACCCCCGCTGCAACTTTCCTTCTTTTTCTTCAGGCGGTACTTTTTTAAATGCAAACTTTGCGAGAATCGGCACGATTGTAATCGCTACAAGAAGAGATGCTAACAGTGAAAAAACAACTGTTAAGGCAAACGGCAAGAAGAACTCTCCTGTAATTCCTCCTACAAAGCCAATTGGCAAGAATACGACAACCGTTGTAATCGTAGACGAGGTAATTGCTTTTAAAATCTCTTTTGTGGACGATTCCACAAGCTCATTGCTCATGCCTTCTTCTGAACGACGAACGCGTCTGAAAATGTTTTCAATAACAACAATACTGTCATCCACTACGCGCCCAACGGCTACAGCCATTCCACCTAGTGTCATAATGTTAAGGGAAATATCAAGCTGGTTTAAGAAAATAGCTGATACTAACAGCGATAATGGAATCGATATAATCGCAATGATCGTAGCACGGAAGTTACGCAAGAAAATCAGCACGGCGAGTGACGCAAATAATGCCCCGAGCAATCCTTCGCGTACTAATGTTTCAACAGACTTTTCAATGCCATCAGCTGAGTCAAAGCCAATTGCGTAGTCTAACTGATCGTCATATTTTTTCAAAATCTTCATCGTTTCGTTGGCCACTTCAACCGTATTAGCGTCTTGCTTTTTTGTGATGGCCATCGACAGTGCGTCTTTGCCGTCGTAGCGTGTATATTCGCCTTGTTCTGTTACGGCTTCGACTTTGGCAATATCGCCAAGTTTCACAGGCTGTGCTTCAGGGTTCATCGTGGATTTCAGCTGGATTTTCTTTAATGCATCGATCGTGGCAACTTTTTCTTCTACTCGCACTGGAATTTGGAGCTCTTTTCCGTTTAATGTTCCTGCTGGGAAGGAAACGGCTTTTTGATTAATTTGTTCTTTCATCCCATCAAGCGTTAAACCAGCTTGAGCTGCTTTTTCTTTATCGACCGTAATTTGTAAAAGGTCCTCTTTCACACCGCCAACGGAGACGGAGTTAATACCTTGAATTTTATTCAATTCAGGAATCACTTCATCGTTTAATACTTTTTCAAGATTTGCATCATCTTTTGCAAACAGTGAAATGTTGAAAATCGGGAAGGAACCAAATGAAAAACGGTTTACGTCTACATTTGATGACTCTGGCAAATCTAATTCTTTTATCGACGAGTTAATTTGCTGTTCAACTTTATCTAAATCCGTATTAAACGGGAATTCTAAATTAATAATACCGACGTTTTCATATGATACGCTTTGTACGCTTTTAACGCCTTCAATTCCTTTTACTTGGTCTTCGATTTTCGACGTGACACTTTCATTTACGTCATCAGGAGAAGCTCCAGGATACGTTGCTTCAATGGACAGCTGCGGAAATTCGATATTCGGTAGTAAATCAATTTTTAGTTTTGAAAATGAATATAGCCCCGCTAAAATAAGTAAAAATGAAACGATAAACACAGCTACCGCATTTTTTAAACTAAATCTCGTCAAAAAATTCATCTTTTTCCTCCGTTACGTAACTAAGTTATTTGAGAAGCCTTCATCCTTTAATAGCTGCAGACCCGTTTTATTTTTTTAAACAATTTTAGAGTACCCATGGGTCAGTTTTTCGTAAAAAAAACTCACCTCCTTTCATGTGCTGATGAACTGTCTATACAAACTGAAATTTGATGGTCGCACGCTCCCCCTGGAAGCGAGATAAAGGAAAAGCCGTCTTGACCATATAAATCCCAGCCTTCAAAAAACGAGCTGTCATGAAACATATCTAGCGCATACCCATTAGAAAACGCAATTCGAAGTATACCGATATCTTCATACCACTGTATAGAAAGAATGCGCTGGCCAAGCAGCAGCGCTTCGACTTGCTGACGCTGCTCGGCGGAATGTAGCGATTTCCAGTCTGCTTGACCAAGCAAGATGCTGCGTTTGTTTTTTAGTCTCCATGGACATTCTGCCACAAGTCCGCCTTTACTAAATCCAAGAGAAAACGGCAGGGTGTTGTCTGTGTTTACCTTTGTAACGGTTTGTTCTTGAAAATATGAAAAATTAATTACTGTGCTGCTGTTACTCATCATATCCCTCCATTATCAACCAGTACCGACGAGTCATTTTTGGGTCTCAAAATAGCAGCCTTCAATGTATAAGTTCACAATGAACTCCGCATAGTTCATGATATCTTCTTCTGTTATATCATCATCGGAAACGATATCCATCCTATACCCATTTAACATGCTGCAAAACGCTTTTGAGTGTAAAAAAGCGTTTTTTATTTTTTGCTCTTTAATCAATTTAGCAACAAGCCCGTGATAATCCTCAAAAAATTGATGAAGACGATCCATCATTTCTGGCATTTGGTGAGGGGCCTGCCAAAAAGAGTCCGGATATTTTTTAGTTTCGTAAAAAAAGAGCAGGTGATGTTTCGCAACTGAATAGAGCTTTTCGTGAAACGTTTCGCATTTATCTGTTCTTCGCTTTGCATGATACAAAAACTCATCAAACGAACGATTATTAACAGCGATATAAAGCGACTCTTTAGACGAAAAGTACAAGTAAAGCGTTCCTTTAGATACACCCGCTAGTTTAGCAATATCAATCATTTTTGCTTCATAGTAACCTTTGGATCCGAACACTTCAAAAGCAGCATCTAAAATTTTCTCCCGCTGCTGTTTTCGGTTTGTCATGGTAAAAAATCCTCTCATACGTTTTCGATACTATACATATAAAATAATTAAAATAACTTGTCAACAAGTAGTGTGCTTCTTTATACATTGCATCACAAGTGTATGTCCGTTTTTTAAACACAACACTTCTATAGAGCAAATTAAAGCGTTTTCGACTTTTTTGTGACAGATACAAATGATGCTTGTATATGAAGAGCTTGCTATGGTACATTTTTGTCATCGATACAGAAATTTATTCCGTCGTTACGGGAGGAGAAAACATGGTTCTTACATCACCAATCGGTCGCCTGCGCTTAGTAGGAATTTTAGAAGGAATTTCATTTTTACTGCTGCTTGGCATTGCTATGCCGCTAAAATATGCAGCAGGCATACCCGAAGCTGTATCAGTTGTAGGCGCAGCACACGGTGCACTTTTTGTGCTGTATGCTCTTGCAGTCGTTCATGTAAAATTCGCGCATAAATGGTCAATCGGCCGCTCTTTATTTGCATTTCTTATGTCGGTTATTCCGTTTGGTCCTTTTATTTTAGAGCGCCAGCTGAAAAAAGAACAGTAAAAGAAAAGAACGTCACGGACATCATGTTTCCATGACGTTCTTTTTCCTTACTGTTCCGCACTGTTTTCGCTAAAGTGGTCAATCGTTTTCCACCACTTCAGTGAGTGAGGTTTTAATAGCATTCCAATTTCTTCTGGACTAATTTGCTGATCTATAATCATTTCATGCATTGCTTGAAAGAGTCCCGTTGTAACAGCTTCTTTCACATCAGATTCACCTTCTATATACAGCTGTTCAATCGCTTCAAACACATCCGGTTCACGTTCGAGCTGGCCGTTATATTCAAGAGAGATCAAATGACCCGCTACTCGGCTTAATTCATACTGCAGCTCTTCTTTATCGTTGAAGTTGATTTCTTCGCTTGGCTCAAAAGATGGGCAAGCTTCTTTTAGTAATGGAATAACATTTTGTTTTGTAATCATATCTAAATTCCCTGCCTTTGCATGTGTGACAAATTCTCTATTCTTTACCCTTTTCTCTTTTTCTATAAACTTGTTTTACAAAACTTTACCGTTTTCTACAACTACTTCTCCTTTTTTCACTACGCTATCAATATGATTCAAGCCATACTGATATTGAAGGGTTCGATAACTAGAGACATTAAAAATCGCTAAGTCAGCTTGTTTTCCGGCTTCAATACTCCCAATCTTATCTCCTTGATTAATAGCATGAGCTGCGTTAATAGTTGTGGCTACAAGCACTTCTTCAGGACTCATGTTCATATTCATACATGCCAGATTCATCACAAATTGCTGTGAAGTCGTTGGAGATGAACCTGGATTGCAGTCTGTAGAAAGAGTAACCGGAACGCCTAAATCGATCATTTTTCTAGCATCTGGCCATTTCATTCCAACAAATAAGGAATTCCCCGGTAAAAGTGTGGCTACGATCCGTTTTTCAGCCAGTTTCTTTAATCCTTCATCAGAAGCATACAAAAGATAATCTGCTGATATTGCTCCTACCTCTGCTGCGAGCTCCGCTCCTCTGCAGTATTCAAAGGGGTCGGCATGTATTTTAGGAAGCATGCCATGGCTTTTCCCGGCTTCGAGTATTTCTTGGCATTGTTTGAATGAAAAAGCATTTGGAAGACATACAGCATCATTAAACGCTGCGAGCTTATAAGAAGAAATTTGAGGAATCATTTCGTGAATAAGTAAATTGACGTATTTCTGCGTATCTCTTTTATATGCTAAAGGTACGACGTGTGCTCCTAAGAAGGTGCTTATGACATCAACTGCGTGTGTATCATTCAGCATTTTAGCGATTTGCAGCTGCTTTAGTTCTGTTTCTAGTTCTAAGCCATATCCGCTTTTCACTTCTACAGTTGTGACTCCGTGAGCTAGAAAAGACGTAAGACGCTCATAGCTCTGCTGATAAATTCGATACGCATACTCTTCCTGTGTCTGAACGACAGTGGAGTGAATACCTCCACCTTCTTCTAATAAATCCAAGTAAGAAGTTGGTCTTTCAAACCGCCTATAAAATTCTTCTTCACGAGAGCCAGCGTAGACAGCGTGTGTATGAGGATCAATCAGACCCGGAGTTACAATTTTGTGAGAAGCATCAATAATCGTTGCATCATTTCTTTCCCTTTCATATTTTTGTTCTAGCTCTTTTGTTGTACCTACGGTCACAATTTGATCTCCTTCTATCCAGACTGAGCCATTTTCAATCACCGTCAAGTTTCTCATTTCTTTTCCAGCTAAAGGACCTTTATTTTCTTTGGCCGTTACAACTTGCGAAGCATTTTTAATCCATAGCACTTTTTTGGACATCGTTGAATTTCCCCCTTTTCTAGCGTATACCAAGTTTTGGGGCTCCATGTTTACCGTAAACTCATTTAGATTCACCTACACATTTCGCACCTCTGCCTTCTTTCTTGTAGGTAGAAATTTGAAAAAGCATGTCCATGGTCTGAAAAGCGTGTTTTTAAGTCTTTAAAGCTAGATAACTTATATTTTTTTCAATTATATACGCTTTTAGACCCTTTTTTTCTCCGTTTTCTTACTTATTGACTCTTGTTTTATACAGATATATCCTTATACACTAAATCTTTTATCACATGTATTTTATAAACATCACGGCGAGGTCCCCTCAATAGGATAAATAATAGATTTCTAGGAAGAGAACGTTTATAATATTCTTTGAAGTTTTACTTTTAGAAAGATTCACTAATGGAGGAAGAAATATGATTGTCAACTATAAAAACCAAGCAACCGGCCATCGCATGAATAACGGCTGGAATCTTTTCTATGCGTCAAACTTAACGATGTGGCGCAAAGATGAAAAGTATTTGCTTTTAGATGAAAACCAAGATGTAGTGATGATCTTTGGCTTTAAAAAAGACGAAATCATTCTAGATAAATTGCAAACGTGGGGCTATACATTTGGTGTCCATCCAGAGAAAAAACAAATTTCCTGCTTGCAGCGTCAAGAAGAAATTGGTGAATAAAAAGAGGGCTGAAAAAATTCAGCCCTCTTTTTTATTAATGGGTTTGTTGAAACATAGCGCTCAGCTGCTTTTTTTCAGATGGTTTTACAACATAATACCATGTACCATCTACCATTTGTCCTTCTCCTTTTACCGTTACCGTTTCGAAATCAGGCCGTCCATTCTTAATGACGTTATACATCGTAAATGCATCGCTGACATCAATATTCGTTTGGATATGCTTTTTTGCGAGCGTAAGAAGACTTGGGATATTTTTCACCGTTGACATGTTCATTCCTTTATCTAATAGAGCTTCCACCACTTGACGCTGGCGATTGTTTCTTCCTAAATCACCTTTTGGGTCTTCATGTCTCATCCGTACATAGGCAAGAGCTTTTTCACCGTTCAACGCATTTTCTCCTTCAGGAAAGATAAATGAATCAAACACAAAAGGAAACGGGTTATTCACGTTCACGCCGCCAAGTTCATCGACTACATCTTTGAACCCCTCCATATTTACTTTCACATAGTAGTCAACGTCAATATTTAAAAAACTCTCAACCGTGCGCACGGTTAAAGGAATGCCTCCGTATCGATAAGCATGGTTAATTTTCTCATCCGTCCCTTTTCCATCAATGTGCACGCGCGTATCTCTAGGAATCGGCATAACCTTTGCTTTATTATGGCTTTTATCTAAATTGAGCACCATTAATACATCTGAACGGCCCGTATCGCCTGGCCTTTCATCTACGCCCATAACGAGTACATTAAACGAATGAGGCTGCTCTTTAGCAGATGTTTGATGCTGATAGACAATTCCAAACCCAGCGGCTCCTAAAAGCAACATACATGCCGCTAAGATGCCTACTTTGTATTTTTTCATTCATACGGCCTCCTTTACACATCACTTACTCTCTATATGCCTTAATGAATGAAAATTTATACCTTCTTGAGGAAATTTAAGCACACGTCAAAAAAGCCCGCTTGTTGGGAAGCTGGCTTTTCACTAGTAGATGTTAGCTTGATTTTTGATGCACATCACGCTGTGCCCATTCACTTTCTAGCATACTCATTTCAATTAAGCTCCAGTACTGTCCATCTACAAACCGGACATCTCGAAGAAGGCCTTCGCGTGTAAAGCCAATTCGTTCATAAGACTGAATCGCCCGCTCGTTAAAATCAAAGACGCCGAGCGAAATTCGGTGAAGGCCCAGTTCTTCAAAACCGAAAGCTAACACTTTTTCAAACATGTGCGCGCAAAACCCTTTTCCTCTATACTTTTCACCAAGCAGCACTCGGCCAATTCTTCCTGTTTTATGATAATAATCAATATGAGCCAGGGAAATATGCCCAATAAGCTGTTCATTGTCATCTATTACAGAAAAAGCATAGGTAGAGGCACCATCTTCATTTGCATATCGAATGTAGTGTTTTAACTGTCTAGGAGTAAGCGGAAAAGAAAAGCTAGAGCCGCTCCATTGCACCATAAATGACTCGGAGGGAATCCAATTCATTAGCTGTTTAAAGTCTTTTTTGGAGAACGGTCGTAGAGCTATCACATAATTCTCCCCCTTATTATTTCTGACTTTTCTAAATATATTACATTTATCATAATAAACTGTCAACTGTCTATGTAAAAAAAAGTCATCATTTCGATGACTTATAGCTGTAATGCTTTTCTGAGAAGAGTTAAATCATGAGTAAATTCAAAAAAATAGGTTCTATTTTCATTGTCAAATACCATCATGATTGGTTTTTGGTTCGGTTCAAGAACAAAAATAACTTCACTTGCCAGCGTGTTGACCGCACTATTTTCAATTTTCACGGCTGGATCAAGAGGTACTTTAACAAGATAGCCTTTTTTAGGAAGCGGACTTGCCTTTTTATATAAACCAGTAATGGACGCAATACTTTTTTCGGCTTCTTTTTGAACATTTGGAGGTTTGGGCGTTGAACGAACGACTCTGCCCGTTTCAATTTGAAACACCTCTACTTTTGGCTGTTCAGCACTTACTGCTTGCGGAAAAATAAAAGCAGCGAATACGAAGCATACAGCAACCCATTTTCGTATCATTTTAAGCACCTCTTTCCATAGTGGATGAGATGGAGATAAGAATGGTCGTCTCTTCTTATACTATGACCTATTTTTACGTATTTATTTCACTAAATGAATGCCTATACTTCCATGTTTTTGTCATGTTCTCAGAACTTCCTCTATACACTACTAATAAGGACACGCTGTATGAGGTGATAAGATGTCGTGGTTTGAAGCATTTATTTTGGGAATCATTCAGGGGCTTACAGAGTTTTTACCGATAAGCAGCACGGGGCATTTGTATTTAGGGCGCCACTTATTTGGCTTAGACGATGCGGGATTGTATTTAGATACGATGCTGCACATGGGCACTCTGCTTGCTGTGTTTGTCTTTTATAAGCGTGAGCTATGGCATATTATTCGGCATCCCTTTAGCAAGCTTACAGGGCTTTTAGTGATAGGAACGATCCCTGCAGTTGCGATTGGTCTTTTGTTTAAAGACTATTTTGACAGCATTTCTAAATCTGGCCTAACGATCGGCTGGGAATTTCTTGCGACGGGACTGCTGTTATGGTTTGGTGATTCCGTAAAAAATGGCTATAAAAAAATGGATCATATTTCATACGGAGATGCTTTTTTTATCGGCTCGTTTCAAGCAGCTGCGATATTCCCTGCTGTATCCAGGTCTGGCTTAACGATGGTAGCTGCGTTAATGCGAAAATTAGACCGTGAAACAGCCGCTTATTTTTCCTTTTTATTGTCGACTCCGGCCATTTGCGGAGCAGTGTTACTTCAGTTAAAAGATGTAGTCACAGGTGAAGTCGAGCAGCTCTCCGTTTTCTTTTTATTCGTCGCTACCCTTTCATCTGCTTTATTCGGTTATGTAGCGGTAAAATGGATGATCAATTATTTAAAGCATCATTCGTTAAAAACGTTTGCGATTTACGTTTGGATATTAGGTGCAGTCGTGCTTGTTTGTCAGTTTACGGGGGTGTTTTAAGATGAAGATAAAAGTCCGGACGCTTTTTTTAGTATTGTTTTTTGCCGGCATTTTAGTCGTGACAAGCTATGTTGATAACAATTCCCAGCAGTCATTTGACAGCTTATCTCACCTTTCACTTGATGGAGGAGCTGTTGAAACTTCTGCTGATGAAGACGCTGCGGAACAATTAAATATGTCGGTCAAAGAAGTTCATGTTAAAACAGAAAAAAGAGGCGGATACCGAATTGAAGTATACGAACAAGTAAATGTTTATAGAGATGATAAAGGAAAAGTAGTAAAAAAAGTGGCTACGGGAGAATATCAAACGTTGAAATATAAACTGAATGAAAAAAAATAAACCACTTACCGAAGTAAGTGGTTTTATTTTTAATGGTTAAAGTGAGCTGCAAGAATCCACAGTGTACCAACAACGATACAAAGTGCAATAAAGAAACTGTAAAGAATATTTGCAACCTGTACTTTACCATTTTCACTTTCAGTCATGTGCATGAACATTACTAGCTGCATTGCTGCTTGTAATAACGCTAGGATCATGATAAGAGTCATCGTAATGCTTCTTGATAGATCAGCTAGCACTACTAAACCAAGCGCTGCGAATGTTAAGGCTAGTGAAAGGATAAGCCCAAATACATGACTAAGCGGAAAACCTGCTTTTTGGCCTTGTTTATTTTCCATGTCTTATCCCACCAATCCGTTCAAGTATACAAGCGTGAAGATGAAGATCCATACAACATCAAGGAAATGCCAGTATAAACCGATAATAAATACTTTACGAGCAGTAACTGGTGTTAATCCTCGTCTTACTAATTGAATAATAATACTGATTGCCCAGAATACACCGACTGTTACGTGAAGACCGTGCGTTCCAAGTAGTGTAAAGAACCCTGATAAGAAGGCACTTGTTTGCATTGTTGCACCTTCGTGAACTGCGTACATGTAAAACTCACGAATTTCGTAGAAAAGGAATCCTCCACCAAGAACAAGTGTAATAACAAACCAAACTAAAAGTCCTTTTAAATCATTATTACGCATTTTAAAGATGGCAATTCCCATCGTGAAACTACTGAATAGTAGTAACAGCGTTTCGATCATAAAATCTTTAACAACGAACAGTTCTTCTGCAGTAGGGCCACCCGCTGTACGCGTATGGTACGTTAAGTACGTTACGAACAGCGTAGAGAACAACGCGATCTCGGCACCTAAGAAAATCCAGAATCCAAGGATATTCAGGCGACTTTGTTCTTCTTGGTATTCTAACGGCAATGATTTATCTAAATGTCCTGCCATTATTTGTCACCCCCTGTAATTCCTTCAACCTTCTTGATTTCATCTACTTTTACATAGAAGCCCGGATCATAATCAAATGAACGAGCAAGCATACAAGCAAAAATACCTGCTAATCCAACGATTGCCATTGGAATCCATTCAAATACTAAGCCAAATCCACCGATAAACCAGAAAATACCTGAGATAAACGGCACACCAGAGTTGCTTGGTAAGTGAATTGGTTTTAAGTCTTCTGCTTTAATTTCTGTTTCATTACGTTTTTTCATGTGCCAGAATGCATCCATTTCTTTCACATGAGGAATTACTGCAAAGTTGTAAGCTTGAACTGGTGATTTAGTCCACCACTCAAGTGTACGACCATCCCAAGGATCGTTTGCAGTGTCGCGTTTGTTTTTCCATGCACTGTATAACAAGTTAACTACTAATACGAAGAAGCCAAGACCCATTAAGAATGCACCGATTGTTGAAACTAAGTTTAATCCGTTCCAGCCAAGGTTGTCTGCATAAGTTTGCATACGACGAGTCATACCGTCTAAACCTAGGAAGAATTGTGGGAAGAAACATACGTTAAATCCAACAACAAAAATCCAGAATGAAATTTTTCCTAATTTTTCGTTCAACGTGTGACCGAAAATTTTCGGATACCAGAAGTATAAACCTGCGAAACAGCCAAACACTGTACCAGAGATTAATACATAGTGGAAGTGAGCGATTAGGAAGTAACTGTTATGATATTGATAATCGGCTGATGCCATCGCAAGCATAACCCCTGTTACCCCACCGATTACGAAGTTTGGAATAAACGCTAATGACCAAAGCATCGCAGTCGTAAATTTGATACGGCCTTTATACATTGTAAAGAGCCAGTTAAAGATTTTAACTCCGGTTGGTACTGCAATTAACATCGTTGTGATTGAGAAGAACGAGTTAACTGACGGTGAGTTACCCATTGTAAAGAAGTGATGCACCCATACAAGGTAACTTAAGAATGCGATACCGACCATTGATACTACCATTGCTTTATAACCGAATAAGTTCTTACGAGAATGTGTACTGATAACTTCTGAGAAGACACCGAATACCGGTAAAATAACGATATATACTTCAGGGTGACCCCAAATCCAGAATAAGTTAGCCCACATCATTGGAAGACCGCCGTTAGCCATTGTAAAGAAGGCTGTTCCGAATACACGGTCAAGTGTCATAAGTGCAAGCGCTACTGTTAATACAGGGAACGCGAAAATGATAATAATTGATGTGATGAAGATTGACCAAGTAAACATTGGCATTTTCATCATTGTCATGCCAGGGGCACGCATTTTTAAAATTGTTACAAAGAAGTTGATACCAGTCATTAATGTACCAGCACCAGCAATCTGTAGTGAAACGGCATAGAAGTTATTTCCAATACCCTCACTGAATTCTTTACCTGCAAGCGGGAAGTAACTTGTCCAACCTGCATCAGGAGCTCCTCCGATTACGAAAGAAAGGTTAAATAGCATTGCTCCCATAAAGAATGTCCAGAAACTGATTGCGTTTAAGAACGGATATGCTACGTCACGCGCACCAATTTGTAATGGAACGATTACGTTCATTAGTCCGATAATAAATGGCATTGCCATGAATAAGATCATGATAACACCGTGAGCCGTGAAGACTCCGTTGTAGTGATGTTCATCTAAAATGTTCATACCCGGGAATGCAAGCTGCATACGCATCATGATTCCATCAATTCCGCCGCGGAAAAGCATTAATACAGCTGAAAGGATGTACATGACACCGAGTCTTTTATGGTCAACTGTTGTTAACCATTCTGTCCATAACCATTTCCATTTCTTGAAATATGTTAAGACAAAAACGATACCGATGACCGTCATAGCGATTGCTGCGTCAGCAGCGTAAATCATAGGTTCGCCAGTGACGAAAAATTCATCTAGCTTCATTATGTCTTCCCCCAATCATTACGTTATTTAGTGTAATAAATGAATGTTATTCATGATTTGAGTGATCCATGTTTTCCATTTCTTCATTACTCGTTTTTTCGTCTTCTTTCATCTTGCTGTGATCATGTCCTGTACCACGTTCTAGCTCTTTGCCAGGAATGTATACATCTTTTGCATGGTCAATCCATTTTAAATGTGTACCGTTGTAAGTTTGACGACCAACAACGCCTGGGCTTAGGATTTGATCATATTTCTTTTCAGTCAATTTACCAGCTGTGCCTTTTACGTCACTAACCCACTCTTTGAAGTCTTTGTCCGTTTGAGCTTGAACTTCGAACTGCATTTGAGTGAAATGTTCACCCGAGAAGTTAGCACTACGTCCCATATAAGAACCAGGCTTATCAGCTTCTAAGTATAATGGCATTGACATATTGTTCATCGAATATTTTTGTCCGCCAAGTTCTGGTACCCAGAATGAGTTCATAGGTCCTTGAGCTGTTAACTCAAATTTCACTGGCGTATCTGCTGGAATGTTTACGTAGTTAACCGTCTCGATATTTTGTTCCGGATAACTGAAAATCCATTTCCAGTTTGCAGATGTAACGTGAATCACGATTGGATCTTTATCCTTTGATTCTGCCGGTACTTCTTCTGCAGAGTAGATCGCTTTAACAGTTGGCACTGCTAATAGAATTAAGATGATGATTGGGAATGCTGTCCAAATAACCTCCATCTTTAAGTTACCTTCTTGCTCAGGTGGCTCATAGTCCATGTTTTCAGGTTTTTCACGATATTTGACAAGAACAAATATAAAAATAGCAAATACGACAACAACCACGATCAACATCATCCACATAGACCAAATGATTAAATCAGATTGCGTTTTTGCAACAGGACCTTGCGGGTTCAATACAGCAAGTTTTGAACAACCGCTCAAAAATACTAGTGAAAGCGCAGATAGTAAACCTACTAGCTTCCAAAATCCTTTTTTTGGTTTCACTTAAAACTCTCCTTTCTAACAACACATGATGCGAAGCCTATATTGATGAACATTCAAAATGCGCTATCTTTCGCTAGATAACGACATTTTTATACAGACTCTCTTCCCCCTTATTTGTAGGCCACTACTATTGTAATACAAAATGACATTTTTTTCGTCCCTTTTGCTTTATTTTTTTATATTAAAAATATTCTAATATAGTGACTGTACCAATGGGGTTAGAGTGCTTCAACCTTGCGATATTCTATCACATAATTTGGTATGAATAAATGTAAATAAAAGGATTCAGCTCCCATTTCTTAACTATTTCTTTAGGAATAACTGCAAAAATAGCTTTGCATGTTTGCTTCAACATTGATATATCAATACACATCGACATAATTGAATATTTTGTGACAAATTTTCAAAGAAAATGTGACGCCCTGTATGAAACTTATTTTGCCCGTTAATTCCCCTTTGTTTTGTAGCAAATATTTGATTTTTTTGCTTAAAATTCTTTCTTTCGAAAATATGAACAAAACGTGAATTTTTTTAAAAAGCTTTTTATTATAGAAAAAAGCCGCGTGTTATTCACGCAGCTCTTGATCCATAAATTCTTTAACCGTGATATCATCCCCTGCTTTATCTAGCAGCGTTGTCGTTGCTGGAAACGGATGTTTAATATGACTCGGTATTTTTTCATACAGCACAAAATAATCACTTTTTGGAACCGCGGCATCAATTGTATATGTATCGTGCACCAGAGCCGCCTTTACGCGCTCAATTTGTTTACTTCTATTTGTTCCTGTAAACAGCGCATATGTACCTTTATTTGTATGGATATCATCATAATCCACTAAATTGCTCATTTTGGTACTGACTTCAATACGCAGGCGTTTGTTCCATCCTTGCTTCAATACGGCCATTCCTTCTTTATCACCAGGTATGGAGAATAAGGCTATGTATGTATTAGAGTGATCAACCCGTTTAAAATCTTGCAGCGTAATCCTTGCAGAACCATCAATACTTTCTTTATGCTCCCAATTTCGCAAATGCTGCTGCACACTTGCAGCATTGTTTTCAATCGGATATCGAATCATCTCATACGCAACAATTACAACCGCTATACAAATGAACAGAAATAGCAACCGCTTTATCTTTCGCACATCTATTCACCTTCCTTAGCTTACTCCCCTTTTATGTAATTGCCTAAATTATAACTTCCTATTAAACCTCTGTCTATGCACTAGGAGAACTACGTTTTTTTTTACCACAAAAGGGATTTTTCAAACCTTTTGTCATAAAAATACGCTAAAAGACTCAGTAGCTGTTGAACCAAAAGAAACCGATCTCCACTCCCCTTCTTAATCCTTAAAGCAAAAAAAGATACCCATTTTGAAATGAGTATCGCTTAGCTTATCTATTATATCCTTCTATATCAAAGTCGTTTAAGGCTTATTTGCCGTTTTTTTATTATACACATCTTTCCGCACACATGTATCCTTTGACCTGATATCCATGTTTTTTGAGCTGCCGAATGCTTAAATTTCGGGAAATGCTGTCAGGAACAATTACGACCACTTCTTTATATGGAATTTCTGCATGCTGTCTCTCTAAATAAGGAAGCGGAATATGGATTGCTTTTTGACAGGGGTTTTGTTTCATTTCATGAAAATGACGAACATCTACATACGAAATCGTTGTAGAAGCACAGTCGGCGGTCGTCACTTTCTTTATTCCTTGCACCGGAACATAGCGTTTATAAAAACTGTAACAAACTAATAAAAGTAAAATACCTATGCTCATATATAATATCGCCATGTTTTCCTCCCAATTAATTTCTATACCCCTGTATGTATACTATATTCAAAAGAAAGAATCAACACAGAAGTACTCTATCTCATTTCTCTCTGAAAGAAAAATGGTCTTTTTACACTTTATTATGAAACCACAATAAAGTGACGAAATCAATCATTATTTATTTTGATTTTTCGAAAGATTTAAATACTAGTAAACAGATCGTTTTTTCTTCTTATAATGAAGAAACGCAAAATTTTTATCTTCATTTCCCCTCTTCTTTCCCGTTAAAGCTAAGGGTCGCTTATGAGTAATATAGCAGACCCAATGTTGCAAGAACGTCAGAAAAATGATTCTAAAAACGAAGGATGCGAGATAGGATAGTATGAACACGTGAAGCGAAAGACTATATTGTGATTGGCTCAGAAAAATACGAGTTAACTTAAAAATGCAATATACACAAAAAAGGAAAGCCTCGGAGACGAAAGCTTTCCTTTGCTAGATTAATCTCCGTCAAGGTTTGCACGACAATTATTATGAGACAAAGAGGTACTTTGTGCTTCATGCGGTTTTTTCTCACCCTGCATTGTCATATTTTCTTCTTCCGTGCTCCCTTTAGCAATATGTTTAGTTTTCTTTCCTTGGTTTAATGTCATGTTCATTCCCCTTTCTCGTGGATATAGTGTATGAAAATAACTCACACGCCATAAGAGGAAATGATATGAAAAAGCCCCTCTTAAATTGAGTGAGCTTTCTGCCTAAAACTGCTTTTCCTTTTATTGCTGAATCCGCATGAAAGGATATTCTCTATTTTAAACGTTCGTTTCTCGTTCCTTAGTAAGCACCAAGCTTTTACGCTCTGAGGATCAATTTTATACACAATGATAAATCGCTGTGTCAAACATCCTTTATCATCCATATAAATAATTTCAACAGGTCGTTTCGAAGAGTAGCTTTCTTGAAGTAGCCGTTCCATAGAATTCGCTCCTTTAATTTTTAGTTTACCGAACACACGTTCCTTTTTCAAGTGTTTTAAACTGAATAATTCGGTAGCTTTTACAGGTTAAAACGGAGAAAAGAGTGGGAAAAATGATAAAAATCATACAAATATTAGGTAATTGTGATATGGTAAAAGAGATTACTTAAGTTGGGAGAGGTGCATGATGGAAAGTAACATACTTAAATGGATCCCCGTTCCTTACTTTCAATTAAATCAAGAAGGTGAAATCCTGCATTTTTCTAGTCAAGCACATTCTTATTTTTCTTCAGTCTCCAGTCTGTGGAGCATTATTCATAAAGACGACCGGAAACAAGCAATGTGGATGCTGTCACAGCAATCTTCATCTAACCCCATCATCAGGCATTTGCGTTTGAGAACGAGCGATGATACATTTGTGAATTTTAAATGCACGATTCATTGGAAAAATAATGTTGGTCATTTAGTATGCACTGAAAAGAAAAATGTCAAGGATCCATTAGATGTTGTATTATCTGCTCAATCCTATTTAGAAAACTCAGACAAGCGATTAAAAGAATCGGACAAGGTGTTAAATAATGCAGCAGATTTATTATTTAATCGATTAAAACGATAACCAAATGAACATAATTTGCGCTGTATTCGGTTATTTCTCTCATTTTTAAAAGTCATTGAAAGGCTACCTATAGGGGTGGCTTTTTGTTTTGTTCTACACGTAAAGTCATTCTCTTTTCGCCCGCACCATTTAGTACAGAGTACATACACTAATAGGCATACTTTCCATATTTATTCTTCCTATATTTATGTTTTGCTCAGAAAAAAAGTCCGAATAATCAATAAATGTTTGAACATTTTTTTAAATTGACATATATTATAAACAAACAATCATTTGAATGTTTGAATGAAGGAGGAAATCATGCCAAAAGACCGCTGTGATATTTATTGTTTTAATGAGGAAAAAGTAAATCGTATTAAGCCTGCCATCGATGCCCAAGCTGTTCAAGGGGTTTCTGCCCTGTTCAAAGCGTTAGGAGATGAAACGAGGCTTAAAATTGTCTTGGCTCTGTATAAAGGCGAGGAATTATGTGTATGTGACGTAGCCAATATTGTAGGCTCTACAGTTGCGACTGCTTCTCATCACTTAAGACTGCTGCGTAATATAGGAATTGCCAATTATCGCAAAGAAGGAAAGTTAGCTTTTTATTCTTTAAGGGATGCACATATTAAACAAGTAATTGATATTATGTTTGCTAAAAAAGAAGATGTAACCATTTAAGTTTTTCTTACCGTATAGGGAGTGGGACACAATGAAACACGAAGATAAAAAACATCATCACCATACCGGAAGCTGCTGCAGCGGCCCTTCTTCATCAGAAATTGAGAACAGCCCCTGCTGCTCCTCTTCTTCAGAAGCCGCACCTACTGAAGAACCTTCTTCCTGTAGTACAAAGAGTCACGCACACAGTCACAGCTGCTGTTCAGATACAAGTGCGTTAACGACCGATAAAAGCCAGCATTCGTGCTGCAGCGATCACGATATAGCAACAGGCAGTGACATAGAAGAAACGGCTGAATACCGCGTGTATGGAATGGATTGTCCTTCTTGTGCTGCTACGATTGAAAAAAGTTTAAAAACGTTAAACGATATTCAACACGTAGCAATCAACTACAATACAGGAAAGCTTCAAGTGGCGGCGGCAAGTGAATCAGCTCTGTCACTCATTCCAAACTCAGTGGAAAGACTGGGCTTTAGTATTGAGCCTATTCAATCAAATAAGAAAATGAAAACGTATTTGATTGAAGGAATGGACTGTGCAGCTTGTGCAAACACGATTGTGAATCATTTAAAAACAGTTCCTGCTGTCAAAGACGTACGCGTTAACTTTTCAACGGGAAAAGCACAAATTGAACATGATAATGAAGCTGATGACATTATTAAAGAAGTATCTAAAGCTGGGTATACCGCTACTTTAGTGACCAGCAGCAGGCAGCCCGCTGAATCTCGACACCATAAAGGCAAAAATGGTCCGATTATTTTTTCAGGTATTCTCATCGCACTAGGTTTTATCGGTTCTCATACAGGAATTGCTTCTTATATGACAACTGTACTGTACGCTATTGCCATGATTGTTAGCGGATATAAGCCGGCTAAAAGTGCTTATTACGGAATCAAAAGCCGTTCTTTAGACATGAATGTTTTAATGACCGTTGCAGCACTTGGAGCAGCTGTTATTGGTGAATGGCTTGAAGGTGCTACGGTCGTCTGGCTATTTGCTTTAGGTGTAGCTCTGCAAACAAGATCAATTGAACAAACAAGAAACTCGATACGAGGTTTGATGGATTTAGCTCCTTCTGAAGCATGGGTAAAGGAAAACGGGCAGCTGATTAAAAAAGCTGCGGAAGATATTTCAATTGGCAGCACGATTGTCGTAAAACCAGGAGACCGAATTCCGCTCGATGGTGAAATTATAAACGGGGAATCCAGTATCAACCAAGCTCCTATTACAGGTGAATCTATTCCCGTTGATAAAGTAATGGGCGATGCTGTCTATGCCGGCACGATTAACGAAAGCGGATCGTTAGAAATTAAAGTCACAAAGCTAGTCGAAGATACGACCATTGCTAAAATCATTCATTTAGTAGAAGAAGCACAGGAGAAAAAAGCGCCGACTCAAGCATTTGTTGATAAATTTGCAACCATTTACACACCTATTGTCTTTATTTTAGCTTTATTCATTATGGTCATCCCTCCCCTGTTTGATGGTGCATGGAGCGAGTGGTTTTACAAAGGGCTTGAATTATTAGTTGTCGCTTGTCCATGCGCGCTAGTCATTTCGACTCCCGTCGCCATTGTATCTGCGATTGGAAACGCGGCGAAAAATGGTGTGCTCATTAAAGGCGGGACGTTTTTAGAAAAAGCCGGTGCAATCAATGCGATTGCTTTTGATAAAACAGGAACGCTAACAGAAGGCAAACCAGCCGTTTCAGAAGTTGTTTCCCTTGCTGCTGAAGAAAATCAGCTTTTAGCGATAACCAAAACGCTTGAAGATTATTCGAATCACCCTATTGCCCGCGCTATTGTGGATTATACTGCGGAGAAAAAAGTCGTTTCTTTACAAGGATCAAATTTTAAAATCCTTACGGGAAAAGGCGTGCAAGCAACAATTCAAGACACGGTTTATTACGCAGGTAACGCAAAATTATTCTCAGATTTAGGAACACCTCTAACACACTGCTGGTCTCAGATTGAAAAGCTTCAAAACGAAGGTAAAACGATTATTATTGTCGGAACAGCTAAAAGTGTTCTAGGCATTATTAGCGTAGCTGATACCATCAGACATACAACCATATCTGCTTTAGAAAGCCTTAAGCAAAACGGAATGCAGCAAATTGTGATGTTAACCGGTGATAACGAAGGAACAGCTAAAATGATTGCTGCTCAGTCTCGGGTAGACCGCTATTTCGCTGATTTGCTGCCTGAAGACAAAGTAAAGGCCATACAGCAGCTTCAACATGAAGGGTATCAAACGGCTATGGTTGGAGATGGAATTAACGATGCCCCTGCCCTTGCTACTGCTGATCTTGGCATTGCAATGGGCGGTGCTGGTACTGATACAGCCATGGAAACAGCTGATATTGTCCTGATGGCAGACAATTTAGAAAAGCTTCCTCATACAATGAAGCTAAGTCGCAAAGCGTTAGCTGTTATCAAACAAAACATTTGGTTTTCTATTATTGTTAAAGTCATTGCCTTAGCCTTTATCTTCCCAGGGTGGCTTACTCTGTGGATTGCCGTCTTAAGCGATACAGGAGCAGCGCTACTTGTTATTTTAAACAGCCTTCGCTTACTCAAAATGAAAAAATAAATGGAATCTATAAGCTTTCCAGCATGCGTTGGAAAGCTTATTTTTTAGGAGGGTTTACGTGAATAACCGCTGGAACCAATTTATTTATAAGTGCTGGGCCCCTTTTTATGATGTCTTTTTTAATAACGGGATGTTTTATCGAGCCAGAAAAAAAGTCTTTCAAGATGTCCCCTTTTCGTCTGAGCAGCGCATTTTATTTGTAGGTGTTGGAACGGGTGCCGATTTAGCTTTTATTCCTCATCAAGTAAATGTAACAGCCATCGACTATTCCAGTGAAATGCTTCAAAAAGCAAAAGATAAATACAAAAACCCGTCTATAACTTTCCACCAAATGGACGCTCAGCAGCTAACATTCGACTCTTTTTCGTTTGATGTTGTTGTAGCAAGCTTGATTCTTAGCGTAGTACCTGACGCTGAGCAAACTTTAAAAGAAATGACAAGAGTAGTAAAGCCTAAGGGAACGATCCTGATTTTTGATAAATTTGAAACCAAAAAGAAATCCGCGGCTTTTCCTAAAAAAATATTCCGCCTCTTCGTAAAATTACTAGGAACAGATATTGGCCTCTCTTTTGAACATATGCTTGAAGCAAGCCGGGATCAGCTTATCTTGAAGGAAAATTCAAGCGTCATGTTGAAAGGTATGTATCGGAAAATTATTTTGCAGAAAGTTGATGAATGACTTCAAAGACGAATGATGTCTTTTTAACGTGATGGATGTACATATTATTTTCTATCTTTAATTGAAGAAAGGATGAACATTTTGATGATGAAATCAAAGGTCATACCAGTTGTCCTTGCAGCAGGCATGGTGTCCGGCTGTGGAAACGAAAGTAAAGAAAGTTCAGCTAACAAACATACAGAAACAACACAACATGAAGAACATCAACCGCACACATTAGGGGATAAACGAGAAGAAACAAAAAATAGTGAAACTCTCCCTTCCTTTCTGAGTGACAAGCCCGAAGATATGCAACTTATTTATGCAGCCGCTGCTAAGCATCAAACCTTACTAGAAAACATTCCTTGCTACTGCGGATGTGGAGAAGAAGCTAATCATCAAAACAACTACGACTGTTTTATCTTTGAAAACAAAGAAAACGGCGCAGTAACGTGGGATGATCACGGAACAAAATGCGGTGTCTGCTTAGAAATAGCGGCTCAAGCTGTAGTAGACTACAGCAAAGGCAAAAGCATCGAAGACATTCGTCAAGAAATTGATCATAAATATAAGGAAGGCTATGCCACGCCTACTCCTACGCCGGAAGTATGATGCTTCAGTATAAAAATCATGAAAAGACTTTGATTTCTTTATTCAAAGTCTTTTTTTGTCATTTTATTATTGGTTGATAAAATCTCGTTTGACCTCACCTTTTTAAGTCCTTGTAAAACGCCATCATGTAAAAATAACACATTTGGACGTTTATTTACTGAATCCTCAGGGAATATGCTTTCTAACACCCAAATATAACCATGAGAGGAGAAAAAATCTATGAGTAATTCTGTAGAAACAAATCATTCAGCAAAAGTTGAAGGAGCAATTAATTCTATGAGCGAGGAGAAAAAAGAGGATATTCTCTCTAGCTTCGAAGGATTTAAAAGTTATCTAGGGGACAAGGTCTCAAAAGGTGAAAAGTTAGGGATGAATGAGGAACAGCTGGCTAAAACAGCTCAGAAAGTAGCTGATTATCTCGCTAAGCATGAAGAGCCTCGCAATCGAGAGGAAAACCTGCTTCACGAACTGTGGAAAGTTGGAGACAAAGAACAGCAGCATCACCTTGCCCATATGCTTGTAAGATTAGTTCAATAATAAAAAAGATGACACGCTGCCGTGTCATCTTTTTTATTTACAGATATTAAACAGCGGGAATGATAATTTGCTGCCCAATTTGCAGGTTGGTAGGATCTACGCTGGGATTTGCATCCTGCATCTGCTGAACAGTCATATTACACTTCTTTGCAATGCTATAGAACGTATCTCCTGCTTGTACAGTATACGTAGTGACAGGAAGAACAATCTGCTGCCCAATTTGCAGTTTGGTAGGATCTACGCCGGGATTTGCATCCTGCAGCTGCTGAACGGTGATATTATACTTCTTTGCAATGCTATAAAACGTATCTCCAGATTGAATGGTATAGAATGTAACGCTAGTAGAAGGTAAGTTTAAATACGCAGCAATTCCACGCGCGTGTGCTTCTCCCACTTCACGAAGAAACGTCGCGTTTTTTAGTTTTTCAGCGTCGGCTGTTGTATCGATAAACAAGTTTTCAGTTAAAACAGCAGGCATATTTGTTTCACGCAGTACAGCATAATTAGCTGTTTTTAAACCGCGATCTGTAATCGTTCCAAATTTGCGCATGGTTGGTAAAATCTCTGCATGAAGCTCTTTTTGTAAAAGAGAAGATTGACTTCCCTCTTGTGATGGATAGCGATACGTTTCAAATCCAGTACCTCCGCCGGCATTAATGTGCATCGAAACAAATATATCTGCTCCCCATGCATTAGCTCGGTTCGCTCGATCTGATAATGAAACGAACACATCGGTTGAACGAGTTACTTGAACATCTACTAAATAGTTATGCTCTAAATACGCCCGCGCGTGTAATACAAGCTGCAGCGTAATATCTTTTTCACGTAAATTATTTCCTAAAGCGCCTGAATCTGTACCGCCGTGCCCTGCATCTAGCCATACTTTTTTCATGTGAACCTTTCCTTTCAGCCATAATATGAAAAAACTTGGGGTTAACACCGGCTTTGTCCGATGTTTTATCTCTCATTCTATATATATATGTAAGTGGACAAGAAGGGTTCGTCCTCTTAAAGGTTAGAGAACAATAACTTAAAAAACTGGATTTTACCATAAACATAAAAAATCCGAACGAATTGGATTTATCGTTCGGATCTCCCTTTAACTAACCTATGTCCACGCCTTTTAATAGAGATAAAAAGCAGGTTCGCCATCTTATCTTTTGCTATTTCTCACTAAAAGCAATTTTTAAGCCAATAAGCGTAAAGATAGAGCCTTGCACGAGATTAAGCCGCTTAGACAGCGCCGGAGATTTTCGCAAAAACTCCCCTACTTTCCCTGCAAATAGACTAATTAACGTAAAGATAATCAGCGCTTGAACTAAAAACACAGCTCCATAAACAAGCATTTGCTGTGTGGCGTGTCCGGTTGAATGATTAACAAACTGAGGTAAAAGAGCAAGAAAAAAAAGCGAAACTTTTGGATTTAGCAGGTTCATAATCACTCCTTTTTTATATAGCATCTTGTACTCAACGGCTTCTTTATTTTCAACAGCGAGAGCGGAATCTTTCGCTGTAAACGTCTTATAAGCCAGATATAATAAATAAGCTGCCCCAGCGTATTTGACAATAGCAAATGCTAAAGCTGATTGATAAATAATAGCCGACAGACCCAACGTTGCCGCTGCTATATGACCAAGCAAGCCCGTGCAAAGACCTAATGAAGTCGAAATCCCTGCATATTTACCGTTTGATATGCTTTGTGCTAAAACAAATAAGTTATCAGGACCAGGCATAACCGTAAGCAAAGCGGCTACACCTAAAAAAGAAGTGATTGATACGATATCCATAATTCGTTCTCCCCCTGCATGATTTTGCCAACCATTATAGCATTTTTTACTATCTAGTATTCAAAAAAAGAAAATTCATCCATAAAAAAAAGGCTGGGACATAACTAAATCAATCTAATCTAAAGTTGATTTCCGTGCAAGGCTTCACCTTGTCCTCCAATCAACTGCTAGAAGCAATTGAAAACATGAAATCTATATTCAACATAACAACAAAAAAACACGAACTACCAATCAAAAAAAAATTAATAGTTCGCATTTGACTTCAACTGAAATACTTTTGTCCCAGCCTCATTTTTACTACTTATTTAATTTGTTTTTCTATAACTTGCTCTTTAGCCGAGGCAGTCTGTGCTTCCGCTTCTTTCATTTCATTATTAACATGAATTGCTTCTTTTAAATACTCTGTTTTGTACCCGCTTTTAAGTGCCCAAGCATAAAAGAAAAGTGCAACAATTGCAATAAGTCCCATATCCCAGCCGTATTTAATAATATTGAGTCCCCCGAATTTTTCACTTCCTATCCAGGAGATTGTCATCATACATAATAAGTAGACAATCATCCAAACGCCAGCTCGGAAGTTTTGACCAAAGCCTTTCCATTTTGATTTTGCTTGATAATAAAAATAAATTGGCAAACCAATTAAAATAATAAATAATACCTGTCCAGTTAACGGCCATCTCGCCCAGTAAAGAGTAAGTGAAGCAAAAATAAAGCCAAGAGGCGCTATTACATTTAACCCTTTTATACGTAAAGGTCTATAAAGATCGGTCCCCGTTTTTCTTAACGTCATAGCTGTGATAGGACCAGTAAGATATGAAATTAACGTAGCTACAGAAATAATTTCGGCTAAAATTCCCCAGCCTCTAAATAAAAATAAAAAGATGAATGAGACAAATAGATTAAAAAACATGGCTTGACGAGGAACACCGTAAAGCGGATGAACTCGTCCTAGTATATTCGGCAAGTATTTATTTTTTTCCATACCATAAATCATGCGTGACGTGGTAGCTGTATACGTAATACCCGTTCCTGATGGCGATACAAACGCATCGGCATATAAAACAATAACAAGCCAGTTAATATTTAGTGCAATCGCTAAATCGGCAAACGGCGAATTAAAGTTCAGATGACTCCATCCTTTTACGATTTCTGAAGGATTTACCGCTCCAATAAACGCAATTTGAAGCAATACATAGATCACGGTTGCAATCA
Organism: Priestia sp. 179-F W1.4 NHS; assembly: GCF_045369295.1. Classification (NCBI taxonomy): domain Bacteria; kingdom Bacillati; phylum Bacillota; class Bacilli; order Caryophanales; family Bacillaceae; genus Priestia; species Priestia sp. 179-F W1.4 NHS. Next base: position 1,558,372 of record NZ_JBIQFF010000001.1, on the reverse strand, counting down.
AAATGGATCCTACCACGGCAATTGGAATAGAGCGTCCCGGATTTTTCGCTTCTCCCGCCATGTTAATAGGGCTTTGAAAACCGTTAAAAGCAAACACAATCCCAGACGTAGCAACAGCTGTCAACACGCTTGCCCATCCATTTGGAGCAACGCCTCCTGCAGAGGAAAAGTTTCCGCCGTGAAATCCTGCGAATAAAAGAGCACCAATTGTAAGCCCTGGAATTACAATTTTAAAAACGGTAATAAGTGAATTAGCTTTCGAAAATAAGCCTACCGTCCAATAATTTAAAAGAAAATAAATGATTAATAGCCCTGTAGCAATAGCCAAGCCTTTTCCAGTAAGAATCCCGTTTTCTACTAAACTCCCTGTCCATTTCGCCCACTCCCACGGCCATGAACTCATGTACTGAACAGAGGCAACCGCTTCAACAGGAATAACGGATACAATGGCAATCCAGTTTGCCCAAGCCGCAATAAAGCCAAGAAATGAGCCGTGCGAGTACTGCGTATACTTAACCATACCTCCTGCTTCTGGAAACATCGATCCTAGTTCACTGTAAGAAAGAGCTATAAATAAAATAACAACCATTCCAATAATCCAAGAAGCAATTGCTGCAGGGCCTGCAATTTGAGCAGCTCTCCATGCCCCAAACAGCCATCCTGATCCAATAATAGATCCAAGGCCGACCATCATGAGAGAAAACGTTCCCATTTTTCTATGTAAGTTATTCATGTATCTAACACCTTTCTTCTATATATTCTGAGAAGTGAGTTATTAAGCGCTTTCATTAAATTTAAAAAATAAAATTCATTTTGATCTTTAAAAATGCTGCTTAAAAGTACTAACCAAAAGCTTTTACATTCATTCACGCGTCCCCCTTCTTCATTTATTATTTGCTATTATATCATCATCAAGTTAAAAAAGTACGCGTTTTGAATAAAAAATATTTTTATTTTTAGAATTTTGTGCGTTTCACCAATTAAAAGTGCGCGTTTTGAACACTAGCATTTATAAAAACAGCCTTTTCATTAAAGTGATATACAAACGATTTTGCTGCAATAACTAGAAAAAAAGCAGGGTAAAATGAAGCGCTCATTTTACCCTGCTTTTTTAAATTATTTTACAACAGCTAACACTGTTTCTTTGAAGCTGTTATAAACATACGACCAAAGAGCCGGTTCTTCTTTATATCTTGTTCGTAACGCAGAAAAGACTTCTTTTTGCTTTTCTTCAAACGAAGGATCTTCTTTTGAAGGAAGTTCGGCGCGAAGCTCATCCACGATTTGCTGAACTTCAGGAGCACGAGGACCCCATTTACCTAGTAAATTTCCTTCATTATTAAAAATTAAAATAATCGGAATAGCACGGCCGCCGTTTGTTAAGTGACGATCAATTAATTCGGTGTCCGCATCGCGCAGTGCAACACGCACATCGATACCGGCAGCTTCAGCTACTTTACGAATGATTGGGTTAATCATCATCGCATCTCCGCACCAATCTTCAGTAATCGCTAAGAAGTGAAGCTTGTGAGCTTTTAATTTGTCAGCCAGTCCATCTTTAGGAAGCTGAAATTGTTCATAAACAGCTAAACTTTCCTCTTTTAATGTACTCATGTCGTTCATATATGTTTGAATTGATTTTCCTTCTTCAAAATACTGCTGGTCTGTTTTCATCAAGATCCCTCTTTCTTTTTTGTATACAAATAGATGAGATATCCAATCTCGTTTTCGTCTTTTCTATACGCACTACTAGTATAGCTTTTAAGCACCATGAATCAAAATATAAAAGTCTGCGTGCTCATTTTGATCATGTTTTTTTATTCTGCGACGGAATTCATAAACCTTCAATTTAAAAACAGCACATTGAGATGTTATAAAAAAAGAGAATGGGGTACATGTACACTATCAATGTAACAAATTTTAAATCTTTGTGAATATTTGAGAATGTTTATTGTGTAACCGTCATCTTTTGATTATGATAATGATATGTTAGCTACTTGACTAAATATGGAGGATGAGGCGAATATGAATCAATCCCCGCATGAAAAGCGAAAAAAACGCAAACAGTTTGTAGAACGTTTAAGACTAAAAGGAATTAAAATAGAGCTGACAAAACCGCGCTCTCACTTTTCTTCACTATCCTTACTAAAATCATAACTCGTAGCCACCTTTTTCTAAAGCGGAACGGTATCGAATTTCAACTATCTATGCTAATGCTTACATATCATTTCAAAAAGAACAGCTTCTAAGTGCTGTTCTTTTTTGATGTTTCTTTATATTTCTGCTCTGTCAAAAAAATTATAAACCTTTTTCTTTATTTCCCCCTTTTTTCTACCTAGGGCTTTTCGCTCCCTTCCATATGGTATTCTCAAAATATATAGTTCTATAAATACCTTAAATTACCACTATATTCAAAGTATATATAATATAAGTATATATTGTAAATTTATAACTCTTACTATATAATCTTGTAGAAAACGTAAAAAAAAGGAGAAAATTGATGAAAAAACTGGGGACAATTTTATTATCATTTCTGCTGTTTGTTGGCGTATTTCCAACGTCTTCATTCGCAGCCGCGTCAACATTTGACGCAGACTTCAACAAATATTTAAAATCCGTAAGCCAAACGCGAGGCTTTGAAGTAACCAAAGACGACGTTGAATATTCACTTTCACTGTATGACGATAGTCTTGAAAACTACGATACAATCGCAGATTTAGAAGATTTTTTAGGTGAACCGATTGCAGCTGACTTACATAACGTGCAAGATTTGTATGCAGATTTTGACTTAGACAAAACAAGCTTAAATGCATTATTAAAAGAGAACGGCCAAAGCTTAGACGACTATGTGTACCTAGAGGATTTATACGATGATGTCGGCTTCTATCTAGAGGGCGATGACTGGTATGAAGATGATGAGTCATATGACGAAGAAGACACTTCTTACGATGATGAATTAAGCGAAGAAGATTTAAGCGGCTTACTATCATTTATGCAGTCTGAATTAGGCTTAACTTCAGAAGAGTTAAATCGAATCGAAGCACATTTTACATCGTTAGAAGATGAGCTTTCAAATGAAGCAACGCTTAACCGCTTAGATCAATTAGGCGAGCGCTTAGCGGCATTCGAAGATTTTGATACAGCAACAGAATTATCTGCTGATCAAATCGCTGAATTAATGTCTATTTATAAAGAAATGCTATCAATCTTCCATTTAGACGCTAAATTTTCACTTGTACAAGGCGGAAATGAAAAACCGCTTTCTCTTACTGATTTAATCAACTTAGAAGAATTAAAAAATGCAAGTCTAAAAATTTCTCTTTATACAACAGACGGTAAATTTTTAGCAGACATGGTGATCACAGGCGATATGTTTAATTCTGATATCATCACAGACACAGGAAAAGAAGTAGAGAAATCTGCTGAAGCTGTAGCAAAACCAGCTCAAGCGCAAAAACCAGCAGTAGAAAAGAAACAAGAACCTGTGAAGCAACAAACGAACGGCGCTGTACAAAAAACCGTTAAAGGCGGAAAACTTCCGGAAACGGCTTCTAATTATGTAACAAATACATTAATTGGATTAGTGCTTGTAGCAGCTGGCTTTGTTCTTTTCCGCAAAGTGAGACGCGCATAAAATGGAACCAAGAAAAACAAGAAGAACAATCAATCGTAAAAAGCGGTTGATTGTTCTTTCCCTTTTAGCCGCTGTCATCTGCTTTGGTCTTTGGTTTACAACAACAAACGCCTATAAATTTGCAAGAGGCTATTTGGCATTTAAAACAATGGATACAGAAGAACCAGCCGCAGCTTCAGTCTCTAAAAGCAAGGACTCATCAACGGCAGACTCTTCTGCTGAAGCTTCTTCTGTTGATCCCCAAAAAGCGGTACACTCTCGTACTGCTAGCTCAGAAAAAAAGCCGAAAGTGTCAAATGTTTCTTATCCGAAACAGCCAAAAATCGGTGATTTAATGGGAGAACTATATATTCCTAAATTAAACGCGAAGCTGCCAATTTATCACGGTACGAACGAAGATGAATTAGAAAAAGGCGTCGGTCATTTTGCGGGAAGCGTGCTGCCTGGTCAAAACGACAATTCTGTTCTATCAGGACATCGCGATACGGTTTTTCGTAAGCTTGGCGACGTGGGTGAAGGCGATTCGCTTGTGGTAAGTACAGCAGCAGGCACCTTCACATACAAAGTAAATAAAGTACGAATTGTGGATGCGGATGACCGGACCGTTATTGTGCCAAAACCTAGAGCCACTTTAACCGTCAGCACCTGTTATCCATTTAACTACGTTGGTTCAGCACCTGAACGCTATATTTTAGTCGCTCACCTTGTTGCATCAACAACAAAATAAAAAAGCTGCCCTTAAAGAGGCAGCTTTTTTTAATGAATAGATTTCATTAGTAAATCAAACCATATTTTCAACGAAGTCGCCGTAATAACGACTGCTAAGATCACTTGCAGCGACGCTACCTTCGTCTTTTGCCCGACAAAAGCGCCAATCGGAGCTGCTAGTAAGCTTGCTCCAATAATCATAAGCGCCGGAAGCAAAAGGACTTGATGCGTCATTACTTTACCGAATGTTGTTCCCATAGACGAAATAAACGTCACGGCTAATGAGCTTGCAATCGTTACGCGCACAGGAATTTTTAACACGGTAATCATAATAGGAACAAGTAAAAATGCGCCTCCTGCTCCGACAATTCCCCCGCAAATCCCAACTAAAAACGCCAGGGCTGCTGCCAAAGGTTTTGAAAATGTCACTTCGAATGAATCGGCCGCTGGATTATTTTTTTTGGGTATAAACATTAATCCTGCAGCAATTGTTGCCATCACGCCGTAAATGAAATTGATCATTCCTTCTGAAAACGAGTTTGATAGCGTTGAACCAATGAGACTACCAACTAAGACACTGACGCCCATATATAAAATTAACGGTTTATTCAAATAGCCGCCCTTTTTATAAGCAAGAGCTCCTGAAACGGAGGCAAACAGCGACTGCACGGCTCCTATACCAGCTACTTCGTGTGCGCTGAATATTCCCACTCCTACAAGAGGCGGAACAAATAGCAACAGCGGGTACAAAACAACTGACCCTCCAATTCCAAGCATACCTGCTAAAAATGACCCGAAAAACCCGAGTGCAAATACCGTTATTAATAGTTGTACATCCATGTTTTTACCACCTGCTTTTATCAATCCAATATCATGTTTGTTAGAAAGTATGTATACATACAACGCCTTATCTCTTCTTCCATTGTATCACTGTATATGCTTCTTTTCTGTAAAAATATTGATAAAAGTGCTTTCAATTATTAATTTTTTTAATCATTAAAATCCTATCGACTTTATGCGTTATTTACGTTTAGCTCAAACTTCCTCGTTCTCCGCTCTGCTACTTGTGGTAGAATAAAGAAAAACTAGATGTTAGAACTGCCTACACGCTACGCTTATCTCAGCAGGCCCATCATCACAGGAGGCTTTCGTATGTTTGAATACAAAATTGATGACGAAGTTAGTTTGCATTTAATTGAATCAACTGACGCTTTCCCCTTGCTTTCTCTTATTAACGAGTCAAGACCTTACCTAAAAGAATGGCTGCCATGGGTAGATAGCATGCAAAGTATTGCTGACTATGATGAACTCATCCCTGAATGGAGAGCTCAATATTATAATAACCAAGGGTTCCAGGCGATCATTCGGTACTACGGAGAAATCGCCGGAATGATTGGTTTCCACGGAATTAATTGGGGAAATAAAAGTACAAGTCTCGGCTATTGGATTGGACATGATTTCCAAGGAAAAGGCATTATGACAAGAGCCGTACACGGATGCCTGAATTATGCATTTAATACGTTAAACCTTCATCGAGTCGAAATACGCTGCGGCGTTAATAATGAAAAAAGCAAAGCCATCCCTACGCGTCTAGGTTTTACAGAAGAAGGCATTTGCAGAGAAGGTGAATATCTATATGATCACTACCATGATCTTGTAATTTATGGCATGTTAAAACACGAGTGGAAGCAAGCTCCTTATGCTCCGTGGCTTCTTTCTTAAAAAGCAGGATCATTTGTACAAGCTATCGTTTAAATAGGGTATAGTAAAAAGATTAAAAGAAGCTGGGACAACAATATGTGAGTTGAAGAGAAATCCGAACGAGGTTGATTCTTAATGAAGAATCAACCTCGTTCGGATTTTTTATTGTGATGCTGAACACAGGTTTCATTCAATGCAGGTGATACCAGCTGTTGATTGGAGGGCAAGACGAAGACTCCTGCGGGAAAAGCGGAATAGATGAGACCCCGCAGGAGAGAAGCGACGAGGAGGCTCATCGGCCGCCCGCGGAAAGCGAAGTCTTGTACGGAAATCAACAGCGGTGTAACAAGCGGTTCAGCTCATGTATCCAATTTGTTCGCCTTTTGATTGGAGCGATTTCGTTATGTTTCAACCTATTTTTAATTAAAATATTGAAGCTGTTCGCGGCGAAGCTTATCTTTTTGTTTGTCCGAAATTGAGTAGTCGTAGTTATAAATAGCTCCTTCCCAATCTCCATACATTGGATTTGGAAACACAATTAGCTTTTGACCAAATGCTTCTTTTTGTTCTTCTACAAGCTTATTTCGATCGTTCATCGACTTTTTATCAAAGCCGCTAAAATCAGATAAGTTATCACCAAACAGCAGGACTACATTATGATTCGTCGCTACTTTTTGACGGCGCGTTTCTTTTCCTTCGTCTTTTGGACCCGTCAACAGCACATGGTCTTTGGTTGCTTGAGGAATATGTAAATTCTTTAGGTTTTTAATTGTTGCCTCAAGCTGAGAAGTTGTACGGCCTGAAATGTAGTAAATATCTACACCTTTTTGATCTGCATACGTCAAGAAATCGACAGCACCTGGCACTGCTTTCGCTTTTGCTGCTTGCACCCATTCATCCCACTTATAAGGGAATCCTTTACCCGTTTTGATGGCTGAAGCTTGAAATGGGCTATTATCAAGCACGGTTTCATCTAAATCCAAAATAATGGCAGGCTTTTTATCGGTACTTTTTGCAAGCGCCTCATCTAAACGAAGCTTCCCTGTATTATAGCCTTGGTAATACAAAGCTTTCATTTCGCCGGATGTCTGGTACCAAGCGTCCGCCATAATTTGCTGATCAGCTAGATTTTGAACGGGTTCTTTTTTCTCAGCAGAAACCTCTTTTTCCTGCTGAGGGGCACATGCTGTAAGCGAAAAAGCAAGTACAGCCACCCCTGTCAACGCTGATAATTTCTTATTCATTTTGCATCCACTTCCATCTCTACATATTTTCATGCTAATGATGTTATATATTACCTCAATCAAACAAAAAATCAACACAAATACGAATAATATTTTAATTAATAATTAAAATATTTCGTTTTAACTGATATTCCTTCCCTTTTTTTGACCATTATCCAAATATTTGTTTATACATTTTCCAAAATCCGTTTTTCTCATTCTTTCTTTTTAATCTTTTTTTAGAAACATATCGGCTTATCACTCATTTGCTCCAGAAGAACTCAATAAATCTGAATTATCTAACTTTTTATCTTGTGTTAGATTCTCTCACAAAAGTGCTTTTTTTTGAAAAGATATATAGTAAAATAGATTTTGTGAATTAAAAGACGGTGTTTTCTATCGAAAGTATTGTATAAATATACAAAAGGGGATGGAGATATGAATCACGTAAAACAATGGGGATGGATTACCTTTGGCTGCTTATGCGTTGCCATCGGAATTCAATTTTTAACCGCTTCTAACCTCGTTATTGGCGGAACGGCCGGACTTGGCATTGTGCTGCAGCATTTAACCGGTATTTCATTTGGGGTATTGTTCTTTATCATCAATCTACCGTTTTATTTTATGGCTCTTACACAAATTGGACTGCAGTTTACGATAAAAAGCTTCATCAGCGTTAGCCTGATGTCAGTGATGTCCGATTTATTAGCTGCCAACTTTTCGTTTTCGCTTCCGCATCCGCTTGTAGCCGCGGTTGTGGGCGGCGTTATCGTTGGCATTGGACTGATTTTTTTGTTTCGCCACGGCTCTTCTCTTGGCGGAATCAACATGCTATGCGTGTTTCTTGATAAACGATTTGGCATTAATCCAGGTAAAACAATGCTTTTGACAGATGTGTTGATTGTAGGCTCTGCAACAGTGGTATTCGGCGTAGTTCAAGTTCTTTATTCGTTAATTGGTATTTTCATCATGACAGGACTGCTTGGACGCTATCACAAACGCTCGCCAATCGAACGAACTGGTGAACATATTGAAGAAGAAGCCAAACAACAAACGGCTTCAACTATGTAAAAAAACCGTGCGGAAATGATCCCGCACGGTTTTTTTACGCTTATTCTGCTACTTTTACAAGCTGTTTTCCTAAGTTTGCTCCTTCGAATAACCCAAGGAACGCTTCAGGTACATTTTCAAAACCTTCTACTACGTTTTCGCTGTACTTGATTTTCCCTTGCTGCACCCATTCGCCTAACTGCTTAATGCCTTCAGGGAATTTGTCAGCATAGTCGGCTACGATAAACCCTTTCATTAGCGCACTGTTAATTAATAAAGATGTTTGAACACGTGGTCCAACATCTTGTTTTTCTAAGTTATACAGTGAAATTTGGCCGCAAAGTGGAATGCGCGCAAATTTATTTAATAAGCTAACAACTGCATCTGAAATCTCTCCGCCGACGTTTTCAAAGTAAACATCAACTCCATTAGGACACGCTTCTTTCAATGCTTCTTTCACATTTCCTTTTTTATAATTAATCACTTCATCAAATCCGAGCTCATCTTTTAAATAAGCAATTTTATCTTCAGAACCTGCGATGCCGACAACACGTGCGCCTTTAATTTTAGCGATTTGACCAACAACAGATCCAACAGCACCTGCTGCACCGGAAACGACTACTGTTTCGCCTTCTTTTGGCTGACCGATTTCAAGTAGTCCAAAATAAGCTGTGAGACCAGGCATACCAAGAACGCCGATAGCCGTTGTAATTGGTGCTAGCTCTGGATCAACTTTCTGTAAGTTTTTTGCTTCTGCGGCTGAATAGCGTTTCCAAGGAAGCATACCTGTCACGATATCGCCTTCTTTAAAGCGATCTGATTTTGATTCCGTTACGCGTGCTACAATGCCGCCTGCAAGCGGTGCGTTTAGCTCAAATGGAGGAACATATGATTTTGTATCGTTCATGCGTCCTCTCATATACGGATCAACAGAAAGGTAAAGTGTTTGAACAAGTACCTCGCCTTCTTTCGCTGTAGGCATTTCAATTTTTTCGTATTTAAACGTATCTTTTGTTGGCATTCCCTTTGGGCGTTCTGCTAATAAAATTTGTTCATTCATCGATATCGCTCCTTTTTATTTCTCTGTTTTTTGTAAAATGTGCTAAACTTACCTTTGTTATTTTAAATTATATATTGTGCACAACGCAAAAAATATGATTGTGCAATAACACCGAAGGAGAAAAAGACATGGAGCTAATTCGCTGTAAAGAAAATGTTGTTAAAAAACTAAACGAGTTTGTTGAAGTAACTCCCCCCGTTATTTTGTTTAAAAAAGGCAATATGTATCCGATTAAAATGGATATCAACTATAACTGGATTGCCACAGATGAACAAGGTTATGAGCATATTGTCGCTTCAAACACAAAGAATGTGCAGGACGACTACTGGTTTAGCTACCATTTTGACTTATATTAAGGAGTTTCCCGGATTTACTCTTCGTAAACGTTATATAAATAAAGTGTTGCATCAGTAAAAAAACAGCGCCAGAATTCTGGCGCTGTTTTTATGTAGTAATCGCAATTGCACGGGTAGTCGTTTGAACGCTCACCCCAGTTGAAGAACGGACAAAAAATTCCATTCTGACTGAGTACGTGTATGTGCCAATTGATGCTACTGTATCTACCCATGTAAAAGAAAGAGCATTTTGCTGAGTAAATGACAGTGTTAGAACGGCTGCAGCTCCTTGCTGTAAATTCTGTGAAAACAAAAGCTGAGAATTTCTATATACTCTAAGTGTTACCCCGTATTGATAACTAGTTAATCCAAGAGGAATGTTTGCTTCAATTGTCGCAAACCCATCTATTTTCATCTTCTGATTGTTTTTTTTCGTCTCAGCATTTACTGTTAAAATGCTTGTTTCAGAACCGTAAGTCAACGACTGAACGCTTTGAGACTGCGATGAAAATATATTCAGCTGGCTTTGAATCACGTCTCCCATTACTTTCCCTCCCTTTATTTATATGGAATATACGGTAATAAAGTATATACTTACCTTTTAGTTTACATGACTAAGAGTTCAAAGACCTCCTTAAACCAGCTTGTTAAAACTATTTCTTAATTCACAAAAGCTGGCTACTGTAATGTTCCATTTTCTGCATCGATATCTACTTAAGATTATGTTACAATCACGGTAAAGTAATTTATGATTGATAGAATAAAAGCTAGAGCTTGAAAAATTCGAGGTGGATTATGCAAGGTAAAGTTGTATATAAAGAAGGATTTTCAGTGATAGGCATAGCAAAAAACGGAGAGTATCAAAAAGAGAATCTTTTGAAGCAAATACTTAAAGAAAAAGAAATGATTACTTCTTCAAAAGAACCTCATATGATTACAGGCATTTGCATGGCTCCGAAAAGAGAAAATTATTTTTATATTGCAGGTACAGAAGTAGCTGATACGGCTTGTATTCCAAGCGGTATGAGCGTTCATACGTTTCCTTCGTTTACATACCTGCAGTTTAAACACAGAGGTCCCATTACATCGCTTGGGTCGACGTATAACAGCATCTGGAATGAATGGCTGCCGAACTCTCCTTACAGCATGATTGAAGGTCCTGCTCTTGAAATTGTAAATACAGCTATACACGGCAATTTATATAGTGATACATATGAAATGGATATTTATATTCCCATAAAGCTTGGACATTAAAAAAGGTGAACTTACGTTCACCTTTTTCCTATTTTTGCAGCTGTTTATATAAATGATAAAGAGTAAAAACGCACTCTGGATGACGCTCTTTATGGTTAAAAAAGCCATGGGGAAACATGAGTGAAAAATTCCCTTTTTCAATTCCGGTCACATACTTGTTTTCCATAAGCGGATATTCTTTCACAACCCAGCGCGCTTCATCAATAGTAGACGTAACCACCTCACCAAAGTATACGCCCATACACTCTTCGAATTCTTCTTTTGTCATTGAAAAATAGTCAAAGCGATCGCCGTCTTCTAGATCATAGTAAAGAAGCTCTAATATTTTCAAACTTTCATCTGTAAAATCAACGGTGAATTCAGCTACCGCTTTGCTTATTTCATGAATCTGATTCATGCACTGTTCGCGCACTTGATGATAGTAATAGCTAGCTTCAAACTGATGTTCACACGTCACTAGCGATTCTCCGTATGATGCTGTTAGATCATGATGCTTGCTCATGCTGACACCTCCACGCTAAGCTTATGGAGCAAGTATAACATTAACCAAGCTACTATTGAGCATCTTCCATTAACAACCTATCCGCGGCAATATTAGGTTCACTTTTTACTCATTATTCTGCCGTACACAAATCCTCCGCTAACAAGAAGAATACCGCTAATTAATACGCTGCTTAAAAAGATTTGCGAGTGCATCAAGTGATTATACATCATCCACACGCTCATTTCGTCATCTCCTTTTGGCCTTTTTAACTAGTATCCCCGATTTTCTTACCGCACATGCCGGCATTTTCATCATTTTTTCATCAAGCCTCTATATAGTTAAAGCCGTGAAGCCAACTATCTTTTTTCATCGTTTTACTCTTTAAAAAGCCTGCTTATGACTCTAAAGCAGGCTTTTTTTATAGGTTGAAACAAGTAATTAAGTCGTCTATTCCCACTAATTGTGCATAGTAAGGTATAATTAAAGATAGTTTCACTTTTCTAAAGTGAGAAATACATAGGAGACATCAAAGGAGACATGCAAATGACAGAACTCGAAAAAGCGAAAATTCAGCACCGAAAGCTGTCCAAGGGACAGGTATTCGGTAGGGCCATCGCTATTGCGATCGGTGCCCTGCTCATGGCCACAGGACTTGAAATCTTCCTTGTTCCAAACCACGTTGTCGACGGAGGAATTACCGGTATTTCCATCATGCTTTCGCATATTACCGGCGTAAATCTAGGAATCTTTCTTTTTGTACTAAATCTTCCGTTTGTATTTATCGGGTACAAGCAAATGGGAAAAACATTTGCCCTTTCCACTATTTTTGGCATACTGGTTTTATCCATCTTAACTTCTAGATTTCACCATGTCCCCGCGTTTACCGCAGACGTTCTTCTTGCTACCGTTTTTGGAGGGATTATTCTCGGAATTGGAATTGGACTCGTCATTCGCTACGGCGGAGCGCTTGACGGTACGGAGATACTTGCCATTTTAATCAGTAAAAAAATTCCGTTTTCTGTAGGAGAAATTGTAATGTTTTTCAACTTCTTCATTTTAGGAGCAGCGGGATTTGTGTTCACGTGGGACCGCGCCATGTATTCTATCCTTGCGTACATCATTGCGGCTAAAGCCATTGATACAGTTGTAGAAGGATTGGAAGAATCAAAATCAGCTTGGATTATTAGTGATCATTCTGATGACATCGGCGATGCGATTAATGCGCGTCTAGGTCGAGGCGTTACCTATTTGCACGGTGAAGGTGCTTATACGGGCGATGATAAAAAAGTGATTTTCTGCATCATTACGCGCCTTGAAGAATCAAAGCTAAAAACCATTGTTGAAGATTTTGACCCTACTGCCTTTTTAGCCGTTGCAGATATTACCGAAGTCCGCGGCGGACGCTTTAAAAAACGAAACATTCACTAAAAAAACGCGTAGAAAGCATGATGCTTTCTGCGCGTTTTTATGTAAAAGAGACTTTTTGAACCCGCTTAAACCATTCATAACAAAGAAGTACAATTAAACATAAGTCGATTAAATCGCCTCCGTAATACATCAGCATAGCCCCCTGCTGCGCCTCTTCTGCCGAGACGTGCATAGGCGGGTGAGCGTACACATATTTTGATAAAATACCGTGGGCGGCAAGAGCAAGAACCAATACGGACGCTCGGTGCGTAAAAGCTTTTTGATGCGGCGAAGGATCAATTGAAATCATCGATACGGTGAATAAATAGCCGGCTAAAAATACGTGAATATGTACAGCGACATGCACGAAAAAAGAGTGATGCATCATGCCATACAGACTTGTTGTATAAAGAATCCAAAGTCCTCCTACGTTAAGAACAGAAGCTGTCACCGGACTGCTGATGAACCGAACAAACCGTCCTTTTAAAAGTTTTGACACCTTTCTGGCTGCATGAACCGGAAGCGTGCGAAGCAGCAGTGTAAGAGGTGCTCCTAACGCCATTAAAAGCGGAGCTAGCATACCTAAAAGCAAATGCCCCGTCATATGCGCGGTAAAGTCCATATGAGCACGAGCTGCGAGCGGTCCTGCTACAGAAGATATGGCGCATAAAATACCAAGTGTCCAGCTGGACGTCCTATATAATGACCATTTTCTATACGTTGCATTTGAAGACGTTACAGCCCACACGTATAAAAAAAAGGCAGCGACAAAAGGCAGGGCTAATAAAAGCTGAGATAGTACTTCATATTTAATCATGATGTGCACCTTGTTTACGTGTAAACCATGTTAAAACGATGCCAATAAGCAGCATCAAACATGCAAGTACATTCCACGTAATGTCGTAAGGTGCAATCTTCACTCCGTACCGAATTTGGTGAAGGCCCATAAGCTTATGCTGCACGATCCCGTCATAAAGCTGAAACGCCCCCGCTCCAAGCAATACTCCTCCTATCCACCTTTTCACCCACCAGCCGCCCCGGCGCCTTAGATCTGCCACCATAAAAAGTGATGCAATTGTAGCGAACCAGCTGAATGCATGAAACAAACCGTCTGACACTAAACCAGCGGCCGTTGTGGACTTATCATAAAAATGATGCCAATGAAGCAGCTGATGAAACACTGCTTCATCAATAAAAGCAACTAACCCTACGCCAAACAAAAAGCCTGACCAGCTATTTCGAGCGCGGTGAACCACGCGCTGATTTGCAGTTGCTTCGTGCTTCTTTTCCATATATATATCCCTCCCTGCCAGTTCTTTAAGTTTATATCGATTCTAATGAACGTATACCCTATTAAAGAGAAATGAATCTATAATATGGAAAAATAGGAGCTATATCCTAATCACGTTTTCACCATTTTTTCACCATAAAGGTATAGGATAGTATTTGCGA
>NZ_JBIQFF010000001.1:824783-1543964 GCF_045369295.1 Priestia sp. 179-F W1.4 NHS | reverse complement strand
AGCCAATTAGCATATTTTTTCATAGTTTTACTCCCTTTCTAATGACCTGTTTCCCCAAAGCAGGTCTTTTTTATATCTCGCTTCTCTTTTCATCATTTTTTCACCATAAAGGTATAAGATAGTACTTGCGAAGCCAATTAGCATATTTTTTCATAGTTTTACTCCCTTTCTAATGACCTGTTTCCCCAAAGCAGGTCTTTTTTATATCCCGCTTCTTTTTTCACCATCTTTTCACCATAAAGGTATAAGATAGTACTTGCGAAGCCAATTAGCATATTTTTTTCATAGTTTTACTCCTTTGTGAAGACCTGCTTCCCCAGAGCAGGTCTTTTTTGTTTGATGTTTCTTTTCACTGTTTTTTCACTATTGGGCGGTAAGATAGTATATGTAAAGCCAATTAGCATATTTTTTCATAGTTTTACTCCCTTTCTAGTGACCTGTTTCCCCAAAACAGGTCTTTTTTTATTTTTTCTAAAAGCTTCCATCTTTTCACCGTTTTTTCACTTTTCTTTTGTATACTAAGTTTGTCAAAGCAATTTCATCATTTTTCATAAATGACCCCTATTTATTCCCCGCTTTTTGTGAGCGGGGCTTTTTTTGTAAGAAAAGCATATTTTCACCTTTTTTTTAAAAAAGCTTTTCTCTTTTCACCGTTTTTTCACTTTTCTTTTATATACTGTTCTTGTCAAAACAATTTCATCATTTTTCATAGATGTACCCTATTTGCACCCGCTTCTTGTAAGCGGGACTTTTTTTGTTTTCAGATAAAAAAAGCTTAACCCGGAGGTTAAGCTTTTTTCATCTGCTTGCGAAGAACAAGCATCATAATCGTAATAATGGTAAACGCAATAAACGCTAAAAAAGGAATGGTGATAAATCCAAGCCAGTTAATATATTGACCTGAGCAAGGAACACCGCTTGTACACGTTTCAAATGCTTTAAGAGCCGGTATCTTCTGCAGGCAATAATGATAGCCTGAGAGCGCCATACCAATCACCGAAAACGGCAGGACGTATTTGTAGATGAACGTATCATTCCGGTACACGGCTACACCTAGCACAATCGCGAGCGGATACATTAAAATTCGCTGATACCAGCAAAGTTCGCACGGGATAAAGTGAAGAACTTCACTAAACGTCAAGCTTCCAAGCATCGCGATAAGCGCTGTAATCCACCCGAAAACCAAAGACTTGTTCATTATTTGTTCTCCTTAGCCGCATCTTTGACCATTTGATCAAAGTCATCGATCGTTTTTCCTTCGAATTTTTTGCTGCCTACATAAATGGTTGGTGTACCTGTGATGCCTAAGTCATTGGCTGTCTTCATATCTTGATCAAACGTATCTTTTCCTTTTCCATCTTTAAAGGCACTCGCTACTTTTTTCGCATCGGCATCGCTTGACACTTCTTTCAGCGTATCTTCTAAGTAAGATTCCGTTAAGACATCTTTCTTTTCGTCCGCTGCGTTTTGCTTTTTATAAAGAAGTTCATGGAATTTCCAAAATGTATCGTTTCCAAGCTCTTTGTATACCGTTTCAGCAAACTCTGCTGCACGAGAAGAGTCGTTGTTAATAAACGCATAGTTCATAAAGTAGAATTTGACTTTGCCTGTATCCACATAATCTTTTTGAATTAGCGGGAAAAAGGATTCCGTGAAGTTTTTACAAGCCGGGCATTTGTAATCTCCAAACTCTACCACTTCTACCGGAGCTGACTCTTTTCCAAGATACGGCTGATTATCATATGTAAGAGCGGCCTTTTCATCTCCTCCGCCCTTTGACATATTCGAAAGGACGATTAACCCTAAAATACAGACCGCAATAATTCCAATCACCCAAAAAATCCACTTGCTTGAGGATGTTTGCTGATTGGGCGTTACTTTTTTCTTTTTCTTTGCTTTTGACACAATCTCATCTCCTTCTTTTCTTTCTCTCTTACAAACTTACAAAGCTGTTAGAGCGGTAAAAATCAGCGCACACAAAATAAAAAACACGTATAGCGACGTCAGCGTTAAAATAACAGGAGGCTGCATCGGCATTTTCGTTTCCGGATTTAAAATATATTGAATGCGATAATTAACCGACGTATCAGCAAACGATACGTGCGCACACGAGAGACTTGTCTGTCCCGTTTTCACCATTTTTAAAAGCGCGCTGCCGATGTGAGCAGGCGTGCCATTTTTCACAATGGCATCTTGATCAGCCAGCACTTCACGCATAACTTTGAAGCGTTTATGGCTCCATTTAATAAATGGAATATACCATAATGCAGAGGCAAGCGTACTTAGCAAAAACGTTTTGAGCGGGTCTTTGTTTGCAACGTGCGACTGCTCGTGATAAATAACGGCTTCGAGTTCATTTTCATCAAGCACCGACAGCAACCCTGTAGACAGGACGATATGCGGTGTAAACAGCCCCATCGTTAAGGCAATGGGCTGATCTGTTGTTAAGACCGTTAAATCCTTTCCGTACGCTTTTTGCAGGTCAGCCGTTGTTGTTTCATCTCGCAGCTTCGTAATCATTTTACGGACTTTCCGCATTTGAATCACTTGCTTTACAGCTTTAATGAACAGTACAAACATCGTGTGAAAAATAACGGCATTCAGCATGTATTCAATAAAAAACAAGCCGAAAAAGTGGGCTACTTTGTTACAAAGTAAAATTAAGTTAAACGATAAATTCCATCCAAACAGCAAATGCAGCACATACATCCCCATTTGCATAAGCAACGTCACGGCAATAAAAAAGCACAGGTTAAAAATAAGCTTAGAACGCTTTAGTATTCCTTGATTCATTGATTATTCATCCTTTTTTAACTGTTTGACTTTTGATTCGAGCATACTTAACAGTGAATCATCGACTTCTTCTAGCGCATCAAGCATATGAGTAACAGCAAGCGAGCCAAATTCATCGATCAGCTCGTGCGTTAACTCTTTCGACTGAGCGTCGATAAATTCCTCTTTAGAAAGAATCGGCTGATACATCGACGTACGTCCTTTTAAACGCTTTTGCAACACGCCTTTTTCCACCAATCGATTCATAACGGTCATAACGGTGTTGAAGTTAACTGTTTTTTCTTTCTCAAGCACGTGCTGCACGTCTTTAATGGACATTTCACTTCCGTTCCATAAAGCCGCCATAATTTTTGCTTCAAGCGGGCCAAAAAAGCGATTAAGGCCGGTTTCGTTAAATTTGAATTTTTCAATTTTCATATTCGACACCTCACACTACTAATTGTAGTGTGAGGTGTCAAATCCGTCAACTTTTCCATGAAAACCGCCTTACAATTGTCATAATCACTTTTTTACTTCATCGGTTAAATGCTGAATGGACAGCACAACTGTATCGAGCTTGGCTTCGATTCGGTGAAGTAAATAAAGCGTCACCACAATAGGAAACCCAACGTCTGAAACAAGCGTAAACCACTCTGCCATCTTCCTCTCTCCTTTTAAAAAAGCCCTTCGCACCGAAGTGGAAGGACTTTCATTTTTAAATCGTAAATTCGGTTACATTTCGCTCGACAATTTGGGCGCCTTTTCTGGCAACGAGCGCTCCGCCGCTTGAAGTAAAGACATCGCTTGCGATCAGCGCGTTCATTGCTGCTGTGATGGCTGCTGCGTCTAACGTATCTTTTGGTGATTCAATCGATAGGCTTACTGCTTTTTGTGACTCATTCAAAAACTGCATCGTTAAAGTTTTCATACTCTACCTCTTTTCTTATTTTAAAAGTGAAAACGTGACAACTTCGTTGATTTCAACAAGCGGCAGCGACTGCAGGCTGGCGATGGTTTCGCTTGCTGTAATGAGTGCATCTGCAGAACTTCCGGGCTGAATGTTCATATAGGATTTTGTCTTTAAATCGGGTTTTCCATCCTCTTTTATTCCTTGTTCTAATACTAAGCGAAGCTGGCTTGAATGCTGAATTTTTTCTGCCATCTTTTATTCCCCCTTTCACTTTATATATAGAAATGGAAATAGGAAAGAGGGATGATGGAAACATAAAAATTTTTGGTTTATAATGGGAGATAGTCTGAGTTAGAAAGAGGCTTTGGTAATGAGAAAGTGGAGCTTTTTATTTTTTGTTCTAGCATTCATGCATCCAGCTTCAGCACTTGCTGATGACGGTGCAGATGAAAAAAAGCTTGGTCCGTTTTACTACACGGTTTCTCATGATTATAGTCGAGAAAAATGGGATGTAGGGGTGTTAAATCAGCAAGACAAAACGAACATTCCTGAGACTGATTTGAACGATGAAACGCTAAAACTGTTTCAAAGCACGGTTGATGATTTAGCAGAGCTCGCGATTCGATTTGCTGCTATGAGCGTACTGCTTGTATGTTCACTCGTTGTTTTTACGTACTTTCGCATTCAAAAAAAACGCCCTTTTCTCCGCTTGTTTTTTATTTTTTCAAGCGTTGGCTTTCTATTTTGCGTCTATACATCATTGGAGTTATTTAAAAAAACTGAACAAGCAAAATCTTTATTTTACTTACTATGACTTGAAACCAAAAAAAAACCAGCCAATCGGCTGGTTTTTTCATGCATTTCTTACGGTTATGTAGTTCTGTTCATACGTCATTTCTTCCGTTTGCTTTTGCTGCTCCAAATGGTAATAAGCAGCGCATACTCCTCCTAATCCAGCAAGTGCTAGGACAATTAGAAGTATGGATGTCGCTTTTTTCATTACTTTTTCTCCCCTTATGTTTAACCCTACCTAGCAACGGCAGCTGTAAAAAAGAGTCCCCTTTCTCTTTTTCACTTGCTCATTACTTACGAAAGATATTATCATACTTTTTTTCATTTTTGTCATTTTTTTAGCTATTGTCAAAAAATTGTATATTTTATACTCGGTTTAACGAATGTTTAAGAAAGTCCATGGACTGGTTTTTTGAAAGCCCAAACGCCGTTACGATATAATCAACGTAGGCAAGAAGCTCGACGTTTCCCCCTAGTTTTGTTGTTTTAAATGATTGATTAAACCGATACTGCTTTTTATCTGAAAAGACGAGCCCTTCTTTCTCTAGAAATGTTTGAAACTGCTGATGCGGAAAGTAAAGCACATCATTTCGAACGTTCTCTAAATCAATTACAATAATCATGTCTTCGAGCTCAGTTTTTAATTCCATCATACAATCGATGTATCCGCCGATGCAGCTGATTAAAGATGTAAGAAAAAAGGG
Source organism: Priestia sp. 179-F W1.4 NHS (assembly GCF_045369295.1). NCBI lineage: Bacteria > Bacillati > Bacillota > Bacilli > Caryophanales > Bacillaceae > Priestia > Priestia sp. 179-F W1.4 NHS. Next base: position 1,538,786 of record NZ_JBIQFF010000001.1, on the reverse strand, counting down.
TCCGTTTATATATTGAAACTGCTCAAAAATCGTCTCATCAATGTAGCTTGAAATGCTGGATTTCAGCACGTCATGAATTTGTTTTGGTTCTTCCATATACGGAATAGGAATGTGAAACTTAGCCGATCCGTTATAAAACTGCTCCCACGCAATTGTTTTATCGTATGCATCAATTACATCTGTGCTTCGAAAAATGATGGATTCCGCTGAATAAGAAGCTTTGACAAACGGTGTATGCAGCATCACCGTACTCTCGTCGTCCAAACGATAGTGTTTTGGTTCGCTAGACTTGCTTAAAATATATTGCTTTAACCGTTCTTCTTCCATTTGTTCGATTAAATGCAAATCATATAGTGGCAGCACGTACATATTACACATCCCGTAATGAATATAGCTTTTCCCGTGCATCGGCCACTTTCTGTTATAGATAGACAGTTCTTTTGTGCAAAATTCCTCTATTCGCTGCGTTTGATCCTCCGATTTTTGATAAAGACGATCTAAATGATAGCGATCATCGATTTCCGTAACCGGAGATGTGCCGCTTCCAATTCTTCTGTAAATTTTCCCGTAAGACATGTACGGAGGGTTCGGACCTTCGGGAATCCAAATAACAAAAACACCTTGCCCGGGGTGATCTTCAGGTGATAAAAAGCGCGTAACGATACGAGGAATGGGATTGGTGACATCTTTCAGCATATTATTAATAAACAGCTCATATTCCTTGCGCTCGAGCAGGTTAATGGAATGGTCGTCTTCATCTACGCCAAAAATAAGCCACCCTCCTTTTTCATTGGCAAACGAAGCGATGATATTTGGGATTTTCCGTTTGACCGTTGAGCTTACTTCGCGCTTGAACTCAAGCTGGTAGCCTTCTTCTAAATGTTTTTCCATCATGCGCTGCACATCTGAAAACTCAATTTCTCCAATTGTTTTTTTCTTTCCGTCTTCGCTTATAAATGGTGAATAAAACGATTCTTCGTTCACTTGTCTTCCCCTCCTCACCACTTCTATTTAACTTATCCATATGATGGGAAGTAAAAAGACAGTCATATTTCTTTGATTTTTTTCAAAAAACAAAGTTTTTACCAAATTCATCCTGTTTTATATTATGATAGAAAAAGAGGTGAATAACATGATTGAAGCAATATTTTTAGACCGAGACGGAACGATTGGAGGCAGTAATGACATTCAATATCCAGGTGATTTTCAGCTGTTCCCCCAAGCAAAGCAAGCGATTAAAGACATAAAGAAACAAAACATTCCGCTGTTTTCCTTTACGAATCAGCCCGATGTTGCAAAAGGAAAGGTAAATAAATCACAGTTTATCTCTGAACTTTTAGCTTTTGGATTTGATGATGTTTACCTTTGTCCTCATGAAGATTCAGACGCCTGTTCGTGCCGCAAACCAAACCCCGGTATGCTGTTAAAAGCAGCGGAGGAGCACAGCTTAAATTTGGCTAACTGCATCGTGATTGGCGACCGGTGGAAAGACCTAGTAGCGGCCAGTGCAGCAGGCGCTCACTGCATTTTAGTGTTAACAGGTGCCGGGCATGACACGTTACATGAACGAGAAAAGTGGGCTGATGTACAACCAACTCTTATTGCAGCCGATATACAGGAAGCTGTTGAATTTATCTTTACGTCACTGAGTTCACAGCCGATACTACCGCATTCACATACTCGTTAAACAGCTGCTCATCCTGTAATAATTGTTCATACTGAGGAGTGGTGATTTCAAGCTGCAGTCCTTTATGCCGCTGATTGTCGTTGGCGATATTTCGAGGTGAAACGCCTTTTAAATGTACGGGCGTTTCACTGATCGGAAAATTCGAAAGTGCTTGACGCACCGCTTTTTCTAACTTTTCGTCTCTTCCTCCAATATAAGTTGTGCAGACATCGCTATAGGCACCGTGAAGAGAAATTGTGATCTCTGATTTTTTCACAAGATGACGCGCCATTTCTTCATCGTAGTTTGCAGACGTAACATGTAATTCAAACGGATTTTCTGTTTTCAGCGTTTTAAATACGTACACCGTTGCGTTCAGCTTTTCTGCTATTTTTTCCGCTACTTCTTCTGTCCCAATTTCCATCGTTCCTCCGTGAATCGCAAGCACGACAATTTCTCTCCGGCGAATGACACACTCTATTTCGTAATCGATTCCCGCTCGTTCACACTGAGATAATTCTTGAAAACTTTGATACACATCCCTCATCTGTTTCTTCACACCTTTCTTTTATCTTTCATATACCCAGGCTTTAATTTTCCTTTTTCTTCATATAGTAAAAGTAGTAAAGGGATTAACCCTTTGTTTACGCGTTCATTTTTGTTTTTATACTTTATATTTTAGTGTGCACAAAAATTTTTTTTGAAATTCGAAATAAAAGTATTGCCAAACAAACCGTCCAGACGGTAAAGTATTCTAGGGAAAATCAAAAAGGAGGAAATTCATGTGTCTACATATGATGATATATTGCTTGCGGCCACTCAGGTTGTGCAGCGTGACGGCGTTGGAAATTTGACGCTTGAAAAAGTAGCAAAAGAAGCCGGTGTTAGTAAGGGCGGCTTGTTGTACCACTTCTCATCAAAAGATGAATTGATTCAGCAAATGCTGTATTCAGTCACAAAGCAATATGATGACGGGCTACACGTGCAAATTGAACATGACAATTCTCCTGGCAAATGGAGCCGGGCTTATCTCGCTGAGACACTTCATGACCTTCAGCGTGAACAAGCGATGAGCGCAGGGTTGCTTGCAGGTATTGCAACGAATCCTGAACTTCTGCAGCACCTTCAAAAACACTACAAAAAGTGGCAGCACCATATTGAACAAGACGGTATTGACCCTGTCCTTGCTACCATTGTGCGCTTAGCAGCCGATGGATTATGGTTCAGCCAAATGTTTGGGCTCGCACCCGTAGATCCAGACATGCAAAAACAGATTCAACAACAACTTCGGAAATTAACAGAGGAGGGTTTTCGATGAAAGCCTATTTATTTTTAGCAATTGCAATTAGTTCAGAGTTATTTGGTACATCTATGTTAAAAGCATCAAACGGATTTACAAAATTTTGGCCTAGTCTTGGTGTTTTATTAGGATTTGGTCTTGCTTTCTATGCGCTTTCCACATCGCTTCAGCACATTCCGCTCAGCGTTGCATACGCCATTTGGTCTGGTGTAGGAACTGCTGTGACAGCTGTGATTGGTGTAGTCATTTGGAAAGAAAGCGGCAGTCTTACGATGGTATTTGGCATCGTATTAATCATTGCAGGAGTCATTCTTTTAAATTTAAAATCAGTGGCTCATTAAAAAAAGAGCCAGTAAATACTGACTCTTAAGCAAAGGAGGAAAATCGACTGTCTACTTATGAAAGTAGTATGTATCGTTTTCCTTTTTTTATACTCTTTTATAGATTAAACGGATCTAGGAATTTAACAGATGGATATTTGTCCTGGAACAAACGCCATACAAAATCGTTTTCAAACATAAGAACAGCATGCTTATCACGATCTTCTACTAGCATCACGCGAGAATCTAGCATGCGATCTTCAATTGTTGCTTTGTCTACCCATTTTGCAATGTTGTGAGACATGCGTGTGAATTCAAGATCGACATTGTACTCACCTTTCATACGATGTTCAAATACTTGGAACTGAAGTTCACCGACTGCTCCTAAAATATAATCTCCAAAGAACGGCGTACGGTAAAGCTGTACCGCCCCTTCTTGTACAAGCTGATTAATTCCTTTTTCAAAGTGCTTGGATTTCATTGCGTTTTTCGCACGAACTTTTACAAACAGTTCAGGCGGGAACTTTGGAAGAGCGTCGAATTCGAATACTTTTCCCTCTCCTACAATGGTATCGCCAATTTGATACGTACCTGAGTCATACAAGCCAATGATATCCCCTGGATACGCTGTGTCTACTGTTTCACGGCTTGAGGCCAAGAACTGATGAGACTGCGCTAGCTTCATTTTGCGGTTCGTTCTTGCTAATGTTACGTTCATTCCACGCTCGAATTTTCCTGAACATACGCGTACGAACGCAATGCGGTCGCGGTGAGCTGGGTTCATGTTCGCTTGAATTTTAAAGATGAAACCTGAGAAGTTTTCATCGGTAGGCTGAACGGTGCCATTCGTTGATTCACGAGGCTGCGGCGGTGATGTTAATTGTAAAAATGAATTAAAGAAAGACTGTACGCCGAAGTTCGCAATCGCACTTCCGAAGAAAACAGGCGTTAATAAGCCTTGCTTTACTTTTTCAATTGAAAAATCATTACCTGCTTCGTCTAATAGAGATAAATCATCCACTAAGCCTGGTAAATACATTTCATCGACGTGTTTTTTAATTTCATCGTCGATATTTTCACCGTCAAAGTCTGCAAAATAAGACTCTTTGTTTCCTTGATACACTTCAATTTGCTTTGAAAAACGGTCATACGTTCCTTGGAATCGTTTCCCCATGCCAATTGGCCACGTTACAGGGTATGATTCGATACCAAGTACATCTTCAATTTCTTCAAGCAGCTCAAGCGGCTCTTTTCCTTCACGGTCTAATTTATTGATAAACGTTAGGATGGGAATACCGCGCATACGACAAACTTTAAAAAGCTTAAGCGTTTGTGCTTCAATTCCTTTTGTTCCGTCAATAACCATGACCGCACTGTCTACAGCTGTTAAGGTACGATACGTATCCTCACTGAAGTCTTCGTGTCCTGGTGTATCCAAGATGTTAATAAAGTGATCTTTATACTCAAACTGCATAACACTTGATGTAACTGAAATTCCACGTTGTTTTTCAATTTCCATCCAGTCAGATGTAGCAAACTTGCCTGATTTTTTTCCTTTAACCGTTCCGGCTGAACGAATCATTCCGCCCAGTAACAGCATTTTTTCTGTTAACGTTGTTTTCCCGGCATCCGGGTGAGAAATGATGGCGAATGTACGACGTGAATCGACCATCGTTTCTTGAAGTTGGTTGTTCATACGTTTTAAAATCCTTTCTGCTCTACAATTCCTATTTTCATCATTTCATTATACGCTTTTTTTATACTGCGTGACTAGTTTTTTTCATATTTGAATACTTCTGCAAAATCAAAGAAATCGTCAACAAGGTGTAAAAAGCGAACAAGAAAAGACCCCTTTTATAAAAGGGGCCTTCTCCCAGTTTAGTTTAACGAACGACCAGAGAAACGTTCTGCTGATCGGATTAAACTTTATAAAAAAAATTACTTTTGAACGTTAGCAGCTTGTGGTCCACGGTTGCCTTCAACGATTTCAAATGTAACTTCTTGACCTTCTTCTAAAGTTTTGAAACCTTCGCCTTGGATAGCAGAGAAATGAACGAATACATCGTCTTGTCCTTCTACTTCGATAAAACCGAAACCTTTTTCAGCGTTGAACCATTTTACTTTACCTTGTAACATATCTCTTTTCCTCCTTGTGTGACAATCCACACATTGTGTATTACTCTATTCCTGCTCTTACAATAAGTCAAGACGAACACTTCGAACTATCCTTACCGAACAAAAATAAGCACCTTTATTGTAACAAATCCTCAAAAAAATTTCAAAGGAATTTGCACATTCTTTTTGTTTGCTTCTATCCCTTACCTACAGCCTTTCTACCCCTTTTTAAGCTGCCGAATGTGAACGCATTAGCCGCCCTTCTTCTTGATGTTTTTTCTTGTATAACGATCCTTTAAATGGATAACGCTATAGAGATAGATACTCTTTCTATTTATGAGAAAGCAGGTGACATCACAACCTATGGAAGACATTCTCATGTCCCTTCTTAGGACCTTTGTTTCTTTTATTATTTTAAGCATTACAACTTTCCTGATTGGAAAACAAATTAACACGCATAATAATCATTTTACATTTGCGATGTCCATCATTATTGGGTCGTTCATCGCAAATATGGGATTTGATTTAAAATTAAAATTTCTGCCGATGTTCGCTTCTTTTGCTTTTCTTGTAGCCATTCATTTTCTTTTAGCATCAACAGCTCTAAAAAGCAGGCGCTTGCGAAAATGGATTACAGGACGCCCGACGGTTATTATGGAAAAAGGAAAGCTGCTTGAAGCAAATATGAAAAAAGTCAAATATTCTATTGACGACTTGAATCAGCATTTACGAGAACTAGGAACGTTCAATATTGCTGAAGTAGAATTTGCTGTTTTAGAAGTAAGCGGAAAACTGTCGGTGTTAAAGAAAACTGCTTATCAAAACATTGCCAAACAGGACGTTTTGTCTAAGCCGTTTAAAGAAATGAGTTTACCGGTAGAACTCATCATGGATGGAGAAATCATTCATAAAAATTTAACATCTCAATATACCGAACAGTGGATCAACCTTGAGCTTTCAAATCGTCAGCTTCAGTTGAACCAAGTGCTGTATGCAGTTGTGTCAACAAACGGCATGCTCTATGTAGATGAGTATAAAGATAAGCTATCCGCTCCTACAGACAGAGAATAAGATTGAGACATAACTAAACGAGCTTGATTCTCCATAAAGAATCAAACTCGTTCGGATAAAATACGTTTGTCCCAGTTTTACTGTGCCAGCTCTTCAACGGTTCCTTCTTTTAAGCCGTAGTAGTTCCGTTCAAATCGCTTTATTTCTTGATCATAGCGGCGTACTTTCGCATCGGCTAGCTGGCGGCTTTGTTTTGTTTCTTCAAGCAGCTCGACCTGCTGATTAACTTGAAAAATCGTCGTCGTCAGCTCGTCTTGATAATCATAAATTTCATTTTGAATATCCACGCATACGGGCAAGCGATTTGCTAAAATAAAGTCCGTCATTTGCATAAGCACTTTTTTACGCTCTACTTCTTTCACTTTGCTTTTGACAGCTCGTTCTGCAGAACGGAACGTCAGCCTTACTTTAGAGAAAAAGTCACCTTTAATCGAAAGCTTGCGCTGCAGTTCTTCTACATCCTGTTTTAATGATTCATGCTCTTCAATCATTTTTTGAAGAACAAGTCCTCCGTTTAATGATGTGAGGTTCATTTCATCAAGCTGATGGCGAATGGCTGTTTTGAGCGTTTCAATTTGTTTCACCGTTTTTTTCTCCGTAGCGCGGAGCTGCTTAACATACTGCTCTGTCTTATAAATAAAGTTGTCTAACCGTTCACGGTCAAACAGTGACTGCTCTTTCTTTTTTACATAATCTTGATACGTTGTGTGTACAGATGACCACTTGATCAATAGAGACTGATAATTCAACAGCTCATCCTGATGCTCAAGCTTGTACGTCCACATCAGCTGAACAACTACTAATAACAGCGGTAAAAACGTTCCAGCTTCTTTGCGTTTTGCAATAATTTCATGACTTTCAAAGCTGGCCATTAAAAAAAGCGGCGCATTCATACTAAATAGGAGTGCTGGCGGGTAATTAACGGGAATAAAGATACTCATTACGGTTGCCAAAAGGCCTGAAATAGCAGGGTATGCGTGCGGAGGAAGCTGTTTGTATAGCTCGATTGTCCCTTTTTTTTGCAGCAATTTCACAAGCGCTGCCTGCTGATGTTCTCCTAATACATCAATCATTCTTTCTTGATACATGGGAGGAAGCTGCTCAATCCAATTCATTAGCTGCTGCTGAAACACAGCTTGCTGACGATTTGTAGCAATCATGTATTGCGAATCGATTAGATGAAAGAACAGTCGGATTTGATGGCGCATTACGTCTTCTAGCGTATGACAGCGTGCAATTGAAAACAGCTCATTGTATTTAGACACAAGCAAATTTCCAATGTTATCGCTTAACTCGTACAGCTCGCCGTTTGTTGTAGCATGAGAAACCGGAAGTTCAAAAAACTTCGCCATTTCAAGCAAAATATGCAGATGCATGTCTACTTCAGGCTGTTTTTCAAGCAATTTCATTTCTTCTACCAATGATGCTTGAAAATCCGTATGCTCCGTTTGCTGATACTGTGCTGACATTTCCGTATAAATGCGGTGGTCACATAACACATAAGCAGCTCTTAGGATATCGCCTTTAGACGTAAGCAACCCATACAATAACTGTTGTCCGTTCATCTTCACACCGTCCTTCATTAAATTTTCTTACTATAGCTTTCTATCATTTTATACTTTTTCTATAAATTCGATGCAATAGTTCAAATTTCCTGTTATCTTTCTTCTTGTTTCCTTAATACAAAAAGTGCCGTCCAACATGACATCAGCGCAGGCGGAATGGTCCAGGTCATATATCGCCACTCACCGGTCACAAGCGCCATAATGAGAAAGATGAGCGGAAAACCTATTAGTACTATGATAACACGTGCTCGGCTTACCGATTTTTTCATCGTGCATCGCCCCTTCTGTTCGTCCCTTATTCTTATAATACCCTTTCGCTTCTCTAGCATTAAACACCTTTATAAACCGTTCGTACATTTCTCTGTTTTCTAGACAGTCTATGACATAAGTTTTAAAAAAGAACAGAGGATACCTCTTACTTTGGTGAATCTCGTAAGCAGCTTTTATGTTTTGACAAGCTAAATCGAGAAAAATGTGTTATGGTAAAAGAAAATTTCGTTTTTACTACCTACATTGAAACGAAAGGGTTGATCGTATGAACATTTTTTTGATTGGCGCAAGCGGCAGGACCGGACAGGAAGTAATCAAGCAAGCGATTAAAAACGGACATTATGTAAAAGCTTTTGTGCGAAATCCATCTAAACTTAAGGTAACGCATGCGAATGTACACATCATACAAGGCGACGTGCTTGATTATTATGAAGTGTGTCAGGCTATGCGAGGGTGTGATGCAGTCATTTCTTGTCTGGGAACCGAAAATCTAGGGCATTCTACCCTTTTAGTAGAAACGACAAATCTGCTGATTCAATGTATGAAGGAAAACGGAATTCAGCGTATCGCCTACACGGCTTCAGCCGGAATCGACGGAGAAATTCCAGGCATGACGGGGTGGCTTGCTCAGCGTATTTTAAAAAATGTGCTTCGCGACCATCACGAAGCCGTGAAGCTCTTGAAGGTAAGCGGACTCGACTGGACCGTTGCTCGGCCAATGGGTCTAACTAGCGGTCCGTTAACCACGTATTATCGTATAGGAGAAGCTAGCATACCAGAAAACGGACGCAACATCAGCCGTTCTGATGTCGCTCATTTTCTCCTTCAAGCCTTAGAAAACAACAGACACATAAAAAAATCACTAAGTCTTTCGTATTAAGTGTTCTAAAGGAGTGTTGATAGTGAACCTATCAAAAATTTTTCTAAAAATAAGTCTTGTACTTTTAATGGCATGCGTCTTTATTGAAGGTAATTTTCAAGTGGCGCTTGGCATCTTTGCTGCTGTTTGCATGCTTGTCATCATTTTTGCGAAGCCTCTTTCAAAATCGCTGCTTCCTGCTAATAAAAAAACAGGAAAAAAAGACCGCGAAACATTAATGATGGTCATTGGTGTCATCATTTTTATTTCAGGAAGCTTTTTTATTGCGTAGTAGCATTATAATCATCCACATTTTTAATCATATAAAGGGCTGTGCTGTAAGTCGAATATTCGCCTTATGACGCAGCCCTTTTTAGCTTTCATGGGGTTTCTTTCAGCAATAGCTTCTGTACCATTCCATTATTTAAGCAAATTACCTGCCAAACCCTCTTATGCTTTTTTTCATCAACTCACATAATAGATGTAGAAGATATCGTAAGACAAGCGTCAAAAGAAAGAGGAGGAAGATAAATGAAATGCCCCCATTGCGCTTATTCTAATTCGGAAGGGGTAAAATTCTGCTTAAATTGCGGCCATGAAATCGTGGACCCCGATGAAAACTACAGCATATTCTACTTGTTTGCCCATCGTGTTGATAAAATTCCAAGAAATGAACGTTCGGTTGAACCTAAATTTCGAAATATATTCTCTCGAGTCTTCCGACAGCACAGTGAAATGGAAGCTGAACGGCTTTTTATTGTAGGAACAGGGCTTACGACTCCCAAAATAGAAGAGGTTGTAAATACATGGCCAAAGCCTTGGCTTTTTGCAAGGGTCTTTCTTATTGCGCTTGTCGCATACTTAGGACTATATCTAGGCGTAAGCTTATTCGAAAACATCAACTTTATACCCGGTCTTATTGTAGTCGGTGCTTTTGCAGTGCCATTTACTACGCTTATTTTCTTTTGGGAAATGAACGCTCCGCAGAATATTGCTATTTACAAAATTGTTTATGTCGTTTTCATTGGCGGAATCCTTTCACTTTTATTAGCACTTGTGTTTTATGATATTCTTGGAAATAACACAAACGTGATCGTGATTGGAATATGCGAGGAACTGGCTAAAGTTATCGCGGTTATTTATTTTGTGCGCAATCTTAAATATAGATATATCCTTAACGGACTCCTTTTGGGAGCTGCAATAGGAGCTGGTTTTGCTGCTTTTGAAACCGCTGGCTATGCTTTACGGGCACTTCTTTCCGGCAGCTTTCACATGCTTTATTCTACAATACTTTGGCGCAGTATTTTTGCTCCTGGAGGACATGTGGCTTGGGCTGCCTTGACTGGCGCTGCCATCTGCATCGTGCAAGGAGATAAGAAATTTCAGTGGAACATGTTGATAAAGCCCAAATTTCTCGGTGTATTTTTGCTTGTCGTTTTTATGCACGCTCTTTGGGACTCACCTATACTAGGTATTTTCCCAGCGGGACATACGATTTTAACGGTTATATTATGGATTTTGGTATTCAGTATGATTCGTATTGGGCTAAAAGAAATCGCGGATAAAAAGCTGGAGTTGACCTATTACAAAGAAAAGCCTACACCCTCATAGGAAATATTCAGCGTACGTTAAGCTGCTCGTTTTAACTTTTTGTTACCTTTATGTTTCATTTTAAAAATTGTTGTTACAAATTGTAAAAAACAGTATTCAAATTACCTGGACATGGTATGATAACCTAAATAACATGAAAGGGTGACTTGGTGGATGAACCTAACTGAAATTAAGCATATGATAGCAAATTTAGTAAATTATAGAGATAGCGACATTACTCATACTCTTGCCAATAGGTTTACACTAAGTTATTCAAAACAATTAAACAGTTTTCAAATCTGCGATGTTGAAAACGATATCATTTATCGTTATGAAGAATCAGAAACAACTGCGTTAGCTCTGTTTAACATGATCCATACTCTTCCCAAGACCATTTACAGACATACTAATTCGTTTGAACAAGTTTAAAGCAGGCAAAAAAGCTCATTTATTAACTAACATGAGCTTTTTTCTAGTTTTTGTCTATTTCAGTTATTTATAACCTTCTTCAAAAGAAGAATATCCTTTTTAATTGCCCGTCTAATTTCTTCAGCTTTACAGCGTTTGTATTCTTGTACTAAGCGATAGAGCTCTCTTTTAAATAAAAATTCATCTTGTTGACTACTCATAGCAGCATGCCCCTTATTAACTTTCTATCGCAAGCGATTAAAGAAAGTATTCCCTTTTCTTCTTATAAAAAACAAGTAAATTCACAAATAGATGTAAAACAACCTCTTATCCCGAGTTTATGTAAACGGTGGTATGTTCTTGCATTTAGAGGAATGACAGCTGAAGAAACATAAAAAAACATTGACTACTAGCTCTCAGTCAATGTTTTTTATTTGCTTTAACTCTAATTCACTAAAGCTAATTTGCATACTTTTATGCGTTCATGTCTCCAAGACCTGGAGCGTGTTCATTTGGCATTTCAGATAAGTGAGGAACGGGAAAAGCTTCCGGTGGAGGCGTTACGCTCAAGCCTCCGCCATTTCTGCTTGGCGTCTGCCCTTGGAATATTTCTCCCATTCGGTGCGGATCTAACCTAAAATCAAATTGTGTGTTATGATAGCCCATTTCGACAAATTTTCTGCATTCAGGATATTTGTTAATATCGTAATTTGGTATAGGGAAGAGTTTTCCCCAATCTACTCCTAATGTTTCGAGTGCTTTAGCGAATGCATTTTGATGAGCATTATCGCGAACAATTAAGAAGCCCAGCGTTTCTCTTAACGTCTGGTTAGAACTCATTTCGTATATTCTTGTTTTTTGTAATACACCGGTTGATTCTAATACAACGTTATTGAGCAAATCAGCCGCTAGATTTCCGTGATTGTAAACCCATGAGCCGTTCCATGGATTTCCGCCCGCATCCACTGGCAGTGAGCTTTGAGCCCCCATGATATAGTGATGAGGATTAGCGTGTTTTACAGCTTCATCAAGAGGAGCCTGATCTGAACCTTGACTTCCTACCCCAGCTCCGCCAGATTCATCTAACAATGCATTAATGGTATTTTGAACGAGTTCTACGTGAGCTATTTCTTCTAAAAAAACGCCTTTCATTAAATCTCGGTACTGCGTTTCTTTTCCTCTGAAGTTAGAGCTTTGGAAGAAATATTGCATCATCGTTCGCATTTCACCAAACTGACCGCCTAAGGCTTCTTGCAGTACCTTCGCGGCCGCAGGATCGGGCTTATCCGGTTTAATGCCATTAATTAATCCTTCTTTGTAATAGTACATATCAAACACTCCTTTTATTGACATTGCTTGTTTTTTGAACTAACTTATGTAGATTTTTGTCCGCTATAGGATTTTCACTTACAGCATCTATTGCTTTTCTTCTTAACATATTTTAACGTGCCCTCTTTCAAACATGTGCACATGACTACTGTTTCCATATGCGACCTTTTTATTCTGGGTAGTTAAAAGACAACTTCATTGAAACACGTGGATAGCACCCTTTGTTATAAGCAAAAAACTGCTCGTAGCGGTCTTTTTACAGTCAGGGAACCCTGAATACTTTAAATGCAAAAAAAAAAAAAGAGCTGGTCAAACCCAGCTCTTTTTTTCTATTACTTCTCTATCCCTGCTTTGATTTCTTTAATCATGCCTGCCATTGACTCAAGGCCTCCTCCAGATAAATACCAAAGACCTGGATCAAGATACACAACGTGATTGTTTTTCACTGCATTGACTTCTTTTACGTACTCATTTTCAACAATTTGTTTAGCAGATGATTTTTCACCAATTGCTGCGCCGCGGTCAACCACGAATAAGTAGTCCGGGTTTTGCTTAACTAAATATTCATATGCAATGCTTTGACCGTGCTTAGCCGATGGATCTAGGCTGTCGTCTGCTTCTTTGATACCAAATACATCATGAATTAATCCGTATTTAGACCCTGGACCAAACGCTGTCATTTTGCTGTCATTTGCCATCATTACAAGCGCTTTTTTATCTAGTTTGTCCGCTTGTTTTTTCAAATCTGCAATTTGCTTATCAATTGCTGCTAGCTCTTTTTTCGCTTGATCTTCTTTATCAAAAATTTGTCCTAGTACTTTTGTGTTTTCTTTAAATGACTTCATATAGTGCTGGTTGTCCGTATCGATATAGATCGTCGGCGCAATTTTTGAAAATTCATCAAATGAATCTGCTTGGCGGCCTTGAATAATAATTAAGTCTGGCTTTAGTTCTGCAATCTTTTCGAAATCAGGTTCTTTTAAGCCCCCTACATTCGCATACTTATCATCTTGATACTTTGATAAATACTCAGGAATCGCTTGTTTTGGTAAGCCTGCTACTTCAACCCCTAGTTTATCTAGTGTATCAAGTGCACCCATGCTGAATACTACAACTTTTTTAGGATTTTTCTTAATTTTAATTCCGTCTTTATTGAACTGATCGGTTACTGTTACCGTCTCTTTTTGCTTACTTTCTCCACCTGTTGTTTCTTTTGCTCCTTGATTACCGCAAGCGGCCACAACAATCGCCGTTAAGACTGCTACAAACATTACTAACACTTTTTTCACTTTTGTCACCTCATGAATAAATTTTATGAAAAATAAACGCAAATACGCTGTCCGCCAACCGTTTCGATTGGAATATCCATATCGTATATATCCTTTAATACAGATGTTTGAATGATGGTTTCTGTTGGGCCTTCACGGATCACTTCACCGTTTTTAAGCGCCACGATGTAATCCGAATAGACAGACGCAAAATTAATATCGTGAATGACAATCACAATGGTTTTGCCTAAGTCTTCTACGAGACGTTTCAACAGCTTCATAATTTCAACAGAATGCTTCATATCTAAGTTATTGAGCGGTTCATCTAAGAAGATATACTCTGTGTCCTGTGCGATGACCATAGCGATAAAAGCTCGCTGACACTGTCCTCCGCTCAGTTCATCTAAGTATTTATCTTGAATACTTTCAAGCTTCATATAACTCAGCGCCTGATCAACCGCTTGTTCATCGCTTTTTGTTAACCGGCCTTTTGAATAAGGAAACCGGCCAAAATTTACGAGTTCACGTACGCTAAGTCTGATATTCAGCTGATTGGACTGTTTTAAAATGCTCATTTTTTTGGCTAAATCCGAGCTTTCAATATTCTCTATATTTTTTCCTTCTATTGATATTGATCCTGAGTCGGCTTTAATAAGACGGCTCATAATGGAAAGCAGCGTACTTTTCCCCGCTCCGTTTGGGCCGATAAATGACGTGATTTTCCCTTTTGGAATCACCACAGATGTTTTTTCTAAAACGGTTTTTTCTCCGTATTTTTTACTGACATTTGTTACTTCTACCATGATCTATTCTCCTTTAGCAGCAAATAAATAAAGTAAATTCCGCCGGCAAAGTCAATGATGACGCTCAGCGTGGTGCTGAAGGTGAACACTTTTTCAACAATAAATTCTCCTCCGACGAGGGCTATAACACTAAGCAGCAGTGATCCCATCATTAGATAGGTGTGCTTGTACGTTTTGAACAGCTCTCTCGCAAGGTTCACAACAAGCAGTCCAAGAAAGGTAATCGGCCCAACTAAAGCTGTGGCCACTGAGACAAAAATGGCGATCACAATCAGCATTTTTTTGACAAGCCTGTCATAATCAATACCTAAATTTACCGCATGTTCTCTTCCTAACGACAGAACATCAAAAATGGAGGTAAAACGCCATACGTAAATGCCAAGCAGGATAAAAATAACCGCTGCTATGTATAGTAAATCAGTATTGATATTGTTAAAGCTTGCAAATGATTTATCTTGTACAATTTGAAATTCATTCGGATCAATCAGCATTTCCATAAATGAAGACATGCTTTTAAATAACGTGCCGAACACAATTCCAACCAGTAAAATAAAGAAAATATTCTTACCGGCTTTTTTGAACATCAGTATGTAAAGCAAGACCGAAAAGATAATCATCAGCGAAACGCAAAGAAGAAAGTTAAGATTTTTGTTCATGATGACAATATTCGTCGAGCCAAAGATGTACACAATAAATGTTTGCAGAAATAAATACAGTGAATCCAGTCCTAGAATACTAGGAGTTAGAATTCGATTATTGGTAATCGTTTGAAAGATAACGGATGAAAACGCAATTGCTCCTCCGGTTAAAACAATCGCAGCGACTTTTTCAATTCTTCGCGGCAGCGTGTACTGCCAGTAGCCTAAATCGTAGCTGATAAACAGCGCAGCCGACAAAATAGCCAGCGCGGCGAGAATAATAATTTTATATTTGTTATGCATAACGACCTCTCCTTATCAGCATAAAAAGAAAGATCGCACTTCCTATTACACCGACCATTAACCCAATAGAAACTTCATAAGGGAAAATAATGACTCTGCCTAAAATATCGCACGCCAGTACGAACACAGCTCCAAGCACCGCTGTATGAGGCAGGCTTTTTCGCAAATGATCTCCACGGTAAATCGATACGATATTTGGGATGATTAATCCTAAAAAAGGCAGCATGCCAACGGTCAAAATCGTAATCGACGTAATAAGCGAAACAATGACTAATCCAATGTTTACGATTTGTTTGTATTTCACGCCTAAATTGATTGAAAAGCTTTCTCCCATACCAGCAACCGTGAACTTATCTGCGTAAAGATAAGCAATTATTAAGAGCGGTATACTCAGGTATAAAAGTTCATATCGCCCTTTGACTACTAGCGAAAAGTCGCCTTGCAGCCATGAAGAAAGGTTTTGAATCAAATCGTATTTGTAAGCGATGAAGGTAGCTAGGGAACTTACGATACTGCCGAGCATTAAACCAACTAGTGGAATATAAATCGTATCGTTAAATTTAATTCTGTCTAGTATTCTCATAAACAATAGATTGCCCGCAAGTGAGAAAATGAAAGCAATGCTCATTTTTAATAGAGGACTTGCTGAAGCAAATACTAGTAGAGAAATCAACACACCAAGTCTTGCCCAGTCCATCGTTCCTGCAGTTGTTGGAGAGACAAACTTATTTCGCGTAATTTGCTGCATAATTAATCCGCAAATACTAAGGCTCATTCCCGCCATAATAATACTCAAAAGCCTAGGAAAACGACTAAAAAACAGCGTTTGGCTTTCTTCTTTTGTTAAATGAAACAGATCCATCGCTGACAGGTCTTGTACTCCTACAAAAAGAGACGAAACCGCTAGTACAGCAAACACAAGAATTAACTGATAAAACTTCAACTTTCCTTGCTCCTTTCTTTCATCTAGAAGTCTAGTTATCTCCTCCTCTATATCATATGTAAATGATTATCATTATCAATTGACTACCCCTATAATACCATTATTCTCTAAATAATCAATGGTTTTCTTAAAATTAAAGCAAAAAAATGCCTTAACAGATGGATCTGTTAAGGCATTTTAAGGTTCAATTAAACTTAAAAAGAGCTATTTCTCTCTTCATACATAAGAGATTAAAACATACCTAACTCGCCCTCATTTAAAGACGAATAATAGGAATAAATGATCTGGACTGCTTGTTTCACCGCTGTTGATTTCCGTGCAAGGCCTCGCTTTCCACGGGCGGCCGATAAGCCTCCTCTTTGCATGGGCTCCTGCGGGGTCTCATTTGTTCCGTTTTCTCCCCAGGAGTCTTCTCCTTACCCTCCAATCAACAGCTAGAAGTACCTCTACATATACGACACCTACGTTCACCATAACAAAAAAATCCAAACTATCAATATTAATAGTTTGGATTTTACTTTAACCAAGATACTTTTGTAGCAGACTCTTTGTATGAATATTACATATATATGAAATATATGTTTATATTTGAAAGAAATCTACTTATTTTGCAAATACATGGTTTCCGATAACTGCCGTTACTTGCTGCGTTGCAACCCATTGGCTTTCAGCGATTTTCGGATTATAGAAAAACAGCGCATCGTTTTCATGAGGGTTTGATAATGCTTCGCTTACCGCTCGTTTTGATTCTTCTGATGCAGGTTGATTAATTGCTCCGTTTGCTACTGGCGAAAATTGATATACGCCGTTTCCTAGCTGCTGATAAATAACGTCGTGAATGCTATTTGGGAATTCCGGTGAAGCTACACGGTTTAATACCACAATTGCTACCGCTACTTTTCCTTGGTACGGCTCACCTTTTGCTTCTGCCTCTACTAATCTAGCTAGTAAATCTTGATCTTGTGCAGAAACCGATGTAGACGGAGCAGTTTGTGCCGGCGCCGGTGCTTCTCCTTGAAGTTTTAATGTTTGTCCGATGGTAATAATATCACTTTGTAAACCGTTAACAGCTTTTAACTGATCCACAGTCATGCCGTTTTGTGTTGCAATATGATATAATGTTTCACCTTGTGCTACTGTATGTACAGATGTTGCCGGACTAGCGGCAGATTGTGCTTGTCCTTGGTCAGGAATCGTTAATGTTTCTCCAACGTAAATCATGTCGTTTTGGCGGTTATTAGCGCCTTTCAGCTCATCTACCGTAACCCCATTTTGTTGGCCAAGCCCCCACAAGGTATCTCCTTTTACGACTTTGTGCGAAGCTGCTGCTGATGCTGTTCCTTGACTTGCTAGAAATGCTACAGACGCTGCAGAAGCAACTGCCCATTTTTTTACACGTTTTTTACTCACAAAAACTACCTCCTAAAATTTGAACCTGTTATTACCTTAGCACATAGATTCGCCTTTTCATTAAAAAAAACAGTAACATTTGTTCTAATTGGATTAAGTTTCTTACAGTGCCATTCATTATGTTACAACTTTTACATGACCCTTAAAGAATATGTAGAAATATGACGATTTCATTGCGAAACGAGCTTTTTATCTGTTTACTTACATTCCTCTTTCTGTAAAAAACTTGATTTAATTATGATTAATCGCAGAGATAAAAAGGAAAACAGCAGTCAAATAGAGAAATAGTGTAACTATTGAGGAATGATTCAGCGCTTCTTTGTCAATTTACGTTTGTTTATTAATAAAGGAGGTCTATTTGGATGTGTGCAAATAAAATGTATGTAACGTATAATACGGAAAAACCGGCTATTACGATTCAAGGAGCTTTTTATCATACGGGGGGAACGCAGGAAGAGTTTTTGCGGGAATTCAAGTACTGGCTTGAATCTCACGGCTGGTCATTTATGGGCGTAACAAATGAAACGACCATGACAACGGCGAACAAAGAGTTAAAAGAAACGATGGAACAGCATAAAATAGAAGGCAAAAAAGTTCAAAGACTAGAAGATTTATAACGATTGCTTCTATGACCCTTCACACATGTCCAAACGCCAATACGTAAAAAAGCCTTTAGATGAGCTAAAGGCTTTTTTACATTAACGAGAAAGTGCGACCACCTTCTGATTTTCTACTCTCTCTTCAACAGGCTTTCTCATTTCTTTTTCCGTCCATACGCCAATGCGTTTTTGTCTTTTCCCAAGAGGCTGTTTTTCACATGCATAGCAAATTTCTGAAATATCATCAAAATGAGCTAACGACATCTTTATCCCTCCTTTTCTAAATATACACAGGCAAGTTAGTATGCTTCTTCCCTTATTTTCCAAAGCTAAACTGCTTCATCTTATATTTAAACAATTTATAAACAAACGGAATAAATAATTTCTACTTCATTATCATTTAGATTGTTTTATTTGGATATAGACGGGTAAACAAAAACTACCCCACCTCACACCCTGAAGTTTGAAACTGTCACATAAAAAAGCGGCTTTATCTTAGATAAAGCCGCTTTTTTATGTTTTTTTTCTAGAATCTATAGAGCCTCTCAGAAAACGATCAACTCTATTTTTAACGATGCTCTCCTATTCCAAATACTTCTGCCACGTGACTTTCTAATTTATGCTTGTAGTGATCAATGTTTGGATGTTTAACTACATCGTGAATAGAGTATGTTGGAAGTGGACTCATACCGACGTACTGATTCATTTTATGCAAATGCATAATGGCTTCGTCTAAACTTTTTCCTTCATAGAAAGCTTCGTCATTGTTAAAAATCGCCTCCGGCGCATTCCATGTAAGAGAAAACATGTATTGTTTCCCCGTTAATAAGCCGCCTCGCCCGTATTGATTGGAACCTTTAAAGAAAATGTTATCCATATACACGCAATCAATATATTGCTTAAACTTTCCGGGAATACTGAACCAGTAAATAGGCGTCTGCATAATCACAACATCAGCCCATAGCCACTTTTCAATTTCTTCTTCTACTTCGTAGCCTTTATCAACCACCGTTGTTTTAATGTCAAATTGATCAGCGAGTAAATGCTGCATTTCATTAAAAATCGTCTGATTTTACTCCCCTTTTGACTTTTTATAATACTCGTGTCCATTAATGATTAATACGTTTTTCATGCTGGCCTGCTCCTTTCCAAAATCCTTACTTCTTTATCTTCATATATCTGTGTACCCATAAAAACTGCTTATCTATCAGTACTACCTCTCACTTTGAAGTAACATAAGGTCTAATTTACTGATTCCTTAGAAGATGTTTAACTTGTATAAAGCAAATCGTTTTTTTAAAATCAGTTCTTTTAACCCAATAAAAAAAGCTGGCGAATTAAATTTCGCCAGCCTTTTTCCCTTTTTTTATTTCGGTTCGCCCACTTCATTTAATGGATAGTAGCGAAACTGCACTTTTCCGATCACTGATTTTTGTGGAATGAAGCCAAATGCTCGTCCATCATGACTTACAGGACGGTTGTCACCCATTACAAACAGTGAATTTTTCGGCACTTTCACTTTGCCATCAGTTGCGGGCAGCGTTTGAAGCGTAAAATCTTCCGTGAATTTTTCATTAGGTGCAAGAGATTTTTTAGATTCTTTTAAATACGGCTCTTTATAAGCTTTTCCGTTAATATACAGAACGTCGTTTTTCATTTCTACCGTATCTCCTGGCAGTCCAATTACACGTTTAATATAATTTTCATCTGCATCCGGTGCATGAAATACAATCATATCAAAGCGATCAACATCACTGATTTTATTTAAAATAACGCGATTTGAATCTTCAAACGTTGGATACATCGATTCACCGTGAACCGTAGTTGGCGCAAATAAAAAATGGCGAACTCCCACTACAATAACCAATGCAATAACAATGGACTTAATCCATGAAAACACTTCTTTTTTTACGTTATTTTTGCTCATTTCAAAACATCCCTTACGTCAAAATATACTTTCATCATAGCATCAAATAGAGGGAAAGTATAATAATAACCGAATAATCTTATTTATTACTCACCGTTTGTCACTGTGCCTTGATGGAAAAACAAGAGCCACTTTTCTTCTCTTTTTCGCCAAATAGAACTGCGAAGCGTCTTTTTTTCTGCCGTATGGTTCATAAGATGATAGGTAGTTAATACACAGTCAGGAGACAATACGTCTACATGAAAATGAGAGATCTCAAATACATCTGGCGAAAGTACATGATTGTTATTGTAATCTTCTCGTTTCCATACCCTGCCCGAGCTGCCAAACTCCACGTAATCATCTGCAAGAATGTTTGAAAGCTCTTTAGCAGAGGTTCGTATCTCTGATTTTAAGTGGCTGCATTCTAACTCATAAAATGTTCGGGTGATATTCGCTTTTTCCACTTTCACAGTCTCCTCTCATTCTTTCTTACATTCATTATAAAGGAATACTGCCATTTTCCTTTAAACAAACAATACTCCTATCTCAAATAGATAGGAGTATTGTTTGTCTAGCTAACGCCATAGCCTCTCTTCTTACCCGCAATCCAATCGCTAATCATTTTCACGACAATTCCCATGACGAATACGGTAAGAAATGAATAAAACATCGACCAGTTCAGCAATTGGTACAAGTACAGCGCTTTGAATATCGGAATACCTATAAAAGCAATAACGGCAGACGTAATAATATGTGCGATAAAGAAAAATTTCCATTTGCTGAAAAATTGGTAGACGAGTGCGATACTTACCGGAATAATAGCAAAGTCAACCGTATTGAAGCGATCTGTAAACGGCAGCATCTGGTGAGGATAGCACCACAGGTTAAAAAATTTCCCGAATTCATCTACTAAACCGACTATGTCAAAGCTGATAAAAAAAACGAGAAGCATAAAAAAGAGGCGCTGTCTATCAATAAAAAAGTAAAAAAGTAGCAGAAAAAGAGCATTTATCACTACTATGAGCCACCATTGAAAACTAAAAAGATCTTGATGAACCCAATAAGAAAATTCCTTTTTGTTTAAGACTTGTTGCATCATTTTAATCATTTCAAACATAGAAATCCCTCCTATCTTAGCAAGTCTTTCCATGAGGGTTTCACTTCATACTAAAATAAAGCATCGCACACAGTGCTTTTGCACCTCCTCCTTCTTCAAAAGCAGATTGTACCTATTTAGCGATTTCTATCTGTCTAGTAAATTTTTTTCGCAGGAGCATTACTTTTCATCTCAGAACCTATTGACTATTATTTTCATTTCATACAAAATTAACAATTGTGCATGGTTTACATGTTAATACGAGCAAAAAGATACTGTTTTGCAACATTAAAAAGGAGGAACAACATGAACATCGGTACGATTAAAAGAGAAGCTAAAGCTTCTTTAAAGAATCGCTGGGGACTTGCGATTCTACTGACAGTGGTGACGTACGGAGTATATACGCTTCTGCCTATTCCATTTGAAATTGTGGCAAGCGGCGGCTATGACAATTGGATGAAAGATGAATCTGATTCCGCTTCATGGATTTCAACTGCCTTTGCTATTGTCTTCTCGCCTCTTCTGATGGCGAACTACTGGGCATTTTTAGGTCTAGCACGAGGTGAATCTGTTCGATTGGGGCACTTGTTTAAAACATTCCAAGACTTTGGCCTTTATGTAAAGTCATTAGGAATTTATGTACTTATGACTCTTTATGTGATGCTGTGGTCACTGCTTTTACTGATTCCTGGAATTATTAAAGCACTGGCATATTCACAAACGTACTATATTTGTAAAGACAATCCTACTTACTCGATGAATCAAGCGATTACAGAAAGCCGTAGGTTGATGAATGGTTATAAAGGACAGTACTTCCTGCTGCTGCTAAGCTTTCTTGGCTGGTTTTTATTAAGTATTATTACAGTAGGAATCGGCTTTTTATGGTCTATTCCATACCTTTCTGCTTCACTTGCTCGTTTTTATGAAAATTTGTTAAACGAACGTTCATCGCATGCTGAATAATAAAAAAATCCTCTTCATCGTGAAGAGGATTTTTTTATAAGAACACGGTTTGCATAAGTGAAGCTCTTATGTCATAAAGCTTACTAAGAGTATAGAAGAAAGGCAGGGGCTTATATGTATACTACAAGTGAGATATGTCAGCAGTTTGGCCAGATTTTAAACGCTAAAAGCAAAGTTAGTCCAACAGGATGCTCAGTGTCGCTTAAAAGAAGCTTCCAGGCTTCTGTTCAAGGGCGGAAAAGCAGCTCTGTCATTCCTGTTGGCGTATCATTTGAGGCGATAGACGCGCAGGGAAACGCGTTAAACTTGGCTGAGATTGCTATTTTACAAGAAGAAATCCCTCGTTTTACAGAAGCTGCTGCGCGGCAAGGTCTTATCGTAAGCGCTTTGCATAACCATTGGCTTTTTACAGAACCCGTCCTTATGTATCTTCATATTCAATCTGTAGAGCCTCCTTTGCATTTTGCAAAAAAAATGTCTTTTTGTTTTACAACGCTCAAGAGTCTTCCCGTTCCGGCAAAGGAATAATTTATTAAACACGTCTCTTGGGTACATTAGAGAGGTGAGAGATGTTTTTTACACCTATAGATTACTAATATAGCTAAAGGAAACCTCCTTACCTTTTAAGTCATTAACAAAAGGGAGCTATGTATTGTTGAGAAGCTGCATAAAAACAAAAGCCCAGCACTTTCCTATAAGTGCTGGGCTTTTGTTTTACCTATTTTCCCGTATATCTTTTTCAATTTTCCGCAATGCTTTTTTTGATCCTCGCTGCAGATCGTGCTGCTCTTTTCGATCTTTATAGCTAATAAATAAAGAATCGAGGTCATAGCCTTCGGGATATAATTCAGCAGCTTTGATTTCAAGAGCTACTCGCTTAACGGTTACTTCAATTAACTCATTTTGATAGAGTACGACTATAGTGTTTGTGTTGTCTTTAGACTTATAAACAATCGCATGATTTTCATAATCTAACAGTTTGACTCGATCTCCTATTTGGTATTCAACACGGTCTTTGTTCTTTTCCTTCAAAACAGTTGGTTTTTTTATTTTATTTTCTCTGACAACTTCTGTATCATACGATTTGCTTTCCATATAGAACTTTGCTTTTTGTAAAATCTCTTCTTCTACCTTCATCTTCTTTGAAATCCAGAGCGCATTGCTTTCTCCAGATGTGCCAATTAACAGCTGATACAGCGGTTCTAATGTTTTACTGTTGAACTGCATCGCGGCATTCATAAAGTCAGGATGAATTTCTGAGAAACGCTTAATTTCTCCGTAATGCGTAGTCGCGACCGTTATGCAGCCCATATGATAAAACTTTTCTAAGATCGCAATCGCAAGTGCAGCTCCTTCATTCGGTTCGGTGCCGCTCCCAATTTCATCGAATAGGAGCAGCGTATTGTTCGTTGCTTTTTGCAAAATAGCCGATATATTTTTCATGTGTGAGGAAAAGGTACTCAGCGCATTTTCAATACTTTGGTTGTCGCCGATATCGACAAAAATATGTTCAAACAATGCAATTTCTGTTCCTTCCTCAGCTGTAATATGAAATCCTAACATTGTAGCGAGTGTCAGTAGCCCAATCGTTTTTAAGACAACGGTTTTTCCTCCTGCGTTAGGTCCCGTAATAATTAAGCTTCGATAATTCTCGCCAATTTCGAAGTGAAGCGGAACAATTTTACCAGTTAACAGCGGGTGATATGCGCCTTTTAAATGAATATATCCATAATCATTAATTTTAGGTTCGATTCCGTCTGCCTGTTTACTGTATTTTGCTTTGGCAAACACCATGTCGTATTGGCTAATTAGCTCTAAATTAATATGAATATCAGCTAGCTTCTCTAACACTAAACCTGTTAAAGACGCTAAAATTTGATATTCTTCTACCTCTTCTTCTGCTTTCAAAATTGCTAGTTCCGCATTCAGCTTTGTAATAGATGCCGGCTCTATGAACACTGTTGACCCTTTAGAAGATGTTTCAACAATCGTTCCTCCAACATGATTTTTATAGGATGCCTTGATCGGAATCGTATAGCGGTCTCCTTTTTTACTAATGAAGAAGTCTTGAATATACTCTTTGTTTTTACCGTTTCGTAAAAATTTCGCAAGCTGCTCTGAAATTTTAGCTTCCGTTCCTTCTATATGTCTTCTGATACGTTTGAGCTCTTTGCTTGCCGCAGCGTCTACTTTTCCAGCTTTGATCGCAAAATTAATTTCCTCTTCTATACTTGTCAGTTCTTTCATCGAATGGGCATAGGAACTTAAGAGCGAAGCAAAAAATTCTTTATCGACCATATATTGTTTTACTTTTCTGCAGCCTTTTAAAAAATCGGATACTCGCATTAGCTCTTCAGGCTCTAAAATCATGCCTTTTTCAAGCTTTTCGATGACTCTTCCTATACCTGAGACACCTGACAGGGGAAGTGATTTCTCAGCATCTAGAAGTCTTCGTGCTTCCGTTGTTTCTTTAAGTCGGTTTTTTACTGTTTTAAGAGATGTGCTCGGCTGAAGTTTATCCATTAATTGTTTTCCCAGCTCACTTACGCAGTGAGCTTTTACGATTTCTTTTAATTGATGATACTGCAATTTTTCAAATGTCATCGTATTCATGGTTTTTCTCCTCACTATGATTTGTCATCACATATGAAGATACCTATTTATTAGAAGGCAATGAAAAAGGTAAACAAAAAAAGCTGTGGTGATCCCACAGCTTTTTGCGTTCATAAGGTGTCTAAACACATATCACGAAAGAAAGCTCTGTAAAAACAGACGCCTTTTTCGCGACAAATGCCGAACCCTTTATAAAGCATTGTAGGTATCTTCATAGGCAGTGAAATAAATCCATAGGCAAATAAAGGGTACCTTTACTCTCAAAAAAATACCCGTCTTGCTTATTTAATTTATTTCATTCAATTGTTCCTAGTTAGATACTACTCCGCTCATAAAAGCACCTCATCTATATTTTAGTTTTCATTGGCTTCTAATTTACACTCTTATCATACTATATGAAAAAGCGTGCGTAAAGGAGACAGTAAAAAAGCTTAAGAGCATAACTTGAACTTTCATGAAAAAAGAAAAAAACGAAGCAGCGCCATCATTCCAACTCCGCTAATAACGGTGAGAGATAAACTTTTTGTTTTCAGCGCAATCAGTAAGGTCGGAATGACTACGATGATGACGGGCCAGTTAATTTTCACACTGTCATTTGTTTGAATGATAAAGTTCTGTACAACAAGTGCTGTTAAAATACAAATAGGAATATAGGACAGCCATTTTAATACGGGTTCTGGTAGCGCGATGTTACGCACAACTAAAAACGGAACAATACGAGGAACTACGGTAACAAGGGCACATCCTAAAATAATGATAAGTGTTGAATAGTGGATACTCATTTATCCGTCACCACCCCAATCGTCGCTACAATAATCGTTGAAATTAAGACAGCTACATGTGAAGGTACCAAAAAAGACAGCACAATCATAATAATCGCCATATAAAGAATTAAACGTAAATAATGATTAAGTTTTGAAGGTAACACGCTTTCGATTTGTAAAACAAGCAGAGCTAAAAACATAGCCGTTAAGGCAAAATCAAATCCAAAGGCTTCCGGGTCAGATAGCAAATGCCCAAAAATGGCTCCCATCGTACAGGCGATAATCCAGCTGACGTAAGCCGTTATATTTAATCCGTTCATCCAGCGGTCATTAATTGGCTCCCCTTTTGCAATTTTATTTGAAGACACTCCAAATGATTCATCCGTCAGAAGTGCTCCAATTCCGACGTTTTTTAATAACGAATATTTTGTGAATTTAGGCGCGACCGTAGCACTCAAAAGAAAATGTCGTAAGTTAACGATGAATGTTGTGAGAATAATAGCTGAAATCGAACTGTTCGCAACCATCAGTGCACAAATAATAAACTGAGCAGCCCCGGCATACACGAGCGCTGATAATAAAGTAACTTCCATAACGGAAAGATGCGAGGACACGCCGACAATCCCGGCGGCAAGCCCTATGCTTATGTAACCGAGTAGCGTAGGGACACAGTCCTTGGCCCCTTGTCTGAACGTTAGATCCACTTTTTCTCTCTGCTGTACTGCTTTTTCTGCGATCACCGTACTCCCTCCTTTTCTGTTATATTATACATCTATACGTTATATTAAACAACGGTATGTTATACTATCTTTATAATCATTAAAGGAGTACAACAATGGACGCGATTCAAGATATTATTGCTAAAAATCTTGTTAAACTACGAAAAAATCGAAATTTGACGCTTGATCAAGTTTCTGAATTAACAGGTGTGAGCAAAGCAATGCTTGCACAAATTGAAAAAGGTAAATCCAGTCCGACAGTTACTACGCTTTGGAAGATTGCGAACGGCCTTCAAGTCTCTTTTTCTGTATTTATAAAAGAAGACACTCCGCATGTGCAGAAAGTAAGCATAAAACAGCTAGATCCCATCACGGACAACAAAGGTGATTACTTAGTGTATTCTTTTTTTCCTTATCACCCGGAAAAAAAGTTTGAAATTTACATTGTCACATTAAAGCCCGGATGCGTGCATGAAGCAAAAACTCACTTAGGAGATGAATACTTACTTATTAAAGAAGGAGAATTAACGGTTCGTTTTGAAAGTGAAGAACATGAATTAGTCTCAGGAGACGCTCTGCATTTTTCAGGAAATACCTCTCACAGCTATATCAATTCATCTGAAGAAGAAGCAAGCTTTTTTTTACTTATGCACTATCCCGAATCATGAAAAAAGAGCGTACGGATCATCCGTACGCTCTTTTTTTATTAAGCTGCGTGGGCTTGTTCTTTTTTCATTTTTTTGTTTTTCATGTATCCAATACTTACAACTGCAATCGTTAAGATAACTTGAACAGCAAGATGTAAAGCTGTACTTGGAACAAATCCACCAATAATTTTATCTTCAACAATCATTTTTCCAGCAGACCATGCGAGCATCGCCGCTCCAGCGTAAATGATAATCGGAAATTTTTCCATTGCTTTCATAATAAAGCTGCTTCCCCAAATAATAATCGGAATTGAAATTAATACACCAATCATAATTGGAACAAATTCATGAGCTACACCAGCTAGAGCTAATACGTTATCTAATGACATGACCGCATCTGCGATAATAATCGTTTTAACCGCACTCCATACCGTTGCTCCACCTTGAGGGTTATCGCCGTGTTCGTGATTATCGGCTAATAATTTATACGCGATCCAGACTAGCATCAAGCCGCCGACCGCTCCGATTAATGGAATCTTTAATAATGGGACAATAATAGCCGCAAATAATAATCGAAGACCAATCGCGCCGCCTGTTCCAATTAAAATCGCTCTTTTTTGTAAGTCTTTTGGTACGTTACGAGCCGCCATTGCAATCACAATCGCGTTATCTCCGCTTAAAATTAAATCAAGAAAAATAATTTGCAGCAAACCTTGCACTGATACGCCAATTAGTTCCTCCATAGTTACCTCCACCTTCTCTTTTTATGTAGCGTTTCTCCTCTAAATGTCCGAGCCTTTTCCTCCTTTTTTATAATTGAATACAAAAAAGACCCTTACCAAATAAGCGGTAAAGGTCTTGCTAACAACATAATGTCGCCAACAAAGCCGAGAGATAATCTCTGTAATGACGACTTTGCTGTTAAAGCTACTCCCCTTTAGGAGATACGTTCAATTATTTGTTTGTATTTACACCATTTATACTATAGCATCTCCTACATTCTGTCAATCATTTTTTATGTAAAACGATCGTCAACGCTTTCTCTTTCAATCAATTCATAGTTAGAAAGTGTAAGCTTTTCGACTTCTTCGCCGTTAACTAGCTTGATAATTCGCTGTGCTCCCATTTGGCCCGCTTCTTTATAGTAATATTTTACGGTTGTTAAGCTCGGATGAATCACACCTGTAATTTCATAGCCTCCAAAGCCGGTAATGGATACATCTTCAGGAACGCGCAGTCCGTTTAAATAAGCTGCCTTTAACGTACCAAGCGCAATGTTATCGGTCGCACATACAATCATGGACGGGTTAAATTCTTTCATCACTGCCGTAGCTGCCCCGATTGCATCGCTCATGTTAAAGCTTGTTTCATAACAGCGGATTTCGCAATCGCTGTCTTTAAGACCTTGCTTTACCCCTTCTTTTCTCTTTACTCCTACAGCTATGTCCTTTTCAGTTACGCCTAAAAAAGCAATTTTTTTATGCCCTTTTTCCCCTATGTACCTTCCAATATCGCATGCAGCCTCGTAATCTTGGTGAATTAAACTGTGAACTTCTTTATGCTCCTGTCCAATTAGCAAAACGGGAATTGAAATCGTACGGAACGCTTCCAAATGAGCTTTTGTAATCTGAACGGCAAGCAAAATAATACCGGCTACCTTCTGCTTAGCCAGCGTATAAATATTTTCAATTTCTCTTTCTAAATCTTGATTAGAATTGGAAACAATCATTTGATAGTGGTGGTCTCTAAGTTCTTGGTCAATACCATCTAATGTGCGGGAAGTCGCAAAAGAACCCATGCGAGGAACAATGACACCGATGATATTTGTTTTTTTTGCTTTTAAGCTTTGAGCAAAAGCATTTGGGCTATAGTTTGTCTCTTTAATAATTCCTTCAATTTTTCGTTTCGTCGCATCGCTCACAGACCCTCCGTTAAGGTAGCGGGATACAGTGCTTTTTGCTACTCCTGCAAGCCGAGCGATATCTGCAATAGTTGTCATTCTCTCATCTCCGTATTTTGTTGCTGCTTCTTTCACAGTATACACGAATATCGCGTGTATATTAAGTAACTGCTTTACTTTTTGATTCATAAGCGGTATGATAACCTAAACATGGATAATCATTATCCATATTGTACACATATGGCAGGAGATGATGTTTTTGCATATGAAAACAGGCGTTGAGCAATCGGTGTATGCTATTTTGCTGCTTACGTTTTTACCTGAAAAAGCTGTGCTGCCAGGAGATGTTATCAGCACTCAGCTTGGGGGTTCGCCTACGTATTTTCAAAAGCTTCTTCGCAAGCTGGTTAGCGCTGATTTACTTGCTTCCGTTCCTGGTAGCAAAGGTGGATTTCGCTTAAAGAAAACGACGGAAGAAATTCGTATTTATGACGTATACGTAGCCATTGAAGGCAAGCAGTCTCTTTATTCATCAAGCGGTATTTTTCACGATATGCTTAATTTAAAAGACAAAAATATTTGCTTATTATCCGATTTAATGGAAGAAGCCGAATCTTCATGGCAGTCCATTTTAAAACGGCAAACCATTGCCACGCTTACAAATGAAATTCATAAAAAATGTCCAAAAGAAAACCTGGACATGCTAAAAGCAACTGTAGAAGAAAAAATGGTGCTGTAGCACCCAAAGGAGATTATCATGGAAAACTTAAATAGATATTTTGATTTATTCGATCAATCACGTACAAGCGAACAAGCATTTGAAGAATTGGTGAGCCTTTTTTCAGACGATATCGTATTTGTCTTAAACGGCCACGAAAAGCAAGGCATTGAAAACTGGAAGCTGTTTGTGAAAATGGTTTTTAAAGAAAATGCTGATATTAAGCATATGTTCGAAGGCTGGAAAGCAGTTGAAGGTACAGACATGTTTGAAACGCCTTGGGCAGTATGCGGAAAACGTGCATCTGGCAGCGTATTTACTCAAACAGGAAAAGATATTGCTAAGCTAGATAAAAACGGGAAGATCAGTTATTTAGAAAACGTACCTGATGACACAAACATGTTTGATACGTATAAAAATTAATATGGAGAAAAGAAGGGCTATATAGGCCCTTCTTTTTTTACGGCGCAAACCCTTCTTGAGAAAGATAAATCATTGAAGAAGGATAAAATTTTTCAAAATAACGAATGGCTTTGATATGAATGTCTTTGTCATACCAGTCTAGGAAACCGTGCTGATCAAATAGTTCCGGCATCCCTAGCCTTTTAGACGTTTTCCCTAAGGAACCGTCTCCTAAGTACAAGGTATCAATGCAAATCCGGTCCATCATTCCTTCTATTTTCTCAGGAAATTCAGGCGTGAAAGGAAGCATTGGAGCAATGGCTACTTGCGTTGAAATTCCGCTTTCTTTTACTTTTTTTAACGCATTCATACGAAGTTTCATCCCCGGAGCATAAGGAGAAAAAATTTGTTTTACATCTTCTCGGTCTGTTTCAATAGTCATCGATACGCGAAGGTCACATACTTTTTGAAGCTGTAAAAGCAAATCAATATCTCTCGTCACAAACGGCGATCTTGTTTGAATCAGTAAAAAATCAGGCGGATGATTGATCATTGTTTCTAAAAGAGCTCGAGTGATGCCTGCTTTACGCTCAGCCGGCTGATAGGGATCTGTCGCTGAAGACATAAAAATGTACACCGGCTGCTCTTTTTTTCGCAGTTTTTGTATTTCTTTTTGATAGACTTCAGCTGCGTTGACTTTCAGCTCTAACCACGTTCCCCACTCCATTTCTTTAAAACGCTGAATTGGCAGTTCTCGTACGTAGCAAAATTTGCAGGAGAATGTACATCCAGCATACGGATTTAAACTATGAGTATAACCGGATGCCAAAAAGCCGGTCGCTTTTGTTAAAATACTTTTCGAAACCACGTCTTTTTGGTTCATCTTTCTCACCTCTTTGTCCAATAAGTATATCAAGTTCACAAATGAAAAAACTACTTTCCACATGGAAAGTAGCCCTTTATGTTTTCAACTCATCAACTTTGATTTTCTTTCTTTTCACTTGTCGTTTCAAGTAAAGAGGTTAAATATGAATTTAACTCAAATTGGTCCTTTTCAATAAAATCAGATAATACCGGCTGCTCTTCTTTTCTCATCTTTCTCCACTCCCTTTGTTTTTTATGTATGTGTTTTCAATCATCAATGGATAAAAGTAATGTACTTAACTCTACCCGTATCTACACAAAAATAATCATGGTATTTTATACTATTTTTACATTTATGCACGTTTTATTTGTATATTTTTTACAACATCACGCACATTAATAGCAAGATTAGCAAACGCATCTATTCTACTATGCAACATGAGAGGGTTTTCATCATGACGATTAACAAATCAAACGATTGTTCTAGTCTAGCTGAAGTAGTTGACCGCATTTTAGATAAAGGTGTGGTAATTGACGTATTCGCTCGTATTTCCGTTATTGGTATTGAATTGATTACCATTGAAGCTAGAATCGTGATTGCGAGCGTGGACACATGGCTGAGGTACGCTGAGGCCATTCGGCTGCTTCATAACGAAAGAGAAGATTTCCTTTCTTCCAATAACAGCGGAAACAAACTTGAACAGCTAAACCTTTTGCAAGATTTAGATTTATAAACTCATAAAGGTGGATTAGAGAAGTGAAAGTAGCCGAAATCATGGAATCCGTGACTGATTTTTTTAAAGAACACGTCGCTCCTCCTCATCGAATTATTTCGTATGAATCGATTCAAAATGGAGGATGGAAAATAACACTTGAAGCTTTTGAAGAACAGGAGTATATGAGGCGCTATGCAAAAGATGAACTGCTTGGTATCTATGAAGTGCTGGTCAATAAGCAGCATAACATTACGTCTTTTTCACGTACCAGCCTGCGCTACCGAAGCTCCCCAGCAGAGAAGTAAGCCTATTATTTTAAAGGAAAGGAATGAAACAGAAATCGATGAGTGAAGCAACGGGCATTTACATTTTTTGCAGCATTCCTGCCACGGAGGTGCATACGTTTGGCAGCGTCACGATTGATCATCAAGAAAGAGCTACTTTTACCATTCACTACCGAGATTCAGCTATAGTGGCCGCTGCCTTTCCTCTTAAAATTTATCACCCTACCAAAGAGAATGTCACAGCGCACCAGCAGGTGATTTCCAAAGTAATGAATAAGCATGATTCGGTTATTCCAATCAGCTTTGGCAATGTATTTCATAGTCAACAAGATGTTGAAATGCTGTTAGAAAACTTATATCCACAGTTCTCCTCCCTTTTCCCACAGTTAAAAGGAAAAATAGAAGTCGGACTAAAAGTAATTGGGAAAGCGGACTGGCTGAAACAAAAAGTGGGGCAAGACTCTTCTTTGCAGCAAGTACGAAACGCGCGTTCTGCCAGTGCTGATTTTTATAAACAAATTGCGCACGGAGAAACAGCTCAGAAATTCTTTTTAAAGCTTCAGCATGACTGTAAAAAAGAGCTGTATCAACATTTAGAACCGATGGCTGAAGCGTCTAGACTTAACCCTCCTATTGTCGAAACGATGCTTTTGAATGCTTCTTTTTTAATTGACCGAGAAAAAGAAGCAGCGTTTGATGAACGTGTAAATGATCTGTATGAAAAGTGGAAGCACAAAGCCGATTTTAAATATTCCGGACCGTGGGCCGCTTATAACTTTATCAATATTCAATTAAAAGTAGAAGAGAATGTATGATTCATAAACTGCTGTTATCTCCTGTCACGCTCATTGTTAAAGTTGGGCAAAAAATCAAAGAAGAAGCGGATAAGGAACTGTATGACGTTTCTTTTATTCAGCAAAAAATCGTTCATCTTCAAATGATGTATGAGCTTGGAGAAATACCAGAAGATGCATATATGGAAAAAGAAAAAGAACTGCTGCTTAGGTATGAAGCAGCAAAAGAACATGAATTAAAAAGATGGGAATCAATGACGAAGAAACAAAAGTGAGGTTGAAAGAGATGGAAAAGCTCATTTATTTATATGGTCTAGTTCCAACCGAAGAAACTAAGCAAATTGCCTTCCCCGCGCTTGAAGGCATGGACAAGAACAACCCTATCTATACTCTTTGCTTTGATGATATTACCGCATTCGTATGCGATTTGCCAAGCGTTGAGTATTCAGAAGAAATGCTAAAAGAAAAGATAGAGCAAGATATGAAATGGCTGCAAGACAAGGCTATGCATCACCATGAGACCCTTCTTTTCTTACAGAAGCACTACACGCTTCTTCCAATGAAATTTTGTACTGTCTATAAAAGCAAGGACAGCTGCCAAAAAAGAATTGTCGATAACAAAGAAAAAACCCTCTCTTCTCTTCAGCTTTTAAAAAAATCTGAAGAATGGAATATAAAAGTGTATGCCCATACGAATCATTTAAAGAGCTACCTCTTGACATACAGTGAAACGATCCAAAAGAAAAAAGAAGAAATAAATACGTTACCTCCGGGCAGGCAGTTTTTTGAACGTAAAAAGATAGAAAGGCTGATTGAAGAAGAAACAGAAAAAGAGCAGCTTTCGCTTTGTGATCACCTGCACAGTGAGATAAGTCCCTACGCCGCTTACCACACAATCAAAAATAACTGGAGTCAAAAAATAACCGGCGACAGCTACAGCATGTGCTGGAACAGCATCTACCTTTTGTCCAAGAGCAATGTGGAATCGTTTCTAAAAGCCATTAGCAACAAGCAAGCGCTTTACAAAAACATGGGACTGAACATTGAAGTAACAGGACCATGGCCTGCTTATCATATCGACACTCTCCCCTCGGAGAAAGATGCGGGATGACATCGCTGCGAAAACAAACGCTCGAGCAAAAAGACATTGCCCTCATTGATATATTAGATGTGATCCTCGATAAAGGAATTGCCATTAAAGGTGATTTATTGATTTCAATTGCCGGAATTGATTTAGTCTATCTTGATCTGCGCGTACTGATTTCTTCTGTAGAAACGCTGATAGGCTCTCATGATCGTCAAATCATTTCTTCTCAGCAGTTTGAACAGGAAACGGAGGCGTTGCGAAATGGAAAATAGCCCTAAACGGAACGGTCGCATTGAGCTGAGTGCGGAAAATGCTGAACACGGCCTAGCACAGCTTGTTTTAACCGTCATTGAATTGCTGCGGCAGCTCATTGAAAAACATGCGATTCGCCGAGTCGACAGCGGAAACCTGACGGACGCTCAAATCGAAGATCTGGGCGTGGCGTTGATGAAGTTAGAGAACAAAATGGAGGAGCTAAAATCAGTGTTTAACTTTACAAATGAAGATTTAAATATTGATCTAGGTCCGCTGGGAAAAGTGTTATAACAAGGAGTGAAAAAATGGCGGCGGAACATAACGGGCAGCTGGGCACCATTGTAGAAGTATTGGAAAAAGTATTAGATAAAGGTCTTGTTATTGCTGGAGATATTAAAGTGCAAATTGCTGATGTCGAACTCTTAACCATAAAAATCCGGCTGCTTGTCGCTTCTATTGATAAAGCACGAGAAATTGGCATGGACTGGTGGGAAACAGATCCTTACCTATGTTCAAAAGCAAATCAGTCTTATCAAAAACTCCAGGCGGAAAATGACAGTTTAACGCAGCAAGTTGCCTCTTTAACACAGCGAATTCAAGATGATTTGCTTTCGCTTGATTAACAGCTCACTTCATAGAAGGAGGAATGACAAACATGAATCATGAACAAAAATCCACGCTGTCTCCTGTTTCACAAGAGCAGCAAAGCCCCGATACTCAACTAACGGAAAAAGAAGAGCGTATGCCGGAGTATACGCATACTTCGCTTAATCCAGACTCATAGAACAAAAAGAGAAATGCCTCGGCATTTCTCTTTTTAATGTTTCTATATTTTTCTTCATTAATCATGACGTTGAGACAAATAAAGGTAAAGATAATGAACATGGCGAATGAGTACCATTATCTATTAATGACAAAGGAGAACGAGCATGAAGAAAAAAGTGATGGGAGCAGTTTATGCTCTTTTAACGCTGTTCATTTTAAGTGCCTGCAGTACCGAAGACGTTGTGACAAATAATTCAGATCCAAAAGTTTCTGTTTCTACTACAGTTAAACCGCTGACAAAAAAAGAATTTAGTGAAGTTGGAACATCAGGGTTAACAGGCCCTTCTAAAAAAGATTTTCACAAAGTACATATGACTCTTACTTTACGCGGTACGAACTACCTGTCGGATATTCAAGTTAAGCTACCTAACTATAAAGAAGCTTTTAATAACATGAAAGACGATCAGCAAACAAGATATTGGTTTGGCAGCGGTGCAGATGAAGAGCAAGAAAACAAAAACATCTATACAAGGGAATTTGTCCTTTATACGAAAGGCTTAACCGATAAGCAAATCAAAGATATTTTAGCAGCAGCTAAGGTAAAGACGTCCTGGGTGGTAAAGGATACAAAAGCGAAGGATCAATCCGAATTTGCTGCTGGTAAAAACATAAAATTTGAAGCAAAATGAGACATGCACCAATTAGCAAAAGCCCTCTTTATGAAAAGAGGGCTTTCTCTTATTATATGAAGAAGGATTACCTTGTCACCTGCAGCTAAAGGTTTGGATTTGAAGCCAGACTTTCAAAGCGCAGCATATCTTCTAAGCTATCTACCCGTTATAAACGCTAGCGCATGTTCCAGGCTTTGGCTCATAGTAGCAATGATTTTTGTATTGACCAGAAGCGGGTTGACCGTACCATGTTGGAGGGCATGGAGCGGATGGATTAAAGTACCACAGTGCATATTTCCCCGGGTGTTCTCTCCAATAATCCAAATTCTTTTTGGCTAACCTTTTTTCAACACCTCTTGCTCGTTGATAAAATACATTTCCTTTTTGAACAGCCTCGAACGAATAGTTGCCTCCCTGCACCTGATAAATAACTTGCGGAACGGATCTTAAATTCTTGAAATCTAAACAGTTTGCTTTAAGGCGATTTACAATGACATTTCCAACATACAGCATACCTTGTTTTCCTTCGCCTTCAGCTTCTGCTCTCATCATCCTTGCCATTAAAGCAACGTCTGAATCTCGATAATTTACTCTTGGCATTTTTTCACCCCAAAAATATACTATGAAAAAAAGCCGGTCTTGATGTCACTGTCCCTAAAATAACAGTAATTGAATGCTCCGCAAAAGGCTTATCCTCTTTTGTAATACAGCTGAGCAATTTGGCCGTACTGCTTCATATTAGTGAGCTTGAAGTTCATTTCTGGAATTCCTGGCTTAAACAATGGAATACCAGCTCCAAGCAAAAAGGGAATAACCGATATAATAAATTCATCCACCCTCTTTGCTTTTAAGAAATCAGCGAGAATATCAGCACCTCCCACCAGCCATATTTTTTTCGTACCTTGATTGAGGTTGTTGAGAAATGACGCCACGCTTTCGTTTATAAACTCCACATACTGATCTTTTCCTTGAGCTGAGCGGCTAAACACGTAGCACTTTTTATCGAGATACGGAAACTCGGGTGTAAGCTTCAGCACGTGATCGTACGTAGCCTTTCCCATAACGACCGCATCACACGTTTGATAAAACGCTTCGTAGCCGTTGTCCCCCTCTCCTTCTACGCTTTCTAGCCAGTCAATCTCTCCGTTTTCTCTTGCGATATACCCGTCTAAGCTTGCGGCAATATATACGACGATTTTTTTCTTCATTCCCTTTTCTCCTTTCAACTTTGCTGTTTCTGTATGATATCATCTTAATACGACACTTTTTGTCATATTAAAAGAAAAAGGTGAAAATAAATGGCTAAGTCTAGACGGCTTGTTGATATGCTTATGTTTATTAATACAAAAAGAACGTTTACGGCAAAAGAACTAGCGGAGGAATTTGGCCTTTCTGTACGGACCGTTCAGCGCTATTTGCTGGACTTAAGTGAATTAGGACTGCCTCTTTACAGTGAAAAAGGACGGAGCGGTGGTTACAGAGTGTTAAAAAACCGTATTCTCCCTCCTATCTTGTTTACGGAAGAAGAAGCTATTTCAATCTTTTTTGCTTATCAAGCTCTGCAGTATTATCATGACCTTCCGTTTGATGCAGAAATTCATGCGGCTCTTCAAAAATTTTATGTGTACCTGTCTGAAGAAACGAAGAAAAAAGTAGATAAAATAAGTGCTCATATTGCGTTTTGGAATCCTAAAAGAAACTTAGACACTCCTTATTTAAAAGAGCTTCTAGAAGCAAGCCTTACAGGAAAATATATTGAATTTCTTTATGATTCAAAGACGGGTCAAACAAGAAAAGAAGTCAAACCCCTTGGCATTTATGCTCATAACGGCTTGTGGTACTGCCCCGCTTATTCCTGCGATAAGCAAAAAGTATTATTGTTTCGAGCAGATCGTATTCACTCGTTAAAAGTTTTAGAAAAAGACGAAAAGATGTCTCTTACGTTAAAAGAATGGCTTGAAACAGAACCGGTAAACTCACAGCCGATTTCGTTAAAAGTAACCTTGACGCACGAAGGCGTTCGTCAGTGTAAAGGCGTTCCGTGGCTTGAAAATCACGTGAAGGTAACGGAAGACGGGTGCGGCTATATCGATACGATAACTGATGGAAATGAATTAAACTACATGGCTTCTTTTTTCTATACCTTAGGTGCTCATGCTTTAATTGAAGAACCTAAGGAGCTAATTGAAAAAATTTGCTGTCACGCAGAAGAAACGCTAAGGCGCTATAAATGAGGTGGGTTTAGTTATGTCTCAATCTGACTATAAAAAATAACCTCCGCTATTTAGCGGAGGTTATTTTTTATTTACCCAGCCCACACGTCTTTTGCGTATCGGCCCTTTTCTTCTAGCTGCTGCAGCCATAAGCGAGCGTCTGCTTCACTTACTTCATGAACATCAGCATAGCTTTTAATAAGCGTTGCTTCAACGTCAGGTGCCATTTGGCTTCCGTCTCCGCAAATATAGAAGTGCGCTCCTTGATCAAGAAGTTCAATCAATTTCGTGCCGTCTTGTTCCATAACGTGCTGAACGTATGTTTTCGGCTGATTTGGTACGCGTGAAAAAGCGGTATGAAGTGTAATGACACCTTCATTTTGTGCATTTTCAAGCTCTTCTTGATACAGATAGTCTTCATGAGGTGAACGGCAGCCAAAGTATAAATGCGCTTCTCCAAGCGACTGTCCTTGTTCTTTTAACTGCTTGCGAGCCTGCACAAAGCCTCTAAACGGCGCGACGCCTGTTCCTGGTCCGACCATGATAATCGGTGTTTCAGGATCTTTTGGCAGCGTAAAGCCTGACTGCGGTGTGGAAACAAAGCACGTAATTGTATCTCCTTCTTGCAGCTCAGCAAGATAGTTCGACGCAATTCCTTTATATTCTCCATATCCGCTCCACGCCTCTCCTGAGACGACGCTAACCGTGATGCTTGCTTGTTTTTCATCGACACGAGGTGATGAAGAAATGGAGTAATAGCGCGGACGCATGCTTGGAAGAAGAGCGATAAATTCGCTGAATTCCATTTCACACGCCGGATATTTTTCAAGCAGTTCAAGCATTGTTAAGCGTTTTGCCAGCACCTTTTCTTTATACGCTTGCTTTTCAAGCAAGGCTTCAAGCTCCACTTTATGCGGCGGGCAGACCGTTTTAGCAGCCATTGCGCGAAGCTGTGTGCGCGTAACAGGATCTTGAAGCTCCACATATTGCAGAAGCTCTTCTACTAATACGGTTTTACCGAGTGGCAAATGCGCTAATTTTTCTTCTTCAGCTTCCAAACGGATTTGCTGTGATGCATCTAGACCGAACCTTGTCGTTACACGATTTACTATTCCTTCATAGTTGCGAGGAATAATACCTAAATGATCTCCTTCTTGATAAGAAACTTCTTTTGGAAGCTCAATTTCAAGATGACGCGTGCTTCGTTCACTGCCTGGTTTTTGTAGTTCTTTGCTTGCTACAACGTTCGCCGAAAAAGCACCGTGCATTTTCGCAAGCGGCATGTCCGTAGCGCTGTCGACAAATTGAAGTGAAAGCGTAGATTTATTATCTTCACTGTTTTCTATGTCGAGGTTAAAGTAAGCTGCTACGTCACTCCACATATGTTCACGCCATTCTTCGTATGTGCCTTCAAAGTCGTCGCTTGCATCTGCTTCGCCGCGTTCAGCTATGTTTTCTGCCCCTTTAGCTGCAAGCGTTTCATCGATAAAAGCAGGCACTTTTTGATACGTAGTAGCCCAGTTTTTATCGCCGCATCCAAATACGGAGTAGCGAACGCCTTTGACTTCATCAGCAGATGCTTGGTCTAACCAGTCGACAAACTGCTTTGCGTTATCAGGCGGATGTCCGTTATAAGAAGCCGTTACAATTAAAACAGCTCCTTCACGAGGAAGATTTCCTGCATGGGAATCAAGCGTTGCAACCTGAGGTGCGAATCCTTTGCTCATCGCAATATCTGCTAAATCCCTCGCCGTTCCTTCAGCTGTTCCCATATTTGAACCGTATAACACAAGCAGCGGCGTATTATGAGCGTTCTCTAGCTTTTTGCGTGCTTTTTTAGCAGGCTGTTCCGTGCTAGGTGAAGGAATGCCACCAAGCGGAATTTTTTTTGATTTTGCTTTTACAACAAAGCCTTCAGGTTTTAACGTTAAAGTTTCTTTAATATCCATCTCGTAGTTTGTATGATCTTCAAAATCAAAATGTTTTAGCATCATACCAAGTACAAGCGTTGCTTCATGAAGAGCGAACTGCTGACCGATACACGCACGCTGACCGTTTCCAAACGGTTTAAACGCATGCTGCGGAATCGCGCTTGGATTTTCAAAACGCTCTGGGCGGAACTCTTCCACATCGTCTCCCCAAATCGTTTTATCACGGTGAAGCTGAGGAATCAGAACCATCAGTTCATCGCCTTTTTCTAACGGATATTCTCCTCCAAGCACCGTATCCTCTTTTGCATATAGAGAAAATGCAGGAGCTGTCGGCCATAGGCGAAGCGCTTCGTTTAAGACCATGCCGACGTATTTAAGCTGTTTCACTTGTTTATAGCTTGGAACAGGATCTACTAAAACTCGTGCTGCTTCTGCTGCTGCTTTTTGTAATACATGTGGATTTTTCACTAAGAAATACAGCGCAAATGATAAAAGACCACTTGTCGTTTCGTGTCCCGCAATTAAGAACGTAATAATTTGATAGCGAATGTTCTCATCATCAAGCGGCTCACCTGTTTCTGGGTCTTTTCCGTTTAGCATATGCGTTAATAAATCATCGCTTTGTTCACCGCTTGCCTTGCGATCTGCGATAATTTTATCTACTAGGTTGTTCATCACCTTAACATCTTCTTGAAACTGGCGCTTATTTTCATCATAAGCTGGGTCATCCGGATTTGCACGCTGTAGCTTTTTCATCGATTCGTCTAATGCACGGACCATACTTGTAATAAACGGGTGCGGTTGATCGCGGTAAAAGCTGTTAAAGCGATAGTTAAAACCGCAAAGACCAATGGTATCAAGCGTTAATCGTGTCATATCTTCGGGCACTTCAATGTGCTCGTCTGCATTTAGGCGCTCCCACTTTTGAATAAGCTGTACGGCGATATCGACCATCATCGCGTGATAGCCTTTCATAGCCTGCTGGCTAAAGCTTGGAAGTAAGATGTTGTGCGCTTTTTTCCAGTTTTTCTCATGAGTCCAGCTTGTAAATAAACCGTCTCCTGCAAAATCACGCACAAATTTAAGCGCTTGACTTAAGTTTTTATCGAATCGGGACTCATCACATGCTTCTTTAATTAGACGCTGACTTGATAAGTAGCGCGTTACACGGCCAGGCGCTTCAAATTTAAAGATTTCCCCTAATTCATCCGCAATTTTCATCAGCGTTTGAAGTGGTTTGTCTGTGTTTAATAATGGTAAGTTTTTAAGCTCTCCAAACGTTTTTGGCTGAGGCATTTCTTTAATTGTCATGTTATCCCTCTTTCATT
This sequence comes from Priestia sp. 179-F W1.4 NHS, assembly GCF_045369295.1. Classification (NCBI taxonomy): domain Bacteria; kingdom Bacillati; phylum Bacillota; class Bacilli; order Caryophanales; family Bacillaceae; genus Priestia; species Priestia sp. 179-F W1.4 NHS. The sequence continues at coordinate 1,497,690 of NZ_JBIQFF010000001.1, read as the reverse complement.
TGTTAAGTTTTATGATTGTCTGCTAAGTGCTGCCCACAGACTCTCTTCTACACCTGTAAGAAGTTCATCAGTTAAAGATAAGTAGTCATTTTCAATCATTTCATATACTTCCATAAAGCTTCCAAATAAAATAGCAATGAGCGCATTTTCAGGAAGGTTTCTAATAATGCCTTGCTTTTGTCCTTCTCTGAAGAACGTGCAAACAAATTCCACCAGCTTTTGATAGGCTAAGCGACTCTCTTCTGTTAAAAAAGCTCCTTGACTATGAGTTTTAATAAAGCCAAGCGCACGAGGATGATTTTTAGTGAATGTCACCATACCTTCAAAGATATGATGAAATCCATCTCGATATCCTTCTCTTTCGTTAGCCAGGCCGCTTTCAATACACTGTAAAAACTCGTTTACATGCTGCTGAAACAGTTCGTTTACAAGGCTTTCTTTATTTTTAAAGTAGCGATAAATTGTTCCTGCTCCTACTTTGGCATTTTCTGCAATCATTGGCATCGTGGTTGCATCAAATCCTCTTTCTGCAAACAGCAGAAGCGAAGCAGAAAAAATCGCTTTTTGTTTTGTTGGAGTAGATTCCACTTTATCACCTCTTTCCAAAAACGGAATGAACGTTCATTCCGCTACAATTACAAGTATAAAAAACTGCTTCTTAATAGTAAAAAGATAACTAGACAAGTGGAAAGAAAAGGTTCTTTCACTCTAATTTTATACCATTTAAAGGTAAATAATGGAGTCTTTCAGAATATTTTATGCTTACAGAAAATTAGTCCACTTATCCCCTTGATTAACATAATTTAACATAATCTATTAAAGGAAGAAGTTTAAAGGAAAAGTAAGGTGGAAATAGAAAAGAGTTACACAAGGCGTAAAGGAGGATTAAAAATGAACCAAGCAAGAGTGATAGAATACGAAGAAATGCTTCGCTCAGCCATGCTTTCTAATAACGTAGAGTTATTAGAAGAATTACTTTCAGATGAGCTTATTTTTGTGAATCACTTTGGGCAATGGTTGTCAAAAGAGCAAGATATAAATGCTCATCGTTCAAAAAGTCTTGATATAGGGGGCATCGAAGTGTTGGAACAAGAAATTAAACTGTTTCAAGAACTTGCCGTTACCGTTACAAAAGTAGCGTTAAATGGGTCGCTGGCAACTGGTGAATCTATTGGAGGCGAATACTGCTATACGCGAATTTGGAAAGATGTTGAAGGAACATTAAAGGTTGTTTCTTGTCACTGCAGTTCTAGCGCATAATCAACGCTGCCATAATAAAAAACATCCCTCCTTTCATTTGCATTCACAAAGAGGGATGTTTTTTGCTAGTTAAAAGATTTTCTTCCTGTCTCTGTCATCTTTTAAAATCTCCACGGCCTCACGGAAACGCTGTGAATGAACAATCTCTCTTTCTCGTAAAAATCGTAAGCTGTCGTTTAAATCTGGATCATCTGATATATCAATTAACCATTGATATGTAGCTCTTGCTTTTTCTTCTGCCGCTATGTCTTCATAAAGATCTGCAATCGGATCTCCTTTTGCCTGTATATACGTAGCTGTAAACGGAACGCCAGCAGCATTATTGTAATAAAGTGCACTATCATGGTTTACATAGTGTTCTGTCAATCCAGCTGCCTTCAGCTGCTCCGGCGTTGCATCTTTTGTTAGCTTATAAATCATCGTCGCAATCATTTCAAGATGAGCAAACTCTTCTGTCCCGATATCGTTTAGCAGTCCAACAACTTTATCGGGAATGGTATAGCGCTGATTCAAATAACGAAGTGCAGCTGCAAGCTCTCCGTCCGCTCCCCCGTACTGTTCCATTAAATATTTGGCAAGCGTTGGATTACACGTACTTACTTTAACTGGATACTGCAATTTCTTTTCATACACCCACATATAGTTCCCGCCTTTATCTGCTTATATTTGCCATGGCCAAGGGCTTGTTCCCCAGCTCCACTTCCCGTCGGTATAGCTGTTTCCATACTGCTGGAGCGGCCCGTACTTTGTTTCAAAGTTTCTTTTTAACTGCATAGCCTGCTGCGCGTATTCGTTAAACTGCTGCATAGCCTGCTGGTCATCTGGATGGGTATCTAAATACAGCGTTAATTCTACAAGTGCAAAATCAATCGCCTGTATTTCTTCTAAATCCTGATAGTACTCCGGAGGTAGTTTTTTCATTCTTCATCCCTCTTCTTATCTTTGTATGGATTTTCATAGTAGTCCCAAAAAGCCGGCCACAGCGTTCCTTTTTTTAGCGCTTCTTTTGGTGAAAACTGCTGCAGATTCGCGGGCTGAAATCCCATGTATAATTGAGGCGGCGTAGAATAATATTTAACTCCTATCGGCCGGCACGGATCATAGATACTGTGGAAAGGTTGATAGGTCTTAACCGGTGTAAACATCTTTTTTGGATTGTTATCCATGAAAAGTCCTCCTCTAGAAACACACTCTGTTTTATCCTATTCAGTTTTTATCGAGTTCATGAAGGAATTCATTCCCGACTTAAGAACCAAACTTTTCTTCATAAAAAAGACCTATGTAAAAAACGCTATAGTTGCCCAATCCCTTTAGGCAGCTTTCTCATACTTTATAAAATAGTGATTAAGAAAATAGAGGTGCTTAAAAAATGGACATTAATTACATGGATTTTTATTTTTACCCAGCACGATTTCTTGGACCTCAACTCCCGCCCGGTCCACCTAGACCACCAGGCGGTTTACCTACACCTGACCCGCAGCAAGCTCCAACTTCCCCTCCGCCGGCATTTATTCCAGCTCAGCAAACGGCAACTCCATTTGCTGTTGACCCAGGAGCCATTTCTCTTTGTCTATTCCGCAATACGTTCATATGGCTTAGAAACGGCTCTAGCTTCTGGTATTTCCCTATTTTTGTAGGATCGCGGTCGGTTGCAGGATTTAGATGGAACGGACGTTTTTGGACCATTTTCAGTGTCGATACACGACAAATTGTTTCGTTTAAGTGTTTTTAAACGTTAAGAAAAGCGATTGAGACATAGCTAAATCAATACAATTTAAAGACGATAAAATTGAATACATGAACTAGTATCGGTGGCTTGTTACACTGCTGTTGATTTCCGTGCATGGCTTCGCTTTCCGCGGGCGGCCGGTGAGCCTCCTCGTCGCTTGCGCTTCTGCGGGGTCTCACCTGTTCCGCTTTTCCCGCAGGAGTCTTCGCCTTGCCCTCCAATCAACAGCTAGAAATAACTGAATAAATATATGAAGGCTATGTTCACCATACTAATAAAAAAATCCGAACGAGTTTGATTCTCCATCAAGAATCAAACTCATTCGGATCTTCCTTCAACTAACATATTTTTATCCCAGCCTCTTTTTTGCTTATTAGCTACTATTACACGATTGTTCTTATTCCAAAACCAATCAGCAGCACGCCGCTGCATCTCTGAAAAACTTTTTGAAACATCGGTTTTTTAAGCCATTTTTTCACGTAATCTACTACATACACTAAGATTAAAAACCAACCTACCGCTATGAGTGTAAGAATAAAACCAAGCATAAGCAGCTGCTGATTCGTGTGAGCATCCAAGTTGATAAACTGTGGCATGAATGTAATATAAACCAATACCGTTTTAGGGTTAAGAAAATTACTAAGAGCTCCCTGTATGTATGATTCTTTATAGGCGTGATTAGATGAAGGCTTAACAGCTTTTTCTTCTTCTGAAATGTGCTCCAATGAGAGCGTATTTTTTGTCAGAAATACCCTGATACCTAAGTAAAATAAATACGCGGCACCTATATATTTAATGGTGTTGAACAGATACACCGACTGCGCGATAGCAACAGACAAGCCAAGCACAGCAATTAACGTCCAAAACGTGAGGCCTGTAGCCATGCCGAGTATGGTAAAACGTCCTGCTTTTGCTCCGTGATGAAGCGTATTTTTCATGATAAGAATCGTATCAGCACCAGGTATCATTGACATAACCAGCGCCATCAGCATATAAGCAGCTAAATGATCCACAGCTCTTCTCTCCTTTTTAAGCTATTACTAGCATTCTGTTTTCTTTTCACTTTCAAAGATTTTCATGTATTGTTTTGGCGTTAGCCCCACCTGACTTTTAAAAAATCGAGTCAAATGACTTTGATCACTGAATCCAGTTAAAAAGGAGACGTCAATCGGTTTTTGTCCCTGTTCTAGAAGCTTTTTAGCCTGATTGATTCGAACTGTTTCTAAGTAGCTGTATGGAGAGATTCCTTTTTGCTTTGTAAAAGAGCGCAGCAGCCGGTATTTGCTCCATCCAATTAGCTGACTTAACTCATCCAGCGTGATCTTGTTTGTATAGTTGTCTTCCAAATAGCTGCAGATTGTTTTGATTTCATGAGACGTGTCAACGGCTGATGAAAGAAAAGAAAGATTTGAATGATCCTGCATGAGTTCTTCTAGCAAATATAAAAATAACTCTTCTTTCTTAAACTCATGTTCACCATTTAAAATTTGCAAATGAAGCTCTTTTAAACTAGAGACAGCCTCACTTCTTTGTACCACATTGCTGTTAAAACGCGGAAGACTTTCACTTCCGTTAATGTCAAAAACAGCTTTTTTCATCGCGTCTGGCGTCACGTTAATACAGCGATAATCAAGCGTTTTGCCGTCTATTTGTTCACAGCTATGGACATCATACGGATTAAACAGCAGTAAATCGCCTGGATTAATGATGTATTCTTTGCCTTGGCAAATTAAATGACGCTGACCTTCTTCAATAAATCCAATCACATAATACTCGTGAAAATGAGCAGGAAACTTTTGCATAATTCCTTTAAAACGATAAGCTTCAATATGTAAATCAGCGTCAACGTGCGCCGTGCGAATTTCTTTTGTCATCAATCGACCCCTCCTTGTCACATACTAAGCTCTTTAACCATATCATTCACTCGAACATTTTTCTTGTATGATATTGCAGATAAGACTTTTGCATTATTTTTCTCCATTTAGCTACGGCTCGTACTAATCACTCTTAAGAGGGATTTCTCTTCTTTCCTCTAGTAATTTTCCGCTCAAATGATAAAATATAGACACATTTTATGGATGAAAGAAGGGATACCGTGAAATATAGACAAATTAAATGGCTGATTTTGCTTCTTCCAACTCTGACCATCGCACTTTGGGAGTATGTTCGCCATGCCTTTTTGCTTCCTTACATCTCAATGGACATGGGAAATGTTCTTTCTCCGCTGCTTGTCTTTTTTGTAACGCTTGTGTTTGTCCGCTATTTATTTTCTATTTTAGAAAAAATGCAAGAGGAACTAAGGCAAGAAAAAGAAAAGAAAGCTGCGCTTATTGAGCGTGAAAAATTAGCTCGTGAACTGCATGACGGCATTGCGCAGTCGCTGTTTCTCCTATCTGTTAAAATGAACAAGTTCGGAAGAAAAAACAACTTAGAGCAGGATCCTGATTTTATCCGAATGAAGCAAACTCTGCAGCATGTTCATGACGATACGCGCCAAGCGATTACAAATTTAAAGCACTCTCCTTCAGACTCTTCAGAAAGCTGGACTGAAAGCATTCATCAATACGTCGATGATTTAACACATACTCATTTACTAGATGTCAATTTAGATTGGAGACTGTCAGAAACAACGCTTTCGAGAAAAGAAAAAAATGAGCTGTTTGCCTGTGTGAAAGAAGCTGCTATGAACGTCATTAAACATGCAAAAACAAATAAAATCTGGATTACAGCCGGTGAAACGGCAGGCGGATGGATTTGTGAAATTACAGATTTTGGTATAGGTTTCACCTCTGAATCTCTTAAGGCCGGTCTTGGTCTGCAAATTATGAAAGATCGTGCCAAAGATATGAACTGGGACTTTTCCATTCAGCGAAAACAGAACCAGACCATTGTTAGTATTAAAAAGGAGGTTGCGTAAATGCAGCCGTTTCGTATTTTGATTGTAGATGATCACGCTCATGCAAGAGAAGGCATTCGTGATATTTTAGAAGAATATGAAGATTTTATGATTGTTGGCGAAGGAACCAACGGGCAGGAAGCAATCGAACTAACCGAAAAATTAATGCCTGACATTGTGCTAATGGATATTAAAATGCCCGTGATGAATGGATTAGAAGCGACAAAACAAATTAAGCTTCAGTTTCCGTATGTTAAAATTGTGGTCATCACGGTTTCAGACGATATTACGGATTTGTTTGATGCGCTTAAAAAAGGCGCCCAGGGCTATTTGTTAAAAAACCTGCAGTCTGAAGTGTGGTACGACTATTTGCGTGCGTTCGCTTTAGATGAAGTTCCTATGTCAAAAGAAATTGCGTTTCAAATTTTAAAAGAGTTTCCGCAGGAAACATCGATTACAAAGCCAGACACTCCTCTTTCTGCACGGGAGCTTGAAGTGCTTCAATTAGTGGCTAAAGGACTGTCAAACCGCGATATCTCGGCGCAGTTATTTATTTCTGAACACACGGTAAAAAGCCATTTGAAAAATATTTTAAGCAAGCTTCATTTAGAAAACCGCGTGCAGCTGACAAGCTATGCGTTTCAAAATGGCTTAATGAACTAACAGCTTTCACGAGCTGTTTTTTTATTCCCCCCTTCCTCTTATAAACCCCAACAATCACTCTTAGGGGTGATGGCTAATTCTCCCTTTCCCTCTATAATAAAAGCACGTTAGTTAGTAAAAAGGAGGAAAAAACGATGCAGGAAAAGCGCGAAGAATCAGCGAGTACAACGAAAAAAAGCACGGCGCGTTCTCAAGGTCTATACAAAGTCATATGGCGCTGGCATTTTTATGCAGGTTTAATGTTTACTCCGTTTCTTCTTATATTAGCTGTTACGGGCGGGATGTATTTATTCAAGCCTCAAATTGAAGAAAAACTGTATCACGACTTCTATCATGTACAAGCTCAGTCACAGTCCGTATCCCCTTCAGCACAAGTACAGGCTGTAAAGGAAAAGTATCCAGACGCTGATGTGTTGACGTATAAGCCCAGTGATCGCTCTACTCGTTCGTCAGAAGTAGGAATTTCATTAAAAGACCATACATATACGATGTTTGTTAACCCTCACAATGGTCACATCATAGGAAAAGTAGATGATTCCAGTCGCTTGATGAATCAAATTGAAGAATTTCACGGAGAGCTGATGGCGGGAACAGCAGGTGATCGTATCGTAGAACTTGCGGCCTGCTGGGCAATTGTCTTAATTGTAACCGGCGCTTTTTTATGGTGGCCGCGCAAAAAAGACAAAATAAAAGGCGTGCTGATTCCTCGGTTTTCAAAAGGTAAAAACGTACTGATACGTGACCTTCATGCAGTACCGGCCTTTTGGATTTCAGCGGGGATGCTTTTTCTCGTACTAACAGGACTTCCGTGGTCAGGACTGTGGGGCAATGCGTTTCAGCAAGTCACCACAAACGCAGGCGTTGGATACCCTCCGTCTATTTGGGTAGGCAGTGCTCCTACTTCAACCGTGCAAACAAAAGATGTTGCGGACGTGCCTTGGGGAGCTGAAACGTTAGAAGTGCCAAGCTCCACAGCTTCGCAATATACAAAAGTATCGCTTGATGACATTGTAGGTATTGCAAGAGAACAGCATATGCACGATGGCTACACCATTTCCATTCCGCAAGAGCCTCAAGGTGTGTATACGCTCTCTGTTTTTTCACCAAGAGCACAAGATGAAGCAACGATTCACCTTGATCAATACACCGGCGCCGTTTTAGCAGATTATCGGTACGACAACTATGGATTTATGGGAAAATTGATCGCACTTGGTATTACGCTTCATAAAGGCACACAGTTTGGGTTTATCAATCAGCTTATGGGCCTTATTATTTGTATCGGAATTGCTGGTATCGCTATCAGCGGAGCCTCACTGTGGTGGAAGAGAAAACCAGCTAAAAACATGGGGGCTCCTAAAGTTCCTGAAGGAAATGCAATGCGAATTGTGACGTGTATAATCGTCGTGTTTGGTATCCTCTTTCCTTTAGTCGGACTGTCTTTGATTATCGTGTGGCTTTTAGATTTCTTTGTCATCAAACGAATTCCAGCATTGAAGCGGTTTTTAAACGCATGATATATGAAACAATGTGAGGTGCAGTAACAATGAACAAATGGAAAATGTTCGGACTAGTCATACTAAGTACACTTTTACTTTCCGCGTGCTCTGTAAACAGCAACGCAGATCAGCTCTACAAGCAGCAAAAGCCTCTGTCTGCGCATGTGATGCTTCCTGAAAATATAGAGCCACAGAGCACACAGGTGTTAGAAGTCCATGTGATGCAAGAAAATAAAACGGTGGATGACGCCAAAAGCGTTCAGTTTAACGTGTGGAAAAAAGATGCTCCCGGCAAAGTCGAAACAGCAAAGGCACATTATGACGGCAGTATGTATAAAGCAAAAGCAACTTTTAAAGAGGATGGTATTTACTATATTAAAACCGATATTAACGCGCGCGATGAGCACATTCTTCCTACTCAGCAAGTCGCAGTAGGCAAATTATCAAAAGAAGAGTTACGTTCACTACAGCCAGCTGAAAACGAAACGCATCATCACCACTCTCATCATTAGACATAAGCTGACGTTCAGCAGCTGAACGTGAGCTTATGTTTGTCTTATGAATTCTAGCTAGTTCCATTATATGTTTTTACATTTTTTTCTTATTACTTTACAATAAGAGTGATAAACGTTTTATAAAGGAGTTTTACAGGTTGAAAAAAATTGTTTCTGGTATTTTAATTTTAGTAATAGCCGTTATTGTTATGATTGAAGGAAATCCGTTAGAGCAGAACTCTTCAACGAATCCCTCCTACGATGAAGTAATTACCTTCCCTGCTGATCGTTACCCTGAAACTGCAGCGCACATTCAACATGCAATCGATAAAGGAACATCGGCTGTTTGTACAATCGATCGAGACGGTGCTGAAGAAAACCGCCGTGAGTCTTTAAAAGGCATTCCGACTAAAAGCGGCTATGACCGAGATGAGTTTCCGATGGCCTTTTGTGAAGAAGGCGGAAGCGGCGCAGATATTGAATATGTAAAGCCTTCAGACAACCGAGGCGCCGGGTCTTGGATTTCACATCAAGTAGACGAGTTTCCAGACGGCACGAAGGTTTTAATTGAAGTGAAGTAAAAAGAATGGTCATCGCGACCGTTCTTTTTTATGTTGAGAGCCTGTATAAGAAAAAGAATAAAAAAAGAGAAATTGCTCTTGCCTAAAGATACTCTTCACTTTTAAAATAAAAACGTGTGTGTTACATATATGCATCATTGTTTTATAGGAGGAATGAGTTTCTTGGACAATCTATGGCAGCAGCTACTTCCTGCCTCATGGCAATTAACTTTATTTATTTTCTTTTTTGTCTATATCTTGCGCTACAAACAAGAGAATAAATTCAGCATGCAGCTTCACGTGCTGCTTAAGTTTCTTTATGCCGTTATTTTGATTTTAAATGCGGTGTTGTTTTTAGTGGAAAGTCAGCGCGATTTTCTTTTTTATGCAACGCTTTTCATGAGTATCCTGACGATTATTTTGATGGAGTTCACGCTTTCTGCAAAAAAACAGAACGAGCTTGATTTTATTTCAGCCGTTTCTTGCTGTGTTCTTCCGATTTTTATTTCTTTACTTGAACTTAGTTAATGAACCAAAGGCCTCTGGTGATTCAGAGGCCTTTTTGATGTTATTGATCTTTGTTGTTACGGTCCATCATATCTTTTGGATCTTCTACAATATCTTCTGGATCACGGTTGTTGTCTTTTTCATCATCTCGATACATCTTGTCATTTTTATCTACGCCAGGTACGTTATTGTTGTTATTCATATTGTCTAAACCCGTGTTGACAAACGCCACGTATACTTTATCGATTTTACTATCTGCTTCTCTTACGCGGTCCGCAATTTTTTGTTCAAAATCAGTTGAAACTTCATGATAAGTATCGCCGTTATACGTTACGGTGTTCACCTTGCCGTTATCATTGTTGTCCGCTGCGTCATTTCCAGCTAGGTCTACTGTTACATAGGCGTTGTTATTATCACGAAGCACATATGCATCATCAACTTCCTTCATATCTTCTACATTTTGCGCTGCTTCAACTGACTTAGTCGGCTGATCAGTATTATCCATTGGGATATTGTTATCAACTCCGTCGTTTGTAGAAGTGTTGCGTAAATCATTTTGAGTATTGTCCATTGCGTTATTGTCCTTATTTCCTCCGCACGCAGCTAGGCCTGAAAGGAAAAGAACCGAAGAAGCAATGATAAGTCCTTTTTTCATTTTTTCCATCTCCTTAAATATAGTTTGCAGTCGTATTATGCTTAATTTTTGCAAAACTATTCAAAGGAAGTAGAAGCCTCAAAATTCCTTTTCCATTCTAAGCTTACTAAAAACACACATTGATTCACTAAATTGTTGAAGTAACGAAAATAATTTAACCCATGCATTTCCCCCAAAGGAAACAGCTTTTTATGACATATAAAAAGGTGCTTCGCGTGTTAAACGAAGCACCTTTTATCTCTTATGTTATGACTGCTAATTCACTTTTTTTAGTTAAACTGCTCGTGAAGCAGCTAATTTCTCGATTGGGGCTTGTTCAATGTCTGCTGCTGAAATATGCAGCAACTTTTCTAAAATAGCCGTTATGCCCTTATTTGTTTCATTACTTTTTTTACAGTCATTAATATGCTGGTTTAATTGCTTTTTATAAGCCTCGGTATGAATGAGCCACTGACTTAAAAGCTCTTTTGTTGCCGTTCTTTCGTCTTCGCTTTTAGCTCCAAATAAACTTTCCATATCAGGTTCTTGAATAATTAGCTTACTAAAATCTTCACTTACTGCAAGCCAAAAATAGTTTTTTTCGTATTCGTAATATCTGTGTTCTTTTAATAAAAAGTAGCCAATTTCAAATTCAATGCGATAGAGCGGCTGGTTAACTTTCGGCGCATGAAGGCTTTTAAAGTTAATATGCTCTGCATCGTCTACATAAACTTCTGAACCGTATTGGGTTTTAATAATTTTAGCGTCTACTGTATTCATGATGTTTACCTCTTTAAGGATAGTATGAGAGAACGCGTGCATTCTTTTTCTAGAATGCGCACGTTCTTTATCTTTTACTTAGTTTTGAACAGCGTTTTTCCAATCAGCCGCAAACTTTTCAATTCCTTGTTCGGTTAAAGGATGTTTAACAAGCTGCTCAATTACTGAATACGGAATGGTTGCAATATGAGCTCCGGCAAGGGCTACACGTGTAACGTGGTCCGGATGTCTTACAGAAGCCGCAATGATTTGAGAATCGATATTTTGAATGCGGAACAACTCGGCAATTTTAGCCACAAGCTGTACGCCGTCTTCTGAAATATCATCAAGGCGACCAAGGAATGGAGATACATACGTTGCACCTGCACGGGCTGCTAAAAGCGCTTGGTTTACAGTGAAAATAAGCGTTACGTTTGTTTTTACACCTTTTTTAGCAAGGTAGCGAGTCGCTTCTAGTCCAGCGAGTGTCATCGGAAGCTTAATCGTAATGTTTTGATCTCCGCCGTTAATTTTGATTAATTCTTCTGCTTGCGCAATCATGTCTTCTGCTGTTTCGGCATCCGGCGTCACTTCTGCTGAAACGGATTCTACTTCTGGAACGGTTTTTAAAATTTCTTCAATACGATCTTCAAACTTTACGCCTTCTTTGGCAACAAGAGAAGGGTTCGTTGTAACACCAGATAAAACGCCCAATTTGTATGCTTTTTTAATATCGTCAAGGTTTGCAGTATCAATAAAAAATTTCATTTTTTCATTCCTCCATTAGTTTTTTTACTATACCCACTATTTCACTTGTTATTTCTTTTCCACAGCATGACCGCCAAACTCGTTTCGAAGCGCGGAAACTACCTTTCCTGTAAAGGTATCATCTTCAAGTGAGCGATAGCGCATCAGTAAAGACATCGCAATAACCGGCGTAGCTGTTTGAAGGTCTAGAGCCGTTTCTACCGTCCATTTCCCTTCACCAGAAGAGTTCATAACTCCTTTGATGTCATCTAGCTTAGCATCTTTAGAGAATGCATTTTCGGTTAATTCCATGAGCCATGAACGAATAACAGATCCATTGTTCCACACTCTCGCCACTTTTTCGTAATCATAGTCGAACTGGCTTTTTTCGAGAACTTCAAATCCTTCTCCGATTGCAGCCATCATGCCGTATTCAATGCCGTTATGAACCATTTTTAAAAAGTGACCGCTGCCTGCTTCTCCAGCATATAGATATCCGTTTTCTACTGCTGTATCGCGGAAAATAGGTTCAACAATTTCCCACGCTTCACGATCTCCGCCAATCATATAGCAAGCTCCGTTACGAGCGCCTTCCATTCCGCCAGATGTTCCAACGTCCATAAAGTGGATTTTGTTTTCTTTTAACTCGTTATAGCGTCGAATAGACTCTTTATAATGAGAGTTTCCGGCTTCAATAACGATATCTCCTTCAGCTAAAAGAGGCGTCACTTCACTAATAACAGAATCAACAACCGTATGAGGAACCATCAGCCATACAACTCTTGGTGTTTCGAGTGACTGAACAAGCTCCTGTAAGCTTGATACTCCTGAAGCACCGTACCCTTTCATTTGTTCAACTGCGTTTGAATTTACGTCAAATGCTACAACGTCATGACGCTGATCCAGTAAGTTTTGTCCTAAGTTAATCCCCATTTTCCCTAAACCAACTAATCCTACTTTCATGTGAACCGCTCCTTCTATTTATCTTCTTATTTAAGCCTTTAGTAATTCATTTGCCTGTGCCACTACGTTTTCTTCTGTAAATCCAAACAGCTTCATCACATCAGCTCCGGTTCCTGAAGCACCAAATGTGTCAACTGCTAAAACTTTTCCTTTTGGCCCTACAAAGCGTTCCCAGCCAAGTGAAATTCCCATTTCTAGAGAGATTCGTTTTGAAACAGATTCAGGCAAGACGCGTTCTTGATACTCTTTTGACTGCTTGTTAAACAGCTCCCAGCTAGGCATCGCTACAACTCGTACGGATGTACCTTCACGTTCTAGCTGAGCTTTTGCACTGACCGCTAGTGCTACTTCAGAACCTGTAGCGATGAAAATCATCTCCGGCTTATCGTCTGTTTCAGTTAATACGTAAGCACCTTTAGCTAGGTCGTTGATATTTTGTTTTGTTTCTTCAAATACAGGCAAGTTTTGACGGCTAAGCACTAAGGCTATAGGACCTTCCGCTTGCTGAAGCGCATAAGCCCAAGCGCTTGCTGTTTCGTTTGCATCAGACGGACGGATTACGGTAAGCCCTGGAATTGCACGAAGAGAAGCTAAATGTTCAACCGGCTCATGAGTTGGTCCATCTTCTCCTACTGCTATGGAATCATGAGTAAACACATATGTGACCGGCAGCTTTTGCAGTGCAGCTAAACGAATCGCTGGACGCAAGTAATCATTGAAAACAAAGAATGTGCTGACAAACGGCTTCACACCGCCGTGAAGGGCCATTCCATTACCGGCCGCTCCCATTGCATGTTCACGTACGCCGAAATAAATATTTCGATTACCGAAATATCCAGGTGCGTAAGGTCCTTCTTCTTTAATGTCCGTCATCGTGGAATGTGATAAATCAGCACTGCCTCCAAAAATAGATGGCACAGATTTAGTGAAATAATTAATAGCTTCTCCGCTTGCAACGCGCGTCGAAATCGCTTTTTCCGATGAGAATGTTAAAATATCATTCACTTCAATTAACGCTTCGCCCGTGATGGCACGTTCTAATTCATCTGCCAGCATAGGGTATTCTTTTTGGTAAGAAGCAAACAGTTCGTTCCACTCTGCTTCTGCTTTCATCCCTTTTTCTTCTAGCTTTTCAAAATGAACTTTTACTTCTTCTGGAACATAGAAGTTTTCTTCAGCGTCCCAGCCGTAGGCTTGTTTTGTTGCTTTTGCTTCTTCTTCTCCAAGCGGATTGCCGTGTGCTTTATTTGTTCCCGCTACTTTCGGGCTTCCGTAGCCAATAATGGTTCTCACTTCGATAAGCGTTGGCTGTTCTGTGTTCTGCTTCGCTTCTTCGATGGCGTTTGTGACTTCATCTACGTCATTTCCATCTTCTACACGTAAATACTGCCAGTTTGCAGATTCCGCTCTTTTTTGGATATTTTCGCTAAACGAAAGATTTAATTCCCCGTCTAACGAAATACCATTAGAGTCATATAAAGCAATAAGTTTACCAAGCTTCATATGGCCAGCCATGGACATCGCTTCATAAGAAATGCCTTCCATCAAGTCACCATCGCCTACTAATGTATACGTATAGTGATCAATGACAGGAAAATTAGGTTGATTAAATTTTGCTGCTAAGTGAGCTTCTGCCATTGCCATTCCGACTGCATTAGCAATTCCTTGACCTAAAGGACCTGTTGTTGCTTCTACGCCGTCCGTATGGCCAAATTCAGGATGACCCGGTGTTTTACTATTTAGCTTGCGGAAGCCTTTTAAATCCTCTACTGATACATTGTATCCGCTTAGATGCAGCATGCTATACAGCAAGCTTGAGCCATGACCGGCTGATAAGATAAAACGATCTCGGTTAAACCAGCTTGAATTTGCCGGATTATGCTGTAAGTGATTCGCCCACAGCGCATAGGTCATTGGAGCCGCTCCCATCGGAAGCCCCGGATGGCCTGAATTGGCTGCGTTTACTGCATCAATTGACAGGGTGCGAATCGTATTAACTGCGAGTGTGTCTATGTTGGTACTCATGTTTCATCCTTCTTTCGCTTTGTTTGTATTAAACTGGCTGTACTTCGCGTGATTGATCTGCTGTTTCTTCATCCAACCACCATTTAAAGCCGTCTTTTTCTACCAGTGCATGTGATGCATCAGGGCCGTGTGAACCAGCAGCATAGTTGTGAAGCGGCACTGTATTTTCCTGAAATGCTTCAAGAAGCGGCTGAACCCATTCCCAAGCTAGCTCTACTTCTTTCCAATGAGCAAAAAATGTAGAATCTCCGGCACATGCATCTGCAATAAGGCGCTCATATGCTTCCGGTGCTCCTTCTTGCTGACCTGAGAAATTAATTTGTACAGGCTCAATATGACCATGATTAAATGGATTTTTGCTGTTTAACTGCAGCGTAATATTTTCGTTCGGGTTGATTTCAATAATCAACAGATTTGGAGATGTTGTTTCTCCTTTGTCTAAGTACAACTCTTTTAACGAGTCTTTGAATTCAATAACAATTCGCGTCGCTTTTTCCGCCATTCTTTTCCCTGTACGAATGTAGAAAGGAACGCCTTTCCAAAGCGAATTATCGATATATAGTCTGGCTGCTAAAAACGTGTCCGTCTGAGAAGATGGTGATACACCGGGCTCATTTATGTAGCTCGGCACTGAAGCCCCGTTTATTTTTCCAGCCTCATATTGACCGCGAACAACGTCTAGATCCATATCTTCTTTTACAAGCGGACGAAGCGCTTTTAACACATTTATTTTTTCGTTTCGAATATCATCAGCGCTAATGCGGGCCGGTAAGTGCATAGCCGTCATCATCAGCATTTGCAGCATATGATTTTGAACCATGTCTCGAATGGCTCCTGAATGGTCATAATAGCTTGCTCTTTCCTCTACGCCGACCGTTTCACTTGCTGTAATTTGTATATTCGCAATATGTTCGTTATTCCATAATGATTGAAGAATAGGATTAGCGAATTCCAGCGCTTCTAAATTTTGTACCATCGACTTGCCAAGATAGTGGTCAATGCGGTAAATCTCTTCTTCTTTAAACGCTTTGCTTAAGTTTTCGTTTAATTGACGAGCGGACTGTAGATCATGGCCAAACGGTTTTTCAATAATTAACCGTTTCCAACCTTTTGTAGCACCTAAGCCACTGTCTTTAATATGCTCGGCAATCGTACCAAAAAATTCTGGTGCAACGGATAGATAAAACATTCGGTTGCTTGGAATGTTTCGTTCCTCTTCGCGTGCTTCTACTAGATTTAACAACTTTTTATAATCTTCAGCATTCGTTGCATCCAATGGGCTGTAGCGAAAAGCTGAAAGAAAATGCTGCATAAGAGATGAATCTTTTTCGACGCGACGTGAAAAAGTATGAATAGACTCTTTTACTTTTTCCTGAAAGTCAGCGTCGGACATCTCCCTTCTGCCTAGTCCTACAACAGAAATTGATTTAGGGATTTTCCCGTCTACAAATAAATTATAGAGTGCAGGATAAATTTTGCGTTTCGCTAAATCACCTGTTGAACCGAATAAAACAAAAGTCATCGCTTCCATATCTCTTCCTCCTGTTAGGAAAAATATAATCTTTAAAAAGTAACTTTTCTTTCATTCGTTACTTTATGTAACCTATCTTATTCCTGAAATATTTTTTCGTCAAGATATAAAACTCATAAAAAATCATTTCAATTTTCTTTTGTTCTTTAAACCCTATAGCCGCTTATCTTAGATAATTTATGGAAAAATAATGAAAATACTTTTTAGTTGAATTTAAAAAATAAAACTGTTTTAATGGATTTGATAGAATTGTATGAAAGCAAAAGCGCACATAATGTCTACATATGTGTCAGTGAAAATATCAAAAGGTGGAAGTAATATGGAAGCTCAGCTAATGAAGACGTTTGAAGACTTATCTGTTTTTTACATAGAAAAATCGTAAAACCATTTAAGGGAGAAAGAAAGTTTGACCTCTTTCTTTTAAGCTGCACGCACGCCTTTAATGCGTAGCTACAGCAAGAAGTATAACCATCATATAGAGGTTAAAGACAGCCAGTAAAACAAGAACGGTATAGACTAATTTTTTACCTGTTTTGCCTAAAAAGTAGATGTTTACTAAACTAAAATACACGCCTGCTGCGCATAGCGTAAACGCAAGAAATTCCTTGCACTCACTGGGCTTCATTTGAAAATCTGGATTATAATAAATTCCGAGGTTGTTACTAATAGCGAACGGAACAGTCCACCATCTGATTAAAACCCCTATAAACATAAATATTCCGATTACATTTAGCGTAAATTGCAGCGTTCTCTCCTTTTTCACGCTTCTTTTTGCATATTCTTTAAAGTTTACCCGCATGTATTTCCCCCCTGATGTTTTTAACACAGTAACTGTTTTGAGCAGATCTATATAAACGTTCCTTCTTCTAATTTTATACACGTTAGGTCTTACAGATGACATGATTGATATAAGAAAAGCTTCTTCCATTTATAAAGGAAGAAGCCTTAAATAATGAGACTATATTAATCAATGCTTTCGTTCACCTCTGTATTCTTTTCTATTACAGCTCTTACTACGATGACTTTCCCATTCTCTTCGCAGAATGCCCATTTTAATGCTGTCAAAATAGTTTCCATTTACAATACGTGCTTCTCTAATTCTCGCTTCTTCTTTCATACCTATTTTTGCCGCTGTTTTGATCATTCTGATATTGCCTGACCATGTGGACATACCGAGTCTATGTAAATGTGTAGATTCAAATAAAAAAGCAATCCACATGCGGTAAGCTTCCGTTCCGTATCCTCCGCTCCAATAGTCTGGGTCGTAAATGACAATTCCGGTTTCCAGCCAGTTTGTATGCTTGTCCACCCAATAGCAGCTCACGGTCCCCACCGTTTTTTCATTAATAATAATTGCAAGTATTCGAGGAACTGACGGAAAAAACTCATATTCTTTTTTCCATGAGTTTATATACTTTTCTTTCGTGAGTCTTCGCTCTGGTATGTACGGAGCGTTCCACTTTTTTGCTTCTTGGTTTTTTTCTTCGTATTTCCAGTAATAAAGTTCATTAACATCTTCCTGTGTCGCTTCTCTTAGCAACACTTTTTCTCCTATTAGTTTTATCATGAGGGTCAACACTCCTTGATTTATAAAATAGCTGATTACGTTCTGTAAAAATAAAACGAATATGAATACACACGTGTACAAGCACACCTTAGCATAATGAATAAAATATAGTAGTCCTGATGAAAGGAGTGAATCCTATAAAAAAATATTATTGCTACTACAATTCAGCAGATGGAAAATATTATGTAGAAAGCGATTGTTCTTCTAAAAAGCGCTCTCGTAAGAAAAAAGCATGTTGTATAACCATTAATTATTATACAAACATTGCATACGAAGGTGGGCAAAATGCGTCTCAAGGTGGACAAATTGCCAAAAACGGCGGGCAAAATGCCAATCAAGAAGGACAAATTGCAGGAGAGTGCGGGCGAAATAAACTGGTTGAATTTAATTTCACTAATGACAATGAAGTGTAACTCATCCTGTTTCACATGTAAAACACCAGGAAAAATATACATGCTCCCGGTGTTTTTCTGTTTCCTCTATTTATTATTCGCGTTTTCCATAACTGCAAAATAGTTACCTTCACTGTCTGAAAAATTAAAGACTTTTCCTGAAGGCATCGATACCATTTCTCCCACCGTTACGCCTTTAGCAGTTAAATCGCTGTATAATTCATCCACATTTTCTGTAAAGAACAGCAGAGAAGGAGTCCCGACATTTAATTCTGGCTGCATTTTTGCTATTAGCTGTTTGTTATGAAGGATAATGGTTGTTTCAGCACCCGCTACCGGCGCTAGCTCAATCCACTTCATGCCTTGTTCATTATTTTGTTCGGACATAACCTGAAATCCCATTTTTTCTGTCCAAAACTTTACCGCTTGATCTTGATCGTTTACATACACCATAATTTGACCGATTTTTTTAATCATTGCTTTCACTCCTTCGATATAGATGAAATAATTTCTTTTGCTACTGTATCTGCCGACTTTTCCTTTGTGTAAATTGTTTGCTTTGCCAGCAGCTCATTTGACGGATGCGTTACAAAATGTTTGTTAAGCTTAAAAACATCTTCATCATCCGTTATTTGCTGCAGTCTTTGATGTAATAGTTGTATGGACTCTTCTTTATCAGCACTGGGAAGCAATAAAAATAGAGACTGATAAGGTTTTAATATCTTTTCTACTTGCTGAAACAGTCCCATGTCTTCGTAGACCGAGTGACCGGCGCCAAAATCAATGACCGCATGCTTGTAATCTTCTAGTATTCTTTTAACGGCATAGGCTTCAAACGGCTTCCAATAGGCGTACATCCCCTGAAACCCTTGTTTTTCTCGAATGTCCTGCTGTGTTTCTTTGCTGAAACCTATTTCCTCGTAGTAAGAAAATCGCACTTCGTCCATTGAGCACTGAGGAATACTTAGTTTTTGCGCTACTTTTTCACCAACCGTCGTTTTACCCGCGCATATAGGTCCAATGAGAATAATAGGGGGTTGCATAGGCTCTCTCCTTATTTCACTTCCAATACAAACGCGTACGATGCATCTCCATTAGATACATTTTTTTGACTTTCATCCATCCACCACGCTGAATATGAGTAGTAGTACGTGCCTGCTTCAGAAGGTGCTTTCAGCTTATTTTTCTTCAGTGGTATTTCCACTTCATGGCTGTTTTGTATTTGTGCCATATGCTTTTCGTTGGGCTGCCGCTTATACTTGATAACAAGCGATAGCGATTCATTTGCTTTTACTTTAATCGGCTGTTCTGTTTTTAACAATTCTAAAGGGCCTGCTTTATCCACACACTTGTTTTTCCAGCAGTAAGTGCCAACTTTTGTTTCATAAAGATGGTTGCTTGCTTCGAGATACGCTTTTGGCGGGGATTCTTCAAGAAATCCACTGCTTGAACACCCGGAAAAGCTTGCTATAATAAGTCCAAACGCAGTCACTTTCCATGTTCTCATCCTTTCATCACCTTTTTACTATTTCTTCACGGTTCGTTTATTTCCTGTTTCTTATTTTCTCCTTTCCTAAATAGCATTGTCTTATGAGCTGAACTGCTTGAGACACCGCAGTTGACTTCCGTGCAAGACTTCGCTTTCCGCGGGCGGCCGCTGAGCCTCCTCTTCGCTTACGCTCCTGTGGGGTCTCATCTGTTCCGCTTTCCCCGCAGGAGTCTTCGTCTTTCCCTCCAATCAACTGCTAGAAGGAACAAAACAGATAAAACGATAGGCACTATCACAAAAAAAACGAACCGCTCATCAAACATGTTGATGAAGGGTGCGTTTTTCACTTCGTCTAACATACTTTTGTCCCAGCCTCTTTTTTAAACTTGCACGCTATTTGATTCTGCTAATTTTCCATCTTCCATCCACACAACGCGGTCACATAAATCCAACATTCTTTGGTCATGGGTAACCATTACAGCCGCTTTTCCCCTTAGCTTCACTTCATCTGCAAGCATTTGAACGACCGCTCTTCCTCGCTCTGAATCCAAGCTTGCCGTCGGCTCGTCTGCGAAGATAATTTCAGGGTTATTCATCCACGCTCTTGCAATCGCTACCCGCTGGCGCTCTCCGCCGGATAGACTTTCAGGATAGTGATGTTTTCGATGGGCAAGCCCGAGCTTTTCAAGCAGATCATCCGCTCTTTTTTTTGCTTCTTTGTTTCGGTTTCCTTCTAGTTCCGTGACAAGAAGCAGCTGATCGCGAACCGTTAAATAAGGGATTAAATTAGCTGATTGAAAGATAAAGCCAATTTTTTTAAGACGAATGCTGTTCATTTGCGCTGAAGACATGTTATTAATTTCGTCTCCGTCAATAATCACGCGTCCACTAGACGGTGAAAGCAGCGCGCCAGCAATGGATAAAAAGGTACTTTTCCCAGAACCAGAAGGACCGACAATCGCCACAAGCTCTCCCGCTTTTACACGCAGCGATAGATCATTTAACACGTCTACAGCGTTTTCTCCGTCTCCAAACGACTTGCTAACACTCTCTAAAACTAATTTTTCTTCACTCATTAAACAGCCCTCCCAATCGCTTCAACCGCATCTACTTTTGCTACGCGATACAGCGATAATAATGAACTCAGTACAGAAACAGCTACAAACAGCGCTGAACACCCTGCGATTAGCGATACGTCTAAGTGAAACGGCATTGAATCCGGCAATACGGCTGCTACTCCGTATGTCAATCCAATACTAATAGCAAGACTGCATAAAGTTAAGACAACCACTTGAGATAAAATCGTTTGCGCTAAATAGCTTGTTTTTGCTCCTATCGCTTTTAACACGCCAAACTGATTCATTTTTTGAAGCGTCATCACGTAGAAGAAAACGGCTAGCACAAAAGCGCCAATGATAAACAAAAATGCGACCATCATTAAAAGCGAGCCTTGTTCTTCTTGATAACCTGGAATTCCTTTTAACGCTTCATCTTTACTAATCACGTCAATGTCAGACTCCTTTTTTTGAAGAGCATGTGCTTTTTTATCGTTCATGTTTAACACCACTGCATTAAACGCACCTGTGTTTTCAATTGTTTTCCACTCTTTAAGATTAATATGAATGACAGGCGCGTGACTAAACGACTGATTTTTTGTAAAACCAACAATTCTAAAGCTTTTTCCTGAAGCTGTATCTTTTATCGTATCACCTAGCTTTACTCCTTCTTCTTTTAGCGAAGAGTCCGCCACGGCTTCATGTTTTGCATCGTCCGTAATCATCTTCCCTTCTGTTACGTTCGGAGCTAAAAAGCCGCTTGTGCTTATGGCAAAAAACGAGGCGTCTATTTTTTTCGCTTTTCCATCATTTATAACGGCTGTCATCTTCACACCAAGCGGCTCAGCATTTTTCTTGCCGCTTAGTTGTTGAATATCTTCTGTTTTGTTTATGGATAAAACAGAGCGCGTCAGACGCTGATCCGCTTCTTTTTGAAGCACAACGTAATTTCCTTTCATTTCTTGAACAGCTGAAGCATTGTCAGAGGAAAGCCCCTTTGCTAAGCCCGATACAAAAAGTACAAGCCATACAATTAACACCATAATCACGCCAATGAGTAAGTAGCGCAGCTTCGCATGTTTTAATTCACGTAAAGCCAAAAACATCTTTCTTTCATCTCCTTTTTTCATTCTATTTAAAGTATAAAAACAGAAAATGAATGGAAGATGAACGGCTCATTACATTTTCGGAAGATAGACGTGAAAAGTGCTGCCTTTTCCTTTTTCGCTTTCAACGTGAATGGAACCTCCGTGCATGTCGACAATTTGCTTCACAATCGCTAAACCAAGACCGCTGCTTCCTTCCGTCCGGCTTCTTGCTTTATCTTCCTTATAAAAACGATTAAAAATATGCGGTAGGCTTTCTTTTGACATGCCGATTCCCGTATCTTGAAACTCCACGTGGCAATACGTATCTTCCATACCAACGCGAAGAGACAGCGTTCCTCCTTCTTCCGTGAACTTTACGCTGTTAGTAATCAAATTTGTCCACACTTGATGAAGCAGTTTTTGATCGCCTGAAATCATCGTTGAAGGAAGATCCATTTCAATGGCTAATTCTTTTTCACGCCAGCTCCACTCCGTCATAAACAGCACTTGCTTGATTTGAGTTGCAACGTCAAACGTCCTTTTTTCGATATGCTCACTTTCTTTATCAAGTGAAGCAAGCGTAAGCAGCTGTTTGCTGAGGGACGACATGCGCCGGCTTTCTTCTTCAATAATAGACAGATACTCATTTCTTTGTTCATCTGAAAGGTCAGCAGAACGGAGCGTTTTCGAAAACCCTTGAATGGACGCCAGCGGAGACTGAATTTCATGTGACACGTTCGATACAAATTCCTGGCGCATCTCTTCAAGCTGCTCTAAACTTTTAGTCATTTTGGAAAAATGTGAAGCAAGCGCGCCGATTTCGTCTCGGCGCTTTACGTACAGCTCAACGTTGTATTTTCCTTTCGCCACTTGCTTTGTTGCTTCCGTCAGCTTGACGATTGGTTTTACTAAATAACGCGTGCTAATAAGTACAAACAAAATACTTAATACAATCATCAGCAGTAAAATGACTGAGAAAAAAATGCGCATTTCCCCGAACTGCAGCTGAATATCAGGGCGAATAAACAGCGCTTGCTGCTTGTTACCCTCTCCTTTTAACGGCACGCCAATGGTATTGGATAACACATTATCAAAAAAACCCGTCACAAACACCTGTGAAGGAAAGTTTGCAATTCCGTGATACATTTTGCCTTCTAACACTTGTTTGACAGCACTCTTTTCTAAGCGCTGGTTTCTAAACTCTCGTCCGTAAAACGTCTCATGTCCGGTGCTGTCCACTACATATATTTGATAGCCAAGTTTACTAATATGCTGTAAATAAGACTGTTGATCCACGCCTCTATTGCTTTCGTAAAAGCTCGCAATGTCTTTTGCCATACGCGTAAGCTTTTGATCGTTATAAGGTTTTAAGCTGTACTGATAATAAACGTTCGCCACAATAAACGCGAGGAGACTGCTAAATACCATCACAGCAATGGTTGTCAGGACAATCCGCAAATAGAGCGTCTTCATTTTGCCGTCACCTCAAGCTTATAGCCGACGCCTCGAACCGTCGTAATGACAAAATCATCGGTATGTTCAAACCGCTCGCGCAGCCTTTTTACGTGTACATCAATTGTACGGTTATCTCCGTTAAAATCCGCTCCCCATATCAGATGAATTAATTCTTCTCTTGTGAAAATTCTTCCTGGATAGCTCGCGAGCTGAGCTAATAATTCAAATTCTTTCATTGGAAGAATTAACAGTCGTCCGCTGCAGTGCACTTCATAGCTTTTTCGGTCAATAGAGGTGCTGTTCAGTACGATCATCTTTTCATTTACCACTTCGTATCGGCGAAGCAGGGCTTTGATTCGGAAAATCAATTCTTTTGGTTCAAACGGCTTTGTCACATAATCATCCGTTCCTGCTAAAAAGCCTTTTTCTTTGTCTTCGAGCTGATCTTTTGCTGTTAATAAAATAATGGGGAAATCATAATAGTTTCGTATTTCTTCGCAAACTTCATATCCGTCTTTATGAGGCATCATAATATCTATAACCGCTAAATGAATGTGCTGCTTAGCAAGCAGACCTGAAGCTTCTTCCCCGTCTTTTGCTTCATGCACCATATAGCCTTCAAGCTGCAAATAGTGACGAACCAATTGCCTCATATGCTCATCGTCATCCGCTAGTAAAATGTGAATCATTACTTCTGCACTCCTTTTATCAACCATTCAAAATGGCGGCCTTTTGGCCGCCATCATTTATTCTTTCAGTATCTATCTGTTTACTAGTGTAACCAAACGTAGTAGTCCTATTGCGTTTTTATTAGGATAAGAACTTATTGTGAACAGCAGATGAACAGCTTGTTACAAAATCCATTCACCGCGCGCAATCATCTCTACTTTTCCGCCTACTTTAATGTGAAAAGCCTCTCCATCATAACTAGCTTTTACATACAGCAGTGAAGGTCTTCCTATTTCGTATCCTTGTTCTACACATATGTCAATAGCTTGCTGATTAAAATAACCGTATTTGACTAAATATGCTGCTAAACAGCCGTTGGCGCTGCCAGTTGCCGCATCTTCTGGAACGCCGTAATACTCAGCAAAATCTCGCACATTTACGTGATGATCTTGGTGATAGGTTTCCGGCGAAAAGACCATAATTGCTTTTGCTTCCGTGTTTTCTATCAGCTTAAAATATTTTTCTTTGTCCACTTTTATCTCTTTAGCAGCTTCTAATGATGTTAAAGGGACAAGAATGACCGGCAGACCGGTGGATACTTCTTGAACGGGAAAACGCATATCGATATAAGTTTCATCAAGGTTTAACACGTCCGCCACCTGCTTTTTATCTAACACTTTCCCAAACGTCGGCTGACCTTGTGTCATCCACAGTACATCTTTTTGTTCATCATATGTAACGGGCGTAGGACCTGCTTTATAATGAAGAATAAGCTCCTCTGTATCTTTTTCTTCTAGTTCTTCTCGGATAATATAAGCGGTACCGAGCGTCGGATGGCCTGCAAATGGCACTTCTTCATTAGGTGTAAAAATTCGCACGTCATATTCTCCTTTTTGCGGAGAAGCCGACGTAATAAACGTCGTTTCAGAGAAATTAATTTCTTTAGCCATTTGCTGAATCTCTTTGTCTGAAAGGCTTCCTGCGTCTTTAAAAACGGCTAGCTGATTTCCCGTATATTTTCTCTGTGCAAATACATCAACAATGGAATACTGAATAGTTTTCATTCCTGTGTTCCTTTCTAATGCAAATTTTTATGTACAAAATGGGTCATTACTTTTTTCTTTAAAGCCTCATATTGCTCCTCATTCGTATCCATAAATGCTTCTTCCCGGCTGGATAAAATGTCTGCGTAATGGAGAGGCTCACGAAATTGTTCTTGTGTAAAATCATAGCGCTGTTCGTTGAGCTGATTATAGAAATGCCAGCCTTCTTTACACGGAGTTTTTAAAATATCTCCTCCTTTGATATCTTGAACGACAAGAGCTGTCACGCCGCACTGTCCTTTGGCAGGATTGTCAGCCGTCCACTTCGTGCTTGAATGAATTGACCACGATCGATACAGGGCTTTCTTTAAACGATTCACGTTGGGGCAGCTCCTTTTTCTTCAAATCTACCATATTCTTCTTTTTTATGAAAGTTCTCATTAAAAAATTGACAGCGCAAATATTCTTACTTTAAAAATAATTTAAGGAAGAATAGAAAAATACTAGAAATAATGTATAATAATAGAGTCATTTTAGATGATAGATTATAACCAATGAAAGGTGTTTTAAATGGAAGAACAAGCAGTAAATGAACTCGTTTCTTTTGAAGAAGAGCATAAAGTAGTTCGAACGAATACGTCTTATTATGATTTAAAATGGGGAAAAACAGCCAATCCAGCTAAAAGCAACACGTGGAACTGGGCAGCCTTTTTTCTGACAAGCTCTTGGTTTGCATACCGAAAAATGTATAAGCACTTTTTTATTTTAACGCTTATTGAAGTAATTTGGTTTTCCCTTTTGTGCTTTGTAGACATACCAGAGTGGTCCGATGCAATTGTATTCGGCGGTGCTTCACTTATTACAGGGCTATGTGCCAACCGCTGGTACTATAAGCACGTTAAAAACGTGTTAGCTCGAGCCGAAGCTCAGCCGGAGCAGCGGAAAGAAGCTTATTTGCAAATAAAAGGCGGCACTCACATCGGAATTGCTATTGGTTTAAGTATCTTAGCGCTTGTGATTACGTTTGGAGTCGGAGCGGGATTATCATATTTACCAACAAAAACAAATATTAAAGATGTAGTTCGCTACGGCGACGAAGCAATTACGCTTGAAATGTACAACGATCATCCAAAATGGACCTATATTAAAAAAGAAGGCCGTCATCACGTTGTACAATTTACCGGCTACGATTATACAGAAAAAGAGCATGTACGCATTGTGTTTAACGTTTATTTGGATAAACAAATTTACGAATGGAACAAAATTTACATCAACGGCAAAAAGTTAAATAAAAAAGATGCGGAAGACTATGAATACTGGATTGAAGACAGTTCAGCATATTAAAAAAGTCAGCAAAAAAAGAAAGGATGAGTGCTTGCTCTCCTTTCTTTTTTGTTTTATCTTAAAGCGTCAAAGGCAGCTTCACCGTCACCACTGTCCCGTTCTCATCACTTTCAATCGCAAGCGCACCGTTATGCTCGTTGATGATCGTTTTACAAATAGAAAGCCCTAACCCCATGCCTGTTCCATCTTTTGTTGAGAAAAACGGATTTCCTACTTTATTAATAATGGATAGCGGAATGCCAGAACCGGTATCTTGAATGTCAATAAGAGCCCAACCTTCCCATTCTTTGACAATAAGATTTACTTCCCCGTGTTTCTTTTTCTCCATTGCTTCAATGGCATTTTTCAAAAGATTCATAAACACTTGTCTCATTTGAGCAGGATCGATTGATACAAGCGGAATGGCTCCTTCTATTCTTACGTTCATTTCGACATTATACAGCGCAGCTTCACTTTTCAAGAAAGCAACGGTATCATGAATAACTTCTACAATCGATACGATTTCTTTTTTAGGCGCTGTTGGCTGCGTGACAAGCAAGAAGTTGTTAATAAGTTCATTCATACGATCCAGTTCATCAAGAACAATTTTTTGAAAAGGCTCTGCCTGCTCATTTTCATTAAATAAAAATTGAATAAAGCCGCGCACCGACTGCATCGGGTTTCGAATCTCATGCGCTAACCCTGCTGCTAGCTGCCCTACGAGTGCCAGTTTATCAAGCTGCAGAATTTTCTCTTCAATTTTCGGCAAAACAGCCGCTTGATTTTTATAAATAATATGAGACAAAATACCAGCCAGCCGGTTTAACCCTTGAATTTCACTTTCGCTAAACGGATAAGGATCCGGATCGACCGCACATAAGGTACCAAACATTCTCCCATCTTCTAGCACAATAGGTGTTCCTAAATAAGAACCTACCCGGGCACCATCAATGATGGCTAAATTAGACGTTCTAACATCGCGTTTTGTATTGGGAATAACAAGGGGTTCATCACACGTGACTAAGTTGCATACCGCAAGCTCTAACGGCAGCATCAGTCCATCCTCTACAAGGCTTCCCCCTTCTTTATTAAAGGCTTTCATAACTGAAAATTGTTCGTCGAAAATCCCTACAAACAGCGTCCTGCTTCCGACTACTTCGCTGGCCATCTGCAATACATCCCAAACGGCTTTTTCATTGATGTTCCTCTCTTCCATTACCTTAGTCACCTACTATTTAAATATAGACTGTTCTATTCTCTTATTCTCATTATAAATTTTAAATGTACAAACGTATATCAAAATTTTAAGAACTCGTTTATTTCTTCTATTTTGTCATTAGGGTTAAGGATAGCTAAGACTTGATGATCTTCCCATATGCCATTAATATTTACATTTTTTCTAGCGATTCCTTCTCTATGAAACCCAGCTTTTTCGAGTACGCGCTGAGAAGGCAAATTACGTGGCATCACCCCAGCTTCAATGCGGTGAAGATGCAGCTCTTCAAACGCATAGTCAACAAGTGCTTTTATGGCTTCTGTTGCGTACCCTTTCCCATTATGATGGTGATCTAAAAAATAGCCGATAACTGCGCTTTGTAAAGATCCCCGCATCACTTGAAAAAGACTAATGGTGCCAATTAATTTATTATTCTCTTTTTGAAAAAGACCAAAATAGTATTCTTGATCGTTTTTCCTATTCTCTTCGTGACGCTGAATTTTTTCTACTTGGCTCTCTAATGTATAAAAAGAATGCTCTCGACTCATAGAAAACTGCTTAAAAAAGTCTCGATTGTCCTTTTGCAATCGGAGGCTGTCGTGCGCATCGCCGGCAGTCAACGGGCGCAAATAAATAGTGTGACTTTCAATCATGTTATGTCTCTCCCTCTTTTACTTCTCACAGAAAGTTGTGTAAAAAGAATGCTTCGCTAACATCTTCCATTTTCTCACATAGTAAGCGTTTCTTACTGTAATGTAAAGAACCAAAAGCACGATTCTAACATCTTTTCTTTATCTCTTCTTGCCACTATTTTTTATTTCTTCACTATGTAAAATCAAAAACCACCTGAAAAAATGACCAGGTGGTTTTATATATGAGATGGGGTGTACGTTCTGTTTCACTGTGGATGGATATAATACCTTACGTTTCAAAACAGACTTCCTTATAGAAAAGAATGATATAAAAAACGCTTCTTCTGAGATTTTTCTTTTATTTATATTTAACAGCCGCAGCCAAAGCCATAACCGCCGTAGCCGCCATACGGATAACCACCGTAACCGTATCCGTAACCGCCATAGCCATATGGTGATAACAGTGAGCCTGCTACTAGCCCTCCTGCTAATCCTCCTAAAAATGGTCCTCCAAATCCATAGCCGAATGGTCTGCCAAAACCATAGCCAAACGGGCGTCCGAAACCGAACGGTCTGCCAAAGCCATAACCAAACGGGCGTCCGAAACCAAACGGTCTGCCAATAAACCTTTCATCTTCGTGTTGAAGTTGATGATGATCTTGAGCATACATAGTAGGTAAAAAATGCATTTCTGAATTCATGAGAGAAACCTCCGTTTTTTTGTTTTTTGCTTTCACCCAAGAATATGCATTTACCTATTCGCTGTCTTGGGCAAATATCTTGGTTATGCTGAAAATAAGGGAAAAGAATTACGAAAAAAAGCAAATGACTAGGTTTATATGAAAATGAGCTTGATTTCGCTTTAGTACCTAATACATACAAAAAGAAGCGGATCATGACTTAGAATGGTATATGGAAATTACTAACGTGTTTATTTCATAGTAAAAAACAAGAAGCCGAAGAAAAAATTCTTCGGCTTCTCCTTCATTATGTACGCAGGCTAAGGAGGAAGTGGTATTAGCCTGCTTCGTTATAACATGGGGGCTCATATATGAGATCTTGGGATGATTCATCCTATGTAGAAAGTGAAAAAACGTACCGTGTCCATCTTATTTTCTTATCTTTTTTTATTTTCATTGAAATCATTGGATATTTTTGGAGCACTTTTGCATTTCAGGCATATGTTAAAAATGTACTCAGAACTTGGAGGTGAAATATATGGGCTTCTATGGTGGCTGTGGTTATGGCGGTTACGGTTATGGCGGTGGCGGCTGCGGATTTGGCAGTGGCTTTGCTTTAATCATCGTATTATTCATTTTATTAATCATCATCGGCTGTGCTTGCTGGGGAGGATTTGGCGGTTGCTAATCATTAGAAATAATAATGAACAGCTTCATTTCCACTAATTTTTTTACCAAAAGCTAGCTTTCCACTTTATTATGAAAAAGCAGTGTCCACATAATGGGCACTGTTTTTAAGTGTGCTCATAATGAGACTCACTACTGAGAAAAAACCACGGGCTTTTTAATCTACCGTTCCTTGTTTACGCCTTCTCATTACCTTATTTTTCTTGTTCATACTTCCCTTTTTTCTACATATTGATAGGTAAAAAGAGTAATTAAAAAGAGAGCCACTCTGCAGCTCTCTTCACGCTTTATGTACAAAATTATACAAACGATTTTTTCAAGACGACCCGCTGATCATTTACAGTATAGCCGTTTCTTTCATAAAAAGCCTGTGCAGCTCCTCCAGTCGCCGTCAAGAGATACAAGCTGTTGATATCGCGTCTTTGAAGTTCGTTCTCAAACCGGCTTAAGATAGCTGAACCATATCCTTTTCCCTGCACGCTTGCGCTGACGCAAAGCTCGGCCACGTAAAAGGTCATACCGCTGTATGATTTTTTCGCGTGACCTGCAATCATGCCAATCAACTCTCCTTTGTCATAAAATAAATAGCCCATAAATTTAGGCGTGTTCAGTAAATCAGTCAGCCTTTCTTTAGCTGATTCTTCCGTCCACGGTTCATTCCAAGGCTTTTTTGTAAATACATTCAGATACAAGTCAATGCACTGCTGCATATTCTCTGCAGTGAAAGGTACTACTTTTTCGATCATTTTTACGCTTCCTTTTTTGTTTAGTTTGAAGGCTTATTAACGATTCGTTCGTACATTTCCGGCAGGTGCTTGATTTTATAATCAATCGTCTCAAGCTTGTGATGAATTTCTTCAATTTCTTTTAGCACTGCTTTTTTGTGATCCATCAGCATTTGCAGACTTTTATCAAGCACGGCATTTTCAAGCGTACAGTTTTCAATAAGCGTCCGAATGTCCTTGATTTGCATACCTGTGCTTTTTAAACAGCAGATTAAATCAATCCATTCAATATCTTGTTCTTTAAAAATACGATTCCCTGACGCTGTACGATCTAAAAATGGAAAAAGCCCTTCTTTATCATAATAGCGAATGGTATAAATTGTCACGTTCAATTTTTTCGCAACTTGTGAAATGGTGTACGTCATACTGCTTCCTCCTACATCTTAAACTTCTCAGAAAAACATGATGAGTTTGTCTTGACCTCCAGTTATCTCGAGGATTTATTCTTTTAGAGTCTTCTTTATTGCGATCTTTATGCTGCAGGTTTTTTGTACAAGCAGCAACATACATTCAAATCAGAAAGGATGATACGATGAATACTGCTCACATGATGCTTACCATTGTAATCGGCGGTTTTATTGCCTTTTTATTAGGTTTTGGCGTCACCAAAATAATTGAGCTGCTGCTAAATCTTTTTCTAGCTTAACCCGTAGTTCTTAACGTAAAACGCAGGTAACTCCGTTCTATGTTCGAACGGAGTTACCTGTTTTATTTTAGAGACTAAAACGCTTAAGGCACCATGTTGCCAGCGGCTTTATAAATATCGTACCATTCTTGGCGTGTTAACTTGATTTCTGAACCTTTGCTTGCATCTTTCATACGCTGAATATTTGTCGTACCAAGCACTACTTGAATATTTGCAGGATGCGTTGTAATCCACGCAACGGCAATCGCTGTATTCGTCACGCTATATTTATTTGCGATTCGATCAATTACTTCGTTTAGCTTTCCAAATTTCTCTTTATCACCTAGGAAAGGACCTTCAAAAAATCCGTTTTGGAACGGTGACCATGCTTGAAGTGTGATATCGTTTAAACGGCAATATTCAAGCACGCTGCTGTCGCGGTTGACAGCTTGATCAATTCCCATGTTTAACGAAATACCAGAGTCTATGATTGGCGTATGTGCGATGCTGAACTGCACTTGGTTTACGACAAGTTTTTGGTTGATGTATTTTTCAAGCAGCTGAATTTGCGCTGGGTTGTGGTTCGACACACCAAAGTGACGTACCTTTCCGCTGCTTTGAAGTTCATTAAATGCTTCTGCAACTTCTTCAGGATCCATTAGCGGATCTGGACGATGAAGTAATAAAAGATCTAAGTAATCTGTTTTTAAGCGCTCTAAGCTGCCGTCAACAGAATCTATGATATGCTTCTTTGAAAAGTCATAGTAATTTTCCGCTGCGTTAATGCCGCATTTACTTTGAATCACCATTTTCTCACGAAGACTTGAATTCATTTGTATAGCGTTCGCAAAATACTCTTCGCATTGTCCTACATAATCAGGACCGTAAATATCAGCATGATCAAAAAAGTTAATTTCTTCTTCCATCGCTGTGCGGATTAGCTTCTCTGCTTCCGGTAAAGAAAGCTCTGTTAAACGCATATTTCCCATAATTAAATTTGATACGTGTAAGTCAGTACTAGCAATTGTATGATACTTCATATAAAGCCCCTCCTTGAAATGATACTACTACAAGATAAACCATAGAGTTAACTCTAGGTCAAGCAGAAAGAATAAAAGATTTTATAAGCAGCGACGATAAAACACCCTATCTTTTTTGGTAAAAAGATGAAATACTAGGTTGTGGTGTGATAAAAATCACTGCCGCTCTGCATTTCATTTAGTAGTATATGTTACGTTCTTTCCTTCCTTTTTATCGAAGCTTATTTCATACCAACACATTAATCTATCAGGCAAAGGAGCTTATCAATCACTATGCAGAAAACGAAAGCAAAACGATTTGAAATACAGTATTCCGTTCTAAAAGATGAAGCCAAAATCAAAGGAACTTTTGTGATAGAATCTGCTAAAAACCGAGATGACGCATCAAGACTTGCTAAATTAAATGTTTCTACAAAAGAAAGAGTGTTTATTCAATATGTAAAGATTTTAAAAGTCAAACGAGTTTCTACAGATTCGGCGGCAAAGTGACAGTGGTTTGCTTCTTCTTTTAGCAAGCCCCCATTTACACTGAAAGTGTCGTCTCAGAAGATGCTTGTTTCGTTCGTGTGAGTAATAGAACTAATCCAATAATACAAGCTGTGCCTATCCATTGATAAAAACCAAAAGGCTCTTTCAACCAAACAACGGTTGTAATAACAGCGGCTAAAGGTTCTAAACTTCCAAGCAAACTCGTTTCTTTAGGTAAAAGACTTTGCAGACTTTCTACATAAAACCAAAAAGCAAGCATCGTGCCAAAAATAATAACAAATAAAATATATCCGCAGGTTATTGGTGATAAGCTTGACGTTTCCCAAGGAGGATGAATAAAGCTCATTGCGCTTCCCCCAATTACCATTGACCAGCCAACGATGACAAGCGAACTGTACTTTTTGATCAGCGGCACCGCATACAGCGTATAAAAAGCTGCCGCTACGCCGGACAACACTCCCCAAACAACGGCAGATACAGAAACAGACAGCTGAGAAATAGAGCCGTTTGTTAATAAAAAAAAGCAGCCCCCCAGTGCCAGCAGAACAGTGATGACGTCTTGTCGCGTAAATATAGACTGCTTGCGCAAAAGCAAATAAATGATAATCATCACCGGTGATAAATACTGAAGCAGCGTAGCTACTGCTGCATTTCCGTGCTTAATAGAAGCCATATACGTATACTGAACGGCAAGCATACCAGCTATGGCAAAAACGACGAGCTGAAAAGCTGACTTTCGGTTCTTCCATACTCCAAGTACGTGAGAACGATTCCTTTTTATACATGAAATCATTAACAGCAAAAAACCCGCAGTGAGCAGCCGTACTGAAACAAGCCAGTCTACACTGATTTCAAATTCTTGAAAAAGCTTTTGAGCAACCGTTCCTCCCATCCCCCAACATATAGCTCCAGTGGTTACAAAGAAGAATCCTTTTTTTCTGCTGAGATCGTTCATCTTTCATCCCTCACTTTTATTATAAGAATAGTGTTATAATAAGTGAAAAACGGGGCAGAAAATACGCAAATTGCATTAAAAAATATAAATATATTGAGGTGACCATGTATGCCAGCAGCACATTTTAAAATTGATGAAAACTTAAAAGAGCTAACGACCCATCGCACCGTTGAGCTGCCAGTAGCATGTTATCAAACAACGATCAGTGATCACATAAACGGCTACATCCCTCTTCACTGGCACGATGAGCTTCAATTTGTATTGGTTATAAAAGGTCATGCGTCTTTTCAAATAAATGAAAAAACAGTGACTGTAAAACAAGGCTACGGACTGTTTATTAACAGCGGATGTCTTCATATGACTGAAGACATAAACAAATCCGGCTGCGTGTACATTTGTTTAAATGTTTCTCCTCATTTTCTTGTGCCGCAAGAGCTTTTTACAAATTACGTTTATCCCTACATTCATGCAACGAATCTACCACATTTATTCATCAGTCCAAAGCAAGCGTGGGGGAATAACGTGTTAGAGTCTATAAATAAGATATACACATGGATTCATAAGCAGCCGCATCACTATGAAATAGAGATTGCCTCTGAACTCAGCATACTGTGGAAAAATGTAATTCTTAACGGTTTGCAGCTGAAATACAATGAAAAAGAAATGATCAAAAATCAGCGGATGAAGCAAATGCTTAATTGGATTCATTTGCACTTTGCTGAAAAGATTACGCTCGATGATATTGCCAAAGCGGGACAATTAAGCCGTTCTGAATGCTGTCGATATTTCAAGAAAATGTTAAAAAAATCTCCTTTGACCTATGTATTAAACTATCGAATTCAGCAAAGCTTAGTTATGCTGCAGCAAGCAGAAGCAAATGTGACGGACGTCGCCTATCAAGTAGGATTTAATAGTACAAGCTATTTTATTAATCAGTTTCGAAAAGAAATGAAGATGACTCCGCTCATGTATCGAAAAAAGAAGCTGCACATCTCATCACATCACTAAAAAACGGCGGAGCACTCACCCCGCCGTTTTTTATGAACTCTTTTTACTCGTTGATTTTGCATCAGAAATCTTCCCTAAGAAGAATCCGTCTACTTCTGCTATTTTTCCTCTCCAAAAGATCTTTCCTTTTGAAGGAGTAGACTTACTGTCTCCACAGTAGATCTTTGTATTTTTCAAATGAATAAAATGGGCTTCTGCTTCTCCGTTTGATTCGCTCGCTTCGCTTGCTAAAGAGAATTGTTCGCTTAGCGCCTGAGCCACTTCACTGCCTTCTTCAAACGTTTCGCTTAAGTAATCAAAGTATTCTTTTGCTGAAATCATGGTACCCGAAATCACAGCGCCGTTTACATTTAATGAAATATCAAGTGAAAAGCCGTGTTTATTAGAAGCTTTCACAAAGTATTCAAGCGTATTGTCTTTAGTTGAAAAAGAAGGGCCTGTACTCATGTATTTCTTTCCTCCTTTACGTCTTAGGCTGTTGTATCGTCTTCACTTGAAAGAGATGTTGCGTCATCATCTTCTTCATCCGTGTTTTTCTTTGCTTTTGTATTTTTTGATTTTTTAGCTGTTGACTTTTTTGGTTTCGCTTCCTTTTTTTCTTCTTCGCTTTCATCTTCTTCGTCTTCTTCTTCTGTTTTTACTTTTTTATTTTTGTTGTTTGAACGAGAATCTCCCTCTTCTTCCTCGCTGTCTTCGTCACTTTCTTCTTCCTCTTCTTGCTCCTCTTCTTGCTCCTCTTCTTTTTTATTCTTTTTACGAGACTTAGGTGTTTCTTCTTCATTTTCATCGTCCTGCTCGTTTTCTTCGTTCTCATCGTTCTCTTCTTCGTCGGAATTTGTATCTTCCGCTTCTTCATTTTGATTTTTATTGAGGCTAAGCTCAACAAGCATGTTCATTTTTTCTTCAAGCTGTGATAAACGGTCTTGAAGCGTTTGGTTTTCTTCTTTTAACTCGTCGTACTCTTGAACGTTATCGTCTTCTGTTTCGCTACTAGAAGAATTTACGTTTTCTTCATCATCTTTTGATTTATCTTTATCTTTTTTAAACAAGCTTCCCGCAGATGTTTTCAGGCTGGCCACGCTGCTTTTTGATTTTTCTTTCACCTTTGTTCCTAAATCAGATGCTTTGCTTTTTAATTCGTCTGTATCAATGCGGTCAAGGAGACTTTTTCGATTTTCAGGAGTCGATACATATCCAATCGTTGCACCGATGATGCCTCCTGCGACCGCACGTTTGATTGGCCCGCTGCTTGTTGTTTTGCTTGCTTTTGAATCGTTCTTTTCTTTTGAACCGTTTTCCGTATTTTTATTTTCCTTGTTTTCTGCCTGTGTGTTATCTAATTTTGTTTCAGTTGCCATTGTAAATCCCTCCATTTTTTAAGTAGCGTACAGTTTTTAACGTTCTGTTTCTATTTTTTCTTCAAGCGTTTTTAACCGCTCATGCAGCATTTTATTTTCTTCTTCGAGCGCTTTACTATTGGCTCCTTTTGAACTGAGATAGGGATCATTTTCCCACCAGTCCATGCCGATTTCTTTTGCTTTATCAACCGAAGCCACAATCAAGCGGATCTTTATCGTTAATAGCTCGACATCTGCAATTCCTACGGTGATGTCCCCCGCTATGACGACTCCTTTATCCAAAATCTTTTCGAGCACATCTACAATCGTACTTGACTGCATATTATGTTCGACTGCCATACTGTTCCTCCCACTGACCGCTTAAAGCAGGCTGCCTAGCGGTCCAAGATCAATATTTAAATCTTCTGCGTCCAGACCGAACACCTCTTTCAACTCGTCCATTTTTTCTTCCAAATTCATTAGTGCAATTCCTAAGTTTTCAATTTGTTCGTCCGTCAACGTTCCACCCTCCACCCGCCTCATGGCATGACGTTCAACGATTTGCCTCAATAGCTCAATAACTGTCATCACAAGCTGCGCTAAGCCTTGTTCAGCTTTATCGGGATCCAAGTGGATTCGTCCATTTGCTTGGCTGACCGGTTGCATCCAGTAATTCCTCCTTTTGTTTATCAAATTGTTCAGAAGTGATGGGTTTGCGATTTCCTTCTTTTGCTTGCACCAGCGTTTCAACCGAAGAAATAAGCACCCGCAAATCCAAATACACTAAATCGACGCCGGCTATGGAAATGATTAAGTCTCCTTTAATGGCGACTCCTTTATCTAAAATGACATCTAAAATATCAATAAGAGCAATATCTTTATTCTCCATGGATTGTTTAAGAGACATAATGTTAATTCCTCACTTTACGCAAAGCTCGAGAAATGATAGGGCGGCCATGGTCCCGTCACTTCAAATTTCCAGCCTTTATTTTCAAGCTTTTGCTGAAGCTCTTCTATTTCGTTTACAAACTTAGTGATCTGCAGAGATGGGAGAAGAAACACGCTGTTCCATGCCATTTGTTCAGCCGCCCCCGTTACGTCCTTGCTCCAATTCTTTTTAACAGAGTCATAAAGCGACAGTTCTTTGAGCTTGTCATGTATCTCTTCACACACTTTGTTTTTGTGAAGTTCTAATTCTCTTTCAATCAGCTGATCTATTTTTTTCTTTTCAAAAAACTGTCTTCCTGGTGATAAGTGACTAATTTCTTCTTTTTGCGCTTTCACGCTTTCATTCGTTTCGCTGATTCCTTTTTTAAGCTCTTTATCATCACAGTAAATCTTCACGTTCCACTCTTCATTTCCTTGAAGCAGCGTCAATGAATTCTCTAGCTTTTCTTTGTTAAGCTCAATAGCTGCTTGCAGACTTTCTTTACTTTTATAAATGGTGCAAAATTTTAATGGAATGATCGTAAATTCTTCGTACAAAGCGGCTACCGTTTCGTGATGATGAAATGCTTTTTCCTGCAGCCAGCTCATATCCTGCTCCATTTTTTCTTTAATCACTTCTTCTGAATAGGCGTCAGCATCCAGCTTAGAAACGACAGCCGTCACCTGATCAATCGTTATTGGGTACAGTGAATGTTCTCCGTCAAACCCTTTATAAGATGGAAACGACTCTCTGGCTGCTGCTTCTTTTGTTGGAATTAAACCGTATAAATACAGTAATTCTCCCATCTAGGATTCCTCATTTCTTTTTTTTGTCAGCTCTTCCCATTGTTCAATTTCTCTACGTTTCGCGATTTCGTACCTCATTAACAATTCATCTTCTTTTTCTTGAAACGCTTCTTCCGGAATTTCACCAAGCTCAAACATCATTTGAAGCTGAATGAGTTTTTGCTGAATCGTCGGAAGGTCATATAGCTGTTTATCAGCTTCTTCCTGTACTTTTTCGCCGATTTTCACTACAAGATTAATAGGTGCGGTTACTAATTTGTGAAGCACGTTATTTCTCTTCTACTTTTAGGCGAATGTTCACAAAATTATAAGCAGGCCAAGGACCGCTGTAATGAAAATCGGCTTTGTCTTTCCAGTTTTCATGCGCTTCATTCACTTTTTCATCAAACTTCGCTTCATCTTCTCGGTTAATTAAGAAAGAAGCGTTTAAAAGCATCGTTTCGCCCGTTGGCTCATTTGCTTTTGCTGCTTCCGCTGCTTCTTCAAGCGGAGAAAACACATCTGTCTTGACTTCTTTTTGCAGGGAAGTAAACATCTTTTGAGCCATTCCTCCAAGCTGAATACGCTCATAATAACCGGCTGCTTCTGATTTTCCTTTTACGGATGCTGATACTTTTTCAAGTTCAGGATTTTCGTTCACTTTTTTCTCAAGCCATTCTTTTTTTCCAATTACTTTTAAACCAACTTCAATTTTTCCTTTGATCGCTGGAAACAGCTTTTCAAACTGCGGATAAAGGTTTTCCAAAAGAACTTTTACATCTTCTTTTGATTTGAATACATTCCCAAAGCTGATTGGAATAACCGTATCATTTTTGTCCATGATCGCTGCTACTGCGTGTTGATGCATTAATAAATTTTGGCGATTAGGATGATAAATTTTCATCGGCACTTCAGCTGCTACCATCGCCGCGTCTTTGTAGCGAATCAAAAACGTTTCAGCTTTTGTTCCTTCTACTTCTACCGATCCAAAATCTGCGTCTTTATCCGTTTGAATGGCGCTAAAAATATAAATACCTGTTTCGTTTGTTTCACTCATGTTTTCAAGCTCCTTTACTTTTCTTCAGTGTCTATATTCTTACATTCTTCTAGAATGATTTTTTCGGCTTTGCTTTTTGCATTTTCTTCATCCAAACATTTGGTAAGCGGATGATGCAAAATGTCGATACATAACGTTTGAAAATCTTCGTCATTTCCATCGATAGGAATGTCTTGCTGCGTGGCAAGGGTAGCGATCATAAGCGAAGCCCGCAGGCTAAGTCCGCTGCTATTTTCGTCTCCAGAGCGGTTTCGCACGTTTGCTACGAGCGTTACAATTGTGCGCGCTTCGTCTTCTTCTACGTCCGTTTTCTCCGTTAAAATTGCTGTCTCTCTGTCGATGTCTTTATAATCAATAAATATAGTAATTAACCTGTCAAGAAGCGCATCTTGCGTATCATATACGCCAGCATACTCAGCTGGGTTGCTTGTGAAGATGACGCGGAAATCGGGATGCACGCGTACAAAAGGATCGGTCATTTTTACTCCATACAGCGGCAGCACGCCTTCTTCTAATATTGATAAAAAGATATTATTCGTTGCAGGCTTAGAACGAGTAAATTCGTCGTAAATCAGCGTATAGCCATTTTTTACAGCTTCAAGCAATCGCCCATCCTGCCAGTTTTCACTCACTTGTTCATCTTTTTTATAAACAGAACGAACATACTGATCAATCACTTTTTTGCTCGTGTATCCCGTAAAATCGCCAATTAAATCTTTGTTGTTGAGCTCGTGATTCCCGTGCATCAGCATTACAGGACGCTTTCTCTTTTTAGCAAGCGCTCGCGCTAAAGAGGTTTTGCCTCCGCCGGCAGGACCTGTAAAATGAATGGAATAGCCGGATTTTAAATAGCTCAGCGCTCTTGAAAGAACCTCTTTTGTCTCGTCATCTTGTATAAAAGCTCCACTGCCTTTTTTCCTTTTGTCTGTTAAGACGGTCATTTTTACGTTCCTCCTGCCATCTTATCGTTTATGCTTCAATGCCAATGGCGCTTCTATATCTGACGTCGAGTCGTTTGAATGAAATGACTTCTTTTTCTTTATTTAAAAAGCACTCGTACGTTCCGAGCATTTCATCTTTGGCGTACTTTTTCATATATTCTCGTTCTTCAATGACTTCAACAATAACTCTCCAGCCTTCATCTTCAGTAACTTCCACCGAGGTAATTTTATGAGGAGGAGCTACGTTTTCAGCAAAAAAGTCGTTCACGGCTTGCATAATTTTTTTAATTTCCATCTTTAGTAGCCTCCAATAGTTAGATCTAAAAGCTGGAACCACCCTCAAAAAGGAAGGTTCCATACCACTTCATATTAAATACTAAAACGCGGCTGCCCTTCACTTGAATTTGAACGTTCAGGAAGGCCGTTTTCTTCTACGTCGTCACGAAGAAGCCCCACTGCTTCTGCATAGCGTAACCATGTATCAACACTGGCAATAACCACTCGTGCTTCAATTGTTAAAATTTCAATTCCTACAACAGACACTCTTGCAAACGCATCAATAACAATTCCTTTATCCAAAATACGGTCAATTACTTCTGCTAAACTTGAACTATTAGTACTTTTTTGAATAGACATATCCCATTTCTCCTTTCGCTTATGATCCCATTGTTTTTAAATCTGTAGATGATTTAATATCAGTGGAACTTTTAATCTTAGTAGAGCTTTTAATATCCGTTGCTTTTTTAATCTGATTTACGCCTTTTATTTTCCGCTTGTTTTTTGACTTATCTTTATCGTCTGAAGAAGAAACTTTTTCTTGAAAGTCTTCTCCAGCTTCTTTCACATCGCTAAGCTTATCTTTTACTGATAATAAGACGTCTTGAAGCTTTTCTTTTGCGTCTTCTCCTTTGCCGTGTACCTTTTGGGCATTTTTTTCTTTCGTTTCCTGCAGTTTCTCTGACGCTTCATCCGCTTTTTCCTGCAGTTTCCCTTCGGTTTTTTCGACAAACTTTTCTTTCGCTTTTTCTTTAACCTTTTCTTCTACCTTTTCCTTAACAGGTTCAGGCGTGTGCTCCACTATTTTTTTTCCTGCTTTTAAGGCTGCTTTCTCCACATCTTTTTTATCCATGAAATTCCCCTTCAGGACGGATATCTTACTTCTTCGCGTCCATGAGTTTGTTTAGCATCTCTTCAATGCGCTGCAGCTGATCGTTCATATTTTTATTTTCTTCTTTTAACTCTTCGTACTGAGACGTTTCCATTTCTGCGCTTGCGCTGACTTCTTCCTGCGAATCTCCCTGTTCATTTGATGTTTCTTCTTTTTTCTTTTTAGGTGCCAGCAGCTTGCTTAAATTGTCTTTTTCAAGATATCCTGTAGCTGTCTGTCTTAACGCTCCCATCGCTTGCTGCGTTAAAATATCTTGTGCGTTTCTTCTTAACTCTTGTCCTGTAGCACGTACAATTTCTGATTGTCCTAAGCGACTGAGTACTTTTTTACTCGTTTGCGGACTTGAAAGAAGTCCAATTCCCGCTCCTACTACGCCTCCTAAAATGGCAAGATTCAAAGAGTTTTGCGTTTTTTCTTCCTGCTGCTGATTTTCTTGTTTTTCACTTTGTACATTCTTATCAGTTGTTGACATGTTTCATCCTCTTTTCTCTTATTATTATTTATTTAATGAATTTTCTTACGATTAAAAGACTTAAAAGCTAAACCCTGCTCCTCGCTCCTCTGTTCGGCCAGGCAGCCCTTCTTCCTCTACTTTGTCGGTTAATAACCCGACGGCTTCTGCGTAGCGAAGCCACGTATCGACACTTGCAATAACGACTCGTGCTTCAATCGTTAAAATTTCAATTCCTACGAGTGATACTCGAGCAAAAGCATCGATGACAATTCCTTTGTCTAGAATTCGATCAATCACTTCTGCTAAACTTGAACTGTCTGTACTTTTTTGAATACTCATTTTTTAGCAGCTCCTTTCGAGATTTAACTAAATGAATGATGCTACTAAACAACCTGCTTAACTTTTTTTAGTAAACATACTTTTGAAATATACTTTTTAACCCTCTTTCAAACATGAATAATTTGCTAAAAATTAATTCTTGAAAAATAATTAGAAAATTATTCTACTTCGCATAATAGTTTACAGTTAATTTATGGATGTATTTTGCGCCTAAATCCCGTTGTTAAAGCTTTTATCGAAACTCAAATTCCAAAATAAAACAATAAATACATTATTGTTACAATAATATTACATTATAATTTAAGGCATATTATCTTTCGGGTTATCCTCAAATACTTTGATATTTTTAACTATTATGGAATATTATTGTGCATGTAATTCTCTTAAATAAAACCAGCGCATAAAAAAAGCTGCCGCACTGCGACAGCTTTCTCCTATACATAATAAGTTCTATAAAATCATTCCGGTTAAAGGCGCTTTCGGATTTCCATCATGATCTGAGTCTTCTTTGTCTACTAAAACAAGCAGGCTGCCTTCTTTGACTAAATCATTATAGTGCTCGGCCTGCTGTTTTGGAATTCCCATACCGACTAAAATACCAGACAGACCTCCTACACTCGCACCAGCTGCTGCACCTGTTAATGTAGCTACAATCGGACCAGCCGCTACAATTGGGCCTATTCCCGGGATTGCAAGAGCTCCGGCACCTGCTAATATTCCGGTCAAGCTCCCTAGCGTACCTCCGGTAAGCGCTCCAGTTGCTGCCCCTTCTGCTTTTGTATTCGTTTCTTTCTGAACTTTTTTGTTCTTTTTATGTTTACCGATAATAGATATTTCTTCTGATACGTATCCTTCTTTTTTAAAATTCTCTACAGCATGAATTGCTTCTTGTTCCGTTTCATATACTCCCACAACATTCTTAGCTTTTGCTTCCATACTATCTCCTCCTCATTAATGTTGTGTGTACCCGGGAGTATGGCTTTGAAACGTTTTAGAGGATAAGAGATCTTCTCTATTCTTAAATAAATAGTCCTAAATCACTTTTTATTTAGTGACTTTCTTCTCTTCTGACCGAACAGCTTTGCACAACAAAACCCTAAGAAAATAGGCGTTCTTAGGGTTTTGACTTAAGCCGCTGCCGGATTCTTTTTCACAAATTTCATGAACAATAACCGAACTAAAGGTCCCATAATAAGAAGCTGAAGCGGGTAGGCTACGATAAAGTTTTTTATAACGATAAATGCATAGCTTGAAAGAAGCGGCTCTCCTTGCAGGCCTTTCGTAAGTGACATCGTAATTAATCCATATACAGACATGGAAAGCACCATTCCAATAACCATGCAAGTTGAGAGGATCAACACGACTTTTAACTGTTTAGACTTATCAAACGGCAGTGAAAATGCTACTTTTTTTGCTACGGGTCCTACTAAGAAAGTTTCGATAATCATGGCAACTACAAATGTGATAACCAAGTTTAAAATACCTTCTGCAAGTGTGATATGCCCGATGACATCATTTATGAACATATTATACATCGTCATCACAAGCACCATCCCTCCGCACATCATCATTCCAAAATACATACTTTCTTTTTTAGTTGTGGGCATATTTCTCATCCTTTTCATCTTTTTTACTTGGCTTAGTATAGCTTTTTATCTTCCTTCTTCGTAAGTGAACATTTTGTGAACATTCATCTAAAAAAATGCCCTGTGACCATAAAACAGTCACAGGGCATTTTTTTAGACTTGAGCGGCGCGTGCTCTTTTTTTAGTAGGGCTAGTATGGCAAATTACTCTAGTCTATATCGTTAATAAGTGTTTAGAGATTTAACAAAAAACCCCCGCTTTAGGAGCTAAAGCGGGGGTTGGTTTTATAGAGATTCCGTGTGAGATGCAGGCGGAATTGGCGTTTGAGTTCGGAATACTTTTTCCCATTTCGAGACGACGATACAGGCAATGGCGTGGCCTGGAACGTTAACTCCTGTTCTTGCCATATCCATGATGCGGTCTACTCCTGCAATGATTGCGACTCCTTCAGCCGGCAGACCTACTGCGTTGGCTGTAGCTAAAAGAACAACAAGTGAACCTGACGGGACAGCCGCAATTCCTTTACTTGTCATCACGAGTATAAGCATCATAAATAATTGCTGAGTTAATGGCATATCGATGTTAAAAGCCTGTGCTAAAAAGACGCATGAAACGGATAAATACAGCGTGGAGCCATCACAGTTTAACGACAGACCCGACGGAATAACAAACGACACCACTCGTTTAGGACATCCGTACTTTTCCATACGCTCCATCAGCTGTGGCAGCACCGTCTCTGTACTTGTTGTTGAAAACGCAATAAGAAACAAGTCCCAAATCATTTTGAAGACTTCAAAATATTTGAATTTGAACAAAAACCCAACAAGCGGAAATAAAACAAATAAAATAATAAAAAGGCCTAAAAAGACGGTTCCAATTAGCTTTAGCATCGGAAGCAGAAGGACAATGCCGTATTGCCCCACAGATGCAGCCATTAGCGCTAGTACACCAAGAGGCGCTGTGACCATCACAATTTGCGTTAATTTAAACATAATTTTAGCCGTAGATTCAAAAAATTTCATTGCAGGTTCGGATGCTTTCCCAACTCCTGAGGCGGCAACACCGAATAAAATAGCAAAGAAAATCACAGCCAGCAAATCATTTTTTGCCATCACATCTACGATATTCGTTGGAATGATGTTTAAAATCATTTGTTTAAAGTCCACGACCTTGTCGGTATACTGAGACAATTCACCGATATCTTTTTTAACAAGATGAGAAAGATCGAGGCCTACTCCGGGCTTTAGCAAATTCACTAACAGCAGACCGATTCCTAATACGATGGTAGTAATAATTTCAAACCAAATAATCGTCTTTAACCCTAGACTTCCCATTTGTTTCATACTGCCGCTTCCCGCAGCACCTATGACGATGGTTGAAAAGACAATCGGCACTACAATCATTTTAATGAGCCGGATAAACCCGTCTCCTACCGGTCTTAAAGCCATCCCAAAGTCCGGAAAAAAGTGCCCGATAACAGCTCCAATTACTAATGCAATTAAAATTTGAAACGCTAAAAATTTTTTCACATTTCTCCCTCCCCTTTGTCTTCATGAAACGGACATCAG
The DNA here is from genome assembly GCF_045369295.1 of Priestia sp. 179-F W1.4 NHS. Classification (NCBI taxonomy): domain Bacteria; kingdom Bacillati; phylum Bacillota; class Bacilli; order Caryophanales; family Bacillaceae; genus Priestia; species Priestia sp. 179-F W1.4 NHS. Next base: position 1,453,065 of record NZ_JBIQFF010000001.1, on the reverse strand, counting down.
TTCCATTAATATCCAAGTTCTCAGACACTTTAAGTAAATTCGGGACATTTAGCTAAATTCCTTCTAAAATAGACAAAACGGTCTATATATTTCACTTTGTCCGTTAAGATACATAGAAAAAAGTCAGGATGAAAGTCTTCTTCATCCTGACTTTTTTATCGTTATGCTTTTTTCACAAACTGAGATTTTAAGCTCATCGCTCCAAATCCATCAATCTTGCAGTCGATGTTATGATCGCCTTCTACTAAACGAATGCTTTTTACTTTCGTTCCGATTTTTACAACCGATGAGCTTCCTTTTACTTTTAAGTCTTTGATGACAGTAACTGAATCTCCGTCTTTTAAAGCATTACCGTTTGCATCTTTTACAGTAAGCTGTTCTTCCGTGCTTTCTGCTTTTTCATCTTGACCCCATTCATGCGCACACTCCGGGCAGATGAACAGATTTCCATCTTCATATGTATACTGTGATTGACAGCTTGGGCAATTAGGTACATTCATTTTCTTTTCCTCCAGCAGCAGCCCGTAACCAATGGTACGATCACGAGATTACGTTTTTTATCTGTTTTATACTGTCACATTTTTATACGTTTAACAAGCTTTTCTATTTTCTCTATGCTGATGTTTTCTTTTCCAAATAAGTGAGCCGATAAACAGAACAAAACCCGCTCCAAAGACAAGAAGCTGATCTAAATAAAGGTCACCTGTCTTTACATACCGTATAATAAATAATCCTCCAAACATGAGCATCAGCATACATGAAAACCGAATGAGGTATGAATTGATTTCCATTTTTCATTCCTCCTTTTTGTAAGACATTTTTGTTACGAACAAAACGCGAACCATATGCCGAATGTAACTGCGTATAACGGCAAAATGACGGCTAGTTTTTGCTTCCAACCTTTAAAAAAAGAAGAATTATGAGGTGCAAACCAAAGCTCTAACGTACCGTATAACAGCAGTGCTCCCGCTGCTAGTATCGCAATCAAAGTCTCTCCCAATCCCATAAACACTCCTCACTTTCACTCTACGCACTTGAAGCTAAGCGCAGCATATATAGTAAATCTCATCATTACAAAAGACCTTATAATCGTGATGCATGCGGATTTTGAGCACTTTTTAATAATACATTTATTACCATTATATCATAATAAAAGCATTTTTGAGACTTTTTATACATGTAAATTATTGTATAATGAAAAGTAGACACAGAGAGAAAAGGGGAAGATTGTTTGAAGAGAACTCAGCTTATTTTTGTTATTACCCTGCTTATTGAAGGGGGATTAACCTATGCGTGCTCATCATTTTTGTCCGTTCGCTTTATTGAGCTTATGTTTTTTAGCGGACTTTTGTTTTCAGTTTTAACTTTTTGGTTTTCAAGCAGCGGAAGCAACAGCGCTCATTCTCACTATAACACTCACTCCATGAGGTTAATGTCTGGAGCCAATGTCGAACATAATCCGTTTCGTTTGCGCTGGACGGCTTATTTTCTTGCTTCTTTAAGCTTTACGGGAGTCGGCCTGATTTTTTTCATTCTGCTGCTGACGGCCGTTATTCCTCCCGCGAGCTAAAAAACCTGCTCTTCACAGAGAGCAGGCACTTACGAGAACAGCTTGAGAAGCAGGCATTTTCGCCTTACTTTATTCGCAACAGCTTGAGTCACATGATCTTTTAAAGGGCGAGTTAATATTCGTTTCAGCGGATGTTTTAGCATTCGTTTGCTAATGGGAACTTTGAAAATAATGCTGAGAACGACTGTTGCAAAAACCGATAGCAGTAAGACCGCAAAAGGCTTTTTTTGAAACCATCTCGAGAAGATAAGCATCATTACATAAATAAGTGCTGACCATCCCAAATGCCAGCCGTGTCTAAATGTAATCCCCTTACACCTAAGACCAATCCATTCTACAAATGAAGCTGTACATACCCATTTTAAGATATATTTTACCTGTTTAAGAAGTGTAGACGGATAAGTAGCTAAGAACGACAAAATCATGAGAGGTGTAATAAACATAAGGTGTAAAATACGCAGTACTTTTAATGAAAGATGAGAAGATTTAAAATCCCAAAGCAACTTATCGTTACATAAAAAGTAATAAAGAATATTAAAAAAGCTCACGTATAAAACCCCAGCATATAGCTCGTGAATTTTTTTCCACGTTTTCTTCTGGATATTTTGAAAAATCAGCCATAGAAGGACAGAAATATGCACCTTTGTTCACCTCTCTAACGTCGTTTTTAGAACCAATGTTATTTTATTTTTATTTCGTCCTGCTTCTTTTCAATTTTCCGAATCCATCCAATCAGCAGCCGGTTAAGATAGGATTTTAACGTTACGCTAATAAAGGTGTGGTACCACATCCAGCCTGTTTTCCATTCGATGAGCTTCGTTCGTTTTTCAGCCCATAATTCAATAAAAAACATGGGAATCGTAAAAAGTACAATTTTATATAAAATCTTTAACCCTTTATCGTGATACGTAGCCTGATTAATCATAACGGATATGCTAGGATACAGTAAAAAGTCGAACAACACATTAATTCTAAACTGTTTTTTCAGCAAGCGAGTTGGATATCGAAGAAGGCCGTGAGAGACAATAAATTTATCAATAATACCATTTGTTAAGGCATTAAATGCATAAGCCAGCAGCCAGTCTTTGATCGGTGGTTTTCTAAATAGAAAAGGGAGCATTCCCAGCCCTATAATCAGCATTGTACGTAAAAAATTCACTTCAAATTTTTTATTTCTCATAACCTTTTCGCTCCTTTCACCAAGTGTTGTTAGTATACCTTCGTGTCGATTGGCAGCTTAAGACGGTTGTTCTAATCCCGTTCTCTTTACGTACGTTCATGTTTGTTTTAGTTTTCAGTTCTTTGAAGAGATTTATACATATGGTTGAGACATGAAAAAAGCCCGACTCTAATCAGTCCGGGCTTCTTTCTTGATCTATTTTGTTCTTACCATCCAGCTACACAACCATCCGTTCGTGATTCACTTCCTCCGCATAGCACGCCGCTTTCAGGGTCTCTCCAAATAATCTGTCCGCGCCCAAATGCCATCGAATCCACGGCTACTTCAATTTTATGTCCTTTTCGTTCAAGCGCTTGTGCTACGTGTGAAGGAAAAGTCGGCTCAACAAGCACCGTTTTATCTTTTTTCCACTGCCATCTTGGCGCATCTAAAGCGGCTTGAGGATGAAGGTGAAAGTCAATCGTATTCATGACAACTTGCATATGTCCCTGCGGCTGCATAAACCCGCCCATCACCCCAAAAGGTCCTACGGGCGCATTATTTTTAGTGAGAAAGCCTGGAATAATGGTATGAAACGTTTTTTTATTAGGAGCAAGACAGTTATCGTGATTGAGGTCCATTGAAAAATTGTGACCGCGGTTTTGCAGAGCAATTCCCGTTTCTGGCACAACAATTCCAGAACCAAAGCCCATATAATTACTTTGAATGAATGAAACCATGTTTCCTTCTTCATCAGCCGTTGCTAAATACACTGTTCCGCTTCCGACCGGTTCTCCTGCTTCAGGCTGCAGAGCATGTTCTTCTATAAGGCTGCGGCGATAGTTTGCATATGTATCAGACAGCAGTTCGCTGACAGGTACGTTCATTTTCGCTTCTTCAGTAATGTATTTTGCTCCGTCCGCAAACGCAAGCTTTATCGCTTCGATTTGTTTATGATACGTATCGACGGCGTCTTTTTCTTGAAGCTCAAAGCCTTTTACGATATTTAATGCCAGTAACGCAATAAGCCCTTGTCCGTTCGGAGGAATTTCCCACACATCATATCCACGGTAGTGAGCGGAAATAGGATTTACCCACTCCGGTTCGTAAGCTGCCAAATCTTCTTTTGATAAAAATCCGCCATATTTTTTGCTGAATGCATCCATACGTTCTGCAAGCTCACCTTTATAAAAGGCTTCTGCATTTGTCTCACCAATGAGCTGAAGCGTATGAGCATGATCAGTAGATGACCACATCTCTCCTGCTTTTGGTGCTCGTCCATTCGGCGCAAACGTTTGAAACCACGATTCAAATTCTTCGCTTGTATGTACTCGTTTAAACGTATCGTACGCTTGTTTCCATTGTTTAGCGAGTGTAGGCGCTAACGGAAATCCTTCCTTAGCATATTGAATAGCAGGCTCCAGCACTTGAGAAAGAGGCAGTTTACCAAATCGCTTTGATAAAGCAGCCCAACCAGCCGGAGCACCGGGAACCGTAACGGGCATCATTCCGTACTTAGGAATTTCTTTGTATCCTTTTTCCTTCAGCGCATCAATGGAAATAGACTGCGGAGAAGGTCCGCTCGCGTTTAGTCCATACAGCTGATTATTCGTCCAAACAAGCGCAAACGCGTCTCCTCCGATCCCATTAGAGGCGGGCTCTAATACGGTAAGACTTGCCGCTGTAGCGATCGCTGCATCAATAGCATTACCTCCTTTTTTTAAGATATCAAGACCTGCCTGCGCTGCAAGCGGCTGAGATGTGGATATCATTCCTTTCTTTGCATAAACGGGAACTCGGTAAGATGGATATGGATGATAATGCGGATCATAGTTCATAAAAGCTCCTCCTCTTTTACACTTCTTAATTTTATTTAATTTTCTAAATAATTTAACTTCTTTATTTTACCATATTTATAGCCAAGCGCCTTTCTTTTTATCTCAGAATGACATGACTTCATTTACCTAAAATTGGTATACTGGTAGAGTAAAAGAATCGTCAAGGAGGATGATGTATGAAAAAAGTAAAAGCTGCCCTTCCACTCGCTGTTGCTTTAGCTCTCGGCCTTCAAGTACTTCCTATGTCCACTTCAACCATTCAAGCTGAAGCAGCGGCAAATGCTGCTCATCACTCAGCAAAAGTTGAAGTCAAACGAGCAAACGTATTTTTAACGAATGTAGCAAACGGAAAAACAAACGAAGCTACGCGCTACTTTTCCCGCAGCCTGCAGGCAAAAATGAGTGAAGACAACCTAAAAACATGGTGGTCATCTCTAACGGCTCAGCTTGGTGCTGTAAAAAAGATTGGTACAGCTGTACAAGGTGAAGTCAATACCGTTCATCGAAATATAGACATTCCCATTGAATTTGAACACGCATCAGCTACTTTAACCGTTCGATTTAGTCAAAATCGTCAAATTGATGACTGGCGAATTGTACCGGACGAGCGCCAGTTTTCGTTTTCCACACCGCCTTATGACACCCCTAAGAATTACAGAGAAACACAGCTTTCAATCGGCAAAGCACCTTACGAACTTCCAGCAACGCTCACTCTTTCAACACGTTCAAAGCATCAAAATGTCCCCGTTGTCATTTTAGTTCACGGATCAGGTCCTTCTGATCAAGATGAAACCTTTATGAGCTTAAAGCCGTTTCGAGATCTGGCTTCAGGACTGGCTTCTCAAGGAATCGCCGTTTTACGCTACAACAAGCGTACATACGAACATACAGCTAAAATGTCCGGTGAAAGTAAGATAAGCGTTGACGATGAAACAACTGATGATGCCGTACTTGCAGTCAAAGCAATGGCGAAACAAAAAGGCATCGACAGCCGTAACATTTTTATACTAGGACACAGTCAAGGCGGCATGATGATGCCCAGAATTTTAAATCAAACGCCGGATAAAAGCGTTCGCGGCTCTGTTTTACTTGCTGCACCGAGCCGCACACTTCCAGAGTTAATGCTTGAACAATTTTCCTATCTTGTATCGCTGAATCAGCTTCCGAAAGAGCAGCTTTCTTTTTTCCAGCAGCAGTTTGCCATTTTACAAGACCCAAGCTTTTCGCCAGCTCAGCCGCCAAAAGAATTTTTGCTTGGCACGCCTTATTTTTGGTATGACTTAGCTCACTGGCACCCTGCAGAAATTGCAAAATCTCAGAAAACGCCGCTGCTTCTTTTACAAGGAGCGCGTGATTATCAAGTAACGACCGAAGATTTTGAAGGCTGGAAGCAAAGCTTGTCTCAGCGTTCAAACGCTTCTTTTAAGCTTTATCCAAAGCTCAACCACTTTTTCACAGAAGGAACTGGTGAAAAAAGCACGCCCGATGAATATTCTGTTTCAGCCAACATTCCTTCTTATGTCATTGATGATATTGTGAAATGGGTTCGTGAAACGCAAAAGTAAAGAAACAAGGCGCTGTTTTATCAGCGCCTTGTTCTCTTACTCTTTAAACCTTCCCATTACAACCGTACTATAGTACTTCCCGTCTGACAGCACCTTGTCATTTTTTAATACTCCTTCTACTTCAAATCCGAACTTTTCATATAAATCAATGGCTTTTTTATTCGTTTCTAACACATTCAGCGTCATTTTCTTCATGCTCGCGCTCTCTGCCCACAGTATGGATTGCTGCAAAAAACCTTTGCCAATTCCGTATCCCCAATATTCTTGTGCGACGCATACACCAAACTCTACTTTATGAGCCAATCGCTTCAACTCATTACCTTCACATCTTGAAAATCCGACAATTTCATTATGTACAACCGCTACTAAAAATAAGTTTCGTTTACTTTCTGTGTCACGTTGAATAAGTTTTTCAAAGTCGGATTCGTCCATATACCCTTCTCCTGATTCACGATCTAAGTTTTCCGTTTCTCCATCTAGCTGAACTCTTAGGTGAGACAGTTCGTTTGCATCGCTAATGTGAGCTGAACGAATGATGTACTGAAGTCCTTTTACATGGTAAATCTGCTGATTGATGACCATCCTATACCTCCACATGTATTTCTTTCATTCAATCTATCAATTAGTTTTAATTTCCTTTATTATAAATATTATACACAAAGAAATGAAAGAGAGTTGAAGGAATTGCTTTGGTTATTGCTTTTGATTCTATACGGCATTTACAAGTTGTATAAATCAAGGAGACCGCTAACGAAGTTTGATCATTTTTACGAGAGAGCGTTTGAGCTGGAAAAGAAAAAGCGCTATGGAGATGCGCTTGATATACGTAACCAAGGAATTGAACTCCATACCCTTACCGATTTAGAACGAGCTGATTTACATTTAGCGAACGGGCGTATGCTTTTAAAACTAAAGCAATATGAAGAATCAACGAAACACTACGATGCATCATTTAAACTCGCAAAATACGAAAAGTTTCCTTATTCAGAGGGATTCGACGAAGTTATTGAAGCCTACTTGTATGCGGGGCGTAAAGAAGATGCGCTGATAATAACCAATGACATGTTAAAACGGCAAAGCTATGATCAAAAATTCAAGAAGCTCGAGCCTTTAAAAGAAAAGCTTCTTTCATACGAAGACTCATGGTAAAATTAAACAATTAAAAACGTATTATTAAGAGAGATCGAGGTGAGCGTAATGGTCATAACGGTTATTGTAGGAGTGCTGGGTCTGATTGGTTTAATTGCAGCAGGATTTGCGACGAATTATAAAGATACGAAGTAAGGATACATAAAAAAGAACAAGAACCAAATAGGTTCTTGTTCTTTTTTTAACGAGCCAACAGCTTTTCAGTAACGCGCAAAAACATCTTTACTCCGACTTCAAGCGAGGCTTCATCTATTGTAAACTTCGGATGATGATGAGGGTATACGATGTCATGTTCTTCATTTCGGGCTCCGATGTTAAAAAAAGCTCCTTCCGTTTCCTGCAGGTAAGCTGAAAAATCTTCTCCTCCCATTTTAGGAGACAGTGTTTTAACACGTTCTTTTCCGTATTCTTCGATGGCTGTTTCTTCAATTAGCCTTGTAATTTTTTCAGAGTTAATGACGGGATGATAGCCTTTTTCATATGTGAAGGTGTACTCTGCACCGTAGGCTTCTGTTAGTCCTTTTACAATCCGGTCGATTTGTGCCGGAACTTTTTCTCGCAGAGCCGCGTCAAAGCTTCGAACGGTACCGTTCAGCTGCACTTTATCAGGAAGTACGTTGTGCGTAGTTCCTCCGTGGAATTGTGTAACCGATACGACTAATTTATCGATTGGATTCGTCGTTCTTGAAACAATCGTTTGAAGGTTTGTCACAATTTGCGCTCCTACAACGATGGCGTCAACTGCTTCATGAGGCGCCGCGGCGTGTCCTCCTTTTCCTTTAATCGATATATTAAACGTGTCAGGCGAAGCCATCATAGGACCTGCAAGCACGCCGATTTCTCCGACCGGAAGACCAGAATTCAAGTGCGTACCAATTACATAATCCACACCTTCCATCACGCCTTCTTTCACAAGCTCCTGCGCTCCCCCGGGCAGCAGCTCTTCTGCGTGTTGAAAAATTAAGCGAATTTCTCCTTTAAATTCATTTCCTAACTGAGAAAGCACAGAAGCTACTCCTAGCAAAATAGCCGTGTGACCGTCATGTCCGCATGCATGCATCACGCCTTTATGAACCGAAGCAAATGAAAACGTATTTTCTTCTTCAATCGGCAGCGCGTCCATATCCGCTCGAATCGCAACTACTTTTCCCTCTTCTTTCCCTATTAATCTAGCTACCACGCTTGTTGGCGTAGGACGCGTAATGTTAAAGCTTCCAAATGAACGAAGCGTATCTTCAACAAACTGAGCCGTTCGGTGCTCTTGAAACGATAATTCAGGATAGCGATGAAAATGTCTTCTCCACTCAATTACCTGCTTCTTTAAGCTTTCTGTGACGCTGTATTCACCGATTGATTTAACTGTCATATACAAACTCCCCCTTTGTTTGACTATATCGATTGGCTGGAACGGAAAGGTTTAAATTTCCGCGCAGCGTATTGCTTTCGTATGAAGTGCCGTAAAGCCCACGCTCTTGCAAGATAGGCACCACTTTTTCCACAAACTGATGAAACGTCTCGCTCATAAACAGGCGAAGCACAAATCCATCCGCTGCTTCCTGCTCATACCATTTTTGCATTTCATCCGCTACGTGCTCTGGCGTTCCTGAAAACGACGAACGAGGCAAAATTGTTTCAAGCGCGACCTCTCTTAACGTTAACTTTCGAGCAGCAGCCGCTTGTTTAATTTTATTCGTGGTGCTTTGAAAGGCATTGGCTCCGATATCCCCTAACTCTGGAAACGGTGCGTCTACGTCAAATTGATGAAAGTCATAATCATCAAAAAAACGAGCTAAATATGTAATGGCATGATCAATTGGAATTAAAGCAGCAAGCTCTCCATATCTTCTTTCTACATCTTCCTCGCTATCTCCTATAATTAAATCAATACTTGGAAAAATGAGAAGCTCTTCAGGACTTCTTCCGTGATTTTTTGCTCTATTTTTCATATCTTGATAGAATGCCTGCGCCTCTTCTAGTGTATGTGCATTTGTGTAAATCGCATCCGCATTTTCCGCTCCGAAACCTCTTCCCCTTTCTGATGAGCCAGCTTGAAACACAACCGGATGTCCTTGCTTTGAACGAGCAATATTTAAAGGCCCTTGAACTTGAAAATGCTTGCCTTTAAACCCAAGCGTATGCATTTTTTTCGGATCAAAAAACTGACCGGTTTCTTTTTGATAGATAAAAGCATCGTCTTCCCACGAATCCCACAGCCCTTTTACTACGTCGAGATGCTCTTTTGCCATTTCGTATCGCTCGCTGTGAACAGGAAGATATCCTCTGCTGTGATTGCGCGCTGCCCCTTCTTGCGGAGAAGTAACTAAGTTCCATCCTGCTCGGCCACCGCTGATATGATCAAGAGACATCAGCTGACGAGCGATTGTAAAAGGCTCACTGAAACTTGTTGAAACCGTTCCAACTAGTCCGATGTGACTCGTAGAAGCAGCAAGAGCTGACAGCAGCGTAATGGGCTCAAAACGATTTAAAAAGTGAGGAATAGACTTTTCAGATATGGCTAATCCATCCGCAATAAAGACAAAGCTGAAAAGTCCTTTTTCTAATATACGCGCTTGTTTCTTATAAAACTCAATATTAATGCTCGCATCAGGCTCTACGTCCAGATGCCTCCATCCATCCGTCGTATTTCCAAGCCCTTTAATATTTGCTCCTAGCTTTAGCTTTCTTTTTTTACTCACCGTATATTTCCTCCTTTTTACGACAAATAAAAAGAGATGCTTTGATTGTTCAAAGCATCTCCAGTCGTCTGGTCGATTGTTTTTAAATAGCTGTTTATGTGACTTACCTGCATGTTATACCTACTATCCCGGTAAGTCAAATTAGCTTTTTAAATATTTCCTTTTATTTCTGTAAAACTACAGCTACATTTCCTACCTTACGTCCCGTTTCTACATATTCATGAGCTTCTGGAATTTGTTCTAAAGAGTAGCGTCTATCAATCACTGATTTGATACTCTCTTCTTGCATCAGCTTTTTAAGGAATAATAAATCTTTCGTCTCCACTTTCGCAATCCCTTGACCTTCCACTGAGACAAATTGTCCATTTAAAGCTAAAGCTTCCTTGCACTGATTTTTTGTGATTTTCCCAACAGCATCAAAAATAAGATCGTACCTTTTCTCTTTTTTAATAAAATCTTCAGTTTGGTAGTTGACGACGTGATTTGCTCCTAAAGATTTTACTAATTCGCTATTTTTGGCGCTGCACACGCCTGTCACTTCGGCCCCGTAATAGCTAGCAAGCTGTACAGCGGCAGTTCCTACCGCACCTGAAGCACCGTAGATAAGCACTTTTTGTCCGACTTGAATGTTTCCTTTTCTAAAAAAATGCAGAGCCGTTGTGCCACCAAAAGAAATAGAAGCCGCTTCTTCATAGGTTATATTCTCTGGCTTTATAGCTATTGTCCCTTTCTCTGTTAAGCAGATATATTCCACATATCCTCCGAACTTCATACCTGTCATCGCAAAAAGCTGATCTCCTTTTTTGAACTTTGTTACGTTTTTCCCTACTTCCTCTACTTCTCCAGCCAATTCTACTCCTAGTATCGGTTTTCTAGGCTTCCGTAACCCCAAAACTATTCGCATAGGAAGCCACAATAATAGTGGACTATTAAAGCTCCTCACTCTGCAGTCACCCGATGTCACTGTAGTTGCATAAATCTTTACGAGTATTTCATTCTCTTTTGGAGTAGGCTTTTCTACTTCTTTAAGCTGAAAAACGTCTGGTTTTCCATACTTTGTACATACCATTGCTTTCATAACAGCTCTCCTTTTTTTCTTAGAGTTCAGCGTATGTTTATAAACTATGCTCAGCCAGTGTCTTTACATTTTAAAAAGAACCCCTATGAATCTACTAACATATATGGTAAATAAAAGGATATTGCTATAAAATAAGTATAAAAACAGAAAGCGTGGTACGTGTTATTGTTTAAACTTCTTTTAATTGAAGATGATGTAACGCTGTTTAACGAACTGAAAGAGCGGTTGGAGCAATGGTCATATGATGTTTATGGCATCCGTGATTTCAGTAACGTTATGCAGGAGTTTAGCGAGGTAAAACCTGATTTAGTGATTATGGATATTCAGTTGCCGAAGTATGACGGCTTCCACTGGTGCAGAATGATTCGCTCTCACTCGAAAATCCCTATTATATTCCTATCTTCACGAGATCATCCTTCTGATATGGTCATGTCTATGCAGTTTGGAGCCGACGACTTTGTGCAAAAGCCGTTTCATTTTGATGTGCTTGTAGCAAAAATACAGGCCCTTCTCCGCCGCGTGTATAATTACAGCGTTGAACAAGTAAGCCTTCTTTCGTGGCAAGGCGCAACGATTGATTACGAAAAAAATAAAGTATCAACGGAATCTAAAGCTATTGAGTTAACCAAAAATGAAATCTTTATTTTAAAATGCTTAATATATAAAAAGAATACGATTGTAAGCCGAGATGAGCTGATTAATAGTTTGTGGGAAGATAAACGGTTTATCAGTGATAATACCCTAACGGTAAACGTCAATCGCCTGCGAAAAAAGTTAGATGAAATTGGACTGGGAAGCTTTATTGAAACAAAAGTCGGTCAAGGCTACGTAGCGATTGAAGAGGAACGCTATGATTAAACTCTTTATTCGCGAGCGTCTAAGCTGGATTCTTTTCTTTTTTATGATGCATCTTTTAATGCTTTTTATCGCTTATATTGATGAATCCATTCCTCTGTCTTCGATTCTTTATATCGTGTTTTTATCATCGATTATCTTTCTTATTTTTTGCGTCTTCCGCTATCAGAAAGAAACGAAATTTTACCAAGGGTTAAAAGATGAAGAGGATTTCTTTGATTCTTCTACTCTTTCTCATCCGCTGCGCCCCTTTGAAAAGATTGTTCAGCAAAATCTAATGCAACAATTAGAACAGGCGAAAAAAGATGCGGTGCAAACCCAGCTGCACGTGACGCAGGAAAAAGATGAAATGTTAGCTTGGATTCACGAAATTAAAACGCCGTTAACTGCAATGCATTTAATAATTGAACGCTTAGAAAATCGAGAAGTTAAAGCAAACTTGACGTTCGAGTGGCTCCGTATTCACTTTTTACTTGATCAACAGCTGCATCAAAAGCGCATTTTCTTTATCGAAAATGATATGTATATTGAACATCTGGATTTAGAGTCCCTTATTTTTACTGAAATCAAAACGCTGCAAGCTTGGTGTATGCAAAAAAATATTGGGTTTGATGTGGACATACAGGCAGAACGTGTACTGTGTGACGCAAAGTGGCTTTCGTTTATTATGAGACAGCTCTTAACAAACGCAGTCAAGTACAGTGAAGCATCTGACGTAATGATTAGAAGCTACAAGCACCATGGTCAAGTGTACGTCGAGATAAAAGACAGCGGACGCGGCATTTCTCCTCAAGATATGCCGCGCATTTTTGAGAAAGGTTTTACATCAACCACTCAGCATGAAGACAGCCGTGCCACAGGTATGGGTTTGTATCTCGCTCAAAAAGCTGCGCACGCTCTTTCTATTCACATTGGCGTGAAGTCCGTTCTTAACGAAGGCACGACGTTTACACTTGCCTTTCCTAAATCAAATGATTTTGTTGATATGAAAAGCATGTGACAAAAATGTCACATGCTTTCGTCATTTGTTCGGTGAATCAAAGGAAAACGCAAGGCTCTTTTTTTATAATAAACGTATCAGATCAAAGGAGTGAATACATATGAACATATTAGAAGCTACTAATATTCATAAAAGCTACGGAAATAAATTTAATAAACAAGAAGTATTAAAAGGTGTAGATATTACGATTATGAAAGGAGAATTTGTAGGAATTATGGGGGCTTCCGGCTCAGGTAAAACGACGCTTCTTAACGTGCTCTCCTCGATTGATAAAATCAACGGCGGAACCATCAAAATTGAAGGAAATGAAATTAGCAGAATGAAAGAAAAGCAGTTAGCAAACTTCCGAAAAACACATTTAGGCTTTATTTTTCAAGACTATAACTTGCTCTATACACTGACAGTCAAAGAAAATATCCTCTTGCCTCTTTCTGTTGTAAAAACTCCTTCAGCAGTAGCTCACAAAAAATTTGACGCGCTAGCCAAACAGCTCGGCATCTATGAGCTCAAAGATAAATATCCAAATGAAATTTCAGGCGGACAAAAGCAGCGTACCTCTGCTGCAAGAGCCTTTATTCATGAGCCAAGTATGATTTTTGCTGACGAACCAACCGGTGCACTTGACTCAAAAGCAGCTAGCGATTTATTAAACAAACTGACCGAGCTTAATGACAAAAGAAGCGCAACGATTGTGATGGTAACGCATGACCCAGTGGCAGCCAGCTACTGCAGTAAAGTCATTTTTATAAAAGACGGACAAATTTATACGCAGCTGTATAAAGGGGATCAAACGCGAAAAGACTTCTTTGAAGATATTATGAAAACTCAAGGTGTACTAGGCGGAGTGCAAGATGAATATTAATCAGCTCGTCTTCCGCAACTTCAAAAAGAACGTAAAAAACTATTATTTGTACGTTTTTGCACTGGTTTTCAGCGCAGCTTTATATTTTGCTTTTGTCACGCTTCAGTACGATCCTGCTCTTGATGCAACCAAAGGCTCCATTAAAGGAGGCGCGGCGGTTCGGGCCGCTTCTGTTTTACTTGTAGCCATTGTTTCTATCTTTCTACTATATGCAAATACGATTTTTATTAAGCGACGCAGTAAAGAAATTGGCTTATTTCAGCTAATCGGCATGACCAAAACAAAAATTTTCCGTATTTTGACCGTTGAAAATTTTATGCTGTATTTTGCCTCACTGATTGTCGGCATTTTAATTGGGTTTTCGTTTTCAAAAGCGGTCATTATGATTTTGTTTAAAATCACCGATACAAAAGGCATTGCCAAGCTTCACTTTTCAGAAGAAGCCTTGATTCAAACGCTGATTGTGTTCGGCGTCATCTATTTGTTAATCATGACGATGAACTATCTTTTTATTAAAAGACAGACCATTTTAGCCCTATTCTGCGTTACGTCATCTACAGAAAGCAAAACAAAAAAAATCAGTATTCTTGAAATTATTATTGGAATTCTTGGCATGATCTTTATTGCTTCCGGCTACTATATTTCTGCTAAATTGTTTGACGGATCTTTTACAAGCATGAATGCTTTGTCCATCGCAATGGTATCTATTTTAGCTTCGGTTATCATCGGAACCTATTTGTTTTATAAAGGATCGGTTCGATTTTTATTAAATCTCATGCGGAAAAGCAAAAAAGGCTATTTGTCGATTAACGATGTATTATCTCTTTCTTCCATTATGTTTCGGATGAAATCAAACGCACTGTTGCTGACGGTTATTACAACGGTATCGGCTCTTGCTATTGGTCTGTTGTGCTTGAGCTACATCTCTTATTATTCTGCTGAAAAGTCGGCCGAAGATTATGTGCCTAACGATTTTTCAATCAATAATACAAAAGACGCTGCTTCATTTAAAGCCTCGCTGGATCAAAAGAAAATAGCATATACGGAAAAAAAGATCGACGTCATCCAAGTAAAAGCAAACGTAAAAAGCATCTTAGAAAATAATTTGGAAGGCCCGATGGTAGACTCGTCCGCTATGGTTTTTTCAGTTGTTAGCGAAAAATCTGTTAGTGGTGTAAATGTAGCTCAAAATGAAACTTTGTTTACCGGCTATAATGATATGCTTCAACGAGTAAATTCATTTAAAGCTTCCGGAGAAATTGAGCTAATAGGAAAGAAAAAAGTCATTCCGCAAAAGTATATAGGTTTAAATCGAAAATTTCTCTTATCTACCTATTTTACAAGCGGTATGCCTACTGTGATTGTAGACGATTCTGTGTTTAATGAACTTGAAAAAGACGTGAATCCTTCTGTGCAAAAAGAATCTTCTGTGTACACAGGGATAGATATATCACAAAAAAATGACTTACCAAAAGCAAATGAGATTTTCAAAGAAATGAAATTGGGCAATCATACTTTCAATGATTCGCGTATCGAAACGGTAAAAAGCCAAAAGCAGACTATGGGTCTAATTATGTTCATTGTCGCTTTTCTAGGACTGGCCTTTTTAATCACGTCAGGGTGCATTCTTTACTTCAAGCAAATGGACGAAAGTGAAGATGAAAAGCCGAACTATACGATTCTTAGAAAACTCGGCTTCACTGAAAATGATTTACTAAAAGGCATAAAAATAAAGCAGCTTTTTAATTTCGGCATTCCGTTAATCGTAGGGTTGCTTCACAGCTATTTTGCCGTACAATCCGGCTGGTTCTGGTTTGGAACAGAGCTTTGGACACCTATTATTATCGTCATGATTGTCTATACGGCGCTGTACTCCATTTTTGGTATTTTATCTGTTCTTTACTATAAAAAAATTATTAAAGAAGCTCTTTAAAGATAAAAAGCACAAGCTACAGCTTGTGCTTTTTATCTTTAAATGCCATTAATTGCTGGCGTTTTCTTTATTTTCCGCACTGGCTTCATGTAAAAAATTTTCTAATCGCTTTTTGACAAACGGCCATTCGTCATCGATTATACTGAAGATGACCGAATCTCGTACGTATCCATCTGGTAAAAGCATATGTTTTCTGCTAATGCCTTCTTGCTTAGCACCCAACCGTTTAATAGCCGCTCTAGACCGCTTGTTTCGCGCATCCGTTTTGAACTGAACGCGGTGAAACTTCAGCTCTTCAAAACAGTATTTTAATAATAAATACTTACACTCCGTGTTGACTCGCGTTCGCCACACGGATGGATGATACCACGTCCACCCTATTTCTACGCTTTTGTTAGGAAGTGATATATCTAAAAATCTTGTGCTTCCTACAATTGAATGTGACTCTATATCAAATACAGCAAAAGGTAGCTCTCTTCCTGCCTGCTTTGCTGTTAAAGCACTTTCAATCAGCTGTTTCATATCACTTAGATGATGAACTTTTACCGGGAGGTGCTCCCAAATTTCTTTCGGTTTTGCAGCTTCATAAAGTCCTTGCTCATGCATTTTTTCAAGCGGTACTAGCTTTACCGCTGTTCCTACAAGTTCAACTGACTTTAGCATAACCTCACTCCTTTTTGATACGTTTAAAGAAAATGTTAATACAGGTATACGTACTGAAAAAGGGTCAGTTTCTGCTTATTGCAAGGTATCACTTTCAGCGTGTATAGCTAGTGATCAGCTAAGTGCTTTTCGAGAAAGTCACTTACTGTTTGGAAGGCTTCGTCGGCTGATTCTTTATTAAAGGTTTGTGAAAAAGGATTCATAAACCCATGAAATCCATAAAACTTTTTGATTTCCAAAAGCGGCTCTCTTTTTTGCTCTAGTGAGTTTATTAAACAGTCTACATCAAATGTTTGCTCTTCAGCGGGAAAAATAAGAAGAGTTGGACACACAGGACGTCTATTTATATAGTCTCTAATGCGCGATCCGTAACAGCCAATCACAAAGTCACACAAATTGTTTTCACTGCATAGCCACGATATTGTGGCTCCTACACTAAATCCCATGATCCCTACTTCTTCATATTCTTGTTTTAGCTGAATTAACATGTTAGTAATTTGTTTTGAACCCTCGTCAATCCCAATGTTTTGAACAAAGTTCTGATAAGCCATTCCTTCTTCTTCATAACTATAAGGAATGTCTCTAGATAATAAGTTAGGGCAGATAATATCTGCCCCTAACTTAGACAATTCCTGTTTTACAAACTTCATATGATCGTTCACACCGTATATTTCATGAATTAATAAAAAGGCTTTATTTGATTTTTTCATTTCTTTTATAAAACATTCGTTTCTCTCGCCAGTTCACGGTGCAATACGTCTCCCATGCGCTTCATGCCTTCTACGATTTGTTCAGCAGACATATTAGAATAATTCAAGCGCAGCGCGTTGTTTCTTGTACCGTTTGGAAAGAAAGGAGTTCCCGGCACGCAGGCTACGTTATTTTTTAGACATTCTGAAAAGATATGTGCTGAATCGATTCCTTTGGGCAGTTCCACCCAAATAAACAATCCGCCTTCTGGCTTACTGTAAGACAAATTCTCCGGGAAAAATTCTTCAATGCACGATAACATTTGCGTACATCGCTCTTTGTACACAGCTTTAATTTTTTGAATGTGCTCTTCGATATCGTAAAGCTCCATGTACTTAGCCGTTACACGCTGAGCAAAGCTGTCCGTATGCAAGTCAGCCACTTGCTTAAACGCTACGTACTTATCAATGAAAGCTTCATCTGCGCACACCCAGCCGATTCGAAGACCTGGCGCAAAAATTTTAGAAAATGTGCTGATATAAATAACTCTGCCTTCTGTATCAAAATGCTTAACCGGCGGCAGCGTTTCTCCTGCAAATCGAACGCCTCCGTACGGATTGTCTTCTACAATCAGCACGTCGTATGCATTCGCAAGCTCGATCATTCGCTGACGTCTTTCTCGCGTTAAGGTGCGTCCTGTAGGGTTTTGAAAATCTGGAATTGTATAGATAAATTTAGCATGCGGATTTTCTTGAAGTTTTTTCTCCAGCTCTTCCATAATCATTCCGTCTTCGTCCATATCTACTTCTACAAACGTTGCATTATAAGATTTGAAGACGTTGATGGCTGCTAGGTACGTTGGACTTTCACAGATTACCACGTCTCCGTCATTAAGAAACAATCTCCCGGTAAGATCGATTGCCTGCTGAGAGCCGGACGTGATTAAAATGTTTGAAACAGTGGACTCAATGCCGATATGCTTCATTCGTGTAGAGATGGCTTCTCTTAAAGGAATATACCCTTCAGTTGTACTGTATTGAAGCGAAGCGGCTCCGTCTTCATTTAATACGGCGCGGCACGCATCGTTCATTGCTTCAACAGGAAATAGCTCCGGCGCTGGAAGTCCTCCTGCAAACGAAATCACTTCTGGTCGTTCCGTTACTTTTAAAATTTCGCGCGTTTCAGCGGATTTTACAAGACTAGCTCGTTGGGCAAATTTATCTTTCATTGATGATCATTCCTTTTTTAGATTTTAAACTTTTGCAGTGACTCAAACTTTCAATGGCAAAAAAATTATTCGAATAGTCAGAAAAATTAAGACGGATGCTTCTATTCATGAGATTATGCAGCTTTTACAGCTTGAAAGATGCCTTTTTAACAGACAACTAGCATGTGCGTCCTCTCTGACTCTCCCTTTCTCCTTTCAATATATATTTTTCTTATTCCCTATCTGCAATACAATTCAAAGGTCGTACGATAAATGTGGCCTTATATTTAATGTATGTTAAAAAGGATAACATAAAATTCAAATAAATAAACAATAAATTCTACAAATTCTTAATTTTTTATACAAATATATTTATTTCAGTAAACGATTCTTCAAAATCATTCCTTTTATATATGTATCAAAGAAGTTCATGGCGCAATTATAAACCTAAAATTTAACATTTTCTATTGACTATTTATATCATTAAATGATATATATTAATTAACGATATATCGTTTAATGATATAAGGAGGTTGAATATGCCGCGAAACGATTCATTAGAGACGGGGGAACTTACCGACACGTCTTACTACATCTTAGTGTCCCTCATAGAAGCAAAACACGGGTATCTTATCATGAAAACCATTGAAGATATGACCAATCAACAGTTTTCGATTGGACCTGCATCTATGTACACTACAATTAAAAAACTTCTTGCAGCTGAGTTAATCATGCTTTGTGGCGAAAGCAAAGACAAAAAGAAAACGTATGTTGCAACAGAAAAAGGAATTCAGTTTTTAAAAAAAGAAATTCAGCGCCGCAAAGAAATGATTAAGCACGCTGAAGATATTTTAGGAGGTTTATAAATGAAAAAGACAAAATACATACTGAGCGGCGGTATTGCTTTTACAGAGCAAGAAGATTTACAAAAGCTCAGCGACTATGCAAAAAAAGGCTGGCTTTTAGACCGTTGGGCTCTTTTTGGATATACATTAAAAAAAGGAAAGGCTCAAGAGCTTCAATATTCACTAGATTTTCAAGAACATGCAGATGATGAATATTTTTTGCTTTTTAAAGAAGCCGGATGGCAACACGTTTGTTCAATAGGTCATGCTATGCATATTTTCAGCGCATCTCCGGGAACAAAACCTATTTATTCCGATGTAGAAACGATCATTGACAGATACGAACGAGAAAAGCGTTCTGTAGGAAAAGCAGCTCTATCTATTCTTGTCGCGATGGTGTTTCTGCTGCTTTTTGACGTTATGAGCTTATACGGCTGGCTTCCGGAAGCAGTAGGTACAATAAGCGAGATTTTATTAGCGATTTCAACAGTAATTTTAGTATTTCCAGGACTTCCTTACCTTGCGTATCAGCGTAAGCTAAAAAAGCTTAGTAACACCTAAAGAGATTCCCTTTTCATTGACCTGCCGTATAAAACCCTTTATAATCCTTATTAACTTGATAAGATTTAAAGGTTTTAGTACAGGAGTGATGAAAAGTGAAATGGTTTCATTTTCTGTTTAATGAACGATGCCCAAAATGTAAGCAAGTGTTAAATACATCAAAATCTAACGCACTTCACGCGACTATAGTGAAAGTGTGTCCGTCTAACCACTATCAAAAAGAATTTCATCCTGCGCTTGAAACGTATGTGGAAAGTGATGAAGTGCTATAAAAAAAGCTATGGGAATCCATAGCTTTTTATAGTAGCCCCCACCAAATCTTAATTGCCGTTGCTAGAATCAAACCGGCAAGGATCCACTGAAGCACTTTTGTATTCATTTTCTGACCAACTTTTGCACCGACTGGAGAGGCAATTAAACTTGCCGCAACTAAAATAAGTGCCGGTATAAATGGGACTTGATGGGTCACCAGCTTTCCAACCGTTGAACCAATGGAAGAAATAAAGGTAACGGCTAGTGAAGTTGCGATGGTTATTCGAGTTGGAATTTTAAGCACCACAAGCATCACAGGAACTAAAATAAAGGCTCCTCCTGCTCCTAACACGCCTGCTACGGCTCCAATAAGCAGTGATAAAATAGAAGCTAATCCTTTATTGAATTGAAGTTCGCCTTCTTTTATCTTATCTACCTTTTTCTTTGGAATAAACATCATCATAACCGCAATAAGAGCTAAAACTCCATATACAACATTTAATCCTTGTTCACTCATATAATGTGAGAGGTAGCTTCCAAGCATGCTCCCAATTAGAATATTGCTGCCCATGTATAAAATTAATGATTTGTTTAAAAATCCGCTTTTTCGATACGCCCATACGCCGCCTAATGTCGCAAAGAATACTTGAATGGCTCCTGCACCTGAGACGTGATGAGCCGTTAATGCTTCTACTCCTACTAATGGAGGAATATACAACAGCATCGGATAATTAATAACAGACCCGCCAATACCGACCATACCGGAAATAAACGACCCCATAAATCCAATAAGAAAAAGCGTGATGATAAAGGTAAGATCCATCTATAGTCGCTCCGTTTCATATAAGGAAAGGGTACCTTTTACAAGAGATACCCTTTTCGTCCATTATTTCTTATCCTTTTTTAATCCAAAATTTAAGAACGTCGCCTTCTTCTGTATGAAGAAGCTCGTGACCGCCAGATTTTGCCCAAGCTGCAAGGTCATTTTTCGCCCCTTTATCCGTTGCGTGAATTTCTAACACTTGACCTGCTTCTAGTTCATTCATTGCTTTTTTTGTTTTAACAATTGGCATTGGACATGCCAGCCCTTTTGCATCTAGTACTTTATTTGATTCCATTTCTCTCTCTCCTTTGTTTAGGTTTTAGCGAATTGCACAGCGGTTTGGTCCAATCTCCATTTCACGCTGTTTTTCTTCATCTGGACTTACTTTCCCCATATTGGTTTCACGAATTTCTTGATACGCATTTGGCTGCGGCGGTAAATTATCTGTTACTAAGTGTCTGAACTCTGCTTCGTCTTTAATATTTAATCCGTGATTTTCCGCAAACAACGTACCTAACTTTTCAGCTACGCTGCCGTTGTCATTTAGCTCATCAATCATCATAAAATGAGCTGGCAATACGATTAACTCGTCTGACAATGCTTTATAGCGTGTATAAAGCGTCTCGCGCAGATCGCCTACCCAGTCTTCAGCCATACCAGCTAAATCAGGACGCCCAATTGAGTCGATGAACAAAATATCTCCTGAAAGCAAGTATTGATCGTCTACGATAAAAGAAGTTGATCCAATCGTATGACCCGGTGAATAAAGCGGCTGAATCGTAATGGTTGTGTTACCAATCACGACATCGCTGCCTTCTTCTAAAGCCTTGTAGTCAAAAATCACTTCTTCTGCATCTTTTGGAGGCAGCCAGTACGCTGCATTTGTTGCTTCCGCAATGACTCTTCCTCCTGAAATGTGATCTGCATGAAGGTGCGTATCAAACACGTGCTTAACTGTGACACCAAGCTCTTTGGCGAAGTTGATATACACATTTGCCATACGCGTCGCATCAATAATAGCCGCTTCACCGTTTGATACGATCATATAAGATAAGCATCCTTTACCGATACGAACAAACTGATAAATCTCTCCACCGTCTTTTAAATCGCCGACTTTAACAGGCTCTAAATATTCACTCCACGCTTTCATACCTCCTTTTAGGTACGATACGGTAAGACCCGCTTCTGAAAGCATGTCAGCTACCATCACTGATGAACCTTCTTTGGCGCAGACAACTACTACTTCTTTATCCGAAGGGATTTTTTCTAAGATTTCTTCTACTCCGTCTAAAAGATCGAAGTATGGAACATTTAAATGCTGAAATTGATGACCTTCAATTTTCCAATCGCTAAAATCATTTTCGTTACGAACGTCCAAGATAAATAGCGGTTCTTTATTGATAATTTTAGATGTAACTTCTTTTGCAGTAAGAGCATGCACTGTCATATCGAAATACCTCCTTAGGTATATAAACTATCAAATTTTTTTAATTCACTATAATTCACTAATTATTCTACTTTACCCGTCCAGTCACGCATACCAGGAACCACGTTAATTACGTTTTTAAATCCTTGCTTTTTCATCGTTTGCCCTGCCATTTCACTTCGTCTTCCAGAGTGGCAAATAATATAAATTTCATTCTCTTTATTTAATTCCTTCAAACGTTTTTCTACTTCGCCAAGCGGAATATGAACAACGCCTGGAATATGAGCCTCATCATATTCTTCTACTTCACGCACGTCTAAAATATGAAGATGTTCATCACTCTCTACTTTTTTCGTAAATTCTTCTAATGAAATCTCAGGAATTGGCGTTACGTTTTCTTCAGTTCCGCCTTTACGAAGAAAGTGATGAAGAACGTCACCTTCTGTCTCTGTACCTAAATACTCATGACCTGTGCTTTTTGCCCACGCTTGTAAGTCAGCCGTAGAGCCTTTATCCGTTGCTTGAATTTCCAGCACTTGACCTGCTTCTAATTCATTCATTTTCTTCTTTGTTCTCACAATTGGCATTGGACATGCTAACCCTTTTGCATCTAATACGAAGTTTGCTTGCATCATTTCTTTTTCCTCCTTGGTTCAAATACTAGTAGGGGTATATTTTTCTCCAAAAAAATTAGACCGTTTCCCCTTTCCACTCCATCATTCCGCCTGTCATATTCGTTACACTGTAGCCTTGCTGCTCAAGAAAACGAGCTGCCATTCCGCTTCTGCCTCCAGAACGACAGACGACAATGTAGTTCTTTGCTTTGTCTAACTCATGCATACGGAATTCCAACAAAGGAAGCGGGATATTTAACGCGTTTGGAATTTTACCTATTTTTACTTCCTCTACTTCACGCACATCTAAAATGTGAATTTGTTCTTGTTTTTTTACTAATTGTTCTACTTCTTGTGCTACTATTGTCTTCACGCTACTTCTCCTCCTTTTTGATTTATCTCCACGTATTCATGCCGCCTTTAACGTTGGTGATAGATGTAAAACCTTGCTTTTTCAACAGTTTACTTGCTTTCATACTTCTCATTCCGCTTTGACAAATAACGACTACTTCTCTGTCTTTTGAAAGCTGTCCTGTTTGCGCTGGCAGTTCTGATAACGGAATGTTTCGAAATCCTTTAATATGTTTGGTGCGAAATTCATGCGGTGTTCGCACGTCGATAAACTGGTTATTTTTATTTTTTAACTTTGCTTTTAATTCCGTTGTGGCTATCTGCTGAATACCTTTTACTGGTGCAAAACGCTGATACAAAAACCACAGCAGAAAAACGATAATAAGCGCATTGATAATCATATTAACCCTCGCTTCATGAGCTATCTTTTAGATGAATAAGTTCACGTTTCCGTCTTCTGCATCGGCTAAATACGCCGCTACGCCTGCATATTCAATATTATCTAACAGTTCTTTTTCCTGTAACCCTAGAAGATCCATCGTCATCGTACAAGCCACTAGCTTCACATCTTGTTCTTGTGCCATTTCGATAAGCTGCGGCAGCGTTAGGGCATTATGCTTTTTCATGACATTTTTAATCATTTTAGGTCCCATACCTGCAAAGTTCATTTTAGATAAGCCCATTTTATCCGCACCGCGCGGCATCATTTTGCCAAACATCTTTTCTAAAAATCCTTTTTTCACCGGCACCATTTCTTCTTTACGAAGCGCATTCAATCCCCAAAACGTATGGAATATTGTCACTTCATGGTCATAAGCAGCCGCTCCGTTAGCAATAATATAAGCTGCCATCGCTTTGTCATAATCACCGCTAAATAATACAATTGTTGTTCGTTTCTTTTGCTCAGTCATGTTGCTCCTTCTATTACCCTATGGGGTATATTTGAATTTAAAAAAATTAGCTCTTTTGAATGTAAAAGATAAATGTACTGCCTTCTTCTTTAAAATCAATAAGCTCGTGTCCTGTCGATTTTGCCCACGCTGTTAAATCACTTTTCGCACCTTTATCTGTTGTTTGCACTTCTAATACTTGGCCTGTTGTTAAAGTATCCATTGCTTTTTTTGTTTTTACGATTGGCATTGGACAAGCTAATCCTTTTGCATCTAAGACATGATCAATTTTCATAGTATTTATCTCTCCTTTTTATATACATATACCTGTAAGGGTATATTATACTAAATAATGATATTCGTCAACCTTAAACAAGGTGACAATGATTAACGACTTTTCACTAACAGCTGTACAGCTTCTTTCACTAACCCTTCCGTTGGCTCTCCATGCTGAAGGCTTTCTCTGACGCACTGTTCAAGATTGCTGCTCACAATAACTCCCATTGTGCGATCAATGGCACTTCTTGCAGCAGATAATTGAGTCACGACGTCTCGGCAGTCTTTTCCTTGTTCCATCATGCTAAGCACGCCTTTTAACTGCCCTTCGATTCGGCGCAGCCGATTTTTCACTTGTTGGTTATACTCCATAATCGAATACCCCTTTCTTTCCTTTACGTTGACACTTACACGCTGCTAACTCATAGCTGCGCACTTGAAAACCTCTTTTTCGTAAGAACCGTACGCCTAAATTTAATTCCACTCTATCTCCAGCAATCAGATGAACGCTTCCCTGTGGAATTTCTGAATAAAAGCGTTTGAGATACGCATACGGAATAACTATACTAATTGAATCATGAACTTCATGATAATGACGAATATCTACAACCGTTCGCCCACGTTCTTTTGCTTCAGATTCCCGTAAGCACTGTATTCCTTTAACAGGATAATAACGTCTGTATGCAATAAATAAAATAGCAAGCAATAACACTGCTATATAGAGCATAACAATCACCGCCTTGCTATTGAATTGATGTTGTTTACACGCTTTATATTATACCCCTATAGGTATATTGTCAAGCGAGAAAATTATAGTTAATTTTACTTATTTACATGAATCCTTTCATACGAATCAATCCACTTTATACACCTTAGGAATCATGAATGTTTTCTTTAATCTCCTTTACTGTGTGTACCCCCTCCCCTATAGACCAAACAGACTTTTCCGTTTTCATGCATCACCTGGGCTCATATAAATTACTAAAAAATAAGCTTACTGCGCCATTCACCATCTGCGCACAAAAGGTCCAGTTCTCCTTGGGAACTGGACCTTTTGTGTGAAAAAGCTGATTAGCTTTGATGATAAATATTATGCCATTGATTCCACGAACTGTGTGGATGCTGCTGGTGCCACTGATTCCATGGCACATATGGATTTTGCTGATGCCACTGATTCCACGAACCGTGCGGATACTGCTGATGCCATTGATTCCAAGGTGTGTATGGATGTTGTTGATGCCATTGATTCCATGTGCCGTGCGGATACTGTTTATGCCACTGCTCCCAAGGTACATGAGGATGTTGCTGATGCCATTGATTCCACGTGCCTTGAGGATGCTGATGATGCCATTGTTCCCATGGAATGTAATGTTGCTGTCCTTGATGCATATTTCGTCAACTCCTTTTCCTTTGCCACATCATATGTTCTTTTTAGAATTTAGAGCTTATCTATTTTAAAATATAGGCGTTTGATTAATTATGAACTAAATTACATATTTCTTGTCTTTACTTATAGACATGAGCTCTTGTTTTATAAGTAGAAGCACACATTTATCTAGAAATATAGAATGAATATTTCTTATGATTCACCTTATTGCTAATAATATTTCTTTAAGAGGTCTATGTGTCTTGGGATGCATTTGTCTTCTCATGAAAAAAACACCTTCTCATTCGAGAAGGTGTTTTGGAATTAACCTACAATATTGTAACCAGCGTCTACGTGTACGATTTCTCCTGTTACGCCGCGTGAAAGATGGCTCAGTAATACAACCGTCATGTCGCCAACTTCTGCTTGCGTTACATTACGCTTAAGAGGTGCTTTTTCTTCAACTTTGTGAAGAATTTGGTTAAAGTCAGAAATGCCTTTTGCTGCAAGCGTACGAATTGGGCCTGCTGAAATCGCATTTACGCGGATGTTGTCTTTTCCTAAGTCTAATGCTAAGTATTTTACTGAAGACTCAAGCGCTGCTTTCGCTACGCCCATTACATTATAGCCTTCAACTGCACGTTCTGCACCAAGATAGCTCATTGCTACAAGAGAACCGCCTTCTGTCATAAGAGGTTTTGCTGCTTTCGCTACAGCGATAAATGAATAAGCGCTTGTGTCTTGAGCAAATGCATATCCGCTTCTTGACGTATTAATAAACTCGCCGTTTAGATCTTCTGAATGAGCAAACGCAACAGAGTGAATCACTCCGTGAACTGTGCCCGCTTCTTCTCCGATTTTTTTGAACGCCGCTTCAATGCTTTCGTCGCTGTTTACGTCGCATTCTGCAATTAATTTAGCTTGAATTTCATTTTTTTCTAAAAGCTTGTTCAACTTTCCTAGTGAACGTTCTTTACGGTATGTAAAAATTAAGTTTGCTCCTACTTGATGAAGGGCTTTTGCGACACCCCAAGCAATACTTCTGTCGTTGGCAACTCCCATAATCACAATGTTCTTGTTCTTTAATTGTAATAAATCTTCCATATTATCCTCCAAAAAAAATTAGTCATCGATGATGACTAATAGGTAATTGTATAGCTTTATTATAGCACAAAGATGCGCTTAGTTCCTAAGAGTCTTATGAATTAACCGATTTTGGTCTATAAATGACCTCTTATTTGTCCGACTTCTGCAGCCATGTCTGTGTTGTTTCAGCAAATTTCTCAGCCGCAGGCGAGAGATGATAACGAGTAGCTAGACCAATTGAACGGTAGCTATCCACTTGAAACGGAATGGCACGCAGCTCTTGTGGTATAGCATCTAAAAGCATTTCAGGTAAAATGCTAATGCCTAAGTGATGCGTAATCATCGATAGGATAGCACTTTCATCCATTAATTCAAAGCGAATTTCAGGCTGAATCCCCTGTTCTTCAAACAATTGCTTAACATCATGATATCCGCCGTACGTAGGCATAATAAACGGTTCTTTCTCTAAATCTTTAAAGGAAACGGTTTTTTGATGATACAAAGCACTTTGATTTGATACGACGCACAGCAGCCGGTCTTTTTTTAAAGAAATAATATGAAATTGACTTGAATGCGTAATGTTGATAAAGCCGCAGTCTATTTCTCCGCTCAGCAGCCACTGTTCAATTTCAAGGTAATCGCCTTCTTTAAGCTGAATTTGAATCTCAGGGTAGTTTTTTTCCATCAGCTGAATAATTTCGGGGAGCCACTTGGTCGATACGCTTTTAAAAATACCGATTTTGATGGTTCCTTTTGCAAGACCTAAGAGACTGGCTGCTTCTTGATGAACTTTTTCATTTTCTTGGAGCACTTTCCGAATAGCAAGAAGCATCGCTTCGCCTTCTGTTGTTAAGGTAATACCTGATCTGTTTCGATTCACAAGCGGAAATCCAAATTCTGTTTCAAGATTTGTAATAGCATGACTGACCGCTGACTGCGTGAGCGCCAGCGCATCTGCCGCTTTTGTAAAGCTTCTCACTTCCGCTACTTTGTTTAAAATTTCATATTTCACTAAGCTCATTTTCTCCCGCCTTAACATGAATTTAATTCACGTTCATCATTATAAAGATTCATTTTATTAATATCAAATTCCTTTGTATACTGTGAGTACATCATAAACAATGGAGGGTTGAACGTGAGTTACCGCACACGAGCAAATATGATGATGGTTGGTGTAAATGTATTTTGGGGCATGTCGTACGTGTTTATGAAAATGGGGCTGAGTTCGCTCGGGTCATTTACTATCATTGCACTTAGATGTTTAATTGCTTTTTTGATTGCCGGACTGTTTTTCTATAAGCCGTTACTACATATCACGCGCAAAACGATTTTATCATCAGCTATTTTAGGCTTTTTACTGTTTTCAGTTTTTTCATTTGTCACGTTTGGCGTCAGCATGACGTCTGCTTCAAATGCCGGATTTCTTGTCAGTTTAACGGTCATTTTTGTTCCATTGCTCAACTGCCTGCTAGTAAAGAAGCTTCCTTCTTGGCCGATTGGACTTGGAGTTATCGTTACCCTAACCGGTATAGGTGTTTTAACTTTAAAGCACTCCTTTCATATGAATACTGGTGATGTACTTTGCATTGGAACGGCACTGTGTTATGCCATTCATATTACGTTAACTGGCACGTTTACCAAAAATGAAAACCCAATTGCTCTCGGCATTTTACAGCTAGGTTTTGCTGGATTATTTGCACTGATTTGCAGCTTTTTATTTGAACACCCTAGCATTCCCACTACTTTATCATCATGGATTGCGATTTTAGGTCTTGGCGTTCTTTGCAGCGCGATTGGATTCATTTGTCAAGCCATTGCGCAGCGCTACACAACACCTACTCACACAGGTCTTATTTTTGCAACAGAGCCGATTTTTGCTGCGCTGTTTGCCGTTCTCTTTTTGCACGAGCTGTTTACGCTTAAAGAACTGATTGGTTCTGTTATTGTCATCGCGGGAATTTTAATTGCTCAGTTAGACGATTTACTATTGAAAAAAAGAGTTCATTATCAAGAGACATTACCAAAGTGAAAGCCGCTAGATTCGTTGACCTAGCGGCTCACTTTATATCCCATATGTATAAAACTTTTTATCTACGTTCATCACCGGGAAATTCGCAGGCAGCTTTTCTTTCTCTATAGCTTGAAACCCATTTTTCTCATAAAAGCGATGCGCAGCCCTATATTGTAGTGTCGTTCCTAAGTATATTCTTTCCACTTCTTGCTCTTTTGCCCAAGCGATAGCTGTATGCAATAAGCGGTGAGCTGTTTTGAAGGTTGCTCCTCTATAAGACTTTGCTACAAACATTTTCCGCAGCGCTACTTGACGGCTGCCAATGTCTATTAAAGCTACGCTTCCTACTACTTTTTCGTTGCAAACAGCCACCCAGAAATTTCCGTTTCCCCGTTGATAAAAGCTTTCGATTTCAAATAAATCAGGCTGATCTTTTTCCGTTATTGGAATTTGGTATTCTTGCTGCTGAATATGAAGAATTAAATCCACTACCTGCTGTTGATACTTGCTAGTATATGGCTGAATAATAATACTTTCACTCAAAACCTCCACCGCCTCTAATCAGTTTACTCCATCTTACTTTTGACTGTTTTTAATACTACATGACCTATGTTCATTATAAAACTAATTACGGTACCTGCAAGAATCGATATTCCACCTACAGCGATAAAATCGCCTTTAGTCGGCTGAAATAAATTCATAGAAAGCAAACCAAACATAAAAAGCATGGGAATAAGATAACTCAGCATCTTTTTCAACTTCGCATCTCATTTCCTTATCTCTATAAATCCTGTAACCATTTTATCGTATGAGAATTTCCTATTTATTACAATCTTTATCTTATTTCATATTTTTATCGAAGAAATGAAAAAAAGTGCCTGCCTCTCGTCCTGCCTAATTGAGAGACGGGCACTTTTTTATAAAACGTGACTCGTTGCTTGTAAAAAGAACTGAGACTGTTCGTAGTTATACGTCACTTTTGAAAAGTCAAACGGCTGGCCATTCGCTAAGTGAAAGAGCGTTTCAATAAATAATTTAGGATCCCCTTCTTTTAAACCTAAGTACGTAGCTTCTTCTTCGTTCAGCTTGCCGACGTGAAGATATAAATCAGAAAACCCGATTTTTAAGCCAAGCCCTTCTTTAATGTAATGAAAAATAGACTCTGACACAATTTCGTTATTTAAGTATGTAACGATGGATTTATTATAAAACGATTCTTCTAGACACAGCGTCTGGCCGTTAATATACCGTACTCTTTTGACGTAATACGCGTCGCTATCTTCGGCTATGTTTAAATTTAACGAGGCTTCTTTCGTAGGCTTTCGTACAGCTAGTTCAATCACTTCCGATGTTAAATGAAAATCTTCTAGTTCGCTTGTAAATCCTTGGTTAGAAAGCAAGCCGATATATCCTGTTCGCTTATGACGGCGGACAAAAATGCCGCTTCCTCTCACTTGAAAAACAACGCCTTTTTTCTCTAGCAGATCTAAGGCCTTTGTTACGGTACTTTTGCTCGCCTTGAATTGCGCCATCAGCGTTTCTAATACCGGCAGCTTATCTCCTTGCTGAAGCTTGTGTTCTTCAATATAGGTTTCAATTTCGATTGCAATTTGTTGGTATTTAATCATAGCTATACCTCTTTACTGAATTTGTCTCAAGAATAACACGATTATACCATAATCTAACTTCAACCCATAAACTTAAATTATTCATTTATTATTATTTTATTTAGGTATTGATAAATTGTATCGATACAATTATACTGAAAGCGTATACTCAACAAGGGGGTTGAACATATGGGAGGGAAAATTAGAGATTATCACAAGCTTGCAGCAGACATTTTAGATGCGGTAGGCGGCGAAGAAAATATCGTAAGCGCTACACGCTGCGCTACGAGGCTGCGAATTGTGTTAAAACGCTCGAAGCCAGAAGCCAAACGCAAGGTGTCTTCTATGCCTGGTGTCATTACGGTTGTTGAAAACAGCGGACAGTTTCAAGTTGTTATTGGACAGCATGTAGGAGACGTTTATGAAGAGTTTGCTAGTTTAGTAAATTTAGATACAGAAAAAGAGCAAACTGAAAACAAAGGTACGATCTTAAACCGTGTGATTGCTACGATGTCCGCTGTGTTTGCACCATTTGTATACATCCTAGCAGCGGCAGGAATTTTACAGGGCTCGTTAATCTTAATTAATTTGTTTTCGGATAGCTTTGCAAAAACGGGCACCTATCAAGTATTAAGCTTCATATCGTGGGCACCGTTTGTTTTTCTACCTATCTTTATTGCCATCACAGCATCCAAGCATTTTAAAACTAACACCTACATTGCAGTGGCGTGCTGTGCCGCATTAGTGAGTCCAACATGGACAGAAATGGCGGCCAAAATTGCCGACGGAAGCAGCATTTCGTTTTTAGGTCTTCCCTTATCCGAAACAGTCTATACTTCTTCTGTTTTACCGCCTTTATTTTTAGTATGGATTTTGTCTTACCTTGAAAGATTCTTAAACAAGAGCATTCATGAAGTGGTTAGACCGCTGTTTGTTCCGTTTTTATGTATGGTGATTATGGTTCCTATAACGATTTTACTCATTGGCCCCGTTACAACGATGGGAGCTAACGGAATCGCTCACGGCTATAACTTTTTAGCTGAAAACGTACCTGCCTTAGCTGGAGCAATTATTGGCGGCTTCTGGCAAATTGTTGTGATCTTTGGGGTACACTGGGGAATTACGCCGATGGTGCTTGCAAACTTTGATTTAAACGGCAGAGACTCGTTTCAAGCGTATCAAACAATTGCCGTGGTAGCTCAAGTCGGAGCGGTACTTGGGGTTATTTTAAAAGCAAAAAGCCAAGAAGCACGTAAAGTGAGCGTATCAGCCGGAATAACAGGATTATTTGGTATTACAGAGCCAGCTATTTACGGTGTAAATTTACGTTTTAAAAAGCCGTTTATCTTTGGATGCGTTTCAGGCGCTATTGGCGCTGTTGTAGCAAGCTTCTTTCACCCTTACTACTTTGCTTACGCAGGCCTGCCCGGACCGTTGACAATTGTAAACGGTATTAGCCAAGACTACCCGATGTCAATCTGGGGAATTTTGATTGGATGTGCCATTGCAATTATTCTTCCCGTTGTGCTCATTCAAGTATTTGGTTACGGAGAAGATGCAGCAAAAGATGCGGCTACTTCAGCTTTAAAAGAAGTGGCTGTAAGCAACCCGAATGAAAATGAAGAAACGATCAGCGCGCCGTTTAGCGGAAAAGTCATTCCTCTTTCTAGCGTACCAGACGAAGTATTCAGCTCAGGTGCGATGGGAGAAGGATTAGCGATTGATCCTTCAGATAATAAGCTTTATGCACCTTTTGACGGAACGGTTGTTATGGTAGCACCAACGAAGCACGCCATCGGCCTTCGTTCAGAATACGGCGTTGAACTGCTTGTTCATATTGGATTAGATACCGTTACGTTAGACGGCAAGCCGTTTACCCTGCATGTAGAAGACGGTGTAAAATTTAAAAAAGACGATTTACTAATAGAATTTGATAAAGAATTTATTGAAACACAAGGATTGCAAACCATTACCCCTGTTATTATCACAAATTCAAGCGCTTATCGAGAAGTAATCGTTGAAGATATTGAAAATAGCGGGCTGAATCAAACATTATTTACCGTAGTGAAATAAGGAGGAACTAACAATGACAAAGATGCCAAAGAATTTTTTATGGGGCGGCGCATTAGCAGCTCATCAATTTGAAGGTGGATGGAACCAAGGCGGAAAAGGACCAAGCGTAGTAGACGTTATGACTGCGGGTGCACACGGTGTAGCGCGACAAATCACTGAAACAGTGGAAGATGATAAATTTTATCCAAATCACGAAGCAATTGATTTTTATCACCGCTACAAAGAAGATATCGCACTTTTTGCAGAAATGGGCTTAAAATGTTTGCGAACGTCTATTGGCTGGAGCCGTATTTTTCCTAAAGGCGATGAAGCTGAGCCAAACGAAGAAGGACTAAAATTCTACGACGATGTATTTGATGAACTGTTAAAGCACGGAATTGAACCGGTTATTACGCTGTCTCATTTTGAAATGCCCCTGCATTTAGCTCGAGAATACGGAGGATTTAGAAGCAGAAAAACGGTAGATTGCTTTGTGAAGTTCGCTGAAGTTTGTTTCGACCGCTATAAAGACAAAGTTACGTACTGGATGACGTTTAATGAAATCAACAACAAAATGGATGTAAACAACCCTCTTTTTCTATGGACAAACTCCGGCGTTTCTGTAAAACCGGGTGAAAACGCAAAAGAAGTGATGTATCAAGCGGGACATCACGAACTGCTAGCAAGCGCTCTTGCCGTATCAAAAGGAAAAGAAATTAATCCAAATTTCCAAATCGGAGCAATGGTTTCACATGTGCCAATTTATCCGTATTCTTCAAACCCTGAAGATGTGATGCTAGCAGAAGAAACAATGAGACAGCGCTACTTCTTCCCTGACGTTCAAGTTCGTGGCTATTACCCGAGCTATGCATTAAAAGAATTCGAACGAGAAGGCTATCACATTCCGTTTGAAGAAGGCGATGAAGAAATTTTACGAAATGGAAAAGTGGACTATTTAGGCTTCAGCTATTACATGTCAACCACTGTTAAAAGCGACGTTGAAGCTGACAACACGGGCGATATCGTAAACGGCGGATTGCCAAACGGCGTAGCAAACCCTTATATCAAATCAAGTGATTGGGGCTGGTCGATCGATCCAACGGGCTTACGCTATACGTTAAATCGTTTCTACGACCGCTATCAAATTCCATTATTCATCGTAGAAAACGGATTTGGCGCGATTGATACGGTTGAAGAAGACGGTTCCATTCATGACGCCTCGCGAATTGAATATTTAAAATCGCACATCGAAGCGTTAGAAAAAGCTGTAACGTACGATGGTGTTGATTTAATGGGCTACACGCCGTGGGGAATTATTGATATTGTTTCCTTTACAACAGGCGAAATGAAAAAACGATACGGCATGATTTATGTCGACCGTGACAACGAAGGAAACGGATCGATGGAGCGCTATAAAAAAGATTCCTTTAACTGGTATAAACAGGTGATTAAAACAAACGGTGAAGAACTATAAGAAATCAGAAAAGCCGGTTTCCTGCGTGAAGACACAGGAAACCGGCTTTTTTAAAACGTGTAAAAATAAATGCAAATGCCTTATCTCGGTTTATCTACTAGCTGCGTTTGCGCAATTTCTGTTTGCTTAATTCCCGCTCGTTGAATTTCATCCGCAAACGATTCATGTTTCAGCGTTTTGATTACCTTTTCGCTTCCATCTCGAAGAGTATACACTCTAAATTCATACATACTCTGCCCTCTCCTTTAAGCTATGATTGATGCGATACATTAGATGCGCTCCTGTTCAAAGCAACTCCTAATAGAGGTTACTTTTTACTCTTCTTTACTTTACCCGCTTTTTAGGAAACTAGACAAAGAGATTTAATCTGACGTGCTGAAAGACAAACAAAAAGCCTTTGCGGCAAGCAAAGGCTTTTATCGAGGGAAGGTTGTTATTCAAAGATGGTTCCTTTTTTAAATTTTGAATGTTTAAAAGTAAATTTCGTCAAAAGAATATACGCGACTCCTGCGACCACAACTCCTATAATCCAGCCTAAATCGACTTCAATAAACGCAGCACCTGCACCGATGAGCATCGCAAGCATGGCGCACGGATTGTAGCCGGAAAACGGCCCTTTTTCTTGATACAATTCTTCTACATTTACTCTTTGTTTCCGTAAAATATAATAATCGACTAGTAAAATAGAAACAATTGGACCTAAAAAAGCAGAGTAAATTAAAATGAACAGTCCAAGTCCTGCAGCTGACGAATCTTGAACAAGCACCCAAGGGAATGAACAAAAAGCAAGCAGTCCGGTAATCGTAACCGCCACTTTATAATTTGCTTTTGTCAGCAGCGTAATCACATACGTAGGCGGAATAATATTTGCCACCATATTAACGGCAATCACGCCAATTACAATAAATGCCGATACAGCGACAGTAATATATGAATTATCCACTACAACCGCGAACGCTTTGACAGGATTGGAAATACCCGTAGCAGCAGCAAGCATAGCACCAATTGTAAGAACAAATCCGTAGGCTATTAGAATCGGTGTAAAGTATAAAAATCCGCGCTTTGTGTCGCTAATTCCTGGCTTCAGTTCTCTAGAGTAATCGGCTGCACTTAGAAAAATCGCCGCATAATTTCCCATAAACATCATAATAAAAGAAAAGAACGGAAGTCCCCATGAACCTTTTGTATGTACCCACGTCTCTCCTACTACCTCACTATGAGAAGTTAAAAGAACGCCAAATACGTACACAAGGCCAAGCAATATGATAATTGAAGCAAGCATCTCTACCCATTTAACCGCGTGGAAGCTGTACAGCGAAAGCACAATTTGCAGCAGCTGAATGATAATAAAACAAAGAACAAGATTGTCAAAAGACCCTTTGCTCACAATTTTCCCAATTTCGTTTAAAGCTGTACCGCCTGTCCAGCTTTGGAAACCATACCAAATGATTGCTGGAATGCCTCGTAAAAGAGACGATATAACGGAGCCTTTTATGCCAAAAGACATTCGAAGCTGCATCACATACGGTATGCCCGTCTTATAGCCAATTCGGTCGTTTAATACAAAAAAAGCAGAAATAATGCCAATGGCAATAATAGCTGCCACAAACGTTTGAAAAAGATTTAATACCGCTGTACCCGCTACTACTAAGCTCGCTCCAAGCGTCATATTTCCTAAATTAACGCCGTCTCCAATCCACATAAACATATAAGACATCGGAGTTAGCTTTCGATCACTTTCCGCTTTTGGCTTTAGTGACGAATCAAGACCCCTATCTTGATGAGCATGCACCTCTTCTGTAATAGTACTTGTTGCATTTGTAGACACTATACGTTCAACTCCTTTTTTTATGATGTTTCCACTTTCAAACGTAACATCTAATGTGAGTTAACTTAACATGTACATAGTGTATACGAATCCCGCCGCGAGTTCATCATTATTTATGTGAATTTTCTGATATTTTTTTGTGCGATTTGACTAATTGTTATGGAAACTTGATGCGGTAACGTGCAAGAGTTGATGATAATAAAAAATCCAAGCGCTTATTGTAAGCGCTTGGATGAGTCAGCTAGTATTTATTTTTCACAGGCGATGTAGTCTTTATCTCGATCTAGCTTTGTATTGGCATCATACAGTGATTTTGATACGTACGGCTTGTACTTTGTTTTGCCGCCTTTATTTTTTACATTAGCCGCACGAGCTACGCCGCCTTTATAGTCTTTGTTTAATTCCGTGCAGTTTTTGTAAGACTTAGCTGCCGCATCTACGTTTGAAGCTGTGCTAAAAGATACGCTTGTTAATAAACCGAAAGATAGAACAATTGGAAAAATCTTTTTCATAACAGATACTTCCTTCCTATATTTTGTCTAATTAATAATAGAATGTTCTATCAATCTTTTCAATCTTTTTTTTACATTTAAACTACTATTATCCAATTTTTTATTTATGAGTAACTTTAAGAGCCTTGACCGCTTGTTTAGCCGCTTCTGCAATTAGTTTATCATTATACTCCGCATCTTTTTCCGTACGATCGGAAAGGATTGCAAGAACAATTGGATCTCCGTTTGGCGGCCAAAGGATGGCAATATCATTTCGCGTTGCGTATGAGCCTGCGCCTGTCTTATCGGCTACTTCCCAGCTTTTCGGCACGCTCGCTCGTATCAAGGCATCCCCTGTTGTATTTCGCTTCATCCAATCCGTTAGAAGTTCACGCTTTTCTGCAGGAAGTGCCTGTCCAAGTACATACGTTTGAAGACTTGTAGCGAGTGCTCTTGGTGTACTTGTATCGTGGGTTTCTCCTGGATTCACTTCATTTAAATCCGGTTCAAACCGTTCAGGCAGCGTTACATTGTCCCCTATTTTTTCTAAAGCTTCTTTAAATCCGTCCGGTCCGCCCAGCTGCTGCAGAATTAAATTCCCTGCCGTATTGTCGCTGTAGCGAAGCGATGCATCCGCGAGTTCTCGAAGAGTCATGCCTGTATCAACATGTTTTTCTGTAATTGGATTGTAGTTCACAAGGTCATCGCGCGTATAAAAGATTCGCTCGTTGAGATCTTCGATTGACTTCTGCTGTAAAAGTGCACCGACAGCGAGAGCCTTATGAGTAGACGTATAAGCAAAACGCTCGTCTGGATGATACGTGACCGTTTTATTTGTACCGGTATCTAATGCAAAAACACCAAGATTCGCATCGTATTTGTCTTCAAGCTTAGCAAACTCTCGATCACTTTTAGTTTCTTGTCTTTGACATTTTACCGTTTCAGCATGTACCTCGCTGCTTGAAAAGCCTACAACCGCCGCGCACGAAAGAGCGAATACAGGCAGCATTTTTTGGAGCTTTGAAGCGCGAAACATCTTTTTCCATGTCTTCATTACCTTTCAACACCTTTCAAAAAAGTATTTAGTATGTATTCTCTTAGGTAGAGATTACCAACAATGCTATTTTATCAATTGTTTACTCTTACAAACATGATAGTTTTATCACATTTATATAATAAAAGTGTCTCACACTGAAGGTGAGCAGTATAAAAACCGTAAGTACTTTAAAAAACAGGCGGCGTAACGGAAAATAAAATAACCGCTTTCTCTTTAAACGTATTCTCCCATTTATGATTCAGATGCGAAGGGATTTTGACACTATCTCCTTTTTCTAGCACATATACTTCCTCTTCCAAATACACTTTAATTTTCCCTTCTAAGACGTACGCCACTTCCTCTCCTTTATGTGCTAAAGGAGTTTCTGATGAAGCCATCATCGGCGGTACCTCCATAATTGCCGTAGCTAGATTCCCTGTGAAATCGGGTGATAACAGCGAATACGTTAGCTCTTTTACCTTCATTGTTTTACGCTCATTCGACCTTACGACTAAATGAGATGTGTTTATTTCTTCGAGCAAAAAACTGAAGGTAGGCACATCGAGGCTTTTTGCTAAAAGTTTAAGCGTTGAAATGGACGGGTTAGCTAATCCCCGTTCAATTTGACTTAACATAGATGGCGTGATGTCCGCTAAATTTGCTAATTCTCGACTGCTTAGCCCCTTTTCTTTTCGAAATTTCTCTACTTTTTTTCCAATATCTATGTTTTCCATGCTGATTCCTCCGCAAGAGATGTTTAATTACATTTAATTTTATTAAATTAAACTTAAGAAAAGGCGTTACTTATGTTAAATTATATTTAATAAATAAATTATAATTTAATACTATCACAGTAAGGAGGAAGAAAAAAATGAATGACATCTTGACCTTTTTGGTTCTTACATTATTTGTGATTATGAGTCCTGGTATTGATACTGCTCTTATTACCAAACGAACGATGGCAGATGGACAAACCGGCGGCTATAAAATGGCATTGGGGTTAGCCACCGGCTCTTTAGTTCATACACTCGCCGCTACGTTTGGCTTATCGGCTCTTATGCTTCAGTCAGCTCTGGCATTTGAAATCGTAAAATATGCAGGAGCCCTTTACTTAATGTATTTAGGAATCTCTGCTTTCTTTTCTAAAAAGAGCGATATACCTTCTTCTGTAAAAGAGGAGAAGCCAAAAGAAACATCCGCTTTTCGTCAAGGTCTTGTATCAAACGTTCTGAATCCAAAAGTGGCCGTGTTTTTCTTAACTTTTTTACCTCAATTTGTTCAAAGTGATCAAAACGTAACGCTTCAATTACTTCTGATGGGCATAACGTATACGGTCCTTGCTATCACGTGGTTTTTCGCATTCGTCTTTTTTATTAACTATTTACGGAAATGGCTTACAACACCTAGCGTTCAGCGCTTTATGGATAAAGCAACAGGCGTCGTGTTAATCGGGTTTGGATTAAAGCTCGCTTTTGAAAAACATAAATAACAAAAGTATGTTAGTTGAAGAAAGTTCCGAATGAGTTTGATTCTTGATGGAGAATCAAACTCATTCGGATTTTTTTATTGTGATAGTGAACGTAGGTCTAATCAGGTGCTTCTAGCCATTAATTGGAGGGCAAGACGAAGACTCCTGCGGGAAAAGCGGAAATGGTGAGACCCCGCAGGAGCACAAGCGACGAGGAGGCTCAGCGGCCGCCCGCGGAAAGCGAAGCCCTGCACGGAAATTAATGGCGGTGTCACAAGCGGTTCCAGCTCCTTTATCTCGTTTGTTCATCTTTAGATGGAATTGATTTCGTTATGTCTTAATTTCTTTTGTTATTTATACACATCAGGCTCATAAAGATAGACTTTAAGATCAAGTCTTCCATCCGAAGAAACGAGTATTCCTTCCGCTTCAAGTGAATGTTTTTGAACAAGATGCATTTCTTCATCTTTAAATCCAATTTCTCCTTTGGAATTAATGACTCGGTGCCAAGGCAGTTTATGTTTTTTGCTCATCGAGTGCAGTACTCGTACAACTTGTCTTGCACCTCGCGGACTACCAGCCAGGCGGGCAATTTGTCCGTATGTCATTACTTTCCCGGGTGGTATTTGTTTAATAAGCGCTACTGCTCGTTCTGTAAAACTCAAGTCGCTCCTCCTTTCATTTCTTCTTTAGTACAACCTTACCATATTAAATAAACAGTGAAGTAATCACTCGATTTTTCTTCAGCAACATTATAAGATAATAGATAAGCAGTCCACTCATCATTGTTTAATCTACTTCAGACAAGTGTTTGCTGATTATTTCCTATTCTTCAACTAACAAATCTTTGTGGGAGTGCCAGCTTATCCCCCATTTATGACACTGTGATTATAAAAACGTTACAGAAACCAACACAGCAAAGTACTTAGAAGCGTTACGTGATAAGATAAACAGTAGATACTAGTACAATTTCAAATTGATGCTGACGAATAAGTAATCATTTAAAAAGTGGTGAGAAAATGACAAAATGGCTTAGTGTAAAAGAGTTATCTGAAGAAACAAATATTCCTACTTCAACGATTAGAAGATATATAGATAAATTCCAATATTTCTTTATACAAAAAGAAGATCATCGACCAAAACAATATGAAGCTGCGGCTGCGACCGTTTTACTGAGAATTAAGCAGCTTTATGATGAGGGTTATCAAGCAGAAGAAATTAATGAATCTCTGCAAAAAGAATTCTCTTTGACTGCAAGCGAGGATCAAGCTGCCGTGTCTCTAGAAGAAGCCGAAGACAAAGAGGACATAGAGAACACAGCAGAAGCAGCTGACCAGCCCGAGGCCGACGACCAGCAGTCGACACCTTCTGAACTTCCTGTGCAGCCTTCACCCCAACAAGAGCCTGATACAAAACAAATTCTTCAGGAAAAAGACAAGCAGCTCATTCAATCTTTGCGTAAAAGCCTGCGTGAACAGCAGGCCATTTCAGAATTAGTAGAAGCTTCAAAAGAAAGCAGCGTAGTAGGTAAAAAGAGATCGATTTTAAAACGATTATTCCAACGAAAAAAGGACTAAGTTTGTAAACAAGCCTAGGCCATGAAGCATCTTTATTTCTGATCATTAAATTTATGTAAAACAAAGTTTCTAAACTGTTTAACAGCCGGTGATAGATATCTTCCTTCAATCCATGCTAGTCCAATGACTCGGTGGCAGTTGGCCTTAGCTAATGGGATTTTCACTATTTTGCTTTGATCGATTCCGTGTAAATCTGGAAGGATAGAAATTCCTAAGCCGGCTCCTACTAGTCCCGCTACGGTATCAGCTTCCTCTCCTTCAAACATGATGTGAGGCATTCTTCCTGACTCTTCAAATAACTGCTCAAACGTAAGACGAAGAGAAAAGCCTTCTTTTAAGTGAATAAATGATTCCTCAGCAATTTCTTCTAGTGCAATACATTCACGATCAGCATACCGGTGATTTTTCGGTACGATTACAAACAGCTCTTCACTCCAAAGATACTGCCATTTAATGAACGATTTCTCTTCCATCGGCGCAATCAAACAAAGATCGAGTTCGCCGAGCTCCAGCTGTTCAAGAAGCACGTGCGAAGGGCTTTGCCTCAGCTGAAAATTCACCTTAGGATATAAGCTGCGAAACGAAGCGATTAAATCTGGAATCAAATCCGTGCTGAGCGTATGTAAAAATCCAAGTGACACCTGCCCTTTTTCAGGATCTAGCAGCGCTTGAATTTCCTCTTGTCCTTTATCAAATTCTTTCATTATGTTATCTACACGCTTTAAAAAAACTTTACCATATTGATTTAATATAATGGAACGTCCTTGCCGGTCAAATAGCGGTGCTCCTACTTCCTCTTCAAAACGAGCGATTGAACGACTGAGCGCAGGCTGCGTAATTAACAGCTCTTCTGCCGCGCGCGTCATATGCTGCGTACGTGCTAGCGTTTGAAAATATTTAAACTGCTGCCACTCCACTTTGTACCATCTCCTTATCAACCATTCTATCCATTACATAGATGTATGAAAAATATGATTATAATGAATTATACATTATAAATAAAGGGTGTTACGATAAAAAACGGAAACATACTCGAGGATGTTTTTAGTTTCTTTTAACGACTGCTGTATACAGCTCCTACAAAATTTTATGATCATCATTTTCTAGCAGAAAGAGGGATTTGTTATGAAACATATCGTACATCTGAGAAAGCGTAAGCTGGTTGCTCTATGAGTTACATAAAAAAAGGAACGCCCGTTTTTCGCAAAACGAGCTTTGCATTTTTTGCAGCCGGGTTTAATACATTTGCGATTTTATACTGCGCACAGCCTTTAATGCTAGCGTTCACAAAAGAATTTCATATTTCTCCAACAACTTCTAGCCTATCGCTTTCCGTTACAACCATAGCTTTGGCTATCAGTATGCTTATTTTCGGTTCGCTATCGGAAGTTTGGGGAAGAAAGCCTGTCATGGTATATTCCATGCTTGCCGCTTCTTTATTATGCCTGTTGACTGCATGGAGCCCTACTTTTCATATTCTGCTATTTTTCCGAATAATGGTAGGAATTACGCTAGCCGGTCTGCCGTCAGTGGCAATGGCTTATTTAGGGGAAGAAATCGAAGCTAAAAGCCTTGGTTCAGCAATGGGCCTCTACATAAGCGGCAATGCAATTGGCGCGGTTGGGGGAAGAGTGATTGCGGGAACGCTCAGTGATAATTTCGGCTGGCACGGTGCAATAGCAGGAATTGGTATTATAAGTATAGCAGCGACCGTTATCTTTTGGATTAGCCTCCCTCCTTCACAGCACTTTCAATCTCGTAAATTAGAAGTTGGAAAGTTAGGGAAATCGTTACTTGATCATCTTAAAGATCCGAGGTTAGTTTGTTTATATGGCTTAGGATTTTTGTTGTTAGGCAGCAACCTCGCCTTATTTAACTATATTGGGTATGTACTAACGGCTCCACCTTATTCCTTAAGCCAAACGATTGTCAGCTGGGTCTTTTTAATTCTTATTATCGGAATGTTTAGTTCGGTGTGGACCGGCAGACTGGTAGACCGCTACGGAAAACAAAAAATACTCATGATCAACCTTTTAATTACGCTAGCCGGTGTCGTTTTAACGTTAAATCCTGCTTTACTTGCTAAAATAGCCGGTTTAGGCTTGTTTACGTTTGGGTTTTTCGGTAGCCATTCGATTGCCAGCAGCTGGGTAGGTCAGCGCGCTTTAACAAATAAAGCCCAGGCTTCTTCACTTTATTTGTTTCTATATTACACGGGGTCAAGCGTAGGCGGAACGCTCGGAGGAGTCTTTTGGTCGATGTTCGGCTGGAGGGGCCTCATTTGTATGATTATTGTTTTTTTATTGATTGCTTTTCTCCTTTCTGGTTTTCTTTTAAAGAGCTCAGTAAAGACAAGACGCGCTGCGAATGTTAAGGAAAGTTATTAGCTCTCATAGTAAATACACATCAAAAAAGACCTTTTTTTTTATGATAAAAAAAGGTCTTTTTTGAGAATGTAAAATACATTTTTTTCTTGTATGTACCCCTTTAAAGTAAACTTTTTTAGAGTTTAACCCGTTCTACTAGCTGCAGCAATTCATCATTAGGTCCGTGAAATAAAATCATCCGTCCGCCTTCAAGCGTTGGCTGGGGCTCAGATGATAAAAATTCAATTCCTTTGCTCTTATAATGTTGAATCGCCTTATTTATATCCTCTACCGTAAAGGCAAGATGGTTAACAATCCCGCTTTTGGTATACTCGCCAATCGGATCAATATCTCGAATGAGCTCAATTTCAATACCCGGCTGTTCTTCAAGATACAAAAAAGCCATCTCTCTTTTTTCGGTAGAGCCTTGAAGGCGAACTTTAAAGCCAAACATATCCCCGTAGTAGTGAATCGTTTCATCCATATTTCTAACAATAATTGCTGTATGTTCCATTTTCTTAATCATTCATCTTCTCCCTTTCCCCATGTTTAGTAAGTACAAGTAAACTATACAACAATTTAGGCAATATGTATTTACATATAGTAAGGGAATTCAAGCACTCTATCAATGAGTCGGCTTTGAGTTGAAAAATAACAAACAAAAAAAACAAACCCCATTGGTTTGTTTTGGTTACATAATTATAGTTAGACTCTGTTTCAACAACGTTCGATAAGCCATGTTTTGTACCTTTGTACTGCAAACGATTTTAATCTCGTACTCAGGCGGTAATCATCTATCTACGATTACGCATGTAACCGTCCGTCTCTCCGTTAAATTCCTTCAAGACAGTTCCCCTACCATTGTTTGGGTTTCTCGCTCGTGGGGTTTACCGCGTTCCACCTTTGCTGTTTCCAGCAAAGCTTCGTCACTGTGGCACTTTCAGGGATACTCGACCATATCCGAGGACTTAGGTGGTTTTTCCCGCCGTCAGCTAAGCTATAAGCCAAGCTGCCCTAGCTTATTTTTTCACTAGGCACGAACACTACGGGCATCTCAGCACCGTGCGAGCATGGACTTTCCTCTACATCAAATGATGCAGCGATTACCTGAACGTTGTTTCAGATGGTGTATGAGTAGTATATGCGTTTTAATAAGCCAAATCAAATGTAACTTTTGGAACGGATTCCAATTCAATTTTTACAGCAAATTAAATAAAATAACTTGTTTCTGTACACTCTTTTTAGTAGATGAATCACCCGCAAATTCAAGAAATATTCTCTTCATCCATTTCTACGGGGGATACTTTGTTTCTTTGTAGAATATTCTATAAACCACATAAAAAGATGACAGAGGTGATGAAACATGAACGCTGAGTTAAAATTTGATTTTCATACCCATCACGACCGATGCGGACATGCTCGCGGAACGATTCGCGATTATATAGAAGCGTCTATTGATAAAGGCCTTGATATCATTGGGATTTCGGATCATTCTCCTTATTTTGCGAGCAAAGAAGACCAGCCGTTTCCTCATATTGCGATGGGAAAAAGCGCATTCTCCGGATATGTAGCTGAGATTTTGAAACTAAAAGAAGAATATAAACAGAAAATTGAAGTGCTGTTAGGGGTGGAGTCTGATTTCTTTCCCGAGCATGCGGAAATATATCAAAGCTACTATAAAAAATATCCGTTTGACTACATAATCGGCTCTGTCCATCAAGTTGATGAAATTAGCATCTTTCATAAAACGCGCTGGGAAGGACTTTCTCAAAAAGAAAAGCAGCGCACGAAAGAAACGTATTATCAATTAATCGAAGAATCCGCCCGGAGCAGAATGTTTCAGATTCTTGGCCATATTGATGCCATGAAAGGATTCTATCCCTCTTTTTCTTCTATCGAGACAGCTGTCATTGATCAGACGCTAAAAGTGATTTCGGCACATGACATTGCTATAGAAGTGAATACATCAGGCAAAACCAAAGACTGCGGAGGCTGGTATCCTGCAGACGATATTTTAGAAAGAGCCCTGCACTACGGGGTA
Organism: Priestia sp. 179-F W1.4 NHS; assembly: GCF_045369295.1. Classification (NCBI taxonomy): domain Bacteria; kingdom Bacillati; phylum Bacillota; class Bacilli; order Caryophanales; family Bacillaceae; genus Priestia; species Priestia sp. 179-F W1.4 NHS. The sequence continues at coordinate 1,408,359 of NZ_JBIQFF010000001.1, read as the reverse complement.
CACATTACATTTGGTTCTGATGCTCATGATCCGGAACGCACTGGCGACGACTTTGAACTAGTAAAAAAGCGTCTTAAAGAAATCGGATTTACGGATTGGGTCTTTTTTAGACAGAAAAAAATGCAGATGACACCTTTATAAAACTTAAATAGAACTCCAATAAAAATATGCCTGAAGACACGGAGATGAAGGAACATCTCGTGTTTTCAGGCATGTGTTTTTTATTGAGAAACTTTGACTTTTGTAGCTGAAGATAAATCTTCTCCGTTTGTTTCAATTACTTGTTTATACCAGTAAAAGGAATCTTTTTTAGATCGTTCAAGCGTACCATTTCCTTCATCGTCTTGATCTACGTAAATAAAGCCGTAGCGTTTTGACATTTCGTTTGTTGACACGCTGATTAAATCAATAGGTCCCCACGCGGTATAGCCCATTAAGTCCACACCATCTTTAACGGCTTCTTTCATTTGTTCAATATGCTGTCTTAAGTAATCTACGCGGTACGGATCATGAATTGAGCCGTCTTCTTCTACCTTGTCATGAGCTCCTAAACCATTTTCAACGATAAACAGCGGTTTGCCGTAGCGGTTATGAAAATCTTGTAACGTATAGCGAAGTCCTTTCGGATCGATTTGCCATCCCCAATCGGACGTTTGAAGATGAGGATTTTTTACACTTCCTGCAATCATATTTCCTAGGACATTGTCTTCTTCACTTTGAGTTGTGACAGAAAGAGACATATAGTAACTAAATGAAATAAAGTCCACAGGGTATTGTTTGATAATCTCATCATCCCCTACTTCTTTTACGATTTGAATGTTGTTTTCTTTAAAGTAACGCTCCATTACCTTTGGATATTCTCCGCGTACTTGAACATCTGTAAAAAATAAGTTCAAATCATTTTTATGTTGAGCTAGTAAAATATCGTCCGGATGATTCGTAACAGGATACGTTGTCATACGCGCAAGCATACATCCTACTTTTACATCAGGAATAATCTCATGAGCTAATTTAGTTGCAAGTGCACTCGCAACAAACTGATGATGCGCCCCTTGATACGCAATTTGTTCCGCTGACTGATTTGGAACATTTTCAACTAAGATACCGCCGCCTGTATAAGGACTATGCGTAATCACATTAATTTCGTTAAACGTCAGCCAATATTTCACCTTGTTTTTATAGCGTGTAAATACCGTTTCTGCGTAGCGTGTATAAAAGCCAATTAGCTTTCGGCTATACCAGCCGTTGTATTTACGCGTAAGCTCTAGCGGCGTTTCATAATGCGACAGCGTCACTAGCGGCTCAATGCCGTACTTTAACATTTCGTCAAACAGATTATCATAAAATTGCAACCCTGCTTCGTTTGGCTTCGCATCATCTCCATTTGGAAAAATTCTCGCCCAGTTGATTGAAATACGAAGCGTTTTAAATCCCATTTCCGCGAACAATGCCATATCTTCTTTGTAGCGATGATAAAAGTCGATAGCCGTACGTTTTGGAAAACGATCGTTGACTTTGTTGTTGAGCACATCTTCAATATAATCTGCTTTTACATCCATTGAGTAGCCAGTTCGTTCGTCTTTCGGTACAAATCGGATCATGTCTGCAGTAGATAGCCCTTTTCCATCAACGTCGTAAGCTCCTTCAATTTGGTTAGCAGCTGTTGCTCCTCCCCATAAAAATCCCTTTTTAAATACAGTATCGTTTGTTAACATAGTCCCCACGTCCTTTTCTCATATTTTTAGTAAAAATAGCATTTATTTGACTACAGAAAGTAGCTGTTCCCCTTCAAAAATTGGACCTATTTCATTAACCGGCAGCACATCTAAATACTCCGCTGTGTTTGTGATAATAACCATCGTAACGGTTTCAAATCCAGCTTCTGCAATCGCATGTCGGTCAAATTCAACTAGCGGCTGCCCTGCATTTACGTGATCTTTTTCTTTCACCAGGGCCTTAAAATGCTCTCCTTTTAAAGAAACGGTATCAATTCCAATATGAATTAAAATTTCCGCTCCGTCCTCACCTTTAATGCCGATTGCATGTTGAGAATCAGGCAGCACCATAATCGTTCCAGCAATAGGCGAGACTACGCGGTTTTCGCTCGGTTTAATCGCAATACCTTTGCCCATAATTTCTTGAGCAAATGTTGGATCTGACACTTGCTGCAGCGGTACAAGTTCGCCGTGCAACGGAGAGAAGACGCTTTTCGTTTTACCGCCTTTTTTCTCTTCTACTGCTAGAGAAACATTTTGTAATAGCGCTTCTTCTTTACAAGCATGTTCTCCAAGTTTTATTGTATTTTTTTCAGGTTCTTTTGAAGCAATATCTTTAAATCCAAGAGTGAGTACTAAGACGGCTGGTAAAATAACGGCCGCTGCCGCTAAAGCCACAGCGACAATCAAATTGCCTGCTGCTCCGCTTGGATCTGCAAACGTTGGAATCGCAAATACTCCGACTAATCCACCTAGTGTAAAAGCTTTAAACCCATACCATCCGGCAAAGCCACCGAGCAGTGCACTAGACGCCATAGCGTAATAAAAAGGTTTTTTCAACTTCATGTTTACCCCGTACATAGCGGGCTCTGTAATTCCGATAACAGCTGAAATGGCTGATGAAAACGCAACTTGTTTTAAATCTTTATTTTTGGTTTTTAACGCTACTCCAAAAGCCGCTCCTCCTTGAGCAAGGTTGCTGATATACATCATCGGCATTAAAACATTGTCAAATCCATACACTTTTAGATTTTGAATCGCGATTGGACCTATTGCATAGTGCATACCCGTCATAATAATAAGAGGCATAAGACCTGCTAGTAAAAGACCCGCAAGCGGACCGGCTGTTTCAAACATCCATGAGAATATAGTTGCTAATCCGTCTCCCATATATGTTCCAAGAGGACCGATTATCCATAACGTGATAGGTGCAGCGATTAGAAGTGCAAGCAACGGTGAAAACATGACCGTAAGAGTAGCCGGCATCCATGAGCGAACAAATTTATATACATACTTTACTAGCAGCACACCTAAAATAATCGGTATTACACTAGACGTATAGTTAACGACTGGAATAGATATGAAATTGATTCCAAATAACGTGAATTCTTTTATTTTCGTAATACCTCGCGCCGCATCTACAAAGGTTGGATAGAGCATGGCAGCTGCTAAAGCAAGCGCTAAGTATTCATTTGTTTTAAACTTGCGAGCTGCTGAAACAGCTAAGAAAAATGGCAAAAAGTAAAAGACTCCGTCTCCGATTGCGTTCAGCACTGCATATGTATCACTTTCTATGCTCAGCCATCCGAGAGTAGCAAATAAAGCGACAAAAGCCTTTAGCATCCCTGCACCGATAAGCGCTGGTAAAACAGGAGTAAAAATCCCCGAAATGCTGTCCATCACAAGTGACACAACGCCTTGTTTTGTGCCGCTTTTCTCCTCAGCCGCGCTTCCGCTTCCTACCAAAGGTTCAACTTCTTCAAACACTTCAGCCACTCTATTTCCAATAATGACTTGAAACTGATCTCCAGAAAACTGAGCGCCCATCACTCCTTTTATTTGCTTAATTTCCTCCACCTGGACTTTATTCTTATCATGAAGATTAAAGCGAAGTCTCGTCACGCAGTGCCAAGCTTGGTTAACATTCTGTGCTCCACCGATTTTATCTACCACTTGTTTCGCTATTTCTTTATATGAAGTCATTTATATCCCTCCTTTTTTCAATAAAAAAACCCAAACAGATCACCGCATGGTTGTAACATGCAAATGCCTGCTTGGGTAATGCCTGATCGAGTCAGTAACAATCCTCCAATGAAGAATGCTTATTCAGTTTCTACGAGATTCGTTACGCGCCAAATGTGTAGCGTTAAGTAAAGCTTTTCATCTGAAGTTAAAGACCAGCCATGCTGTTTATGAAGCAAATTAGCCACTTTTTCAACAGCTTTATATGCTTTTTCATACTTTGTTTTTACGACATCAAGCAGCGTAGCATCAACTTCAGGCGAAACATGTGGGTTCTGATCCAGCTGGCGCAAAACAAAAAATCGTAGATGTGTGACAAAACGAGAATAGTTCATGGATTCTTCATCAAGTTTTAGCTGAAAATGATATTGAACAACATCGATAATTCGATTAATCACTTCAGTCATCTTCATCGTTTCTTCCACTTTTGCTTGTACATTCTGTGCGTTTACAAAATGATAGGTAAGAAACGTCTCTTCACTTTTAGGAAGAAGCACATCAAGCCGGTCATACACCAGCCGAATCGCGTTAACAGCCGCATTATACTCTTTCGGATAAAGTTTCTTAACTTCCCAGCGGCTTGGCTGCGCATATTCAAGGCCACTATGACTTCGTTCAATCGCAAAATTCAAGTGATCCGCAAGGGTCAAGTGAATATTGGTGCGAAAAGGCTCACCTATTTCTTTTTCCGCTTGCTTAATTAACTCTACAGAAACCTCGAGAATTTCTGGTTTGATGCTCTCTAAAATTTGAGCCAGCGGTCTACGAACATTGGACGACTCGGCCACAAACTTCCGTCGAATGACAGCTTTATCAACGGGATCACCTTTTTTCTTTTGGAAACCGACGCCTGTTCCCATGATGACCCATTCTACATTAGAGGAGTCTTTGACCAAAGCTACGTTATTATTAAATACTTTAACAAATTTCATAGATGCTTCCCCCACATCAGAACAAACGTAAAAATCCTATCTTAAAAACACGCGAACACACCACGTATTTTTAACACAGGTAATGCCTGATCGAATCAGTAACAATCCAGTTTTAAGTTATTACTGAAATTATATTCCACTATGAAAGCGATGTCAATATATAAAATACTGAATTTTTAATAATCTGCTAGTGAAATAGAGATAATTCTTATAGACTATCCACCTACTTCCTTCACTGCTACTAAATTCCTACATAAAATATCCACATTTCATTTCAACTGTGCTACATTTAACTAAAAATGCTTTCTTAATGAGGGATACAATTGTGAATTTAGATTTAACAGCTTATATAACGCTTATCTGTACGTCCGGTGTTCTTAATCTATACTTATGTTTTTACGTATTTATTAAGCGTCACCACTACGCTAACATTGCCCATTTATTTATTCTTCATACAGGCTTCACCTCTATTTATTGTATGGGTGCGGTGTTTAGCTTACTATCCGTTAACCTCGGAGAAATGAAATTTTGGACCGCTATTCAATACGTGGGCATGCCTTTTTCGCCTCCTGCAGGACTGCTGTTTGTTATGCAGTATGTCGGCATAAAGGTAAGAAAAAAACATATTTTCGCCCTTTTTATCATTCCGTTTATTAGTTTGATTATGGTCGCAACAAATGACTGGCATCACCTTCATTACCGAGTGTTTGAAATTGATCCCGTTCTAGGTGCTCCTTACGTTCATCAAGAAATTGGACCATGGTACACAATTCACGGCATGTTCATCTTTTCGTCTATGTTCGTTGCTTTTTTGCTCGCCGTTTACCGCTGGAAAGAAACAGCCAAAGCTTACCGCCTGCAGTTAATTTCATTAATGGTCGGTCAATTAGTCCCTATCGTCACAGCTTTTATCTATTTAATGGGCTTTACGCCGCAGGGAATTGATCCAGTTCCGATGGTTTTATGGGTTTCTTCATTTTTATATTTATGGTCCATTAACTCATCGCGTATGTTTACAGTCATGCCCGTTGCGAAAGACGCGATATTTAACAGCATCAATGACGGCGTTGTCGTGCTCGATGAAAGCTACAGATTAATTGAATTTAACTTAGCGTCTAAAAACATGTTTCCGCAGCTAAAAAAGTCGATGCTTGGAAAACATTTTGTTGATATTTGGGTGACGCTGTCCGGCCGTTCGTTTCCTTTTGCATTAGAAAATGCAAAAAGCAGTCATGAACTGGAGCTTTTTTCTGAAGATCAATCTTCGTATACGTATCAAGTTCGCACTTCTCCTTTGCAGTATGCTAACAACAGTCACGGCTTGCTGCTTATTTTTACAGATATCACGGAGCTAAAAAGACTTCAGCTAAAGCTTGAAAATCAAGCTTATTACGATGAGCTGACGCAAATTTATAATCGTCGGGCATTTTTTCAGCACAGTAAGCAAGCGTTCAAAGAAGCAAAACAGTCCGCAGCTTCTTTTACGCTTCTTTTACTTGATATTGATTATTTTAAAAAAGTGAACGACACGTATGGTCATTATGCCGGCGATCAAATGCTTGTACATGTTGTAAAAGCCTGTCAATCCATATTGCCGCAAGGAGCCCTTTTTGCTCGGTACGGCGGTGAAGAGTTTGTACTTACGCTAAAGGGCTATACATCATCAGAAGCTGAAGTCCTTGCCAATCAGCTTCGCGGGCACGTTGAGACTCAGCCCTTACGGATTAATGAAGAAATCATTTCTGTTACGCTAAGCCTTGGAATAGCCCAAGCAGCAAAACAAGAAATCGACACGTTGGATGACCTTTTAAATCAAGCAGATATTGCCCTGTACGCTGCCAAACAAAAAGGACGCAACCAAGTACTTGTGTATGAAGAGAAAAAAGAAATCCTAAAAAGAACCTAAACATCATTGTTTCGGTTCTTTTTGCTTTTGACTAATATTCTTTCATTTATCAAGTAAAAGTGCTAAAAGACTTGATTTTGTTTATGGATTTGAAAACAGCTCATCCTATAAACTAGATGTAGATCAAAAAAAGGAGAGATAGAGATGGAGATTACACATATTCGAAATGCTACTTTACTTGTTGAATACGGGGGAAAAACGTTTTTAATTGATCCTATGTTAGCGGAAAAAGGAACGTACCCTCCTTTCCCGAATTCGATCAGACAAGATCAAAACAACCCTTTAGTGAGCCTGCCGTTATCCGTTGAAGAGATTATTGATGGTATTGATGCCGTCATTCTCACTCACCTCCATTTAGACCATTTTGACGATGCAGCTAAACAGGCGTTGCCAAACGACATCAAAATGTTTGTTCAAAATAAAGAAGATGCCGCAGTAGTAAAAGAAGCTGGTTTTAAAAACGTAGAAGTACTTACGCAAAACACGGTTTTTGAAGACGTTCAATTAATCAAAACAAAAGGCGAGCACGGAAGAGGAGAAATTTTAAAGCGTACCGGCTTAGTATGCGGCGTTGTGTTTAAACACAAGAGCGAAAAAACGCTTTATGTAGCTGGCGACACGGTATGGTATTCCGCTGTTGAAGAAGAAATCACCACCCATCAACCGGATGTCATTGTCGTAAACGGCGGCGATAATCAGTTTTTAGAAGGCGGTTCTCTTGTGATGGGGAAAGAAGATATTTACGAAGTACACAAAGCGGCCCCTCATGCTACGATTCTTTCTGTCCATATGGAAGCTGTCAATCACTGGACGCTATCAAGAGAAGAGTTAAAAAGCTTTATTAACGAAAAAGACATGGCGTCCCGTGTCTTAGTTCCAGATGATGGCGAGGTCTATACTTTTTAAGAGAGAAGATGAGACAAAAGTATTTAAGTTGAAGAAAGGTCCGAACGAGTTTGATTCTTGGTTGAGAATCAAATACGTTCGGATTTTTTCATTGATATAGTAAACGTAACTTTCATATGTTTAGTTGCTTCCAGCGGTTGATTGGAGGGCAAGGCGAAGACTCCTGCGGGAACAGCGGAACAGGTGAGACCCCGCAGGAGCGCAAGCAACGAGGAGGCTCAGCGGCCGCCCGCGGAAAGCGAAGCCTTGCATGGAAATCAACCGCGGTGCGATAAGCGATCTACGAGTTATTTATCCCACTGATTCATCTTTAGGTTAGATTGATGTAGTTATGGCTCATTTTCTCTTTTATAGCTCTTTAACGTATCAAGTAGTAGTCGTAGTAGCAACTGCTGAAGTGCTCGCAATAACCGCTAGCATAGCTGCTTGCTGAGCTTGAATAATGGTTTCAATCGTTGTATAGATGCCCGTTTCGACCACTCTAGAATCCTTCAGTTTTTCACTGATAACCAAATTAACCGCCAGCATAACGTTGATGTCTTTCTGCCATTTAAAAAGTTTATCTGCATTTAACTGCTTCACCACTTCATGGATAAGTTCAATTTCAGTTTCTGGTTTTTCAAACAGTGCTAATAAGCCAATGACCGGGTAATGCATTGCCTTTACTTTCATGCCTGCCGATTCACAGGCTTCTTTTACTGATACGCATCTTTCAATAAGGGTATCTGCATCTAAATTTTTATCGATTGAAAGAATATGACTTAAAAATTGAAGGTCATTTCCTTTTTTAAATCCATGCTGCGCCAATGTTGTATAGAAGTGTTCAATTTCATGCATGAGATCATCAGTAGACTCGCTCGTTTCAGCTAATAAAACGGCAAGAGGTACATCGCCGCTTGAAGTAAGGAAAAGGTGCTTTCTTTTCATGCCTTGATAAATTTCTGCGGATCTTCGGACCATTTCTTTATGACTTCGGCTTGACTCATTCGACAGCATAGCCGAAGCCGCAATGTACGTAAAAGCGCCTCTCGTAAATCCGCCTTGTATCAATTGATTATATACGTCAAGAAACTCATGAAACGTTTCTTTTGGATTCTCATAGCGAGTATCAAGCATAGCTGCTATTGTAAAACGCTGTGATGATTTTAACGTAGAAAACATCCCTACTTGATTTTTGATATAGTCGCTTAACTCGAGGTAATCCTGAAGCTCGAGCGATTTACCTTTCACTGCATACATAGAAGCGATAGCCATAAACTGCTTGTGATCTGCCGCTTTCCATTTGAGCTCATTTTTTAAGCTGATATAAAAATCTCTATACTGATTTATTTTTTGTTGAATATTCTCTGGCACCATCTCAACACGTCCTTTATTAGGTGTTAGCTTATATACGTAACACTTCAACAAAGGTTTCAATATTTGGTAAATATTCTGCGCATTTATTGCAAAAAAAAGACCTCGGAATATTCCGAGGTCTTTTTTTGTTCAGTTCTATTTATTAACCTCTTCCCGCTTGGAAAGAAGGATATTTTGTCATACCGCCATCCGCAAATAATGTAATACCTGTTACATAGCTTGCTTGTGATGAAGCTAGGAACGCGGCAACTGACGCGATTTCTTCTGGGTTACCGATGTAGCCCATTGGAATCATACTTTCTACGTCTGCACGCTGTTCTGGATCAGCGAATTTTTCAGCGTTAATTGGTGTATCAATTGCACCAGGTCCAATATTATTCACACGGATACCTTTTGGCGCATATTCAAGAGCCAATGTTTCCGTCATTAGCTTCATGCCGCCTTTACTTGCTGCATAGTGAACAAATAATGGCCAAGGAATCATTTCGTGAACGCTAGACATGTTAATAACGTTTCCTTTGATATCATTTTCAACAAAATATTTAATCGCTTCGCGGCTGCCTAAAAACGCGCCAGTTAAGTTTGTGTCGATTACTTGATTCCAGTTTTCTAATGATAATTCATGAGAAGGAACCGGGTTTTCAACACCAGCATTATTAATCATAACGTCTAATGTGCCAAATTCTTTAACAGCTGTCTCTACAAGGTTCACAACGTCTTCTTCTTTTGTTACGTCGCCTCGAACAATAATCGCTTGACCGCCAGCTTGTTCAATTTCTTTTTTTACTTCTAGCGCTTCGTCTTCGTTGCTGCGGTAGTTTACAACCACTTTTGACTGCTCTTGACCAAAACGAACGGCCATTGCGCGACCCAATCCTTTTGATCCGCCTGTTACAACTACTACTTTACCTTTTAAATCTGTATACATCTTGAAGTCCTCCTACTTTTCCTGTTTAATATGTCTTATTATACTGTATTAATTACAAATACAGTTTAGGTTTTAAAAAGAGAATAAACATTTTTCTATCTCTTCTTTGTCAAACTGTCATTCATTTAAAGAGCAGTAAATTCAATTTTGCTCCCTTTTCGTTACTTATCGTAACCAAGAGAGATAAAGTAGTCAAACTTTTTGTTTGTTCATTTTTATCATTTCTTTTTTCCTTACTCTCTTTATAGTTGTTTGTTCCCTTGAGAATGAGTCTTCACACTTCCAATTCGCACCACTTCAAAAGTTTAAACTTTTTCCCTTGCAATTCTTAAATCAATGTATTATATTGTTGATGTATCAATTATTGATATGTCAAACAATTGTCCGCAATCAAAAATATGGAAATGACAATAAATAAGTTTAACGCCTAAAAAGAAAGGAATAATGACTATGACTACAAAAGACTTTAACGAAATTGCTTTAAAACGTCGTTCAATTAAAAAATATGATCCTTCAGTAAAAATTAGCCGTGAGGAAATGGAGGAAATTCTTACAGAAGCTATGCGCGCTCCTTCTTCTGTTAATATGCAGCCGTGGCGCTTTGTTGTAATTGAAACACCGGAAGGAAAAGAAAAGCTAGCTGAACTTGCGAAATTTAACAGTGAACAAGTTCATACATCTTCAGCTGTTATTGCCGTGTTTGGTGATATGAATAACGTTGAATATGCAGATGAGATTTTCGGCAAGGCCGTAGAGCTTGGCTATATGCCTCAAGACATTAAAGAACAGCAGCTAAATTTCTTTAAGCCGATTTACGAAAACATGCCAAAAGCAGATATGAAAGACATCGTGCTGATTGATTCAGGTCTTGTGTCTATGCAGCTTATGCTTGTGGCTCGTGCTCACGGGTATGATACAAATCCAATCGGCGGATACGAAAAACACTTAATTGCAGAAGCATTCGGTCTAGATAAAGAACGTTATCTTCCAATTATGCTTATCTCAATCGGAAAAGCAGCAAGCGAAGGTCATGCTTCTTACCGTCTACCGGTCAATACGGTTACGACTTGGAAATAAGCAGCTAGTTCTATTTAATAAGTAAAGAGCTAAAAATGTGAAGTAAAAGGAGACTTTCTGATGAATAACTATCAAGAACTTACAAAAAAACAGCTTTCATTCTTCAACAGCGGTAAAACAAAAAACGTTGCGTTCCGTATCGAAACGCTAAAAAAATTAAGAGAACTTGTGGTGCGTCATGAAGACGACATTTTAAAAGCAGTAAAAGCTGACCTTAACAAACCAGAAATGGAAGCAAAACGTGCAGAAGTTGGCCTTGTGCTAAGCGAAATCGACTTTGCAGTTGAGAATCTTGCAGAATGGGCAGCGCCAAAAGAAGTCGAAACACCATCTACTCACGCCGGAGCAAAAAGCTACATTTATCAAGATCCATACGGTTTAGCTCTAGTCATTGCACCTTGGAACTATCCGTTCCAACTTGCTGTATCACCAGTAGTAGGCGCGATTGCTGCGGGTAACTGCGTGGTGTTAAAGCCTTCTGAATTAACACCTCATACGTCAAGCCTTCTTGCTAAGATGTTTAATGAAAACTTCCCTGAAGAATACTTGACTGTAGTCGAAGGTGAAGTGGAAACAAGCACGGCTTTACTAAAAGAAAACTTTGATTACATCTTCTTTACAGGAAGTACAATGGTCGGCAAAATTGTAGCAGAAGCTGCAGCTAAACATTTAACGCCTGTTACGCTAGAACTAGGCGGAAAAAGTCCTACAATTGTACACGAAGATGCTAATATTGAAGAAGCAGCTAAACGTATTGCGCGCGGTAAATTTGCAAATGCTGGCCAAACGTGCGTAGCGCCAGACTACATTCTTGTTCAGCGAAATGTAAAAGACGAGCTGCTAGCTAACCTAAAACAAGTCGTAACAGACACGTACGGCGAAGATGTTTCACAAAATCTAGACTTCCCTCACGTAGTGAGCGAAAAGCATTTTGATCGTCTTAACAGCTTCTTAACAAACGGAGATATCGTTTTTGGAGGCAAAACGGACCGTTCTCGTCTGTTTATTGAACCAACTGTTCTTGACAACATCTCATGGGAAGACAATGTGATGCAAGATGAAATCTTTGGACCAATTCTTCCAGTCATCGTATATGATGAAATCTCAGAAGTAATCCAAGCAATCGTAAAACGTCCAAAACCATTGGCACTTTATCTTTTCTCTGAAGATGAAGCAGTCCAAGATCACATCTTAAACAGCGTGTCATTTGGCGGCGGTTCTATTAACGATACAATTAATCACATGACATCTCACTACCTTCCATTTGGCGGCGTTGGTGACAGCGGAATGGGTGCGTATCACGGAAAAGCAAGCTTTGATACATTTTCACATGCTAAAAGCATCTTAAAACGTTCAAATAAATAAAGAAAAAGCCGAAGTCAGCGTCTGACTTCGGCTTTTTTTATTCTTTCATTTGTTTGGCGATTTGTTCATACTGCTCTTCTTTTTTTGTGGAAACCGCTAAATCGCAAAGAATATGTAAAAAATATTTTTTATCTTGAACAAATAAATACTCTTCTTCAAAGCCTTTAGAAATGTATACGGCAAACTCCCAGATGTCGTCATAATAAGCTGGCCCAATGGCCTCAGCGAGATTTCCAAGCGTTTTGAGCAGCTCCATCGTAATGATAATATTCCGTCTCGCATAGTGCCGGATATTAGCAAATCCATCATATAAAAAGTCCTCAAACTTTTTGTCAGGGATCACCATTCGTATCACGCCTTTATCATCAACTAAGTAAGAAGAAAATTGACTCGCAGCACAAATTTCCCGAAGAATATCGCTAATTTGGTGAATGGAGTTAACCGCCGTTTTGAAGTCATCATTTCCTAGTGATTTAATTGCCATCTCGACAAACTTAGTAATAATATACGTCGTGTCTTGAATATCAGTCTGAGATTTCCCTACATGGATATATTGGTGAAAGACGGTGCAATCCATTTCATCGTGCTCTGTCGAATCTCTATGCCAATAATAGAACAATACGGTTCCGCTGAGCACATAATCCCCTACTTCACGCTCCATTTTTATCACTAAATTATGCTCTTTGGCACAGTGAATCAATTGGCTGTAGTTCAACGTTTGAATATAGCCAGATGTTTGAATACATACCGGCTTTTTCTCTCCTTCTGGAAAGGAAAATTGTTCGCTATGACTAGACTGCGTTCGATGAATCTCCAGTTCCTCGCGAATCGTTGTCTTAATCGCTTTTATGGACGCTGTTTTCATCGATTGAGTCATATGATTTACTTGCAGCCACTTAACAGAATGATTAATGAAGTAGACAAACGTGCCCGCACTAAAAACAGAAAGGGCTGTCGTCACAAACGGAATCGCAAAATATCCCTCTACTTGAGAGCTGTTTAAAAAAAGAAAGACAAAAAGTGTATACAAAAAACTCCCTATAAAAATACCTAAAATTCGCTGAGTAGACTTAGAAGAAGCAAAGTTCTTTAACACGCGAGGAGAAAACTGAGCTGCAAATGATGTAAACACAACGAGCATTAAGTTAAAGGTAAATGTGGTAATCGATAAAATCCCGGGCATAATCGTACTCACTAACGTATTCGTTAAATCCATGTTGATTGAAAAAAATGAAGGGACCTTCTCTCCTACTTTGCAATAATAGTCAAGAAACAGCGTCAGTGCAGCTAAAAGAACAGAAAAGAAAGCATAAATTAAGGGACTAAACCAGATTTGACTAGTTAACTCATCTTTAAACGCGCGAGGAGAAAGCTGTTTCCTTGCAGCTATCCATCTAAATGTATTCATATAAAACCTTCCTTTTTATTTGTAAATCTCTAACTTTTTTCTTAGTTCCCTAATTTTTTTTGATTATGCTTATACAATGGAAAAAATCTATTTTTTAAGATATAGGCACACAAAGCAAAAAAGAGGTTGAGATACCCCTAATTATTTCATCTAAATGAGTACAAATAGAATACATGAGCTGAACCGCTCATGACGCGGCCGTTGAGCCTCCTCTTCGCTTGCGCTCCTGCGGGGTCTCACCTGTTCCACTTTCCCCACAGGAGTCTTCTCCTTGCCCTCCAATCAACTGTTAGAAGGAACTGAATGAATATATGAAAGCTATGTTCACCATACAAACAAAAAATCCAAACGCGTTGGATTCTCAATCAAGAATCCAACACGTTCGGATTTTCTTTCAACTAACCTCATTTTATCTCAGCCTCTTTTAACTCTTATCTTTTTACCAGCCTCGGCTCGCTCCGCCGCCTCCGGAGCTGCCGCCTCCCCCTCCGCGAGGACCGCTTCCACTGCCGCCACCTCCGCCGCCTCTTCCTCCAAACATGACAAGGAAGTTTAGCAGAAATTGAGTGATGGCTCCTTTAAAAAAGACAAAGTCAAGGATAAGCAAGCCCACAATAACAGCTGCAATCAGCAGCGTTTGAAGGGGTGTGAAATGAACACCGCTATCAGAAGGAGGAGCTGCTTTTGGCACTTTTTGTTCAAAATCTGTTCCTAAATCATACTCTTTTACGACTTGGTTATAAACAGCTTTGTATGTGCTTTCTAGCGCCGTATCGTATTTGCCGTTTTTTAAGTTAGGAATAGCATAAGAGTCAATGATTTCTCCAGATTTGATATCGGTGATAGCGCCTTCTAGCCCGTATCCTACTTCAATCCGAATTTTCCGCTCCTTTTTAGCAAGCAAAATAAGAACGCCATTGTTCAGCTTTTTATCACCGAGTTTGTACTTTCGAAACGCTTCATTTGCGTACTCTTCTACATCCGAATCACCTAATGAATTCACCGCAAGAATCGCTACTTGAGCTTTCGTTTCATCATCTAACTTTCTGCCCATTTGATTGATATCCGCTTTTTCCTGGTCATTTAACAGATGAGCAAAATCTTGAACGTAAATATCGCCTACCGGATTTGGGATATCAGGTGCAGCAAAAGCAACGCTTACCGTATTACATAAAAGAGATAATAATAAAGCAAACGAAGCAAGAAATTTCATCACTTATCGCTCCCGAAATCAACTTTCGGCGCTTGTTTTTCTTCATTTGTTACTTCAAAATATGATTTTTCATCAAACCCAAACGTGCGCGCAAACATGTTTTTAGGAAATCCCTTAACGGATTTATTATATTTTGCAACTTCATCATTATAGTCTTTACGCGCTACAGCGAGTCGATTTTCCGTTCCTTCTAAGCTATCCATCAAGCTTCTGAAGTTTTCATTTGCTTTTAAATCCGGATACTTTTCAACCACTACAAGCAGGCGATTTAACGCGCCGCTTAATTGCTGATCTGCATCAACTTTATCTTCAGGCGTTTTCGCTCCCGCTAGCTGCGCTCTTGCCTGAGTGACTGAATCAATTGCTTCCTGCTCATGCTTAGCGTAGCCTTTTACCGTTTCCACTAAGTTAGGAATTAAATCAGATCGTCTTTTTAGTTGGTTATCCACTTGGGAAAATTTATTATCTACATCTTCCTCTGCGCTAACGAGGCCATTGTAAGAGCTTACTCCGTAAATGACAATAAGCACTAACACAACAATCGTAGCGATCAAACCTTTGTTTCTCAATGTATTACCTCTTTTCTTCATCAAAATTATGTATCTATTTACTAGTACGAATCATACCCTAAAAAGATTCATTTTTTTCCAATTTTATTTATGATGACCATATTTTTTAACGATCACTCTCTCTATAAGTTGAAATACTTTTATACTACTCTCATCGCAAACTCCTCATTTCTCAAACACGTTTCTCTATCTAGCCTTTCTATAACCTAGTACATGTAATCCTTATCCATTTTATCTTATTTCATACATCTAAAAAAGGAATGGCTAAGAACCATTCCTTTTTCTGCTTAAGACCAACCTTCAATCTTGTATGCGACTCGGTGAAATTCAGGAACCGTTACAAATTGATAGTCGTTCTTTAGTAAATACTTAATGAGTTTCGGCAATGAAGCAACAATTTGGTCCCGCGCTCCGCTGCCGTATCGATCTCCGTCGTGCATGACGATAAGATTCTTTTCTTGTAGATTTTTAATCGTATGTTTGCATATGGCCAGTGGATCTTCTTCACGCCAATCCTGGCTATCTATATTCCATAGAACAGACGTCATTCCCAATTCCTTAATGGCAGCAAGAGCTGTATCATTTATCGAACTGTAAGGTGGACGAAATAGATTTGGAGAATAGCCGATAATTTTTTCTATTTGAGCATTCGTCGAAGTAATTTCTTTCCACAGTTCACGCTTAGAGAGCGTTGTGATATCAGGATGATTCCACGTATGGTTTCCAATTACGTGATTTGCTCTATGAATACGCCGAATCAGCTTTGAAAATCTTTCTACTTCCGAACCAACGACAAAAAAGGTCGCACGTACATTATATCTTTTTAGAATTTTTAAAATGGCAGCCGTGTAAGCTGAGGGGCCATCATCAAACGTTAACGCAACGTACTTTGGTGAATTTTGATTCATGTTTTCTCCCCTTATATAAAATAGATATAGAAATAAACCCCTCAATTTTTTTTGCGTAAGCTGAGGGGTTTTTACGGCGGGACAATTTCACGAGTTGATGTTATAGCTGCTTTTGAATGTGATAACCACTATAGGTAATAGATTTGTTCAAAAGAACTCGCCAAGTACTCAAATCCGCGAGGGCGCAGTGTTTCGAACTGCTGAATAATTTTTATTCTTTCCTCTGATCCTCCTGGGAGATCGTAAAGTTTCGTCACGGGCTGTCCACTATTTAAATATTCAATGATTCTATACAGCATGACGCGAAAAGCATGTTTAAATTCCTTATATTCATCAGGAAAACGCTGCTCCAGCGCTTTATATTCAACTAATGTTTGATGCATATGCATAAACGGAAGTTCTTTCCATTCGAGAGATAGAATAAGAACGTCTATATTCGGATGTTTTTTCACAAAACGATAGTGATTGCCCCACTGCTCTTTCACTTTTCGCTTCGATATCCCATGTTCCTGATGATAAGCAACTGTTGAAGGATCTAAAACAAATTGTGCACCATTTTTATACAATCGATATCCAAGCTCCCAGTCTTCTGCCCCGTAGCCAACAAACGTTTCATCAAAAAGACCAGATTTTTTTAAGTTCCCTTTTCTTACTGATACATTTCCACTTAAAAATGCAATATAAGGTAGCGTAAATCCTTCAAGTCGCTCTCCGAAATGTTTTAGCCCGCTGTTAAGGAAATAGCGATTAGGAAAAGATAAACGTTGAAAACGGTTTGTATCAATATCTTCTTTTGTTACAAGAGGACAAGGAACATTTAAATGCTGCTGCGTCTGTTCATAGTTTTCATACAATCTTCTATACTCAGCATCGTTATTTACTAGTTGTTTTAAATGAGCCATTTGATCTTCATTATAGTCTGGCATAATAAATGTGTAGACTCCTTCATAATGCATAGCTCCGGTAACGACAAGATTGGATTTATGCATATGATGTTTATAGTGATTTTCAACAAAAGCAGGAGGCGCCAGCATCTCTCCGTCTAAAAAGATTAAAACCTCTCCTTCAGCATGGTTAATTCCTATATTGCGCACAGATGAGCGCCCTTTATTTTTTTTCATGCGAATATATTTAAATTTAAAAGGGACATCAGCTTCTTTTACAATGTTAGGTGTGTTGTCAGAAGAAGCGTCATCCACTAGAATGACTTCATACTGAGCGTGGGAAAACGTTTGTTTGGATAAACCGTAAAGCGAAAGAGAGGTTTGGTGGCATTTATTATAAGTAGGCATAATAATACTCACTTTAATAGGTTGTTTATGATTATTTTTTATACTCATACTATATAATGAATGGTCTGCTTTATTTATTTTATTTTTAGTCTCTTTTAAGGAATTTGGACTCTTTTTTTTCTTTTTAATATAGTATTTTCCATCGGAACGGTTGTAATAGGAATCATATAATTCTATTTTAATCATCCTTTCTTTGTTTTTCCTCTATATACTATTCAATAAGTGACCAAGTGCTTGTACAATATATAATTTTTTTAGAAAAGGCGTATATAATAGATTCGGGAACTTTGCTATATCGTTCTATTGAATTAGAAACACATTCTCTTATCATAAATAAATGTTCTACTTCTCCGTATAAAAAAGCTGCTTACAACTTCATATGTTATAAGCAGCTTCCTTTTATAGCTGATTTCCATATACCCCATCAATATTCGCAACAGCCGTTTGATCAAATATATCTGCATCCATATTTGTATTTTTCATTCGCGCACAAGCAGCTGAAATGTCTCCATAGGTTGAGTTGATTCCAACAGATTTAACATCCGCTGTGTGTCCGTTGTGAAGAACTTCTCCAAAATTCATCGATCCGTTTCTTGCCATACCATTAATTCTTGTGTTACAGATGTTAATAACTCCTGCCATGACCATACCACCTTTTCTTAAAATGAATTCGTACATCGTATGTTGTGACAAGCCTATGTGTGAAAAGTTTTTATAAAACAAAAGACAGGGTACAAATATTAGTGAATTTATTCATTTCACCCTGCTTCACCCAAAGTTTCCACATGTTTTTATGCTTTTTCTGTTACAATAAATGCATAAGTTATTTTTCATCCATATTGTTTGAAGGAGGATACGTAATATGGACGAACCAAAAGATATTCAACCTAAAGTAGAAAAAAGTTTCGAACTGATTGGCAAGAAGTGGACAGGATTAATCATCTATGTTCTTATGAGCGGTCCTAAACGCTTTAGTGAATTAAATGAAAGTATACCAGCTTTAAGCAGAAGGCTGTTGACAGAACGGATTAAAGAGCTTGAAGACCACGGAATCGTTGTCCGAAATGTCATTCCCGACCGCCCTATTCGTTCTGAATATTCGCTGACTCAAAAAGGAACAGAGTTAGGTAAAATACTAGGACCGATTAGCCAGTGGGCAGAAAGCTGGGTCCAAGATTAATAAAACTACTCCATAGAAAGGATGAGCATCATGGCAAATGTTCTCTATATTACTGCACACCCTTTAGCTGAAGACGAATCGCTTAGCATGGCTGTAGGGAAAGAATTTATTGACGTGTATAAGCAAACCCATCCAGAAGATGATGTGGTTCATTTAGATTTATATCAAGCAGATATTCCATACTTAGATGCAGACGTATTTAACGGATGGAAAAAGCTTCGTTCTCACTCCTCCATCCAGGATTTATCAACGGATGAACGATTAAAAGTGGGACGGTTAGCCGAACTAGGCGGACAGTTCGTACTCGCTGACAAATATATTTTTGTCACGCCAATGTGGAATTTTTCTGTTCCTGCGATCATGAAAACATACATTGATGCGATTACCGTGTCAGGTAAAACCTTTACATATACAAAAGAAGGCGCCCAAGGATTGCTTAAAGGAAAAAAAGCAATCCACATTCAGTCCCGCGGAGACGTGTATTCAGAAGGCCCTGAAATGGCAAGAGAAATGGGCCACCGCTATTTAGAAATCATGATGGACTTCTTTGGAATCGAAGCGTTTGAAAGCATTATTATTGAAGGGCAAGTAAAATTCCCGGATCAAATTCCGCAAATTAAAGAAAAAGCACTCCAAAAAGCACATTCAATGGCCAAAACGTTTTAAATTCAATAAGAATCAAAAAGACCTCGAAGCCGACCGGGGTCTTTTTCTTTTCTTTCCTCTTCCCTACATTATATTTCCCTTGAAATATTCCTCTCTTTCTGTCTCGTTTTGTGCTAAAGATATATGTTAAACAAACGGTTAAACGTTGTTATTTTTTGTTACTATTAATAACGCATGAAACAAAAATATATAATTTTTCTTTTTTGTTTTTTAATTATCCACCTTCAAAAAAAGATAGTTCCTCTAGATAAATAACGTTTAAAATCACACTTCAACCTGAAAAAACCCTTATTTTTAAAGGGTTCATCCATAAAATCCAAAAGCGTAATACTCTTAAAAATGTTTGTGAACATGATAAAACCCAATAAAAAACCTTTGACTAAATTTGTTACGTAAGTTACTATTAATAACGTAGTAGATGTTTTCGAACATATTATCTTTAATTCATAAAACAACATTTATATATTGAAAACAGAAAGGTGAAAAGAATTATGGCAAAAGTATTATATATTACAGCAAACCCTAACGATGCTACGCAATCATTCAGTATGGCTGCGGGAGATGCATTTATTAATGAGTATAAAGAAGTAAACCCAACGGATGAGATTGTTCACGTTAACTTATATCAAGAGCATATCCCTCACATCGACGGCGATGTATTCAGCGGATGGGGCAAACTTGGAAGCGGCGCAGAATTTGATACACTTACTTCTGAAGAACAGCGCAAAGTTGCTCGCTTAAACGAGTTAAGTGACCAATTTGCTCAAGCGGACAAATATGTATTTGTTACACCAATGTGGAACTTCTCATTCCCTCCAGTGATGAAAGCATACTTAGATGCTGTAGCAGTAGCTGGAAAATCATTTAAATATACAGCAGAAGGTTCTGTAGGTCTATTAACAGATAAAAAAGCGTATCATATTCAAGCAAACGGCGGTATCTACTCTCGCGGCCCTGCTGGTGAACTAGAAATGGGTCACCGCTATATGCGCATTATGATGAACTTCTTTGGGGTTCCTTCTATCGGAAGCCTATTTGTAGAAGGACAGGCTGCAATGCCAGATAAAGCACAAGAAATTAAAGAAGACGGTATTGCTCGCGCTAAAGAAGCTGCACGTACGTTCTAATAACAAATATAAGCACAAAAAAAGGAACATCTCCCCATGTTCCTTTTTTTGTGCTTACAATTATATCTTTGCTTCCCCGCGCAGCAGCGAATAAACATATGTATCAAACGGGATATTGTTTTGATATAGGTACTCTCTTAATGTCCCTTCTTTTTTAAATCCTACTTTGCTTAACAAAGCGATAGATCCGCTATTTTGCGTAAATACAATCGCTCCTATGCGATTGTATTGAAGTTCGTGGAAGCCATAAGAAATCGCTTCGTGAACGGCTTCCGTTGCGTATCCTTTGTTCCAGTGCTCTGGAAAAAATGCATAGCTTATATTTGCTTTTTTATGTTCTGCAGACCACTCTTGAAACCCTATTGTGCCAATCAGCTTTTCGTTTTCTTTTAGCTGAATCCCCCATTTAATCAACTGCTTTTCTTCGTAGCCTTTGGAAAAATTCTTAATGATCCCTTTCACTTGGTCAATCGATTCTAAAGATTTTTGCCCGTAATAGCGCAGCACGTCTTCATCAGAAAAGCATTCTAAAATCTCACCCGCATCATTTTCTACAATTTTTCTTAATATCAGCCGTTTTGTCTCTAATTCCGGAAACATTTTCTTCCCTCTTTTCTGCACAGCTTATCTATCCACGGTAAACCATACTATTCTCCTCTCAACTAGCAATATCCTGCTAAAACCTCACCCGGGAGGGCTCATTTCCTATCCAAATAGTCGATTTACAGCAGAGATAGTGGTATTTTATATAGTGGGCATACGTTGCTTTTTATCAATACAGAGGCGGTGAACGCAGAAATGAACCAAGATAAAGAATTGCTGTCCACGATACATGCTCTTCAAAAAGAGCTGCAGCAAGAAAAAGAAAACCGTGCGTATATGCAAAAAGATATGGACGAACTAAGAAGCGCTTTATTACAATCAGAACAAGTAAAACAAAACTTAATCGATCAGCTAGAAAAGAAAGTTGATTTGATTTTAACGTTGATTCAAAAAGGAGACGCATAAAGGAATGGATTTTTTAAAAAACAGCAAAATACTATACACTATTGTAGCACTTGTGATTGCTCTCATCGCTGTATTTACAAACAATTCGCCTATTTCCCTCATTCAGCAGCATGAAAATTCAAGCAGCACATCCAGCAGTACATCGGACACTACATCAAGCAACGAATGCTCTGCAGAGACTCAAAGCGACAGGTTATTTACCGGCAAAGAGCTTGTCTTACAAGAAGGAAATGATAAATACGGATATTGCCACATTGTCGCGCATATGCAAAAACCAGGAGCGGACAATTACCATGGTAAAAGCCAATTCAGCAAGTATTTAAATGAAAAACAAGCCATGTCTATTGCCGAAGAAGTCATTAACGAAGGTGAAGACGGCACCAATAATAAATCTGGCAATTACGTTAAAGAAAAATATATTAGTTCTTTAAACCAAGAAGTTAGAGTTGTGTATACCGACTACAGAGGCAAAGACTACGACTACAGTGTAACGACCATGTATCCAATAGGTCATTAACCCTAATATATGTAATAAAAAAAGCAGGCTTAGGCCTGCTTTTTTCATTATACCTCTTCTCATTATCTACAGCTCTAGAAAGTTAATAATTGATTTAAAGTCTATTTGATATGTAAAAAATCCAACTTTAGACTGTGAAATTTTGGAGATATGACAGTAGCACTTTTACCTCTTGGACATATTCTAAATATAAAAAAGAAACAGTCCTTTGCTTCTTTTTTAAGAAAGAGGTTTAAAAATGAGTAACAAGTATAAAGTCAGAAAAAACGTATTACATCTTACAGACGCGGAAAAAAGAGATTTTATTCGTGCCGTGCTAATACTAAAGGAAAAAGGAATATATGACCGCTATGTAGCCTGGCATGGTGCAGCGGGTAAATTTCATACTCCTCCGGGCAGCGATCGAAATGCAGCACATATGAGTTCTGCTTTTTTGCCGTGGCATCGTGAATACCTTTTGCGATTCGAACGTGACCTCCAGTCGATCAATCCAGAAGTAACCCTTCCATATTGGGAATGGGAAACGGATGCACAGCTGCAGGATCCATCACAATCACCAATTTGGAGCGCAGATTTTATGGGCGGAAACGGAAATCCCAAAAAGGATTTTATCGTCGATACCGGGCCATTTGCAGCTGGGCGCTGGACGACGATCGATGAACAAGGAAATCCTTCCGGAGGGTTAAAACGTAATTTCGGAGCAACGAAAGAGGCGCCTACACTCCCTACTCGATATGATGTTCTCAAAGCTTTAAAAATAACTCAATATGATACGCCGCCTTGGGATATGACCAGCCAAAACAGCTTTCGTAATCAGCTTGAAGGATTTATTAACGGGCCGCAGCTTCACAATCGCGTACACCGTTGGGTTGGCGGACAGATGGGCGTTGTCCCTACTGCTCCCAATGATCCTGTCTTCTTTTTACACCACGCAAATGTGGATCGTATTTGGGCTGTATGGCAAATTGTTCATCGCAATCAAAACTATCGGCCAATGAAAAACGGACCATTTGGTCAAAACTTTAGAGATCCGATGTATCCTTGGAATACAACCCCTGAAGACGTTATGAACCATCGAAAGCTTGGGTACGTATACGATATAGAATTAAGAAAATCAAAACGTTCCTCATAACCTGTTCTAGAAACAGCGTTATACAATTTAGAACAGGTAACCCCTTTCCCTTCTGACATAACTTATAAGACCACAAGCATTGTAAAACTCACTGCTACATTTCCATTCACCATAAAATATAGTTAATCAACCATAATTGGGCTGTGAATAAGCTTCATATGAGGACCTTCGAACATATGAATAAGTTATCAAAGCTTTATAAAAGTTTTATAAATGAAGGGAAGATATTAAAATGCATAATAACGTAAACGCACCTTTTAGTTCTAATGAAAATATGCCGTTCTCACCTGCTATGGCTCACCACGCCTATACTGCTCCTGCTTATGACCATATGATTCCACACTGCGGATACACAATGCCGGACTATGGATATATGGAATGTGGATATAGCGTTCCTTGCCACAGAGGTAATGGTTTTGCCATTATCATCGTACTGTTTATTTTACTCATTATTATTGGTGCATGTGGTTTCAATTTCTGTCACGATGAGTGTTAACCTAAAAAACTCCAGTATAAATACTGGAGTTTTTTCATATCTTAATCGCTGCAAACCTTATAGCGTTTCGTCCAAATCTAGCGGTCTCAGCTTCTCTTCAATTTCTTTGCGCTTCGCCTCTAAAAATGGGGGCAGCGCTAGTGTTTGACCCATCGTTTCAAGCGATTCATCGGTCGCAAATCCAGGTGTGTCCGTTGATAATTCAAATAAAATGCCGTTTGGTTCTCTGAAATAAAGTGCTTTGAAATAGTATCGTTCTACTTTACCAGAATTCGGCAGACTGTTTTCATCTAATCGACTTGCCCATTTATTGTATTCTTCTTCATTTGGAACACGGAAGGCAACGTGAT
Organism: Priestia sp. 179-F W1.4 NHS; assembly: GCF_045369295.1. NCBI lineage: Bacteria > Bacillati > Bacillota > Bacilli > Caryophanales > Bacillaceae > Priestia > Priestia sp. 179-F W1.4 NHS. The sequence goes on along the minus strand of NZ_JBIQFF010000001.1, from coordinate 1,384,286 downwards.
GAACGCCACCGCGCCCTAAGCGAACTTTCGGCAAATCAGGTCTCCTTTCAATATGAACTTCGGCTCCGCTTCCGCCTTCACCCGTTGCATAAACCAAAATATCCTTTTGATTTTCTGCAAAAGATGGATAAGAACCTACATAGCGAAATCCCATAATGTTTGTTAGTACATCGACTGTTGGTTCTGCCGTTCCCACCGTTAGTGTGACCGGTCCTAAGCCGATGATCGCATGTTCTAACGGAATGTCTTCGCGCTTCCAGGGCACGCCTGCTCTTACCCCTTTTTCACCGTTGTCCGCGACAAGAAGCAAACGTGTACCTTCGTAATCTTTAAATGCTAATGTATCACGATTAGCTCGTTTAGCTATTTCTTCATATTCCACTCCGTGCTGCTCGAAGCGTTCTTTCCAAAAGTGTAGAGAATCCGTACTTTTAACGCGAAGCGACACAGTCGAAATGTCAGATGCACCTTCATGTGTTCTTGCAAGCCCCGGAATATCAAAAAACGTTACTTCCGTTCCTGGGGTCCCTTCTCCATCTGCATAAAATAAGTGGTAAGACTGAGTGTTATCTTGATTCACCGTTTTTTTTACTAATCGCATGCCTAAAACTTTAGTGAAAAACTGATAGTTTTTCTCAGCTTTCCCCGTCAAAATAGATACATGATGCAACCCTAACAATTCCATCTACTCCGCCTCTTTTCATAATATATAGATTTTTTAACTTTCACTAAAATTATCTTTAATTTAATTATCTTTAATTAAAGATAATTTTAAAGGATATACAGCCTGTTTGTCAATAACAAGAAAAGTACTGTGGACATAAAAAAAGAAACTAAAAACATATTCAGTTTCTTTTTGGATTTAAGCTAACGAATAAATCATTCTTTCAACTAGCCCTTACTTTTTAAGCGCACGCTGCACATTTTGTTTCATCAGGGCTGCAATTTTCTTTTCATTTTCACGCGACGTCTGCTCTAATTTTTCTATAACTAGCTGCTGTCTCTCTGCTGAATGATTTTGACTTATCTTTTGTTTGCCTTCCATTTTGCTGATATCAATTTTAAATCCAACGATTCCTTTGCTTAAACCCTTCATATAAGCAGGGTCAACGTCATTTAGTGTATATGTACTGCTCGGGCTTTCATATTTCGCTACCATCTTGCTCAGCAGCTCCACCAGTTCTGTTGGTTCTTCAATCATTTTCATGGTTCCATACACGTGAACAGCTTCATAATTCCATGTTGGTACAGCTTGATTCGTTTCATACCAAGACGGTGAAATATAGCAGTGAGGCCCTTGAAACACAACCAAAATTTCTTGATTTTCAGCATCTTTCCACTGCTGATTCGGACGAGCAAAATGCCCGTATAAAGCTTTTTCTTTCCGATCTAACATCAAGGGCAAATGAGTAGCATAAGGCTTTTCATTATGATACGAAAACAAAGTGGCGAATCCATTGTCTTCAATAAAATCATACATGATTTGTTCATCATTTACTTTAAAATACTTTGGAATATACATCGGCGCTTCTCCTTTATCTTTTATTTAGTAAAGAATATAATAATAGAGGTGTTTGCAACAGCGTCAGTTATAAACTTTTTATGGAGGTCAGCAAACATTTAATCGTTTATGAATCGATTTTTTAAGAAGCTTATGCTACACTGCTGTGATGTAAACCGCTGATTTTTAACATGTATTTATTTAGCACATGATGCAATTAGATAGTTGTTGGTTAAGCAAAGCGTTGGGGATCAAAAAAAGAAGAGCCCGTTTAAAACAGCTCCTTTTTCTCGCTTATCTATATAATTGAAGATTTTTTTCTCGTTTGATAGGTCCGCCTTTGGCTATATGCCACACAATGACGCAATCCGTCAAGCGATCGTATACGTCGTCTTCTAAATACGGATCTTCTGCCGAAGTGAGCAAGGTGTGAACATCGGCTTTTATTTCGGCTAGCATAGCTGCGCTGAATACGTCCGGGTCATTTAATACGTCTAATATATATAACACCAGCATCTCAAACCCGCTGTCCCAATTGGCATTTCCGTTTCCTTGAGCTTCACAGCGGAGCTTTTCAATAGCTCGGATAACCTCTCCTTCTACAATATCCGACTGCTCATTTCTCGGGACATAGTTTACCCATAGTTCTTTTGCTTCGTCAAAATATTTCATTCTCTACTCCTTTCTTCAGAAATCTATTCCTTATTGTTTCTTTGATTCATCGTCGTTCCAAAAACAACGCCTAATGAGGTCCCAATCGCAATACCAAACCCAATATTATACATCATCATCCCAAGAGAAGCCCCCATCGCAATGCCCAGACCTAATCCCATTCCTAGATAATCTGTCTTTTTCTTTTCTTCAGGCAAAAAACCACTCCTTTTTCTCCTATTTTATTGATACCTTTTATACGTAAAAACTACGCTAAAAGTTTCATAAAAATGGAAAAAAGCAGTCGCTGTAACTGCTTTTTAAATGATGAGCTGATAAACGGCCTTTCCGAGCAGCAAAATCGACGTAAGCATGCAGATTACACCGAATACATACATCGTTTTACGTGCAAACCTCTCAAACGATATGCCAAAGCATCCTTTAGCTATCCAGTACATGGGGATAAGAAGCCCTCTAATCCGAACCCGCTTCATTGATTCATCGGATAATGATCGAGATAAAGAAAGGATGATTAACCCGGCCATCATAGAAAAAACCGCTATCACTATGTTTAAAATAGAACTATCCATACGTTCCCTTCTTTTTCCTTTTTATACCTCCTATTTTAGCATAAAGGCCAGTTAAAATGTACGTGCAGAAAAATACAAACAACTCAACAGGGAAAGGTATCCAAACCTTAAGAAAAGGGCAGTTTAAAAATAAAAAACTTTTCTTACTTAAAAAGGATGGATCACGTTGACAACCAATCAAAAGGAATATCTTGAAAAAATACATAGCATACAGGAAGATCTCTCCAAAACGTGGGCTGAATATTGGCATCACTACTCGAGTCCAAGCTCTTGGCAGTTTTGGGTGACCTTGGGCGCTTTTATTTTGCCTTTAGTCATTCTCTATTTTTTTATTGATCGAAAAAAAGCCTTTCATCTAGGGTTTTATGGATTTAACGTGCACGTTTGGTTTCACTATAGTGATACCGCTGGCGTTTATAACGGGCTGTGGACGTATCCTTACCAAATCAACACAATCATACCCGTAAGCTTTAGCCTAGATGCTTCGCTTATTCCTGTCTCTTTTATGCTGCTTTACCAATGGACAATTAACCGTCATAAAAATTACTATTTATATGCAACGATTCTTTGTTTATTTTTTGCTTTTATTTTCAAACCATTATTAACAGGGATCGGCTTTTTCCAGCTGCATGAATGGGCTACTTACGGTTATTTATTTGTATTTTATCTCGGTGTAATACTGCTATCAAAATGGATTACCAATCTGTTTCTTTATTTTGAAAAGCAGAATTGAATATTGAGTACATGTAAAAAAACGTAAGCCTCTTTGAAAAGACCTTACGTTTTTTGTAGTGGCTTTATTTAATCGCTGTCAGCTTCCTCAAAAGATAGCACGCTTTTTTCATCACACAGTATCTCTTTTGCAGGCAGTCTATTCTGCTTGTGTGGATTTAGAACATGCTGCATCTAGCAACTATAAAACTTTTGTTAGGAAAGAAAATCTCGCTTTTCCTAAGCCCTGCTTAACTTAGCGTTGTATAAGTCCATTAAACTGCTTAAATCATCTAACAACGGGCAGTGGCCTACACCTTTCATAATTTTTAACGTTGCATTTTCCCCTATGCCTTTCGTGATGTCAGATGCATCTCTTGTCGAAACCATCTTATCTTCATCTCCTTGAATAACCATAGTAGGAATCGTGATTTTTTCCACTTCTCCTGTTCCTTGAACAACCCCGTTAAAATCGTTTGAAATGTTAAATCTCATGAGTGCGTAATTGATATCAATTAAGTTGCGCTGCTTGATCGTTCCTTCTAAATATTTTTCAAATTGATCAGCAGACGGCTTATTTTTTGTATATAAAAATTGACGCAGCATCATTTTTAAAAACCATGTGTTTTTTGTTTCTTTCGCGTTTTCTACCATTCTAAATGCTTCTTTTACTTCTTCTTTGGTTTGTATAAAATTGTTAGGAATAGGAAGTTCTAGAAACGTTCTTCTTGGAATAGGGTAGCCTTTGATGTTGACGGAGCTTAATAGAATTAAATTTTTGGCATCATTCGGATGGTCAATTACATATTGCATAGCAACTGCTCCTCCTAATGACCACCCGCTTATTGTAAAAGCAGACAACTTTAAAGCATCTGCAAACAGTTTGACATCATCTGATAAGTCTTTGATTGTGTGGATAGGTGTATGATAAGTGGAGTCTCCAAACCCTCTTAGGTCGATGGCATAAGCTGTGATATGTTCTGGCAGTTCGTTCATTAACACATCCCAGTTAAGGGAAGAATTCATGTTTCCGTGAATTAACAAAAGCACCTCTTTTCCGCCTTTTTTCATTCGATAATTGACTGTTTCTCCATTCGGTAATTCTACTTTTGCTTGTTCTAAAGCAGATACGGTCATCGCTATTTTCCTCTTTTCTTATATAATTAGAACGATCGCTAGCATTTATTTTTCAATACCCTATTTATCAAGATTTAAGCAGTTAGAAAGAAGTTGTGCAAAAGCCAAAACAATTCTATGTCATTCTATTTGCTAAAAAAAGCAGCCAAATACGCGATTCGGCTGCCTTTTTATAATGAAGAAATATACGAATGAGCAACAAGGCCATTACTTTTTCGGTGCGTCCAGTGCTTGATAGGCAAGCTGATATTTCCCGCCTTCAGCCACTTCTGCATGGTAGAGAGCTTTAAGAGCAAAGTTTTTTTCAAGGCTGTGCGCTTTCATCAGTCCATTTAGCTTACCTTGCAGTTCCTGATTGTCTTTAATGAGCTGCTTCATCTGTGATTTTAAATATTTCATGGTGTTTTCCGCTCCTTTCACTTGATGAATATCTATCAAGTATATCATTTAAGGATAGGATAATGGTAAAACGACTTACGATTGACGGATTAAATTTGTACCGCTCTGTTCTTTAAGCGCCCTACAAGCGGAACGACGATGATACCTGCTATCACAACTTGCATCACATTGCCCGGTATAGAGCCAAGCGGAAGGATCCAGTTACCGTAAAGAATCACTTCGGCAAAATAGTAGCCTACGATTTTTACAATCAGCGCAGCAACAACTGCCAGTGTGTTAACAAGTGCTCTTTTACCAGGTGCTTTTTCAGAGATAAGACCTGCTAAAAAGCCCATAGCCCCTACAATAATAAACGTAAACGGCGCCCATGCTGTCCAGCCGGAGATCAGATCGAATAACCCCATTCCAAAAGCGCCGGCGATGGCTCCTGTTTTTTTACCGTAAATAAAGGCCGCTATAAAAAGAGGAACGTTGCCTAAATGGATGAGGCCTCCGTTACCCATGATGGGAAGCTTTATGTTGATAAACATTGTCGCTACAAACGTCAGTGCGATAAAAAGCGCATGCATGGATAAAGCTTTGATTTTGGTTGATTCTCTTGGTGAGTATGTTGAATTCATCTGTTGACCTCTTTCTTTTTTTACTACTATCATACTCCTATTTGGATACTAAATAAATATGTAAAACTATTTATTTAGTAGGGTATATCATTCTAGCAGCACACAGAGATCCGCTAACTTCAAAAATTGTCCTATCTCTTCTTAAAAAATAAAGTTGCCTCTGCTTCTTTTAGCAGACTGCACCTCCTAATTTTTGTTATGGTAAAGTGTCTGTTCGGACATAATATGAGCAAATCGTTCTTTTTCAAAAGTTGACGAAGGCTGATAAATATGAGAAGTTATATGTTTGTAGAAATGAATGGAATAACTTAGAATTCCAGCGGAACCTGTTACTATAATTGTACTGATATTGACCAAGTCCGTTCAGATTGTGGCAGTCATAATTTTTACATACAGCAAGCAAGTTATAGGAGGAGCAAGAATGGATAATAACGATATTTTAATTAGATTACGATATGCCTTGGATTTAAAAAATACAGAAATGGTAGAGATCTTTAATCTTGGCGGAGAAGATGTAACCAAAGAAGACGTATTAAAAATCCTTACGAGAACACCGGATGAAGAAGACGAGGATACAGTTCATGCGGACGATCATATACCGTGCACGAACAGTATGTTAGATTCTTTTTTAAACGGTTTTATTACCTTTAAAAGAGGAAAACAAGATCCTAAACCAGGGCAAGCACCTCCAGCGCCGGTTCAGAGCAATCAAAATATGTATAATGTCTTATTAAAGAAAGTGAAAATCGCTTTATCCCTAACAAGCGAAGAGATGTTAGAAGTATTTGACGACGGTGGAATACGTGTATCTAAAGCAGAATTAGGTGCTTTATTACGAAAAAAAGGCCATAAAAATTACAAACCGTGCAAAGAGAATTTTGCTCGAAAATTCCTAAGAGGCTTAACCGTACAATATAGAGGATAACATGATACACACTTTTTCAAATCAGAGTATCCATTATGAAATACGATATAAAAACCGAAGTTCTTTTGCAATTAAAGTAGACGGATACGGAACGGTCGAAGTCCTTGCTCCTAAAGGAACCTCTACTGAACAAGTACGTATGTTATTAGAGAACAACTGGGCATTGATTCAGCAAAAAATAAATGAAATGAAAGATAGAACGCATGGACCCAAGAAAAAAGTCTATGAACACGGAGAAAGCTTTTTGTATGTAGGAAAAAACTATCCGATACAGATTCATCACGATTCGACCATTGCAAAGGATTCTGTAGTGTTTGAAGCGAACACGCTTCAGATTTATGTCAATCAGCACGACGATGAAGCAATAAAACAAGCGCTCAAACGTTTTTACTATCAACAATGTAAAGCGCTCGTAACCAAAAGTATCTCCTCCTATCAAAAACATTTTAAAACAAAGCCGCGATCCATTTCGATTTCCGATAGCAAAAAAGCGTGGGGCACGTGTGATTCTAAGCGTCAGCTAACCTTCAACTGGCGGCTGGCAATGGCACCGCAGCACGTCATTGATTACGTAGTCGTTCATGAAATGTGCCACATGGTTCACATGAATCATGATCGTTCCTTTTGGCGTCTTGTCGGGAAAATCATGCCCGATTATCGTGAACAAGAGCACTGGCTGGAAATGTCGAGCTGGGAAATGACGGTGTAGTGGCTACACAAAAAAGAGCAGAAGCCCCGGGGCATACTGCTCTTTTTTTATCTTTAACTATAGCGATATTTTCGTAAATCTTTTAAAATCGAAATTTCTTTTAACAATTCTTCTCCGACGTTTGTTTCTAAAACCATTTTTCTTTCTAGTTCTTTATCAACCAATCGCTTTACGGATAAAACGTCCGTTCCTTCTAATAAAATCTCTTCTTTTGAATTAAAGTGTTTGTGAGCGACTAGCTGCATGCCGTAAGAATTATATAATAATGTATATCCAGCGATACCTGTTGTGGATTGATACGCTTTTGAAAAACCGCCGTCAATAACAATCATCTTTCCATTTGCTTTGACCGGGTTTTCTCCTTCGATTTCTTTGACAGGCGTATGACCATTAATAATATGACCGTGATCAGGATTCAAATTAAATTCTGCGAGAATGTTTTGGCAGACTTCCTCATTTTCCCGTAAATAGTAGTATGGATTCTTCTTCTCTTTATGCGTTGCTTTATCACTGATAAAATATCGTTCAAACGTCGTCATGGCGCGTTTCCCAAAGAGTGATGAATATTCTCCTGTCCATAGGTACCAGACCATATCTGTTGCCAAATCATCCGTTTCTTCAGGGTGAGCAAAAGCCTCCTGTAAATAATGTTCAAACACATCAAGTAAGTTACGGCCTGCATACGTTTTATCTTCTATCGTCATTTTTTCCATGTTTCCTTCTTCATCTAAAGGAATGCAGCCGTGTATTAATAAGTTTCCGTTGTATTTCAAATAAAGGCTGCCTTTTTTCATAAGAAACTTCATATGTCTCGCCAGCTTTTCCGAATGCTGCACGGAAAGCAGCAGTCTTTCCATTACCTGCTCTTCCTCTTCTAATAGCTTATCAGGCTGCGCCGGATCCACCGTTGCAAAGCAGCTGTTTTCTAGCGGATACGTGTTTCCGTATATCGTAATTTCATTTTTATCATAATCAATTTTTTCAAGCAGCAGCCTTTCTGACATATTAAAGAAAGGACGTCTTTTTATAATCGGACTTTCAAGCTTGAACTGAATCATCGCAATGGCCTGATGAATTTTCGTAATTTGTAGTCGCTCGTGATCGGATAGTTTGTCACTCGAGCTTACTTTTGGTCTAAAAGCAGGATTATCATCATAATATTTCTCCGCCAAGTTAAGCAGCGGTCTCAGGTTAATGCCATATACGTCTTCAATAATATCTAGATTGTCGTATCTCGCGCAGATCCGAATAATATTGGCAAGGCACACTTTCGAGCCCGCAAAAGCGCCTAGCCATAGCACATCGTGGTTTCCCCACTGAATATCAACGGAGTGATAGTTAATGAGCGTATCCATAATTTTATCTGGTTCAGGTCCACGATCATAAATATCTCCTACTACGTGCAGATGGTCAACAACCAATCTTTGCGTCGTATAAGCAAGCCCTATAATAAGCTTATCGGCTTGCCCTAAAGAAATAATCTGCTGCACAATTTTTGTATAGTACTGTTCTTTATTTGTAAATTCATCCGTTTTGTACAGCAATTCTTCAATGATGTACACAAATTGCTCAGGCAATGCTTTACGCAGTTTAGAGCGCGTGTATTTAGAAGAAGCGTACGAGATGAGATTAAGCATACGGTCAATGATTTCTTTATACCATTCATACAGTTCTTTTTTGTTTCGAAACTGCGCTTTAATCAACGGCAATTTTTCTTCAGGATAATACACTAATGTCGCAAATTCATTGATTTCTTGGTCAGATAATACATTTTTAAAAAGATCTTTGATTTTCTCTTTTACATTCCCTGAACCATTTCGCAGCACGTGCTGAAAAGCTTGATACTCGCCGTGTAAATCACTGACAAAATGTTCAGTCCCCTTTGGCAGATGAAGAATAGCTTCAAGGTTAATAATTTCGGTTACCACTTTTTCTTCCGTATCATACTTTTGTGCAAGTAAATCTAGATATTTTGTGTTCAAAACTATGTATCCCCTTTCAACGTTCACCATTTAGTACAATCACTCATCAAGTTTGTGATTATGATGTTAAATACCTTTTATTTATCTCTTCTCTTTTCTCTCCACGCCTCACCCCTTTATTTTAACCTATTTTACGTATGGGTAAAATGGTATAAAGTCTATTTGTCTATAAAGATTAACCGGTCTTGCCCGCTTGAAGAGGACAGCTAGCCCATAGCATAAAAAAACCTGCTGATCTCAGTCAGCAGGTTCGATACATATGAAAGAAGCGCACATAATTAAGAAAGTTTACTCCGACCTCTATACAATAGCAGATTTTTTCTTCCCCCGCTGTGAGAAAACGCACATCGCCAAGTCCTTGGTGGTGGTACGATAAAGATGACCTTTCTGAGACAGGAAAAGTCATCCTTTGTATGATATAAGAATCATCATTCTGTTGAATCTCTGTTCTTCTACGTTCAGAGATTTTTTCTGTTGGCTTTGTTAAATACAGCCCGAGAGGAAAGTGAATACAAATACATATGGTACACGTAGGCTATCTGAGTCTGCTGTTTGACGGCGGAAGAAGTTGTATGTGGCTTTTCCGAGTAACAATTGCTTCTATATAAAAAAGCAGCGGATGTAAAACATCACGCTGCTTTTTCTTATCTCTACACGCCTAAGTAAAAAAGGGTGTAGTAGAGTGTTCTTACAATGTATTGATGATGTTAGTGAATATTATTCTTGCGGAAATTACCGCCTTTAACTTCGGCTACGTCATATACCGTAACAAAAGCCGTCGGGTCAATTTCATTGATAATTTCTTTCATTTTGCTTTCTTCCAAGCGGTTGATTACACATGTGATTTCCTTGAATTTCTCATGAGAGTACCCGCCGTAAGCTTCTTTATATGTAGCGCTTCGACCTAAACGATCACGTATTGTCTCTACCATTAACGCAGGCTGAGAAGTGATAATCTGGAAGGTTTTCGATCCGCTTAGACCTACTTCTACGATGTGAATAACTTTGGATGCAATAAAGTATGCAATTGCAGAAAGAATCGCGCCTTGCAGACCAAATACTAATGAAACAAAAATAAAGACAAACGCATTTAAGAACAAAATAAGATCACTTGTTCCAAACGGCAATTTTCGAGAAAGCAGTACAGCTAGCATATCGATGCCATCTAGCGCGCCGCCATTACGCAGTGCAATTCCCATTCCAAAACCAAGGATAATACCGCCGACAACGGTTACGAGTAGTGTATCTCCTTCAATAATCGCTGGAGTATGATGCATGAGGCTTGTACCGACAGCTAGTGAGACGATTCCGAGGATGGAAAATATAGCAAAACTTTTCCCGATTTGTTGATATCCTAACCATACAAAAGGAATATTAATAACCGCAATGAGAACTCCTAGTGGTAAGCCAAATAGGTTTGACGCAACGATACTAATGCCTGTTACTCCTCCATCTGAGACGTGGTTTGGAATTAAGACAGTTTCTAAGCCGTAAGCTGCAATAATCCCTCCGATAATGACCATTAGTGCTCGGAAAGCAATTTTTAGCCGCTTAGGCCTGTGGTGTTTTTTAGTTGTGTTCATATAATTCCTCGCTTTTAAATGTTTTTTACTATTTAAGTGTACCACAAACATTCTCTTTATTTGAACTGAGGAGGCTTACGTATCGGTTTTTAGCTCACATAGTGCAAAATAGACAAAGGAGAACTTCTAGCTGTACAGACTCTATCCTTGCAATACGTCATCATTTCTGTTAAGTTTAAGGAGAATTATTTTTGTTCGGCAAAGATTGATAAGTTACATAACTTTCGTCTATAGATTTGAGCAAGGATAGTAACACAATGTGTGCGTGTCACACTAGGAGGCAACAATTATGGAACAAGGTAAAGTAAAATGGTTTAACGCAGAAAAAGGTTTTGGATTCATCGAACGCGAAAACGGAGACGATGTATTTGTACATTTCTCAGCAATCCAAAGCGAAGGCTTCAAATCTTTAGACGAAGGTCAAGCAGTTACATTTGAAGTAGAACAAGGTCAACGCGGCCCTCAAGCTACTAACGTTCAAAAAGCGTAATCCATCATAAATAGAAAAAGGCAGACTCCATGGAGTCTGTCTTTTTCATTACTTTGAAAATGGAATAATAAAACCCTATCCACTGAGGAATAGGGCTTATTAATACAAAAATAGTAATCGGTAATACAAATGGTAAACTCAGTATAGCATAGTATTGGCGGAATCCAAACTATAAATCAATATTTCTTCATGAATAATTATGATTCGTGCTTCATTAACTCTTCTTCAAAGAAAAATGTACTGGGATATTTATCAACTGTATAAGAATATCTTTTCATATTTTTCACATAATGACTTTTTAAGATGATCACTATTTCATTAGATGCTTTTATACTTACTGTTTCTCCATTAGCAAATAAGCTTATACTCATATCCTTCATCCTCTCTCGTATCAAAACCAATCAAATTTTTAACTTTATTTATCGGGAAATATAATGTGCAGCTTATATTTGAGACGTTAGCAGCATTCTGATAGTCAGCAAACTTTTCTAACGGCTAGTCCAATGAAGGTTAGTTATATTTGATACCTTAATACCTGCTCCTAAAGCCTATCGTTCTACAGCTATAAGGAATTCTTTTCTATTTATTTACGACACAGGATATAGGTAGCTCTTCTTTACTGGCTTTTGTCTCCAATGTCTATACTTATGTTTAAAGTAACCTTTTTAAAATCATTTCTTTTTTAATTATTAAAATCCAAAGCAAAAAGACCCCTATGTGGAGTCTTTTTACGTTGGATTAATTATGCTACTTTATGAACGTTAGCAGCTTGTGCTCCGCGTTGACCTTGTTCAATGTCAAACGTTACTTTTTGACCTTCTTCTAACGACTTAAAGCCTTCACCTTGAATAGAGCTGAAATGTACGAATACATCGTCTCCGCCTTCAATTTCGATAAAGCCGAAGCCTTTGTCTGCATTAAACCATTTCACTGTACCTTGTTCCATAATAGTGCCTCCTGGTGTGGAATACTCCACGGTTGTATTACTACCCTTGTCCAACCATACTATCTTAAGATAAAAAATTCTATTGAAGAGATTTCTCTTCTCTCAATCCTATACCGAACAAAAATAATTAATTTAATCGTAACATACGGAACCTCAGATAGCAAATACAGGAAATGGAATAAATCATCGAACGATAAAAAGAGCCTTCTCTTTGTAGCTCTATACAAAGAGAAGGCTCTTTTTGAGTGTTCCTATTTTACGCAGCAGTGAATGTAGCAGCTGCGTATTATTCACTTTATTTTTCTGTTTGCTCTGTGTGCCACCATAATGAATCTTTTGGATTTTCAACCGCTTCATTGTACTCAGACTTAGAAGCAACTGTAGGGTATGAACCTTTCAGTGATTTTCCTGCCGTGTTCGCGAACAGGAACAAGATTACGAAAAATCCGATGATGCTCACAATCGTTAAATAGAACGCTGGAGCTAAGTGATTGCCCGTTGCGTGAACTAACCATGTCGCAACTAATGGCGTCGTTCCACCAAAGATAGAAACTGAAACATTAAACGTAATCGCTAATGTTCGGTAGCGAATATCTGTGTAGAACATCGTTGGCAGCGTTCCTGGCATTGTTCCTTCATACGTAGCAAGTAAAACACCTAGAATAAGAATACCGATTGAAATAAAAACCAAACCATTTAAGTTGATTAAATAGAACGAAAATGCTGACAGTAAGCTCAATCCGCCTAAACCGATTAAGAAAACTTTCTTGTTTCCGATTTTGTCGCTCAGTTTTCCAAACATAAGAGCAAGCGGCACCATTAAAATCATAACTGCCGTAATTAATACCGTACCAACTGTGTTTGATAAACCAATAATTTCATTCAAATAAGAAGGCATGTACGATAATAGCATATAGTTTGTAATGTTAAAGAAAGCCACGGCTACGAAACAAACAAACACGTCTTTTTTGTGATTTTTTAAAATAGAGAGGAAGCTTTCTTCTTCAACTTCGTCTTCGTTGGAAAGTTCATTTTCAAAAATAGGTGTTTCCCCTAAACTTCTTCGTAAATAAAAACCAATAAGTCCTAAAGGCAATCCTAATAAGAAGGGAATTCTCCAGCCCCATGAGGCCATCTGTTTATCCGAGAGAACAAAAAACAGTAAGCTGGCTAGCAGTGAAGCAAGAATATAGCCAACAAGTGTACCGATTTCTAGTCCACTTCCAAGCACATTTCGCTTATTGTCTGGAGACGATTCTGCAATATACACCATCGCACCAGCATATTCACCACCCGTTGAAAAACCTTGAATGATTCGTGCAATTAATAAAAGGATGGGTGCCCATATACCGATTTGATCATATGTAGGTAACAACCCAATGAGTAATGTGGAAAAGGCCATTAAAATAATGGTGGTGGTTAAAACGACTTTCCTTCCTAACTTGTCTCCAATTTTACCGAATATAACACCGCCCAATGGACGCATTAAAAAGGCAATCGCAAATGTGGCAAATGTGAACACTAATTTGAGCTGATCATTTTCAACTGCACTAAAAAAGTTTTGACTAATAATAACGGCTAAATATGAATACAAGCCAAAGTCAAACCATTCCATCGCGTTTCCTACTCCTGTAGCAAAGACGCTTTTTTTAGCTTTGTCAATATCTACGACGTTAATTTTTTTCTTGTTAAACTTCATTTCATCACGTCACCTCCGCGGTATATGATTATACAAGACTGAGTAGTAAAGTCAAATTTGACTTAATGTATTTCACTTGTAAATGTGTTGGAACACTTCTTATTTTTAAGTAAAAAACGAAAACTATTCATGTGATGTTAAATATTAAAAAAGGTTATGGCTAAAGGGTTTGAAGCCGAAAAAAGCTGAGGAAGAAACACTAATAAATAAATGAATTAAAACCAAAATAAACTTTTTTTATTTCAACGTACAATTCGTTGCTACTAAAAAAACGGTTTTTGCCTAAAATAGGGATCGATTTTGATGGAATTACAATCGCCGAAATAGTAACTAGTCATTAAAGATAGCGCATTTGGTTCACAATGTTCTTGGTATAAATTTCCACTCAGGTTATCTGACAATTATTGTTTCAACCCATTAGATATAAGCTTTATTTTGTAATAGATACACTGTTTCTATTACAAAAATTATGTAGCTTCAAAAATAAATATAAAGCTCGTTCTAACAAGTGCAGCACTGGATGATTCGGTCCATAGAATAAAACTTTAAGGGTTGGCTGGGATTCGAGGGATAAAAATTCAACTCCTTTCTACGTATAATCATTCGTGGCTTCAAGTAAGTTTTCTACTGTAAAAGCAAGCTGGTTTACAGTGCTACTTTTGTCATATTATTCAATTTTCTTAACATGCCATCTCCACTCCCTCACCACGCTGTTTTTCGAGATAGAAAGTTACTCTCTTTCTTCTTTTAGATACCCCATAGGACGAACTTTAAACCTAAATACACCCGTATAGTTTTGAATATAAAGATTCACACTTATTACATTTTTTTACATTAGATAAACATTTTATCTCCGATAGAATAAAAAAATAGACCTCTGCTTAGACAGAGATCTATTTTTTCACTTGCTTTATTTTTTAGTAAGGCTGCCATTTCTCTCTAAAATTGGCACTTCAATATCTACCGTGTTTGGATATTTAACTCCAAGCCCTGTATTTAAAGCAACAACCGTTTCGTTTTCTTTAATCCAGCCTTCTTCTCGCAAACGGCGTGCAGCTAAAAATGTAGCCGCACCTTCCGGACAAATAAACGATCCTTCAAGCTGCGCAACCTTTTTTTGTTCTTCCACAATCTTATCTTCATCGACCGCAATCGCACATCCATTTGTATTGTATACGGCTTCTAAAACAAGAAAGTCCCCGATTGCTTTTGGTACGTTGATACCAAAGGCGATGGTAGAAGAATCCGGCCAAAATTCAGATTCTTGTTTTCGTTCATTCCATGCTTTTACAATAGGCGCGCAGTTTTCAGCTTGTACCGCAACTAAACGAGGAAGATCACCTTTAATCCAGCCAAGCTCTTTTAATTCATTTAACGCTTTATAGATTCCAATTAAGCCAACGCCTCCTCCTGTTGGATATAAAATTACATCAGGAAGATTCCAAGAAAACTGTTCAGCAATTTCTAGGCCCATTGTTTTTTTACCTTCGATTCGGTACGGCTCTTTAAGCGTAGAAGCATCATAAAGACCCCAGGCTTTAATAGCCTCACCGACAATTTTACCCGCATCACTTATAAGTCCATCGACTAAGTAAAGGTCAGCTCCAGCGACAGCACACTCATTTCGTGTAATAACAGGCGCATCTTTTGGCATCACAACGGTTGCTTTTATGTCAGCGCGCGACGAATACAGCGACCAAGCAGCTCCGGCGTTTCCATTTGTAGGCATGGCTAACTGTTCAACGCCAAGTTCTTTTGCTTTTGACACCCCTACAGCGGCGCCTCTAGCTTTAAATGATCCCGTTGGAATGATGCCTTCATCTTTCATATATAAGTTTGGAATGTTCATTTCTTTACCTAGCTTAGGCATTTTTATAAGCGGCGTCATCCCTTCACCTAAGGAAACAACGTTTTCTGGATCTTCTACTGGAAGCAGCTCATGATATCTCCATAAATTTGGTTCCCTGCTTTGAACATCTTCTGGAGTCAAGTTAGCTTTCAATCTCTCTAAATCATACGCTACCAATAGCGGTGAGCCACATTCACATAATTGATGTTTTTCTTTTGGACTATATTCTTTTTTACATTTAGGACAATATAAGTGAGAAACATAACTAAACGGCATCATACACACTCCTTTAAATTCTGTAAACATAATACCATATATAAAATATAATTTATAGTATTTTTATAAGAATTATAAGGTATGATATCTCCATCATCTTATTGTTCATTATTAAAAGCATAAAAACCCTATCAAATTAGGGTTTTTATGCTTTTTTTGACTTTATTTATATTACTTTTTTTAGAAGTAAACCCAGTAATTTTAGATAAAAACGGGAAAAATAAATAAAATCCATACTTTACTTATAGGAATAATTGTTTTAGTATGTAAAAAGATATTTGAAGGAGGTAATTAAGGTGAACGCACTTTCCATAGTGAATAAGCATAATAACAGCATGTGTACCTGTCTAATTCTCAAAGGTTACTAAAACATACACAATACTACACTACAAGGAGAATTAGACAGATGGCTACAAAAAATAGATTTAAGCTTAATTTAGGATTAAAAGTAATTATTGGATTAATTCTTGGATTGATGGTTGGCTACTTTGGCAAAGAAGTTGGTTTGAAGTTAGAAATAGTAGGAAAAGCGTTTATCCAGCTTATTCAAATGGTTATTGTTCCTCTTGTTTTTCCGTTAATCGTATTAGGAATAACAGGGATGCATGATACAAAAAAGCTAGGACGAGTCGCGTTTAAAACCCTTCTCTATTTTGAAATTGTAACTACCGTGCTGATTATATTAGGAATACTCATTGCTAAAGTAACAAATGTCGGTGGACATATGCATGTAAGTGCAGTGGATACTTCTTCATTAGGCAACCTGGCAAAAGGGATCGATTTCGGAGAGTTTTTCTTAAGTATTATTCCAAGCAATATTGTAGAAGCAATGGCTCAAGGAAAGCTGTTACCGATTATCTTCTTTGGTATTTTTGTAGGGTTAGCTCTTACATCACTTGAAGAGAAAGCGAAGCCCGTTATTACATTTTTTGAAGCATGGCTACAAGCGATGTTTAAAGTAGTCGAATACGCGGTATCATTTGCCCCGGTTGGCGTATTTGGATTTATCTCTTTTAGCGTGGCTAAATACGGGATTGGCAGCTTGCTTTCTTTAGGTCAATTTGTAGGTATTACGTATTTATCTTTTGCCATTACGGCATTTGTTGTATTTCCTATTATCGCACTTATCTTCCGTATCCCTTATAAGGAACTATTAAAAAGAACCGGAGATTTAATTTTATTAACGTTTACAACGCGCAGCTCAGAGGCTTCTATGCCGCTGCTCATTCATCGATTAGAAAAGTTCGGAGTGTCACGTTCTGTCACTTCTTTTGTATTACCAACGGGCTATTCTTTTAACCTAGATGGAGCTAGCATCTATATCAGTGTAGCGATTATCTTTCTTGCCAATGTATATAACCTACCTCTTAGTCTTGAACAAATTATTGTGATTATTGGTTTATTAATGCTTATGACGAAAGGATTAGCAGGCGTCCCTTCAGCTGTCATCGTTGTGCTGTTAGCTGCAGCTAAAGAAATTGGCTTACCTGCAGAAGGAGTCGCTTTATTATTAGCAGTTGATTTCTTTGTAGACATGGGCCGTTCAGCCTTAAATGTCGTAGGAAACTCTTTAGCTACTGTTGTGATCGCAAAGTCTGAGAAGTCGTTTCATTTTAATGCCGAGGATAAATAACCATCCCCCCTCATCATTAAAAAACACGATAGTGAGAAAGAAGTGTTAGTTTGTTTAAACAGAAAAAATCATTTGAAGAGCTAGTAAAAGAAAATAAACAAGCATTACTAAAAGATAAAAAAGCAATCGAGAAAATCGAAAAACGTATTGAAAAACGCCATGAAGTGATAAAGCTAACTTAGTAGGGTTAGCTTTATCACTTCATTTTTTATATTCATATCTTTTAGCAACTTTATTATTATTCAGAACGAAGCTGCTTCAGCAAGCTCTCTCTTAAACTAGTTGACAAGGCCTCTGCTTGCAGAACTCTATCCAGCTTCTCTTTATTAAACCGGTCTTTAAATTTCACATCATTAACTGCTGAGATAGAAACTTCGTTCGGATCTTTCTCAAGAAGGATCAAATCATCTTGTACTGAGACGATGCCTTCTTTTAAAACGCGAAATAAAAATCCTGTATAGCCCGTGTCTCTCATTTTCACAACGATATCCGGCACTTCATATTTTGCAGCAAGCTTGTAACAAGGATTTCTAGGTTCAGATACTTGAATAATGGACTCACCAAATGCAAATATGTCCCCGACGTGCGCGTTCCTTTCTGTTAATCCAACGGTTGTGATGTTTTCTCCAAACAACGCGCTTTTAACAGGGTTTTGGATGATGTTATTCCAATATTCATAATGATCATAAGGATACAGACATAGCGCTTTGTCCACTCCTCCATGATCTTTGTACGCCTGTTCGTCACCTTCCAGCCCCAACTTACTTAAAAAGACGGGTTCATCTGCTGCTGTTTTTCTAATAGCTGATTGAAACGTTCGTTTTCCATACGTAAGTGTTTCAATTTTTCCGTAGTTAAGCGACTGAACTTGATAGTGATCTGCCATATGCTCTCTCCTTTTTTAAATCAATAGATTTTTTCATCATGTGATAATTCTTTCACCTCTGAACGCTTGTGCATGGATGCAGTAAGCACTAGCAAACAAATTGTTAAAACAAGTAAAACAAAAAATAACGGCGTATTTGTATGAAAGATATCGCGCACAAAACCAGATAAAACCGGAGCGCACCCTCCTACAATATATCCCCCTGATTGCATCATAGCTGTCCATGAGCTCGCTTCTTGAGGCGAATTTGTCTCGTTTAACGGCAGCATAAGTGCTAAAGGAAAAAGTCCTCCAAGCCCTATTCCTAATAGTATCGAAGAAAACCAAAGACTGGTTAAAGGATAGAGAATGAAAACTAAACCCGCTGATGCAAACAGTGTACTGCTCGCAAGCCAAAAGGTTTGGTTTTTATAATAATCAGCTAGCGTTGGAATTAAAAAGCTAAACGCCATTTGAACGAACGTAAAAACGGTAATAAGCGTACCCGCTTTTTGATTACTCATGCCCAAATCGTGTGCTGCTGGCGCTAGCCAAGTGGTCACAGAGTAAAAAATGCCGGCTTGCAGCCCAAAGAAAAGCGTAAACAGCCAGGCTTTTTTATTTTTTAACGGCAGCTTGTTTTTTCTGGAGCCAAACGCTTGCTGAGATTTACGCGCAATCGGAGACCAAACAATGAGAGCAATCACGGCCAGCACGCTCCAGCTAGCAAGAGCTACATTCCACGAATCGTGCAGTACATGCTGCAAAGGTACCGTCAGCCCTGCGCTTAACGAAGCGCCCGTTCCCATGCCCACGGAGTAAATTCCGATCATGAGGCCTATTCTATTCGGAAATTTCTTTTTGATAAATCCCGATAACAGCGGTCCAGCGATGGCAATACCTACACCTAAAAGAAAAGCACTGCTTAAAAGAACAGATATTGAGTGTGCGGCCACTCTCATACACGTCGCGATTCCAATCACCACTAAGCAAAAAGAAATCACTTTTTCAGCTCCCCACAGCCCTTCAAGTTTTCCTGTAAACAATGCAAACAACCCCATACATAACACAGGAATAGCTGTTAAAAAACTAACTGTAACATTGCTCAATCCCAGCTGATTACGTATGGTCTCAAGCATAGGCGATACGGATGTAATACCGATTCGTAAATTAATTGAAACTAAAAATAAAGCAATCACATACACATATATTCTCTCTTTTGACTTCATGTTGTTATTCCTCCCTCGTTGATTCAGTATATCATCTGATGTTTAGTTTTTTAAAAAAGGAACTTAGGTAAGCTCCAAATTTTGACCGGCATATTTTTTTGCTTGTTCTGTATCTCCATTCAAAATAGCGGTAAATAAGTTTTCATGAATGGTGGAATTATCTTTATAGTCAACCGTTTTTAAAATGAGCTGACTCAGTGTGTGTCGCAGCACAGGCACAAACGATTGATATAAATCCATTAAAACATTATTTTTACTAGCTTCTGCAATCGAAAGATGAAACTGAATATCCGCTTCTATATATTCAGCGTAATTGCCTTTTTCAAGCTCTTTTTTTCGTTTATCTAAATGCCCTTTCATCTTTAACAAGTCTTCATCCGTTCGACGCTGCGCCGCTAACATCGCCACTTGCAAATCAAGCATTTCACGCGCTTCATAAATATGATTTATATCTGCCGTTTGAAGTCTTGTTTCAAACGAATCCTGTGTGAAGCTAAGAGACTTAATTCTCGTTCCTTTTCCTTGTTTCACTTCCAGTACATTTGCATGAACAAGAATTTTAACCGCTTCTCGCAAGGTAGATCGCCCTACCCCGAGCTCTTCCATTAGCTGAGGCTCCGTTGGAAGCCGATCTCCCACCTGATACTGACCTGAAAAAATTTTCGTTTGAAGCTGCTCTAGCACTTCGTCCACTAGCTTTCGACGCGGTACTTTTGAAAACGATTGTTTATTATGTATATTCATCTGCTCATCTCCTGTTTATATCACCTTTATCATAAACAAATTTCGTTTTTTTAGCAAGGTTGCTAGTTCGATTCTAGGGAGACAAAAAAGACCATTCTGAGCGAATTACCATTAAAGATTGGATTCAACGGCTCGTTTTTAACTTTGCGGCTTAGCTGCGTAGAAATCAACTATACTAGGAACACTTTCATACACAGAATTAGCGTACTCCTGCAGTTTTTTTAGAAAAAGTACAATCTCCGTACTTTCCATTTTCGCATGAGTAAGATGAAAAATATTATCTTTCCCGATAATCAGCTCGTCTTCCAATACATATAGAGGTAAAGTTCGGAACACATACCAAGGATAATAGAGAGAAACAAAGGTTTCTCTAAAGTAAATTCCATTTTCACAAACAATAATTCCGTCCGTTTTCTTTAACGGGAACGTACATAAAAAAGCAACAATCTTTTTATTAACTTGTAAATTAAAATACCGTATTATTTTCTTTTTTAAGTCTAAAGAAATATGTTCATCTACTAACAGACCATTATTCGGTTCAAATGCTTCCTCATATTTTTCAAATAGCCCACTTATACTATTTAGCTCATGATAAGTTACAGAACAAGATACGTTCTGATGCTTTAAAAGTAATTCATACGAATATTCTTTTAAGAAATCTCTTATGTTTGTCAAAAGATCTATAAATAACAGGGATGGGTAATTGCTTCCTCCACCTATTAAAAATGCTTTTACTTCATCAAAGTGAACTTCAACTTTATTTTGAATTGTAATCCGATTTACTTTACGGAATTCAGTCCATTCTATATTACCTAATCCATTACCTAAACTTCTCCATCTTAATCCTTTATCAGTAAAATAAACTCCAACCTTTCCTGATCCTAATATCGTACAGTCAAGAAAAGCAATAATTTCCTCATTCTCTCCAATTTCAAATCTTTTATTTGCTTTGGACAAAATAGAGGCAGGAATTTCTTCAATGTAAAATTTGTCTTGCTGATACCTTGAGCATAATTCAGTTAAATAATTAAATTTTATTTCCTTCATTCTAACAATCTCCGTTCATTTTAATAGATACTTTCAATATTTATTAAAACATAATTTTTACCTTTTATTCCATTAAAAAGAAGAATCTCTTTTATTTCTTCTTGATATGTAGATTATTAGAGTACCTAAGGTTTATTTATATAAAAGTCGTTCTAAAAATTGAAGACACCAATCCAAATTTAACTTGAATTGGCGTTTTTTATTAATTAAAGATTTTAATTTTGGAGTAATATTACTATCAATCAAACTCTTGGTTGTTCTTTCTTTTTTTCTTAAATAGATTTATTCACACTTTCTTTCTTAAAGACTCCTATTAAAAGCGTAACAAGTCCTACTAAAAAGAAAAAAGGAAATAATAGCATCATTAAGGCAACTCCTGCAAAACCTTCTTCCTGGCTAATTGCAAACAAAATTGAAACGGCCCATGAAAAGAACGGAGCTATGATTAATATAGTTGTTGTTCCCCACACTATATATTTTCTTTTAGCTGATTTTCCTTGGCTTAGTCCGCTTGCAAACATCAGACCTAATACTAAAACAAGTAATGCCACTCCAATTGCCATTTTATCCCCGCCTTTAGCAACCATTTATTTTTCACTTTACAGCGTTTTCTTTTTTGCCTCTTGTACGGAAATGAATACGCTTGTAACAACAAGTAAGAGTAAACCTTCTCCTATAATGATTAAACCTTTTATTTGAATGTCTAGAGCATCAAGCCCGCTTATTTTCGCAAAAGCGTAAAAAAGTAGAAATAAACCGAATAACACTGTAAAGAAGGAAATAACCAGCGCGGCTATTCTATTGTTAAATACAATACTTACAAAAAGGATTACCACAAATATGATACTAATGGTCATACAATTAGTAAGAATGAAAGACATACGCATCCCCTCAAATCTCTTTTTATTTCATTATTGTTACTCAAACCTAAACCCAATCCCGCCGTCTACAATAATGTTTTGACCCGTAACAAACGATGCGTCATCCGAAAGGAGCCATTTTACTGCTTTTGCGGCTTCAAGCGGATCACCAATTCTGCCTAGCGCGTTTAATTTTTGATAGGATTCATTGAGCTTTGCTTTTTCCTCTGAAGATAGATCAGAAAATTTTTCTTCTAACATAGATGTCCGAAATGCACCTGGACACAGAGAGTTAATTCTTATGTTTTGATGGCCATATTCTTGAGCAACTGACTTTGTTAAAGCAATCACACCGCTTTTGCCGGCCGCATATACGCCTGTCCCTGCTGAACATAAAATAGCGTCCATTGACGACGTATTCACGATGACACCGCTGTTTTGTTTGGTCATTACCTGCAGCTGGTATTTCATACAAAGCCATACGCTTTTTAACGTAACGTTTATTAAATGGTCAAAGTCTTCTTCTTTGAATTCATGGGTAGCATTAGAAGCTGCCTCCGTGTTAGCCGCATTATTAAAGCCCACATCAATTTTTCCAAATGCAGAGTATGTTTGGCTCACAAGGCTTTTAACATCTTGACTATTCGTTACATCCGTTTTGATAAAAAGAGAGTGAGGAGACCATTTTCTTAATACAGAAAGAGCTTCTTCTCCTTTTTCACTATTTCTAGAAGCAATCACAAGATGCATGCCCTCTTTTGCGAGTAATTCCGCTGTTGCTAAGCCAATCCCCGACGTTCCACCCGTAATAATCCCTACTTTTTCTTCAAACATATAGTTCTCCCCTTTTGTGTTCAATAAGATCCAAAAAAATTAAATTTAGTAACATTAGCCATAGAAGTTATTCAGCTTTGGGTAGATTAATACCTGCTTCGAAGCACTAAAAAGAGAGTGAGACACAACTAAAGCAATTCAATCTAAAGACGAGCAAATCGGATACATGAGCTAGTTTGGGTCACTCGCTACACCGCTGTTGATTTCCGTGCAAGGCTTCGCTTTCCGCGGGCGGCCGCTGAGCCTCCTCGTCGCTTACGCTCCTGCGGGGTCTCACCTATTCCGCTTTTCCCGCAGGAGTCTTCGCCTTGCCCTCCAATCAACTTCTAGACGCACGTACCCACATAAACGAAATCTACGTTCATCCCAATAACAAAAAATCCGAACGAGTTTGATTCTCCATCAAGAATCTCCATTCCTTGTTCGGATTCACCTTCAACTAGACTACTTTTGTCTCAACCTCTTTTGATTAGCTACTAACCTGATGTTGAGAAACAGATAAAGTAGATTTTCGATTCCATAAATAAAAGGCATATCCGCTTAAAAATAGAAGCAACGCGTAATTAACAAATAAAGAATCATTTGCGTTGACAGGACTTGTAAACTGGAGAAAATTATTTAAGCCGTGAAATACAATCGTCACTCCAATCGATTGACCGTTAACGATCAGTAAAGCCAAGACCAACCCAATAACAAATGCAAATAGAATTTGAAAAATTGTATTTGCTACCGATTGACCGCTTAACATATTCAAACTGTGCGTAAAGGCAAATAGGAACGATGATAGAAGAACCGCTACTTTATAGCTTTTTGATAACAGCAAATTCAGCATAAATCCTCTAAATACCATCTCCTCTACAAATGCTATGACTAGAGTTTGGGTAAGCAAAATAAGAACAATATCTGCAATGGAACTTCCGTGTACACCTTTGTTCCCGATGAGGATAATAAGCAAATACAAAAGAAGCGGAGAAAGAACGAGGATTCTTGTTCTAAAGGACATGTTTTGTTGAAAGGAGAAAAAATGCTGCCACTTTTTTGTTTTTGTTAGATAAAAAGCTATTCCTATTGCTAAAGGGACAACTCCTAAAAACTGAAGATAATGTGCAGTAGGATGCGTCATGCTCACGTATGCACCGTTTACCACAAACCAAAAGATAACTAAGATTTCTAGGCCAATAACTTTCCATAAAAGCTTTGACTTGATCATCACTACACTACCTTTCTACTTTAGGCTTCATTGATAACCTATATTCGTTTTAAAAATTTTATATGTTTTCACCTTTTTATCATTCGAGCTCAAAGATCATGTGAGGCAACGCTTCTTCCTTTTAAAATAAGAAGATCGTTCCTTCCTTTTTTACTGTGATTACACAAAGTACAAAAATGCACAAAACCCTGCCCATGTGACGTAATCACTGAACCCCATTTTTTTATCGCCTCTCACAAGTACATTTACAGCCCAATTCAAAACACTTCCCTCAGACGTTTTATCTACATATTTTCTAGCTAAAGCGTATGCTCCCACTCGAAATAAGTAATAGCTGACTAAACATAAAAAAGAGATGGTCATAAAATTTAAATTTAACTCTTTCACCTTGTACACCTCATCGTTTTTGTGCTATTTCATCGGATGACTTACGCAGCTTGCTCTTTTATCCTTGTTCATAAAAATCCTTTTTGACATCTTTCAAAAGCTTTAAGATTTCTTTATAAAAACAGATAATTAACATTCCAACGATGTTTGTCACCATCATAATCATAAGATTGTCGATGATGAGACTCAGAAAATTACCAAAAAACATGAGGCCTATTCCGATATAAAAACCTGGATGAAGCAGTTCATCGTCATCTTCTTTTTCTTCTTCCTGAATGTTTATTCTGTTTTGTAATGCAACATCATTTTTAATAAACTCATTAATAGTTGTTCCATAGATGTCGCTTAAGTTTAAAAGTTGTTGGATGTCAGGGTAGCTCTGATTACCTTCCCATTTATGTATGTGCTGTACCGATACACTCAGCTGCTCAGCAACCTCTTCTTCTGACATTTTTTGTTCTTCTCTTAATTTTTTTAATTGCTTTCCTAACCTCAACTCATTCACCTCTATAACTGTGGCAGCTTGTAAACAAAATTTGTTTGCACTACGTTTTCTCGTTTTCTACAATTCTAACATATTGTGGTAAAAAAGAAAGAAACAGTAATGAGACGTATAAACCATAAAACGATGCCCCTAAAAAATAGTGAGAATTCTCATGTGTAAAAAATGAAAGAATGCACTTTTATCTTCAGCCTTTTAGTGTTTATACTAAATAGTGGATTGTAAGAACGTAGAAATAAAAAAGGAGGCAAAATAACGATGGAAATGCTACTTATTTATCTATTTGTTATCGCTCTTATTGGATTCATTATTTGGAGAAAAATGAAAAAGAAAAATAAGCCCATTAAAAAGAATGGACTTGGTATATTAGCACCTATTTTCTTTATAGTCATTGCATTTTCTCTTAGTCTAAGTCAGATGATGCACATACCGGGCCAGTCCTTTCACTTACCACCCTACTGGGAAATGATGATTGCTGGTGTATTAGGTGTGATATTCGGGCTCATTATGCTTAGCCAAACGGACTATGAAGTAAGAGAAGATGGCTTTATTTATTCAAAGCCAAACAAAAATTTCAAATATGTGATTATCGCCATTATTTTTATAAGAATGGCTTTGAGCCAGTACTTCAAAGGCTTAGATTCCATAGACTTCGCGGTCTTAACAATGACATTAGCTTTTATATATATTGTCATTTGGAGAGTTGGCAGCTATTTAAAATTCCGTAAATTAAATGGTGATAATTACAGTGTAAATGCTGGATAATCATCAATATGACTAGTCCTTCTTCCTGTTTGGAAAGAAGGACTAGTCATATTGAGTAAAAGTCTCGCGTGTTGTGTAAGACAACCTATATATTGTATAATGCAATATGTGTTTTTTATAACAGAAGTCTATCTATAAAAACAGATTATAGGAAAACTGTACCTAATCACCAGCTGTTTGATTTACAGGTATATAATGAAAGGAATCGTCACATGACATTTATCAATTCTGTAACAGGCCCAGTCAGCACGTCAGAACTAGGGCTAACACTAATCCATGAACATATGCGCGTTCGTTCTGAATCTGTTCACGCACAGTTTCCTCATTTATATGATGAGAAACAAGAAGTTGCAAAAGCAGTCGAACAAGTAAATCGTGCAAAGAAGCTCGGAGTCAACACGATCTGTGATCCAACGGTGATGGAACAAGGGCGCGATATTCGTTTTATTGAAAAAATTGCCCGCGAAACGGACACTCAAATCATTGCAGCCACAGGAATTTATACGTATAACTACATCCCTACCCACTTTCAAACTCGTAGCATTGACTATATGGCAGACCTGTTTATTCGAGATATCGAAGTCGGCATTCAAAACACGTCGATTAAAGCAGGCTTTTTAAAATGCGCTACGGATGCACCTGGCGTAACGGCTGATGTAGAAAAAGTAATGCGCGCTGTCGCAAGAGCTCATAAAAAAACGGGCGTACCAATTATGACTCATTCACATCCTGCAAGCGGCACAGGCTTAAAGCAGCTGGACATCTTACTCGATGAAGGCGCTAATCCAAATCAAATTCTGATTGGACATACGGGAGATACGGATAACCTTGAGTATATTTCAAACATATTAAATCAAGGTGCCTTTATCGGTATGGACCGCTACGGCCTGACAAGAGAATGTTCAACTGAAAATAGAAATGAAACGGTCATTGAATTGGCTAAACAAGGCTATTCAAATCGCATGTTTCTCTCACAAGACTACTGCTGTACAATGGACTGGTTTCCAGAAGGCGTGATTGAAGAACGTTTTCCAAAATGGTCGATGAGCTTTGTATTAGAAGAAGTCGTGCCTGAGTTAAAAAGAAAAGGCGTAACGGAACAGCAGATTCAGCATATGCTCTTTGATAACGCCCGCTGCTGGTTTGAAGGAAAGTAATTAAAATATTATAAAAAAACCCCACTGTGCAAGCTTACAGTGGGGGTTTTCCGCGTATTATTCTACTTTACGTTAACCTGTTTTTCTTAATAACTTCTGCTTTTCTTGGCTCTTTTTTATCATAAAGTGGGCACCCGACAGGCATAATCCAACGGCGATTCCGATCGTCAAGTTTGTAAACACCGTTAATGAAAATGTCGTGAGTAAAACCACTGAATGAAACGATTTTTCTTTTATCACCTTTGCAAACTGTTCTTTTTTACTGATATTCCACGCTACGACCATCAATACGGGTGCGAGACTGGCAAGCGCCACGTATGAAGCATACGGAGCAAGCACTAGCAGCACAATCAACACAAAGATAGCGTGCGTGATTCCTGCAATTGGAGATGAAGCGCCGTTTTTAATATTGGTAACGGTTCTTGCAATCTCTCCTGCTGCGGGAATACCTGAAAACATCGGCGTTACCATGTTTACGATTCCCTGGCCAATCAGTTCTTTTTTGCTGCTGTGCTTTGACTTTGTCATTTCATCCGCAACGCGAGCTGTCAGCAAAGACTGTAACCCTACAAGTACAGCAATCACAAATGCAGAAGGTAAAAGAGTTACCACCCTCTCCACTGTTATATCTGGAAACGCTGGCGCCGGGAAATGACGAGGTATCTCTCCGTAAATGGAACCAATCGTTTCAAACTGATTTGCAAAGAAAAAAGATGCTAATCCCGTTGATACAATAATTCCAAGTAAATAGGACATTCCCAGCGACTTAGGCGAAAAGTAAAGAACAATTAAAATCGTAGCTAAGCACAATCCTGCTGTAGCGATACTATAGATGTTGATGAAGGGTAAATTACCAAAGATCTCTTTTATATTCAAATGAAAATACTGATATTTTTCAATAGCATGTAACCCAAGGAAGTTTGGAATTTGTCCGCTGAAGATAATCAGCGCAATCCCTGACTGAAATCCAACAATAATAGATGACGGAAAATACTTGATTAAAGCTCCTACTTTGCATAGCGCAAAGATAATGAGGAGAATCCCTGACATAAAGCCGGCAATTAATAAGTTTTCATAGCCATATTGCAACACAATTCCTAATAAAACAGGAACAAACGCACCCGTAGGTCCAGCGATTTGAAACCTACATCCACCTAAAATAGCAATTAACAATCCCGCTACAATCGTCGTATAAAGTCCTGTAACAGGCGATATTCCAGAAGCTATCGCAAATCCTAACCCTAAAGGTATAGCTATAATGCCAACAACAATACCCGATAGTATATCTTTCTTCAAATGCTGCAAGGAGTAATTTCGAAAAACCTCTAGATTCATAAGTGTACATCAGCCTCCATTTTAAGTAGTGAGGTTACCCATTCGTATTTTCGTCATACAACCTTATTGAGCTTTCTCAAAATAAGGTGGGCTACTCGATTACTTCTATCTTAAAGGAAACAACTTACAAAAAAATAAAGAGGAAATTAGAAGTTTCTTAGACAGTTATTAAAATTTTCTTAAAAATTCTTACTTTTTATTCTTTTAGTTATTTTTTAGATAAAATGCGGTTCTTTGTTGTAAATAAAGCAAGAGAACTAGACCCTATAGTAACGATAGAATGAATGGATGTGGACAGGCTGTGTTTAAAAATCTTTAAGTTTAAGTAGACGACACGCCTACCTCCATTCGTTTAACTATATTCGAATTCATAGGAAGCTCGGTTACATAAGGCCAATTAATTACAAACGTGAACACTAAAAGACAGAGGCTTTGAATCATAATTCAAAGCCCCTGTTTTTACTAATAAGATATATAATACCAATTCTTTTGTATCTTTTCTATTTCATCAAACTTCATACCAAAATCGCCCGATGAAGGTTTACGGTTTTTTGGGTCATACACAAAACCCGAGAAATGCCCGAATAGTCCACTGCTTGTAAAGAAAAGTACGGAGATTGCCTTTCCTTTGGTTTCTACTGCAACATCATCTCGACCTCTGGACACACTCGCATACTCTTTCGGTAGATCAATCAGCGATGAGTTGTCGGGTTCATTGGAGAAAGGAATGAGCGATGGATAGTCGATTCCATCGGCTTTCAAGACGCCACTTTGTATGTGAGCTGCCACTTCTTCTCTTTTCTGCTGATGGAGTTTAAAG
Source organism: Priestia sp. 179-F W1.4 NHS (assembly GCF_045369295.1). Taxonomy (NCBI): domain Bacteria; kingdom Bacillati; phylum Bacillota; class Bacilli; order Caryophanales; family Bacillaceae; genus Priestia; species Priestia sp. 179-F W1.4 NHS. Next base: position 1,354,830 of record NZ_JBIQFF010000001.1, on the reverse strand, counting down.
TTTATGTCTAAATTAAGCTGCTCAAACGGAATGAAGAACCACAGCACAAAGGTTATCACTTGAATAACTAAAGGTAGCCACTTTCTACTACTAAAGAGATAAATCAATGTCCACAGCGTTAGTAATAAAAAGAAAGGAAGGACAAAGAATAACCATATATATGGACTTACGTATTTCCCTATACGATCATCTAAATCCCACTGAAACAGGGACAATAAAAAAATGAACAAACTGCTACATAACGATAAAAGCAAAGTTAAATGACGTTTCACATATTTCCCTCTCTCTGAAATAATTCTTTTTAACCTTCACTCTTTATCATTCATTATTTACTATAGTTCTGTGAATCCGCTTTAAGAATTCTCTTATTATTCTAGAAAGCCCATTATTGGCGTTATAAAAATACCCAAAAGAATAAGTTTTATAGTGCGGAGGAGCAAAGTTAACGACTACATATTGATCACTTCTAGATAAACCAGCATCTGTTTTAAATGCGTAGTCAAATCCTATATTTATTGCCGTATTATTTTCCAATGTATGACGAATTGTATCTACATTATTGGTAGTAAACAAGATATCACATGGCAGTGAACTAAAACCTTTCATAAATTCCTGAATATACTTGTCGTTATATAAAACAATTGGCTGGTTAATTAACATCTCTTCAGTAATGAGTGTTTGTTTGGCTAATGGCGACTTCTTATTTACTGCAGCTACCATATGACCATCCAATAACTTTTTAAATACCAAGTTCCGATACTTTTTTTCTTCTTTTTCTGTATAAGTAATGAAACCTACATCTACTTCCCCATCTAGAACTTTATCTATAATATACTCGGTGCTATTTTCATAGACAGAAGCCTTTATGTTCGGATATTCTCTTTTAATTTCTGTTATTAAGCGAACGAGAATCTCCATTGGTCCTGGGTAGGTTGCAATCTTTATTTCACCATTCATTGTATTTGTATACGCTTCTGCTTCATCCATAAATTCTTGAATTTTCAATAAAGCAGCGCTGGCCTTTTCAATTAACCTATGACCTTCTTCAGTTGGAATAGATCCTCTTCTGGAACGATGAAAAATCATTATATTTAGTTCTTTCTCTAAATTTTTTATAGATTGGCTTAATGCAGGTAACGTAATATGCAGGTTACCAGCTGCTTCTTTTAGTGAACCCGTTTTATCTATTTCCACTATATGTTTTAATTGTTCAATATTCATAATGCCCTCTTTTTCTTTTAGTTAAGTATTACTTAACAATCGTTAATATTAACTAAATTTACCATAAGTATATCTGGTTGTATACTGATAGATATAGTAAAAGAAATGACACAAGGAGATGGAGTATATGAAGGCGCTAAGATGGCATAATCAAAAAGATATTCGTCTTGAAGAAATAAATGAACCAGTTGTACAGGCTGGTCAGGTAAAAATGAAAGTTAAATGGTGTGGAATTTGCGGTAGTGATTTGCATGAATACTTAGGTGGTCCCATCTTTATTCCAGTTGATAAACCGCACCCTCTCACTAATGAGGTTGCTCCAGTGACGCTTGGACATGAATTCTCAGGTGAAGTAGTAGAGGTTGGAGAAGGTGTAACCCATTATAAAGTTGGTGATCGTGTGGTTGTTGAGCCAATCTTTGCTACACACGGACACCAAGGTGCTTATAACCTAGATGAACAAATGGGATTCTTAGGTTTAGCCGGAGGCGGTGGCGGTCTTAGTGAATATGTCGCAGTAGGCGAAGAACTTTTATTCAAACTTCCAGATGATTTATCTTATGAACAAGGTGCTCTAGTAGAACCAGCGGCAGTAGCTCTTTATGCAGTACGTTCAAGTAAAGTGAAAGCAGGAGACAAAGTTGCTGTATTTGGATGTGGACCAATTGGACTTCTTGTCATTGAAGCGTTGAAAGCAGCAGGCGCAACTGATATTTATGCAGTTGAATTATCTCCAGAAAGACAAGCGAAAGCAGAAGAATTAGGAGCCATCATCATTAATCCTGCTGAAGTTGAAGATACGGTAGCCGAAATTGCTAGATTAACTGACGGTGGCGTAGATGTATCATTTGAAGTAACAGGCGTACCTCTTGTATTACGTCAAGCCATCCAATCTACGGGAATTGGCGGAGAAACGATTATCGTTAGCATATGGGAAAAAGGAGCAGAAATTCTACCGAATGATATTGTAATTAAAGAACGAACTGTTAAAGGAATCATTGGCTATCGTAACGTGTTCCCAGCAGTATTGTCTCTTATGCAAAAAGGCTACTTCTCAGCCGAAAAGTTAGTAACGAAAAAGATAGCTCTAGACGATGTAATTGAAGAAGGGTTTGAAAGCCTGATTAAAGAAAAAAACCAAGTTAAAATTTTGGTTAAATCGGAACAGCAATAACAATCATCAACAATGAAGATTTCTCTAAGCCACTGATTGTAATTAGTGGCTTTTTATTTCTTTAATCGGGTTTAGCCGAGAGATGTGTAAAATTTCACCAACACAATTTGACAGTTTAGAAGAATGAACGAGTCAACTACATAACGATGCCCATTAATTTAATTACATTTGAATCCGTGGGACGCTTGGTTACATGAATCCCATGGATTACAGAATTGATCACCTAAAAAACTTTTCTAGTTTAGTGTTGAGGTACCAATGGGTTAATCGACGAGGACTAGACAGATATAAAATACATATGCCTGCCCTTTTTAACCACCGTAGTAATACTTTAAAAAGTTTAAAATGGATAACAGGATAATCAAAATAACCAAAGCTCCTCCTATTAATATCCTTCGTCCTTCTTTTGGGGATTTCTTTTGTTTTTTATGGGCATACAAAACCAGTTTTCGAAAGGAAATGTGAAGTAAAATAACGAAGGCAAACAAACCAATCTTCACAAGAATAAACAGATTATCACATCCATTTCAACAAACTAAAGATCTAAGAGACATTCGGCAAACAACTCAGCTATGAAACTTTTTATTGTCTTTGTTCTTTTGATACTCTACAAAAAAGGATACTGGAACTGCTCCAATACCTATACCAATCGAAATAAACAGCGACTGGTTCAGCTGAAGACTCGGATTTGCCGCTGCCTTACTATAAATGATAAAACACACAAAGCTTAAAAGGCCTATAGCTAAAGGAATGAGCGCGTGCTTGTACCATTTCATTGTATTAGCCTCCTCTCTTTTTCAACCCGCTTAGCTTGATGGTGGCAGCATACGATTTATTTGTCAGCAATTAAGAGATGCACCGATTAATAGCACAATCCTGTTTAGGTAAAATGACTTCCCGCTATAGCGCTGGCTAAAAGAATGATTACGGCTATCCCTCTTATCATATAGGTTTGGCTTTCACTCAAAGGTTTCCCCTTTCTTTCACTTATAGCAGGGTAAAATAAAAAAGATAAAAAGATAAAAGAAAATCCATACCTGCTGTGACAGCTATGATTATTTCCAAATTATCTCCTCTCCTTTTTTCTTCCTTTTCCTTCTTTTCTTCTTGTTAAACAAGTTTAGCCAAATAGTCAGCGGCGTCTCTCCAGAACATACGAGTCCTCTTGAAATCATACAAAAATAAAAAAGGCAGGATTTCTCCTGCCTTTTTGCATATGTAATTCCTCTTCACTATGTCAACTCAGCGCTTTTAGCGAGCATAAAAGCAGAGATACTAAACAAAACAATCAATAAAGAAGCGGCATGTAACAGTAAAAAAAGAAACTTTTGGCCGCCTTTCATGAAGAATGAATAAATCATTCCTAGGATTGTTGCTAAGATTAAAAGTGCTGCTGCTACTTTAATTACTATAGCAAAGAAAGCTCCAGCAAATACAATTGACGGAACAAAAGATGCTACAATAATGATATACAAAATCAGTGTAGCAATAAAAGCGTTTTTTGATACGTTTGAAGCCCGTTTAAACAAATTCCCCATATAGTCTCCTTTCACATTTTAAAACTGCATCTTTTACTATAATACATGTGCTTAGAGGACACAATTAACTTTTTTAAAAGTGCCCATCACTTAAGCTTTATCACCAATAATATCGGTTATATTTTTGAGATCTTCTTTGCTTGGTTTATCAAACGTTGTGGCTGTTTTTTTATTTGAACTATTGGTTGATAAATAGCCTTAAAGAACGCTTTGTAGTCTTTACTTCAAAATCAATTCACACTAAAATTCTCTCTTTTGGTAGATAGACAGCGCAATAAAGTAAGAAGCAATATACATTACCATCCCAAAAAGAGTATATAATATAGGAACATGCAAAGAAGAAGCGATCGGTAAGCTGGATGCTGCTAATATTTCAACTATATACCCAACAACTCCTTGTAAAGCAATCGCAACGAAAAGACCTCCCATTCCACCTCCAAGTACTATTCCGTCAGATTTCTCTGCTCCGAATACATAAAGAAGCGGATAAGCAAGTGCACCGGCAAAAAGGACGATAAATGTACCAAATGAAACGATATTTACTATATTCTCTACTGCACTCTTAGAAATAAGCGAATACATTGAGAAAACACCATAGGACAGGATGGTTCCGATGACGACAATTAAAAAGTAAAAAACATAGTGGCTTTGCACCACATTTTTTCGGCTAATTGGAAGAGTGAGCACGTATTTGTCATAGCCGGTCTTACTTTCTAATTTGATCACTTCAAGCGCGGGCATTGCCATTAACAAAATAATTAACATCGCTATAATACGGTAAAATGAAGGATCCGCAAAATAAAAGATGACCGCAGAAATAACTATGGCGAGCGCTGTGTACGTCAAAAAGCTTCGGTGAATGAGGTAGTAATTCGTTAACAATAGACCTTTCATTTACGTTTCACTCCTTGTTAAAAGCACGCTTAGTTCTTCCATCGACATCGGTTCAGTTACAGTTCCTTCTGGCAGCTGACGCTTATCTGATACGAGTACGCGGACAGATTTATCATACGTTCTTTTTGCTACTACTATCTCTTCGGGAAGTACGTTTAGCTGCTCTTCATTCATAACGGCAATTACGTACTCCTCAAACACTTTCTCTTTTTCTTCATTTAATAAAATTTTTCCGTTTTTAATCACAACAAGGTGACTAGCTATTTTTTCAACGTCGCTCATAATGTGAGATGAAAGCAGTATTCCGCTGTTGCCGTCGCTCACAAAAGCTTTTAACTCATCTAATATTTCCTCTCTAGACGAAGGATCAAGTCCTCCTGTCGCTTCATCTAACAGCAATAGTTTAGCACCGTGAGACAGCGCTACCGCTAGAGATAATTTCATCGACATGCCGCGTGAAAACATATGTATTTTTTTATCTTCCGGCAGTGAAAAAGAATGAATCAACCGGTGAAAATCAGCTTCTTCCCAAGAATGAAATAGCTTCTTAAAAACGTTGTTTAGCTGTTTTATTGTTAAAGAAACCGGCAGATTAATCGCATCAAACACGACTCCAATGTCTTCTTTAATCGTCGCATCTTTATTTAAATTGTCTTCACCAAATATTTCGACCGTACCGCTATCTCTCGAAATTAGGCCTAACACTGTTTTAAACGTCGTCGATTTCCCTGCTCCGTTATCACCAATAAATCCAACAATCGATCCAGGAGGTACATGAAATGAAACATCTTTTAAAACCTCATTTCGGCCAAACGATTTTGCCATGTTTCTAACTTCTAAAAGATTTGTCATGTGCTCACTTCACTTTCTCTATTAGTAGTTAGTGTAATCTAATCGCTATGATAATTCGTAATATCACCTTTTTTTTACAAAAATGACGATTCACTACCAATTATAGCTAGTAAACTATAAAAAGTCGATGACGACATAAAGCTTTTTTTCTAACTCGTTCATTTTTTATGACCGTAATATGTATGACAACATCTGCCTGTACTATTCTTGCCTTACCTTTTTACCCAAATCACAAATAAAAAAAGGATCTCCCATAAAAGATCCTTTTCCTTCACTATAATTGATGACGCTGCTTTTTTTCTTTTTCACTTAATACGTAGTCTGTTATAAAACCAAGAATAAGTCCAACGGCTACCGGTATCAAACCGCCTTTTGCTTCCATTTGAAAATTTTCCGGTTCATTTACATAAAGCCACTGAACTGAAAGCAACGAAATATGAAAGGTATTGCCAATAAAAAATAAAAGTGCTATCGTGCCAATTGTTACGCCGAATGAAAGAATATATTTTTTCACCGTACTCCTCCTTTCATTAAAAGGCTGCTTCAAGCAAAGCAACCTTTTAATTTATTCATTTTGCTTCAAGCACTGCCTTTTCTTGAAAAACCTTCTTTAATACAAGAGACTGAAAAATCATAAACAAACTGCCTGTCATCCAGTATAAAACGAGACCAGACGGTGAAAATATCCCAAATGAAAGCACCATGATAGGCAAAAGAATTTGAGATAACACTGCGTGCGATCCATTCATTCCTGCTACATCCTTTTGCATGACTCTTGTCTGCAAATACGTAGCTAATGCCGCAGCGATTGGAAGGATAAAATACGGATCTGCATGTCCTAAGTCAAGCCACAAAAAAGATGATGCGCTAATTTCATCTATTCGTCTAATCGCGTAGTACACAATTGAAAAGATGGGAAGCTGAACAAGTATAGGAAGGCAGCCCATAAGAGGATTGGCTCCATTTTCTTTAAGCAGTTCCATCATTTCACGCTGATATTGCTGCTGACTCTCAGGATCTTTATTTTTGTACTTCTCTTTTAGCTGTTGAAGCTGAGGCTGTATACGTTTATTGCTCAGCTGATTTTTATATTGAAGAATGTTTAAAGGAGCCAACAGCATACGTACACCAACGGTCACAAGCATGATGGAAAAACCAACGCTTTGATGAAGCCACGTATTTCCTATAAACAAAATGAGTAGTGAAAAAGGATAAATAAAATAGTGATCCAAAAAGTGAGTGTGCGAACTTTGAATCACGTTTGCTGAATCACAGCCGGCAAGTAGAAAAACGGAAACAGCAATAAAGAAAAGCTTCTTTTTATGTTTTAACATTTATATTCCTCCAGTATTTTTTTAGTTAAACGAAAAAAATACTGGCGAATGCGGACCTTCATCATCTTGTTCACCTATTGCCTCTTGTCTGTGAACAGAATGTATAAATTTAAATTTATGATACACACAGTATATGAGATTCTGAGTGCGTAACAGATTTACGTTTTGTATGAGATACATGTCCTTTTGCTGCAGAGAGACATGTTTATGTACCGTTTGAAAGGTAGCTAGTTTAATAGCCGCATGTACAAAGAATGCCGTCATAATCGCAAATGACACATACAGAAAAGCATCTGGTATAAATAATTCCATTTTTTCACACCCTTATGGATTATTGTATCATATTTTCCTTAATTTAGGTTAATTGATTTTATGACGCAGAATCTGCTATCTCAGTAAACATACTCTACAAAGCTGGTTTTCTTATAGGAAAGTCAAAAGCTGCGTTGCTTTTACACATACCTTCATACGTTTGATGAAACAATGAATAGAACATATACTGGGACACATATAATTCTAAAAATTTCTACTTTTATTAGTAAAAAGGATATTATTCCTTTTTATGGTATAATCAAAAAATATAATTTATAGGGAGTGAATTCATTGGAAACTAATACAAAACCTCAAGTAAACACCAACTCTATTGTTTCTCTAACTCTAGGTATCGTATCTATTTTTATTCCAATCATTGGGTTTATTACAGGGATTATTGGAATCATCTTCTACAAAAAAGCATCAAATCAACTAGCTGCTACGAATCAAAGCGGTAAAGGACTCGCGATTGCCGGTCTGATTTGCAGTATAGTAGGCATGATTTCTCAGCTACTCTTTATATTAGGAATTATTACGTTTATGTTTGGAGGAACAACGGTTGATTATGAATAAAACAGGTCAATTAAAAATGTAAGAAAATCGAGATTTAGATAGGATTATTGAATTTTCTATATGAAAGAATAAAAGCTTGATTTTCGACTATCCGAAAATCAAGCTCTTGAAATTTAAACGTCCACTTATGACTCATTGTTACTACGCCTATAGCTCTTAATATAAATTGCAAAGGAGAATGAAAAATTAAATCTATCGTTGAATCCAGAATAAAAGAAATCATAATTGTTCTACTTACTTTACTGCTAGTCATCTCTGTGTTGATTAACTGTTCTAGCTATTTTAATAGTACAGAGATAAAAACGTTCACTTCAAAATGTTATGATAACGGCGGAAAAGCGATAGTAGAAATACATAATCCAATTACCAATGACTATTCTTTTGAATGTAAATAACTGAGTTAAAAAACAGCTGGTCACTGAACAAGCTTACCTAGAAGAGGGCTAACGATTTAGCCCTCTTTTATACGTTAAAGTATAGACGTATTCAGTCAACAATAAAGGAGTTCTTTATGAAACATGTCATATTAGGCATCTGCGTATTCTTATATGCCGTACTATTAGACTATCTAAAATATAACTATGGTCTTAACCTTATAGGAAAGGTGCTAATTCTGTCTGTTTTAACTGGTGTTACGTATAAAATTATCGAGAAAATATATGAAAACCGAGAAACTACCTCAAAGAATTAAAGAACCTATAACCGCTCTATATATAAAACAAGCGCTGACAATTGGATGTCAGCGTTTGTTTTACTTGTTTTTATGAAGTGAATTATTTGCTCATAAAAGCAACAGATCTTAAAGTCTCACGATCTATACTCTATTGCTGATTACCATGTAAGGTGTTTGTAACCATTAAATCCTTACGTCTATAAATACTCAACACAATTCCAATTAAGAAAGCATTTAACAAGATCGGCATCAATCCGTAGCTAATAAACGGTAAAGACATATTTGTCATAGGAAAGAATCCGGCAATCATTCCTACGTTCCCAACTAGCTGTACAGTATAGACCATTACAACTCCTGCTAGTAAAAGCTTGCTGTACGTATCGTTTAGATTTCGGGCAATAAATATAATTCTCAGAGCAACTAAACAAAGAACCACAATAAGAATTGCTGCAAATAACCATCCGTAATAATACGTAAAACTTAAGAAGACGAAGTTAGTATGAGCCTCAGGGATAAATTGATCCGCAAATGAATGCTTGCCAAACCACCCTGCACCCACAAATAGATGATGTATTTCTAAGAGTCCAAATTTGGATGTTAAATATTCAGCATTATAGGGATTTAAAAATGAAAGAACCCTATACTTCTGATAATAGGCAACGGTCATCCATCCAATTATGCCCCAAGCAGCGACTAACGCAAAGCTAGTTCCTAGGACAATGGCTATTTTCTTTTTATTTAGCTTACTCCACCAGATCATCGTAAAGGTCATGGCTACATATATAAAGAGCATTGTAAGGCTGAATTGTAGAAAGAAATACGATGACAGAATAAACAAAAGAATAAATTTCCACATTTTAAAGCGATCGCTTTGAAAGAACCCTGCCCATGCCATAAGGAAAAAAGGAATGGCCATTAAACCTTCCATTTTTAAAGGCCCTAATTTAAAAACAGCTTGACCGTCTACGACGGTGTTAAAATGCCTTGTGAGGAACAATAAGAGTGCAGTACCTAATAAATAGAACAACCATCCTTTATTGGCCATCTTTCTATAGTCTATAAACATCATGCTAAGAGCTAAAACCCCACCTAAAACTACAAAGATAGCCTTATACATAGAAAAATGATTATGATTCATATACCCTTGGGACAGCAGTGGCAGAAACCCTAAAAGAAGAGCAGCTACAAATAAAATTAAGGTCATCCAGTCTACTTTCGGTCGATGAATACGGTTAAGGTTTTGACCAATACTGATGGGATTTCCCATTTGAGTAACGGCCTTTTCTTCTGCTTGGTCTTCGCTTATCCCTTTTTGCAGCCAATAGCTTTTTACTTCGTTTAAATGATGATGCAATTCCGCAGAAACAAATGCCTTGGCTTCTTTTGATTTTATTTGTGCCTTCACTTGTTCCAAGAATGAATTTCTTTGTTCACTCATATCCTTCTTCACCCCTCAAATATTTCTTTAAGACTCATTTGATTAGATAATGGCTGCTCTTCCACTTTTTTAAGTAGCCTGCAGCCCTTTTTATTTAATTGATAAAACTTAGCCCCGTCTTCTTGCCAACTGCTCGTCAATATACCTTTTAGCTCTAGTCGATGCAGGATGACATATAAAGCCCCTTCGTTTTCTTTAAAGTTTAAAATTCCTCGGCTTTGCAGTAAGCTGACTAACTCATAGCCCGTTTTCTCCTGCACAAGCAGCTGCATCATAGCAATCAGAATTTCTTCGTCGCTATGAGTCTCTTGCTTTATTTTTTCGTGAATGCTTTTCTTATGGTTTTCTGTAAATTTCAGCTGAGCAAACACTTCACGATTCATCGTTTTTCTAAGATTTTTAAGACGTTTATCCATGACTCATTCCTCCAGCATTTCTTTTAAAAGTGATTTTGCACGCCTCAGCCTTGTTTTTACTGTATTCGTTCCGGTTTTGGTTACGAGCGCAATGTCTTTAATTAACAATTCTTCATAGTAAAAGAGGTAAATCACTTCTTTATATTTGGTAGGCAGCTTCATAACAGCTGACATCAGCTCGTGGTCTTCTTCGTGTTGAATAACAGCTTCCTCTATGTTTTCTTTTTCACTTATATGATTTGGAAAATAGTCTGTCGCCGGTATCATGTTTTTGTTGTACCAGCTTTTTAAAAAGTCTTTACAGTGGTTAATTGCGATTTGCCATAACCACGTCCGAAACTTGGATCTACCGCTGTACTTGTAAAGATTTTTGTAGCATTTAATAAAAATCTCCTGCGTCAAATCCTCCGCAACCGCTACGCTGTTTACATATGAGTAAGCCAGCTGCAAGATTTCCTGTCCATATCGATCCATAATTTCATCTATCACTAGTTCTTTGTCTTGTACGTGTATCCATTCTACGGTTAGTTCTTTCACTTCTGCCTCTCCTTTCTTGTTCTTAGACGAAGCGTTTTATAAAAAGGTTTTTATATTTTCATTTTTATTTTCTAGATAATTGCATGTACATAAAAAAAGATTCTCTACACGAGAACCTTTCCTTGTACCTCTTATGTATGTGCTATGAAAAAAGATTGCCGATGAAGATAATAAATCCCGTCACTAGAGTTAATCCAGCACTAATTATTACTGTCAAAATACTTCTCAGAGCCGATACCCAATTGTTTATTCCAAAGAACCCTGCGATACCAATACAAAATAGAATAATCCCTACACAAAAATTTATATTTAATAATGAAGGGTGATTAAAAGCGAAGAAAAATAAACCAACCCACAGTAACGACAAAATAAATGACCAAAAGTTAATGATTCGTGCCACTCCAATTAGCCTTCTTTCTATTTGAAATCTCTCTGTTTAAAACAGTTTAAATTATTTATTTCAAATCTTTTTTTAAACGCTGCAAGAAAAAGTCACACACTTCCATTTGAATAAACTGCTTCTTCAAACTGTACAATAAATATTCTAGTTCAAAATCCTGATAAAAAATTTTAGTCACATACATTTTTAATTCTTCTAACGTAGGTTGTTCTGACGCATATAGTTTATCTAGTGAAAGGTTAAATTGAGAGAATAGCTGATCATTTTGATACCATTCGAAAATTTCTTCACCTTTTATTCGGCAGCTAAACACACCTAGTATCTTCAAGAATGCCTTCACTTGATTTTCTTCAAATTCATGATCAATCACAAACATAAAAAAGGGATGTTCCACTGCGTTAATCATGTGCTTCATGAGACTCATTTGATATTTTAATAGCTTCACTTCTTTTACGACATCCAACTTCTTCCCATCTTTCTTTAAAAAATGATCCTACTATACTCTGTGAATTTTACCATAATCTAGTAGTGTAGATAAAACGTTTATAGAAAATTACTTTGTAATGAATGGAATAATAAGGTATATTGTTATAAATGGTAATAATTTCATAAACTGAAAGCGAGGATACATATGGGCCTGTTACTAATTGCGGTTATTATCACGCTATCCATCATTTTAGATTACTTTATTTTTGACTACGAAGATAAGCACTGGGGCTGGTTGAAGAAAGCTTCTACACCCGTTAGAAGAAGTGTGATTGGCTGTTACTTACTGATGTCGTGCGTTATTTATTTTGGTTTGAGTCTTCCGTATATTAAACCTTTTTTGTAAATAGAAATCTACAGCTTAGCCTATAGTCTTATTAGAAGACTATAGGCCTACCCAGTCATTTTACCACCACTATGAATTGTTTATCTTCAAATGCAAAGACTTCCCCTAATTCATCGATGTACTTCTTTCTATCTAATTTATAATGCTTTCCAAAATACAAGGTTTTCAAGTTAATACTCATGTCTAAACTAGAATCTTTTTCTGTCGCTTCATCACCGTCTAAGCATGAATATAATTCAATGTGACAGCCCTCTATCAGCTGTTCTTCAATATAAGTAAACAGCTCTCTTATTGATTTAGGATGTGGATCACAAGATAATTCGTATACATAAGGCAAGGTGAATACATGCTTGATGTCGCTATACCCGTCAGTTAAACGATTAACACTAATACCGTACGCATCTTCTTCTTTTTCATAGATTGTAATCAACTTTTCTTTTATGCCAAAACTTCCTGTAGGCAATTCATAAGGAGATCCTATATAGTGATGTACAGTCATATTCGTCACTTCTCTTTCTCTTTGCTTATGTAAAATACTATTATTCTATCACTCTTATTAAGATTACATACAAATACAAGGGAAATATGTATAACAAAACCAGGAGGTGACAACATGAAAAAACTACTGCCTTTTCTATTTCTAGCCGCTCTTTACTTGTATGACTCTTCATACAATCATACTGTTTTTTTACATAAACTGGTTGTTTCGGCGTTTTTATATGTAGGTGCTATTTTTGCCTGTTCGCTACTGCTTGTAAATGTAAAAAAAGATCGAGCTGTTTAAGCAAGGAGATTACTATGAGCTATAAAATTGTATTTTTTGACGTGGACGGAATTCTTACTCATCACGAAAACGGGACGATTTCCACCAAAACTCGAGAGATTGTAGAAAGTTTAAAGCACAAAGGATTAAAAAGCGTAGCCGCTACCGGAAGGCCTTTATCTCTCTGTGAAGAAATTAGAGAATTAGGGATAGATACGCTCATTACCGCGAACGGAGCGTTTACTGTACACGATGAAAAAGTTATTCATAAGCTGTCCATGGATAAGGACGTTGCGCGCGAAGTCTTTGAATACGCAGCCTCCCAAAATCACGGCCTTTCATTTTACACAAAAGAGCTCAGCATGAACGGGATTAAAGATGATAATATTTTAAAAGCCCTGAAGGAAACGCTATCGCTCAGTGATTATCCTCAAATTAATGAGCGTATTTATGACGAAGATATTTATTTAATGTGCTTGTATGCCAATGAGGAAACCGCCGAGCAGTATGCACAGCGATTTCCTCATTTACTATTTAAAAGATGGCACCCTTTTATCTTAAGTGTTCTTCAAGAAGAAATTACAAAATCGGTAGCTATCCTAAAGGTCTTAGACTATTTTAACATCCATCAATCCGAGGCTATTGCATTCGGAGACGGAGAAAATGATATTGATATGATAGAATTAGCCGGCCTTGGAATTGCGATGGGCAACGGATCTGATAAGTTAAAAAACGCCGCTGATTTTGTTACGAAGAAATCAGGTGAAGACGGAATTGAGTTTGCCCTTAAAAATTTTGGCATTTTATAAGAAAGCAGTACGCCTAGATAATTTATCTAAGCGTGCTTTTTTCCCTCCATGAATGTTTCAGGATGTAGCTCCTCGGATTGAATGACAATGGCCGTCATGCCTTCTTCACTTCCCGACGTATGCCACTCTCCTTTTTCCCACATCGCCGCTTCTCCACGTTTAATGGATACTCGTTTTTGATCTCCTCCTGTTACCCATCCTTCACCTTCGACTACGATAAACAGCTGAGGTATAGGCGCTTCGTGATATCCTACCGTTCCTTCTCCATCTATATACATATAGCCAATCGTAGCCGCTTCGTTTGTTTGAATCATTTTTACGTAAGTAGCTAAATTCGACTGATATTTTTCTACTTTTTTGCCATGTTTTTTACTAAATTTATAGATTTTCAATGTGCGTGACCTCTTTATTCGTTAATTTCGAATTCAACCCACCGATTACATATTTTGTTTATTTTTCTCCAAACGTTCTTTGACTATTTTCTTAAACGCATGTGGATCATCTACGCGAATGGCGACCTGCTGGTATTTCTTTTTAATTCCCATAAAAAGCGTCGCCTCTACTGGAGATTTTAATGTTAGTAAAAGATCAGGATGCACGGTTTCAAAATCGCGTGCGATAAATTCAATCGTGGTGTTAGGTACTTTTTGTTGGAGGATGTGAGCGTCTTCTATGATTTCTTCAATATCTTTAAAAGAGATTTCCATACGCTTAGCTAAACCAAACGAAATGTATATGCGATCCTCTTCCACTCGTAAAGGGTTAAGCCTTAATGCTTGAATATCTCCTATAAAGAAAATAATGCTATAAATATTAAGGATTAGTAAAACGATTGAAAGAGTCATAGACGTGTTGTGCAGCAGCCAGTGAAGTCCTAATGTTTCAATAACAATCGCGTGAATAATCATAATTTGAAACGTGACAAAACTTGAGCGTTTATACAGAGTAAACGTATTCTCTTCAGTACTCGGCTGCTTCTTCCACGTTCCAAACGCATAGTAAAACATCAGCATTTCTGAACACAGTACGTGTATAAACGGTTGTTTGTAAAACTTTTCGTTTACAGCCCGCGAAAAGGAAAATAAAAGCGGTAAAGAGCTCGATTTGATCCTTCTTAAAATAGGCGGTACGTTTTTGACTAGCATAAATAGCAGTGAAAGTTCAAACAAAATAAGTAGTCCTTCTATGCCAACTCCTAGCCACATAACCGACTGAAAAGAAGCCAAGTATTCACTCGGAATGATAAAACGCGCAGCAATAAGGCCTGTAGCCATTAATACAATAAAGTATTTTAGACTGAACTTACGCTGCCAAGCTAGAAATAAGAGCGGAGCCACAAGGCTTAAGTCTAAAATAGAACCTACTACTACTCCGTTGAAATCAGCAGGCAACGACTGAAGTCCAAAAGAAGAATGATATAACATATAATTCGAGCTTATCACTAATAACAACAAGAAAAGAGCAACAAAAGACACTGTTTTTTTATGAAGAACCAAATAACCCACCTCACTTTTAGTTGGTGAAACACAAAAAATTCCTGTTACTTCCATTTTATCAATGGAGTTGATTTAAGTCACTTTGTAACGTGGCTTTTTGCTATAAAATCATTTTAAAGATATCGACTTTTTTATCGTTATTACCTGAAATTGTATGAAGAAGCTTCCCCCCTCTGTTTTGGTAATATTCAGAGGCGGTTTCAGTCTTTAAATAAAGCTCTTAATTACCTTTAATCCTTCTAGTATGAAAGTTTGACCTACACCTCTACTGCGATATTGGGGTTTTATGTACAGAGAAGCGATCCAAGGTTTGTACAACTTTTGTGCTTTTAAGTCATTTTCAAATACGTTCCCTACGCACGCTTCTCCTTCTAGAGCAATGAGTGTAAGAGGCAAATAAGGGACAAACTGTTCCGTTGCACCTACAGGAATAACGACCGTATCTGTTCCACTTTCTTGTATGCTCGTTGTACTATTTTTGTAACTTAGCATCGTGTTCTCCTTTTTTAAACTAGCTGTGTATGTATCCTTCATTTTTTCATGTTAGAAGCGCCCTACATTTCAAAAAAGCTATGTCTTTCCACTTTACACACTCTAAGCGAAAACGTTTGATACCATTCTGTTTTTCCTTTGTGCTGGGCTGCGCGGTGAGCTGAATGTTCTTTCCATATTTTGATTGATTCTAAGGAATCCCAGTATGAAACGGTAATGCCTAAATCTTGATCTCTGGCACTTTCTATTCCTAAAAAGCCTTTTTGTTTAGATGCAAGCTCCACCATTTTATCTGCCATTATTCCATAACCCTTCTCACCTTCCGTTCTTTCAGAAGCAAAAATAACGGCATAATAAGGCGGTTCGGGGGTTTTAGCAATTCCACTCATATTGATTTCCTCCTTTAGACGTCATATTAGTAGTAAAAAAGTATAAATGCATAATTAATTTTTCTATTACCTTTATCTTCTTTTAGTACTATTTATATAAATTCCATTATAATACTTTTTTAAGTTTGCCTATACAAAATGTAACATTTAATAGTATATAAAGATAAATATTCCATTTATATGATATAGTCTTTATAAGTAAGTAATAAACAAATAGAAATGGAGTTTCAGCATGAGGAACATAAGCAAGATAACAACGGGAACCATTACAATTGCTTTGGCGCTTGGATTAATGGGGTGCAGTCACACAACTTCAAACAATGAGAGCATAGATGGAAGCGAGGCAAAAAAAGAGCTGGCCATAGAGCTGAAATTTCTGCAAAACGAGTCCGAACGCTTAATTAATAATGACGGAAAGATAGAAGATAAAACGTTTCAAAGCTACAAAAATGATTTTAACCTGCTGTCTGCGTCTATTAATAGTACGTCAAAAGTAGAAACACAAAGTGATAGCGAGCTAAAAAAAAGCATAGCCCACTTAGCAAAAGACTTAGATACTTTAACAGAAAAAGAGTATGTAAAATCCTATAAAAAATTTAATTCAAGCAAGACTATCTATGAAGTTACGCTCATGAACAATATGCATGACGTTATAGATGCAACAAAAACTTCGGAAGAAAGCAGCAACGTGTTAGACTCATTTGATGATAAACACTTCCATTCTTCTGAAGCACAAATAAAAAAAGATGTAGGGCCTGCGATTGATCATATCAACACCGCATCTAAATATAAAATAGAGCTCATGCAAGACGAAATCCAAAAGCACCGCGATAGTTTCACCAAGCTCCAGCTCGAACAATTAAAAAAAGCCACTCATAATTTTGATTTGTCTCTTAACGATCAAATTAAATCGATTCAATCCTATAAACCTATAAGTGGAAATTATAATATAAGCAGAAACTTTCGCTATAATTCCTATGATAAATATACAAATGCCTGTGTTTACATTACTGACTTTGAATCTAATTTAGGAATTGCCAAGGCCGGTGATTTTTAAAAAAAGCTCTCTATAAAGTACTTTTAGAGAGCCTTTTTGCTGTATTCATTACAAACGCGATTGCTTTATTTCTAGCGTTCTATAAATATTTTCTTCTCATGAGCCAGATAAAGCATCGCGTACACCCTAGGAATATCGAGGTTATATTTCACAAATAATAACCAAAATAAGGGTTTTAAGAGAGCTTTATAGCTCATTTATCGCGTAAGGAAACCTTATTGTTTGATACATCAACTAATAAAGAGTAAAGTTTTTCTATAATAAAGGTTAAAAGCGAAAGGATGAGTAAGATGTTTAAAGACGGTTATGTAAAAGTAAATGATGTAAATCTTCATTATGTAACAAAAGGTGAAGGCGAGCTTATGCTGTTTTTACACGGATTCCCTTATTTTTGGTACACGTGGCACCATCAGTTAGAAGAGTTTTCCAAAGATTATCGCGTGGTAGCTGTAGATATGCGAGGCTATAACTTATCAGATAAGCCAGAAGAAATTTCTTCTTACAGCATGCCCATTCTAATGGAAGATGTAAAACAGTTGATTGAAGCGTTTGATGAAAAAGAATGTGTGTTAGTGGCACACGATTGGGGCGGCGCTGTAGCATGGGCATTTGCTTATACATATCCGCAGTATGTCAAAAAATTAGTGATGTTTGATGCACCGCACCCTTACACATTTATAAGAGAGCTTGCTGAAAATCCTGCTCAACGAGAAGCAAGCAGCTATATGAGCTTTTTCCAACAGCCAAATTCTCAAGATGAGCTACTCGCAAATAATAGTGAAAAATTAAGAAACATGCTGACGGAGCCCGGCATCAAAAAAGGCTATTTAACTAAAGAAGAAGAGGCTAAGTATGTAGAGGCATGGAACCAGCCGAATGCAATGAAATCGATGCTTAACTACTACCGTGCGTCTTCACTTTATCCGTTTGAAGAGCGCGTTCATAAACCTGTAGCACTGCCGCATAAAGTATTTCACTCTCCGACTTTAATTGTATGGGGAAATGCGGACGAAGCGTTTGAAAACAGTAATTTAGATGGAATTGAAGAGTACGTTCCAAACGTAACGATTCACCGCTTAGATGGTGTAGGGCATGCTCCTCAGCATGAGCAGCCAGAAAAAGTGAATGAATTTATGAGAGAGTTTTTAAGCAAATAAACGAGAGAAAGACTGCAGAATACGGTATACCGCCGTTTTGCAGTCTTTTTTTAAATGCTAAAAGCTGATTTCATCTATTTTTTACATGGTTGGTTTATTTTTCAACGTTTTAACAAGTGCATACGGGGTATAAATTTTACTGTACAGATGCAGTCCCCCCAAAGGAACATGTACATTTCTTTCTTACTTACCCTTTTTGGAACTCTCTTTTTTGAGGGTTCTTTTTTTACGCATTTACTCTTTCCTTATCGGAAGAACAATCTTAAATAATGCCCCTCCCGTCTCTTTATTATCGACCGTGATGCTTCCTCCGTGGTTTTTCACAATGGAATGAGCAATATAAAGACCTAGCCCTAAGTTTCCGTGGTCGCTTGTTCTTGATGCATCTTCTCTGTAAAACTTTTTAAACACCTGCTCTTTGTTTGATAACGCAAAGCCGGGACCCGTATCATGTATTTCAAAGATTACTTCGTTATGATGAATGACGATATTCCACCCTATCTCCCCTCGTTCAGGCGTGTAGCGAATACAGTTTGTAATGATATTATCTAGCACTTGAGAAATACGCTGAGGATCTCCGTAAAATTGACTTGATGCTTCTGTTTCACTAACCGAAGGTAAAAAAGCAATCTCTTTTTTTTGACATAAAAGCTGAAACTCGTCTGTTTTCTCATGAACAAATGAGATTATATCGATTGGCTCTCTCTTTACGGTAAAGCCCGGATTTTCGATCACAGATACTTCTTGCAGCTGATTTAATAGCTGAATCGAACGCTGTGTATTTGTGTAAATCGTATGTAAATATCTATCGAGCCTCTCCGGATCTCTTTTGCTTCCTTCTACTAAAATTTCCGTATGTCCATGAATAATCGTAAGAGGCGTTCGTAAATCATGCGCAATCGCAGCCGTCATATCTTTGCGGTCTTCTTCTAGCTGCCACTGTTTAGATAGCGATTGCTTTAATTCTTTTCGCATTTCTTCAAAGGCATGCAGCAGCTGACTTAATTCTTTTGCGTCTTGAGTGACGGACAGCGAAAAATCTAAATTATTATGCTGAATATTTTTAGCTGCGGTCATCAGCTCATTAAAAGGCCGTTCAATTTTTTTGCTAAATCGTCTTCCAAACAAATAAGCAAACAAATAAAAGTAAAGAAACGGGCTGGCTAACGATAAAAACGTTACAAGCGCAACAATCCATTTAATATTTGGATTAGCCGAAGCCACATTTAATTGATATCTTAACGCAATCGCCCCGTTTACTTCGTCTTTTGAATTAAAAAGCGGATAGACTTTTATAATATATTTACCTGAGCGGATATTCGTATTGACCTGAGAATAAAGATCCCGTTTATTTTTTATGTATGAAGTGGACATGGATCCATACACGATTTGTCCTTCTTTATTTATAATTTGATAATCCATTCCTTCTAGCGGAATAACCGATTCTACTTGGTTTTTAGCATCTTTAGAAAGAAGCGCATCTTCTTTTTCTTTGACGAACTGAAGAATATCAGGAATTTGTTTTTCATAGTAATTTGCTGGATTCAGTGCTCCAGGCATAAGAAACCAGTTAACTGCAATCACAATTCCCCACGTTAAAAGAGTCGCAAGCAGGCTATACAGCAAAATTAAATGAAAAGATAAAACAAACTGCGCTTTTAACGTCGCCCGGTTCATCCATTTTTTTATTTTACCCATTTGTAGCCAATTCCCCAAACCGTTGAAATGTAAGGTGTTTCGTCATATTTTAATAGTTTTGCTCTAATTTTTTTCACGTGTTCTGTAATCGTAGACGAATCGCCTTCCGCGTCGAACCCCCAAACTTTTTCATACAGCTGCTCACGTGTAAACACCTGACCTGGATGAAGAGCGAGGAAATGAATAATCTCAAATTCTCTTGAAGTAAACGGAATCACTTCATTGTTATGTAAAATTTGATAGCCGTTTAAATCAATGGTTAACTCTCCAAAATGAAGCCTGTTATAGGAGTTACTATTAATTCTTTGCTCCCGGCGCAGATGGGCATAAATACGGGCTTTTAGTTCTTTCATGCTAAAAGGTTTAACTAAATAATCATCTCCACCCACTAATAGTCCTTTTACTCGGTCCTGCTCCGTTTGCTTGGCACTTAGAAAGATAATGGGGCATGATATGCTTTTTCGGATCATTTCACAAAGTGCAAAGCCGTCCATGCCTGGCATCATCACATCCAGCACAATTAAGTCTGGATTTACTTTTAGCTTCTTTAACGCTTCTTGACCTTCGTAAGCAAACACCACCTCATATCCTTCATCTTGCAGCGCATCTTTCATAAACGAAATAATGTCTTTTTCGTCGTCTACTAGTAAAATTGTTTGCTTCATCTCCAGCTCACCCTACCCATTCTTTCTTTTTCCATACGAATAGGTTTATTATAAGGCTAATAAGCAAAATTGGAAATAATAGGTTCACTAAAAATTCAGAGTTTGGCCTGCTTAATTCATGAAAAACAGAATCGGTTACGGAGAAAAAGAAGCTTAGTTTATCTGACACATACACACTTCCAATTAAAGCACCAATAGTTGCGACGTAAGATAAAATGGAATTAGGCATAAGAACACTCAGGATACTCCCGATACTAATAACCGCTATAAAGATGCAAAAACAAATGCCGTAAAATTTCAGCGAATATAGTAACGCCCCTAAAGTCCCTAGCGTATGTCCGCCTAAAAATGTGGTTTCATTTACATGAGGCATAACCATTCTTCCCAGACAAGTCCCCACCAACCACGTAATACAAAGAATAATAAAAACTAGTAAACATTGAACTGCCCACTTTACAAAAAACAGCTTCACGCGATGGTGCGGTCGAATTAGTACCATGCGCAGCGCTCCCGACGTGTACTCGCCGTTAAAACTATCTGCCACAAACATAGGAATAACAATAAACGTAATCACAAACGATAGGTCTCGAAGAAGCAGTGGTGCTGCATTTAAAGAATCAATTTTTACGTCATGAGCCGCATCAAAAAATGAAATGCCTCCCCTTTGAAAGAAAAAGAACCAACTAAAAGCAAGTAATCCTATGTACACACCTAGTACCACTGCTGTCTTTTTCCGTTTAAACGTTCGCTCTAATTCACTGACAAAAAGTCCTGTCATCATGTCTTCTCTCCTTTTATAGAAACGATTCTTTTTTTCGAATAGCTACATACGTTAAACCGCCAAAAAATAAAATATAAAAACCTAAAACGCCGACATTCCACCCTACAAACTGCGGGTTTTCTGCCATCATGACTGTAATGCCCTGCCATTGAATCATCGGTACGGAAGTAAAAAACAGCTGTCCAAAGAGCTCTTCACTCATCCACTGTCTAAACCCTCTTAATAAAGTAGGATACGAAAATGATATTAGTATAAAAGCAACCCCAATTCCAACAGCCGTAGTAGTCGTTTTGCTGATAACAGAGATAAAAAACAGCACGCAGCATATCGCAATAGTCGTCAAGTAGGCATATCCATAGAACGAAAGATTATATACTAGCGTTTCTTTTATGCTGAGAGCATGACTGTGATAAAACACAAAGTAGGTTTGCGGATGTTCAAACATCAGAAAGCCTATCACATAGCTCATGCAAAAATACGTGATAAAAAACAGTGCATTAAACAGCAGAATCACTGCGGCCTTTGCTATGATAATTTCTTTAAACGAATATGATCGTATCATGACCATTCGCAACTGTCCTGACCGGTATTCGCCGGTAACAACGAGCGTAATGAAAACTAAGAACATGGCATTAAAAACGGTAAATAACATTTCAGCTAAGCTCAGTACAGGAAAGTTTCCTGCAAACGTATACTGTGGTAAATCGACTGTGAGTGCTCCGTTTTCTTTTTGGAGATAGGATGAAGCAGCTAATAGTACTACCGGCACTAACAAAAAGGTCAGCCACGCCAATTTTCGTTTCCAAAGTCTTTCCCACTCCGCTACTAAGAGATCCTTCATTGCGACACCAGCTCTACAAACGCATCTTCAAGATTTTTACCGGATGCTAACTGGTCTAAAGCGCCGTCCCATATTAGCTCTCCTTCTCGCATCACGACAATTTGATCACATACTCGCTGTAATTCGTCCAGCAAATGACTAGAAATCAAAATCGTTTTGTTATAGTCCCGTTTTAAGGTAAAAAGCAGCTCGCGCAGTTCACGTACGCCCATTGGATCTAAGCCGTTGGCTGGCTCATCTAGTATCAACAAGTCCGGGTCGCCTAAAAGCGCTTGAGCAATGCCAAGCCTTTGCTTCATCCCAAGAGAATACGTTCGAACTTTATCATTTTCTCTGCCGGTTAATCCCACAATATCAAGCACTTCCTTTACTTTTTGCTGCCTTTCTTGTTTTGTCGAAAATGGATGCAGTCGAGCTAAATTTGTCAGGTTTTCCTTTCCCGTCATATACGGAAAAAAGATAGGTGACTCCACAATTGCGCCAACGCTTTGCAACGCTTCTTTTCTTTGTGAAACAATATGTTTATTATTAATAAAAACTTCTCCCCCGGTTGATTTAATCAACCCCGTCAACAAACGAATTAAGGTCGTTTTACCAGCACCGTTTGGCCCTAGCAGTCCGCATATTTCCCCTTGGTTAATTTGAAACGATACTTCTTTTACTAAGTGACGACGTCTTACTTTTTTCGAAACGCTTTTTACATCTAAAATGATATTTTTCATATTAAATCCCCCCTACACGTAGTATAGGAGGGATTTATAAAGAATTTATAAAGTTTATAAAAATTATTGTACAGGCTTTTTAGCTACAATATAGGATACAAGCGCGAATAAAAGCAAAAACACAGATAAAAACAAATAGCCCGCACCTTCAAAGCCTCTTATTTCTACATAGCCAATGTAAAAAAGAACGGCGGCAGCCATAACGGTTAGCATTGAAGGAATCATTCTAATGAACTTGTTCCACTTCATCTTTCTGAACAGCCAAGTTACAAGGATTACAAGTACACCTGGCAGCAGCGCAATAAGTAAAGGACCGCCTATCATCATCGTCTATCAACCTTTCAAAATATCTGTTATTGAGGAGCAGGTATAGAGAAATATTTAAGCGCTGTGTTTAATTTAGTTTTTTATTCCCTTTTCCATAAATCACAACTGTGTAAGAATCACCTTTCACTTTATTTTTCACTTCTTTTGTTTCAAGAAATTCATCGATAATTCCTTTAAGTTCATCGGCAAATTTCTTATTATCTTCGGAAACGCTTAATGAAGTGTAGATAAATACTTGTGGTTCGGGATGAACAGAATAGCCTACCATCTTTACATGATATTTCTCTTTTCCTAATAAGTCTTCACCCACATCCGTAACAATAGTTGCCCATCGATTGTCTTGGTCACGTTTCTTAAGGTTTATTTTCTTTATTTTTATGGAAGCATTCTCTGCCTTATTTTCAGCCAGAACAGAACGAATAATGGTTTTTATCTCTTCCACTCTCTTTTCTGTATTAGGAATTTCCAGCTCTACTGTTGGCGGAGAGCTAAAACTAACGTTAGCTATAAAAAAAGCATAGTGATGCTTCTCCAATTCTGTAGAAATATCAGTTTGAATCTTTTCAATTTTTTTCTCTTGTGCATTCGGTTCCGGATAGACATACGGCTCCATTCTTTCGATTTTAAACGTATAGGCATCATATTGCCTTTTGGACAAAATATTGGTTGCAATATCAGTTATGTCTCCTCGTACCTTATTAAAATACTTCTCCGACCCTTCTACCGATACAACTAATTCTTTTTTTCCTCCATAATAGATCTGTCCGACACTAGCCGTTTTATATCCCTCTTTCTCAAGCTCTTGATACAATACATCGGCTACAGGCTTTTGCTTAAAAATCTGTCCTAAATAAGGGATTTTAGCAGCCACTTGCGCCATTGCTGGAGAAACAAATGCTGAACTAATCAATGCACCGCTCAAAAGAAAAAGGGCTATACCACAATATACAATATTTCTTACAAAGTGATTTTGTTTGATAGAAAATAGATTTCTTTTAGACTTTACAGGTGGTGAAAATTCTAATTGATCAATTGTTTCTAAAAGCCTTTGTTTATGCTTTTGCTTCCTCGTTGGTTTCCAAATCAACTCCTCGTTCAATTTTTCTAGAGAATTGTCATCTATATAAGAATTAAACGGTTTCTTCATATACGTATCCATCCTTTACTAACTGCTTTCTTAAAGCAGGAATTGCTCTGAACTGCGCTGATTTCACTTTGCTTTCAGACCAGCCTAAAATGGTGGCTGTATCTTTAACGGAAAAACCTTGAACTTTGCGCAGTAAAATAACTTTACGATGTGAATCTTTGAGTTTTCCTAACGCTTGATACAGTTCTAGAGAAGTTTCCTTAAGCTCAATCATTTCTTGAGGTAAACGAGCATGATCCTTTTTCGAAAGAAGAGAATCTTTTAAAAGACTAGTAGGCTTTTGTTTTCGAAAACAATCAATCGTTACATTATGGGCAATACGAAATAACCACGTCTTTTCACTAGCGTTTTGCTGAAATAAATCATAGGAAAGATAAGCTTTTACGAATGTTTCATGGGTCAAATCTTCAGCTTGCTGATAATCTTTTACAAGAATCAAAATAAATTTTAATAAGGCGTCACTATGTTCGTCATACCAACGCTCAATCTCTTCTTTTTTCGTATTTTCCAATGTCCTGACCATCCTTTTAACTAGTATTCGTTACTTAGACGTAATTTTTCAAAAAAAGTTGTGGTTTTTATTCACAAAAATAAAAAAGCTCTCCTAATTAAGAAAGCTTTTACTATTGCAATCTATGAAATTTTTAGTTAACCAAAGGCTTACGGTTCAGAAATACCATTTGCAATCGCTAATAAAAAAATCAACCCCGAAAGCAACACAAAAAAGATGCTGTTTGCGATAATGCTAAACCACACAACGCTCGGCTTCTTCGTTCGAACTCCCAAAACTAATGCCACAATAAAGCCAATATCTATCGCAAAAAACAGCCACAGCAGAATAGTCAAATCACCCGTTTCACTTGGGAAAATTGAATTTTGGGGAAGAAGCCGATTTGCAAAAAATACAACAAACGCAGCCGCCATCAAAATAACTGTTAGTAAAATCGGCTTATTTTTCTTTGGAATACTCATTTCAAATACCTCCTAACTAAAGAAAATAATACCATATATTATTAAATAGAAATATACAGATTCCATAGTCTCAATATCAAAAAGAAAAAAGGACATAGATTTTTATTAACGGGTTCTTTTCTGAAGTGCAAAATTTAATTTCACAATGCATTTTTAGCGTGAAAGTCACACATGAATTTACGTTTTTTATTTGCTTGGTATTGCTTCTATATTTGCTATTCCCCCTCAAATTCAAGCAGGAATTCGCATACAACTTCTCCACTATGGAAATAATTATTTGAATTTAACCGTGAATTATTTAGTGAGTTTTAAGGATATTATTTATTTTAAGTGGGTTCTGATATCTTTCGTTGTTGATTTTGGAAGTTTTGTTGAAAAAGTTGTAAATTTAACCTTCTAAAGTAAGAACATTTCTTTGTATTAAGAAATGCTTTTTATTTTTTTAAAAATTAAAAGGATATTTCAATAACAACAATAATATAATAAAAAACGATAATATTTTATTGTAAAACGATAAATAATGTGTTAAATTCGTATTATTATTAAATAAGTGAGGTGTTTTTTATGAGTGTTAAACGAGGTTCTACCACTTTCTTAAAGGTAATCATTTTTCTGATTGGAATTGCAGTGCTTGCCGCATGTATATTTTTGTTGCCTGAAGCAGCCAGAAGAGATGCTGTAGAGCGTCCTGGTGATTATTCGTTATATCCACTTTTGGTATGTACATATGGAATATGTATCACATTTTCTTTGGCGTTGTATCACACTTTCAAACTTTTAACCTATATCGAAAAGAATAATGCTTTTTCTGAGTTATCTCTTCAATCTTTGAAGGTAATAAAAAAATGCACTTTCACTGTCATTTTCTTTGTTTTGTTAGCAATAGTTTATTTAAGGGTGCATGCTCAATTTACTGGTGATGATGCAGCAGGCCCAATATCTCTAGGCCTAATGGGCATCTTGGCAACAAGTATCATCGCAGCCATTGTGGACGTGTTTCAAAAACCTATAAAGAATGTCATGGATTCACAGCCAAAAAACAATTAACATTTAGAAATATAGAAGAGGTGTTTTTTATGAAGATAGCAACCACATTATTTTTGAAGATAGCAGTTATTCTCATTGGAATTCTGGTTCTCACTTTGTGCATATTTCTGGTTCCTGAACTGGCAGATGCAGTAGCGGATTTCTTAGGTATTCATTCCATAAAATATATCATTTTCATCCTTTTATATGGAGGAACATTACCTTTTTACTTCGCCCTTTATCAAGCTTTTAAGCTGTTGAGTTATATTGACAAGAACATTGCTTTCTCTGCATTGTCTGTTCGAATTTTAATGAGAATCAAATACTGCGCCCTTTCTATCTGTAGTTTGCATGTCTTGGGTTTGCCAGTCTATTATCTCGTGGCAGATAAAGACGATGCCCCAGGTCTCATATTTGTTGGAATGGTCATTCCTTTTGCTTCGTTGGTTATCGCAGTTTTTGCTGCTGTTCTCCAAAGGCTTTTGCAAGAAGCGATTAACATAAAATCAGAAAATGATTTAACGGTCTGAGGTGGAGGATATGGCAATTATTATTAATATTGATGTGATGTTAGCAAAACGAAAAATGAGCGTGACCGAGCTTTCAGAGCGGGTTGGAATTACTATGGCGAATCTTTCCATCCTGAAAAATGGAAAAGCAAAAGCGGTTCGTTTTTCAACATTAGAAGCGATATGTAAGACTTTAGATTGTCAGCCAGGCGATATTTTGGAGTACAAAAGCGACGAAGACACTCAATAATAAAAGACCATAAATTTCT
Source organism: Priestia sp. 179-F W1.4 NHS (assembly GCF_045369295.1). NCBI lineage: Bacteria > Bacillati > Bacillota > Bacilli > Caryophanales > Bacillaceae > Priestia > Priestia sp. 179-F W1.4 NHS. Next base: position 1,327,516 of record NZ_JBIQFF010000001.1, on the reverse strand, counting down.
TCAATCATGAGGATTAGGTATTGAAATTAAAATGAAGGGACAGCTTAATTGCTGTCCCTTCTCTGCTTTTATTGATTTTTTTAATTAGAGAACTCGATTGAGAATTATATTAATATTGGTAACAAAAAGTGTGATGCGATTTGAAATATTTGCACTTCAAAAGGGAATACGTTAGATTTTTCTACGTCCTCTTTATTATTCATTTGGTACATACTCTAAAATGTCCTTTGGTTTACAATCTAACACATAACTTATTCTAAATATTCTTCCGCTAAAGCAGGTTTTAAATACCGAGCCATACCGGTTTTCATTTTACGAAATCCCGCTTTTTTATAAAACTCTTCATTACCCGCTGTGGAAACAAGGTGAATGCAGGAAATATCATTAAGCTGAGCAAGCAGGTTTTCTATAATTTGCTGTCCAATTCCTTTGTTTTGATACTCCTTATCAATCACAACATCATAAATCGCAGCATTAAACACACCGTCTGAAAGAGCTCTGCCAAATCCTGCTATGTTGTCTTCGTCATAAGCGATAGCTACTACGTTGCTCGATTGAAACACTTTTTTAATTCTTTCTTCATTATGGTTCGTCCATCCTACCGAGCGGTAAATTTCTTTCATCCTCGACCACTCAACGTTTTCTATAGAATTGGAAAGAAAAATCTTCATATAACCCACTCCTTTTACTTTTTTATAAACTATTTCTTTTTTCAAAAACAAAAGTCCTTGGTAAATCGTTACAAGTATGTATAAGATAAAAAACATCATACATATTAGTAATGATTTATAAACGTTAATCCCAAAAAAGGTTCAAATCATCTGTGATTTGAACCTAAAACAACTATGCTCATTTACTTAATAATCATTATACGAAAAAGACGACTTTTTCTAGTGACTGTATCACTGAAGATATTTAGGATTCGGTTTAGAATGGTGCTCAATTTCTTCAAATATATCTGAAGAAGGGTTAGACGACACTTTGTTATGTAGATCTTGCGCAGGGACGCTAGTCTGAGAAAAAGATGGCATATATAATTTCATTAACTGTTTAAAGTCACCTACAGTCAACGGTTTTGCATCTTCTTGAAGTTCGTACCCTAGCTGTCCATTTGGTTCAATTGTTGCAGTTTTAACATCTTTTATAGTTGATATGCCTGCATTTCGTAATCTCATTTCTAATTGATCAGCGGTTAAACGTAATTTTTTAAGCTGCTTAGTATCTAATTGACCATTATTTATAACGATTTTAGATTTACCTGTCAGAAATTTTTCAAACCCATTAAACTTTAATTGTAAGTACTCTAAAACTAAAATAGCAAGAACAAATATAGCTGCCCCGCCAATCGCTTTTAACATACTTTTTTCAACAATGGGCTGCACGATGATGGTACCTAGAGAAAGCATAACGACTGTTTGAGCGAGCGTCATTTGAGCAATCGATTTTCTCCCCGCTATTCTTAGTAATAATATTCCCGATAAAATCAAGATTACAGATTGCCAAATAAAATTCATAATATCATCCTTTTTATTACAGTTTGCTTTTAGAGTAGGCATCTGAAAGCAAATTATTCATGTATCAAAAATTCCGTTTGCACTCCTCATACCCTAAAGACAGAATCTATAGGCTTTCTAAAAAATGACTAAACTTCTTAAGACTTTGTGAGCGCTGCTTCCCTTTCTTTACTACAAAATCAATCTGAACGTCTTCTGGAAGCTCTTGATATTGAATGCTTTTTATATCACCACGAGAATTTACTACGCTAGCCGGGACTACACTTATACCTAGTCCATCGCGGACGCCTTGTAAAATAGCTTCTAATGAATCAAACTCCATGATGCTGGCTTTATGTATATGATGTTCTCTTGAAAACGCTAATAGTCTGTTTCTATAGATGCAGTTCGCATCACTATTAATGAGCAGCGTTGGTTGGTCTTTTTCTTCTCTAGCTTCATATAGAGATGAGATAAGCACCATTTTTTCTGCATAGCGATAAACTCTTTCAAACTGAGCCTCGTTATAGGTACCGCTAAGAAAAAGTCCATCAATTTCCCCGTACGAAAGCATTTCCTGTAAGGCGTGTTTCCTATCTGTTTTTATTTTAACCTCAATATCCCGATGTTCTTTCAAAAAAGACGAGAACAAAAAAGGAACTTTAGTAGCAGAAACTGTCTGCGACGCACCAATGATTAAAGATGTTCTAAACTTATTCGGATTAACTTCTGCTTTAGCTTCCTCCATTAACAGTAAAATACGCTGGGCATAGTTAAACAAAGCTTCCCCTTCATCCGTTAACGTGACTCCTCTATTTGTGCGTGCCAGTAATTTAGTATCTAACTCTTCCTCTAATTTTTTTATGCGCTGGCTGATATGCGGTTGAACATATCCTAATACCTCGGCGGCTTTTGATAGTGATTTTTCTTCTGCCACACATTTAAAAATTCGTAAGTCTTGGCTTTCCAATTTCAATTCCTCCGCTGATATCATTTTAAATGATACCCCTCTTATTATTACCTATTATATCCTTTTTTCCATCGAAGATATAATAAAAGATGTTGAGAGAAAGGAAGGTTAAGAGAAATGAACGATTTTAAAAATAAAGTATTTATTATCACAGGCGGAGGCACTGGTGTAGGCAAAGCAACGGCTTTAAAGTTAGCTGACATGGGCGCAAAACTTGTGATAAACTACAGCAACTCAGAAAAGGAAGCTAAAAAAGCTGTGGAAGAAATTTTAGAAAAAGGAAGTATGGCTTTTGCTTTTAAAGCGAATGTAGCCAACGAGAATGAAGTGAATGAAATGATTCATCAAACGATTACACAATTCGGACGGTTAGATGGATTAGTGAATAACGCTAGTATTACTGCTCAAATCCCGATGCATGACTTAGAGTCTGCAACGGATGACGTATGGGACTCTTTATATGATGTAAACGTAAAAGGCATGTTTCACTGTGTAAAAGCAGCCGTTCCACATATGAAAAAACAAAAGTCAGGAGCGATTGTTAATGTAGGAAGTGTTGCGGGTACAACTGGAATCGGCTCTTCCATTCCCTATGCAGCAACAAAAGCAGCAATTCATACGATGACAAAATCGTTAGCGATTGCACTCGCACCCCATATTCGAGTAAACTGCATCTCTCCGGGTGCAGTCGACACAAGGTGGTGGGCTGGCAACGAAGATAAAATGTATCAGCTGGCAGGCAATCTACCTCTTCAGCGCATTTCCTCTCCTGAAGATATCGCAGATGCTATTCTTTTTCAGTTAAAGCAAGAGTCCGTAACGGGCCAAATGTTTACGATTGATAACGGGCAAACTCTTTAAACATATATGAATATTCCTAAAAAATAACCCCACTACTAGCAAAAACTAATAGTGGGGTTCTAACAAGGCTACTGATTCAACCTCTATTTCCCCAGTGAAAACCCTTCAAACAGCCGGCCTCCATGTGGTGCTAACACTTTATCCACCAGTTGAATTACTTTATCTTTATTCCCTGTTTTATAAAAGATTTCGAATGCCTCCACAAACTCTTCACTAAAGCCTTCGTTGTAGTTATTCAAAGACCGTACAATCCATTTAGAATCCCCGATCCAATGACCGTTTGTTCTTAACACAAATTCGTGCGTTATGTAAGCGAGCGTATTGGCAATAAAAAGTGATTCACCTGTATTTGCAGAACCAATTAAATCATCCAAGGCATCGCTTATAAAATACCTTTTTAGTTTAATCGTCTCTTCCGACCATTTTTCCGGGCCTTTTTCAAGTAATTGTGCAGCTTCTTTTTTTATAGACTGCACTACTCCTTTATCCGCTAAAATAATTCCCTCGGAAACCATTCTTGGCAGTGAAGGTCTAGCCCTTTTACAGTCGCTTTTAAAAAAGGCTTGGTATGAAGTCAGATTATGAGCAAAAACTTCAATGGCCCATCCACATTCAATGAATGACTCCCTAAAAGAAGAGGTAAAGCTATCATCAAAAATAACAAGATCAAGGTCGGACCTATGTGTAGCTTCGCCTCTGACTACGCTTCCGGCAAGTAATGCCCCCTGACAATTAGGATAATGCTTAGAAATAAATTGTGTAGCTGCTTGCAGCGGTTCTAACCTTTTTAGCTCTTTCATCGTATTCCTCCAGAAAATGATATATATTGTTTTTCTGGTTAGAGCGTAGAAATTCCTTTAAATTAAAAGCTAAGCGTTTGTTTTAATGCCTCAACTGAAGTTCGAACCCCTGCTTCAACTGACATTGTTAAATCTTCCATTTCTAAAGAAACTTCTTCATCATAGCCCATCATCTTAACAACAGAGAAAAACTCTTTCCACCACTGGAAATCTTGACCACAGCCTACGGCTACGTAATTCCAGGCTCTATTTGCGACATTCGTCACTTCTTTTGTTTCCATTACTCCGTTCACTCCTGATAGATGTCTCTCAAGGCGCACGTCTTTTCCATGAACATGATGAATGGCTGCTCCTAATTCTCTAGCTGACAAAATAGGATCCGCTCCCATCCAAATTAAGTGGCTTGGATCTAAATTTAACCCTACGATAGGTCCTACAGCATTACGAAGTTTAAATAACGTTTCAGGATTATAGACTAATTGAGAGCTGAAGTTTTCAAGAGCGATTTTTTCGATACCGCAGGCTTCAGCTTTCTTAACGAGCTCTTTCCAGTAGGGGATGGCTACTTCATTCCATTGATAATCTAAAATCTCTTTTAACACTGGTGGCCAGCTTACCGTATACGTAATCCAGTTTGGAATCTTGTCTTCAGGACTTCCGGCTGGTAATCCGCTCATCATGATTACTTTCTTTACACCTAATAATTTTGCCAGTTCAAAAGTTTTATCCGTTACTTCCCGATGTTCTCTTCCCAGTTCACCTGGATCTAAAGGATTTCCAGAACAGTTTAACGCACAAAGTTTGATGTTACGCTTTTCTAATGCATGTAAAAATTCACTTCTTTTATCATTACTTTCTACTAATTCATCTAGTCTCAAATGAGGTGCTGACGACCAACCCCCTGTGGTCATTTCGATCGTATCAACCCCCATCTCTTTTATTACATCTAACATTTCTTCAAAAGGCAAATGTCCTAAACTGTCTGTTACGTAAGATAATTTCATTGTCTTCTCCTCCTAAAACACCGTCTACAGATTTTAATCTCAACAAGCTAAAAACAGAGATTGTAAACGCTTTTATTTAACTTTAATAAAGTATAGCTGTTATTATATAATCTTGGATCTTAATCGTCTTTGTTTTAAAAAGACTGCTTTTTATCTTTTGAGGACATGTTTGAATCCTCATTAATTTTATTCCATAAAAATAACTCTCCTTTGCTGGGGACACATGTAAGCAAAGAAGAGTTGACTAATCTTTATATGCAGTTGTTTTTAATTTTGTATATAGAGTACGAAAACGTCCTGGTGAGCTGCGCATCGAAGCAGTAAAAATACGGGTAAAGTAGTGAACGTTTGGAAACCCTGTTTCTTGAGCAATATCGCTAATGGATAAATCTGTTGTTTTGAGCAGTATTGCAGCTCTTTGAATTCTTTCATTTTGTACATATTCCGAGTAGCTGACACCTAATTCAGTTTTAAATAGACGAGACAGATGACGGCCAGATAGATGTAAATGAGTCGCTGTATCCGTAAGTTTAATAGAATTGGCTAGATTATCTTTAATATATAATTTTGCAAGATTAAGGGTTAAAGAAGATGTCTTTTGAACAGCTTTCTGATGATGGGAATTTAAAGGCAAAACAAACGTATTTATAAGCGAAAGAAGAAGAGAATGAGCTAAATTTGTCAGTATTTCTTCAAAAAAGGCATCTTCTCCTTTTGCGGCATGATTCAAAAGAGACTTCCAAATGAACGGAGCAGTTCCATCTTCTTTTATATCTATTACTACTTCAGAACATCGTTTAGCTTCTTCTATTAGTGTGATCCACTTTTCAGTTGATTCTGATTCAATCAGTTCAAACCCTACATACAAAAGAAAAAGGCCATTGTCACTTTTTATATGGTGTAATACCCCGGGCCTTGAAAGGAATATTGTATTTTCTTTTACCGGATAGGTACGCCCGTCGTCTATATAAGTTCCTTGTCCTTCAAGTACGTAACACACCTCAAAGAAAGAATGTTTATGAGGGACATTATCATAGTGCTTGGGCATAACTCCCCAATAATGAACATGAAAAGACATTCCGTTTCCTTGTGTACGATGGACACGTTCATTTAAAGAAATTTTCCCCGCGATAAGATTAGCTGCCACATGCTCCACCTCCTTCTTATCTGAAGGAACCTATAATTTATAAGAAATTTCAGAATTTAAACCCCGTTAAAATATGATCATGATTGATGACGATGACCAACCGTTTTATGTCTGACAGCTTAACTAGTTATCGGAGAAGGTTTTATTTCTTTAATTGTTTTTACGATAAACACAGGGACGGGCAGAAGGCTGAGTTTTCCTAATGAAGTAATGATGCGAATGTACTTCATTTCACCTTCCACATCAATTTCATCTCCGATATTCCAGCATTCCATTGATTTTTGACTAAGAACAGGAAGAATTTTCAGCACATCGCCATCAAAGGAGATGGTATCTTTCACCTCTAAAAAAGACAGGTGATCCATTCTTTTATAGTGATGCTTTGGATATATTCTTTTTTTGAATACCGTTCCCGTAATTCTCACTAAAGCCACCTTCTCTTTTTTATCAGATTATTCCTTCCGCTTTGCTGTAAACAAGAGAAGACAAAAATGATGCTCTCTCTTGTTTACTTCTCAGCAAAAAAACTCATAGCATAGCATTTAAACAGCACTAGTTAATTTTCTTAGCTGGGCCTTCAAGTTGTATAAAATTTTTCACCGTAGATTTACTTCCGCAAGACTCTCTTACGATTAGTTCATCTTTTAATACAAACTTTTTTTGTTCTAACGTTTTTCCGCTCATTAATCCAAGCAGTAATTCCATCGCTTTTTTTCCAATTTCATATTTAGGCTGCTCAATCGTTGTAATATGAGGTTCAATGATATCCGACATTTTTGAGTTATCAAACCCTACTACAGCTATATCTTCAGGCACTTTTAAGCCACTGTCTTTTGCGGCTTTTATCGCTCCAATCGCCATTTCATCGTTAAAGACAAATACGGAAGTTGGGCGTTGTTCTAACGATAATAGTCGAATCATTTGATGATAACCGGACTCTAAGCTAAAATCCCCTTCTTGAATAAAAGCGGAATCCACGGGTAGATCGTGACTAATCATCGCTTGGCGGTACCCTTTTAATCGATCACGGCTTAAGATAACATTCATAGGACCAGTGATATGCGCAATTTTGGTATGCCCAAGGCTGATTAAATGCTCCGTTATTTTTCGCGCGCCGCTAATATTATCAATAGATACGGTAGAAATATCTAAGCCATCAATATATTCGCACGCAAGAACCGTAGGGAACTGTCTGGAGACTTGTTCAATTCTGTCTTTATCCATGCGGGCTGTTAGAAGAATCATGCCATCCGCTTGCTTTTGGAATAATAAATCAACAAATTCTCCTTCTCGCTCAATGTCATTTTCTGTATCTCCTAAAATCACTCGGTAGCCGCTTTTGATGGCCGTATGCTGAATTCCTTTAAGAACTTCAGAAAAAAACGGGTGGGTAATATCAGGAACCACTACTAAAATGGTTTTTGTTTCTTTTTTTCTGAACTGTCTTGCGATGATATGGGGCTGATAATTTAATTCTTCAATGGCTTTTAAAACTTTTTCCTGCGTTTCTTTGCTTACTAGGTGGGGCTGACTAAGAACTCGCGAGACAGTAGCTGGAGCTACATTAGCTAGTTTGGCCACATCACTCATTTTAACTGACATACGTTCACTCACCTTTATCTGTAGTAATTAACATTTTATAATAAAAAGTTCTATCCGTTTTGCATCTATCTTTATTATACATTACTAGCATAATAAAGCCTCTCTTTATCATCATGATGGGGGCCGAATAGAACAATTAAGGCTATTTTAAACTAGCTATGCCCACAAGTTCTGATCTTCTTTCAAGCATAAACCATGAAAAGTGATGCAAAACATATCTTTTTATGCTTCGCATCACTTCAGTAGATCACGTTAAATGTTTAGACCTTCTTTAATCTTTAATCCTTCTGTAATTGACTTTAACGTTACTTCGTTTGACCATTCTGGTCGATCAGGGTAGGCAAATACAGAGTTTGTTACGATGCCGTCAAATTTAATTTCTCTTAATTTGCGATACAGTGCGTCAAAATCGATTTCTCCTTCACCAGGATTTAAATGCTGGTGAATCGTTACCTTTGCATCAGGCGGGTTTACAATATAGCGAAGTCCAAACGCTGCTTTATGGTTCAGCGTATCGGCAATCAGAACGTGTGCAAGCAAATCACCTGCTTCATCAATATGCTTTGCTACATCGCCAATGCCATCATCATAAAAGAAAGCGTGAGGAACAGAATAAACTAATTTAATCCAGTCTTTGTCCAGCGCACGAATCATTGCAATAGCTTCTGTGTTTAACTCGATAAAATCATTTGGATGCGATTGGAGATTAAGCTTAATTCCTTCTTTTTCAAAAATCGGCATCAGCTCTTCCATCGATTTAACAAAAGCCGCTTCGCTTTCAACAGGTCGGCTTTTGTCGCCGCTGAATTCACTGTTCATTAAATCTACTTCCAGCTCAGAAGTAATTTCAATTGTACGCTTCCAGTTCCTTACTGCCGCTTCGCGCTCCTGCTCATTTGGTGAAGACCACTGCTGCACCGGAAGTACAGAAGAAATTTTCACCCCAGCATCGGCACAGTATCTTTTTAAGTCTTTTATACGCTGTTTATCAACTTTTGGGTATTCATAAAACCAAATAAAATCTTTGCGCGGAGATAACTCTACGTATTCATAACCTAATCTTGCAACTGTATCAATCGTATCTTTTAAACTTGTATTATCACGGTAATGTGACGGATCATATGCTAAACGCAATTTAAAGCTCCCCTTTCTTTTATGCACACTAGACGTGCCCATCCCCCAGTATTTTAATGTGATCCATGAGTAAGCTGTTTCATAAACAGAACGTTCCTACGCTTACATTTTGCCTGCTGCGGTTAACGTTTTATGATAGAAATTAGGACGCTCGCCTAACGAAATTGGAACAATATTTCCTAATTTTTTTGCTTCTAAGCAAGCATCTGAAGTAACGGCCGCAACATAACCGTCCCAAGCAGTTGGTCCATTTACTTCGCCTTTAAGCGTTGAATCAATCCAGTCTTGCAGCTCTGTATCGTAAGAGTCAATGAATCGATCTTTCCAATCTACTAAAATCTCAGTAGATTTTTTTGCTTCACTGCGTAACACGACGCTTGAAGGCTCAGGTAAATTAGCGATTCCTGTTTCTCCTACTACTTGACATTGAATATCATAGCCGTACTGGCAGTTTACAAAAACCTCAGCATCAATTCGAACGCCTTGCTTTGTTTCAAGTAGCACCATGATTGGATCTTGCAAATGTTCAAGCGCCTTGCTCGTTTTTCGCGGTGCCACAATTTGAACAGATACATAATCGTCATTTAATAACCAGCGCAAAACGTCAATTTCATGGATGAACGTATCAACGATTGACATATCGCCTGTATATGTATCAGGTACCGTAGGATTTCTGTGTGCGCAGTGAACCATTAATGCTTCACCAATTTGCCCGCTTTCAATCACTTTCTTTAAAGCGCGATACCCTGTGTCATAGCGGCGCATATAGCCAACTTGCACCAACGGCTTGCCGTGTGTAATTTCAGCGTCAACGATTCTTTTGCAGCCTTCTGCCGTTGTAGCAAGCGGCTTTTCGCAAAATACAGGTTTTCCGGCTTGAATGGCTGCTAGCACAAATTCCTCATGCGTTGGTCCCCAAGAAGTAACAACAACTGCATCTACATCTTCTGATTTAATTAACTCATGTCCATCATCGTAAATAACGGCATCCAAGCTTTGATTTTTTACCACAGCTTTTGCTTGTTCTTGGTTTACATCCGTAACCGCAACGATTTTTCCGCCTGATAACGTATTTGTAATTCTTCTAATATGATCTTGTCCGATTGCTCCTGTTCCAATAACACCAATTTTTAACACCATAATCTATGGCCTCCTTTAATATGTGAGCTTTAAAAATAGAAATAGATGCTTGCTTCCATACGTTTTATTTTGCTTTAAAAACTTTATATGACGCTTCTTTCTTATCCCATGCCGCTGCAAAAGCAGTAGCGGTTAACCCTAAGGCTGCTGCAAAAAAGAAGCATGTTTTAAGTCCCATCCAAGAATTTAATATTCCTGCAGCAAAAGGACCTCCGAATATCCCTAACGCATACAGCGCTTGGTAGCCTCCCATCGCCGTAGCTCTTTTTTCTGCACCTATTTTTTCAATAGACATTCCTAACATAAGGGGAAATACTAATCCTAATGAAAACCCGTTCAAACTTTGAATGACACAAAGCAACAGTTTATTTTCTGTCATAGGAATCATACATGTAAAGAATGCAGCCAGAAAAAAGGCGGCCTTCAAGATGCTCCATTTTCCAAAGCGCCAAACAAATAGCTTTTCCATAATAAGAGGAGCAGCTGCATGAGGGATCATAAAGGAAAAGACAATCAAACTCAGCTCGCTCTCTTTAAATCCTGCGCTTAATGCGTACGCAGGAGTAAAACCAAACATGGTCGTGAAAATAATGCTGTGTGCTAGAATAGACAGCAGCGAAATTTTTAATAGCGACGGCTCTTTTATTACGCTCATTAATTCTTTAAGCTTTATAGGCGATCTCTTTACGTTCTCTTTGGGCTCGTAAATGAAAAGAGAAAGAATAGTGCCTATTACACTCAAGATTGTTCCTATCCAAAACGGAGCATGCCATCCCCACTCACTTACAATGTAACCGCTTAAACTCATACCCAAAAGCTGAGCCAAAACTACTATAAACGAAATGATATTCATAGCACGAGTCGTTTTTTCACGTTCAAAGTAGCTTGAATATAAAATCGTAAAGGCAACCCATGTTGCCGCTGCCAACCCAGCCAAGCAGCGTGATATAAACACCCCTATTAAGCTATCGGTCAACGAAAATAGCAGGCAGCTTGACATGCTGGCTATCATACCAAAGATAACAAAAGGTTTTCTCATTTTCACAAAGTCTGAAAAGATCCCGAGCGGAAGGCGACATAATAGCTGCATGAGTCCATAGCTGCTTAACACTAAACCAATAAAGGCATACTTGCCTCCTAGCCCTTCCATATAAGGAGACAAAATAGGTACGTAAATAAACTGCGAGAACCAAAAGATAAATGAAACGGCTGCAAAAAGATACTTATCTTTGACGGTACTTATAGCACTCAACTAATCACTTCCATTTTGTTACTGCGAAAAAAACGACTTTTATTTTTTTATACGATTGTACTACGGGGTACTAGCAAATGTCGCTAGTATCCCATAGTACGATAAGTGAATTCTTAGTAGCGTGCCGTAACCATTTTCTTTCTTGTGTAAAACTCTACGCCGTCCGTGCCGTTGGCATGAAGATCGCCGTAGAAAGAGTCTTTCCAGCCTGAGAATGGGAAGAACGCCATAGGTGCGGGCACCCCTACGTTCACTCCTAGCATGCCTGACTCAATATTTTCACGGAATTCACGTACGCTTGCGCCGCTGTCTGTATAGATGCAAGCTCCGTTTGCGAATCGGGAGTTATTGGCAACATCAATGGCTTCTTCTAACGTTTTTACACGCACGATAGAAAGCACCGGTGCAAAGATTTCGTCTTGCCAGATTTTCATTTCTTGTGTAACGTTATCAAAAATAGTGGGTCCCACAAAATAGCCGTTCTCTTTTACCGCATGATCTTCACGGCCGTCACGAACTAAGCGAGCTCCTTCTTCTACGCCAGATTCAATATAGCTAAGCGTACGTTCTTTATGGTTTTCACGAATCACTGGCCCTAAGAAAACATCTTTTTCTAATCCGTTTCCAATGACGATGTTGTTTGACTCTTGAACAAGTCGTGAAATTAATTCATCTGCCACTCCTTCTTGCACCGTTACGACAGATGCTGCCATACAGCGTTCACCTGCTGAACCGAAAGCAGCTCCGATAATTTGTTTTGTTGCTACGTTTAAATCTGCATCGTTTAATACGATTGAGTGGTTTTTAGCACCCGCTAATGCTTGAACACGCTTTAAGTTTTCTGTGCCTTTTTTATACACATATTCAGCTACTGGCTGTGAACCTACAAACGAAATTGCTTTCACTAATTTATGTTCAAGAAGGCCATTTACCACATCATGCGCGCCGTTTACAATGTTTAATACGCCTTTTGGCAATCCAGCTTCTTCAAATAATTCTACTAATCTTGCTGCTAAAAGCGGCGTGCGCTCAGACGGCTTTAATACAAATGTATTACCGCAAGCAATTGCCAGAGGGAACATCCAGCAAGGAACCATCATCGGGAAGTTGAACGGCGTGATCCCGCCAATAACACCAATTGGATAACGATACATGCCAGACTCAATGCCCGTTGCAATATCAGGAAGCTGTTTACCCATCATTAACGTAGGAGCACCGGCTGCGAATTCTACGCATTCAATTCCGCGCTGTACTTCTCCGCGCGCTTCATTAAAGCTTTTTCCGTTTTCAAGTGTCACAAGTTTCGCTAACTCGTCCCAGTTATCTACTAATAGCTGCTGATATTTAAATAGAATACGCGCACGTTTTGGCACCGCAGTTTTTGCCCATCCTTTGAAGGCTTCATTCGCAGCTTGTACCGCTTGATCTACATCTGCTTTTGTGGAAAGAGGAACCTCTGCAATGACTTCACCCGTTGCAGGATTATAAACTGGTTCTGTCAGACTTGTAGATGAATCCACCCATTCGCCGCCAATATAGTTTTTTACTGTTTTTACTGTTGTTTGTGTCATGTTCATTCTCCTCTCAATTTTTGATTATGCTTGCTGCAGTACTTCTTCAGCTGTTTCCATAAACTGCTTAATTTTTTCTACCGTTGGCATTGCATCTGAAGAACTGTGTTTTGATATAACGATGGAAGCAGAAGCACCGCCAAATCTCATCGCTTCAGGAATTGTAAACCCTTGCATTAACCCGTAGATAAAAGCAGATGCGTAGGAGTCGCCAGCTCCAAATGTTTTAAGCACTTTTGTTTTAAAGATGCCTCCTCGATGAGACTGGCCGTCTTTTGTATAAGCAATTGAGCCTTCCCCTCCGTGCTTGATGACAACAATCTTAGCGTGATGAGAAAACCATCGTTCAGCTGTAACTTGGTCATTTGATTCTTCATAATTTAAAAGCTTTTCCATCATATCGAATTCTTCTCGCGTACCGATAATCACGTCTGATTTTTCTGCGGCTAAATTATAGTAGACGGCAGTCTCAGCTTCTGATTCCCACGTATACGGGCGGTAGTCGACATCAAAGAATACAACTACGCTATGTTTTCTCGCATATTCAAGAGCAAGAAACACGGCTTCTCTTGAAGGACTTTTAGCAAGAGCAGTTCCAGAGATAAGCAGCGCTTTTGATTGCTTAATATACTCTTCAGAAACTTCTGTTGGATGGAGCTTTAAGTCTGCCACATTATCACGGTACATCAGGATGCTGCACTCTTCAGGACTTTTAATTTCAGTAAAGGCCAGCCCCGTTACGGCTCCTGTTTGATCAACTACAATGCCTTCTGTGTTAATGTTATTTTGGTTTAAATATCTAGTGCTGAAGCGGCCCATTTGATCGTTTGACACTTTTCCAATAAAGCCTGTCTTCATTCCAAGCCTAGAAAGACCAATAGCGATATTAGCAGGAGATCCTCCTACGTATTTTGTAAACGTCATCGTTTCTTCCATCGGGCGATTAAATTCATTTGCATTTAAGTCGATGCAAAGCCTTCCTACTGCAAGAAGGTCAAATCGCTTTTGTGAATCAAATGTTAAATAACTCATACTCACGTCGTCTCCTTACTTTAATGCTAATTTTTCTTCCATAATCCATTCATGATCTTTGCTATTATTAAATTTCCATGTTCGAACAGGACCAGCCATGACGTTTAAATAATAAACTTCATAACCTGGAGGCGCAGATACCGGGTGATAGCCTTTAGGAACTAAGACTGCATCTCCATCTTTAATGACCATTGTTTCATCTAGAGATTGATCGTCCGTATATACTCGTTGAATCGCAAATCCATGTCCTGGATTGACTTTATGGTAATACGTTTCCTCTAAATACGATTCATGCGGCAAGTTGTCTTGATCGTGCTTATGAGGAGGATAGCTTGACCAGTTTCCTTCCGGCGTAAACACTTCCACTACCAGCAGACTATCGGCCGGCTTTTGTTCTGGAAGAATGTTATGGACTTGTCTCGCGATATTTCCTGCTCCGCGATGCTCTACGCCCACATCCTGCGGTGCAATTAAACGAGCAGGGTATGTACCTTTTCCAGGCGCTGCGCATACCGCAATTTCCAAGTCGGTTACAGCTTCTACTTCATAGTAATCATCATTCGATACATATATGGAGTACGGAGGGATTTTTTCAAAGATATTCATTCGCTGTCCGATGTTTTCCCATTTTTCTTCTTTCGTAGAAGCGTTGGACTTACCGGTCAAGATTACAATACAAACCTCTTGATTTTCCGTGTTCTTTTTAAGTGTTTGACCTTTTTTTAATGAGTAAACTTCAAAGCCAATGTACTCCCATCCCGCAGATTGTGGGGTGATGCTTAGTACGTTTCTATCACTGTCAGCTGTTCTTGTCGGTACGATTAAATCAGCCATTCTTTTCCACACCTTTCTATTTCTTGTTTTTTAACGGTTTATGCTAGGGACACTCTTTAATCAAGCAAACTGGATATTCTAGCTTTTTAAAAGATTAATATTTTCTTGCTTTTTGCAACTGGCTTTCTTTGCCTTCAAACGCCGTTTGAACATCTGAGCTTTCAGATACGGCTGCTACTCCTACATGCCACCAAGAATCGTAGCCGTCCGTCATTGTTTTTGGAAGAACTTTAATGTCAATCAGTGTACTAACACTTTGTTTTTTTGAATCTTCAATGGCATATTCAAGCTCTTCCATTGTATACACTTCGTATGTTTTGGCACCGTACGCAGCTGCAGATTGAGCAAAGTTGATGCGCATAATATCTCCATCAAGCTGCCCCGTTCGCAGGTTACGAACGCGGAACTCTGTGCCGAAGCTTTCAATTCCATTATCCATCTGCAAGTTGTTGATGCAGCCAAAGCCGGAATTATCAAAAAGAACAATATTTATTTTAACTCCTTCTTGAATGCTCGTTACCAGCTCACTATGAAGCATTAAGTAGCTTCCGTCTCCTACCATCGCATACACTTCTTTATCCGGCTCAGCCATCTTAGCGCCCAAAGCAGATGCAATTTCATAGCCCATACATGAATATCCGTATTCAAGGTGATACGTATTACGTTCATTTGAGATCCACATGCGCTGAAGGTCACCCGGGAGGCTTCCCGCTGCACATGTAATAATAGAATCAGGTGCAATTAGTTCATTTACTTTACCAAGCACAGTCGTTTGGACAAGTTCGGTGCTTAGGCTATCTTTATACTCCGACAGGCTGTGATCAAAATGCCCTTTAATTTCTGGAATAAATTCTTCGCCTGTGTATGCTATATTTTTTAGACGAGTCAGCTCTTGATTCCACTCTGATTTGGCTTCTTCAATTTCAGTTTCATAGCCTGATTTATAGCCTTCTAATGCAGACGAAAGAGCTTTAAGACCCACTTTGGCATCCGCGACAATTTTAGTAGCCTCCAATTTTGATGCGTGAAATTCAGAAATGTTAATGGTTAATACATCCGTCTCAGCGTAAAACAGCTTTGAAGAAGTCGTAAAATCTGTAAAACGTGTACCGACGCCAATAATTAAATCCGCTGATTGCGCTATTTTATTAGCAGCGCTGTTACCCGTTACGCCAACTCCTCCTAGATTTAAAGGATGATTGCTTTCAAGCCCGCTTTTTCCAGCTTGTGTTTCACTAAATGGAATATGAAACTTTTCAGCAAATGCAGCAAATGCATCCGCAGCCTCTGAATAACGAACGCCGCCGCCAAAAATAAGAAGAGGCTTTTTCTTTGATTTAATCAGCTTCACTGCATTTCTGATACTTTCTTGCGAAGGCTCGCGGCGTTCAATAAGATGGGTACGCTCGCGGAAGAAGCTTTCTGGAAAATCCCACGCTTCCCCTTGTACATCCTGCGGCAGCGCGATTGTAACGGCTCCTGTATCTGCCGGATCTATTAATACACGCATCGCATTGATCATAGCCGACATCAGCTGTTCTGGACGGCTGACTCGATCCCAGTACTTGCTGACGGACCGGAAAGCATCATTTGTAGAAAGAGATAAATCGTGCGTTTGTTCAATTTGTTGAAGTACCGGGTCCGGCTGGCGTGTTGCAAACACATCGCTTGGCAAAAGCAGCACCGGAATATTGTTTGCAGTAGCTGTCGCAGCCGATGTAACCATATTCGCTGAACCTGGGCCAACGGAAGAAGAGCAGGCCATGATTTGCTTTCGATGTTTTTGTTTTGCAAAAGCTACTGCAGCATGAGCCATCCCCTGCTCGTTTCTGCCTTGATACACTTCAAGCTCGCCTGGGTTTTCTTGCAGCGCTTGCCCGATCCCCACCACATTTCCATGTCCAAAAATGGTGAATACTCCTTTGATGAAACGCTCTTTTTTCCCATCAAACTCTACATATTGCTGATTTAGAAATTTTACTAAAGCTTGACTAGTTGTTAACCTTATCGTTTTCATATACCTTCCTACCTTATCTTCTGAAATTAATCACCATCAGATTGATTTTTCTACCCTTTTTTCACATTTTTAAATGAAATCGATTTCATTTGGTGTAATAAATGAGTTTCTATCCTTTTACTTCCTAGCTCTTTCCTTTGTTTCAGCTGCTATTTAGCGATGAGACAAATACTTTCATCCCCTGCACTTTTTAACGCTTAAAGATGGAGAAAAGCTCGAAAATTCATCATAAATTCCACTTTTAAATGAAATCGATTTCATTTGGTGTTAAAAAAATATTTTTCAAGCTCCATCCTTAACTTTCCTATCATTTTTCCATACTCTGTCTTACCTGTAAAACCAATTTTATTATACATGTAGCTTCGTTTAATGAAATCGATTTCATCTGATTTTAAAAGCGCTTTCTTATCTATGAACCTAGTTTATAATATTCAGTTTACTTTGTAAATACTTTTTTAAAAATTTTGTTAGTTTATCTTTTTCTTCACATCGCGCTCCTCTAGAGAGCGATGTGAAGAAAAAAGATAAGGCATACTTCTTTTGTATGCCTACTGGCTCTAAGTCTAAGCATATGTATAATCACTCAAAAACACTTATTCTTCCGCGAGGATAAGTGTAATCTCATTTTCTTTTGCATAGTGCTGATAGCTGACGTCCACTTTATCTGTAATTAAATAATCCACTTCATGCAATTGACAATACGTAATCATTGCATACTTATCGAATTTCGTATGATCTGCTAATAAAAACACTTTTGTACTTCTTTTTATGACCGTTTCTTTGATTTCACTTTCAACGGGCGATGAATTGGTAACGCCATTTGATATGGAAATACCCGTAGAAGCCATAAATACTTTATCAAAGTTGTAATTCTTTACGGGATTGGCATGGTTAAAGCTTGAAAATGATTGAGTTTCACGTTCAAGATAGCCGCCTGTAGAAATTACTTTTAACGCATCAAAAGGCAAGGCTTTTACTATAACATCTAAACTATTGGTAACAATCGTGATCGATTTGTCTTTTAGAAGTTCAATCATTTCTAACGTAGTGGTTCCTGAATCAATAAAGATCACGTCTCCGTCTTCTACATACTGAGCTGCCGTTTTGGCAATCAAACGCTTTTGAAACTGATTTCTTGTTTGTCTTTCATTAAATGATTCAAGCTTCACATGGTTAACAGCTACGCCGCCATATACTTTTTTTATATGCCCTTCATCCACTAACTTTTGAACGTCGCGTCGAATCGTGTTTTTGGAGACTTCAAACACTGAAACCAAATCATCTAATGAGACAGATTCATGTTCAAAAACATACTCTTGAATTTGTTGAATTCGCTTCGTTTTTAACATTTCTACCTCCCCCGTTTACCTTTCTTTTCGCTTTTTTGTTACTTACTATTATAACCTTTACAAAAGGCATTTTCTAGAAGTGTAACTGTTAAAACAAAGAGAGACTGAGACATGACTACATCAATTCCAGCTAAAAGCAAACAAGTTAGATACATAAGCTAGTAGGGATCGTTTGTTACACCGCTGTTGATTTCCATGCAAGACTTCGCATTCCGCAGGAGTCTTCGCCTTGCCCTCCAATCATCAGCTAGAAGCAACTCAATGGATTAAAACCCTACCAAAGAAAAAATCCGAACGAGCTGGATTTTCTATCAAGAATCTCCATTCATCGTTCGGATCTTGCTTCAACTGTAATGCTTTTATTCCAGCCTCTTTTTTATTAAGCTTTATGACTTGTATGAAACTCTCTCATTTTCTCTTTTACAGTCGCCATCACCGCTTTTTTTCCCGGTGTAAGAATGGTTCGGGGATCATACACGTCACTGTCCCTTTCCAACGTTTGACGAACCGCACGCGTCCAGGCCTGAAGGCACTCGGTGTTCACATTAATTTTCGCGTGTCCAAGAGCGATTGCTTTTTGAATTTGATAGTTTGGTATACCGGAACCGCCGTGTAAAACCAGCGGCACATCTGTTAAATCAGCTATTTCTTTCATTTCATCAAAACCCAGCTGCGGTTCGCCTTGGTACTGTCCGTGAACTGAACCTAAAGCAGCCGCTAAAGCATCGACTCCCGTTTCTTTTACAAGACGCAGACATTCAGCGGGATCAGCGTACACGATGTTGCCAACAAGTCCGTCTTCCATCCCTCCGACTGTTCCAACTTCGGCTTCAACGGAGACATACTGAGCAGCAGCATAGTCTACTACTTGCTTAGTCATGGAAATATTTTTATCAATTGGATAATGAGAACCGTCAAACATGACCGAGCTAAATCCAGCGTCGATAGCTTTTTTGCATCTTTCTACGCTCATACCATGGTCTAAGTGAAGGGCAACTGGAACGGTAATGTTCATTTTCTCTAACAACCCTTCGATCATTCCTACAATGGTTTTAAATCCTCCTAAATAGTCCACAAGCCTGTCTGAAACAGCTGCAATGACAGGCGCTTTTTCCTCTTCGGCAGCTTGTAAAATAGCCTGTGCCCACTGCAGGCTGTTAATATTATACTGACCAACCGCATAGTTTCCTTTTTTAGCTGCTTGAAGCATATCTTTCATTGATACTAGTTTTGAAGATACTAACGTCACCGACTGACACTCCTTATCATGAATATGATTTTGTTGTTTGAAAGCTGTAGTATTCCGAGATAGCCTTAACGGTTGTCTCTTTAGCCGTCTTAATTGCTTCCTCCGCGCTTAATTGATAATATTCAGGCCGGAATAGCTCTACAGATACCGCGTCATTATAGCCTTTTTCTTTTAATGTTGAGAAAATAGCGTCTAAATCCATCGCTCCTAGACCTGGCCATACTCGGTCTTCATCTGTTAAGAAGCCAATCGGAAAATCTTCCGTGTCATCAATATGAACGATAAATATTTTGGAAACATCCGCTTGTTTTAAGTCTTCTAACTTTGAGCCCATCGCATGGAAGTGGAAGCAGTCAAGTACTAAGCCTACGTTATCGCGGTTTACAGCTTGAACAATATCATAAGCTTGACCAAACGTATTAACCGTACACTGAGGATGACCTACAAACTCAACGGCGATTTTAACTCCGTAAGGTTCAGCCAATTCCGATAATTCATTCAGCACTTGTACGCAGCTATTTTTAATCTCTGCTTTTACGATTTTTTGTTCTGTTACTAAAGGAACGGCTACGATATACTGAGCGCCTATCTTTTGAGCGTTTTCCAGCATGCCCTTAAACTCTTCTATCACTTCCTGGTATTCTTCTTCACTGCGATTATTAAAGAAAACTAAAGCGTTCAGCGCTAGCGGTTTAATATGATTTGTATTAAAAAACTGCGCTAAATCATCCATTGAGTGACTTTCTAAATACTCAGGGAGTTTATCCATTGTGCGAATTTCGATATAATCATATCCGTGCTTGTTGCAATATTCAAGGTCCTTTACAAGATTTGAATTTTCTAATGTTGTTGCTTCGTTAAAACATAGTTTCATAATGATTCTCTCCATTCTTTACTTAAATAATTTTATTGTCATTTATGACGTCAGCGTCTTCGTTATCATAGCTGCGGAACCTTTGCTCCAGTTCTTCAAGCGTGAGCCCTTTTGTTTCCGGTAAAAACTTTTTAACAAATAAAATCGCTCCGATTCCGAGTACAACAAAAACAAAAAACGTAGTGGATAAGCCAATGCTGGATAGTAAAACGGGAAACGTTAACCCTACAAGGAAGTTAATTCCCCACAGACAAAATACGGTAACCCCCATCCCTAAGCCTCTTAATCGTAAAGGGAAAATTTCTGAAAGCATTAGCCACGTTACCGGAGATATAGCTCCTTGCTGAAATGCGAGGAACGTGATCGTTAGGGCTAATACGATATATGGAAGTGCCGCGGACCCTTCAAATACAAGAGAAAATATACCAATCAGCAGCAGGGCAGTAGTCGTTCCTACCAATCCCGTTATGAGCATTGGTCTGCGTCCAACTTTACCTAGCAGCCAAATCCCTACAAACGTGGCTAAAACGGAGATGACTCCATTTCCGATATTTCCAATAAGAGCAGCTTCTGTTTGAAAACCTGCGTCTTTTAAAATTTCAGTGCCGTAATACATGATAGAGTTTACGCCGGTAATTTGCTGTACGACAGCAATTCCAATACCAAGGAAAACGACTCTTCGAACCCACGGAGTTGTTAAGTCTTTAAACGTTGCTTTTTCCATTTTTGCTTCTTGCTCGTAAGCGCTCTCAATCTCCTGCAGCTCTGATTTGGCTCTTTTACTTTCTCGTATCTTTTGAAGAACCGTTAGCGCTTCGTTATTTTTCCCTTTTGACACAAGCCAGCGCGGACTTTCTGGTACTCTAAGCATGCCAAAGAATAAAAAGACAGCTGGAATAGCAGCGATTGGCAGCATATATCGCCAAACGTGAGGGTTTTCTCCTAGCATATTTCCTATAATCGCGTTAAACGTAAAGGCAAGAAGTTGACCAGTAACAATCATAAGTTCATTTTGAGTTACCATTTTCCCCCGGCTTTCAGCTGGTGACATTTCTGCTAAATATGTCGGTACGGTAACAGATGCTCCCCCTACAGCAAGTCCTAATAGAAAACGGCAAAGAATCATAACGGCTGCGTTTGGCGAAATTGTACATCCAATTGTGGAAACAAAAAATAGAATGGCAAGATACAGAATCGTTTTACGACGCCCGTTATAATCTGCTAGCCTGCCGCCTACTACCGCACCAAACGCAGCACCAAATAACAGAGCGCTCGTTACAAGACCTTGAGTAAAAGAGTTGAGATTCAATTGATCAGATTCAGACATATAAGGCAGGGCCCCGTTAATAACTCCTGTATCATATCCAAAAAGCAGTCCACCAAACGTAGAAACTAAAATGATCGTACGTAAAAATGAATGTTGATTTCCCTGTTTACCCATGCTAATTCCCCCGTCTTATTTTAAGAATGAATAACTAACTTTTCGTTAATGTACTTTCGGGCCATTAAAGCATATTCCAATGGATGTGCAATAGAAGGGTCCTGTTCCGCCTCCACTACAATCCATCCTTTGTAATTGTAATCAACTAACGCTTTATACACGTTTGTAAAATCTACACACCCATCACCCGGCACGGTAAACATACCGGCTAGAAACGACTGTAAAAATGACTTTCCTTCTTTTTTGCACTGCTCCAGCACGTTTCTTCTTGCATCTTTAAAATGAACGTGTTTAATACGATCTATATGTTTATGTAATAGCTCCATATAGTCTCCGTCAGAAACATAAATATGTCCCGTATCATATAAAAGATGAACATGATTTGCATCCGTTCCTTCCATTAACCGATCAATTTCAGCTAATGTTTGTACGCCTGTCCCCATATGATGATGATAGACAAGACGTAAACCGTATTCTGTCACAATTTTTCCCAGCTCATTTAATCCTGCACATAAAGCTTCCCATTCTTGATCACTGAAATAAGGCTTTTCAGCAAAAACGTTTCTTTCAATTCCTTGAACACTGTAAGTTTGCTCAGATACGACCGCCACATCAGCATGAACATCCTGCAGATACTGACAATGTTTGTGAAATAAACTTGACGTTTCCTCTATGCCATCACGAATGATAAAACTGCTAAACCATTGACCTGCAATTCTTAAATTTCGAAGCTCAAGCTCTTTGTTTAATATGCTGGGTTCAGGAAAAAAACCCCCAACTTCCGTTCCTTGAAAGCCCGCTACGACGATGTCGCTTAACAGATGCTGCAATGTGTTTTCTGCACCAATTTCAGGAATATCATCATTTCTCCAGCCGATTGGAGCAATTCCCCACAGAATATTTTCGTTTCCCATTTTGATTCCTCTTTTCCCCTTATTGTGTAATGCTGCCTCACTAGCAATAGATAGTGATAAAACTTACCAATCCTATAACTCTAAAAATGAAATCGATTTCATTTGTAGATAAAAAAACTCTTTTGTTATGTGTTGGTTAAATATTGGTTAAGTTTGAATTAATATTAATATTAAAAACGCTTTCAGTCAATAATAAAATTTCAGAATTTTTTATACACGGTAACTGCCTAAATGCTTATTCCTTCTAAAAATGCTAGTTATAAAAGATATCATATCTAGTTATATAACCACACAAAAAAGCTTTGTCTACTGTTATTTCAACAATAGACAAAGCTTTTTTGTGCAAATTTATATTTCTTATTTTAATAGTATGATTATTTAGTATGAATTTATGGAATAGATTATAAAAAAATGACCTTCACATTCTTATAATCAGTTTCCTTTTACTTTTATAATTGCTTCTCCGTAGCTTGTCATTGACGTTTTAAATTCAGTTATGAACTTCTCTACTTTTGAAATAGATTTTTTCATCTCATCGTCCCCTTTGCCTCTTATATAGCTCTATTATCAACAATTGTCTGCTGTTTGACAAAGTCAGTGGAAACGGAAACATTCCGCATGAAAACGTACACATATCTGTTAAAAGAGGCATATCTTCTCATTTGCTTAGTATTTCATCATTTTTCTTTCTTTTTTAGAATCTTTTCTTACGTGTTTTGCCCATCCAACAAAAGGATCTATGAGAACTTTACTTTAAAAGCTCCATTATGCTTCGTTCACATTCCCTCATACTAACAGTAGGATCAGTATATGCAATAACAGTAGGCTTACCTTTTCTTCCCTTTCCTCTTTTCATCCAACTCCCCCCCTTGCCTTAAAGTATACTTTAACGTTTAAGCTAGTTTTATAGTTTTTAAACTACAAAAAAGGGGAAACACTATGCTAATTAAAAGAATGACGGTGCAGCTTTCCGGTGGACTTCTAGCGAGACATACAGCTTTGTTTGTACGCCAAGCGTGTTCGTTTCAAAGTGATATTTTTCTTGCGAAAGACGGAAAATGTGTAAGTGGAAAAAGCATCATGAAGGTAATGGCTTTGGCTGTTAAGAAAGGAGATGAAATAACACTGCTGACAAATGGAGTTGATGAACAAGCTGCCGCTTGCACCCTTGAAGAATTTCTTTTAACTAAACAAAGATAGAAAGCTGCCATGCTATTCCTTCCTTTCCTTTTTTCATAAAATCATAGAAAGAAATTTTTTTCAAAAAGGTCTTGCTTTAAAGTCGACTTTAACGTTTAAGCTAGTATTGTAGTTTTTAAATACATCAAATGGCGAAAGGATTGTGTTTTTACTTATGTGTAATAATCATCAACATACAACAACATCACGTGTTTTAAGTGCGCCGCACGCAAAGGCAAAATTCGAGAACACGACAATTGAACGCAGAGAACTGCGAGCAGACGACGTTTTAATTGATATTAAGTTTAGCGGTATTTGCCACTCTGATATTCATAGTGCATTTGATGAGTGGGGCGGCGGGATGTTCCCGATGGTTCCTGGTCACGAAATCGCGGGAGTAGTTGAAGCGGTTGGCGAAAACGTAACAAAATACAAGGTTGGCGATCGCGTAGGCGTTGGATGTTTCGTTGACTCGTGCGGAGAGTGCGAGTACTGTGTGAACGGTGACGAGCAATACTGTACAAAAGGCGTTGTTCAAACGTATAATTCATTAGATTACGACGGAAACCGTACATACGGCGGCTACAGCCAAAAAATCGTCGTAAAAGAAGGATTCGTTGTTCGTATTCCTGATAATTTAAGTATGGATGCAGCAAGTCCTCTTCTATGTGCAGGGATTACAACATTTTCTCCGTTAAAGCACTGGAATGCTGGTCCTGGCAAAAAAGTGGCGATCGTGGGAATGGGCGGCCTTGGACATGTAGCGATTCAATTTGCACATGCAATGGGTGCTGAAGTGACGGTATTGAGCCGTTCTAACAATAAAAAAGAAGAAGCACTAAGCTTTGGTGCAGATCATTATTTTGCAACAAGTGATGAAGCGACATTTACTGAATTAGCTGGTCGTTTTGACCTTATCTTAAACACGGTATCGGCTAACCTGAACGTAGATCAATACTTATCATTACTTCGCGTAGATGGAACGCTTGTTAACGTGGGCGCACCTGCTAACCCAGATCAATACAGCGTATTCTCCCTTATCATGGGACGTCGCAGCATTGCGGGTTCACTTGTAGGCGGCATTCGTGAAACACAAGAAATGCTTGATTTTGCGGCTGAACACGGCGTTGCTCCTATGATTGAAGTCATTGATGCAAATCAAGTAGACGAAGCGTACGAGCGCGTTCTTCGCAGCGACGTTCGCTATCGATTTGTTATTGACATTTCTACACTGTAAGTTTAGAGAAAAGCGGGCAGCTAATTGGATTAGCTGCCCGCTTTTTATTTCTTTATAAAATAAAAAACAAACGGTAAATTAGGCTTTAGATGAAAGCTCTTCCTGATACTTTTGCTCTAATTTATCATAGTAGTCGATTTTCGTTTCCACTTTTCTAAAAGCTGCGTCCAGCTCCCTTTGTTTTTCCATCATTTTCTCTCTATGCTTTTCAAATATCTGCTTGCGCAAACCGATTGTATCATCACCTTCTTGTGTTAATTCAACAATTTTACGTAATTCTAAAAGAGCGATATCCGTTTTTCGTAAGCAAATAATAAATTCCAGCCACTCGATATCGGACTCGCTAAAAATACGATTTCCATTTTCATCTCTTTTTATAAAAGGTAAAAGCCCTTGCTGCTCGTAGTATCGAAGCGTATGCGTAGGCAGCCCTACCTTCGCCGCAGCCTCTTTAATATGATATTCCATTCCACTATACCCTCCATCGCCATTCTTAGTACGGCGTTTGCTTTATGTATCTCTGCTTCCCTCTTCACGGGTGCTTTCAACTCATCTTCTAGGTTTCTACTATACGATATATATAATCAAAAAAGTAAACGTTAAGGCAACTTATAAAGAGCTGCCGTGAAGTCAGCAGCTCTTTTCATTTTTATATAAAATACGATTAATCTGCGGCCATCACTTTACTTAGTTCATTTAATAAATAATCAAGGGTTTGACTGATTCGAACTGTATTACGACTTGTAAGACCTTCTGTAAGTCCCAACATAACCATGTGCTCTCTTGCTGTTTCGATTTCTGTCATTAAGACTTGCATGACAACTCCTTTATACCACTTCACAGCTCATCACCCCTTTTTACTATACATATATCTCATATGCGGCAATCTTAAACCTATCATACAGGTTTTTGGGGGTGAATAGCGAGTTTTAGACCTTCAACAGCTGTATTTTTTATGGAGTAAATATACTAATATACTTATTGAAATAGAAAGTATCACTCCACTTACTACTAGAAGTGAAGAAAAGGCCCCCTAAATGGAGGTCTTTTCTTATTTCTTATAAAGCAGTCTAATACAAAGCCTTAGCCTTTAAAATATTCTCGGTAATACGAACCTTTCTCACACTCTATCTCATAGCGCAGCCTCGTTTGCTTCCTGTAAAGCTCTTCGGACAGCTCATTAAATTCACCTTCTGTGATAGATCCATGAATTAAATTGTTGAATAAATTATTAAGATGTTCAGTTAATTCTTGAAGTTTTTTTTCTTTCAATGAACGTCACCCTTTAAAATAATTTTCATCTTCTAAAATTATATCAAATAAAACGTTTTCATACGATATATTTTTTACTGAATTATCGTATTAAAGTGATGAAAGTATTTTTTCACCACCGAAAAACAATCAAAGAGCTCAGAGAAATCATTAATTACATGATTTGGGCAAAAAATAAGTGGATAAAGACCGCGGACAAAAAGGCAAATGGTATCAACCGTTTTGACAAAAGCATAGGATGAAAAGAAAAATGAAACGAGAAAAGGAGAATGAGTATGCACTATGCACCTTATTATCATCAGTGGCAGACCCCAGTGTACTACGGCTGGCAGCCATATAGTTATTATGTGCCGAACCACTATCACACCAACGAACAGTTTCAGCAAAGAAACGGTAAATTAAAGGACTATGGACAAAGACCATTTGTGATTAACATTAATGAAGCGTCAAAGCAAAATAATACGTACCGCACTGCTTTATGGACGGGAACACATTTACAAGTAACGTTAATGAGTCTAAAGCCGGGTGAAGATATCGGCTTAGAAATCCACCCTAACGTTGATCAATTCCTGCGTATTGAACAAGGGCAAGGCGTTGTTCAAATGGGCAAAAGTAAAAACAACCTAACCTTTAAACGAAAAGTCTACGATGATGATGCGATATTTATCCCTGCCGGAACATGGCATGATGTCACCAATATCGGTACCGCCCCGCTAAAACTTTATTCCATCTACGCTCCTCCAAACCATCCATTCGGTACGGTTCATGTGACAAAAGCAAATGCTTTAGCTGAAGAACATTGACTAACATAAGCCCGCTAGAAAATCGGTGTACTACCTTTTCTAGCGGGCTTTTTTTAAACTTGCTATACATAAAGGATTTTATAGCCAAAGAAAGAATTATAGAATAAACGAACCTTTTTAAACAGCTTAAAATAACTGAAAGGCAAACGGGCGATGAAATTATTTTATAAAATTCCTAAATCAAACGTAAATCCTTCCCTTAAACTAGCAAGAAAAGTTCTATATATATCGGTAGAAGCAGTCATTATGACCATGCTTGTAATTAAATCTTTTACTGTGGCTTATGAAAACGACATAAATTTAATTCTCAGGCAGCTAAATGAACTAAAAGCTTCGATTGGCGGATTTGGCATAAACGAAGCTCTATTTTGGTTTATGATAAAATGCAGTATTTGTACCATCGTTACATTTGATATTTGCTTATATTTTCAAAAAAAGCTAAAAAGAAACCAAAAAGATTTATGATGTATACGCTAAAGCTTTTACACACATGAAACCTACACTCAGCATACCAATAAAAAACCGAACAAGTTGGATTCACAATCAAGAATCAAACTCGTTCGGGTCTTCCTTTAGCAAAAATACTTTTGCCCCAGCTCCATTTTTAATAGAAAAATAATAAAAGTAGAGGCATATCACGCCTCTACTTTCTGTTTAGAAATCTACATCGATATCTTCTTGAATGGTTCCGGTCACTTTTTCACTTTTAATTAATTGACCTTCTTTAAACTTTTCTTCTTCCTCATTCCTAACGGCTTTCAGCTGCTTATAGGAAGGAGCTGACGCTGAGCCAAGCTCTTTTTTAAGCAAATGAATTTCGCCTAACAGCTCCGTTCTCAATGAATGAACTAATGATTGAAACTCTTCTTCCCGGCTGTCTTTCTGCCCGTTTTGTTCCACAAGCTTCGCTACATAATCTTGAAGTTCGTTTGCCTGCTTGGCCTCATATTCCTCACGATTTGCAGCAAAACGTGAATTCATTTCTTGTTTTAGCAAGTCAATTTCGCCCAACAGCTCTTTTCGAAGTGAATGAACGAGCGTCTCGACTTCATTTTCTTTGCTCTTTTTTTGCAAGTCTTGCTGTATCAGTCCCACTATATAGTCCTGCAGCTCGTTTGTCTGCTGTTTTTCTTTCAGAAATGAAGACACGTCTGACGGAATGTCAGCAGTTTCGATTGTAAAATTCGCACGTTCATCTCTATTACTTACGGTCTTCTCCCTTGCTCCCATCATATCTGCTGATAGATGACCAGCTGTCAGAAACGCATTTGATAGTAAGTAAAATGGCGCAGCCACCTGGGAGCTTAGCTGACCGTACCAATCGTCTAATGCTTCCTTAAGGCGAGTGTTTTGATGACTCATATATGCTCCCCCTTCTTAAGCATGAACCGCTGCGTTTGTTTCATGTCTGCTTAAAATTTCAAGACCGTATAAATTTAATTTGCGTGTCTCTGGCAAGAAAAGATGATTTTCTTCTCTGATTTCTTCCCCGTACATGTTATCAATCTGCTCTGCAATAAACTGTTGAAGGATAGGAGCCAGTCCTCCAATATAAATATATTTATAGACTTTATCTTTTGGCGATGGAAATAGATTTTCAACTTTTGTTAATAAAATTTGCGTGTATTCTCTAAGCGAAGCGTGAATAGGCTCCGTGAGATCTACTTTTTTCCCGCTGTTGCCGTCTCTTTGCTCCATTTTTGCTTTATGGATATTGGCAATAATAAATTCTTCTAATGAACGAACATCATCAAAATACTCAAGCAGCTTTTCATTTCTTAGCTTTTCAATATGCTTCAAATATGAAATATCCGTAAGACACTTCAATGAATTTCTGCTTTTAGGAGCTTGAAGTCCTGCAGGAAGCAGTGCCAGGTCAACCGTGCCTCCGCCCAAGTCTACAATTAGCGTTTCAAAATGTTTGAATGCATTTGCTTCTTCTCTGTCTTGTAATTCAAAATCTTTTTTTATCGCCCAGCGAGCCACTTCGCTTTCAATACGGCATTTGCTCGTTTCAATGTTCACAGTGAGCGTTTTTTCTAATCCAGGAGTCAACACTGTAACCGTATGCTCTCCTTGAAAACGTTCGGCCATCTTCTGCTGCATTTCACTGAATTTATTTGTTTTCTTAAGCAGCCAAATCGGAAGCATAGTCGAGAAATAATTAATCGTCACATGATTATCTTCTTTGTCTTTTCCTTTAAGTATGTTGTAATAAGCAACTGAAGCTAAAAACATCACATAAGGAATATAAGATTCGGTTTTATTATGTAACTTATTAATATGGATATTGCCTAGCACGTGTTTCTCTGCTGCGTCTCCTACTAAATAATACTTTTCTGCTCCTTCGATTGTGGTAGAAATCAGTAAATTTTGAAGAAGTAATTCCGGTTCATTTACACTTGAAGGAAAATGACCTTCTGCCTGATCTTTTGTGATTTCTACTACGTTTGTAGGAATTTCATAGTAATAACCATCCACTAGCGTTTGAAAAATTGAGTTACCAAAATCAACGTTTTGACGTTTGATATCCATCCTTGTTTCTCCCCTTTATCTTTTCGTGACAACA
The DNA here is from genome assembly GCF_045369295.1 of Priestia sp. 179-F W1.4 NHS. Taxonomy (NCBI): domain Bacteria; kingdom Bacillati; phylum Bacillota; class Bacilli; order Caryophanales; family Bacillaceae; genus Priestia; species Priestia sp. 179-F W1.4 NHS. The sequence goes on along the minus strand of NZ_JBIQFF010000001.1, from coordinate 1,297,772 downwards.
CTAATAAGTATATATTTCCCTCATTTGTTTGTCTAAGTATTTAAATAATTTATGTTATTCTAAATTGACAATTAATTAATTTTAGACGATTACTGTAATTGAAAAGCACTTGAAATGCTTCTTTTTACCAGTACCCCTTTTTACAAAGAATGTAACATGTGACGCTGTGACTTCCCCCTTAAATTTGCCGCAATATAAGCCTTTCTTTTATTTTTTAGAGACACGAGAAAACAAAGAGGTGGAAACATAATTAAATCAACCCAATCGAAAGACGAACAAATGAGATAAATGAGTTGGAATGCTTTTTACACCGCTGGTGATTTCCGTGCAGGACTTCGCTTTCCGCGGGCGGCCGGTGAGCCTCCTCGTCGCTTATGCTCCTGCGGGGTCTCACCTGTTCCGCTTTTCCCGCAGGAGTCTTCGTCTTGCCCTCCAATCACCAGCTAGAAGCAGCTACATACATGAAACCTACGTTCACCATAACAACAAAAAAACCCGAACCATCAATCAAATTAATGGTTCGGGTTTGACTTCAACTAACATACTTTGTCTAAGCCTCTTACTTTTTTTATTTATTGAAAAGGCCATTTGTTTGGTTTTCTTTGCGGATTTTCTGGCAGTTTACTAAAGCCTATTTCTTCAAGACCTTTTTCTAACGTCGCTCTTGTTTTGATTGTTCCAAAATCCACGCCTAAATCCACAACGGTTTGCGCGATTTCCGGACGTATTCCGGTAATCATCGTTTTAGTGCCGATAAGCTGTAAAGCTTTTACAATTTGAAAAATATTGTCCGCTACCATCGTATCGACGATAAGAACACCTGAAATATCAAATATTAAATAACTCAGCTGCAGCTGAGCGCTTTTTTCTAAAGCCGTTTCCATAATAAGCTGCGAACGATGCGTATCAATTTGTCCAACGATTGGCATCACAGCGATTCCTTCAGAAAGAGGAACGATGGGAACTGATAATTCTTCTAGCGCTGCATAAGCGCGTTTTATGGTCTCCGTATTATGTTCTTCATAGATTTCGACAAATATATGATTAAGCTGATCAAGCATCGGATCAATTTTTTTACTTACATCAAGCATCGTAATAGGAGCAAACTGCTTCTGCTGCAGCTCTTCTGTAAAAACACCCCATATCACTGTTCGAAACAGCGCAAGTGATTTTAACGTTTGACTCAAAGAAAGTCCGTTTTCCACAGCCACTTTTCCTATATCTGTACCCCACTGAACGATTTTCTTTAAAACGACCGAGCGCTCCTCGAATAACGACTCGCCTAAATACTCAATGAGTTCTGCTCTCCATTTTAAAACTTCGCTTTCTTCATGGTAAACCAGCTTCCGCTTGTATTCAGAGTCCATCAGATCAGAAAATTGTATCGCTAATTCCTGCTTATTGTCGATAATTTTCTTCCCTATATATAACAACTCATCCCTCATTTTTTTCTTTATCTCCTTTAGTTAGCAGAATTAACGATTACATTTTATAACAATAGTTATATCACATACAATATAAAAATATAACCGAAATAAAAAAATTGTTAGGCCCTCCCTATTTACTTTCACCCCTATTCTTCTAATCAGTATACCTGCCATAATGGGATTGAAATTTCAGGGTTTGGGTAAAAAACTACTATGAATTTATTTCTATACTTATAAGGGGGCTTTTTCAATGAGCAAACATAAAGGAACCGTTAAATCGTTCAATGAACCAAAAGGATCTGGATTTATCACACCCGAGGACGGATCAAAAGAAGTGTTCGTTCACTCTAATGCAATCGACCGTGAGGAATATAAAAACCTGTCAGAAGGACAAAAAGTAGAGTTTGAAATTCAAGAAGGAGCTAAAGGACCCAGCGCTATAAAAGTACACCCTGTTGACTAATAGAGTGACATTTACATACAGGTTATGAGTAGACTCTCGAATCGAATACTCTTCGAATAAAAACACCTCTTCGACTTTCGTTCGAACGAGGTGTTTTTTATATAATGCAACTAATTCTACATTCAAAATTAGTTACTAGTGGCTATTAAAAAACACAGTTCTAAAGTTGTCGGACAAGTATCCAAACATTTCCTCTATGAGTGAATACAGTATAGAGTACTGCAAAGAAAGGATGATTATTATAAAAAAGTATTATTTCCATTACAATGATAAAGATGATAAATATTATGTAGAAAAATCTTATCCTCACAAGAAGAAAGCTTCCCTTAACAATAAGAAAGAGCAGCATCAAGAAGATGCTCCTGAGGAAGCACGCGGCTGGGCTTATGGTCACGAAGAAGATAGCTCTGAAGAATCACAAGTTTGGACTTATGGACGCGCAGAGGATTTGTATGAGGAGTCACATGATTGGGCTTCTAACTGTAAAGAAGATAAAGACAAAAAAGGAAGTACGCGGGAGTCAGCATTTAGAGCGCTCAATTTAACGATGCCTCAAAACGTTCCTGCAAATACGTTTGTAAAAGCAGTTTTCCCAACTGAACAATTTGATTTAGCAAATGAATATAACCCGATTACTTCTGCCTTCCGCCCCAAAAAAGATGGCGTATATTCCATCATTGCTACAATTGGATTCTCTCCTAACGACCAGATGCTAGATTATAGAACTCGCATTGAAATACGTGTAAATGGGACAACCGCTATCGCTATCGATAACGATTTCTTCGGCGGGAACACACCGTTTGTTAATGCGGTATCTGTGTCTACTATTTATAATTTAGAAGCTGGAGACCGCGTTGAAGTTTTTGTTCAAAGTAGCATAGCCGGTACAATCGTCACATCCGAAGATGGCTCACATTTTGAAGCAGCAAGATTTCCTTCTCCAACAAACAACTAAACAAATGGAACATTAGCTTTTAGAGAAAAGTATAAATCCCCTTTTGCAGATAGCTTCATATCTCAAAAAAGGGGATTTGTACTAAATTCAGTGATCTAACGGCAGAAAGTTTTTTAAGCGTTGGTATTTACATAATTTTTTAATAGATTTATTACATTTTCTTGTCCATTCTCTATCGCTACATCAAGCGGCGTTTGATCATCATCTTTTTTCACCTGAATCTGAGCTCCGTTTTCAACTAAAAGTTTGGCGATGTCTTCTGCGCCGAGCAGGGCAGCTTCGTGAAGGCTTGTCCATCCGCTGCTTTGCTTGGCGTTGCTGTCTGCACCGCCCTGTAATAAAATCTCTACCACTTTTGTCTGTTTATTGGCAACAGCTGCGTGAAGCGGCATATTTTCATTGCTATTTTTCGCCCGAGCTTTCATGTTCGCTCCTAATGATAGCAATAGTTTTACAGTTTCTTCTTTCCCAAAATACGAAGCTAAGTGAAGCGGTGTCCATCCGTCTGAATTAAATTCATTAATAAGTGCAGGGTTTTCACCAATCAAAACTTTTATTTCTTCATTATTTCCACTCATTGCGGCCTGTGTAAGTTCTTCCATTCTATCCATATGCCATTCCCCCATATAAAAGATGAATTGCTTATCCTTCCATTTTATCACATATAACTGGAAAATAAGCGAATCGTATTTCTAATGAAGAGGCTAAAAATTATGTACGTCTACGTCATCTTCTGCTCTACCTCACTCACGCTTGCTTCGCTAACTTTTCCGTTACGCTGCCAAGCTCTTCAACTAACCCGCTTAAAAATTCCGCCGTCTGGTCGATAGTCTGCAGCGATTGCAGCTGACGCACGGAAGCAGAAGAAATGCTGCTGCTGCTTGCGGCTGATTGGTTCGCAAAAGCGGTCATCTCGCTGACGGCACGGAGCACCTGCGTAGATCCGGCTGCTATTTGCTGTGCGGAAGCAGCCGTTTGCTGAATTTGTTCATGAACGTACGTAGATGCGTCGGCGATTCGGTTAAAAACATTTTCCGCTTCGTTGGCTAGTAAAATACCGTTTTTTACATCAGCAGTTCCTGATTGAATAAATGCTACGGCTTGAGACGTTTCTTGCTGAATATGCTGAATGAGTCTTGCTACTTGTTCGGCTGACTGATTGGATTGTTCTGCAAGTTTGCGAACTTCCGCTGCTACGACCACAAACCCTTTACCATGTTCGCCTGCGCGCGCTGCTTCAATTGCAGCATTTAGCGCCAGTAGATTTGTTTGTGCAGCAATGCCTGAAATCACACTCATAATATCATTGATTTCTGCAGAACGTTCTTTTAACTGATGAATAACGCTAGCTGCATGCTGAACAGAAGAATCGATTGTATGAATTTGTTGAATGGCTTCTTGAATTTTTTCTTTTCCCTGCACGGCTTCATTTGCTGTTTGATCAGAAGCTTTGCTGACTGCCGCTGAAGCCTCGGCTATTTTGGTTACGCCTTGCGTCATCTCATCTAGAAACTCACTGCTTTTTTGAGCCATTATTACCTGCTGGTCCGCTCCTGCCGCTAGCTCTTGCATTGAAGCCGTCGTATGATGACTCGCTGCTTGCGATTCTTCTAAGCTTTCTTTTAAGTCAGCAACCGTTTGGCTTACCTGACCATTCGTTTCATGCAGTTTTTTCACCATGTCATAAATAATATGCTGCTTTTGTTCATTTTGCTGCTGAAGCTGTTTTGTATATTTTTTCTTTGAAGTAATTTGCCAAGCGGTTGCCCCTGATGTAAAAAGCAAATAAGCCGCGTGAAGGCAAAGCATCGAAAAGGAATAAGAAGACGTTCCGAAAATAATCGGCGTGAAAAATGAAACAAAAAATCCCGCTAGATGCTCGATAACAAAAATACCCGTCATTAACAATAACAGCTTTACATTTTCATAGTAGGAAAGAATAGCTATCACCATAAAAATTGAAAAATGATACTCGACCATTCCTCCTCCGCCTACAACCGTGCTGATACTTGAAAACGTCAGCGTTAGCGTTACGAACGCAGGTACGAGCTTATGCTTTTTAACGTACAGCACAAGCAGCACGCCAAGAAAAAGAATAGGAAGCATCAAAAAGATCAATAACACTTCGCCTGGCGTTGAATGATGTCCCATTGACATGCCGGACATATCCATCGGCCAAATACGATGAATGATATGTATGAGCAGAGAAAGTATCACTGCTCCGCTTGATAAGACAACCATTAACTTATGTTTATTCATATTTATCCCTTTCTATATTAGACAATACTTTCTTTATCTATAGAATCGGCTACAGATTGGTTTTTTTTATAGAAATTCACGTTATTTTTCCCCTGTCGTTTTCCTTCGTACAGCGCTTGATCCGCCTGTTTTAGCAGGTCTTGAAAGGACTCTCCGTTTTCTGGATAATAAGCGGCTCCAATTGTCGATGTAGCTGTAAAGATGCAGGATTCAATACTCCATTCTTTTTGAAGCTCTCGGTGAATTCGTTCCATGATCTGCTGGATTTCCTCGCGCCTTTCAATGTGCCGAAGCAAAATAACAAATTCATCCCCTCCGAGGCGATACGCTTCGTCACATGTGCGAATGCAAGACGTTAAGCGATGTGCGTACTGAATTAAAAATGCATCGCCGATATCATGACCAAATTGATCGTTCACTTCTTTAAAATTATCACAGTCTAAAAACAGCAGGCCAAATCTTTCCTTTTGCTCGATCGCAGCCTGCACTTGTTTTTGCAGCATCATTCGATTCGGCACCCCCGTCAAACTGTCATGAAACGCCTTAAACTTCAGCTGATTTTCTAGGTTTTTTTGCGCAGTAATATCAGTTTGAATCAGCGCGTAGCTTGAGATTCGGTGATGAATATCGGTCAGCGGAACAATGGTCTTATGGCTCCACACGATAACGCCTTCTTTTGTTATGCTTTTGACTTGCCCTCTCCAAACCTTTCCTTGGCCAATACTTTCAAGAACCCGAAGGTCATAGCTTACATCAAATAACTTGTATGATTGTCCGATTAGCTCTTCTTTTTCATAGCCAAATATCGTACAGAACATATCATTGACATATCTAATCGTTCCATATGGATCCAGGACGCTTACGATTGCGGACTCATCAAGGGCATACTTCATGTTTGCTAAATCTTTCACCGTGTTTTCCAGCTTTATTTCAGCTGTCTTTTCCTTTGTAACGTCCTGAGCAATCAAGTAAATACCCATCCATTCATTTTCCACGATGATGGGCACGTTTGTAACATATAAATAAATCATTCCTTTTTCTTTGTGCCACGCTTGGATTTCTTTGCTGTAGCTTTGGTTGTATATGATGTGATGCAGAGGCAAAGCACGAACATCAATCTTCAGTTCTTCTAGAAGCTGCATGTAAGAACTATTGATAATCTCTTGCGTATCGTAACCGAACATTTGCTCACAGGCAGGATTTGCTTGAACAATTTTACCGCTTAGATCCATCATACATATGGCGTTTTCATGGTTCATAAAAAGCGACTTATACCGCTCCATGCTTTGGGCTAAGTCTTTTTTTAACTCTTGGATATTTTTACTCATCACTAATAAGTGAGTACTGTTGTCGGCATCATCAAAAATGGGGGTAAGCGTTGTTTCAAACGCTTCAGCTGCATCTGAGACGGTATTTATGTCATGGTAGGTAACTGGCTTTTTTGTTTCCATCGCTTTTATATAGTAAGGATAAAGGGAGTGATACGCCAGCTCAGAGAGTACGCTTTCTAGCCGCATGCCCGCTTCTCCTTGGCACCGTACAAGCTTAGCAGCCGCTTTATTCATTTTTTTATAATAAAGATGTTGGTTCTTTACTTCCGCCAAAAAAACCAGCTCATTCATTTGATCAAAATAAAATTCAAACATATGATCTTTCAACATGATAGGATGCATCTCCTTCGTTTTTTCACAGATGAACGCCCCCTGTACTTTACACTTCTGTATGAAATATACACTAGATCTTTTCACACACAAACACAACTTTAAATGTACAAACAGTAGTTCTTTTGTATCATTACCTACCCTCCTTCACAAGAAGGGTAAACATGGTGAGCAAAAATAAAAGAGATTGAGGCATAACAAACCACTAGAAGCACCTACATACATGAAAGCTATCTTTATCACAACAATAAAAAGATCCGAACGCGTTTGATTCTAAATCAAACGCGTTCGGATCTTCCGTCAACTAAGCTACTTTTATTCCAGACTCTTTTTTAAACCTACTTAATTCCGTAATATTCTTCAAGCGTAATGCCTTTACTCTTAATCGCCTGCGCCACTGGTTTGCCTACATAGCGCAAATGCCACGGCTCATATTTATAGCCGGTTACCGCGTCTTTCCCTTTTGGATAGCGAATAATAAATCCATATTCGGCTGCATGGGCATCGAGCCAAGCTGCTTCTTTTGTTCCGCCAAAGCAGTCTTGAGCAGCACATGTGCCGTCTCCTTTTGTTACATCAATTCCAAGACCCGTTTCATGTTCACTCGTGCCTGGCAGTGCGCTATAAGTTGCCGCTTTATCATAACCGTCTCGTTGAACATATGAACTAAAAAGCGCGCTTTGCGTTGCATGTGAACGGTAAGCTGATACGCCAAGAAGTGTAACGCCTTGTTTTTTCGCACCCGCAAATAACTGTGCAATAGCAGCGGCTGCTTCACTGCGCATTTTTTTCTTTTCCGTTTGTTCTTTGAATGTAAATGGAATCGTTGTATATACTAAATCTTTCGGAACGTAGTTTTCCGGAAGCTTGTTTTGTTTATTCACAACAACTTGTATACTTTCAGGGTTCGAAACCACTTTCATGCCAGCTAATGCTCGTACGTATTGACCGCTTACATAGCCAACCTTACCTTGATACGTAATTTTCAGCCAGCCGTTTGCTGCTTTAGCCGTCACGTCGAGCTGTGTGCCGGCTTTAAGTGTTGCCATGACAGCACCAGCAGTTGAAGCAGCTGTTCGAACATTTAAATTCGCCGTTGCCACATAGACAGAAGATGCTGGAGCTGGAGTCGGAGCTGTTTCAGAAGAACCTGTTGATTCTTTCACGTACTGTGTGCTCACGTAACCCGTTTTGCCTTGATAGCTCACTTTTAGCCAGCCGTTCGCTGCTTGTTCTGCCGACGTTAGCTGCGTGCCTTGTTTGACCGTTACCACAATCGCGCTTGAGGTCGATGGATTGCTTCGAATATTTAAATTTGCCGTTGTTACATAAGTTTTAGTCGTTGAACTCGCTGACTTTTTAACATACTCACTGCTTACGTAACCCGTTTTGCCTTGATAGCTTACTTTCAGCCAGCCGCTTGCTGCTTGTCCAACTACCGTTAGCTGCGTGCCTTGTTTAACTGTCGCAATAATCGCGTTGGACGTTGATGGACCGCTTCGAATATTTAAATTCGCCGTGGTTGTATAGGTTTCCGCCGCTGCGCTTGCGACAGTTGGCTCACCCGTAAAATGTAAGGGATGAAGACCTAGAGTTCCAGCTCCTACAAGTGTAAAAGCAAGACCAGTTACCGCTAATTTTTTGTAAAATCTTTGTTTGTTCACTTCTGTCATTTTTTATACCTCATTTGCAAAATATAATAGAAATACATGCTGCCAGTTTAATAGATTAAGTGAAAACAGGATCCGATGTTTAAGCTCAATCTTAAACTAGCCACACTAAATAAAATCATTTGACGTCTAGAGGCTCTGTACATTTGTTCGTTCCAGCTAGCACGTACTTTTAGAATACCGGATAATCGTGTCAAAAGTATATCAAAATATTTCAAACTTGTTTCCAAACTGATACATTTTCAACAAAAATAGAATAATAGAGCAAAAACAGCAAAAAAACCCTTACGTTTACTCCCAATGGCTTAGGGTAAAAAACAATTAAAAACAAAGATTGAGATGGTGATAAAATGAATACGGCAACGGATTTTTCCTCAACTGCGTTTCGAGAACCTCACACATTAAAACAGCATATTTTTGATACGCTTCATTTCTACTACCCAGCTTGTATTGACCAAAAAAACGGCGGGTATATCCATGAATACTACGACGACGGCACCGTCAACAACACGCATTCAAAGCACTTGGTAAGTACGGCGCGCTTTATTTATATCTTCAGTGTAGGGGCTCTTTTAGACGGACCGGATTGGTGCAAAGAAGCAGCTCAGCACGGCATTCGTTTTCTACAAAACAACCATTATGATAGAGAGAACGGCGGGTATTTTTTTGAAATAGCCGATGACGGAGAAGTAAAAGATGATTCTAAACAAGCATATGGCCACGCTTTTGCTCTTTTAGCTTCTTCCATCGCGTACCAAGCCGGCATTTCAGAAGCAAAAGAAACAATTGAACAGGTATATGACGTGATGGAAAAGTACTTTTGGGAAGATGCGCACGGCTTTTACCGAGACGAATGGGACGCATCGTGGTCAGCTTCTTCTTTCTATCGCGGCCAAAATGCAAACATGCATATGTGTGAAGCGATGCTTTCTGCCTTTGAAGCAACAAGAGATAAAAAATACGTAGACCGAGCGTACACGCTTGCAAAAGGCGTTACGCAGCAGCTTGCTGAACGATCTGGCGGCATGATTTGGGAGCATTATGATACAGACTGGCAGCCGGATTGGGACTACAATAAAAACAACACAAAAGATGAATTTCGTCCGTACGGCTTTATACCAGGACATCAGTTTGAATGGAGCAAGCTGCTTTTATGGCTTGATCGGCACCGTTCGGAAAACTGGATGACAGAACGTGCAAAGTATTTGTTTGATAAGGGCTGGAACCGAGGCTGGGATGCTAAGTACGGAGGTCTTTACTTTGCGCTGTCTCCTCAAGAAGAGGTCATTGACCGGGACAAAAACTACTGGGTGATGGCCGAAGCCATTTCTGCGGCTTCACTGCTCGGGGTAAAAACCGGAGACAGCGGATATTGGAAAGCATACGACGCCCTGTTCTCCTACTGTCAGAAACACTTTATCGATCACACATATGGAGGCTGGTATCAGCTGTTAAATCAGGAAAACGAACGCTACAGCTCGAAAAAAAGCCCGGCTCCTAAAGCCGATTATCACCCTGTAGCAGCTTGCTATCAAACGCTGATAGCACTGGATTCTCTCTAAGATAACGACAAAGAAGAAACCGTTTTCTTCCAAATACGTTTATTTCGTTTATTTAAGGGAATTTACTTACTAACAATCATTGTTTCTATATTTCATAAAAAGCACGACTATATATATAAGGAGTGAAGATGATGTATTTTTACGCGTTAGCACAAGGAACAGATTCTGGAGACCCAGTAACACTGCATCATGAGAAGCAGTTTTCGAAAAAAGAATTTCTAGCGATGTTTAACGAAGCATTAGATGAGTTGGATACGCATCCATCTCCAAGCGCTGTCGGTGAATACCTTTGCCGTGCATACGGATTTCAAGAAATTGAAATCGAGACGGGTGTTGTCTGCTACTGCGCTCCTTTTAGAAAGCTAGACGACTCGGATATTATAGAAGACCGCACGTACATGGACGCCACGACAGGAACATTAAAATACAACTAATCAAAAAGAAAGGTTGGATGCGTGTGAAGACCGTACAGAACATTTATCGAACGAGTGAAGCTGTACCAGAATCGGGCGCTTACATTTGTGCGGAAGGTGAAATTAAACTCTTTCAAAAAGATGATCTTTTTACACCTTGCCCACACACACGTGAATCAACGACGTGGAAGCCCGTAGATGACGCCTTTTCAACCGGAGAATTGGTTCCGCAAACCGGTCGCTATACCGACGAAAACGGCAATCAAGTAAAGCTAAAAGAAAACGATTTATTCCCAAGGTGCCTTCGTTCAGGTGAGCCTACGACGTGGAGGCGAGGATAACAAACAACAAAGAGGCTGGGACAAAAATAGTTTAGCCCAAGTGAAAAACGAACCACTCATCAACATGTTTGATGAGTGGTTCGTTTTTTGTGATGGTGAATATAGTTTGATCTCCTTTGTTCGCCTTTAGATTGGATTCATTTCGTTATGTCTCAACCTCTTTTATTAAAGCTTATTTAAAAAATGAGTTCTTTTTTCTTCCTTTTAACAGATCGCCCGTCCAACCTTTCATTCGTAAATAGAGATAAATGGCAATGGTCGAAAGAACGATTAAAATGAGTGCATAGATATAGCCAAACTTCAAATCAAGCTCCGGCATTCCTTTAAAGTTCATTCCCCAAAGGGCTCCAAAAGCCGTTAAAGGCGTACTGATGGCTGTCAGCAGCGTTAAAGCTTTCATAATCTCATTTCCTCGATGAGTCGACACAACTTCTTCTAATTTAATTAACGCGTCAAATTCTTTTTGATATTGTTCAATTAGCGTTAAGCCGATTTCGATTTTTTTGCACATCCGCTGATATTCGACCGTTTGGTTAATTTTTTTGTGAAACGCTTCTTCGATTCCCATGGTAACTTCTCGAACAGAACTGATTAAATTTGTCCATATAAGCAGGTCATACCGCGCTTTATGAATATCATCTAACACGTCGATGTTATTATTATGGCGCACTTCCCACAGAAGCTCTCTGAAATGACTTTCAAACTGATCAAACCCATTTAAGTGTTTTTTCATAATTTCGCCTAAAAGAATAAAAAAACTTTCCGCTGTATTAGCAGCCTGCTTCATGCGTTCAATCATTCGTTCATGATTGGTGTTCTCAAGGATTTTCAAATCGATTCCTGCCGTTATAATAAATTCCTCAGTAATATAAAAATGAAACGAATCGTAATTTTTTTGATCAAACGACTTCTTATGATAAATCAGTGAACCATAAATGAGCTCACTTTCTCCTATTACATCTACTTGAATATGATTAGAATTTTTCTTTTGAAGCTGCTGGCAAAACCATTCATCTCTTGGATACTGATAGTCTTTGATTATATCAGCTATTCCATCGGCTTCTTCTAAATCAAACTGATACCATTTCCACTGATCGCTCGTCACGGTATTCATACTTTCCCTCTTTCCCCTTTTATTAAAATTTTTCCCTATATACAATCACTTAAAACCTCACACGCAAAATAAACATACATTTCATATCCATCTTTATAAAAAAGATGCTATAATAAATACGTTGCGCACCTGCGCGATGCTTTATCAGTTTGAGAGGAGAATAACAGTGAAGAAAGATATCGCTTTACGTTCTTATCTGCTAGAAAGTGCACCAACTATGACGGAAGAATGGTATGAATCTTTGGACAAAAAATCTTCTGAAGGCGTATATACCTCTAATGATCCTGACGTCATTCAACGCTTAAAAGCGCAAAACTATGAATTTCACTTATATATTAGCAACGTCTTTATAGAAGATGAAAAAAGCTTTTTTGAATCTTTTAATACGTGGCTAAATAAAGTTGCCAAAGACCAACAGCATCTCAGAACCCCCATTCAAAGTATTATTAAAGAATTTATGAACGTCCGCAAACAATACTGCGAGTATATTCGCCGATTTGCAGAACTTCATGATGACATCACTCAGCAGCATATCGATATGTGGAATGAAAAAGTAGTACGGGTATTTGATATTATTATTTTGAAATTCATCACAGAAGCGCAGGAATATGCCTCAAACCGCCTCCGCTCTCAGCAGGAAATGATTCATGAATTAAGTTCACCTGTTATTGTGATTAAAAAAGACGTGGCTCTTTTACCGTTAGTCGGCGATATTGATACGGCAAGAGCCAAAATGATTCTAGAAAGCACGTTAAAACAGTGTGCTGAGAAGCAAATCGCTCATTTGTATATTGATTTGTCAGGAGTGGTGATGATCGATACAATGGTCGCGCACGAGCTGTTTCAGCTAATAAATGCGCTTGATTTAATCGGCGTTAAATCGATTTTATCGGGCATTCGTCCTGAATTAGCCACTACTGCGATGCAGCTTGGTTTAACTTTTGACCATATACGAATTAAATCGAATCTTGCTCAAGCATTAGAAGATGATTCAAAAATTGTAATTGCTTCTAGCACTCATTAATATAGGAATACAAACAAAAAAAACAGCCCGAGAAGGCTGTTTTTTATTTTCTATGATGAATGTTTTCAGAACCTGATTCATCTTTCGTTTTGGTTTTATTTTTCTCTTCTTTTTGTTCAAGTCTTATGTCTTCCAACGGCATAGGATCAACCGTTTCTTCTTCTTTAAAACGTTCAAATAACGTTTCGTCTTGATCTGTTACACGCTGTTCCGTTTCATCTCTTTTTTTTGGTGTATTTGAAATAGATCTTTTCTGGCGTTCTCCCATCTTTTTCTCCTCCTTTATATAGGTGAAGCAATTATGTGTTCATGAAATCTCCGCCGTTGACATGAAGCGTTTGACCCGTCATATAAGATGAATCATTTGAAGCTAGCAGTACATAGCAGCCTACGTGCTCCACAGGATGCCCAGGTCTGCCCATCGGCGTATCTGTACCGAATTCTCCTACTTTATCACCTGAGAAAGTAGACGGGATAAGCGGTGTCCAAATTGGTCCTGGCGCGACAGCGTTAACGCGAATGCCGTCTTTGACAAGCGCTTGCGCCATACTGCGCGTAAAGCCGTTGATTGCACCTTTTGTCGCCGTATAATCGATCAACTGAGGATTTCCGCGGTAAGGATTAATTGACGTTGTATTAATGATCGCACTGCCTTTTCCTAAATAATCAAGCGCTTTTTTCGTAAAATAAAAATATGAATAAAAGTTCGTTTTGAACGTTCGTTCAAGCTGTTCACTCGTAATTTCTTTAATGCTTTCTTTTGGGTGCTGCTCTCCTGCATTGTTCACAAGGATATCAAGCTTTCCAAGCTCACTCACTGTTTTTTCTACCGCTTCATTACAGAACGATTCGTCTCCTACGTCTCCTGCAATCAGCAGGCATCTTACACCTTCTTCTTCAATGCGGGCTTTTGTTTCCTCCGCATCGCTATGTTCGTTTAAGTAAACGATGGCTACGTCTGCTCCTTCTTTCGCATAAGCAATGGATACAGCTCGTCCAATTCCGCTGTCTCCTCCGGTAACCAGCGCTACTTTTCCTTTTAATTTTCCTGTACCAATGTAACTGTCATCCTCATAAATAGGGAGAGGATTCATCTCACTTTCGATACCCGGCTGGCGGTCTTGCGTTTGTTGGGGCTGACCTTGTGTTTGTTGTTCTTGTAAATTCATTTTAATCTCCTCCTATTTTTGATGGAACTTTTTAGTATAGTCTACGTTTAGCCTTCTGTTTTGAAGTTCAAACATCTTTTTTAAAAATTTATTATGCTTCCATTCTTTTTTACTATCTTGGAAAATTCATAGAAAACAAGTTTAAAGTTGGAAACAAAGGTTACATGAGAAGTAGAAGATGTATTTCAGAAATATCTTTTATGAGGAGGTTTGGTTGGTGTATGAAACACATTCAAGTAGCACAAAACCAAGAGGAAGCAACCTGCGTCATCCATTCTTTTTTAAAGAAAGGATTTACAAGCAAAGATATTTATCTGCTGGCCTACGATAAAGAATGGGCTCACGAATTAACGGAGGCCACACATACAAAAAAGTATAGAATGGCAGAGCAAGGTATTTTTGAAACAGCGGTGAACATGCTTCTTTCAAGAGAAGATGAGCTGCTTTCAAAAATGGCTTCTCTCGGCTTATCTAATCAAGAAGCAAACCGGTATAAAGAAGAGATGAAACAAGGACATATCGTGGTTATTGGCGCCCAGAGCCAGTCGATTCCCTACTAAAGTATAAAAGAGCTGAAACGTTTTCTAATAGGCTATAAGGGTATTTAGTAAAATAAACCATTTTTTATCAAGAAAGGAAGTTATAACGATGTTAAATTATTTGGGAATTCACATAGGCTCTCTTTACTTCCCTACCAGTATTTTGCTTATCACGTTTCTCGTATTAATCGGCTTTTTTATTTATTTCCTCTCTAGAAAAAGAAAAAATCGCCATGAATCAGGTGAGCAATCGCGCGGAAAATAAAAGAGAATGTCAAAGTAAAAGCCCTTCATGCAGAAGGGCTCTTTGTACTATAAAACAGGAAGATACTTCTCATAGCGCGGGTTTACATAAAAAGGCGGACGAGGTCCTAAAAGCGGCATCATAAGAGGCTGAGGGTCCGAGTTATAGATTACTTTCACCGTCTGATTTGACCCGTCCATCAGCAATAGCTTCACTTCTTCACTGTAGTAATATCGCATGAACTCCCCTTCTTTCTCGCACTCTACACTCTTTATAAGTATGCATGAGAGATTAATCTATGTCATAGAGTGAAAGAGTGATGCTTTTTGAGGAGGTTGTTTTATGTGTCCAAACAATGAATTTTATCAGGACAAGCAAGGGTATCCGATGCAGCCGAATTACGGAAAAATTACGCGCTATGAAGACGTTCCGATTACGGTGCCTGAACAGCGGCAGCTTCGCCAGCCCGGGTTAGAAAGTTTGATGGTTCCGCGTCCCATTATCGAAAATCCGCATTACAATGGCAGCGGCAAATTAAAAGGGAAAGTTGCTCTCATTACAGGCGGTGACAGCGGAATCGGAGCTGCCGCTGCCATCGCCTTTGCCAAAGAAGGAGCAGACGTTGCGATTGCTTATTTAGATGAACATGAAGACGCGAATCGTACGAAAAAACGGATTGAAGAACTTAGTCAAAAATGTGTGCTGCTTCCCGGCGACGTGCGGGACAAACAGCACTGTAAAGACATCGTCGAAAAAACGGTAGAAACGTTCGGTCAGCTTGATATTTTGTGCAATAACGTAGGCGTTCAGTTTCAGCAGATGAGTCTTTTAGATATTACTGATGAGCAGTTTGATCATACGTTTAAAGTGAATATTTACTCGCACTTTTACACGACGCGTGCTGCTCTGCCGCATTTAAAAGCCGGCAGCTCAATTATTAATACCGCTTCAATTGTGACGTATAAAGGCTATGAGCAGTTAATTGACTACACGGCAACCAAAGGAGCCATTGTTGGTTTCACTCGGGCGCTTTCCAATAGTGTGATTAAAGACGGCATTCGCGTAAACGCAGTAGCTCCGGGCCGCATTTGGACACCTCTCATTCCAGCAAGCTTTTCAGCTGATCAAGTAACACAAGTAGACAATCCGATGGAACGCCAGGGACAGCCCTTTGAACTTGCTCCGACCTACGTGTATCTCGCAAGCAATGACTCACGGTTTGTCACAGGGCAAACGCTTCATGTAAACGGCGGAGAATGGGTTTCTTCTTAAAAATCTCAATATAAAAAGCGTGAAGTCAGGCTCCACGCTTTTTCATTATTTACGGGATTCTTTTTGCAAAGGCGATTTTTCAATGGAACGCGTAAACCGGTAAACATCAAGTTCTTGTCCTACTTCTGAAGGCAAATAACCAAACGTTGTGAAGCTGTCCACAGATTCTGGCTCAAGCGATAGAGACAATAAACTGTTTTGCGGCTGAGACGTTAAAAAGACGTAGCTTCCTTTTGGGAACGTCACCATTTTTGACTTGACGATTGTTTGCACATCCACATTTGGTTTATTTTCGTAGACTTCATTTTCAATGCGGCTGCTGACATTATACGCTTCTACTGAAAGAGCCGTGTCTTTCGTTAACTTGAAGCCTTTTACGCCTTGTCCCTGCAGTTTTTCTGTCAACTCTTCATGTCCTGGTTTTAAAAGATAAGCAGTCGGACGTTCGCGGACAAGCGTCGGCGTTGCTTTCTTTGCACTGTAGTATGTCACAGGAATTTCTTTAACAGACGCGCTTTCAACATCCACCATTTCTAACGTCGAATTCGGTATTTTTTTATTTTCGCTGTTCACTACAATTGGGTCATGGTCATTTGCATTTTTTCCTTTTTTGACAAGCGCCGCTTTTTCTTTTGCAATCAGCGCTTTAATTTGTTTGGCGTGAGCGGCTGTTTGTGTAATCAGCTTTTCTTGCGTAGCAATTTGTGCACTCACTCGTCGCGGAAAGTCTTCTCGGCCAATGCCGATTCCTCTGCTTTCGACTAAAAATGAAAACGATGGATACAAGCCTAGTGAGTTTCGGCCGATTCGCGGTTCAACTGAGCCTTCTTCTACTTCAAGCTGCCCTTGTTTATTCACTTGAGACGTATAGTATACTTCTCCTGAATACCCTTGCTTTTCAATGGCTGTAAGCGTACTGTTCACAAACAGCTCATCGGACACGTCTCGAATATTCTGCGGAATATTTAAGTTTCGACCGGACTGCAGTAAAATGTCGTGATACTTCCACACGCCTTCTTTACCGATATTTTTAAATCCGCTGCTGTAAGGCGTATATTCATGAGCATCAATGACAACTTCTGGTGAAAAACGGTTAAATTCAGCTCGTACGCTCTGTACTTCCGGGCTTTCAAGCTTTATGTAGTCGCGGTTTCCATCTAAATTATTTGCTAGCTGACGCTTGAATGCATAAGATCCGTCTGGATTAATGCGCGGTACAATGACAATGTTCACTTTATTTAACACATCTTTTCCAAAGTCTTCTGTTAAACGCGTTGCAACGGCGAGTACGGATTCACCGCTTGCCGGTTCATTTCCGTGAATTTGACTTTGAAGCCAAATCGTTGGCTTTTTAGATGTTTTTCCATCCGCAAATTTCTTTTCCTTTGAAAAATACAGAGCCGGAATGTCTCGTCCTTGCTGTGATTTACCGATAATCTTCAGCTTTACGTACGGACTTTTATGAGCAAGCTTTTGAACATAGCTCATCATTTCTTCTTGAGTCGTAAATGCGTCTTGCCCTTTCAGAAATGCCGGCGTTGCTTCATTCACCTTTATTTCCGGATAAAGCGCTTTAATTTTTTCCGGCTGACTGTAGTCTTTTCCGTAATAAGGCACCTCAGCTTGTACCGCAAGCGGCGACAGCAATAATCCAATTGACAAAATCGCCGGCACGGCCGTTCGTTTTACAGTTTTTTTCATTCATTTACTCCTCCCCATCCCCTTGATTAGACATTTTAAATTTTTAAAATATTTAAAATGTTACATAAATAATTATACCGTTTAAGGAAATAACTTCAAGATAGGGGAGCTGAACTTTTTTGACTAATTTGGTGTATCAAATGAGTGTATTTATATAAAAAAGGATTGAGACATAACAAAATTAATTCAACCTGAAGACAAATAATCTGGATTAACAATTCTGACCTCTTGTTTGACCGCTGTTGATTTCCGTGCAAGGCTTCGCTTTCCGCGGGCGGCCGATGAGCCTCCTCGTCGCTTGCGCTCCTGCGGGGTCTCACCTGTCCCGCTTTTCCCGCAGGAGTCTTCGCCTTGCCCTCCAATCAACTGCTAGAAGAAACGAAACACACGAAACTATATTCACCATAAGCAAAAAACAAACCACTCGTCAAACATGTTAATCCATGGTTCATTTTTCACTTCGGCTAAAATACATTTGGCCCAGCCTCTCTTTTATGTATGAACTGCTATAAACTTTAGCCCTTCATTGAGCCCACACTGTCCGTAATTTAGCTGCACATACTCCATGCAGCTATTGATCATTTCTTTACAGATTCTAGCGTTTCTAAATCATATCGACCAATTTCTTTGTTATTTCTTGTGATGACGAGCTTTCCATGCCTCGCAGCCTCTTGGAGCTCTTTTAATTTCTGATTGGAAGGAGCCAGAGGCATTTCTTTGTTTTTAACAGTCGCGCCCAGGTCGTAGTGCACATCGACTTTTCCTTTTTTCATATAGTTAAACTCTTCAATAAAAACTCTCTCCATAAGGAAAGAGCTACTCGATCACAAAGTCCGCTTCTGCTTTTACTACTCCGTTTACAATAACAGAAAGCGTATGCGTACCGCTGTAATGTTTTCTTGTACTTAAATCTTTAAATCCATGCTTTTTTGTGACGGTAAGCGTTTGGCCTGCTTTTGCTTGAACATTTTTTAGCATAAACACTTTTTGAGTGCGGTTTCCTTTTGCTTTTACGTAATGAATTCCATACTCTATGCGAAGCGGCATGGGTTTTTCCACGGATAGCTCAAATGAAAAGTCAATGCTATCACCTATTGTAATCGTATGTGGATGTAAGCCAAGACCTGTGACAGTTACGCCTGGGTCATCTCCATAGCCAAAAAGAGACAGAGCTTCAGAATCGCCTTTTTTCAGCAGTGAACGGCACGCGTGTTTAACAATCCAGTCGGTTTTAGCGTCTTTTCCGTACCAGCTTTTCATCACATCAAGCATCCAATCTTTTTCTATGTACGAAATATCGTTTAAATGATTGGCTACGCTTTTGCGGACATACAGCGATTCATCGCGTTTTAACTGCTCTAAAATCGGCAGCGTTTGTTTTGGGTCCTGCTTTAACGCAGGTACTGATTGTCCCCACGGAAGTCTAGGTCGGCTCCCTTCGCTTGCTAATCTGCGAATATGATGGTTTTCATCTTCTGCCCATTCAATCATTTGCTGGAGCATTCGTTTTTGATCTCGAATTAAAAATGGACGCACCGCAAATTCTGATGTGGAAAACGGCGTAAAAAACGCGAGTGCTTTTATGGAAGCTTCCCAATCGTTTAATCCGTATAGTTCAACGTAATCTGGAAAAACCGTGCCTTGAAGCCCTCCTACCGTTGGAGCCCCTTTATAGAGAATATGAAGTGCTTCTTCATAATCATCTGGCAGCACTTCATGCATGGAAAGCGTAATTCTTCTCATGCGCTCTTTCAGCGCTAAGTCTTCCCAGTCCTGTTGAAAAACCAGCTCATGAAACGCTTTTTGATCAAATGAGCTCATTTCACGTGAAAAAGTGTCGCTTAAGTGCGTAATCAACTCTTCATTAAATACGCTTTTACGTAACTCTTCAGCCATACCTATCCCTCTTTTCCAGGCAGTATTTTATTTTCTTTTGAATAAAGCGCCCGCTCGTACATGCCCTTTTTAAAAATTTGCATAAACAGCTGTTTGTTTTTGACTTCTTTGAATCCGTACTGACTGTACAAACCGTGAGCATCTTTTGTCGCTAGTAAAATTTTTCGTACGTGTTGAATCGGCTGATAGCGAATCATTTCTTGTACTAATGCTTTTCCAAGGCCGTTGCCTCGCACGTGCGGAAGAATAAACACATCCGCCAAATAAGCAAACGTCGCAAAATCGGAAATAATCCGTCCAAACCCTACTTGTTTATCGCATTCATCATACACGCCAAAGCAAACGGAGTGTTCAATAGACGTTTGAACAAGGTGAAGCGGAATTCCTTTTGCCCAGTACGATTCATGATGAAGGTACGAGTAGATAACATCTATATCAAGCTTTTCTTTATCTGTATGTATGGTAAACTGATGATTTTCTTTCATGCTGTATCCTCCTTGCTTCTCTATCATAGCACAAATGTTCGCCATAGAAAAAAGCCTTTTATAGAGAAAAGGCTTTTTTCGTTAGTATGATATTTTTTTAGAAACGGAAGGCTTTTTTCGATAGCGTCTTCCGACTAAGTAAATAAGCGGACTGCCAATAATCGTCGGCAAAAACCAATAAAAAAGAGGCGGAAGCATATTTAACAGCGGAATACTGTCTCCAATATTCACAAGCAGCGCGGTAACCGCTCCGATATAAGACCCCAGCATCCCGCGAATATGATGCTGAAGCCAGCTCTTCCATTTTTGCTTGCGTGCTAAGTACCCGTATACCGCTAATCCGTATGAAAACACCGCAATATAAAATAAATAGGCAATTTCATTCCATTTCCAAACCGCTAACATGATAGCTGTAGCGGCTAGGGCTGCGTAAACACCGTGGTACACTTCTCCCCATTTGGTATGCCCTCCTTTTTTCTTAGCCGCTAGCATGGACACCGCTCCTGAAAGCAAACAAATCATTCCGAGTCCAATATGGATACTCAATATAACTTCAAATAAATCCAATACGCTCTCTCCTTTTACGTACTTCTCTCTTATATCTTCGGCTAGCGCACTTAGTTTTTAACAAAATATCCCTATTTCCTTTCCAACTCTTTACTTACATGATGCATATGCTTCACGTTAAAAAGCGCATACTAGCTGTAGAAAAGGAGGCGGATAGGCAGTGGAAAAAGCTCGAATTAGCGGATGGCAGCTGTTTGTGTTAATTACGCTCTTTGAGATTGGCAGCGCCTTTTTAGTCGGCTTAGCAATGGACGCTAAGCAAGATGCTTGGATTGCTATTTTAGTTGGTATGATCAGCAGCTATGCACTTATTTTTATGTATTATCGCTTGCACCGCTATTATCCGGATTTAGCCCTGACGGAGTATATCGAAAAAATTATTGGAAAAGTGCCGGGACGCATACTTGCTTTTCTTTACATATTATATTTTGCGAATGGAGCCGCGCGGGTGCTGCGCGATTTTGGCGCGATGCTTCTTACGTTCGTCTATCCCGATACGCCGCTTTTTATAGTGAACACTTTACTGATGCTCGGAATTATCTATACCGTTCGCCAAGGAATTGAAGTAATGGCACGTTCGGCGGAACTGCTGTTTTTCTTCATTTACGTACTCGCCGTTGCTGGCTTTATTCTTATTTTTGTTTCCGGCCTCATTGATTTTACAAGCCTGCGGCCGATTCTTGAAAAAGGCATCGCTCCGGTGCTTCGCGTTGCCTACAGCCAAACGCTTTATTTTCCTTTTGGTGAAGTGATTGTATTTGCAATGATCTTTCCATACACAAAGAATGTGAAAAAGACCGCTCTGATTGTATTCAGCGCAATCACGTTAAACGGTATTAATCTTATGATCACAATGATTGTGAATATAGGTGTGCTGGGCGTTACCTTAACATCGAGGTCTGCTTTTCCGCTTTTAAGCACCGTTCAAAGCATTCAATTTGCAGGGTTTTTAGAGCGGCTTGATGTATTTTTTATGGTGGCTTTAATCACTGGCGGCTTCTTTAAAATCGGTCTGTTTTTCTACGCCACCGTGCTGGGCCTTTCTCACGTGTTTGAGCTTAAAAACCCGTCACCGCTTGTATTTCCAATCGGCTTGGTCATTTTGTTTTATTCATTGTCTCTTGCTCAAAACTATTTCGAACATGTCTATGAAGGTTTAAAAATTATTCCGTTCACTTTACATCTTCCGTTTCAAATTGTCATTCCTGCTTTTTTACTCGTGATCGCCTTTTTAAGAAATCGAAAAAAAGTACAGTCCGTCACTGTGAAAAAGACCGCAGAAAATTCGTAGTATGTCCATTTCTCTATTGGATTTAATCTCCTAAAATTATACAATATAGTCAAGAAGCCAAAAGGAGAACCAATATGATTGGATTAATTCTTTCTATTTTAGTATTTAACGTTCTTGCTTTTAAAACAAACAAGCGCTTCACAACAAATCAAATTGTACACATTTGGATGTTCACCATTGCTGCTCAGCACATCTTTGACGTCTTTATTAATTTCAAATTTCACGGCTACTGGTATTTTACACAAGAAACAGACTGGCAAGGTATTTTTGCCTATACTGTTCTCATTCCGCCTGTGAACATGCTTTTTCTTACCTACTATCCTTTTGCCGGGAAACTCACAAAAAAAGCCGCCTACATTTTACTTTGGTCGGTTGCTGTTTTACTTTATGAAGTAGTGGCTCTTCTCCCTGCTCCTTGGGGTTATTTTCACTACGGATGGTGGACGTGGTGGTATTCGCTTCTGCTAAATCCGCTGCTGTTTTGGATGGTGGTGCAGTATTACCAGTGGGTGTGTAAAATTGAAAAAAGAGCGATCACTTAAAAATAGAATAGCCTTTGGACCAGCACATCATCATTTTCAGCACGCGCAATAAAACGAATGTCTGCTTCTCCGCTGGCTATTCCCTTTTTATTTAAAAACGTCTTTGGACAAGGAAACTTGCTTTTCTTTTCCAACTAACGACACAAGAAATCCTGCTATTCCAGCTATACATAGAACCACCAATAGACCAGTAGTACCTACTAACAAGCTTACCGCAGCTGACGCTAACATTCCTCCAATATAACGAAAAGTGGAATAAATGCCCGATGCAGTCCCTGATTGCTCTTTTTTGACAGATTGAATATTCATAGCCTGCATAGATGAAACACCGATTCCTGCTCCCACTCCTCCTACTAATAAAGATACAATGGTATAAGAAATGGATGCATTCGCTAAGTGGAAATAAAGCATCGCCGCAAGCAGTGAAATAAGAAACGATAATCGGATCGGATGTTCTTTCCCTACCTTTTCCGCTAACAATCCTCCTATCCAAGAAGAAATAGACATGGCTAATGAAAAAAAGAAAAGAAGCAAACCAATTAAACGAATATCATACTGCTTCTCTAGCAAAAGCGGAACAAACAAAATAGTACTATACATCATAAAATTGCTGCATAGAATAGAAAGATTTGAAGAAAAAAAGGGACGAACCTTAAAAAGCTTAAAATCAATCAGCGGCTCTTGGACTTTGCGTTCTTGCACAATGAAAAGAACGATAGACGCTATGCATATAAAAATAGTCCAAGCATTAAACAAATCACGGTGCGTCAGCATTAGCGTAAAGCTCGTCATGCTCACTCCAAGCAATAAAGCGCCCCCTATATCCAGCATTTTCGCTTTTTGTTTTACGTTAGACGGCACGTGTATAAATGAACAAATCAGCGATAGAACAGCAAAAGGAACGTTAAACCAAAAAATCGACGTCCATCCAAGATACTTAATTAAAAAAGCACCTAATACAGGCCCTACAGCTGCTCCTAGCCCCATTGATAATCCAAATAACCCAAGCGTTCTTCCAAGCTTTTCTTTTGGTAAACTGTGTCTCATAATCGCTGTTGCATTAGGAGTAGCTAGTGCGCCTCCTAATGCTTGCAGCGTTCGAAAAACGGTGAGCGAAAGTAAGTTATATGAAAACACACAGGCGGCAGATCCCACTAGAAAAATAATCATTCCAGCTACAAACATCGTTTTATTTCCATACAAATCCCCAAGTTTCCCCGCAATGGGCTGAGCAACTGCCATCACAATTAAATAAATAGTTACCACTACTGATACATGTACGATGGAAAGATGAAGCGCTTTGGCAATAGACGGTAAGCCTACCGCAATCATAGTGGAATTAACGGGAATTAAAAACGTTCCCGTTAAAATAGAAAAGATAATCAAAGACGGCTTACTGCTGTTCAATCGTCACCACTCCGTTAGTTCCGTCTACGGTAACAACATCTCCGTCTTTTAGTAGATCCACGGCTACTTTTGTGCCAAGGACCGCTGGAAGTTTATATTCACGAGCCACTGTTCCTGCATGAGATAAAATTCCTCCTGCATTGGTTACAATCGCGCCAGCAAGCGAAAATAACGTGGTCCAAGCAGGTGCTGTTGTTTCACACACAAGAACATCTCCTTGTTTAAGCTTAAAAAATTGACTTGGATCTGAAATGATTTTTACCACTCCCTTATAAACACCTCTTGAAGCGGCACTTCCTTTAAAGATTTTTTGCGTTTCATCTACTTCTGGAGGCCCCATTTTTCCGAATACCCGCTCCAATAAAGGATCTTCTCCTGTTTGAGGAGGCGTTCCATAAGCAGGCGGCGTTTTTTTATGACGATTTTCTTTAAACTCCTGCTTTCTATTGGCGATAAGTTCATGAGATGCCACGGGTTTTTTTAATACTTCCAGCAATTCATCGTAATAAAAATGAAAAATATCTTGAGGCTGATGAATCACTTGGTGATCAGCTAAAAGAGTTCCTACATTCAGCAGAAAAAGTCTTGCTGTAGCAGGCAGCATCGCATCGATATAAAAATGATGATCTTCATCCAACCCCCATGCGTCCAAAGCCCATCCATAAAACAGCTTAAACTGCTCTTTTCCTTCGCACTCCGGCATGTTTGCGAGTACATCACGATAGCTTTCTTCTCTCTTTTTTACGACGTCTTCATAATTTTTCTTGAAGTCGTAATCTTTACGCACATAGCCAGCAATAATCGATAGCGCATGTAAAGGATTTTCTACCCACGTCTCATCAATAAACTCGTGCGAATTTGCAGAACGATAGCCATACTCATTTAAAAAGCTTTGCAGATTCTTTAAAAATTCTCTGCCTTCAGCTGTGCCTAATAGATTTGCTTCTATTTCTTCTGACCTTTGTTCCGTAAAAGCTTGTTTTAACGGGCCGGAACGCTTTACCGTGTCAGTTAGTTCCCACAGTGCTTGATCACTTTCAAGTGACTTGTTCATCACGCCTTCCAGCAGATCATATACGTAGGCGGTATTCGCGTCTCCGGTCAAGTTTCCATATAGCTCTTCTAAAATCATTCCTAAATCACTTCTTGGCATGACAATTTCAAAGTGAAGCTGCCAAGCTTTTTTATAAAAATCATGCAGCTCTTTTACTTTTTTTCCTGCTTCTTTTAAAGATAAAGGACGTTCTGCATTTCTTTTGACTTCCGTATAAAAAGGTAAAAACACCTCATTAACGTACTCGTATAATCTAGGTTTAAGTCGAGGCAACAGCGGCTTCACTGCTTCTTGGTGCTCCTTTAAGCGATCATTTACGTCACCGGGAAACGGGATATTTTGCTGATACATTTTTCCATCAGCTAATTTCACTACAAATTGATAGATTGGCAGTTTTAACGTTTCAAAACCATGCTTTGTTCCATACGTCATTGCCGGAAGCTGAAAAGAAGCGTATAGAGGACTTAATGCATGCGCGATATGTAAGTTGTCTTGTACCCAAAACCCCGTTTGTTTTTCTTCCTCACTTAAAAATAGGTCGTTTTGAAATGCAGATAATACGTTCATTTGATTTCCCCTTTCCTTTTCATTATGTAGTAACCGGTCTTACTTGAAGCAGATAAATATCTTCATCTTTTATGGCAAATTCAATGTCTACAGCGTACTGACAATATTCCTCTACTTGATTCGTTAGACGAAGCAGCTGTAGTGCTGTTTCATCTGATATAGAAAATTCATTTTTTTCTTTATTCGTTGTCATCGCTTTTGTTATTCCTGTAAAACCTGACACTAGCTTATATTCTTTTAATCCTAGTTCTTTCATTATATTATTTGTCTGTTTATGAATAATAAATAAATCCGGCGTAACACCACCTGATACGATTCCTTCTCCTAAGCCGTACGCCACGTTAATGACCACTTCATCTTCACTTTCTGTAATAGGATTTACGCTAAAAATTACTCCCGATACATCGGCTTCAACCATTCCTTGTACAAGGACACCCATCTGGGGATTAGAAAGCGAAATTTCCTTATCTCCGGCATACGCTTGAACCACGGATGAAAAGTAAGAAGCCCAGCATCTTTTTATACTTGCCAAAAGTTCTTCGCTGTTTCTTACGTTTAATATCGTTTCATACTGTCCGGCAAAAGACGCATTTTCCAAATCTTCAAGTGCGGAAGAAGATCTTACGGCTACGGCTTCTACACCAGCACCTTGAACGTTAGTATACGAAGAAACAATTTCTTTTTGCAGAGCTGCAGAAAACGTACCGCTTTGAATCTTCTTTTCTATGACGCTGCTATCTTCTGCTTTTATTTCTATTTGGTTAAATGTTAAAAAGGAAAGTAATGCGTGAGATGTTAAAACAAATCCTTTAGGGATATGAGAAACGTGCTGAATCATTTTTGAAAGATTGTAAGCTTTTGAACCTACTGCTTGAAGTTCTGCATAACATGCTTTTTCTAAAGAGACGATATGCAATTACTTCACCTCCTTTCATTTACATCAAAAGATCATCAAATACAGCGATAAAATTCCACTTAAACCCATGGTGGAGTTTTATAAAATTAACCTAATTTTAAATATCTTTACAAAAAAATCACAAACCACATTCACTAGAATATGATTTGTGATCTTTTTTATAACTAACACATTTGAAATTCGTATTGTTTTGACAAATTAAACTGTATCTCTATCCTTCTTCTCCCTCACAAACTCCACCACAGGCCCGACAATAATACAAATCCCTGCGATAATCAGCCAGCCAAACGCCAGATACGTCCAGCCTTTAAAAAAGGAAAGCGTATATTGATAGCCCGTTAAAAACATCACGCCTGGAAACAAGAGGACAAATAAGAATGTAAGTCCCAGCGCCCAGCGCGTACATAGCTTTGCGTCTTTATTTAACTGTTGTTGTGGATCCATACGCCACTTCCTCCCTTAATGGTTCATCTCCATGTTCATCAAAGCTTTTGAATTTGTCTTTTAGTTCATCAAAGTCAAATTCTTTTTTAGCAAGCAAGCCGTGTCCAATTGATATGACCCCACTGATGATAAAAACGGTAGAATTTCCAATAAGCATTGGATACAGTCCGCCAAGGGCTTCCACATTAATGTGACCATTAATCACGTAAGCAGATGTGTTCCATGCGATAACGCCTCCGATCATTCCTAACAGCGCGCCGTAAAATGCACCTGTGTTCGTCGCTTTTTTCCACATCAGTCCAAGCGTGACAGGAATAACGGCTCCGCTGACGAAAATACCCATGGCCATATACACAAACCCAAGGCTAATTCCTAAGTAAAACAGTAAAATGGAAAACACGCCCATCGCCAGCCCAAAGCCAAGCGTCACTTTTCGCGACGTGCTTAAGATTTTTTTACTGCTTGCTTTCGGGTTGATAGAACGCAGGTAAATGTCCGTTACGATAATATTTGTGATCGCCGTTAATTCAGCCGCTCCTGTCGACATTACTGCCATAAACAGCATCGTTAAAAACAAAATAGAACCTAGATTTCCAAGCACGTGTGACGCCATAACGGGTGCAATGGAATCTGGTGAATCAACGGCAATTCCAAGACCAGCCGCGCTTACGCCAAGGAAAGTGGCAACGGCAAATGGAATCGAAAACCAGGCAATTCCGCCGTAAATATACGCTTTTGAAGCAGCGCTGTTTTTACTTGCGATGGCACGCTGCCAGTAAGCTTGATCCACAAAGACCGTACCGAAGTTCCCGATAATATTAATCATCCCAAACAAAAGGCCCGGCACCGATGCCATCGTAAGCATATGCTGTGACGAAGGCAGATTTTTCAACCCTTCGTACACGCTTGTTACGCCGAACTTATAATAGACGGCAGCAGCAAAAATAAATAAAATAACGAAAATAAAAACAGTGTTAAAATAATCAGCAACAAATGAGGCTTTTAAACCGCCAATCATGGTGTAGATGGTAAACGTAAGAGGAATTAAAAAAGCGGCAACAAAAATATTCATTCCAGTAAGAGAATTTAAAGCAATGGCTCCTCCTAAAATAACCATGGCGGTCACAATAATATTTGTCATAAGAGCAAAGCCAAGCATTAAACGATGATTTTTCACGTCGAAACGCTGTGCAATAAATTCTAAAAACGTATGAGCGTTCGGTGCTTTTTTCTTCAGGTTAATCGCTACAATGGCAAACAGCAAAATTTGAATGCTCGCTCCCGCTGCGTACCAATACGGTCCGCTAATTCCGTACTGATACCCTGTGGAAGAAGACATCATTAACGTAGCGGCCCATGTCCATGCAGCAATAATGGACGCACTCGCCAGCCCAACGCCTACATTTCTTCCGGCTGTACTAAACTGCTCAGCCGTCATTTCCTTTCCTTGACGGCGCTGCATCATGATTGTGACGGCTGTAAATCCTCCTCCAAAAATCAGTAAAATCAAATACCCGACGCTTGATGAAAGCATCTTATCCCTCCTCTTCCTCTTAATATTAGATTTACTAACATTAATATGTAAATAAAAGTAACATTCGTTAATAAAATACCACGCAGTGAAATTATTAACAATACTGTATTTTCTGATTATTAAAGAGTATAATTAGATATTTTCTCCTTTCACACACAAAAAAGCCGGCACATTTGTACCGGCTTAAGCATAAATTTTCGTTTTCATTGTGTGCTATTTCCTCACATGAATGGTCTGATTAATAAAAAAACGACAGCCACTCGGGCTGTCGTTTTTTTATTATTGAGATACCATTACTTTTTGGCGAACGTGCTCTAAATGATCACGAACTGCTTCTGCTGCTTCTTCTGGCTCTCCATTTTTAATCGCTTCAAAAATGCGTTCATGGTCAGCATCCGTTTGCTTGCGATTTTCTTTTTGGCTTTTATTTAACGAATAAGCAAGCGCTTTTCGATATAAATGCCCTAAATCTTCTACGGCATGAAGAAGGAATGAATTATGAGCTGCTTTCACGATATCATGGTGAAAACGATAGTCTGCTTCATGTCCAATTTCTTCACTGTTATGAACCGTCTTTTTAAATGCTTCTAACGATTCTTTAATTTCAATCAGTTCTTCATCTGTGCGGCGCAGCGCGGCTAAGCTTGCTGCCTGCGACTCAATGATAATACGCATTTCAATTAATTCAAGAACCTGATCTGCTTCAACCATTTCAAACGTCATTGGATCAAGCATGCCCACTAAGTTTACACGCTTTACGTAGCTTCCTCCGCCTTGTCTTGATTCAATCAATCCACTGGCAGAAAGAACGCTTAGCGCTTCACGAATTGGTGCGCGGCTCACTCCAAACATTTTTGACAGTTCATGTTCCGACGGTAAACGAGACTCTGGCGGGAACGTTTTCTCTTTAATCATCTTCTTTAATTGATCAAGCACTTGACTAGATACTTTTTTACGCTCAATAGGTACAAACATACTTCTATTCCTCCTCCAAGTAATTATCTCTCTCTTTTTTTTTAGTGTTCATCGGACCCAGATTAACTATGTGTATTCCGATTTATGTAAACGCTTCAATCTTTGTATTACAAGTATACATTATTTCAATTCAAATGTGTTGATAAAATTTTACTATTATTGTTATTATACCATGAAAACAAGTTATAAATGAATAACGATTCATGGTTTTTTGATATAATACCACTATCTTACATATAATCCGTATACAATCATAATCGCCGCATCCGCTAGCGCATGGCTGATGATGGCTCCCTTGATACCATATCGCTCTCTTATATACGCCCACATCATACCTGCTGAAAAGACGCCTATTACCGAGATCACATTAAACGGAAATACAAAAACAGGAAGGATAATGAATACGTGATAAAGCGTATAAAAGCTTGATGTGACAGCGCTTGAAGCAAGTACAGAAACATGCTTTTTCACTTTATTTTGTATATACACCCGCCAATACATTTCTTCTAAAACAGGATTAATAAAAATCAAAACGACGGCTAAAACGGCAACTTTCCACCCGCTAAATCCCCATATTTGCAAAACCGCTTGCATATCTTTCACATGAAAGATTTTACCAGAAAAAAGCAGGCTGCTTCCAATTATCGCAGCGGCACATAGAATTCCGCTGAGAGTTCCCACATACAGAGATTTCTTTGTAAGCGCTACCTTAAAGTTAATTTTATTATTCGCATATAAAATCATAAACATCCAGCCGTAAAAGCAAACAAATGTTACCAACACATTTTGGATAAGCCACAAACCGAAAAAAACAAAGATTGTAGGCATGAACAGCAAAAACAAAAATTTTATCACGTTTATGGCGCACCTTCTTTAAAAGCCGCTTTTCTTTTACCAAGTAAACCTTTCGTCTTCAAAAGGTTTACTATCTTTTATCTTATAAAAGTCCAGTGGTATTTTCAATTATTTTTTAATTCTTGCTCCAGCTCGCGAAGACTTTCTGCCAGCTTTTTCTTTTCTTCTTCAAAGTGAGCGTCGTCTTTAAAAGCTGAAGCTAAAGGCGCTGCCTCTTCATTTTCTCTTAGCCAATCCGGCGTCAATTCTCTGCGAACGACACGCTTTTTATTGACGTAGGAAATCGGCTTTTCAGTCTGTTGACTCGCTAGCGTACGCTGTGATGTTACATAATGCTTATGAAAAAGATGCTGTTTGATATAGGCAAACGCTCGAATCGTATCACCGCTGTATTTAGGCTCGTAGTGATCGAATGCTTCATGCAGTCCTGATAGCGCCGTTTCTAGTGGTATTTCGCTTTTTGCGACTTCGTACATATGCTTTAAATCACTGGCTGAAGGATACATCCCTCGGTTTCTTCTAGCAATAAAAGCAGCTTCTAACGTTTGGACGTAAGCATCATCCGCATCTTCTTCTCTTTTTATTTGAGTTGTATTTTCTGCTGTAGTCTCTGTTAATGACGCCGTCACTGTGACCGGCTCCGCTGCTTCAATTTGACTAGCCCTTTCTGTCAAATTGACATCTTCGAGCTCTTCAAATTCATCGCTTGGCATAAGCTTTTCTAATTGCTCATAATCAATTCGGTACCAAACCGTGTTGTTAAATTTAGAGCGGTTGTATTTTCCTTTTATAATTAACCCTTCTTTTTCAAGCTTTGAAATGATGCGTTGAATCGTTGAAAGCGACCAAAACGGAAACTGCTGCAGCCACTGCTGATTGGTATTGTATACCCACGTATATCCGTCCTGAACGTTTACGCTTTTTTCAAGCCAGTAGTGAAGCTGCTGAAGAAACAGCGCTCCGTTCACTCCTACTTTGACTGCAAGCGCCGGCAGTACAAGTAACGGCTGATCTTTTAATAATAATTTACTCATTACGTCATCTCCTTTGTTATGTAAAATAGCTACTATATATATACAAAGAAAACGGAAAAACGGGGATACCATCTTTAAATTTATGTTAAAATATAGAAAAAAACGAGGTGAGCAGATGATACGTCAAGGGAGAATTGGTGATGAAGCGGGCATTGCCCACGTACATGTAGAAAGCTGGAAATCGACTTATAAAGGACTTGTTCCGGATTCTTTTTTACATTCATTGAACGCTGAAAAACGAAAAGCCATCTGGAAAAAGCAGCTGGAATCAAATTCTGTTTTCGTTGCAGAAGAAAACGGTCAAATCGTAGGCTTTGCTTCTTATGGTAAAGAAAGAACCAACAAGCATCCTTCCTATACCGGAGAACTGTATGCCATGTATTTACTCACAGAGCATCAGCGAAAAGGAATTGGCAAAGCGCTTATGCATAAAATAGCGCAAGAGTTAACAAGCCAACATATACATACGATGCTCACATGGGCTTTTGAACAAAACGGCGCCTGTCAATTTTATGAAGCGCTTGGCGGAAAAAGAATCGATCGCGCTGACGTTATCATTGGTGGTACATCTCTATCTGAAGTGGCTTTTGGGTGGGACACGCTTGAAAATTTGTAGGACAACTCTCTGGACAGATTTTTTTCTTCACGGTAAACTGTTTAGTTGGTATAAAAAGAAAGGATGACTTACCGTGACGAATTCTACTTATCGAAACATTATTTTGCTCGTTCTTTGCGTAACAGCAGGTATCGTCGATGTAATTGGCTACTTGAGCCTTGGCCATATCTTTACTGCAAATATGACGGGAAACATCGTGCTGCTTGGGTTAGCAATCGGAAACTCGCTTGAAACAACTGTTTTTCATTCCCTCACAGCTTTAGGAGGTTTTATTGTAGGAGTTGTAGGAGCTGCAATCCTAGTTGGAAACAAAGAAAAAACGTTTTGGCCTAAAGCCGTAACGATTGCCCTTGGAATAGAAGGATTGATTTTACTTGTTTTTGCACTTTTATCTTCGTTTTCTCCTTCTTTACACTTAACTTACTTATTTATTTTCTTATTAAGCTCAGCAATGGGTCTTCAAACAACGGCTGCTCGAAAGCTTGGCGTAGCCGGAATTTCTACAACTGTATTGACAGGGACGCTTGCTAACTTTTTTGAAGACGTAACGGCACGTTTTCGCAGCTCTCGCTACCGCAAAACGTTTAACACCGATGCGATTCTTCGCGCGCTGTCTCTTGTGCTTTACTGCTTTGGCGCTGTTATCGCCGCACTTGCAGAGCCTGCTTATAAATTTGAAATTATTTGGCTGCCAATTGTGATTCTGTTAGCTATTATTATTTTTGTCAGCACAAAGTTTCGTTCTGATTCAGAAAACAAATAATAATAAAAGACCCGTTTCGATAAAGAAACGGGTCTTTTATTTTCCGGATAGTGCCGCTAACACGCCAAAAATAATGGCGACCACAGGTCCTACAATAAATAGTCCAATTAAAATCGATCGTATAGCTTCCCATAGAAACCATAAAGGGCCTTGCTTAGACTCTGCTTTTTCCACTCTTTTCTCTAGGTGTTCGACTCTTTGCTGAAGCTTCGCTAATTCCTGCGTAACATCTATTTGTTCGCTCATCGCTCAAGCTCCTTTTTACTCTACATTACCATATACTTCCTTACCAAAACTACTATTTATTTGTGATCACTTCAATGCCGATTTCGCGATAAGCATTTAACACGGTTTCGTTCACATGTTCTTCTGTAATGAGCCAATCTAGTGAGTTGGCTGAGCTGAACGTGTACGTTGAAGACGTATTGAGTTTTTTAGCTGTTACAATAGCCGCTACTTCACTCGCGCTTTTTATCATTTGACTTTTGATGTGCATTTCTTCAAGCAAAGGAATGCTCATACCGATTTTAGGATCGATTGCGTATACGCCTAAAAAACAAAGATCCGCTCGAATTTGCTTAAGCGTATCAACCACGCTTTGTCCTACCGTGACCATCGATTCTTTTCGAAACGTTCCTCCAAGAGAAACAACTTCTACAAAGTCATGTTCCGCTAGTGCAACGGTAATTAACGGACTGTTTGTAATAACCGTAACGTTTAAATTCTTTGGAAAAGCTTTGACGAGCTGAATATTTGTTGTACTTCCGTCCATCAAAAGCACTTGCCCGTCTTTAATTAACGGAAGCGCCGCAACGGCAAGTGAATGCTTAACATCCATCAATTCACGTTTACGCTCTTTGTAATCAACCGCAGACGTAGAACGAGGAAGCGCTCCTCCGTGTACGCGCTGCAACAGACCAAGCGCGTCCATTTCCCGCAGATCTCTGCGGATTGTATCTTCTGAAACGTTCAGCGTTTGGCTAAGCGTCGTAGCTACAATGCGCCCTTCTTTTTCAAGCAAATTCATAATTTGTTTGCGTCTTTCTTGTTTTAACATTGCTTGTTCACCTGTTTTCTTTCTGCTTTTTACTTTATTATACTTGTTTCTTTTGTAAAAACAATGTAAAAACGCTTGATTATCAGTGTTTTTTCGTTTATTGTAGGATAAACAAGATAAAACATGCAAAAACAAGTAATAATAGTCAAAGGGAGAGATAGTTTATGAAGATGATTTTTACAGACTTAGATGGAACTCTTTTAAATAGCAGCAGTGAAATTAGCACAATTAATGCAGAAGCAATTAAAAAAGCGCAAAAACACGGAGTTGAAGTCGTGGTTGCTACGGGGCGCGCTTATTTCGACGTGCAGGAAATTTTAAAAAAAGCTGAGCTTTCCAACCTTTGGGTGATTGCCGCAAACGGAGCGACTATTCATGACCCGGACGGACAGCTCAGACATTCTGTTCCAATTGATGACCAGCACGTAAAAGAAGCGCTTCAGTGGCTGGATGCAAACGAATTTTATTATGAAGTGTTTGCTGAACATGCGATTTATACACCAAACTCAGGCCGTGAGCTGCTGGCCATTGAAATTGACCGAGTAAAAAGCGCCAATAAAAACGTGGACGAAGAAAGACTTCATCACGCGGCGGCCAAGCAGTACAGCCAAACGGGATTTGCCTTTGTTGCATCGTATGAAGATATTTTAAATACAAACGCTGAGCTTTATAACGTATTAGCTTTTTCATTTGATGATGAAAAACGAAAAAAAGGCTGGGATCACTTTAGCAAGCAGCACGACATGACGCTTGTCTCTTCCGCTGATCATAACTTTGAACTCGAACACAAAGATGCGTCAAAAGGAAACGCATTAAACTACGTTGTAAAAGAGCTTGGCGCTTCTCTTCACGATACCATTGCCATTGGAGACAGCTTTAACGACGTATCGATGCTGCAAAGAGCTGGAAAAGGAATCGCTATGGCAAATGCGCACGCGGAAATTAAAGCACTAGCTGATGACGTTACATTAACAAACGATGAAAATGGAGTAGCTTCCGTTATTGAAAACGTGTTAGAAACGCAGCTAAAAGCACATTAAAAAAACGCTTGGCAAATGCCAAGCGTTTTTAAATGGTCATGCGATAAAGACCGACAAACCAGCTGAATAGCGCAACGAAAAACAGCAGCCACGCGCTGGTTTTCTTTCTTTTTTGCCACTCAATTGCTCCTAAAACTAGCATGGTTAAGCCTAGAAGTATATTTAAAAGCGAAAGGAACTGGTCATTGTGGGTGAGCATCATATAAAGAGCCAGTCCAACGGTAATAATTGAAAAAATAAGCTGTAATGCTTTTAACAAAAAATCTCTCCTTACTTGTAGTTCACTTCTTCATTCACGCACGTCACTAAAGGCTTTTTCTCAAGGCCTAAAAGCAGGTTCTGGACGGCTAGATCTGCCATGCGATTGCGCGTTTCGTACGTAGCGCTTCCAATATGCGGCGTTACTAGCACATTTGAAAGCTGCAGCAGCTTGTGATCTGCCGGAAGCGGCTCTGGATCTGTTACGTCCAGTGCGGCATACGCAATTTCTTCATGTTTCAGCGCTTCGTACAGTGCTTCCGTATCCACTAATCCCCCGCGCGCTGCGTTCACAAAATACGCGCTGTTTTTCATAGCTTTAAATTCCGCTTCTCCAAACATGCCTTTGCTTTGATCTGAAAGCGGTACTAAGCATACGATACAGTCAGCTGTGTGAAGCAGTTCTTCAAACGAAAGGTATACGGCATCAAGCTCTTTTTCTGCTTCATGCTTGCGGCTTCGGTTGTGGTACACGATGTTCATCCCCGATGCCTTTGCTCGTCTGGCAACGGCGCTTCCGATATCGCCCATTCCAACAATACCAAGCGTTTTTCCAAATAAATCAACGCCAAATACCGTTTCCCAGTTTCCTTGTTTCACTTTTTCATAGCCTTCATGAATGCGGCGAGCTGCTGACAATAAGAGACCAAACGTTAAATCAGCCGTCGCTTCTACTAACACGCCCGGCGTATTGCTAAACGGCACGCCTTTTTTGGTACACGCTTCGACATCTACACTGTCATACCCGACGCCTGATTGAGAAATAACGCGCAGGTTCGGCGCTGCTTCTAACAGCTCTTCATCTACTGTAATGTGGCCGATATTAAAAAAGCCGTCAGCATCACGAAGCCAGTCGCGCAACGTTTCTTGTGGAATCTTCCCTTCGCCTTCCCACATTTGAATATCGCAGTGTTCCGCTAGCTTTTCGTAAGCGTTTGGCCACGTCTTTCCAGACATAACAACTTTGTATTTTCCCATGTTGATCTCTCCTTTTCCTTGTTCACTTATATGTATGAATAGTAACTAGCTATCCTATCATAAGACTACTATAAAGATGAAACTTTTTCCATTCAGGAATCGTATTTATAGTAAGGGGGAATACGAATGTTTGAAGATGAAATGATATTTGAAGATGATCCGTCCGGAAATGACATTGTTTTTGAAGGTGATGCTGACCTAAGCGGAGGCGCTTTTTTTCCAGATGATGCGTTATTTAACGGAATGCCTACGTTTGTTATGTTATTTTTTGTTATTGTTATTGGTATTTTCTTATTTTCTATTTTTAAAGGAATCAGCACGTGGAACAAAAATGAGCAGTCTCCCCGTCTATCTGTAACAGCAAAAATTACGGGCAAACGGACAAACGTTCATCACCATAACAGCCATGCTCACGAACATCTCCACTCTCACACGTCTACAACTTACTACGTAACCTTTCAATTTGAAAGCACCGACCGCTCTGAATTTACTGTTTCAGGCAGCCAGTACGGCAAGCTTGCAGAAGGAGACGAAGGAATACTGACGTTTCAAGGAACTCGTTTTTTGGATTTTCAAAGAAATCCAAGTAAAGAACATACAGATGCTTAGCTTATGACCTCGTGCTTTTAGAGGTCTTTTTTACTGTAATGGAGCATTCATATAGCCAATGACCTAATTGTGCCCTTTTTGCACTGTAGAAGAACGTTAACCAACGTAAAAACATAACGTGTAACACATTCATTTAAGCAGGCAGGTGATTTTATGTATTCTCCTTATTCAGGAAGCGGCATCTACTACGGACATTACGGAGAGGCCCCTCATTCGCACCCTATTCAAACAATACTGACGCAATACTGGCACGAAACCCACTATCCAGGCCCACACAAAAAATATGTTCACGTGTATTATCTCAACCCATCTTCTCTTCATTATTATTCAGCCTATCGAACATTTTTGTAAAAAATTGGGTGATTTCGAGACTTTTATATTGTAAAATTAATCCATATACTTTTAATTTGGAAAGGAGGTTAACAAACAGTGCATAATTCTACAGCAAAAAATAGTGTGGCGATCACCACTTTGCTTTCCGCCCTATTTTTCTGCTCTATCATAGTTCTTGCTTCGCTTTCTCCTTTAGCAGATTCTGGTCCCAATGTTAACACGATCGGTTCAGTTGGGATGTGGTTATCTCTTGGCATGATTCTATTTTTATATCTGTTGCCTTTAGCATTTTATATGTTGGGAATGCATTTCTTAAAATTTGTGATGGCTGCTTTTTGCAGCATTGGACTTTTAATCGCTGCTAGTACTCTATTACTAATGCCGGCTCTGTTTTTATTTGGACTGGAAGATTTCTCAGGAAGCTTAGCTTCCATCATAGGTGTAATGATTTCTTGCTTAGGCTTACTGATTACGAATATTGTGTGGTTTGTTGCTGCGTTTAAAAGACCGTCAACCACCGTGCAGGAAAGCGTTTAAAATGGTAAAGAGATGGCATACTAATTTTTCAGTTAAAGACGAATAAAATGGAGAGATGAGCTGAACCGCTTGTTACACCGCTGTTGATTTCCTTGCAAGACTTCGCTTTCCGCGGGCGGCCGGTGAGCCTCCTCGTCGCGTACGCTCCTGCGGGGTCTCACCTGTTCCGCTTTTCCCGCAGGAGTCTTCGTCTTGCCCTCCAATCACCAGCTAGAAGCAGCCACATACATGAAACTATCAATAAAAAATCCGAACGAATTTCATTCTCTATTAAGGTTCTCCATTCATCGTTCGGATCTTCCTTCAACTAAAATACGTTTGTCCCAGCCTCTTTTTATAGCTCGGTAGGCAAGTAGTGCAAATACATATCCAAGCAGTCTTCTTGCTGAGACAACACGTCCATTGTTTCTTTGCGAGGTTTTGTATAAATAGTCGCATAGTCTACTTCACCCTGTGTAGGATTTACTGGAAAAGCCAGTTTTTCTTTTTTTAGCGAAAAGTCGGCTTGCACTTCTTCTTTATTTCCTCTCGCGTCTAATCGAATCCATTTCTCTTCACTTTTGATGTAGACAGCATTTAACGCATGAATACAGTAGCCTGTGTCTATCGTATCCCCAAGGATTAATCTTTGATAACAAAAGCCTGTCGGAATCCCTTCTGCACGCAGCAAAGCGGCTAGTAGATTAGATTTGCTGTAACAAATTCCTTCCTTTTCTTTTAAAGCCTCTGAAGCCGTTTTCGTGATGATTCTGCTTTGAATATCCCATGAATGAGAAACTTCATCTCTCACAAACTCATACGCTTTTTTTATGTACGCTATTGGAGAATAAGGAGAACCGCTTTTGAGTTCACGTACCTTTTGTTGAATCAAAGAATGTGTAAAATTCACTTCAGGAAGTTCTTGCGTGTAGTCTTCTTTTTCCAACGATTCACAAATCAATTTCATTTACTTTTTTCCTCCTTTATATTCACTACATGTTTTTTTATACATAACATCAAATTTCACTACATATTTTTATATAATGAAAGACCACTTAAACGGAAAACGATAGTAGATACGAAATTGAAAGAGGTTTTGTTTTTGGTGACGTTATTTTTAACAAATGTGCTGCTCGGTCTTTCGATTGCCCTTCCCGTTGGTACGGTAACGATTGAAATGACGAAGCAAGGTTTAAAAAATGGTTTTCTTCACGGCTGGGTTGTGGGACTTGGAGGCATGACGGTTGATTTGTTGCTAATTGTGCTTCTTTACTCTGGACTGGCTTCTTTTTTGTCTGCTCCTTTTATCCGGCTTGTTATGTGGCTTGTAGGGGCACTTTTTTTACTTTATATTGGCTATGACAGCATTAGACACGCGGATCATGATATAACGGCTCCTGGAGAACACGTAAAAAAGGCGTTTGCCTCTTCTTATGTGAACGGAATCTTTGTTGCGATTTCTCCGAGCAATCTCATTTTTTGGCTGAGCGTATTTGGAACGGTGCTGACAAATTCGCTTCAAGCCTCTCACTCGTTTCATTTCCTAGTGATTGCTGCCGGAATATTAACGGGAATTTTAATTCATGACCTGGGCTTAATGACAATTGTCTCTGGAACTAGAAAAGTGCTGAATCAGCTTTATATCAAATGGGTTTCTATTGCAGCTGGATGTATCTTAATTGGCTTTTCATGCTATTTTCTCTACCGATTTATCGGGAATCTGCGCATGTACCTTTAATTTTTCTACATATTTTATGACTTACTATATCCCCTCTTTATCTAGTATAGAGAGGGAATTTTTATAATCTATCAGGGACTATTAGACAAAAAGTTCACAATTTCGTCACATTTCTATTGATTTTTTTCTCTTTTTATACGAAAATATAAAAAAGGGAGGAAATATCATGAAAATCAAAAAAGCACTTCGCATCTTTATTGGATCAAACGTCCTTGTATTATTAACATTTGGCCTTCTTCCAGCACTGTTAGTTAACCCTGATATTGACCTAATTCAATCATTTATTAATTATATAGGCAAGGACTAATTCTACTTTTAATAGTCAAAATTTTCAATCTATTATTTTTATAAAAAAGACAGCTCAGGCTGTCTTTTTTAGTAGGTTTTTTATTTAGTTGAAAACTGCTTTTTAACATCTACTTTTTGATCTTTAACAATCGTATACGTCGCCTGTTTTTTATCTTCAAAGTTAAACGCTTTTATGTAATCGTCATCGTAAATCGTTAATCCGTACGCATCTTTTCCGTTTTCAACGATTTTTACCCAGTAAGACTGGTCAAACTTTGGATCGAGTTCCTTGCTTTTTTTCACTTCTACTTTTGCTAAAGAATGTACGATTTGCTTTATCTCTTCTTTGTCATCTACTACACGTTTTCCTTCGTCCGTATCTATTTCAATACGCGTAACGTTTGCTTCCTCTACTTTTATGACGTCTTTTAACTGATAGGCTTTCCCGGTATATGTAAAATAAAATACGACGATAAATAGAAGTGCAGCTATAATAATCGTTCTTTTTTTCAAAAGGAACCTCCTTTTCTACATCACGCTGCATTCAGGTGATAAACCTTTTTATTCCTCCTGTTCCGCATCCTTTTAGTACAATGCTGCTTCCTACAAGCAGACTGTAGATTAATCCCGGAACAGGAAGTATTAACGTTATCATCAACAGTAACATGCCCGTACTTGTAAGGACTACTCCGGCAGCTCGATTTTTCATTCATTTCACCACCGTTGCTTGGTAAATTCGATTTCCTGTTCACCTGTTAGCTATGTACTTTTCGTTTATAATAAACGAGTGTCCAAAAATATACGCATATTCCTACTAGTAAGATTGTGGCTTCCCAGCCTCTTTCACCGGTTTTAATAAAATCATAGGAAGACCAAATTAACAGCGCTACTGTATAAAATAAAAAGCCGTTTCGCGCCGCTTGCTTGATTTCAAACTTTTCCATTTCGTCCGCTTTTTTTACTTTCACATTACCTTCTCCTTTTTAACTAACTCATGATTTATGAAATAAAAACAGCTCATCTACTGTTGCTCCCAGTTCTTGGGCCAGCTGGAAAGCCAGCGCTAAGCTTGGATCATACTTATTGTTTTCAATTGCATTAATCGTTTGTCTCGATACGCCGCATACTTTCGCCAATTCATCTTGAGACATCTGCTTGACTTTACGCAGTTCTTTAATTCGGTTTTCCACCATTCATC
This sequence comes from Priestia sp. 179-F W1.4 NHS, assembly GCF_045369295.1. Lineage (NCBI taxonomy): Bacteria > Bacillati > Bacillota > Bacilli > Caryophanales > Bacillaceae > Priestia > Priestia sp. 179-F W1.4 NHS. The sequence continues at coordinate 1,256,997 of NZ_JBIQFF010000001.1, read as the reverse complement.
ACTCATCTCTAAAATGTAAAAAACTTTTTACACCCATATCTTATATTATCTTCCTTGTTACTGTCAAATATGTTTGACAAATTAATGTCTCTTACCTACCTAAAAAAGAGATTGAGATATAACAAAATTAATTCAATCTAAAGACGAGCAAACGGGATAAATGATTGAGGATGAATCCCGCTGTTGCTTTCCGTGCAAGACTTCGCTTTCCGCAGGAGTCTTCGCCTTGCCCTCCAATCAACCGCTAGAAGCAACGAAATAGATTAAGCACATGTTCACCATTACAATGAAAAAAGCACAAGCTCCTTAAAGGAAGCTGGTGCTTTTCTATTTCATTATTTCCTTGTTAACATTAAAGCTCCTTACTCATATTAAACCACTGCACGCCTGCATGCTGGGACTGCGCAACTCCTCGATTCACATATCCGTTTTTTTCGTAAAACGGAATCAATTCTTCTTTACACGTTAAAGTCACCGTTACGCGCTGTTTGTTCCGTGCTTGTTTTTCAAACTCTTTTAGCAGCATACTGGCAATTCCTTTGTGATGATGCTTGAGATTTACAACGATACCCAAAATACTTTGATAACCGCCTGTCTCAGGGTTCGAAATCGTTTTTTCAAACAAATCATCCGTAATAAACGGAGCTGAAATGACGGGTCCGTTCACATATCCGATTATTTCTTCATTTTCTTCGGCGATGATAAACGTATCAGGAATGGTTTTAATTCGCGTGATAAACGCATCTTTTGAGGCAGCTTCTTCAGGTGTAAACCCTTTGTTTTCTAACGTAATTAATTGGTTTAAATCTTTTTCATCCACTTGTCTTATAATCATTGAAACGATTCCTTTCATTATGTATTTCTCTTTTTTCTCTAAAAGCTTCTATTATATATAACTATCTCTTTCTACTATATATAAAAACGCACAAACAAAAAAGGATTGACCTCTGCATCATACAGAATTCAACCCTACTTCGCTGTTTAATGAACGTCTTGATTATTTAATAAATGCACCAAATGGCTTGCCCACCGGAAGCACAACTCGACCGTAGTGAGTATTTAATACAGCCGCTGCAGATCCATAGAATGAAAACAGAGCAATTAATAGCTCTGAGACTGCTGCTAGTAAATGCGTGTATTCATAGGCCACACCAAATGTACTTAGCGATAATCCAATAAATAAGAAATCAATTAATACAAAAATAATAAATAATACTTTATGAGTGCCCATTGCTCCAACCGTCATAAAAACGCTGAAAATTAAGTAGCCGACAAAAGCAAATGCTAGCTGCTTCGGATCCGCTTCTTTTGCGAGCGCTTCTCCAAATGCGCCAAGCTGAATAAGCCATGTCATCGCTACACCTAGCCAAAATAAACCGAAGGCACCAAAAGCAGTTGCGCCGAAGGTATTATTATGTTTGAAATCTTGCATAGACGCAATTAGCTGCCCTATTCCGCCTAAAAAAATTGCCCATGGCAATACCAATGAAACACCATCGGTTACCCCAAGCTTTTGAAACGATGCAACAAGTGTCACCATGGCAAGTCCGAATAGGCCTAGCGCTGATGGATCCGCTGTTACAATTTTAACGTGCTGCGTGCTGTTGTTACTCATGTTGTACCTCCCTGATTTTAAAAACACCTTTAAAAAGATACAAAAATCTACGGGAAGTGTCAATGGATATTTTTGGCCTTTAAAAAACCCATAAGACCAAGCAGTGTAGCGTTTACACTGCTTGGTCTTGACTTTCTTGTTATTAAGCGTTTTGTAATAAATTTTTTCTTGTTTGTTTTGCAGACTCAACCATCACTTTTAAAGCTTCCACCGTCTCGCTGATTCCTCTTGTTTTAAGACCGCAGTCGGGATTAATCCAAAACAATGCAGGATCAAGCACTTTTAGAGCGCGGTCAATGTTTCGTGTCAGCTCTTCAAGCTTCGGTACGCGCGGGCTGTGGATATCATATACGCCAAGTCCAATTCCCTGGTTATACGTATGTTTTTCAAACGCATAAATTAATTCACCGTGGCTTTTGGACGTTTCAATGGAAATCACGTCGGCATCAAGCGCTTTGATCGCATCAATAATCTCTTCGAATTCCGAATAGCACATATGCGTGTGAATTTGCGTCTCGTTTTGCACCGATACCGTGGCTAATTTGAACGCGTACACCGCGGCGTTCAAGTAGCTTTCCCAGTTTTCTCGTTTTAACGGCAGTCCTTCACGCAGCGCCGGTTCATCTACTTGAATCATTGAGATGCCCTGACTTTCAAGTGCTTCCACTTCTTTTCTAAGAGCAAGCGCAATTTGATTTGCCACGTCGTAGCGCGGGATATCATCACGCACAAACGACCAGTTTAAAATTGTAATTGGCCCCGTCAGCATTCCTTTAACAGGCTTATTGGTTAGAGACTGTGCGTAGACCGTTTCTTTGATCGTCATCGCCTGCTCGTACGAGACATCTCCGTAAATAAGCGGCGGCTTGACGCAGCGAGAACCGTATGATTGCACCCAGCCAAACTTCGTAAACTGAAAGCCTCCTAATTTTTCACCGAAGTATTCAACCATGTCCGTACGCTCAAACTCTCCGTGCACAAGGACATCTAAGCCGATGTCTTCTTGAATTTCAATCCATTTTTTGATTTCAGCGTTAATGTACGCTTCATACGCTTTGTCGCTTAATTCTCCTTTACGCCACTTTAGACGCTCTTTTCTCACTTCTTTTGTTTGCGGAAAGCTTCCAATTGTTGTCGTTGGAAGAAGCGGCAGTTGAAACGCTTCTTGTTGAACGCGTTGACGTACGTCAAACGGCGCTTGGCGCTCTGCTTTATAGCTGTGCAGCTGCTTCAGCTCTTTTTGCACGTCTTGATGATTTCGAACAGATGATCCATTTAATGCTTGAATCGCTTGTTTGCTTACACTTATTTCTTTTTCTATTGCTTCTTTTCCTTGCTGCACCGCTTTTGTTAACAGCGAGATTTCCTTCAGCTTTTCATCTGCAAAAGACAGCGCGTTTTTTAGAATTGGCTCAATGGTTTTTTCGCTTTTCACCGTGACAGGAACATGTAATAAACTTGATGAAGGCTGCAGAATCAAACGGTCTTTTGATACGGCTTCTTCAATTTCACTGATTGTTAAAAGCTGTTCGTCCAAGTTTTCACGCCAAATGTTTCGTCCGTCAATCACTCCTGCTGCCAGCACTTTATCAGTTGGAAAACCATATTTATTAAGCGCCGTGAGATTTTCGCCTCGGTCATGTACAAAATCTAAGCCAATACCATGAACAGGAAGAGCAACTACTTCTTTATAGTAATCTACGCTGTCAAAGTACGTCTGCAAAATGACTTTTACATTCGGTGCCGCTTTTTTCAAAGCTTCATAGACTTCTTTATACAGTGCCAGGTCTTCTTTCGATAGCGTTGTAGCTAAAATTGGCTCATCTATTTGTACCCACTCGACCCCTTCTGCCTCCAGCTCCGCTAAGATTGTTGCATAAAGAGGAACAAACTGTTCAACTACTTTTTTAAACTCACTTTTTTTATATCCTTTTGACAGCTTCACAAATGTTACTGGACCTAAAATAACGGGTTTGCCTTTGATATTCAGCTTTTGCTTTGCTTCTTTGTAAAATTGAAGCGGGCGATTTTCTACAAGTGCCGGCGTACATTCCTCAAGCTCGGGTACGATATAGTGATAATTTGTGTTAAACCATTTTGTCATCGTAGAGGCTACCGCACCTTTTGTTCCTCGCGCGATGTCAAAGTACGTTTCAAGGGATACCGGGCCTCCGTTATATTCAAAGCGCTTTGGCACCAAACCAAACATAGCGGCTGTATCTAACACGTGATCGTATAAGCTAAAATCGCCGACTGGAATTAATTCAATTCCTGCGTCACGCTGTTTTTTTAGATGTCCTAGACGAAGAGCTTCAATTTCCTGAAGAAAGATATCTTTCTCTAGCTTTCCTGCCCAAAACTGCTCAAGCGCTTTTTTCCATTCTCGTTTTTCACCAATTCTTGGATAACCTACATTTGAACTTTTTACACTGCTCATTTTTTCCACTCCCTGTATATTTCTTTTTTTCCGCTAAACTAAAAAATCTCTCTTTTCGAAATGAAAAGAGAGATGATACGCATACTTAACTAAAGTTGAGATAGTCTGTTTTTCTCAACACGTATTCCTCACTCCTCTCTATATCCCGTAGAGCTTAAGTGCATACAACAGGCAGGTCTCCTGACTTAGGTTCATCGCTTCCTATCCCTTCCCATTTCAGCATGAAACAGTGGTTAATAAGTTACTCCCCATTACAGTGGCGGGACCGCGCCGGCTTTTCACCGGTCTTCCCTTTTAAGCTGCGTACATTCGTTACACAGCACCTGATGCATTTCTATGAAATTGTTCATTCAAAATACCTTTACATAAAATAAAAAGCCTCTCTATCATGAATAGAGAGGCATAGTATCTATGAAATCCTCTCTTATTTTTCAAAGCTGTACGCTTTGCAGGATGTAGCACCTTTTTAACAAGATTGTTAAATGGTTGCCGGGCTTCACAGGGCCAGTCCCTCCGCCTCTCTCAATAAGAGTTTTAATTGTTTATAATATTTTGAATGTAGAGTCATCTTAACACCTTACATTTATGTTGTCAAAAGAAATTTCAAAAAAATTAGTTTTCAGGAGGCGTTGACGCTAATTTTTGCCTTAATAATTTGTAATCATCTTTTCGATGTGTTTCGATCAAGTCTTTTGCTCCTTGATGATACCCTGAAGAATAAATGTACTCTACCGCCGTTTCGATAAGCAATCTCTTTTCTTCCGCACATTCTCGGTCCATTAGGGGGAACAGTCTACCTAAAAGGTCATTTAAATCTTCCTTAATAAAACGATTGAGTCCTTCTTGCATCTTTTCGTTTGCCATGATAGCTCCTCCATTTGCTGTGTATGTTCTAAGTTTCTATAAACAGGCATTTCACTGTGAATGTTAAGATAAAGTTAAGTCATTAAACAGTATATCAAGTGAATGTTTTTCTTCAATTACATATGTAATACAAATATATGACAAATATAGAGAATATATCATCATTCATTATCTATTATAACGCTTGGCTTAGCCTTCTGCTACAAGGTTTCGTACGGTTTTCTAAAAGAGGCTGAGACACAACGAAGTGAATCCAATCTAAAGGCAAATGGGATACATGAGCTGAATCGCTTGTGACACCGCAGTTGATTTTCGTACAAGACTTCGCTTTCCGCGGGCGGTCGCTGAGCCTCCTCGTCGCATACGCTCCTGTGGGGTCTCACCTGTTCCGCTTTTCCCGCAGGAGTCTTCGTCTTGTCCTCCAATCACCTGCTAGAAAGACCTATACACATGAAATCTACGTTTACCCTAATAAAAAAATGAACCACTAATCAAGATGCTTGATTAGTGGTTCATTTTTCATTTCGCCTAAAACCCTTTTTTCCCAGCCTCTTTTTTTGAACCTAGCTTTCTACTTTCTTGTTTTTACAAACAACTTCTTCGAGGTCGTCCAAAATCCTTCCAAAGAAGAGGTCCTAAAATGTCGTACCGGCTAACAAAAAACTCCGTAAAATTATAATTATTTAAAATTAAAGGCGGTTCAAAATCAAGGGGAGCACCCGCGCCTCCTGATAATACAAAATCAGTACCTCTTCCAAGCGTAAACGACCCGTTTCTGTTTTTTCTAATAAACTGCTCGTCATACGCATGCACGTGGCTGACTAACACTTTTTTCACGCGATGTTCTTGAATTAAATCAAAAAATTCTTGACTCTGAGGAGTCGTTACAGGAAAACCTCCCAGGTCTGACCACCGGCCAATATTTGGCTGCGCATGCATGGCTACAACGGTATTACGAGGAGCATCCTCTAGCTGCTGCTCTAAATAATTCAGCTCTCTATCTGTAAATCCATATATTTTATTCTTGGGACTGATGATATTATTTAATGCGATGCACCGGAAGTTAAAGACAGGAATATCAATGACCCAGTGTACTTTTCCGATAGTGGCTCTGAAGTTTTCAAGATTGCTTTCATCAAGGTATAGTTCATCATGATTCCCTACGCATACAAACATAGGAATGTTTGGTGCGATTTTTTCAACAACCTTAACAAAGTGCTCCAAATACTCTTTTTTCCCTGTATAGACGGTGTCTCCCCCATGAATAATAAACAGCGGATTCAATTCCACCGCCTTTTTTAACACAAGCTCAAATTCACCGCTCATTGTGAAACAATTATCGTTTGGTCCGTCACCTCTGCTGTCGCCCATAAAAACAAAGTTGAATGGCTCTCTCGGATTTAATTGTTTAATTCTTTGCTTTAATAACTTTTCAGAACGTTCATGAAGCGTCAAATTCATCAACTAGTTAATCCCCCTATTACTAAATAAATTTAGTTAAAAGTAAACAAGCTTACTTATTTATATGAGAATTTGCTGATGAAGGTCACTACCTTCTTGTAAGCAGAACGCACATTTAGCTTTCGTTTTAGAAATTGCTAGTTATGAATATCTATTAAAGTCCACGCTATGATAAGCTAACCTATCTTTCCATTTTATTAGGCACTAATATGACAGGGTAAAAGCTGAAATCTCTGTATCTACTAATAAGAAAGAGGCTGGGAACGAACAAAGGCCGACATGAGCTGAACCGCTTGTTGCCCCGCAGTTGATTTCCGTGCAAGGCTTCGCTTTCCGCGGGCGGCCGATGAGCCTCCTCGTCGCTTGTGCGCCTGCGGGGTCTCATCTGTTCCGCTTTCCCCGCAGGAGTCTTCGCCTTGCTCTCCAATCAACTGCTAGAAGAAATGAAACAGCTGAAACCTGCGTTCACCATAAAAAACGAACCACTAATCAAAGTGTTTGATTAGTGGTTCGTTTTTCACTTCAGCTAAAATAGTTTTATCTCAGCACCTTACATTTAAAACATTTACGACAATTAAACATATTTATTACGCTCAACGGGACTTAACGAATTTCTTTCAGAACGAGCTGCCATGTCTGTTTCAATTTGCTCTAGGCTGCGCCCTTTTGTTTCGACAACTACAAAACGTATGAAGAATAATCCGAGAATACAAATGATCCCAAATGTGGAAAAGATCACGCCTAAGCTAAACTGATCGGCTAAAATAGGAAACACAAGCCCTACTGCCAGCGATCCTGTCCAGTTAAAGGCAGATGAAATACCAGCACCGATTCCGCGCACAGAAAGCGGGAAAATTTCTCCTACAATGATCCACGTAAGCGGCGCCCAAGAAAACGCATAGCAAAGGATAAAGCAGCACAGTGCAATTAACGTAACCCAGTTCACGACGGATTCATTAACGCCTACTGCTCCAAGAATAGCCGGTGTAAAAAAGGAAAGAGCCATTCCCGCTCCGCCAACCGTAAGAATGGTACGGCGGTTGAATTTATCAACAAACTGTAGAAAAATAAGTGTTGTCACAACGAAGATTACCCCAACAATAACCGTAAAACCAGCAGCTACCTGCGGCGCTAAACCAACTTGACGGGCAATGCTTGTTGCATAATAAACAATTGAGTTTGAGCCTTGAATTTGCTGAAAAGTTGCCATTCCGACACCGATAATTAAAGCTAAACGAAATTTTTTCTGAAACAGCTGTTTAATGCCTGATTGTTCATGCACAGCTACGCTTTGAATTTCAGATACTTCCGCTTCGACTTCAGCTGCTGAGGAACGAAGCGTGCGCAGTACTTCACGCGCTTTATCTGGCATTCCGTTTTTAATTAAGTAGCGAGGTGACTCCGGAAGCTTGATCATACCGATGCATAAGACAATTGCAAAAATACCGGCGCTGCCAAGCATTAATCGCCAGCTGTTTGGAACCGGCTCAAAAATAAAGGCTACGATATAGCTTAACAATAACCCAATTACAATCATTAGCTGATTTAAACCTGAAAGCTTCCCGCGAATATGAGCAGGTGCGATTTCTGACATATAAGCAGGAACTAGCGAAGAAGCCGTTCCCACTGCTGTACCTAAAAAGACGCGCGCAATCGTTAACGTAATTTCCTCTGGTGCAATCGCTGAACCTATGGAGCCTAACAGAAAAATGATAGACGAAATTAAAATTAACTTTCTTCGTCCAAACTTATCACCTAATAATCCGCTTAAAATAGAACCGATAATGGCTCCGCCCATTAACGATGAAACCACAATCCCCAGCCAGAGCGGACTTAAATGAAACGCTTCACGGATATGACCTTCTGCACCAGCAATAATCCCAATATCATAACCGAATAAAATACCGGCAAATGAGCCGAAGAAGAAGATAAACTTACTTGATACTTTACTCATGATTATATCCCCTTTGTATTGTCTTAGTTTTTCTTCCTGCCACACTTATTTAAAACGCTTTCATTTATTTCTAAAAACGGCGTTCTTTTACTGACGCTATATTTTCACTTCCAAGGAAGCAGCGCTCCCTTGGAAGTAATGATGCTTACTTAATAATGACGTACTCTAAATTCACAAGCTTTGCATAGCTCACAATTTGATCCGTCGTTAAATTTAATGAAAGAACTGTATGATGTCCTCCTCCGTTTTCAATCCACGCTTTAACGCCGTCTTGGAAGTTCGGCTTAATGTTCCAAAGCACACGCGCCACAGGAAGATTTGGAGCTGGAACTTCCGGCTCAAATGCCGATACTTCGTTAATTAACAGCTTGTAATGCGTGCCGAAGTCAGCCATAGAAACGACTACGCCTTCTCCTTGTTTACCGTCAAACACTAAGCGGGCCGGATCTTCGCGGTTACCGATACCTAGCGGAGAAACGATTAGTTTTGGCTTGTTTACCGCTAGCGTTGGGTCTACTTCAAGCATGTGTGATTGAAGTACTGACTCACGTCCGGGAGCCAATTCATACGTGTAGTCTTCCATAAAGCCCGTTGACTGATTATGGCTCATTACTTTAAGCAAACGGTCAAGCGCGGCTGTTTTCCAGTCTCCTTCACCAGCAAATCCGTATCCCTTTGCCATCAAGCGCTGTACCGCTAGACCAGGAAGTTGTTTCATACCGTACAAATCTTCAAAGTTAGTCGTAAAAGCGCTGTAGCCGCCTTCGTCTAGAAAACGTTTAATCGCAATTTCATAGCTTGCCTGTACTTTTACGCTAGATTCCCAGTCTTCTGCAGAATAATCGCCGTAGACAAACTCATACGCGTCGGCATATTCAGCAAACAAATCATTGATTTCTTCTTCCGTAACGGCGTTGACATATTGAACAAGGTCGCCAATTCCAAAGTAGTCAACCGTCCAGCCAAATTGAATTTGCGCTTCAATTTTGTCTCCTTCTGTCACTCCCACGTTGCGCATATTGTCGCCGAAACGCGCAACTTTAATGTTGAAGCTTTCGTTATAAGCAGCGGCTACGTCCATCCACTGTGCAATTTGCTGCTGTACGTCGGGGCGCTCCCAGTAGCCTACTACAATTTTATTTTGCTTGTTCAAACGCGCGTTGATAAAGCCGTATTCACGATCACCGTGAGCGGACTGATTCAAGTTCATAAAATCCATATCAATCGTTTCCCAAGGAATGCTTTCGTTAAATTGTGTTGCCAAATGAAGCAGCGGTTTTTGCAGTAACTTGGTGCCACGAATCCACATTTTTGCAGGCGAGAACGTATGCATCCACGTGATTACACCGGCAACTTCATCTCGGTAATTCACTTCTTTCATCATGCTTGTAATCGTATCAGCGTTCACAGCTAAATCTTGCAGCACAAGCGGATAAGGTAAGACACCGCTTTCATTTAAAGCATCAGTCATTGTTTGAGCGTGTGCTTTTACTTCTGCTAGCGCTTCTTTTCCGTAAAGATGCTGTGAACCAACAATAAACCAAAATTCTTTTTGAGTCGTTTTTAACATGATAATCCCCTTTTCTGTATGTAAGTCTTTTACTGTCCTTGCCCGTAATACGCATTTTGTCCGTGTTTTCGTAAATAATGTTTGTCTAATATACGCTGCGGCAGCTCTTCAGCCAGTCCGTTTAATTTTTGGGTAAAGAAATTCATTTTGGATACTTCGTCTAATACGACGCTGTTCATTACCGCCGTTTTGGCGTCTTTTCCCCACGTAAACGGCCCGTGTCCTTGAAGTAAAATTCCAGGAACCGCTAGCACATCTAAGCCGCGCTTTTCAAACGTTTCAATAATCACCTTGCCCGTTTCCACTTCATATCCGTCATTCACTTCTTTTTCTGTCAAAAAGCGCGCGCACGGTACGGAACCATAAAAGGTATCGGCATGAGTCGTTCCCATTGCCTGTACATCGAGCCCTGCTTGAGCCCAAATGGTCGCCCACGTTGAATGCGTATGAGCAATACCGCCAATTTCGGGATAGTGTTTATATAGTACGGCATGTGTCAGCGTATCAGACGACGGGTTAAGCTCACCTTCTACCACGCGGCCATCTAAGTCTACGACGACCATATCTTTGGCTGTCATTTTTTCATACGTCACGCCGCTTGGTTTAATCACAACCAAACCGCTGTCTCGGTCAACTGCACTTACATTTCCCCACGTGTACTTGACCAGTCCGTGTTTTGGCAAATCGAGGTTTGCTTGAAATACTTCTTCTTTTAATTTATCTAGCACAGTAACTCCTCCCGTTCTTCGCTGTGATGCTCGGCAGCTGTTTTTTCAATGACTAGCCCTTTTTTATATCTTTTAATAAATGCTTCAAACCCTTTTACATCGAGTTCGTCAGGGTAGATTTCCTGTGCGGTCACTTCTTTAAAAACTTTATCATCCAAGAAATCTTCTAAACTTTCATTCTCACTTTTATTGAGCATATAAGAAGAAAGAATAGCCATGCCCCACGCGCCGCCTTCCCCTGCTGTGTCCATGACGGAAACCGGGGTATTAATTGCCGCTGCCATCATTTTTTGACCGACTACCGGCGTTTTAAATAATCCTCCGTGCGCTAAAATGCTGTGAATCTTTACGTTTTCTTCTTTTACTAAAAGATCCATTCCTATTTTTAGAGCGCCAAAAGCTGTAAAAAGATGCGTTCGCATAAAGTTTGCTAGATTAAAATTACTTTTTGCTGACCGGACAAATAGCGGACGTCCACTTTCTACTCCGGTAATATTTTCACCTGAGAAATAGCCGTAGCTAAGCAAGCCCCCTCCATCAGGATCAGCTTCTAGCGCTTTATTTAACATCACTTGGAATAATTTATCCGACTCTACTCTTTGCCCCATCGCCTCCGAAAATTCACGAAACAATCCGAGCCAAGCGTTCAAGTCGCTTGAACAGTTATTCGCATGAACCATGGCAACTGGACTGCCGTTTGGCGTGGTAACCAAATCAATTTCCGGATAGACTTTTGAAAGCTTTTTATCTAGTACAATCATCGCAAAAACGGACGTTCCTACTGAAACATTTCCCGTGCGTTTTCTTACGCTGTTTGTCGCCACCATTCCCGTTCCTGCATCTCCTTCTGGAGGACAAAACGGAATGCCCGGCTGCAAATTTTTTGATTGATCTAAAATACTAGCTCCTATCGCTGTTAACGTACCTGCTTGCTCGCCTGAAGTCTGAACTGCAGGCAGAATATCTGTTAGTTGCCACGGATATCCTTTGTAAGAAATAAGCTCATCAAACTGCTTCATCATATCTTCACTGTAATTTTTTGTGCGTTCATCAATTGGAAACATCCCTGAAGCATCTCCAATGCCAAGCGCCTTACTGCCTGTCAGCAGCCAGTGAATATAGCCGGCTAGCGTTGTTATGTAATGGATGCGCGGCAGGTGTTTTTCTTGATTGATGATGGCCTGATACAGATGCGCAATGCTCCATCGTTCAGGAATATTAAAGTTAAAATGTTCAGTTAATTCTTTTGCTGCTTCGCTTGTTGTTGCATTACGCCACGTTCGAAACGGAACAAGCAGCTCACCCGTTTTATCAAACGCCATATATCCGTGCATCATAGCTGAAACGCCGATAGAGCCAACTGTTCGAATGGTGATTCCGTAGCTTCGTTCCACTTCTTGCTTCATTTCACGGTAAGCACTTTGCAAACCTGTAATAATATCAAGTAAGTTGTACGTCCAAAAACCGTCTTCCAAGAGATTTTCCCATTCATAACTGCCTGATGCGATCGTTTCAAAATTTTCGTCAATCAGCACCGCTTTAATACGAGTAGATCCAAGTTCAATTCCAAGGGACGTTTTTCCTTTAGCAATTGCTTGTTTTATGGTTTCTTGAGTTGTTTTCACGTTTAATCTCCTTTCTGATAGCTATAAAGATACCTATAGCAGTAAGGAAGCGCTTTCCGTTTTATGTAACGCTGTTTGAATTTGTTAACAACCTAAGTATATTTATTTGTACGTACATTTGTCAATAATAAAATTATATATGCACACAAATACTCAAAACATCCTACTCTTCCCTTCTTAAACTTTTAAAAAATCGGTATCTCTCCCTTAAATCATTCTCCTTTCGATTAAAAATCAAGGAAATCTTTTCATTTATTCACGTTCATGATAAAATATGTCCATACAAATTTTACACATAAAAAAAGTTGAATGTATACAACTACGAAAGAAGTGAAAACATGAAGCCAAAATATCAGGTGATTATTGAGGATATAAAAAGCAAAATTCTTTCAGGCGATTACAGCATTGGCGAGCAAATCCCGACTGAATCGGTCATGCAAGAAACGTATGGTGTCAGCAGACATACGGTTCGAAAAGCGATTTTAGAGCTGTCGAATGAAGGATTTTTAAGAAGCGAAAAAGGGTCTGGCACCTATGTAAGCAATCAGTATCAATCCAAAGCGAGCGGGGCTTCTGCCAACAAAACGATCGGCGTTATTACCACGTATATTTCCGACTATATTTTCCCTTCGATCATTCGTGGAATTGAAAGCAGATTAAATAAAGATAATTATTCGCTGCTGCTGGCGAGCACGAATAATGATGTGGAACAAGAAAAAAAAGCGCTGGAAATGATGCTTTCCTACGGAGTAGACGGCTTAATTGTTGAGCCTACAAAAAGTAATTTGTACAATCCAAACATCTCGTATTATTTATCATTCAAAGAACAAGACGTTCCATTTACGATGATTAACGCCTACTACGAAGAATTAGAGGTTCCGTTTTTTTGTTTAGATGACGTTCAGTCAAGCTACCTTGCCACAAATGAATTAATTTCAAAAGGACATACACAAATTGGGCTCATTGCAAAAATGGATGACTTGCAAGGAAAGTACCGAATGAAAGGCTACATAAAAGCGCTTGGTGATGCAAAACTCCGCTTTCAGCCTGAGCATATTTTGTCTTTTAACACCGAAACAAAGCTCGATTTGTACGCTAATTTAAAAGAGTTTCTTACTGAAAATCAAGACGAAATGACCGCTCTTGTCTGCTATAACGATGAAGTAGGGTTAGAAGTCGTAAATGTATGCAGACAGCTTGGCATTTCCATTCCGGACAAGTTGTCAATTATTGGTCAAGACAATTCGTACATCGCTAAAAATGCGACGATTAATTTAACAACGTTAACCCATCCTCAGGAACAAATGGGACGCGATGCGGCTGATTGGATCATTAAAAAGCTGCAGGGCAAAAAAGATTTGCCAAACGAAACTTACTATCAGCCTGTGTTAGTTGAAGGAGAAACGATTAAAGAATTAACTGCGAAGCGTGATGAAGTTCGTTAAGAGAAGGCTTTCTTAGAGGTCTATAAAACTTCTTATAAGATAAGGGGATGCACATTATTGCATCCCCTTCTTTATGTAACGATTCATTTTATAACGGAGCCTGAACGATGATATATACTCCTTTTTCTATCCTTTGTTTCGCTTGCTCTATTGCTCTTTTAGCGGTAAGTGATAACTGAGATACAGGAGCCGCCCCATCTGAACCAATAACAAGAGGATCAACCCAGCGCATTTTTGTCGTTTGGTAAACATCATAACAAGACGCCGTTCCTGTTTCTGCTTTGCTGTTAAAAAGAGCAGACAACATCCCTTCAATGCTGCTATCTCCAGCGTTTTTCAGCAACCGGATCACATCGTCATCCTGCTTTAAAAAATCTTCCATAGACACTATATCTTTCTGCAAAGCAAGCTTGATAATTTCCGTCAGCTGATAGTTTCCAAACATATTAAGCGGATTCATAAAAAAGCCAATGACTTCTTTGTAGTAAGCATCCACAAACCACTCTGCCGCTGATAAATTCCTGCACGCCATTTGTCCATTAAATCCGACAAGCTGATCCAAAAACGCATGCACTTCTTGTAAAGTAATCTCGCCGCATACGTACAAATCCCGCAGCGTATAATCCACGCGATCAGCACATAAGCGCGGAGCGTTCTGTTCAAGCAGCGTCCACTGGCTTTCATCAAGTAAGATATCTCGCCAGTTTAAACCGGCGCTCGTTAAAATATGAGGAATAGACGACCCGGTCACAATTTGTTCGTAAATCATTTCATGATAATTTTCTTCTTTTTGTTCCAAAACATAGTCAATCACATGAGAAAATGCCGTATGTGAAACGTCATGTAATAAAGCCGCTATTTGCTCTTCCAAAGAGCCTCCTAGCCTATGTACAAGCATCATCGCACCAACGGAATGATCATATCGAGTAGTATTCCATTTTTCATTTACAAACCGGCTCGCTCCGCCTTGGTAAATTCCTTTTAAACGCTGTACGGGGTCACTTTGAATCAGTTCTAAAAGAACGCCTTCTGCTTCAAAATTGCCGTACAGTTCATCATAAAGTGTAAGCATATCCTTCTCTCCCTTTCCTAGCTTATTAGGTTTAATCCTAAGGTCAAGACACAATGCTGTAAAGCCTCGTTGCGATAGTAACCTATTTTTTGTAACAAAATGTTCAATTTTCTTGCCGTCACACTCATAAAAAATCACTCATTGGGATGATTTTATTTTATAACTTAAGTGATAAAGTTTTATGGAGAAATTTATTTACTAGTAGAAAGTAAGATAAAAAGGAGATATTTATGAAAAAGCTTAGTATGCTGCTGCTCATTTTAGTCATTGCCGTAGTCGGCTGTTCGAAAGGAAATGAGCAAAAGTCACAGGAAGTTAAAGGAACAATTGAAGTGCCTCAAACCATTAAAGCAAACGAAAAAACAGCTATTAACGTGCTCGTTACACAAGGAGACAAAAAGATAAAAAATGCAGATGCCGTACAAATTCAAGTTGAAAAAGAAGGCTACATTAATCAAGAAATGATCGATGCAAAACATCAGGATAACGGTGCATACAGCACCGACTATACGTTTAAAGAAGACGGTGAATATACGATTACCGCTCATGTGACGATAAAAGGCGACATGAAAATGTTTACGAAAAAAGTGACGGTTGGCGAGAAAAAGTAAACTGCCTATTAAAAAACGACCTCTGCTTGCCAGAAGTCGTTTTTATTATTCCTTGGATTCTTTAATACGGTCAAGATACTGCTTCGCATGAAGCAAACCGAGATTTTTTTCTTTTCGTATGTATTTAATAGCCTGAACGTCACTTCGGCCATTCATCATCATCAAATTGACTCTGTTTTCAAAAGCCTCGTCTTTGTCTATTTCTAGCTGCTTCCACTCTTTCTCTAAATCACGTTTAGGTGTTTTGAGCAGGAATACCACTAGTATAACAAGAACGCTACTTGTGGTGATATAAAGCCACAGCCAATCGAGAAACCAGCTGTTAATTACATTGATTATGATGAGAACAGTGAAGCAAGAATACAGCCTTGTTTGATACTTACTCCTCTTGTTTGAATCTATTTTACTAAAAAATATCCCCACCGTCAGCCTCCTTTTAGCATTTCATTGGCGCTTTTTTCTATTAATCTCTCGTGATGCAAACCGCCGCTTCTTTTTACCTGATGATGACGATTTTGGTCGTACCCTCGCTTGTCCCATAGCTTCCCGAACTGTTGCTGCCAATCACTTGTATACTGCCGTAATCACGATAATCCTTGTCCGAAGAATGAGAGGTTTGTAGCTGTTTTAACTCCGTTCCCTCTAGAACAAAGTAAGGACCGTCATAGCTCGTATTCTCGTACTCACCGGTAGAATAAAGGTGCGTGTACGCATAGTGACTAGTTGTAAAGAAATGCTGGTTGTTAAGAATTTCTACCTTCGAAAAGAACTCATCTGCGGTCATTAATCGGTCGTATTGAGCAGGCTTTCCATCAACTTTTTCACTCGTAACCGCTAACCGATCCTCTCCTTGATCTTCACATGAAAAACAAGAGCTGTAACCCAGCATTTTATAGGAGTTATGATCAGAAGGATCTATCACTGTAAACCGCATAGAAGATATGTTTTGATCTCTATCTAGCGTTAAACGAAAATTTTCTATTTTTGCTTTGTGCTGTGACAGCTGCTGCTCTTTTCGAAACGATTCCCAGCTTTTGCTTACTTCTCCAGACTTCAGCTCATCTCTCGTAAATAGAAGCGTTTGTTTTGTACCTTTATAAACGACATTTACGATACTGAGAATAAGGAGAGCAAGGATTGCCAGCCAGCAGATGGTTTCTGCTGCCTTGTTTTTTGCCATAGTTGTTCTCCCCCAGAAGTTAAATCTGTGCATATTATAAAAGAAATACACACCATATAAATTACCATTTCATCTAAAAAATATCAATTAATCATCCGTGGGGAAACTAAAAATCTATTAAAACAGCAGCTCATAAAAAATACAGGACTTTTCGCAAAGCCCTGCACGTTTATTTCATATTTAAATAAGGTTAAACATTTTTACGACTTGAGCAACCGCAAACGTAACACCAATCGCAATCACTGTTGGAATCGCAAAAGCAAGAAACGTCCACTTAACATTTTTGGTTTCTTTATAAATGTTCACAAGCGTTGTTCCGCACGGAAAATGCAGAAGCGAAAACAGCATCATATTAAGAGCCGTTAGCCACGTCCAGTGGTGATCAAGGAAAATTTGTTTGAGTCTTGTTGCATCTTCAATTTCAATTAATGAGCCCGTTGATAAATACGCCATCAGTAGAACCGGTACAACAATTTCATTAGCGGGCAAGCCAATAATAAAAGCAGCTAATATATACCCGTCTAGCCCTAGCGTCTTGGCAAATGGATCAAGAAACTGAACGAAGTGCATTAAAATACTTGTGTCACCGATATAGATATTAGCCAATACCCACGTTAACACCGCCGCGGGTGCTGCAACAATAATCGCGCGTTTTAACACGAACAGCGATTTATCCAGCGTCGCGCGCACAATTGTATCTACAAATTTCGGCTTACGGTAAGGCGGAAGCTCTAGCGTATAGTGTGTGGGTACTCCGCGCAGCGCCGTTTTAGACAGTGCCCATGATACGAACAGCGTCACAACAATTCCAAATAACACCGTTCCGACTACAACAAGCGCCGTTACGAATGTTTTAGCGCTTCCTGTAAAGCCTGTTGCCATAAATAAAGAAGCTAACAAAATCAGCGTAGGCCATCTGCCGTTACATGGAACAAAGTTATTTGTTAAAATTGCCATCATACGTTCACGCGGCGATTCAATAATACGCGTTGACATAATCGCTGCGGCGTTACATCCAAACCCCATCGCCATCGTCAGCGACTGCTTACCGTGTGCCCCTGCTCGTTTGAACAAACGATCCATGTTAAACGCGACGCGAGGCAAGTAGCCGTAGTTTTCTAAAAGCGCGAACACCGGGAAAAAGATGGCCATCGGAGGCAGCATCACGCTAATGACCCAACCCGTACCGCGAAACAGTCCTAATACAAGAATTCCGTGCAGCCATTCTGGTGCATGAATCGCTTGAAAGAAAGCTGTTAAATATCCTTCCGCCCAGCTAAACCCATCTGCAATTAATCCAGAAGGAACGTTTGCCCCTGCTATAGTGATATAAAAGATGACCGATAAAATACCAAGCATAATCGGAAATCCCCAGATTGGCGAAGTGAAGACTTTATCCAATTTCTCCGTGCGCTGAAGCTTTGAGCGGTCTTCGTATACAACGGCTTTTTTACATATTTGCTGTGACGACTGATAAATGCTTGCGACCATATTTGAACGATGGTCTTTTTCTTTTGCCTGCTGCGCATAGCGCGTTAGCTGTTCCATCGCTAATGAGTTTTCAGGAGTTAACGGATTTCCCATATGCGCTGTTCCTCCTTTCTGTGTGGCTGATATCTTTTTGTTGACGTTGCTGAATCGTCTCTAAAAACGACGTATCTCCATCAAGAACTCGTAAAGCAATCCAGCGGAGAGGAAATTGATTTCCCACAATAGAAGCAACTTGAGGTTCTAGCTCTTTTAGCGATGCTTCAATTTCTTTTGTGTACTGCACCTGATAAGGAGTAAGCTTTACTTCCCCGCGCACGACTCCTTCAATCGCATCCAGCAAATTCGTAATGCCTTTTTTATTGCGAGCTGATATAGGCACAACCGGTACCCCTAACGATTCAGCGAGCTTTTTTTCGTTAATCACAATTCCTTTTTTCTTTGCTTCATCCATTAAGTTCACGCAAATCACGACGTTTTCCGTCATTTCCATTACCTGCAGAGCTAGATTAAGATTTCGTTCCATCGCCGTTGCATCGACCACAACAACCGTCACGTCAGGTCTTTCAAATAAAATATAATCGCGCGCTACTTCTTCGTCCGCCGAGTTTGAATAAAGTGAATACGTTCCAGGCAGATCGACGATTGTGTAGAGCTGCTCGTGATGTTCAAACGTCCCTTCTGCTTTGGCTACAGTTTTTCCCGTCCAGTTTCCCGTGTGCTGCTTAAGACCGGTTAATCCGTTAAATAACGTACTCTTTCCCGTGTTCGGATTTCCTGCTAATGCAATGCGATACTCACTCAACGTCGTCACCTACTTTTTTTACAAAAATTTTTGAGCTTTCTTCTTTTCTGAGACCAATCGTTGTATGACTGACTTGATAAGCAACAGGATCTCCTAACGGGCTTTTTTGAAGCACTTTGATGATGGCTCCTGGAATAAACCCTAAATCTAACAAGCGGCGCTTTAAGGCACCTTCGATTTCAATTCGCTCTAGCTGCACCGTTTCACCTGTCGTAAATGTAGACAGCGGAGAATTTTTTACACTAGCCATCTATTTTTCACCCCTTCTTGTTTTTTATACAAGGTTATATTTTTTTCGTTAGACCAACTTTTAAGGTAAAAAAATATACTCGTTGATTTGTAATAGGCTATTCTGCTTAAGCAGAAAAGTGAACCTGTCTGCATCAATTATTTAAAAATTTTAGTTTTCACTTATAATAATACCGAAAGTTTACCACAGGAAACTTTTTTAGTACAGGGTAAATAACTGACTTTTTTCTTCTTTCTACTGAAGGCATAAAGTGGTAAGTGCTGGTCTATTTTTTCTAATAAAAGTAAGTCGAAAAATAATTACGTAAAAAGGAATTAATAAAAGTAAAAAAATGTAAAGTTGTGCTATACTAGTGAATGAGCTTTTTTTGGAAAATAAAGTATGTATTAGTTTTAAAACCTACAAAAATCATTTTAGGGGGCTTTTATGAAAAGGTTCAAAAGGGCTAGCGCAGTTGTTTTAGGTTTTGCTTTGTTATTTTCACCGCTTGCTCCGCAAACAGTTGCAGAAGCAAAAGTCGTGTGGGGGAATCAGGAACTGGTTAAAGGGCAAATAGGACGCGTTACCGTTTTAAAGAACACGAATCTTTACAACATAAAAAACAACAAGTTAGCAGCGGCTAGAAAAGTGACAAAAGGGCAAGTATTCCGCGTGTATTCTGAATCTAGTAAATTTGGTGGTCTTTATGGGGTATCAAAGGGTACCTATGCTCAAAAGTCATCAAGCATTAAGTATGAAAAAGCCCCTAGTGACAAAATTCAAGCCTTAGGGGTAACAGTTACGAAGAAATCTTTAGCAAGCAACATTAGTTACCCTCAGGTATCCGGTCTTATCAATAAACCATTTGAGGCTAGCTATAATCGAAAGTTCTTAAATATTGCGAAAGAAGCACAAAAAGAACATAACGAGCTAAAAGAACAAGAGAAGGAAGACCGCAAAAACGGCTGGGCGCCAGGTCCTTATTCTCGTAATATGACATACTCTGTACCTTACAACCAAGATAATATTTTAAGTGTTGCTGTTACGAATGATGCGTACGCTGGTGGCGTTCACGGCAACGCTTGGATTGATACTTACAATTACGATTTGTTAAAAGCTCGACAAATTAGCTTAAAAGATATTATTAACACCAACACTAAGTTAAACAAGGTTAATAACTATATCCGGAATGAAATGATTGCGCGTAATAAAAAAGGTGCTCAGTTCTGGGTTAATGAATTTAAGTCTGTAAATTTAAAAGACGATCAGTTTTACTATACAAGTAGCGGCATTGCTATTATATTTGGTGAGTATGAGTACGGCCCGTATTCTAACGGCATTCATACGTTTAAAATTCCGTCCACCATTTATAAATAAGATAGTCGTACAAAAAAACATAAAAAAAGAAGCATGCGAACCATCAGTTCACATGCTTCTTTTTCTTTTTTTTCTGCAGAATAAGCGGAGCAAAAAAGAAAGGTGAGCCCTATTCCGCCTCCAACCATCATTGAATAGGAAAACGTATCTCTTAACGCTAGGCCGCCTATCATTGACAATACAAACAGAAAATAAAACAGTAATGTGTAGTTCCTCTTCACAATCTCTACTCTCCCCTTCCCCATCATTTTCCGAAAACCAAATCATACAATACAACCACGAAAGAACTCAGGGCCGCATGTATTACGCTTCTTGTAGCAGACGAAAAACCGCTTTTCAAGGTATTTTTATAGCGTTTGAAAAAGTGAAATGGTCAGAGCCAACGTCAGCAAGGAGCCTGCGGATGTTAACATCATTATTTTTCGGTTACTCTGATTCTTTTCAGGTTTTAAAAACTCTTGAATGGCTACAAACCAGATAACAAAAGTGATGAAAGAAAGTATCCCCATAGACATACGAGCATCTCCATTCATATATGTATTTAAATTTTTAACACATCTAATCAACAAACTTTCCGGAATAAGTTACTAAAATAAATGCTACTCTCCATCCAATATTAACATAAAATTCCACAAACCTTTAATTGTGTAAAACCATAATATTTTAAAACAGGCTATTTATAAAACGCTCATTTGAACTAAAAATGAACATAAAGCTGTCTCTGGCTATTCTCCACTTTACAAATGATATACTTATTTATAGAAAATCCTCTCAGATCTCACCCAGTACTTACCCTACCGTCAGAGGAAAAAAGTGTACCTTGTTAGGAGGAAACGAAATGATTAAAAAACTAGACCATTTTGTGTTAACAGTAAAAGACGTTGAAAAAACCATTCACTTTTATACGGTTATCTTAGGCATGCAAAAAGAAACGTTCGGAGAAGGAAGAGTAGCACTTCGTTTTGGTGAACAAAAAATAAACTTACATCAAGCAGGGCATGAATTTGAGCCTAAAGCAAATCACCCTCTTCCGGGTTCCGCTGATTTATGTTTTATTACGGAGGAAAAAATTGAAAACGTCATTAGTCACTTACAAAAACATAATGTAGAAATTGAAGAAGGACCGGTCAAACGAACAGGTGCTTTAGGTCCGATCGTTTCTGTCTACATAAGAGATCCTGATTACAATTTGATTGAGCTGTCGAACTACGTAGATTAAAGTGTTCTTATGAAAAAAAAGAGAATGCACAAGGCATTCTCTTTTTAAATGGCTATATAAGGTACTACTCTGTAGACTTACCTATCTCTACTTTTTTCGTAAACATTTTCATGTCACCGTCTACCGTAACATGAGCGGTAATCATATATTCGCCGTCTTCTTTAAACGTATAGTCCGTGCTGTATACACCTTTTCCTTCGTGCGGTGCTTTTGTCATTTCTTGATTGATGTAGCCTTCTTTTTCAACTTGGAACTGTACGTCATCTGCGTTTTCTACTTTTTTATCTCCTTGCGTCACAAGGACTTTAAGCTTAACTTGTTCATTTGCTTGAATTGATTCCGGTACTTCAATCGTTCCTTTTACTTCTTTTGAACGTGAATCATTTGCCTTTGAACAGCCTACTATAGCTATCATTAAAACGAATAATACGATGCTGAGTTTTTTCATTATGTTGTTCTCCTTTGTTATGTAAATGTGAAGTCTTCCTGCAATTTCATATTATACTCATTTATCCGGTAAAAAGAGAAAAATTGCTTATTGTCCACATAAAGTTCTTATTTCTACAGTAGCTTTTACATCTTTTCATTTCTCTAATCGTCCTTCGCTTCACAAAAAAAGCTGAAGAAGCGTATTGCCTTCTCCAGCTTTACCTTTATCTCTGCGGTTCTTCTAGCGTATAAGCAGACAGTGCGTTTTCGACCCATCGTACAAAATCTTTGCTTGCTCCCCAGTCAATATTTAATACCCCTTCTGCGCTTCCTGAAGGAATACACTTAACTTTGTTTGGACCCGACACATTTTCTAGAATAATGGTTAGTGATCCTCTGCCGCCGGTGCGGAAAAAATAGCGTTCAAACACAAGTGTGCACAGCTGCTTGCCGTCTCCAAGGTCATAATATTCTTTGTATAGTAAGTCACTTTCCGAATTATTTGCGTTCACAAGCTTTTTTGCTCCATCAAAAGGAAGCAGCGTCGTTTTAAATTCAATTACCTTTCCCATCACTCAAGCCCCTTTCTATCGCAACAGATACCTACTACTTCTCTTTTTCCCTCTAAAAAACCTGCCGCTTCTCTTTATGTACAATATGGTACAATAGAAAAGAAAAAGAATTGTTTGAACGGAAAAAGGAGCATACAACCTCTATGAATACACGAGATCAACTTATCCAAAATGTGGTTTCCACGATGCGAAACCAAACGAAAAAAATGCAGCTGTCGGTTATCCCCACTTTAAAATCATATATTCCTTTAAATGAATTTTTAGCGCTTCGCCTGCTGTATAAAGAAGGCAATCATATCGTTTCTGAGATTGCCGAGCATATGCATATCTCAAACAGCAGCATGACGTGCGTCAGCGACCGTCTCATGGAAAGAGAATTTGTCACGCGCGTACGCAGTCAAAAAGACCGCCGCGTTGTCTACTTATCGATTACGGATAAAGGAAAAGCGTTTGCAGAAGAAATGGAAAAAGTGCTCACTAAAGAATACGGTGAAAAGCTTAGCCATTTTACGGATGAAGAATTACAAACGTTTCTTCGCTTGTTAAATAAAATGGATATCTAATACAAAACCAGATGCCCGCTAAGCAGGCATCTGGTTTTTATTTGTGTTAGTTGTCATTTACCTTCAAATTAAAGGCGTCCGAGGTTAAGTCTTTTGACCAGTCTGTTTCGTGATCACTTACATACGGAATAAATCGAAGCATAGTGACGTCCTTATCATTTCGGTACTCTCCGTCCATCTCTATGACGGTGTCTGTTCCTCCTCCACTGCCGCTTTCAGAAAGATTTCTTCCGTTTTGGTCTTTTATGTCTACACCAACATCCGTTCCGCCTCGGATGCTTCCATTTGATGATGTAAACGTATAGTGCATTTTAATTGAAACAGGCGATACGCGAACTTCTTTGATAGACAATACGCCTTCTATTCCTTTTTCGCTAATCGGAATTTCTTTGTTTAACGGATACACTTTAGTATCAGCAATAATTTTTGAGCCATTTACGCTGGTGTGTACAGTCCAATTCCCTTTAATTTCTCCATAAAAATCTCGGTGGTCACCGCTTTTCGTCTGAGCAGGATTCTTTTCAAACTCAAGGCTTGTGAACTGCGCGCTGATTTGATAGTTTTTGCTTGGATCAATGTGATCTAGCACGCTGTAGCCTTCAACATCAATTTCCCCGTCTCCGTCCGTGTCCGTTTGTGTTAATTTTAAAGCATACAAGTAGTCCCAGCTTCCGTC
The DNA here is from genome assembly GCF_045369295.1 of Priestia sp. 179-F W1.4 NHS. NCBI lineage: Bacteria > Bacillati > Bacillota > Bacilli > Caryophanales > Bacillaceae > Priestia > Priestia sp. 179-F W1.4 NHS. Next base: position 1,233,077 of record NZ_JBIQFF010000001.1, on the reverse strand, counting down.
TTTATTTTTGATTGGTTCCTCTCTAATACTTGAAGCGGAATCAAAAAACGACATATTGCCAATTTTCACGCGCAGCTTTCCCGGTCGAATTGGCGCGTCTCGGTTAAGCCCTAGTGCAGTTCTTCTAAACTCATCTGCGCTAATCGTTAACCCAAGCAGCACCTGGCCGTCATCAAGCATCAGCTCATTTACTTTTACTTGAATGCCTTGGTCCGTTGCCGTTTCATTTACCGTTTTTTTATAGCTGCTCAAGCTGCCTTCAGGCTTGTTCATAAGCAGCTCAATTTGCTGGCCAATTTGCTGACTGATTCGCACAGCCGATGCCCATACCGTTTCGTTTTGCATCATCACAGGCGTCACAGCAAGCAGCAGCACCGCAGCGGCAATCAGCGGACGCGCTTTTTTCCGCGCCGGCTTTATTTCACGTTTTAAGCGCTTTTTCATTCGTTTTTTCTCGCTTGCCGTTAGGTCGATTTCTTCATATTCATCAAAGTCTACAGAAGATCCGTTTAATAAGTCATATTGATTTTTCATATCTGCCCCTCCTTATTTCTTATTTAAAAATCGCTTTTAACTTTTTTCGTCCGCGCGACAGCCGGTTGTATAAATTGCTGATAGTGGTCTGCTGCTTTTCAGCAATTTGCTTTAGCTCGACTTCCTGTAAGTAATACGCTTTAAACAGCTCGCGGTCTCCTTCACTTAAGTGACCTAAAAGTTCTTCCACGTCGTCCCTTTGAACGTTATGAACTCCTGGTGTTTCACCAAACTCCGCTTCGCTAAGCGATTCGTGCTGCGTTTTTATGTATTTGCGCTGATAGTCAATGGCTTTATACTTCGCAACAGCCGCAACCCAGTTTTTAAACGTATTTTTTTCCGAATCAAAGCGGTGAATATGATGCCACACGGCTAACAATACGTCGTTTACACACTCTTCTTCATAACCTTTCAGCGTGCCTAGATGCTTACGTACAATGGCCGTAATCAACCCTCCGTACTGATCGATTAACAGCTCTAATCCTTTTTCTTTTTTCCGTCTTATACACCCAACAATCCAGTCATCTTCCATGACATTGCTCCTTTCCCCTTGCTTTTACATCTATTAATACGGATTCTTTTTACAAAACCTATCAATCTTCCTAAATTAAATAAAAAATAAGCTTGTTCCGTATTTCTCTCGCTGGTAAAATAAGCTAAAACCTTTGAAGGAGGCCGCTATGATTACCTATCCTTTTCTTACATCTAACCCAACCATCGGCGTAACCGCACCGTCTTCCGGTGTACCGAAGCCTCTTCATTCCATGTTTTCTTTATCGTGTGAACGAATGAAGGAAAAAGGTTTTTCTGTTATACCGGGTGCAACCGTATGGACGCAGCACAAAGCAAAATCTGCTTCTCCTAAAAAACGTGCAAATGAGCTTCAAGCCATGATTGCTGATGAAAACATTGATATCCTTATCCCGCCTTGGGGAGGCGAGCTGCTCATTGAAATTCTTGAACATCTTGACTTTACAAAATGGAAAACAAAATGGGTGCTTGGTTACTCTGACACCAGCGTTCTTCTGCTGGCTATTACACTTAATACGGGAATCGCAACGGCTCATGGAACGAACTTTGTGGATTTACGCGGAGAGTACTGGGATCCAACGACTGCGATGTGGCAGCAGGTATTAACAACCAAAGAAGGCGAAAGCGTAGCTCAAGTTTCTTCTGATTCCTATCAAACAGAATGGCAGCACGATAACCCGTCACCATGCGTGTTTCATTTAACCGAGCAAACGGCTTGGAAACATACAGAGTCACGTGACGTTCACCTCGAAGGGCGCTTGCTTGGAGGATGTATCGACGTGATCAGACACTTAGCCGGCACTTCTTTTGGAGACGTCAAAGCTTTTCGAGAAAAACATATTCCTTCAGAACCGGTCATTTGGTACTTTGACAACTGTGAACTGACGACTGTAGACCTTCGCCGTTCGCTTCTTCAGCTTAAGCTAGCGGGCTGGTTTGATAACTGCTCGGGTATTTTATTTGGCAGAAGCATAGCTAATGAACCCGTTGATTTCTACACGGCTGAAGACGTGTATCATGACCTCGCCTCTGACTTACATATTCCAGTTATCTATGACATCGACTGCGGCCACCTTCCTCCTCAGCTCACGCTTATTAACGGCGCGTATGCTCGTGTTAACGTAGAGAAGAATAAAGGCACAGTTGTTCAATGCTTTACGTAAAAAAAGAGGCTTGTATATAAGTAGTTTATTTAATTGAAGAAAAATTCGAACGAACTTGATTCTTGATGCAGAATTCAATTCGTTCGGATTTTTTTATGGGTATGGTGCATGTAGGTTTGTTTCATATATGTAGGTGCTTCTAATGGTTGATTGGAGGGCAAGACGAAGACTCCTGCGGGAAAAGCGGAACAAGTGAGACCCCGCAGGAGCGTTCGCGACGAGGAGGCTCACCGGCCGCCCGCGGAAAGCGCAGTCTTGCACGGAAATCAACCGCGGTTCATTTCGTCGTTTCACAATTTTGTTTTACATATCTGTCATCAGTAATACAAACGTCCCAAATAAGAAAAAAGTTGCACCAAACCACGAATGATAGTGCTCTTTTTGTTTTCTTTCAAACTTCCATTCTTCAAATCCTCGAATTACGTACAGGAAAAAAAAGAAAAGAAACATAAAAACGGAGGTATAGGCTGGAGGTATAACAAAGATCAGCACTAAAAACGCAGCAAGCATCACCATTTCAAGTGTGATAAACAGCGGACGCCTTCCCTTAAAGCTTCTCCAATAGCTTTTTTTCATCTTTGTATTCAGCTTCTTTCGCATGGCAAGATCCAGAAAGATATAAACGACTGCCAGAATCAGCAAATACACAAGCGTCATTTCCGTCCCTCCTTCCGACTTAAAATATCCTTATACTTCCATTTTAAAGGACTTTCCATAAATTTCAAGTCTCTAAAAAACTTTATCCAACTTATTAGTGCAAGCATTCATATATTTAAAAATCGCTAATATATTGACTAATGTACAGGTTAAATTCTCTGTATAAACTCACCTAGAGGGGGACATCAAGTTATGAGAATAAAAGAAGTGAAGCAAGGTGCACTCACAGCGCTGAAAAACCGCTGGGGATTCGCCGTACTGCTTACGTTCGTTACGTATCTAATTGCTGCCGGTATTCCAGGACTTATTGACTTTCTTGTTAACGGATTTCCAAGTGGGTCTGAAACCGAATACTCACAGTCTACCTTAGCTAATATTGTATCCCTGCTGCTCGTACCGCTCTTTTTTTCTTACTACTGGGTACTATTGCGTCTGGTGCGAGGAGAAAGTGTACGTGTAGGAAACGTGTTTGATTCGTTTTCATCTGCGGGATTATACTTTAGAACACTCGGACTTTACTTGCTAACGATTATTTATACCGTGCTGTGGAGTATTTTACTAATCATTCCCGGCATCATCAAAAGCCTTGCCTATTCACAGGCTTACTACGTATTCCGCGATAACCCAGATTATTCGGTGAACCAGTCTATTACTGAAAGCAGACGGTTAATGAACGGCTACAAGTGGACCTACTTTTTACTCGTTTTAAGCTTTATCGGCTGGGGCATTTTAAGTATGATCACGCTTGGTATCGGGTTATTATGGCTTGTTCCGTACGTAACGACTTCGCTTGGCGTCTTTTATGAAAAGCTAAAAGCAAATGAAACAGAAGTTGCTGAATAGAAGAAAAACCGTATTCGAGTTGCGAATACGGTTTTTCTATGGGTGATTTCAAGCTGCCTGGTCTCCTCCATCAGAGGGCTTTAACTTTTGATTCTTCGCTTTTTTATTCACTAAATAAATACTGATAATAATAAGCACCAGCCCTACAAGAAGTGACGACGTAAACGGTTCGTCTAAAAAGAGCGTGCCAATGACAATTGAAATAATGGGAACAAGAAAATTAAAGGACGCCACTTTGCTGGCCTCGCCTTTACTGATTAAATAAAAGTAAATAAGCCATGCAATGGCAACGGAAAACAGTGCTAAAAATAAAAGCAGCAGCACAGATGATGGATTCCATACCATATGAGACCACCCTTCCACTCCGCTGCCAGCCGCTGTCATAACCACTCCGCCGACAAGACTTTGAATGGTAATAAGCCAAATGCCATCTACACTGTCACTAATACGTTTAATATAGACAGTTCCAATCGCCCAACTCAGTGCCGTAAGCACAGCAAGAATAATTCCAACGGCTGAAGCATTAGCAGATAATTCTCCCGTGCTGATGGTAGCTACACCTACAAAACCAAGAAGCAAGCCACCTATCTTCACAGCGTTCATGCTTTCTCCAATCCACATCCATGCAATGATGCCGATGAGCACCGGCTGCAAGTAGACAATCACGCTGAAGACCCCTGCTGGCATAAACATAAGTCCAATCGTTTGCAGACCGTAGAATAAGATTGAATTAAATAGACCTGACACCATATATTTACGCCAGTTCTGCTTCCAGTGAAGCTGTTTAGCTCTTGGCAGTGCGACTGCTAATAAGATGATTCCCGCACTTAATGACCGCAGTCCAGATAACAAAATAGGCGATGAATAGCCAAGCGCCAGCTTCGACATCGGCCACGTTAATCCCCAAATCAGTACAAGAGCAGCTAAAAGAATTCCATTAATAAAAGATGATGACTGTTTCATACAACAACCACTCCTACATATATGAATGTAAATGATTCACGCGTTCATTCCTCCTTGTATACTACGCTTCTTTTTCACTCGCTTCAACTGGAGGCTTTTGATGTAATTTATGTATAGCAGTTATAGTAACTGAGTTTCTTTTATGACAGCGTATCTTTCCTCTCTATGTGGCTCATTTAGAAAAAAATAAAGCACATCGCTAGTGAGGATATCACTTTTCACCTATAGCTTTTATACATCCTAAAAGCCTTGAAGCCATTCAGCTGCTGGGTTTCTGCTCCCCCTTTTCATTTAGCTTACATATTTTCTAATAAATCTATGAATCTCCTAAACATTTCTACCTAGATAAATTATCAGAATTATTACAGAGAAGGTGACAATTCTACTTATATCGCCCTTTAATATTAAAACTATGTTACAAAATGTCGTAATTTGGAATTAGATGTTTACTTTTCCTGTCAGGATTGATAGACTCACAGTTGTGAATAAAACAAGTTATGGAAAGGGAGAAAGAACATGCTAAAGAAAGCAAATCGTACAGTTATGAATATGGGGTTAGCAGCATTACTTGTTCCCGCTGCCCTAACATTTAGCACAACTTCAGCAAGTGCAAATGACGGAGGCGCTGCACCAGCACCCGTACAAGAAAAGGTAACGCCAAGCGTACCTCAACAACAAGCAACTACTACTACTAATCAAAAAGTCATCGTAAACGTGAGTGCGTTAAATATTCGTCAAGGAGCTAGCTTTTCATCTCCAGTTGTTGGAACTGCAACACAAGGCCAAGAGTTTGCTATTTTAAAAGAAGCAAACGGCTTAGTTGAAATTGCACCAAACAAATGGATTTCAAAAAGCTCAAGCTACGTAACAATTGCATCAGGTAAACCAAGCGCAAGCCAAGTAAAAGGTGTAAGCACATCAACTCCTTCTACTTCTACAGCATCTACATCAGCAGCAAAAGAAACTAGTACACCAGCACCTGCTCCAACAACAAGCACGGCTTCTGGAAGCACAGTAAATGTTGCACGTAGTTTAGTAGGATCACCTTACCAATGGGCAGGAAACACACCAAGCGGATTTGACTGCTCAGGCTTTATCGCATACGTGTTCAACCATAGCGGTCACAGCATTTCACGTACAAGCGTAGCTAACTACTGGAACATGGCGACAAAAATTTCGTCTCCACAACCAGGCGATCTAGTATTCTTCCAAAACACATACACAAGCGGCCCATCTCACATGGGAATCTACATCGGAAACGGCCAAATGATTCATGCTGGTTCACACGGTGTAGCTGTAGCTGACCTAGATGTTTCTTACTATCAAAATCATTTCTTAGGATACGGACGCTTCTAAGAAAAAATGCCCTCCAATCGTTAGATACGTTCTAACGATTGGAGGGCATTTACTTTTTATCGCTGCGCGACAGAAAGCGCCTTTTCAATCCGCGTTTGAAATTTATTTTTCCAGTCTTCCGCAAGCTCAGCCACTTCTAAAGCCCGCTGCATTCCTTCTACATCTTTTGAATGATGGAAATATAAATCAAGCGTGAACCACACGGATACTTGGTCCGGATGAGCTTGAATTAATTTCACTTCCGCATCTTTCGTAATCGTACCTTCTTTCAGCACCCGGCAAAGATAGCCGGTATAGCTTGTCTCAATCATTCGTTTTAAAATCCCTTTAACGCCCGTTCTCTTTGTAATCGTGTCACATGGGTTTCGCCCTTGCGTCACTTGAATAACGGCGTCTCCCACTTGATAAACGTCTCCAATGCATACGTCTTTTTCAACCATGCCCGCTAAGACAAGATTTTCTCCAAACGCAGACATCGGCAGCTCCGTGTCAAACTCTTCGTTCCATTTTTTATAGTGCTCATACGGATACACGCACACCGCACGATCGGGTCCGCCGTGATACCTTAAGTCCGCTACGCCGTCGCCTTGAAACCCTTCTTTTGCTAAAAACGTTTCGTCTACTTGCTTTTTGCAGATGCCTGTACGCATTTCTTTGTCAGGGCCGTATGCCATTTGTTCAGGCATACCGGTCGCTAAATGAATCAGCTTTCTCTCGGGTGTTGTCATTATGTTTACACCTCTTTTATCATTTTTACTAGTTTACCACACTTATAGAGCATTTTATTTACTTGTTAGCTCTCTCAGCGGCTTCCACTTAAGTCCTAATGTATAATTAATAGCGGTAGCTGCGACAAATCCAAGCAGCACTCCTGAAACGGTCGGCATAAATACAGACGGAAACACCGCTACGCACGCTAGTGTTACCACAAAATTTCCAGTGTACGACCATTTTGGATGCTTTGAAAAAAAGGTTTGAATCGTATTCATTGTTAACTCCTTTGTACTTTTGCTTTGTCATTCTTCATGAATATTCTACCATTAAAAAGGAAATATTTCTCTCAAACGACGTATTATAAGTGATTTTGTCTCTTTTTTACTTCTCATGCTGTAATTCCAAGAACCGGAAGTATCATAAATTTTTAAAAATATTTCACAATTATATTAAAAATATCTTCATTTCCCCTTTTTCTTTTGTTCAAAATGATTTAAGATAGTAGAGGCTGTCGAAATATAAGTTATTATGTCAGTTCTGCATGTTTTTTTACATATTAGCACATAGTAAATATTATTTTACAATTACGTCATTTTTTATAATGGCCTAAAAAATTTTGCCCATTTTTAACAGAATTGGCGTAGAAGTTCCGTTTTTGTATAAAATAGAGGCCGATTTGCATAGTCATTTCTATGCACGTCCCTCTTTTATAAATATAGGATACATGTAAGGAGAAAAGTAAATGTCAATTTTAATGGGAATTATCGGGATTGTAATTATCTTAGCAGTTGCATTCCTCATGTCAAACGACAGGAAACTTATCAACTATAAAGGCATCGCAGTTATGCTTGTCATCCAGCTTGCTATCTCTGCTTTTATGATGAATACATCGATTGGTCGCAAGGTGCTTGACTTTATCACAAGTGTATTTACAAAGATCTTATCATTTGGTAACGATGGAATTTCGTTCGTGTTTGGAGATCTTGCAGGAAAAGGCATTTTCTTTATCCAAACGTTAGTTATGATTGTATTCGTTTCAGCATTATTAAGCATTTTAAACTACTCTCGTATTTTACCCTTTGGGATCAAATATATTGGAGGACTTGTTTCAAAAATTACCGGACTTCCCCAAATTGAAAGCTTCACAGCCGTGAACGCGATGATCTTTGGTGATACAACGGCGCTAATTGCGGTGAAAAACCACATCGGAGGTTTAACACCAAACCGTTTATTTATCGTCACAACAACATCTTTAGTATCCGTTTCTTGTTCAATTCTAGGCGCATACATGCAGATGATTCCGGCGGAATACGTATTAATTGCCCTTCCGCTAAACGTATTCTCTGGTTTAATTGTTTCTTCTATCGTTGCACCTGTAAAAGTAGAAGATGAAAACGAAGTCGATATTAAAGCACCTGCTAAGCAAGGCACGCTGTTTGAAGCAATCGGTGACGGAGCACTAGACGGCGGACGCGTTGCGTTAATCGTAGCAGCAATGCTTGTAACGTATGTTGGTCTTTTAGCATTAGTGAACTACGTATTAAACGGCGTAATTGGATTAACGGTTCAAGACATTTTAGGCTATATCTTCTACCCAATTGCCTTTATCATGGGTATCCCGGCAGATGAACTAATGAGAGCCGGCGGCGTAATGGGAACAAAAGTAGTAGCAAACGAATTCGTTGCCATGCTTGACTTCCAAAAAATGATGCCTCACCTTTCTGAAAAAACGGTCGGTATCGTATCAGCTTACTTAATCTCATTTGCAAACTTCAGCTCAATTGGTATCGTTCTTGGTACGATCCAAGCAATCAACGGCGAACAAGCTTCACGCGTTGCAAAGTTCGGATTGAAGATGCTGCTAGTAGCGACAATGGGATCGATTTTAACAGGTATTATGGTTGGATTGTTTATTTAATGGAAAAGCACTCACTGTTGGTGAGTGCTTTTTTAGCATTTTCTATCTGTTTTTAATCCATATCTACAATAGAAGTAACGCGGTAGTTATCATTGTAGCTGACGTTTACTAAGTATTGCTTAGAGTTATCTTCTTTCACCTTCCCCGTTACCTCTATATAATCAAAACCATGGTCCGCAAAATCTGCTTTTTCCACCACTAAGTCTTTATGTCTTTTTTCTTTAAAATATGTAACGGCTGCCTGCTCCGCCTTATGGAACATTTGATCATTTTGTTTTTGCTCCATTTGTTTTTCTTTAGAATGGTTCATGTACATTCCTGCGCCTACGACTAGGAGTATAAGAGCTGCATAAAAAATGAGAGCTTTTTTCATTACTTTTCTCCTTCTTTAGCAATACTGCAAGCTTTCTGTTGGGTTTATCCTGTAATCTGCCTCAACCTTTTAATTCTGCTTTACTTACTTTCATTAATAGTAGAGACATTAATAGAAAACTCTTCAAAACTTAATTGTCCCAAGGCAAACTTCATACTTTCAACAAATATACGTTCATTTTTAGTTAGTTCACGCTTTGCTTCCTTTTCAATCCATTCATGCTCACTGTCCAAAACATCTAACACATGCTTTTGTTTTGAAAAAGCCTCATAGTATCTTAATCCAAACTTTCTTTGGGAAACGGCGTCAATATGAATGCCATCTGGATTTGCTGTTAAGCCTTTTGATGTTACAAAATAACAATTTTTTTCAGCATGGGCAACTTTAGATAATATCTGGTTTATTTGTTTATATTCTACAGCGCTTTTTCCAAATCCGACTTCTCCAAGGTAATGTCCCAACTCACCGATAACAATCGGGATATCTGGTGCATTCAATTCTTCTCTCAAGTGTTTAAATAATGAAAGCAATTTATCTTCATACGTCTTATAACGTTCTCCGTAACTGTCGCTTTCTCCTTGATGCCATAGAATTCCCACTAACTCACTTGTTTCCATTGCGAATTTCGCTTCAGAAATCGCGTGTCTGGTTAATAGCCCGTCAATTGTCCACTCATCAATTGAGCTTCCTCTCTCGGCACATGGTATTAACCCAATGGACTCGCCCGGATGATCCTCTGTCCAAGCTTGAGCAAAAGAAGGTGCTGGCCCAACGCCAGATATGTGACGATCAAAATTAAGTGGTTCTGCCATCGTTTGCCATCTACCGTTTCGTAACATATGTATATGCTCATTATAAATCGGCGGTACATCCTCAATAAATCCTCTGCCTGCCATATTTGATTGTCCAATTAATAAGATAGATTTCATAGAAATACCTTCTTTCTCTTCCATGTTGATCACGTTTTTTAAATTTGCTCGTGCTTATACTTATAGAATTAGTTACACTTTGATATATAGCTTAATTAATGGCTTCAAGAGCTTGTTTCAAATAATCCATTTCAGAGGTTATCTCATCTATTTTTTGGTTTAACTGACTTACTTTATTAAGAGTATTCTGTGCGTCCAATAAATTAATTTCTAACATCAAACGGCTTGCTTCACTCTCAAGTTCCAATCTCTTTGCAAATAATACCTCATGCTTTTTTATAATTTCTGATTTTAGATTCTTACTATTGGTTTCTTTCATACTTCTACCTCACTAACTTGTAATAACAGTATTTTATTGAGCTGTAAATTCCCCTATATAATTTAATAATTACCTACAGGGCGGTTTATATAGCATGGTTAAAATCCCCTTTTCCACTTTCCTCCGATGGTGTTCATAAGTTCTTGCTGTTGACATTCAGATACATACTGAGCGCTCAAAAGCTTCTCTAACTGTTAAAAACAAATACACCATTCCAAAATAAGGGAAAATTGAAATCATTTTGTTTTTTTTGCAGGAAAAAAAAGCAAAGTATATAAAGATAACAGTATGCATCAAAAAGTGTTGAGAATATTTTATGATTATTTTCTATCAGCACGATATCCATAATTTGAGAAAAGAGCTTATATCAGTCCGTGTCTTAAGTATGCCTATTATATAGAATGGGTTACTTAGTAAATAAGGGAAGGTGATTTATATGTTAGGGGAAGAAGATTTAAAAGTAAATTGTATATCAGCTGCTATAGGTTTACTCATCCAACATAATATCATCACTCACCAGGAACTGGACAAACTAACTAAAACAAATTATCACGTTTTTTATCATTTTCTCATGGATAAGCTAATTGAAGAAGAGTTTAGTAAGGATAGGGTTGTACAAACATAAGTGCTTCAACAAAGAAAGAAGCGCAAGATCCAAAGCAGGAATCTCCTATTTCAAATGTAATTCGTATAGGGCTCCTTACATATTAGACATATATAATATGTAAGGGCTTTCTTACCCAACAAAGCCTCCTATAGTTTAAATGTATTTCTTCACAGTCTATCATTTTAAAAGTCATTTTATCAAAGGAAGCCTGCCAATATTGTTACAAAAAAGTCCTCTCCTCGTTTCAGGAAAAGAACGTATATTTCAGTGAATTTTATAAGCTACTTCCAAGTCTGATCTAGTTTATCTGAATAGAAATGTAAGGCTTTTTTATAACTTAGTATTTCATTGTCATTTGTCGTACTTATTAAGCATTTCAGTAACAGTTCCATCGCTTTGCTATGTTCTTTTAAATTGTATAAGGTCATGGAATAAAACACTTTAATTACATGATTATCTGGGAATAATTCTATTCCTTTTAAAAATGTCTCTTTTGACTTTTCATACTCCCCCAAGGCTCTATATGTGCTGCCCAATCCTAATACTGCACCTTCCATATCTTTAGGAGGTAATCCTATCTTTATGGCATTTTCGTAAAAGGGCACTGCCTTTTCTTCTTCTCCTAATACGTCAAAGCTCCAAGCACATTGATAGTTATATAAAGCATTGTCTGGACATTCCTTAACTAATTCACCTAGCAATTCGTTAGATTCTTTGTGATTTCCATTCTTTCGTAACGCTAATGCTTTATCTAGTTTGTTATTCATCACTTAAATCTCCAACCCTTCTTTTTCCCCCTATTTATCTCTTAACATCCTTGCATATCCAGAAATTCAGCGTATGTGTACACTTTATCCCAATCTATTTCTTGTTTTAACTATCCTTAATATTTAATTTTTAAAGGCTAACCCATTGGTCTGCAAAGCTGCTCTAAGTTTAGGTAAAGAAGCCGGACCCATACCATGAAATTGTAATATCTCTTTTTCACTAAATGTTGATAGCTGCTGCAAAGAAGTTATCCCGTTGTTTTCCAATACTCGTCTTGCTGGTGCTGATAGCATGGAAAGAAATCCGTTGTCGGGTTTGCGTTCTTGCTCACAAGTTGGGCAGGTCGGACAGCTACTGCTTTTATAATATTTGTGTCCTTTATGACAGATTCTTAGATTTCCCTTTTGGATTTTCATTTTTATTCTCTCCTTTTCACAAGAGTTTTTTAGCTTTTATCCCCTGCCACTTCTTCAATGGATGATTTATGGAGAAACAAAACATCATGCGTATAGTAAGCTAACTATTATTAAATGCTTGTTAGTCTCGTTTCAGATAGTGTAGCTACATTACAAATCATGCTAACACCTTACATGTTTGCGTTTGAAACCAATCCGTCCTCTATCTATATCCTTTTGAATGTTTTCGGAAGCAAGAAGAATACTACTTTTTTTCTTATCCTTCTTAACTTCGACTGGACCTACTGTCTTTGCAGTTTCAAGGGCCTTTTCATGAAGTGGCAAATATGAAACACCGACTGTATAGATAAAATTATTCATAGCCGATTTCGTTCGATCTGGAGAATCGTGAATCGTATTTTCCACTTGATTAAGCATATCGGCAATCTTGCTTATGCTAAATTCATCGTCAGGACGATTACCCAAAAGCCAGCAGTAGCAACTCCAACCTGCTGACATTTTCAATTCTTCATCGCTTGCCACCCATCTATCAGCAACAACTTGCGCAAAATCGGTTTCTGACAAAGTGACTGCAACTACATAATCGGATAGCATGTAAAAATACGCTTTATCGATCCAACGCTCAAAATCCTCCGCAGTCATCTCTGTTGGGTCTGCAATGATACCAGCAAAATACATAGCGTCATAATTGCTAGACGCATAAAGTTGCTCGGCCAAAGCCTGATTTTTCTTGATTTTCTTTGCAATCGGCTTCATTTTTCCTGTTGCCACTCCAAAAAGTGGATCGTGTGCACCATTGTTTATGTAAGTCTTTTTAATTCGTTCCGTACCAAGCGCTTCAAGTTCTTTCATAACCATTTCAAAGTCCACCGTTCTGTACCCTCCTTCTTCTCCGTTCATAATCTGCTTTTTATTTACGCCAAAAAGTTGAACAGTCTTTCTTATCTAACATATTAAACTCGATTATTTTTTTTAGTAATTCATAGTTTACCGGCTCAGTCCATAGAATTCGAAACAGGCCTTTGGTAGCACTGTATCCAGCCTGAGCGATGTCATGATTAAAGTGCGCCATCCCTGTTTCTTCAGGTGAAACGCTCAAATGATGTTTCGCTGAAGAAAAACCAACGATAAGTGTTCCATGATCAGTAAACATTGGCGTATTCCATTTAATTTGTGGTTCCAAATTCGGGAAAGTATTAGCAACCCAAGCCAAAACCTCCTCTGTTCGGTCACGGTGGTCAGGGCTATCTATACGCGCTAAATATTCTGCAAAAACTTCCATAGCATTTTCTCCTAGAATAAAAAATTTTTTAATCTACTCTACTTTTATACAAATGGAACATCAGTCAGTTCACTTCACCTTATTTCATTTTTAACTCAAATACATTAACAACTTATATTCGCCATGTTTTAAATAAAATGTACTAATCATTTAATCCTTTTCCATTAAGAATGTTTGGAATGCATTTTTCAACCCTTGATTCTCGAGTCTTAGATTGTTTGGCCGCAGAAAAATGAAGAATATATGCTCTTTGCCGTCCTGGAGTCAATGCAGTAAAAGCCGTTTTTAAAGCAGGTATTTCATCAAATTTGTGTTGTAGCTCATCAGGAATAATGAGTTCTTCAGGCTTTTTAGTTTTGACTTTTACTCCGGCTTTTTCCACCTCAATGGCCTCATAAATATACGCTTTTAAGATGGCTTCCTTTTCAACTATTTGTTGCACATTGGTAAACCGAATTTGCCGCGCCCCTTGTACATTCTCCGTTTGTTGGATTAAAACACCATGAGAATCTCGTAACAGAGCACCTTTAGGAAACAGCAGCGCACAGTATTCTTTAAATCCATGCATTAAAACAATGTTTTTTTCCTCAAACGTGTAACAAGGATTCATCCATTTAAAATCTTCGGTCAGCTCACAGTCAAGAACAATCTTTCTCAACGTCTGATATTCTTCTTTCCACTTTTTAGCTTTAGTTAAAAATTCATCAACCTTAGGATTCATTTTGCTATTTGTCATCAAAGAACACTCCTATTCAATTTTTTAATCTGTGGCTCTCGCAATGAGACAGTCAGCCGTCAATTCATTTAATGGTGTTACTATTCTTCAAATGTAGGAAATGCCCTTCTTCTATTGACTTGATAGTTGTTAAAATTATAAACATTTTAAGCATGTTTGCTCACTATACAAAGCGAACGTCGATTGGTTCACTTAACCGTATGTGATCCATGAAGGTAAATAAATTACCAAGAGAATCAACAAACTGAATGAATCCTGTCTCTGTTACGCATTGACCCTCCTTATATGCACTTGTTAATTCGTATGTAAGGCTTCAATCGTTACCCCTCTAGGAGTATAGCTTTAATAATTTTGAGCGGGGCAAATTGTTCGCATCATTTATCTCAACAAAATATTCTAATTGCCATTTCTGTGTTTCAATAGCTTGTTTGCTAGTTGGTTTATCCCATATCGGGTACACTCTAATTGCCATCTTGCCTTTTGTGGTAGCCGTTTTAAGAATTTTTTGCTTTAAAAGAACTTCTTTTGGAAAAATGAATTGTCCAAATCTATTTGTACTAGTGAAGGTATTAATAACCAGTAAATCGGTAGCTTTTCCATCCGAAAAGGCCTGGTTTTTATGAGTCGCATCTTTTTCCCAAAAGGATACAAACTGTCCTACCTTATTAGGTGTAGTTTTCGCCACCCTAAATCGTACAGATTTTGAATTTAACTGAAAGATACCAGCGCCATAATCTGAATTCTGAGCTTCTTCTCGAATAGCTTTTATAGCGAAGTGATTGGGTTTATAAAAGTTCTCATTTACATAGGTTAACGCCTCATAAAATTCCATTGTTTTTACCCCTTATGTTTATAACTCTCTTCAATTAATAATACGTGGTTTGTATTTCTTCCCTCGAAATCGCGTCTGAATATCTTAAATATTCCAAAATGTTATAGCAAAGCTATTCTCTTCTTATAACACCCCTTGATTCCTTAAGCATTGCTACCCTCTTAACATAGTTAATGTGCTACATATTAACCTCATTTTTTCACTTTGGTTCGTGATCTCTTTTTATTACTGAAATACTTGGAGGTTCAGTCGAAACCACATCAATTATATGGTTTAAAGTATGTATTCCATAGTGTTTAAACGGGCCAGGGTGTATATCGTCAGCTACGGTACCAATTTCGATAAAATCTAGATATCTGGACTTTGAATAAACTGCAAAAGCGCTTCCTTTATACATTTCATACTCATCTATTACAGTAAAACTTTCGTTTCTAACAGAGTATGCAATGTACCAATCAAATGTAAGTCGAATTATAGGGAGTGCGTAATCCACATCAATAGAGGCATACGAAGAAGAAGTGCTTTCTCCTGTTATCTCTTCAGCTGCATTTCCATTAACTTTGCAACGTTCAATATCCACTATTAACGCGTTATCCTCAGGTTCAAATATAGAGTTTAAATAAATACAGCCTTGATATTGAAGCAGTTTAGAGTAATTCATAAAACCCTCCTTTTTTAAACTAAAGTATCGAGTGAGTTCAATAACAAGTAAAAAAGCGTTCATTCTTGGATTACACATCTATTCAAAAACCTTTAACTTTAAACTAACAGGCAAAAAAATGACGCATTATTGGTTCGCGGCAAGATTGTCTAAACTTTAGAAAAATATAGGCAGGAAGTTAGGATTTATTTTATCTTGAATATGGTCTTTCTATGATCCTGCTTTATACGTTTCAAGCGCAACTCTATTTTTCTATCTAACATTTTATGTGCGGTTTGGAAAGTTACACATATGAACAGTAAGATAATAGCAATAATTATAGCGTCTGACACTTGAAAGCAAAAACATAATATTGCTAAAAGAAAAGATATAGTACAAGTAAAGTTGATTATCCATTTTTTATTTCTATGGGCTTGAAGACTTTTTTCAAGCAGCTGCTTTTGTCCTTCTTCCCTTTTTATATCTTCTGAATTATTGAGTGTAGAGTTCAATGTTATTTCTCCTTAGAAACTAATTTTATATAATTTTTATCTTGGTTATCTTTTCCCTTTAAGATGATAGTATAATTGGATGTTCTTAAAGAGAAAGCCAAATTTAATTAATCGTTTTGGCAAGCGCATAGGCTTCTTTCGCGCTGATTATAATATCCTCCAACAATCTCATTTTCTCCTCTTCTCCAACATTTATATTTAATATAGAGAAACAAAACAAAGCAAGGAATGCCTTCATGTCGGTACATATAATGACTCTGTTTGATAGCTACTCATACTAGATTCAAAGAACCTACAAAAAAAGAACATTCGTTCTCTATATTATATAGGAACAAACGTTCTTTTTTCAATAAAAACTCTAAAGTTTTCCAAATTATTTCTATGAATAACGTCGAATCTATAATAAAGAATATTTCAATTGTTGGACATTGTTCTATAGGCACTATTAATAAACATTATATAATTGTAGAAAAAATTAGTTAAACAACAACTCATGTTTTATAAAACATGAGTTGTTTGATTCTAGCACAATAATTGTATCTATTAGAAAAAATATATATTCAGAACATTGATTTTCTTTAATCATAGTTAAACCATGGTCACTACATGAATACATAGCTGTATATAGATTGTATCTTTAATGTAAAATATTATTTTTTGGTAAATTTGGATTTTTTATTACATTTATATGATAATATAGACAAAAAAGGAGGGTAATATGAAAAAAATACTTAGTTTAGTTACATTATTTGTTTTTTCTATGGGAATAGCTTTACCAACGTTTGCAGAGGCGGCTTCGCAAAAGTTAATTCAACCAATTAATAATGCACGAATTACAGCCGGATACCTCAATACTAAATACCAACAAAAGTTTGGCTTCAAACATTACGGTTGGGATTTAGTCTCAGCAACAAGTGATCGTACAGTTTGGGCAAGTGGTAAAGGGAAAGTTTTAGCCACTGGATATGATGGGGTTCTAGGTAATACGATTATAGTAAAATATCCTCAAGCATACATTCATAGTACAAAAGCGACCAAAGACATTGTAATTCGTTATAATCACCTTGCATCAATAAAAGTAGCAAAAGGTCAAAGCGTCACAAAAGATACGGCTTTAGGTGTTTACGGAAACACAGGAAAGTATTCTACAGGAGCACACTTACATTTTGAAATCGATACAGATACTGTAAACTATCAATACTCTCCAACTTTAGGTTCAAGTTCTAACATTATCAAAGCAGGTACAGCTAGCACTGTGCTTTCACCCAAAAGTGTCTTATACACTAAGAACTCCGCACCAGATAATCAGCAAATTTGGATTTTAGGTGATGGCTATCAATCATCGACTGAAGATAATTTACCTATTTTCTAATAGAGGTTCGTTTTTAGACTGTCTTATTTGAGACAGTTTTTTTGTGTCCAAGTTATTGACTCAAGTCTAGTATGTATGCTCTCTTTATAAGGTATACTTCTAAAGAGAGGAGCAGTGATTAATATGCATTATAGTAAAAGAAATCAAGAACCTCCGATTCAAGAGGAAACAGAAATTTGGGAATGTACAGTAGAAGAGTGTAAAGGCTGGATGAGGAAAGACTTCTCTTACGATAGTCATCAGAAATGTCCTTTGTGTAAAAGTCAGATGGAAGCTAAAAAACGGCTTATTGATAAAATCCCCCGTAATCCGCATAAAAAATAATATAAACCTATGCTTTCTAAAAGATTAAACACTATTTATCCATAAAGAAGTCTTGGTTCCTATTTGCTTTCTATTTCTGTTGTATGTTATAACTAGTTAACCTTGTACCAATCGTCTTGTCTAAAACCCAGGCTTTTTCAAAGCCTGGGTTTTCTATTGAACCAATAGTATGCTAATTATGACACCATAAAAAAAGACCCCTTCACAGGAGTCTTTTTTTATCACTTTTAATTATGCTTTGTGAACGTTAGCAGCTTGTGCTCCGCGTTGACCTTGCTCGATATCAAAAGTAACTTTTTGACCTTCTTCTAATGATTTGAAACCTTCACCTTGAATAGCACTGAAATGAACGAATACATCTTCTCCGCCTTCAACTTCGATGAAACCGAAACCTTTGTCTGCATTAAACCATTTTACTGTACCTTGTGTCATAATGTTGCCTCCTGCTGTGGAATACTCCACAAATGTATTACTAATCTTGCCCAAACATACTATTTCAAGATAAAAACTTCTACTTAGGGTTTTTTCTTTTCTCAATATACCGAACAAAAATAAGTTATCTGTAGTGTAACATATAGTAGAGTTGATAGCAAACAAGAAAAATATCCCCTTCAACAAGTTCTAGCTATTCATCTTTCCCCTACCAAGACTTATGGTAGGCATATGTAGCATAGCTTATAAATGCTCGAGCATATTGAATATGTATATATATCTCCATTTATTATAGCTATTCATGATAATTCACTATTTAATCTTTCTTATAAATAAAGGATATATGTAATCCAAAAAACACCTGTTAACTTTACTGAATTATAAAGAGGCTATTGGGATATTCTAATTAGGGAAGAAGGAAAACAAGTTATTGATTACAACTAATCATTACAAAGCTTCTTACATTTGGGATGAGGTGTCTACAGCAGGCATATTTCAGAAAACCTTATTGTAAATCGATGTATGTTTGATTCATAAGGGGATGGTAGTCATGAACGTAGTAAGAATATATATAATGGGTAGACAATAATATTCATTTATCACTATACAAATGAGGTGTTTGTCCCAGACCAAGAACGATTTCGTTCACATTGTATATTTTTTAGTTCAATGCTTAAATGAGGTGTTTGTTAAAGAGAATATACTTTTTCAAGTGACTGTTTCATTAGGCAATGGAATTACGTAAATGAGGTGTTCCTTAAAGATCATATGCTGCATTAAAAGCTGATTTTTCCTTCTTCACATGACGGGATGCATAATCGTTTGCATCTCGTTTTTGTTATACATAATATCTAAGGTATACGTGTTTATTATGTAAGGCTTCCATTAAGGTGTACAGAGTTCTCTACATACGTTTTCTTTAATTGTATCTGTACCCTGTTACTCGGTAATCATCACCGTAATCTACTGTGACAGACACCTCTTTTTTCTTCTCTTTACCGTTAGCATATCCGTGGACTAATACGGTACTTAAATCTTCTCCACCTAAAAATTCAACATCTTTGGGAACAAAATGAGGTTAAGCGATTTAATCGATGTTCGCTTTGTATAGTGATTCAAAACAAAAAAATAGCCAACGTAAAAAGCCACTTGTATAAAACAAGTGGTCTTTTGCTACGTTAAATATAAGACTTTTATTTTTCTATACAAAGATTGCTCTGAGTTTGTTTGGTCTGTTTTCGTTTAGATAGAACGTTGTCGGCAACAATTACTACGACAGAAACGGCAAGAGCAAAAGCACCAATCCAAGGAATATAATTCAACAATCCATTTTTGACAGCAACACCGCCGATACCAGCTCCAGCTGCCATTCCAAGTTGTCCAAAAGCACTGTGTAAACTAAGTACAATGCTTGCCGCAGAAGGAGCAAGGCTTATAAGCTGAAATTGTATTGGCGCGCCGGAAGACCAAGCTGAAAGCGCCCAGAAAATAAGCAATACATAGAAAAGAAAAGCAAATTGATCGATAAACGGAAATAGCAATAGTGCAATAGCATGGAGTAATATTCCTCCAGTTAATGTACGAAATGATCCCCACTTATCTGTACTAAAACCTC
Source organism: Priestia sp. 179-F W1.4 NHS (assembly GCF_045369295.1). Taxonomy (NCBI): domain Bacteria; kingdom Bacillati; phylum Bacillota; class Bacilli; order Caryophanales; family Bacillaceae; genus Priestia; species Priestia sp. 179-F W1.4 NHS. The sequence continues at coordinate 1,213,241 of NZ_JBIQFF010000001.1, read as the reverse complement.
CTAATTTGGATCCAATAGCGCTAGCAATACCAAATATAAAGAGAGCTGTAGTTACCCCTTGATTGCTCATTCCGAATGTATTTAAGAAATACGGTGAAATGTACGTAAATACAATGGAATATGAACCTAACCATAGAAACGTAATGAGCAAGTATGCTGAGATACGTGGTTTCATAAGAAATTTAAACTGCTCACGCAAAGGTACAGGTTCTTCAGCAACTGTTTTTGGTATAGTAAACGACGCTAAGGCGGTGAAAAGTAATCCTACTACACCAAGCCCAATGAATATTACATTCCAATCATAATGCGAAGCCACAACTCTTCCTATAGGTACACCTACAACCAAAGCAGTACTTTGCCCCGTAACAACTGTAGCAATCGCACCTCCCTGCTTTCCTGGAGCTGCTAAAACTGCAGCAAGGGTTAAAAGCGTAACTTGAATAACGCCGGCACTAAGGGCAGAGATGATTCTAGCTGCCATTAGCATTTCATAACCTGTTATAATCGCAATAAGAATATTGATGACAGAGAAAACGGTTAAAGCATAGACAAGAAGTTTTTTTCGTTCCAGTCGAGCAGTCATAGCAATTAGAAAAGGTGTCCCTGCTCCAAAAGCTACTGAGAACACGGTAATTAGCTGTCCTGCAGATGAAACTGAAATGTTATTGGCCTCAGCAATTCTGTCTAAGATTCCGGCAATAACATATTCTGATGTACCATTAAGAAAACTAATGGCAGCTAACAAATAAATTTTCCACATATTTGACAAAATAAATCACACCTTTTGTTTTTATATTTCGGTATTTCTAGAAATACAGATTTAAGTTCGTAAATTAACCGAGTGTTTGAAAAGTTCACTGTAAAGAGCTGATCTTTGCCCGTAGACAACGTGACCTTTACAGTTTCTTAAAAAATGTTTTATAAAGGTGACACACCATGAATTTAACGCGCTTATGATAACGATAAGTGATTTGCTTTAGCCTTTTTATCTAAAGTACCAGTAATGGATATACTCATAATTTAGATGAGGATACCTATTAAGCAATTTAGCCATAATCCAGACAAGAAAGATCATACCTCTTATTTCTATATTTCCTTAAGTATAGAAATATAGAAATAAGAGAAATTACTCCATCACATATGGAGCATACTTTTCAATTAACTCACGGTCTAGGCTGTAATATATATATGTCCCTTCTTTGTAAGTACTCAGAAGTCCGCAATCAGTTAATCGTTTTAAGTGATGGGATAAAGTTGATTCAGCAATTGATTCAAGTTTTGTCCCAATATCCGAACAACATAAATTTGCTTCATTAGCAAGCAACCGAGCAATTTTTAATCGTGTTGGTTCACCGAGTGCTTTATATATTTTTATCGCCTGCTGTAACTTCGAGTTATTCTCTATTGTTAGCACCCCGCTTTCCTAAATCAATTAGATACATCATATGAGTACAAGCTAACATTACAGTAGCAAATACACTATTGAGATCTCATTTGCTAAAGCCAAATGCACTTTAAAAATAAAATCCTCAAAACAGTACTATAAACACAAATGAAAATAATTTATTACAATCGCTAATCCTAATTATCTTCGGTTAATTTCTTGAAGTTTAATTCTCTTTCATGATACATTGGATTCTAATACCAATGAAATGCATATTAATTATACAGGAGATAACAAAATTGATATGAACAAATCACAAATTGAACTTATTGTCCGGATATCAGAAACAGGAAGTTTTACAAAAGCCGGTGAAGAGCTACATATGACACAACCTGCGGTAAGTCGCGCTGTAGCAACAATTGAATCCCAACTAGGAACGAAGTTAATTAAAAGAGATAAGAAGAACGGATTATCTTTTACAGATGTAGGAGAGCGCATATTAATTACTTTTAGAACAATCCTGAGTGAATTACAAAAAGTAGATGAATTAATTGTGGCTGAACAGGGGTTAGAAATTGGGAAGGTACACATTGGCGCTTACCGAACTGCTTGTACGAGGTTTATTCCTAAAATCATACGTACAATGGAAAGTCAGTATCCTGGTATAGAAATCAAGCTTTCGGAAGGTAGTGTAGATCAAGTAAAAGAGTGGTTACGTTCCAAATGCATTGATGTAGGAATTATTATTCCTCCTGATAAAGATTTTGACACCGTACCTTTGATAAAAGATCAACTGATTGTACTTATGCACTCAAGCCATCCTTTATCTCAGAAAGAAACAATAAGTATTCCTGACCTACAAGGTGAAGATATACTAATTGGAAAATGCGGTTATGAGGTACAAATTCATGCTTTATTCAACGAGTATAACTTGACTCCTAAAGTACGGTTTGAAATGGATTATATAGAGACAGGATTAAGTATGATACAAGAAGGGTTAGGAATTACCATTACAACGAAACAAAATATTTGGTGGTTGCCAGACCAAGTCGTTTTTCGTGAATTAAAACCAGATACGTTTAGAGATATCAATATAGCAGTGCTAGATATGAAAGATACATCCAAAGCAACAGATGCCTTTATTCAAACAGCTCTCACTCTTTTTGCTCAAGAAGATGCTTAAATAGCACTTAAGTAAACATGTGTTGCTATTTAGTGCATATAAAAAAGACAGCCGTTTGATACAAAAAGTGGCTGTCTTTTTTATTTCTACTCTTTTTAATCGTTGTTAATCAAACAAAAGGATGATGGAAGAATCCGTATAGGATCCAGAAAGGAATATTCAGTAACACGGCTTATTGTATACCATTATATACTTTGTTTAACAATATCTTCAGTTGAGTATTCTCTTCATCACTTAAGTGACGCGTGACGAAGAGGTGAACGTCTTTAACTAAAGGTAAAAGAGTTTTCTTTAACTCTTCCCCCTTTTCTGTAAGAAACAGATAGTGTAAGCGACGATCTTGTTCACTGTATATTCTTTTTATGAGTCCTTTTTCCTCCATCGCATAAATCATTTCTACAATAGTTGTTTGTTTCTTATCAATTGCTTCTGCTAGTTCTGTTTGGGTTATCCCTTTTTGAGAGTCTAGAACACTAATGATGCTCCATCGTACTGGAGTCATGCCATAAGGTTTGAGCTTTTTCTTGAAATAATTCATTGCTCTTACATCTGTACGATGAATAAGATGGCTTGTTAAATCATGTAAATCCATAACGTCACCTCAGAAAGATGGAAAAATATGTATTAAGCTAATAATCGAGTAATATAAGGCTTTATTAGTAGGCAATACCCACACGTGATTCTATACAATGGCTACTATTTATCTGACCAAATGTATTCATGGGACCACCTCCCTCTTGCACACAGTAATATCACTCTACGTTTTAAAAGTTGTTATATGAGCTTTCTCAAAAGTTAAAATAAAAACCACGATTTACTTCGTGGTTTTTATTTCACAGGTAGGCCCTCTGCTTTACCCTTAGCTGGTTTGGTAATTTTCCACCCTAACAAGATGGCAATGAATCCTAAAATTATAAGAAGATATAACGTCGGAACGAAACTTCCTAGATAATCACGCAGAAATCCAATTATGAACGGGCCGACTGCACCGATCATATATCCAATTGCTTGAGTCATTGCTGACCAAGTACTTGCTTCCATAGGGGAAGATGCCATATCTAATGGTAACAACAAAGTTAGCGACACAAGACCACCGGCACCAACTCCTAAACATATACTTGAAACAATAGGTGTTACGTTTGTAAAACATAAAAGGGATAAACCAATTATTATACTTAAGGTAAAGGCTGTAATCCAAAACCTTCTGCTCGGTAGCACTTTTAAAAGATTAGGTAATAAAAAAGTAGCTGGTAGCTGTGCAATCATAGCAATTGTACCTACAAGACCACCGAATGCTGATGTCCACCCTTTTTCCTCTACAATGGCTGGTAGCCATGCTGAAAAACAATAAAACAACAGAGTTACAATCCCTACAAAAGAAGTTAATAACCAAGCTTTTTTATTTTTTAACGGTAAAGAAACCTTCGTCTTTTGTGAAAAATTACTTGCAGGAATACGAGATTGTTTTATCACCATAAGCCAAAGTGGAATAGCTAGTAGAGCAAGAATACTCCAGAATGCTAATCCATTTTTCCATGAATGATTGAACCAGTGTTGAAGTGGTGTTGTTAACCCAATAGAAATAGATGCACCCACTACCATTGAAGTAGAGTATATGCCTATCACCGATGCTGCCTTGTCTGGAAAATGACTTTTAATGAAACCAGAAAGCAAAGGGCTTACAACACCAATTCCTGCACCAATTAATAAAGCCGTTATTAACAGGTAAATTGAGGAATTTGCAAAGGCCCTTAGAAACGTTGCAATACCTATGCAAGTTATAGCGAAAGTAATCATCTTCTCTGGTTGATAGCGATTTGCTAAACGACCAGCAAATAACGAACAAAAACCAAAACATACCAAAGGAATGGAAGTGAGCAAACTAGCTAAAGTTGAACTCATACCTAGATCCTTCGTTATTCCATGAAAGACTGGGCTAACTGAAGTTAGACCCGGCCTAAGGTTAAATGCAGCTAGTATAAGTGCAAGTAGAAACAATTTATTACGATTGACCATACTAATTACCTCCGGTTGATTTCTTGAAGTTTAATTCTCTTTTATGGTACATTAGGTTCCAACATAAATAAAATGCATATTAATTATATGGTATATAACAAAATTGATATGATAAAATCGCAAATTCAACTTATTGTTCAGATATCGAAAACCGGAAGTTTTACAAAAGGCGGCGAAGAACTACATATGACACAGCCTTAAGTATGGTACAAGGAGGATTAGGAATTACGATTACAACAAAAAGAAACTACTTGTCACTGCCAGAACAAGTAGTTTCTAGAGAGTTAAAGCCCAACACGTTCAGAGAAATTAATATAGCAGTGCTAGGAAAGGTACATCAAAAGAAACGGATGCCTTTATCCAAACGGCTCGTGACCTGTGTACTGATGAAGATGCTTAGATATTTTTATCACTTACCCAATAAAGGAATGCTCCTATTAATGCTCCCCATTATCCGGCTTTATCTCTAGTTTCTTCAACATTATAAACTCACTTATATGTTGAAAACCATATAATAGGAGTTGTCTAACAGTCAAAATGGTTACGTACTGAAAAGGATTAATTTTCTTAAGCTTAAAGATGCTGCCCTTTTTTAATTTAGGTACAACTACAAATGTAAATGTAGTATGAATCATAAAATTTACAGCTATATACAGAGGCAGTTTACGGTATGTGGATTTAAGCACCCACATAGATACAGTAAAAAAGGGCCCCCATGTCCACACATCTTCACCAGGAATTTTCGGATGTATACTTTGTTTAAAAGACCAAAAACTCTTTCTTTTAGCATAAGAATTAAGGTATTTAGTTACCATACAAATAGCAATGGACGCTGGAAGAAAACGTTTAAAATCTTTGCCTTTCATAAATGAAAAGCTGGACCAACAAGTGATAACTAACAGTATTAAAAATAGTCTATTCTTTTTCATGATTTTATACACCTCTCTATTTTAAGGTGTACATCTATTCTAAAATTACACAACGAATTATCTTAAGAGCATCCTGCCTAAGGATTATAATATATAATCGGTAAAAATTCGAACAAACTATTGACGATGTTTTCTTGTACATGTTGCCTCATAGTGATATGCCCAATACTTCCTGAAATTTTCAATTTTTTCTTACCAGGTACTTCTAAGGATACTGTCTCTCCACTTGGATATATTAATTCTTGTGGAGGTGATAGTAATGGAAAACAAATACTCTAACAAGACAGCTTCAGGAACAGATGTACAACATGTGAAGCAAAAGAATGCTCAAGCATCTTCTGGCAAATACGGTACGGAATTTGCTAGCGAGACTGACGTACAACACGTTAAACGTCAAAACGCTCAAGCAAACAAAAACCAAAAGTAATGTTAAAAGGGTTCTTTCATGTTCGTTGAAAGAACCCTTTGTGATACAAGGTTATTCTCCGGGAAGTAATAAAATTTCCCCTAACTTCCCTTTATTTTCAAAATACACTTGGGCTTCTTTTGCTTTTTCTAAAGGGAAAATTTTATCGACAACTGGTTTAATTTTTCCCTCAGAAATGGCCTTAAGCATCTCTTTAAACTCTGCTTTCGTTCCCAACACAGATCCATACATTGTAATATGTTTTAGATATAATGTTCTAAAATCAAAATTTGTATGCTGACCACCAGCGGAACCTGAAATGCAAAATTCCCCTCCGTTTTTTAAAACTTGAAGAGATATGGAAAACAAAGCATCTCCTACAACATCTAGAACGGAATCGACCGGACCTACGTTCAGTTCTAAAATGTCTTCTGAAAGAGTATCAGATTTATATGATAATACGTGTGTCGCTCCCAATTCCTTAATTCGTTCTTGATTTTCTAAGTCCCCCGTGATTGCAATAACTTTAGCACCAAAGACTTTAGAGGCAATCTGTACATTTAATGATCCCACACCACCATTTGCTCCAGTTACTATAACTGTCTCACCTGGTTGAGCTTGAATTTGGTTGACCATGTGCCAAGCAGTTAACCCACTTACCGAAAAAACAGCACTTTCTGAATAGCTTGATAGGGGCATGTCAAAGCAAAGTTCAGCAGGCCAAACCACATATTCAGCATAACCGCCATCGTATTCTGAACCTATAAAAGACATATCATCAGCAATATGTTCGTACCCTTCTTCGTCGCTAGATATAAAAGGGAATAACACAACATCTTTTCCCACTGTAGACTCCTCTACTAACTTTCCTGCTTTTACTACTTTTCCCGTTATATTAGATCCTGGTGTACGTGGAAACTGGACTCCTTCCGGTCGCCATCAAGATTTTGAGTCAGTACCGTAAGCACCCTCTCTCATCCAAATTTCTGTATTGTTAATAGCACAGGCCTTCACTTTTATAAGAACTTCATTTTCTTTCGGTTCAGGTATAGGAATTTCTACTAGGCTTAATTTACTTACGTCTCCATACCCTGTTACTTGTACAGCTTTCATAGAACAGTCCCCTTCTTTTTTACGAATATAGTTTTTAATATATTTCATACGGCTGCTTATAGTTTAGAAAAAAACATGCATATTTCATTATGCACTCTTCTTTCTATTATCATCAAGTTGGGAGTCAGTATACTTTTACGGCCTTTTCTTTTTAATTCTGTTTCACAATGTCGAAGACCACTGGATCATTAAATTTAGAGGTATTATGTTAACTAATTTCGTAGAAGATATACAGTTAAAATAAAGATCTTATGATTGTATTGCTTCAGTCAAATTTAACTTTTTGATCAATTCTTCAGTTGTTAAAATTTTGGCAAACTCATTATCTAAAGTTGCTAATGACACAGTATGTATTTGTTTAGCTGGATAATATGTATTATCTGCTCCTTTTATTGCAAATGTAACTGTGGCATCTGATACGAGCTACGTTTCAAATCCTAAATTATCACTCATTGGAGTAGTAGTTGATACACAATGCGGAGTTGTTAATCCTACTGTTACGACTTTTTCTATTTTGTTTTCTTTAAAATGATTCTCAATCTCCTCATTTTTTCTGAATATTTTAACTTTTTATAGATATATGTCTTTAAAATGGTATAATATAGAGAACGTCAGTTCGGGAGGTTTAATATGCAAACAAAAAAAGTGTATATTTATGTATTTAATACAATGTCAGATTGGGAGTATGGATATTTAATTGCTGAACTAAATTCAGGAAGATATTTCAGGCAAGGTTTAGCCCCTTTAAAAGTAATGACGGTAGGAGTTAATAAAGAAATTATTAAAACAATGGGGGGGCTGAGTATACAGCCGGATATTTCTCTTGATGAGTGCGCTCTTCTGGATAAAGATCTTCTAATTCTACCGGGAGGAAATACATGGAGTGAGGAGATTCATCAACCTATATTGAAAAAAGTTGGGGAAGTCTTAGAGCTTGGTACTATTGTAGCTGCAATTTGTGGTGCTACTGATGCCCTTGCAAATAGTGGATACTTAGATTCTAGAAAGCATACGCTTAATAACTTAGAATATACAAAAATGGTCTGTCCTAAGTATAAAGGGGAGAAGTTGTATGAGGTTGGACCTGTAGTATCCGATAATAACATGATTACAGCTTCAGGAGTAGCACCTCTAGAATTCGCGAGGGACGTATTAAAAAAGTTAGATGTATTTGCATCAAATACATTAGATTCATGGTATAGCTTAAATAAAACTCAGAAGTCCGAATACTTTTTTCAGTTAATGAGCTCAATATAGATTCCTAATTATATACAAGGTCGATTACAATAATTTTCTTTTTTATTTTTGTAGATACCTATAAGCTGTTTTATGGTAACTAGAAAGGAATAGCTGCTGCCATAGCATCAAATGCTGTTCCAATTACGAAAGTATTAAAAATTAAAAAAGTTGTTAAAGTTACAGATGGTGCAACTAAATTTGCTAACAAACTTGCTAAATCTTATGATTACTATTCAAGAATTAAAAAGCCTGGTAGCAGAGTTGCTAAATACTCCAAAGCAAAAGCTATGAAATTAGCGTTAAAAAAGACAGCTAGAGCTACACCAGGTGCTTTTGACGCATTATAAGCACTCATAGGAATAGATACGTTTATTAATGGTTGTCTAAAGTAAGTTTCACTACACCCTTGGAGTAGCTTGTTCAGGTAAAGGGGATTGTTTTGTATGTTTAGTAAAAAAAGAACATATCAAATATTAATAGCTATTGTTGGGATTGGACTTGTTGTTTACAACTACACATTAAAATCTAGTGTGAGTGAAGCGACAGATTCCTACGTTATTTTGCCTATTAGTATTGTGTTACTTTTATTATTTGCCTTTATGTACGTAAAAATAGATAAAAAAAATGATTAAAAACAGCTTTTGTCTACCCTCCTTAAACCCCAGATAATCAAAATATCTGGGGTTTTTTATTATAAAGGTTTTAACGTTTACATTAGATAACGACAAATACATAGCTTTTCTACAAATTGCCTATATCTTAGATTATTAAATATCAATGCATTTAACACTGATTCTGTTTATCTAGATCAATTAAGGAGATACTTTTTCCTCAGGTTCATTAAAAGAAATATTTTTTATCCACTCTTTTTTTAATAATGCATACTGAAGAGTATTTTCATACTTAGGTGTTCCATCTTCGTATTTAGTAAACGAAATAAACTCAACAAAACGTCCTTCTTTACGCATCCCTAATTTTTCACATAGTTTTTGTGATTTGTAGTTATCCTCCTCAACGTATGCATAGACTCTTCTTGCATCCAATTGAGTAAACAGATACTTAAGGAACGTCTTCACACTCTCGCTTGCGTACCCTTTCCCCTCATATTGAGCATTAAAGTGCCAACCAATGGAATAAGTATCTGGATCTTCCTTTAAGTAGAATATTTCTCCTATTAGATAATCACTGCCTTTTAAGCAGACTGCAACAAAAGAGTCATCTTTTGTTCTTTTTTGAGCTTTTAAAGTAGCTTCCTCTATTGTGTGAACTTTGTCTTCAAGAAAGCAGTTTACCCTTGGATTAGCCAAGTATTCCAAAAGAGCTTGAGAGTCTGCTTTAGAAAAGTTTCTCAATAGTAATCGATCAGTTTCAATCTTTTTCATTAAACATCCTCCTAACCTATATTTACGGGCTTATTTCTCTGAAAAGACAACAACAATAATTTAAGGGATAACATAACAATAATGGTTGGCTAAGCTTTTGTGGTTTTAGCTGTTAACGTCTTCAGCAACGCGTTCACCAATATCAAGTACACGCGAAATATTTTGCACAATTTCAGGAAGACCAACTACTGCCTCTTGAAACATCCAAATATAAGCTAGAACTGCATAAATAGCACCAGGCGTAGTACCCTGAACACCTGTAAGTCTAAGTAGTGTAGCTAGGGTTAAGAGAATGACGACAATCTCCATCATCCCCCATGTTTTAGCCTCAGCGTTAGAAATAGCAACACGCCACAAACGTAACCGTGCAAAATGTTTTTGAACAATGGTAAGTGGACGATGAACGACTATATCTGCCTCTTCTTCAATTCGGTTGTTAAGTGCGTGATTCAAACGATAAGAACGTCGACCGAACCAATGGTTTATGATTAGTATTGGAATTAGTGCCAATAAACTTAAGAACCCAATAAACCGGTCATAAAGAAATAACATGATAATAGCGCCTAAAAATCGAATAACCGTTGTTACAACTGCCGGCAGCTCCATCTGAAAGAAATCTACTATCTCTCGAGACAATGAGACACGTCCTACAATTCGAGTTCCTTTTACTCCATCAGCACGCTGGCGCTCCACCATTTCTGCAGCAACATTAGAATAAATTCCAACGAATACTTTGGTATCGTAAATGTGTCTGAACAAGCCAACCCCTAGGTGAAGGATCCATAGTAGAGCAAGTGGTATAAGGCTAGCTGGATTCCCTTTAAGCAACCCATCGATTGCAAAACCAATTGTTGCAGCGTAAAGAAGATCGCAAACATTTTCAACAAGGGTGAGCATATAGGTAAGGCTAATTCCTTTACGATTTTTTGACCATATACCTTGAAGGAGTTGACCTACGGAGGATTTTTTCTTTTTTATCATTTGCATCTTATCTACTCTTTCTTTTCTCTAATTAAACAAACTTTAATTCTATTCATTGCTTTATCTTCAAATTCATCATCAATTTGCCTTTTCACTTACTTTAATGAAATAAAGGACCCGTCATTGCTGTTTATATCTCCTTTCCAGTACAATGAACATCATAAAGTATATGGTTACCGTATAGTCAAGGAGGATTTTATGAGGGAAGAGTTGGAAAAGTACTTTACTACTGGTGAATTTGCGAATCTCTGTCGTGTAAAAAAGCAAACTCTGTTTCATTATGACGAGATAGGGTTACTTTCACCTCAAATAAAAACAGAGAATGGATATAGGTACTATTCATATGAACAATTTGAAGTCTTTCAAGTGATTGCCTTATTTAAAGAATTTGGTGTTCCATTAAAAGAGATAAAAGTTCTTTTAAAAGATAAAAAACCAATAAATATGATTACTCTTTTAAAGGAAAAATCTCTTGAAATTGAAGAAAAAATTAAGAGCCTTAATCATTTACAAGCAATTATTCAAACGCGTTTACAGTTAGCAGAACATGCTTTACAAACTGATTTTTCTTCTATTTCATTGCAATATTTAGATGAAGAAACCTTTATGATTAGTGAAAATATTTTAGAAGAAGCCGAACAAAAATATACTACAGTTATTCCAGAGCTCATTCATTATACTCAACTTCATAAATTAGATCGAGGATATCCAATTGGAGCAATGCTTGCGAGAGAACAAATTCAAAAAAAAGAGTTTTACAATTACGAACATTTGTATATCAAAATCCCAGAAGAGATAGAAAAAATTCATTGTCATACACGTCCCCAGGGATTATATGTTGTTGGGTATCAAAAAGGTGCCGAAACCGAACATGCTTACGATCGAATTATTCAATTCGTTAGAGAAAAAGGGTTAAAAATAGGGGAGTATGCATATGAGGAATACGTGATTGATGAGGTAATGGCGGATGGAATAGAGAATTCAATTACAAGAATTCAACTTCAAATTCCAAGCCAATAACGTTTTTTAGTTTGTATTGCAAAGAGGTACTATATTTACTAAACATATGTGGCGTATACAGACTAAAAATAGAAAACCCAACCTGTGAGCTCTAAAGGTTGGGTTTTCTGTTTTTGTAAACGGAGTATAGGAGAATTGCTTATTGATTTTTCTAGATGGCAATAATGAGAAAACGTTATTCTTCATAAAGGCGGATTGCTTCTTTTAGCACAATAACATCCTTCTACTTAATCCTCAATCTCAATTCCAGCTTGCTTAAATGGTTCTAATACTTGTGGATCACACATTGAAATATAGTCCACTGTTTTTAAATTCGTTAAGTTCTGAAATCCTTCAACAGATAATACATCAAAAAAACTGTCTTCGCCATCCCAATCTGGTTTTAGGATATGATAAATTTCATTACCCCCATCAAAGCAAAGGGATTCAATCTTTTCCAAATCACTCATTTCCAATGTTAACTCTTCTAAATAATCTCTGATTTCAACAATTGGTCCAGCTCCAGAATACCATTCAAAATTATTCGTATACTTATCTTTTAAATCGTTTAATTCTTCTAGAAATAACGGATCTTGATCTAATAAAGCTTCAATGACCACTAGTTTAAAATTAAAATCTTTAAACATTCCACTCTTCCCCATTTTGCTACCTCCGATTTTATCTCTGTATTAGGCTTGTAATCGCCCCTGCACTATTTGTATTATAACAATCATCTATGAATAAAACCTGCTTATATTGTTGACTTTGACATATGGACAAACCACATCGGCTCCTTTTTAGAAAGAGAAAAAACAGGCCCTACTATAAGGAAGGTCCGCTCTTATTTACTTAGTTTAATTACTACTGCAAGCTGCTAATGCTAGCAATAATACAGCAGAAGTTGCTAAAACCTTTTTCGTACATGCACCTTCAACTCTCTACTAATTCTTTTCTACTTATTATTCTTTGACTACTGTTAATAAAAAGTAGAAACTTTATGTATTTTATCATGCTTTTTGTATTTATGAACATCACTACTACCTAAGCTAGTAATCTTATTCTTGTAATGCCTGAAATCCTCCTTTACAGGTAAAAAAAGAGCGTAAATCCGTTGATTTCCAACAAAATTTATGCTCTTTCTCTAATAGAATTTTCAAGAATTCTCTTTTAATCCGGCCACAAAAAATTTCAGATGTATGATTCCTAAAAAACTATAAGATTATAAACAGCCTTACACAATATCTCGATTCAATTCTTCATCTTTAACCACTTTAATTCTTTCCACTTTCCCTACAAGGAAGATATACGAAAGTGCTCCTAAAAGGGCCAATGCCGCTATGAATACTAGCGCTGGAGCAAAGTTGCCTCCTTTTGCTAAGAAACCAATAACAATTGGAACGATAATAGAAGCTAGACCTCCGATAAAGTTAAAAACTCCGCCTGTTAAACCGACTAAATGTTTAGGCGCTAGCGTTGAGACAAAGACCCATGTAATAGAAGCCAGACCATTTCCAAAAAACGCAATAGCCATAAACATGATAATGAGAGATGTGCTATTTACATAATTGGCTCCGATAATTGAAGTTGATAAAAGCAGACCTACGATAATCGGTGTTTTTCTTGCAATACCTAGTGATACTCCTTTTTTCACTAAGGCGTCAGATACAAAGCCAGATAATAATACTCCTACAAACGCTGCTAAAAACGGAGCTGATGCTAAGAATCCTGATTTTAAGAAATCTAACCCTCTGTATTCCACAAGGTACGTTGGAAACCATGTAAGAAAGAACCATAAAGTAGAGTTGACGGCAAACTGTCCTAAGTAGATGCCCCATAGCTTTCTGTGAGAAAAGGCTTCTTTAAGATTTCCCCATTCGAACTTTGCTCTTTCTCCTTTCGTATCAGCAGCTTTAACTAAGCCTCCGCCTTCTTCGATATGCTGTAATTCTGCTTTATTTACTTTACTATGCTGAGAAGGATCACGATAAAAGATATACCATATAATGCCCCATGCTATACCAATAACCCCTGTAGTAATAAACAAACCTCTCCACCCTAAAAAGTGCTGAATGGTAACTAGTGTAGGTGTTAAAAATGCTAGCCCTGCAAACTGTCCTGAAGTATAAAAAGCAATAGCTGATGCTCTTTCCTGATTTGGAAACCAGCTGGTGACTACTTTATTATTGGTCGGAAAAGCCGGTGCTTCGAATGCTCCTGTAGCTAGACGCAGACCAAAAAGACTCACAAATCCCTTAGTAAATCCTTGCAGCAGCGTAACAATAGACCAGGTAATTAAACTAAAGGCATACGTAGCACGAGCGCCAAAACGGTCAGCCATTACCCCTCCTGGTATTTGTAAAGCAGCATAAGCCCATCCAAAGGCTGAAAATATGAGACCCAGTTCTACTGATGATAGCTTTAGATCTTTGGACATGGCTGTAGCAGCTACAGAAATATTACTTCGATCCATATAGTTGATGACAACGCTTACGAAAATAAATGCTAAAACACGAAATCTAACGCGAGTCGGCTTTTCGCTATACCCCTTCATTCCCTTATCCCCCTGTATATGACTAGTTTAAAAAGAAGATCTGACTGATGGTCATTTATCAATCAGATCTCCCATACTAAAATGGTTTCCCCTTTACCATTCCGCTACAGAACCGTCTTTATGACGCCATACTGGATTACGCCAATTATGACCGATATCAGCCATTTTTCTAACATGGTCTTCATTAATCTCAATACCTAGACCAGGTCCATCAGGAATCTTCACGAATCCTTCTTCATATTTAAATACATGGTTATCAACAATATAATCTAGTAAATCACTGCCTTGGTTATAGTGAATGCCTAAGCTTTGTTCTTGAATAAATGCATTGTGGCACGTTGCATCTACTTGAAGACAAGCGGCTAATGCAATAGGTCCTAACGGGCAATGAGGCGCAGCTGCTACATCAAAGGCTTCAGCCATCGAAATAATTTTCTTACATTCTGTAATTCCTCCTGCATGTGATAAATCGGGCTGTATAATATCAACGTAGCCATCTGTTAAGAGCTTTTTAAACTCCCATTTTGAAAACATTCTTTCTCCCGTCGCAATAGGAATGGATACATGGTTGGCAATTTCTCTTAATGCCTCATTGTTTTCGGGCAAAACCGGCTCCTCGATAAACATTGGACGATAGACCTCTAGTTCTTTAGCTAAAATTTTTGCCATTGGTTTATGTACTCTTCCGTGAAAATCAATACCTATTCCTACATAAGGCCCCACTGCTTCTCTGACAGCAGCGATACGTTCTACTACTTGATCAATTTTTTCATATGAATCCACGTATTGAAGCTCTTCAGTTCCATTCATTTTTACTGCTGTAAATCCTTGTGAGACAACTTCTCTGGCTGCTTCGCCTACATCTGAAGGCCGGTCTCCTCCAATCCACGAATATACTTTAATGGATTCTCTTGCTTTTCCGCCTAATAGTTGATGTACAGGAGCGTCGTAATATTTTCCTTTTATGTCCCACAGAGCTTGGTCAATCCCGGATATGGCACTCATTAAAATAGGTCCGCCTCGATAGAAGCCGCCTCGGTACATAACGTTCCAATGATCTTCAATATTTAATGGATCTTTGCCAATAAGATACTCCATCAGCTCATCTACTGCAGCTTTAACGGTAGAGGCTCTTCCTTCAATAACAGGTTCTCCCCACCCAACAATTCCTTTGTCCGTTTCTATTTTTAAAAATAACCAGCGTGGCGGCACTTGGAACAATTCATAATTAGTAATTTTCATGTACTTTTTCCCCTTTCGTTATACCATTCACTGCGGCTACGTATGCTTTAGCCTTTTGTGTTAGCTCCTGCAGGTATGCATGAGTAATTTCACGATTTGTATCTACTAAAGAACTTCCAATCCCAAACCCTACAGCACCTGCTTCTTCAAATTCTTGAATATTGTCTAAGCTTACTCCTCCTGTTGGAAGAAGTGGAATATGGGGAAGCGGCCCTCGAATATCTTTAATATAGCTAGCACCCAGCCTAGCAGGAAAGACTTTTATAATATCTCCGCCGTTTTCATATGCCGTTAGAATTTCAGTAGGTGAAAAAGCCCCTGGGATACTAACCGCACCGTATCTTTTTGTTAGTTTAATCGTTTCCGTGTTAACAGTTGGAGAAAGGATAAACTTTGCTCCTGCTAAAATAGCTGAACGTGCTGTTTCAGGGTCAAGCACTGTCCCCGCTCCTACTAGCACTTGATCACCTAGTTCTGTAGAAACTTCTTTAATAGCTGAAAGTGCGTCAGGCGAATTTAGAGTAATTTCTATATTTTTTACACCGCCGTCATTAAGCGCAGAGGCAACCTTCACTACGTCCTGCGGTTTGGCTCCTCTAATAATCGCAACGATTTTATGCTCTAATAAATGTGATAAACTATCCGTCATGGGTAAGCCCCTTTCTTTTATCGTATAACGTCTTCTTTTGTAATCGCATTCATAAATTCGTAAAGCTCTTTCTTATCAGGTAAGCCTTCAATATCACCCTCTACGGTGACGACCATAGCCCCTATAGCGCACCCTCTTCTAACTGTTTCTTTTAAAGAAGATTTATCTATTAATCCCGATAGTATCCCAGCGGCGAACCCATCGCCAGCTCCTACTGGATCTATCACTCTAGCAACTTTAAAGCCTTCTACGTAAGCGGATTCATTTTCAGTTGAATAATAAGCTCCTTCCTCACCTAGCTTAATAACGACTAGCTCTGCACCTAATTCATGAAACGCTGATGCAATGTCTTCAGGGTTATCCTTCTCAAATAAAAACTGACCTTCGTTCATTCCTGGTAAGATAATATCCGCATATGTAGCCATTTTAATGAGTGTTTGACGCGCAGTTTCTTCATTCCAAAGCGTCTTGCGTAAATTTGGATCAAACACTATTTTTACACCATTTTTTTTAGCAGCTTTTATCGCTTCAAAAACAGCTTCGTGGCAGGAGTCGCTCAGCGCAGGTGTTATTCCTGTCACGTATAAATATTTGGCAGAAGAGATATACTCTTCATTCATATCATGCGGATTCATAAAGCTTGCTGCTGACCCTTGTCTGTAATAAAACACTTTACTGTTCATTTCATTTGTCTTTTGCTTTAAAAATAGGCCTGTAGGAGCATGATCATCAAATATCACATGTCTTACATCTATTCCTTCTCCTTTTATACTTGAAAGAATACGCTCTCCTAGCTCGTCTTTTCCTAATCGGCTAACCCATCCCGTTTGATAACCTAGTTTTGACAGAGCGATTAACG
Organism: Priestia sp. 179-F W1.4 NHS; assembly: GCF_045369295.1. NCBI lineage: Bacteria > Bacillati > Bacillota > Bacilli > Caryophanales > Bacillaceae > Priestia > Priestia sp. 179-F W1.4 NHS. The sequence goes on along the minus strand of NZ_JBIQFF010000001.1, from coordinate 1,196,308 downwards.
TATTACTTTCTGCTCCAGCAATTTTCGAAGAAAAGTCTTTAGCATATCTCATTTTTCCATTCGAGTGTGGGGTAAACAGAATCATTGTTTCCCCCATGCTTATCACATCCATTTTACCCCTCTTTTCATTTATCTCTTTGCCTCTTCATATCCAGCGATAAAAGATATATTAGTTGCTGTTTGAAGCAGCCTTTCTACAATAAAGTCTTTATGCTTCAGCATTCTTTCCTTAGGACCAGCTACACTAATAGCAGCTTGAATGCTTCCCTTCGCTCCAAATACAGGTGCAGCAAGGCAAAATAAGCCTTCTTCATTTTCTTCATCATCAATTGCATAGCCCATTTGAATAAAAGAGTCTAAATTGTCATTAAGAACTTTTTTATCTGTAATTGTATAATCCGTAATAGGCAGCAGCTCCGTATGTTCAAGCAGCTGTTCTCGCTGATCTTTAGGAAGAAAAGCTAAAAAGGTTTTTCCTAATCCGGTACAATAGAGCGGCTTTCGGTTGCCAGGCTGAGCAGTTGTTCTAATAGAGCGATTATTATCAATCTTAACCACATAAACCAACTCCCCATCTGACAGCAAAGCCATAAACACCGTTTCTTGAACATCCTCCATCAGTTTCTTTAAATACGGTTTTCCCTCAGAAGAAATATCCAGTGATTCCATAGCCGCTGTTCCAATTTGAATTAGCTTTGGCCCTAGCTTGTACCTCTTTAATGAGTCCTGATTTAAATATCCTTCATTATGAAGGGTTCCCACAAGATTAAACGTACTGCTTTGTGGAAGCGAAAGTAAATCACTAACCTCTTTTACTGTTAACCCCTCGGGATGTTGAGCAATCAATTCAAATACCCTTAATACACGTTCTGCTGATTTTACTGACATGAAGAAATCCTCTCTAAATCACATATGTGATTTTAAATTTTATATATGATTTACTGATTTAAATATTATCATAGCGAGATCATTAATTCAAAATATTTTTACAAATTAAACAAAAATACTTATGGCGGCCCCTAAAAAATGATTAATAAATAGCAATACAAAAAAGCTTACTAAAAGGACCCATAAATCCTTTTAATAAGCTTTTTTCTTTTATAGATACAGATGCCTCTACAGTTTTTCCGTATAGCCTCTTAAATTTCGAATGAGAAAAGAGATCCCCGTCAGTAAACAATTAAGAAACAAATATTTAGTCAGATAGTGTTGAAAACTGTATGTGAAGTAGAAGTATAAGAAGAACACAAAACTAAAATAGAAAATAAACTTTAAATATCTTTTTAAAACTGCGTTATGAGGAGAATTCACGTTGACTACTCCTTTTAAAGTCATATAATAAAATTATTTTTTCAACCTATATTAAAACGTTTTTCTGTGTCATTTTATAAAACAATTAGAAAAATGATAGGTAATGTAGCAAGGCTTAAGGAGGTACTAATTAACGTTGCACTTGATACAAACTCCGGCTCTGTATTAAATTGAAGCGCGTACATAGTTGTATTCGCAGCTGTGGGCATAGCAGCCATAATGATCATAATTTGTTTCACCATCTCATCCACCGGTAACAGAAGCGTTAGTATATAAGCGATAAATGGTGAGATTACAAGCTTGATAGCTAATGAGCATGAAACTTTGGCTTTGGCTAAATTTCTAATTGATATTTTAGCTAGCTGCATGCCCAGTACGATCATGATGGTAGGAATAGCTGCACCAGCTACTAAATCAACCGCTTCTTTTACAGAGTTGCTTAATGGAATATGAAGAAACTGAAATATAGCTCCTAAAAGTCCCCCATACACAATTGGTATCCGTCGGACTGCGTCAATAGCTGATTTTATACCATTTCCATTTGGACTTCCTTTCGCAGCATAGTAAACTCCAACTGTACACATGACCAGTTGCTGTATGACCATGAGAATAATGGCAGAGTCTAAGCCGGTAACGCCAAAAAGTAATAAAACAACAGGTGTACCATAGTTTCCATTATTCATAAATGAAGACGCTAATATCATTCCACAGGTTTCTGAAGTAGAATATCGCTGGAAATAAGCAATAATATAGACGACAGCAATTAATGCAAAGCAAAGGGCAAATGTGTATAACGTAAGATATAAGTAATCAATCGTAAATTTGGTTGTGTAAAATGTTTTGAACACTAGAACTGGAGACATCAAATAAAGTGACATTGTTGAAATCGTTTTGGTATCAAATCCTATTTTCTTTTGTCCAATAAATCCAAGTGCAAAAATCCCGAAAATAGGAAGGAGGATTGTTAGGAACTCCATATTTGTTCACCTTCGTCATTTTTTCTTTGTTATTTTCCAAATGAAAGACCTAGAAAATTAAAAATCTAGGTCTTTCATTTAAACTAATACATTATAAATTTAGAACAATGATACGTTCTTCCGTCATTTCTTCAATTGCATATTTTGGCCCTTCTTTTCCGTTACCGCTCTTTTTCACACCGCCATATGGCATATGGTCAACACGATACGCTGAAGCATCATTTACAATTAACCCGCCTACTTCGATTTCACGAGCTGCTTTCATAGCAAACTGTAAGTCGTTCGTAAAAAGGCCTGCCTGTAACCCATAGTCAGAATCATTTACTTTTGAAATCACTTCATCAATCTCATCATATTGAGCAATAGCTACTACTGGCCCGAATACTTCTTGACGACAAACTTTCATCTCATCATTTACATTAGTCAAAATTGTAGGAAGATAAAAAGCACCGTCACGCTTTCCTCCTAGTTCAATTTTTGCCCCTTCTTCCACCGCTTCTTTTACCCATTCTTCCACTCGCTCTGCTTCTTTAAGACGAATCATAGGTCCAATATCGGTTCGCTCATCCATTGGATTGCCGACTACTAACTTTTCTGTTTTTTCTTTTAGCTTATTAACAAAAGCAGTATAAATATTCGTATGAACATAAATTCGTTGAACGGAAATGCAAACCTGTCCTGCGTTATTAAAGCTTTTTTGAGAAATTAAAGATGCAGCTTTTTCTAAATCAGCGTCTTTATGTACGACAGTAGCCGAATTATTTCCTAGTTCAAGTGAAACTTTACGTAAACCTGCCTTAGATCGGATAAGCTCTCCTACTCTTGGGCTTCCTGTAAAAGTAAACATATTAACATCTTGGTTTTCTAATAACCATTCACCAATCTCTGCTCCATCTCCAGTCAATACTTGAAGGCGCCCTTTTGGCAGGCCTGCTTCTTCCATTAACTCAGCTAGCTTGAGCGCACAAATTGGAGTGACTTCAGCAGGCTTTAATACTACGCTATTCCCAGCTGCGATTGCCGGTCCAAGTTTATGACAAACTAGATTGATAGGTACATTAAACGGTGTGATAGCTGCAACAACTCCAACCGGGACTTTTACTGTAAAAGCCATACGATTCTCTGAGCCTTGAGCTGATTCAACAGGCACACCTTCTCCATGAATACGCTTTGCCTCTTCCGCTGAAATTTGTAAAGTTGTAGCCGCGCGCTCAACTTCTCCGCGAGATTCACGAATAGACTTTCCAACTTCAGTAGCCAAAATTTCAGCAAATTCTTCTTGACGGCTTAGTAATAGCTCAGCTGCTTTCATTAATACCTCGTAGCGTTCATATGGTGAAAAAGTGTTTTTTAACGCCTCTTTCGCGCTGGCCACAGCTTTATTTACATCATCTTTTGTAGCTACTGAGATTTCAGCTGCAGGCTGCTGCGTATATTTATTTAAGACTTCCATTTTTTCTGCTGTTGTTTCCCATTCCCCGTTTACATATAAACCATATTGTTTGACTTGAGTTAAACTTGTCATTATCTCCACATCCCCAATTGTATTAGCGTTTTATCTTGTAAGCTCAATATTGTAATGATATTTATCACTGCGATATTTTGTTACCGTAAATTCAAGTGGCTTATCATCAAAACCATAACTTACTCGTGTCATTTCAAGTAAGGCTTCTCCGCCTCGTATGCCTAACAGATCGGCTTCATAAATCGTTGCATTAATCGCAGATATCTTCTCTTTAGCTCGTTTTAAGAAGATTTCATTCTCTTCTAGTACTTCATAAAATTTTGCACGATTTAAATCTTGTTCAACTAATATTTCTCCAATATGCAGAGGCCAGCAAGAACGTTCAATCGCAATAGGCACTTCATCGGCAAAACGAATTCGTTCAATAACTAAAACCTCTTCTCCAGCGTCCAATTCCAGCATGGAAGTTTCATGATACAAATCTTTTTTAAAATCAGTACGAATGAGTTTTGAATTTGGTGTTAATCCTTTTTCTGCTACTTCTTCTGCTAGTCCTTTAAGCTTGCCTAAGCTGCCGCCGATAAGTGGCTGAGGCTTTACGATTGTCCCCCTGCCTTGTTTTTTTTCCAGCAGCCCGTCCTGTACTAGCATAGAAATAGCTTGTCTTAAGGTAGTACGGCTTACATCGAATTCTTGCATTAATTCTTGTTCTGTTGGAATTAACGTATTGGGCTTCCAAGTTTTCTCTTGTATACGTTTAATTAAGACATCTTTTACTTGAAGATAAAGCGCGATATTTTTATTAGAACCTATTGTATCTTTCATGTTCTCAAACTCCTTTTAAGTTAGCGTTTGGTATTATTATATAGTATTGGCTAACTTTTACTGTAGCAGAGAAGTAGGATCTTCTTAGACATACACCTTTGTTTCTAAATTAAGCATACGCCCTAGTTCAATTAGATGTTCTGTCACATCACCATACACTAGTGCAAAGTGAGGCTCATACCCCGCGTGCATAAGTTCATAGAGTGTGTCTGATGCATTTGTCTCCAGTTCCACTTCTACAGATGTACCTGTAAAAGGCTGCTCTACATCTAATGCATTTCCTTTCATCACTAGAAGACGATACCCATCAGGCGTATGACTTACCCTGAAGATCGTTACTTCTCCTGCTTTTAATCCAAAATCCATCGCAAAACCGATTTTTCTGTTAGGATGTACCCCTGCTGTTGCTCCGGTAGAAGGGTTGGCAAGCGAATATGCTCCTGCACCGCAGTGCCAAAAAACAACTGAGTTTTTTTCTTCGTCTATGTGAACTAAATCCCCTAGGTAAGGTGCATTTCCGCCTGCTAACTCACGCAGGATAAACATGGAGATTGATCCGTGAATATCCGATTCACAGGATGTCACCATTCCGTCCTCCGTAAACTGAGATAAAGTTGAGCACGGAGCAGCTCCTAAATCATTAAAGAAATCGGGCCAACATCGCATAGCTAATGCATCTAACTTTTCACTTTGAATGTGCTTTTTAATATAAGTGGAAAATTGAGCAAATTTAGCAACGGTTTCATCGTTTCGATTTAAACCAATCACCTGCTTTTCTGCCCGCTCAACTTCCCCTATCCATTCGTGTTCTGGAAGCTTTACGCACTCTTTAAACGCTTCTTGTAAATCCATCTTATGAAGCGTTACGCCAAGTGCGCTTTTTAATTCATCTTCGTTAGCTTGTGAAAAGAAGAATCCCGGCGGATAATCTCCCACTACCCCAATTTTTAATTCATTTAATGCTTTTAACACGCGCATAACGTTAATTTGTCTTAATAGACGATCCTGCAACGCTTTCTCATCTGGATTTCCAAATACAAACGCAAACGGATGCTGATGATTACGCAGCACATTACTGGTGCTATTTCCGCCTGTTAGAGAGTTTAAACGTAAACGTCCCCCTACACTTGGCTCACGTACGGACCAAACAATTACAGGCTGTTTAAAATACTCCAATATCTTAACCATAAATTCACCGTCGGCAAACGTAACGCTTTGATATAAGACGGTATCAATCTTATCCCCTTTAATTGAATCAAGAAATCCCTGTAATTCTTCAACTGATGTTATAATTTGCTCCGGCGCGATAAGAGTACTGCAGTTGCCGTTCAGCCACTCCATACTTTTTTGACGATACATTTCAGCTGCTTCAATATCAAATGTTTTTCTACCTATAGGCACATATAAAACTGTTGTATTTTGCATATAGAGTTCCCCTTGTCGTAAAACTATTTGTTATAACCATTTTAAAATACATCATTACCTTTATCAACACTATTTTCCGTTTGACTACATTTCTTATATAAATAGCTCTTAAATTAGATGTGAATTAGTTTAGAAAACAACTCACTCCATATAGATTTTTTACGGTAAAATACAGGTGGATAACCTAATGGCGCCTGAACAGTGACCGATCCTCCTGTGTACTCTTCACCGCTCCATACATGGACCCACTGATCTTCTGGTAAATATACTTCCCACTCTGTTTGATTTTCTTGATGAACCGGCGCAACAAGTACATCTTCACCAAATAAATATTGGTATTGAATATCATATGTTTTTTCATCTTCTTCATAGTGCATAAACAAAGGTCGCTGAACAGGAATTCCGCGTCGCGCATTTTCTTCTACAAGTGATCTAATATAAGGTGCCATCGTTACATAAATATTAGACATTCTTGCTAAATGCTCTAGTGTCTCCTCATCACCATCAAACTGAAAACAATCATCAGGACGGTTTCCTTCATGTGTTCTCATCATAGGCGTGAAGGCTCCCATTTCTGCCCATCTCATCAGAAGCTCTTTTGAACGTTTATTACCATGTAGACTTGTGTACCCTCCAATATCACTATGGTGTAAGCCACAGCCACTCATTCCTGATGATAAAGCTGCAGGAATAACAGAAGCCAAACCATCATCTAGCGACCAATCTACACTTTGATCTCCGCCCCAAAGAAGCGTACAGTATTTTTGTATGCCCGTATATCCAGCGCGCATAAAGTATACAATTTCACCAAGTTTTCCTGCTTCTGATACCGCTTCATAGTTCGCTTTTGCCCACATTGTCGGCCAAGCATTATGCATAATCTTAGCGTCAACTCCATTTTTGAGCACAACATCCGTTGGTAAGTATTCGCCAAAGTCGGCCATCCATCCGTCTAATCCAAAATCAATCATGTTCTCTTTAATAACTTGTTTATACCATTGGGTAGCCTCTTCGTTGGTAAAATCCACAACTCCGCAATAAAATTCACCGAAATCCACTAAATACGTATTTCCCTCTGTATTTAATGCTAAGTATCCTTTATCTTCAGCTTCCTTATATAAATCACCTTCAATGGCTACATATGGATTAATGTAACCTAGAAAACGAATATCATTTTCTTTCCACTCTGCAATTTTTTTATCTAACTCCGGGTATTCACTCTCGTTCCATTTCCAATTCCACATTAAACGTTTACCAAAAGAAGTAATACGTTTGCCCTGCCAATCTTGGCACCATACTCCAGATACTTTCATACCTTTTGCTAAAACTTTTTCTAATTTTTGTTCAACAACATCTGTACCACCTTGAATACCTAAAACCACGCCGTTATATACCCAGTCTGGTAGCTCGGGCTGTCTTCCGAATAAACCTGTAATTTTTTCAACTAATTCAAGGTACGTCTCCGCCGTTTCAAACAGCATATATTCAGGTACTTCCCAAACCTGCAGTTCATGGAATGTCTCATTGCGAAAGTCAAAGTCCGCGTATGCCGTTGTTTCAACATGACAATAGTACTTTTTACTAGATACATATGTAGGCTGAGGAAAGTTGGTATTATAATAATCTCCTCCAGCCTTATCAACTACATCAGCTTGCCATGTTACGTATGTCTGTTTGTTTCTTCCTACGCCCGGCTCAGATGTCCATAAAGGAAAGTTTTTTCCTCTCATATTAAAATGAGAAAGTTGTTCTCCGCATCCATATACTTTCTCTTGTTTATCTGCAGCTACTCGTAACCAAAAGCGGTTAATGTTCGCATCGTGTTTTTGGTATTCTACTTTTAGACGATTCTCTTCTTCTTTAACTATAAGAGACAGCATGTTATCTCCATTTTTATAGTTAGAAAAATCTATTTTATATGCGCCTTCTACTTCTTCAACAGCTGCGTAGCGAAGAGCTGCACGTTCAGTAACGTAATCTTTAATATCAAAGTTACCTCTATACATTTCAATCGTTTCTTCTCCATAACCAACAAACAGCATTGGTTTTTGTATGGTATGCTGAAGTAGAGCTACACCGTTAAGAGCCACTTCAAATCCATCTTGTAAGATCTCCACATTTACCCCTTTAGTTACGTTTAAGGTACCTGACATTTTTCTCTCTCCCATCAATTAATAGAGCCTAGCCTTTTGTCTAACATTCATGCGCTCTATTGATAAACTTTAATATTTTCTCCTTTTATACCGGGATGTGCGCCTTTATTGATTAATTGCTCTCTTTCAGGATGAGCAATTAACCATTTATTTTTCATAAACAATAATTCATCTTCTTTTGTTCTTTTTTGAATACTAGTTGATAACGGATCATTTGTTCCTTTAGGTAAAATGACGATTGTTTTAAACCCTTCATTATTGACCTTACAAGGAGCAAAATGTAATGTCGTACCATACAATTCAACTGCTGTTCCTTCAGGTACAAAGAAAGCGATTACATCACTTGAATTAAAAAAGTTATTTTCAACTCCCTGTACCTTACCTAATAAAAGAACCATATCCGTTATAGCGATATTAATTTCACTGCTTTTATGATACTCAAGACCATTTAAGGTTGAATTAGGACCATTACAATATCCAATTTGAATAGGCATCTCACCATAAAAAGCTTCTTGAAGCTGATCTTTAATAATGGTGTTTTCCATCTCAGTAACGGATGCTAGGTATACATTCTGATCTTGAGGAATAGTTAAACTATCCATATATGTTTCTAGTTCACTAAAATTGTATTCATTAATTACCTTTCCATAAGGCTTAAATTTGCTGTCCTCTATATGATAAAAAGATACATGTTTATTTAAGTCTTTCATGTATTGAAAGCTGCTCAACGTTTTCTTCTCTCCTTTTGCTATATAAAAAGCCCCTCCAAGAAGATAATAAGATTCTAAGAGGCGCCTTTTATAAAATACATATGTTTATTTTAAGACAGGAGCTTCTGTGACTGTATTATCCCAAGCGTTGCGGAATTTGTTTAAACCATAGTCTGTGAACGCATGCTGGAAGCTTTCTTTATATACATCAAATCCGCAAGTCACAATATGCGCACCAGCTTTTGCCGCATCTACAATTTGTTTACCATTACGTAAAGCAGCAACAATGATTTCTGTGTTGTAATCGTAGTTTTTATAGATATTGACAATATCCTGAATGTATTGAGTTGTATCATCCCCGCTATTTTCTTTCCAGCCGACAAATGGAGATACAAATTTAGCTCCAATTCTTGCAGGCTGAAGTGCTTGTGATGGCGAGAAGACAAGAGTGACGTTAGTAGAAATACCTTGTTTTTCAAATTCCTTTGCTGCAATTAAGCCAGGCTCTGTGCATGGAATTTTAATAACAAAGTTTGACGATAATTTAGCAATCTTTGTCCCTTCTTCCACCATATCTTTAGCATTATCTAAATGAGGATTAATTTCCACTGAAATTGGGAAATTTTCGACTCCTTTAAACTCACTTGCAAATTCATCTAGAACTGTTAAAAATGGTTTACCGCTGTTCATAATGTGGCGAGGGTTTGTTGTAACTCCATCAATTGCCCAGTTTTCATACGCGTAACGAATTTCCTCTAAAATTGCACTATCTAAAAAATACTTCATCTTTATACCTCCAGTTAAGTGACTATTACCTCCAAAAGATAATGACCTTTATATAATTTGTAATAACCTTTGTATTTATAATATGAAAACGCCACCAATATTTCAAGTACTTTTTGCTAGATTATTAAATTAATTTTGTATTTCGTCCATTTTACCTATCATCTTACATTGGTATTCTATTTTTACTTTTAGCAAGATCGGCTACGATTTTATTGTATTTTTCATCTGAAAGTTTATAAAAGAAAAACATGACAATAATCGTTGCAATGGCTAATGCACTTGGATAAATAAACATTAACCCTCTGATTCCCTCCAGTACATTTGCACTTTGCACCGCGTTTGGAACGTAACCCACAACTCCTAACACAACGCCAGGAATAAAACCTGCAAGCGCTTGAGAAAGTTTACGGAAGAACGTAAAGAAAGAATACACAACACCTTCAGATCGATTTCCAGTCTTCCATTCGCCATACTCTACAGCATCAGAAACTAATGCCCAGTTCAAACTGTTTACAAATGAGCTTCCGAAGAAAGCAAAGCAAGCTAATGTAATAAAGATCACTGCGTTATCTGCAAAAACATAAGCTAAAATGTCTCCTACAGCCCAAATCGCGCACCCTAATATGTACGTAGATTTCTTTCCAATTTTTTTAACCATGAAAGGAACCATTGCTACGCCGATAAATACACAGCCGATACTAAAAAAGCCCATATAAGGAACGATTGCTACATTTTTTAAAACGTACTGACAAAAATAGACTTGTACAGCAAGCTTGACGTTAAAAGCTGAGAAGGTAAACAAATTAACTAAACAAAGAATGAGTAAAGGCGTATTCTTAAAAAGCCCTTTATAGCTGTCAGTCAGCTTTACATTTGTGTTTTGGGGTTTTTCATAAACATATCTTTCTTTTACATTGGCATAACAATAGACTTGTAATAAAACGCCCAAAAATGCAAAAATAGATACAGCCACTAAATAACCAGTAGATTGATTGTTAAACATTAAGACAATCGGCATAAACCCTACAGTTGTAATAAGAAGACCTAAATTTGAGCCTGCTTGTCTAAATGATGCCATTTCTGCTCGTTCAACAGGATCTTTTGTCATCGCAGGTACCATTGATCCATAAGGAATATTTGAAATGCTATAAATCGTTCCAAATGCCATATACGTTACATATGCCCATATAATCTTTCCGGTTATTGAAAAATCAGGATTAGTAAAGCTGACTATCGTTATCAAAGCAAGCGGTATTGCAGCATAGAGAAAGAATGGTCTAAATTTGCCTTTAGGGCCTATCTTCTTACGGTTATCAATCCAAGTACCTACTGTAATATCAGCGAACGCATCCCATATTTTCGTAATTAAAAATACTAAACCTGCTGTTGCAGAAGGCAAGCCTAACGCGTCGGTATAAAACTTCAGCAAATAAATTTGACCCAAGTCTAACATAAAGTTATTTCCTACATCTCCCAATCCATAAGCAACCTTCTCTTTAAGTCTTAGTTTCTTAGGCGTATTAATTGAATGTTCTACATTTTGAACCAATGGCTGTTCCATAAGTTCTCCCCCTTTGATTAACACATTTTAAGACTTCACATTAAACATGCATCACACAGAAGATTACAATTTTGATAGACTTCAAAATTGTAATCTCCTCTAGGCCGATACTAAAATCACCTCCCTCTTCATAACATCACAACGTTTTTAAAAAAGTTACTACCTTTTTATTTATAATATGAAAACGCATACAAATTATCAAGTGTTTTTTTTATTTTATTTTATTTACAAAAGGCTGAATAATAATAACAATAAATCTATAGATGTCCCTGGAGGAATAAGGATTCTTTTTGGGTTGTGTGTCGGAAAGAATGGTTATGTACACTAGTTTTATATAGGATATAAAGAACTTTCCAAAGAATAATTATGATAAAATGGGGTTAAAAGGAATTTAAAAATTAAAAGAGGTAAAATCAATTTGGGAAGAAATTTTGTTATAACGTTATTCATTTGTGTATTAAGTATTCTACTGAAAATTATAATGCTTGTTCTAAATTTAAATGGCATTTACGTGCAAGGCACCAACTTTTCTCAGGACACTATTGACCTTATTATAAATACCGTAATCTTATTATTCGTTACCAAGATTATTATGTATAAACTAAAAGATAAAACGTTAAAAACCCTTACTGTTATATGTTCGACCTTTCTCATAGTAAGTAATTTTTGCTGGTGGCTGCTTATAGATAGTGATACTGCATACACTACTTTTGATTCTCCTAGCAGGAATGAAGAAGCTTTTGTGGTTAAAGAAACGCGTCATAGTGAGGTCTATCAACTGTTGGAATTTAAATTATTATCAAAAAAACTTGTGGATATTCGTGGTGATGATGGTTACAGAATGTTTTACGAGGATAACTACAAATTAGAATGGATAGATCATAACAAATTGAAAATTCATTATCTATTTGATCCAATAAGTCCGAGTGTTTATAAGGATGTAACTGTTACATACAAGGAATATTAAATATCTAGATATACTAACAGCCTTTAGATTTGCCAATCTAAAGGCTGTTTTGATTGTTGAAACAGGTATTACATTAGCTTCAACTTATTTTTCCACTTCTTCCAAAGTAGCTTTAATATCACATTATAAATCTTATTGTTTTAAAAAGAGTATTCCTAAAAATATCCTAATAAAAAATAAGTTTGATCGATAACACAAAAGAATTAGTCAGTATTACAAGAGTTCCTTTTGATAGCAATAGCACTCATGCACTCTCTCATATTCACGAATCACCCTTTCCTTTTCAGCTCCTGTATAATGGGCAAATGCCTGAACTGGCTGTAAATAGTGGAATGAGCTACTAATTGCTTTTTTTATTTCGGTAGATGTTTCAAGAAATACATGTAAATAGGATGTCGTTTCTTTAAAATTGTTTTTTAAATACCATTTATTTACCCAGTAATCATCCCTAGTCCACGCTTCAAAATAAGTAATTCCTAGCTTTCTAACTCGATTTTCTACTTCAAAAGCAGTTGATTAGCAATACCTTTACGACGAAAATCTGGGTGAACAGCAAGATGCCAAATCATACCTCCAAACCCGCTCTCTAAATCAGAACAAACCGTGCCTTTTTGAGATTCACATTCAACATCAATAAGTCCCACAATTTGCTTATTGTCTACAGCCACTAGCTCAACAGCTGAATTTTTATATTTCTCTTTGACTCTAAGAACGTTATCAAAATAAGCAGTGTCCAAGAACGATAATACTCTACACCGAAGCCATTCAGTTTCATCTGTTTCTTTATAATCTCTTATATACAAGAAAATCCTCCTAAACTTATTAATTGCTTAAGAAGACTCTTTCTTTTATCATTATTAAAATCCCTTGTTAATAATGAAAGTTTTATTTAATCAGATAGGAAGATATTCTTGCAGCTCCTCTCCTATCTGACTAAATTTAAAGTGAATAATTCTGTTCTTATTTGTTAACAAATAACGTATTACTACTTTAAAAATTAATACGTTTTAAACATACTGTAAAAATAGTATGTTTAAACGGAATACTTTCTAAAGAGATACTTCCACCCATTTGTTCAATTAACCTCTTCGTAATAGTTAATCCTAATCCACTTCCTTGGTAGCGACTGTTCCTTGAGTCTTCTAGCGTATACATTCGCTCAAAAACTCGTTCTTTATGTACTTCATCTATTCCTTTTCCTCTATCTGATATTTCTATATAGATATTATCTTTATCTGTTCTAAGCTTTAAACCTATCATTTTACCATCCGAACCATACTGAATTGCATTAGAAATTAAATTATTAAGAACCCTTTCAATTGCACTTTCATCTCCTCTAACAAAGAGGGATTCTTCTGGTATTTCAATAGATACTTCAAATTCTTTATTGATTAAAATTTCGTAGTAATCCAATATTATTTTCCGGCTAATTTCGCATATATCAATTCTCGAAAAGCTTAATTTCTTGTCTCCGGATTCAAGCTTTACAAGTTCGAAAAAACGATTTATTAACTCTAGCACCTCTAAGGTTTTTAAATTAACGGTTTTTAACAAACTCATCATTTTTTCTGTACTTAGACTTTTATCATTATTTATAATTTCAATATAACCTAAAATGACTGTTAGAGGTGTTTTTAAATCGTGAGAAATATTTGATAGCATTTTTCTTATTGAACGTTCTACGTTATGGTAATCTGCCACTGTCTTTTGATTGTGTTCTAGAAGACGGTTTATTTGTTTCAATAAAGACTTCATCTGATTATTGTCTGTATATAATAATAGTCTTTCACTTGTTTCTTCATCAATAATAGCTTTGAGCTTACTTTCTATGTATCTCACTTCTGCTTTATGTTTTAATCGCCTATGAATTAGAAATATGTTTATACAAATAGAACAGGCCAATAAGATGACGACCAGGTAAAACATTTTTATAAATCCCCCAATTTATAACCTATTCCCCATAAAGTCTTTATGTACGTTGGATGAGAGGGATTGTCTTCAATTTTTTCTCGAAGTCTTCTAATATGAACATTAATTACGTTTTCATCTCCATGATATTCATCCTCCCATACGGCTTTATACAGTTGTGATTTCGTGTATACATGAGTAGGATTGGAAATGAATACTTTTAGGATGTTAAATTCTTTTGCTGTGAGGCTAATATCCTTATCAAGCTTTTTCACAGAAAAGCTGTCCATATCAATACTTATATCTCCTATTTTTATGACCTTGCTTTGACTTTCTTTTTTTAACTGCGATGAGTGCATATAATGTAATTCTCTTCTTATAATCGCTTTAATTCTCGCTAATAATTCAATCATAGAGAACGGTTTAGCAATATAATCATCAGCACCAAAACCTAGTCCAAGTGCTTTGTCTACGTCTTCGTCTTTTGCAGACATAATAAGAACAGGAACCATACTTTTAGAACGAATTATTTTTAAACATTCCATGCCATCCACTTTGGGCAGCATAAGATCAAGTAAAATAACGTCATATGTTTGTACATTAAGTATTTCTAAAGCTTCCTCGCCATCAAAAACAGCGGTGACTTCATATCCTTCTTTTACTAACCCCTCTTTAACCATCTCACTTATAAATGGGTCGTCTTCTACAATTAGTATCTTGTGACTCAACACTTTCCACTCCTAAAACCTTTAGTATGTTTACTATTCTATTAACATAAAAAATAACAATTAATTACATTATAATCCTTTTTATGAAAAATGTTATAACTAATTAATATAGCGTTAAAAAAAAGTTAGTAGTAAATAAACGGTATAAATTCTTTATCTATAGTTTCGCTAAGATATTCATCAAAAAAATGCTACCTTAATGTCGATGAAGATAGCATTTTCAATAAAGAATTTGTTATTAGTTTATTTCAAGGATTTTTACCAAACGTATTATAATGATTAATTTGTTACATTAATAACGCCGTTGTTACTTAATAAATTTAACTTATTAGAGCCCTGTCCAATTTTCCCTTTTTGAAGCTTTTCAGTATCTGTGTTTTTCTTAAGTCTATCTAGTTTAAGTTTTACATCGGAGGAATAACTGTTAGCAGCCACGGATAGAGAAGTTGGCGCTTTTTTATAAGAAACGCCGATGTCGCCAGAGTCACTTTTTACAGCTAAGGATTTTCCTTCTTTTATATCCTTAATTGAAACCTCTCCATCTTTAGAAGTAACCTTAATCTTTGAACCATTTACATTTTCCATATAGTTATCGCCACTTGTAGAGGAAATGTTTAAATTTTCAAAAGTACTATCTTCCATACTTAACGTTCCATCCTCGGATACAAACATTGCTTTATTAGCTGAAAGGCCTTTTATTTTTTTATCACCAGAGTTATTGTGAACTATAAGATTATTAGTAGAAATTTCACTCAATTGGATATCACCATATTTATTATGTAAGTCAATTTTGTTTATTTTTGAACTTGGAATGGCAATAGAAACTGTACCTTTCTTTCCAAAAGTAAACCCTCCCAAAAAGCCACTTTTCTTTTGATCCTTTTGCTTGATTATTAATGTTTTTCCATCTTGTTTAAAAGTGACACGTTGTTTTTCTTTTTTCTTCCCTTTAGCTGATACAATCACTTCATTTGAATGACTTTTCTTCAACCTTATATCCCAAGATTCACTATCCACTTTTAAAGCATTAACACTCTCGATATTGTAAGACTTATTTTTCTCAAAGCTTTTTGCTTCGGCAATATTGACTTTGAAAGTGAACCCACAAATTAAAACTAAAGCTACAGAAGTTGATACAATCTTCTTCATCTCTTTTCCTCCTATTTCTACTCTTAGAAATTACGTATTATGCTATGTCGACACTATCTACTTTTCTTATTGCCAGATAACCTATTAGAAGTCCAAGAAGACAAAGTACGCCAGGAATTACTACAATTTCATATAAACTTACCGTCTCTCCTCCACTAGAAATTGTTGCATTAATTAAGAATCCAATTACTAGAGACGAAGTTATTGTAGTAGCAACTGATTTCTTCCTCATACCAAAAAATAAAGGAATGAAACTCACGCCAGCCATCATAAGCGCGCCAATAAGAGTTGAAGGTACTGTAGAAATAATGTCATTCACCTTTACAGGTTTTTCAACCAGATATACGTGCGGGTTGATCCAAAAAATTAATAAATCGATAATAAAAGTAGCAATAATAATACTGACAAAGCAGAATACGAAAACAATAAGCAGTTTCGCTTGCATTAACTTTTTTCTTTTTAATGGATAAGTGAATAACAACTGAATTGTTTTATTTTTATATTCATCAATTATTAGCCGAGACAAAATGACACTAGAGAAACAAATAAATACAATTCTAATAAAAATATTAGCTAACGACATAAAGTCCGCATAATCTGGATACATAGGTTCAATTTCATTTCTTGATCCCCACCCCATAAGTGCAGCTATAAAAAAGATAGCTAAAATGCAAATGACTACATTTTTTATATACCTTGATAATCGATGTTTTTTGTATTCTAATTTCATTAGTTTTAACATTTTCAAAAGCTCCCCCCAATGGAATTTAAGACGTTTCAATTTAGTGCTCTTTAAATGATGTGATAAGGAATTGGAAGTTAAGATGATATACGTGATTAAATGTGAATTTCTTCACTATTCATTGAACTTAAAAAGTACTCTTCTAGTGAACTGTTCTTTTTATTGATACTTTCTATACCAACATCATTCATAACGAATGCTTTAGAAATCTCTTGCTGAGTTAATGTTGTTTCATATATACGTATTGCCGCTTCACCAATAACTCTAAAGTTTTTTATTCCTAAATTTTGTTCTAAAATATACAAAGCTTTTTTTATATTTTGAACCTGTACTTCTATATACTCAGTTTGTTTTCCGTTGATACTCTTCATAGAAACTTCTTTTATTAATTTTCCATTTTGAATAATTCCGATTGTATCTGACATCTGCTCCATTTCAGCTAAAATATGACTAGATATTAATAAGGTAATTCCATAATCTTTACAGAGTATTTTAAAAAGGTCTCTTAATTCCTTTATACCTATAGGATCGAGTCCATTAATTGGTTCATCTAAAACTAGAAGCTCTGGCTTTGTAGAAATAGCTCTAGCTATTCCTAACCTTTGTTTCATTCCCAGTGAAAAATCCTTCACTTTTTTGCCTTCAATATTATGTAACTTAACAAGCTCCAGAGCGTGATCAATAGCCTTGTTATCGTAATAACCCATATACTCGCAGTGTAAAGATAAATTTTCTCTAGCAGTGAGCTGCTCATAAAAAATTGGATATTCGATAATAGTTCCCATACGCTTTAATACTTCAAATGATATGTTCGTTAATTTCTCGCCAAAAATCTCTATTTCACCACTCGTTGGCTTAATTAAGTTTGTTAGCATTTTCATAATCGTCGTTTTACCAGCACCATTCGGACCTAAGAAACCATAAATCTCTCCTTTCTTCACGTGCATATTAACTTCAGAAACAACCTCTCTCCCTTTAAACGCCTTTGTAAGTTGGTTAGTTTTCAATATGTATGTCATTTATCTTCTCCTTTTCAATTTATATTGTTATTGTATAAAATGAAATTTTCTTTTCTCTTACTTAAATCTTACGTTTTTCTTAATTTTCTTTTTATAGAAATTAGAACTTTATCTTTTGCTCTAAAAAAGAGTTTTTGTCTTTCGGAAACAGGTATTATGTAAACTGATTTTGTATATGATATTCATGATTTTTTAACTCAATTCTGATATATAATCAGATAGGAACAAAATTATAATTGAGTCCATCTGAATAGAGGTTAGAAATTGAAAAAACGATATATAGTGTGTTTGACTGCATTAAGCTCTCTTCTAGTTATAGGATTTGTTTGGTGGTTTCTTTTTGCGCCTAGTTATCTACGATTTGCTCCAAAGGGAGAATATATTTCTCAAAGTACATCTCCTAACGGTGATTACATAGTAAAGATTTATCGTTCAAGTGGTGGAGCGACTACACCTTTTGCTATTAGAGGAGAAGTGACTTATACAAATAAAGTTTTTAATAAAAAGAAAAATATCTATTGGAATTACCCTCAGGAAACAGCCAAAGTTAAATGGATAAATAACAAAACAGTTAACATTAGTGGTCATATATTGAACGTTACAAAAGATACGTTTGATGCTAATGATGTAGATAATTAAATTCTACTCTTAAACAACAAAAAGCTCTTATGAAAGAGCTTTTTGTTGTTTAACTACTTATAGGGTGATTATGGTAACTACAAATTTATGAAGTATAAGTCTTACTAAGCAAATTTTTTATTTATTGTTATATTGTTTTATAACTGTGACTATAACTGCCATTAACAGAACAATTGCGCTATTTATAAGTAAATAGTATCCAACTTGTAAACCATAAAATATGGCAAAAGCGTCTCTAATGATCAACAGTGCTAATATACCGCCTATTGCCCCAAATAAAGCGGCCAGTATCAATATTGTAAAAGCAGCAGCGTATAGACTTTTCTTTTTTTTGTAGGAGATAAATCCAACGATATTTGAAATAATAAGAAAGAAGCCGATAAGTATTAAGAAAAAGGTAGCCATTTTCTTTAATTCTCCTCTACGGACTATTAATTGGTTAAAATCCCCAATACCTAATATCATTTTAACATAACATTCTATGTGAAAGTTTTGCTTCTTATAACAGGTTTGATATTCATCAAAAAGAAGCTGACTTACATTTTAAGATCTTTCTTTATATTTTTCCTGATAGTTAAATTGGCTAAGCGTTTACGCGCTGATTCCATAGGACCCATTTTAAAATAACGAAGCCACAAAGCAGCAAATAACATTTGAAACAAACAGATTAGTATCCAAACAAAAATGACAAAGAATGAACGTGGATGTCCACCCAACCCAAGGCCCCATCCATAAAATAAAATGGAGCTTAAAACATTCTGTAACACGTAGCAACTTAAAGACATCTTACCTACTTTCTCTAAAACGCTCCATAATGAAAAGGTCTGAAATTTTCCAATTAGGAAACTAATAGCTCCCATGTATCCAAGCGATAAAATAGGGGCAAATACATACCTTACTGGAAAATCAAAGTACCCTCCAGGAACAAATAATAATAAGTTTAGAGGTAGCCCAACTAAAAGTCCTGCCTTCATCATCCTCTTTCTGATATTAATACCCTTGGAGTTATTGTCAAAAGCCCCTATTCTCACTAGTAAAACACCAAGTAAAAACATACATATATTAAATGGAATGACGAAAATTGCTTCTGTGCGCAGCTCCCAAAAATGAAAAAGTCGATACTGAATTTGATTCATCCATGCTCCATGTTGATAAAGGTTCATCACTTCTTTTGGGACAACAACTAGCTCATCTCCTATTGAGTTAGTTAGCACACCGAAGAACACGAGCAATATAAAGAAAAGATGAATTGCTGCTGCACTAATCATTGTTATTCGTATCATCGTCTTCCGCATTTTTACGATAAACGAAACAATAATTGCTGTTACTGCATAAGACATTAAAATATCGTACTCTAAAACAAAAATAAAGTGCAAAAGCCCTTCCATTAATAAAATCAAAGACAGCCATATGTATCTTCCTGGCCACGTCTGATTTAACCGTTTTGATTGCTGATATTTCAGTTCTAAACCAACACCAAACATAATGGCTAAGAGGCCAAGTAATTTTCCGTTAATTAAGGACAGAAAAAGGATTCTTAAAAAGTCATCTCCTGATAACCACCATTTGTTATGGGTAAAAGTAAATATATAATTTATATCTCCCAGATAGGCAAACAGCCAAATGTTCGTTCCTAACGTTCCCAGAATCGCTAGTCCTCTTAATATATCTAACGAGCGAATTCGCTTTTTATTCTCCACTTCTCATGCCCCCATCCGTTACTTTTACTTTCGTTACTCCCCTTCTTGATATGTCATAGTTCAACTATATTAGATTACGTTGCGTCACCTTCAACCCTTATTTTTAAATGAATTATTTTTAGTACGATAAAGAAAGCGTGGATACGTTTTGAGAAGTGCAAAGACTGCCCGCTTTGGAAACAGGTTTAGCCAAAATCCAAAAGATATACTGACGTACGCAGAATACTAATTACAAAAAAAAGAAACCCTAGTATTTTCAAGGTTTCTTTTTTTCTACTATTCCACTCTAAGCGACAATTGAAGATAAATTAAATAACGTCGTTAAATACACACTTTCTAAAAGTAGGCACCTAGCTTTCAGAAAGTTCGTTTATCTCTCTTTCAATAAGAACTACTGAAAGTTCAAATGCTTGTATCCTTCTTTTAGCTAAGGTTATTTGAGATTTATATCTATCCGCATTTTCTTTAGCTTCAAACGTTTTTACAGTCTGCCTAAGCTTGTGCAAAGTTGAATCAATTTGACGCTTTGCTTCGACTAAATCAGGTACATCGAATTTCATTGGAGTCCCTCCTTTTTATCATTTTTATCGGTAAGATGTCTTTCTTTAAAAAGATGATTTATCAGTAGAGGTACTGTTATCTATATTTTTTGTGTTGTACACGAGTAAACATCCAAAAGCACTTATCATACCAAATACTGTGAACACAAACTTACTACTTGAGACTTCTACTAACACTATACCTGATAAGATAGTTTTTTTTATCTATAAAAATTGAAAAGATTCCTTTGAAAGAAGCAGGTTCGTCTGAAATTTTTAGAATTAGCGTTAATTTTCATTTAGACCCCCAGCGGTTTTAAAATAGCCACTGTGTAAAAGTCACGCTAAATAATCTATTCAAACCTTCTCGACCAATAAAATTTGTCATACAAATTTTTATTTTCATCTTCACAACAAAAATAGTTTGTGATATACTTCACATGTAAGGATGTTCATATGAACTAACAAACTCTTGAATGTAAAGTAGAAAAAGCTATTTCACTCCGATGCCAATACGATTGAAATAGCTTTTTTTATGCTCTTATGTTGAGAACCCCCACCATTTCTGCTGCTATGGCCTTCTATAAAGTTTATTAATCTTGTTAAAAAATCATCTAAGTAAACCTTTAATTGTTAAATTAAAGGTTTATTTCTATATATTGTGTTATACTCTTAAACATGTATTACGGTTGTAGAGGAGTTTTAAATTGAAACAGAAAGAGATTTTTTCGTGGATCAAATCCATCATTATTGCTTGTATCCTGGCTTTTGTGGTGAGAGAGTACATATTTACGCCTATAGTAGTAGACGGCAAATCGAT
This sequence comes from Priestia sp. 179-F W1.4 NHS, assembly GCF_045369295.1. Classification (NCBI taxonomy): domain Bacteria; kingdom Bacillati; phylum Bacillota; class Bacilli; order Caryophanales; family Bacillaceae; genus Priestia; species Priestia sp. 179-F W1.4 NHS. Next base: position 1,174,884 of record NZ_JBIQFF010000001.1, on the reverse strand, counting down.
GATGCCTACTTTAAAAGATAGTGAACATATTATTCTTAATGAAGTGGGAAAAAATAACCCCGATAATATAAAAAGATTTGATATTATCGTTTTTCACGCTACAAAGGAAAAAGACTATATTAAAAGAGTAATTGGTTTACCGGGTGATCATATAGAATATCGCAATGACACGCTATATATAAACGGAAAAAAATATGAAGAGCCTTATTTGGATCAATATAAAAAAGAAATAGGAACAGGCCCGTTAACTGAGGATTTTAAACTTGAGGATTTTACAGGCAGCAAAACAGTTCCAGAAGGCCAATTATTTGTTATGGGAGATAATAGAATGTACAGTTTAGACAGCAGATCACCTCAAGTAGGAACAATCTCCGTAGACAAAATCGTAGGAAAAGCAAAATTAGCTTATTGGCCTTTAAAAGAATTTCAATGGATTAAATAAAGTCTTTAAAAGCTCCCTTATTAAAGGGAGCTTTTTCTATTAAATACAAACTAAAAAAGAACGATATTTATGTGCTTTACCTTTATTATTTCTCCGCTACTATATTCAGTACTGCAGCTGCTTTTGGCCACCACACGTAAAAAGCCATATGAGTTATTAGTGCAATAATTTCTTTTTCAGTCACTCCATTCTTTTTTGCCAGCTGCAGATGAAAAGACATTTGTTCAGTGTTGCCAATACTGATTAAAGCAGAAAGTCACAAAGTTAGGAGCAAGATCTCTCATGTCGTTCAGCGGCTTAGACTCAATGCGGTTATCCATGTTTATTTTTCCTCCTTTTGATTTACCATTTGCGCGATTCCTTGCCCAAATGACCAGTTTTCAAGGATTGTTTCTTTTAATGTAATAAAGATATTGTTTGTAGAAAGGTCTAAGTCAGTGTGAAGTCCCTCTGCAATGGACTGATATAGCTTCTTTTTCTGCTCGATAGTTCTCCCCTTCCCACATGTAATAGAAGGAAACTTATTGAACGTAATGAATTTATCTATAAAAAAATCCTTTGCTTCCAGGGCAAAGAATTTTTTTGCAGTTATAGAGAGCTTTGTCCCTTTTACAGATTAATATAATACTCATCCACTATCTCTATCATGAGCATAGTTTTTTGATAAGCTGTCTTTAAAGTCTTGAGGAAGCTTCATATTTCTAAAATTTAAGCCAATTAAATCTTCAACATCTTCATTTAAATACGACCATTTAGATGGTGATGTCATTGAATGGTCTAACAAAACAGATTCATTAAAACCTATGACACATATATCTAAGCTCCGTTCTCCCCATATCGCCCACTGCTTAGAAGAAGAAAACCATACCACTTTCTCTGAATTATAGTAAGGAGCATCCGCGGGGTAATCCTCCGGTCCAATTTCTAAGGCATTCCTATACTCTTCCCTTGATAAAGAAGTAGGAAGCTTCAAGTAATTAAAATAGCCAAACTCTTTATAAAAATAGTTTGTGGGGTGTGGATCTAAAACCGCAACTGTAACTTCCTTTTCACTAAAGATTTTTGTTAAATATTGTACGGTAGGCCAAAAATCATCACACATCACCCAATAGAACTCTTCAAATAAATAATAATCACACCTTTGGTTAAATACTTGGTCAGGCAATTCCTTATTTGTGTTAAAGATACTTTTTAAATTTTTATTAGTGGATTGAAATTCTTCGATACCTTTAATGAAGAAATTTGTGGGCTTCATAGTGTAGCCTCCTTTTTTTATTAACTGGGCTTAATATTTTCAACCTCACATCTTAGTTCATAAAATTGCATAATTAAGGGGTGCACATGAGAATCATATTTTAAATCTTCTAGCCTCCTTTTCCCTAACCTTCTATCTACTAAAGCAAGAGCTTGAGAAATAACGTTCTCAGAATTTAGTGCTCGAGCAATAGATAGCTGAGGATACTGGATGAAGGCGTCATAAACATGATCAACGTTAAAAATACCTCTATATTCTAGAATCCTTGCAGTGTAGTCCATGTCATTTACCTTGCCAATGAACTCCGGGAAACATTCATATAAACAATCTGGAAAGGGCTTGCTTGTTTTTTTCTTCACTTTCTCCCAGAGGTTATCATGTTCCATTAAATATTCTGCTGAAGAAGCATTAAAAATCTCCTTCTTATCTAGAGTAATCCAAATACGTGTCTGTTCTCCAAGAAAAACGTTATATTTAGTCAAATGAATACTTAATCTTTCCTTTAACTTATCACAGATTAAATTCTCCATATTCTTCTTTACTTTTGTCCATTTCATGCTATTTTTGTACTCCTATTCCTTCCTAGTACTATACGCTTCTGTCTGTAGAAATATATTATACAAGAGCACCTGATTATCTGATGCTCTTTTTATTTACTTTTTTTCTCTTTTTCACCAATAGAATTACAATTATCATGAGCAAGCCCGAAATTCTGAGTGTGAAGTGAAACAGATAGAAGACGTTCTATGTTGTGTACCCGATAATGAATTGACCTCCAAATATCATAAAGAATGATAGTCCCGGATATAACGGAGGATTTTCTATAATGTAACTTTTAATTTTGTTCATTCAATTCACTATTCTCTTATGATTAGCACTACAATTAGTGGATAAAAGAAAAGAGAGCATTGAGAATTCTCAGTGCTCCCTTTTACATTAGATCCAAAGAGTCTCCTTCTGGATACAAGGCAATATATTCCTCGTCTTCAGGATTTAAATAAGCTATTTTTACCCCTTCAAGCAAATTGTTGTCCTTTAGTTCTTCTATAATTGTTTTCGTTGCCTTTTCGACATCTATCACGTAGTTGAGAATATTAGCTGTACCACTGCCTATATCTCCACCATCACAAGAACCATTGCCTGTCCAGCCTAAACATTCATTCATTAAATCCTCAACCTGATGTCGCTTTTTAAGAGTTTCTTTCATTTGGTCTTCTTCATAACTATACTGAATAACAAGTTCGAATAGCTCATCTTCATCTAAATAATTGTAGCCTTGATCAGCTTTTTCTTCTGCTAATTCATTCATCACCTTTTCTGCCTTTTGAGATAGTGATAGTTTCTTTTCCTCAGTCTCACCAGTATTTCCAATGGCACCGTAATGAATAATAAGCATTTTGCCATCTTGCCAAACTTCCCAATACGACACTTCAGCATCACTTTGTTTAACCATCTTAATCATAGCTAGCACCCCATATCATCTAAAAAATAACTCTTTAACAAGCAATTACAATAATTATTGTATATGGTAAATTCCGTTATTTCTACTGAAATTTCAATTCCAATCTTTATATAACAATAAAAAAGCACTACCTAATTTCAATGGTTAGTGCTTTTTTGAACTATTTGCAACGTATATTAGATAATATTTATTTATATCGCCTTGCTGAAAAAAATTGAACAATTGGAAAGATAACTAATGAAAGACATATAGCTGCGAATAAAGATATATTGCCGAAATCATTTTTTCTAACAAAAATGATTCTATCTACTATCCAAAGAATAAATAGAGCTATTTCACTCCGGTGCCAATACGATTGAAATAGCTTTTTTATGCTCTTATTTCCATCACCTCATCCTTTCTGTTGCTATACTGGGTTTAATCTAGTCCTCTAAAAGAAGTAGTAAGTTCTTGATTAGTAGGATAAGGATAAAGATAAACATAATACTATTAGATTTCCGATACGAAGCATTTACAACCACCTGTCAGCTTTCTTTAAAGGAGAATAAATCAAAAAAAGTTAAGCTAAGAGCCATAGCAAAAGGTATACTAAGATCATACATATCGATTTGGGATGATCGAAACATATAGTTAAAGATATAGATAGCAGCACTAAAGGAAATGAACAGCCCAACAAACTTCAATAGTCGCTTTCTTAGTTCAAACCATTTTACTTTTTTGATGTTCCTAATTAACAGAATCGTCCAATAAAATAATATGATGATAATAAATATAACGTATACTACTATAAATCCAAATGAAAATGAATTATCAATACCCATGTATGTAATAAAAGATATAATAACTGTACTTAGCACGCACAGCGTACAAATGATAGATGTAACAGTGCTTTGTTTCATTATACCCCCCTCCTCCTTCCATCCTTCATCTTATTATCCCGTTTTTTAAAAAACTCATTTCCCTTTTGAAACGATTATCTAACATTCTACAAAGTTTGCAACAAATTTTGTGTATTCATCCTAAAAGAGTTGTAGCATCTTATATAGAAAAATAACTAGGGTTTGTATCTGTATGTCTAAAACAGCCATATAAATAACAGCGAGTTTCCAATGTAGGTTCATACTTTACAAGAGGCGCTTTTCCCCAATACACTTCTTTAACCGTATTTTTAATGAAAGCAATCTCTTCTTTTGTCACTTCTTTGTATTCTACTTTAAACTCTTCTTCCTCATCTGGATCTTGAAGAACTTCTTGCATTTCTTTTTCTTTTCTTTGGATAGTCTTAGAAGCAAGTTCTTCAATTTGTTTTGTTTTTGAAAGCTTCCATAACGAATGAAAATAAGTCGGAAAGAACTCTTCTGAATAAAATTCCCAATCTAACTTGCAGTAGATATTAACAACCTCTTCATAATCCTCCAGAATATAATAGATCTCTGCTATATCAGCTTCTAAATCTTCTCCTTCTTTTCTACTCAGCGTCAGCAGTTCTTTTGTCGCTTCTTTTGCTTCTGATTTCCTTCCTAAATACGCTAGACAAATTCCATAGCTAAGGAATGGAAACAAACTATCGTTGTTAGAAGATCGCAGTAAGTGCGCTTTACGAAAACATTCCGCTGCTTCAGATAACCTTCCTTTTTTGTAGTAGCATAACCCAAGATTATTTAGATTTTCTAGTGAAGGAGTTAAAGTGATAGCTTCTTCTAATATACCAATCGCTTCTTCATACTTTTCTTTTTTAATGTACATTTCACCCATTACGTTATAGGGAAAATGATGCCTTGGTTTGTGCTTCAATATATCTTCTACTATAGTAAATGCTTCTTTATCCGCGATTTCCCATGTATAAGACATTTCTTCCTCTTCCACATCTTCTTCAACACTTCTTAATTCCATGTCTTCTACAATTGGTTTGCCTTCTGCAAAATAAAAATAGCCTAAATTATAAAGAGTTTGGATGGAAGGTTTTAGTTCAGCAGCAGCTTGCAGTTGAAAGAAAGCCTCTTCATACTGATTTATTTCCATAAAAACGATCGCTAGCTCATTTCTTAGCTGTACGTTGTTTGGGTCTGTTTCCACTTGCTTCTGCATGTGAAGCGCAACCTTTTCAAAATCTATTTCATCATACTTGCTCATAGTCATACTCCTTTTAAATAAAAAACATAAAAGCCGCCTCGGTTTGTCAGATAAGGCAGCTTTTACGAGAAATTTAATATAGAATCTGTTTTACTATGAATTATAGTATACTTTTCCGGTAAACACTATATTTTCCTGTAGAGACACAATTGTCTGTGCAGAGAATATAGTTAACTATAATTTTAATGGTAACTATGATTTAGTCATTGATCATCATCTATTTCATTTTATAAAACGTAACCAATAGTCTACTATAATTAAATGTCTGAAATGTTGAACACTAAAGAAAGAGAATGAATGATGGTTGGTCTATAGGAATGTATCAATCTTATTCGTTTAAAGACGACCATAAAAATAAGAGTAGGATTGTCATGAAGTTAATAAGGTTGTTGTAAGAAAATTATAGTTAAAACACTAAAGCCAAAGAAATGTATAGCCTTCTATGGCTTTTTTACTGCTGGTAAATCTGCGTCATTCTCTAGTTTAAAAAATCCCTTTTATATCGAACAGCAAGATATATACCTGAAGCAATGAATGCAATGGAATATTTAAATAAGAAGAAAATTTGCCACATATATTCTTTTGGAAAAATCAAGTCGCACAAAATAACTCCACACAGTACAACGAGGGCACTTTTTAAACCGATTTGACTTGTTCTTTCGTCAGACACACTCATGCCCATTTTCTTTTGAAAAACATATATTAAAACTGCTCCTACTATAAGCGATATAAATCCAATACAAATAAGCATATTCCAGTTACTATTTGATTGTTCTGTCCAGGTTCTCAAAGGAGTAAAAATGGCATTTTCTATTTTGTCAGTTATCATTTTAATCCCTTCCTTTCACATAACTAAAAATATCGTTAACATCTACGTTAAAGAAATCAGCTATTCGAAAAGCTAAAACAAGAGAAGGCGAATAATTATTCTTCTCCATCACATATATCGTTTGTTTAGATACTCCAACTGCGTCAGCCAATTCTTTTTGAGACATCCTGTTTAAAACTCGGTGCTCATACACTTTATTTTCAACGTAGTCACCATTTTTTTCTTTCAATGTAATCACCTTCCTTTTTTGACTACAACTATATAATACAACAAACTTTGATAAAGGTAAAGTAAACTTATACAAAAGATAAATATTATTATACAATTTAGGGAAATAAAAAGAGTTAGACTCTTAGCGAGAAGTCTAACTCTTTTTCTATTTCAACATCAAAAAATAAAGTACTCATTTCCTTTTACTGTTTAAAAACGGTTCATTTTCGTTTCTTCGCTAAAAACAATATTTGCTGATTAATTAAATCCCATTAAGTTTTTCACTTGTTGAACATTTTCTAAAGAAGTTAATTTCTCTAATAGTAAAAAGGCCACATCAAACCCGGTGCTAGGGCTTGAGGAAGTAATTATATTGTGGTCTACGACAATATAATCATCTTGAACAAGTACACCAAATTCTTTTAACTGTGCCCTTCTTATACTTGTAGGGTGATTATAGGTAGTAGCTTTTTTCCCTTCAAGAATTCCACTTTTTCCAACTGAAAGAGCGGCAACACAGACACTGGCTATAGGTTTTCCTGCTGAGTGAAATTCTCGAATAACCTGCAAGAATCTCTCGTCATAAGCATCTTCGTAAAAATTTGCTTCTTCAAAGCCACCTGGTATAGCAAGCGCATCAAATTCTTTTACATTAATATCTGATACTAGCATTTCTGGAATTACAGTAAAGTTCCATGTACAGGTTAGTTTTGGATGTAAGCCCGCTGTTATTAGTTCAGTCGTGCCGTCTCCCTCAAATTTATTCCATCCAAACACATCTGTAAAAACGCTTGCTTCCACAGCTTCAAATCCATTTGCTAAAAGTAATAATATTTTCTTCATAGAATCATCTCCTTTCAGTAAATTTTATGAAATATTTATGCAATGTTATATACAAATAATTAGGTTATTTCTAAAGATAGCTTTACTAAATTAGGTTATTTCTAAAGATAGCTTTACTAAATTAGGTAATTACTTGATAATAATTAATAAAAAAAGGTTGACGATAACATGGACGTAATAGATAGAAAAATACTTCATGAACTGCAGGCAAATGCTAAGATTTCAATGAAAGAATTAGCTCAAAAAGTTTACTTATCCTCTCCTTCTACCATTGAACGAGTGAGAAGGTTAGAGGAAACGGGATTATAAAAGGCTATAAAACAATTGTTGATGCAGAAAAATTGAATAGAAACATAACTGCGTTTGTTTTATTTGAAACGACAAAATGTAAGGATCTTGCCGCGTTTTGTAGCGTTCATCCTGATGTAATGGAATGTTATCGTGTGGCAGGAAAAATAAGTTACATAGCAAAAGTATGTGCAGAGTCCGTACATACTTTAGAAGAATTTATTGATAAAGCTATGGAGTTTGGTACACCTTCAACAAACATCGTTTTATCATCACATACGAATATGGAACTTAAATTATCTCAAGATACTAGCAGTGGATAACTTTAAAAAAGCATGTTCATATATTTGTTAGTTAACAGTATCCAAATTGATTTTTCAAGAGAGCTAAATGAATAAAATTTCATATATGAGCCTGTTGTAATAGGGATTTTCAAAAGCAAGGAGGAGGATATACGTGCAAATAAAAAAAGATGAAAAACAGTCATTTTATGCCGGATGTCAATTCGTAGATATAGAAGATCAAGAAAATGAACACGTCTTGCCTTTACTTATTATGTATCCTACATATAAAGAAGAAACAGTTGAAAAGATCGGACCTTACACGATAAGCGCTGCGCAAGATGCTCCGCTTTCAGATGGATTATTTCCTTTGGTCATTATTTCTCATGGAGATGGAAGCACGCCTCTTGCTTATCGAACAATTGCTCAGTTTTTAGCACGTCATGGTTTTATTGTAGGGATACCTCAGCATCCTTTTAATAATCGAGAAGATAATACGCTATCTGGAACAATAGATAATCTAAAAAATCGGCCTAATCATATACGTACTGTAATCGATTGGTTTTTAAAAGAGCATTCCTTTTCTTCCTACATTAAATCAAACAACATTTCTCTTATTGGCCATTCAATGGGAGGATATACGGCTCTTGCCGTAGCAGGTGGAGTTCCTACTTCTTTTCCTTCTGAGTCTCCTGACCAAAAGCCTTATTGTTTATCTGTTGATCGAGATAAGCGTGTTCAATCGCTTATCCTTTTAGCGCCAGCCACCGGATGGTTTAGGGAAAGAGAAGCTCTTGAAGACGTGAATATACCTATTTTAATGATTACAGGCGAAAAGGATACGATTACTCCTTCTTTTCACGGAGAATTTGTGTTAAATGGCGTTTCTGATGAGGAAAAAGTTCAGCATATCGTTGTAGAAAATGGAGGACATTTTTCATTTCTCAGTCCATTTCCGGACCTTATGAAATCCCCCACCTTCCTCCCTTCTCAGGATCCGGAAGGCTTTAATCGCAAAGAGTTTCATGAAAACCTGCAAAACACTATATTGAACTTTTTATTACATTCTTTTTAACAGATTAGTCAGTTGTACCACCTTTTCTTTTGAAGCAATTATATCTAGAAAAGAGCAGTTAAAATCCCTTAGAAACTGATGAGCTTCTAAGGGATTTTATTTGTAACCTTATGCTTACGAATCAGATGCCGGCACCCTAAAGAATCCTTGAAGCGGTCAGAATGCCTTTGTTAATTGCATGAACTGATAATGAATGGATTAACGATACTACTTCAAGCTCTTGTCTATCATTTTTTATTTCTCAACTTTTTTGTAAGGCACTGCATGACTTTCTTGCTTGCGTATACTGGCCAAGATCATTATCAGCAACACTGAACCAATACCAACCATAATGGTAGTTTTTCCACCGAAATGAGCTAGCCCACTCAAGAATAGTCCCACTATACCGAAGTCTGAATCTGAAAATGTAGCATTTGATAGACCCAAATCTCCCAACACGGGTATTAATAGAATTGGCATGAAACTGATTAAAAGGCCGTTCACAAATGAGCCTAAAATCGCACCGCGTACACCACCCATTGCATTTCCAAACACCCCTGCAGCTGCACCGGTAAAGAAGTGAGGTACTACACCTGGTAAAATAATGATTCCTCCTGATAAAACTAGTATTAACATACTAACAATGCCGCCTAAAAAACTTGAAAAGAAACCAATTAATACAGCATTTGGTGCATAAGTATAGATGATTGGAACATCTAATGCTGGCTTTGAATTTGGCACAATTTTAGAAGATATCCCTTTAAATGCTGGTACAATTTCAGCTAATACCAATCGTACACCAGCTAAAATGACGAAAACGCCGGCAGAAAACATTCCTGCTTGAAGTACCGCAAATAAAATATAGTTTTTTCCGTCGCTTAATTTTCCTTCGACATAACCAGGCCCCGCAAAAAGAGCGACAATAACGTAGAAAATCGCCATAGTTAATGCAATACTAACCGTACTGTCTCGTAAGAAGCCCAGCCCTTTTGGAAAGTTAATTTTTTCTGTTGATACAATCTCTTTCTTTCCCTTTACAGCCATACCCACGAGACCACCAACTGCAAAACCAACTGCTCCAGAATGTCCTAGTGCCACATTATCATTACCTGTTAATTTACGGATAAAAGGCTGAACGAGGGCTGGGGAAAGCGTCATAAAAATCCCCACTGTTAAAGCACCAAAAAGAATTAATGAAAACGATGTAAAACCACTTACGGATAAAATGATGGCAATCATACATGACATGTACAAAGTGATATGTCCTGTCAGAAAAATATATTTAAATCGTGTAAAACGAGCAATCAGCAGGTTTACAATCATACCAAAAAACATAATTAATGCGGTCGAAGAACCATATTTACTCAGTGCAATCGCAACGATGGCTTCATTATTTGGAACGACACCGTTTACGTTAAATGCTGCTTTGAACATTTCTCCAAATGGAGCGAGTGCTTGCTGAAGAATCCCTGCACCTGCTGTAATAACCAGGAATCCAACAAACGTTTTTGTTGTTCCTTTTAGTGTATCTGAAAGATTTTTCTTTTGTGCCAGTAGACCTACTAGAGCAATTATGGCTACCAAAACTGAGGGTTCACTCAGAACGTTAATTAATACATTTAACACCTGATTCATCTCTATCACCTCTCAATTTCTTTACAGTAGTTTTTTTTCTTGCAGAACCCCTGTTAATTTGGTGCGTAATTCTTCTAAATCAATAATATTATCCAAAATTACGACGTTTCCTAAGCTTGCCCCGCCCTCTGCAATATCTTTTGCAAGGAAGAATACGTCTGCATCCTCTGGTGTTGCAGAACCTAAATCAGAATGATTTACTTCTACGCCGCTTACTCCCATCTCATTCAGCAACTGTTGAATATTCATTTCTACCATAAAACTTGTTCCTAATCCTGATCCGCATACTGTTAAAATTTTCATTATTCATCTTCTCCTTTTTTTCGCATCATAGCTATAATTTCAGCTGAAGTTTCAGCTTCTTTTAAACGTTTTAATGAGTCTTCATTTACTAAAAATGAGGTCAATTCTGAGAGCGCTTTTAAATGTAATTTATTATCAATGGCTGCTAGACAGATAAACAAGTCAATTGCATGTTCTTCTTTGTTCAGTAACAAAACTGGTTTCTTCATTCGTAGAAGGGACATACCAAGCTCTTGTACACCTTGTTCTGGCCGGGCATGAGGAATAGCTATCCCTTTCCCTATATGAATAAAAGCTCCCATTTCTAAAACTCTATCAATCATTGCTTGAGTATAGGCTGAAGTAATATAATGCTGTTCTTCCAAAGGTTTTGCTGCTAGTTGGATTGCTTCTTCCCACTCTAGAGAAGCGTCAGAGAATTGAATCTTATCCTCTGTTAAAAGTTCAGAAAGCATAGGGGCGTAACTCCTTTCACGTGTATAGCTTTGTCTTAAATGTTTCGTTAAATCTTCATAAAGCGATTTTTCATTTTTAATAGTTGCATATTTTCGTATGGTCGCCATTAACTTATCCATTGGGATAGTTGATTGAACCGGCAAATTGAAATCAGCTGCCACAGCCTGCTGCAAATAGTTTTCCTCTAGCGCTGTTAATAATGGACGTGTTAAATAAACAGGCTTGGATGATTCCAAATAAATAGTTGAAAAAATCATATCGTAACTGTCCGGTGACAGTTTTTCGATTTCTGCAGCCGAATATGATTCTGTAAAATGCAATTTTGGAAACAGTTGTCGTAATTGCGTTCGCAACATCATAGAGGAACTAATCCCGTTTGGGCAAACGATTGTGGCTCTATACACTTTAGGTTTAGCCTCCAGTTTTCGAACATGCCCACCGAATAAAATCGTAAAATACCCTATCTCTTCATCTGAAATACATTTTCCCGTATATTCAGAAAGCGGCTTCAACGCCTGTTTAACAAATTCAAAGAGTACACCGTGCTCTGTTTTAATTGTGTCAATCAACGGATTTGATAATGGCACTTCACAGATGATTCTAAAATAGGCTGGTACCAAATGTTTATATAAGAGCGATTTTAAAATATGCCTTTCCTTAAATGGTACTAATATTAAGCGCTCTACTTCTGAAATAATAGTACTCGATACAAGGTCAAGCTTTTCATCAATATGGAGCTCGTCTATATTCTGCATAGCAGATAACAATTGAACCGTTAGATAGATAACCTCTGCTTCAGCCACTTCATCAAATAAATAAGCTGATAGCTCTTCCCCCATTTTTAGTAAGGGCTGTTCTTTCATTAATTTAATTTGCTTGATTGGTAGAATCAGTTTATGATGCCCAGACCTGCACTGTAAAAATAAGAGTTCATAAACTAGCTGATCTAGCCGGTTACTAACAAAATCAATCCGATATTTTTTAGCTAAATCATTTACGTTCTCTCTAATTGCTGAGCCTGTATTTTCATAATTCCAACTATTAAGAACCTGCTTCATCCCTGAAATGCCCATTGGCAATTGCAAAAGTGTTCCAATACAAATAGTTGCAAATCGACGCTTAAGTCTCTCTTCTCCCTCTAGATGAAAGCCATCTGTCCGGTTATAAGATAACTGAATGCCTTCTTTCTCACAATACGAACGAAGCTTTTTAATATCTGCTAGTGCTGTATTCCTGCTTACCTGCAGAAAAGACTGATAATGTATATTTGCTATCGGCTCTTTTCTTATATACGTGTATAAATAAATTAAGTATATCCGCTCAGTCTCTTGAAAAACTGACTGCTGACGGTTAAGCGATGTTCCTTCTAGTTTCCAATAATTTTTAATTCTTTCATCAACCTTAAATTCTATATCAATCACTTGAATTTTCGGTAAATCTAAATTGCTTAATGCATTGTTCAACTTATCAAGCGTATAAGCAAATTGTCGAGGTGATAAATTTATTTGAAGTCTCAATTCCGGAATTGATAACTTCGGGTAATTAATCATCTGCTCAAGCAGCTGCAATGTTTTATGATCAAACATCTTATTATCCTCCTCATGTTTATTATAAAATAGAAGTGTTAGCGATTACATAACTGTTCAATCCAATCTTTGTTGTCGTTTTAGAATAGCCATTGGATTGAAGGTTATATTTTCCATTTAAAAGTTTAATATAACGCACTATAGAATGACAAACGTTTATTTTTTGATTTTTATCTTTTAAATCTATAGTAAAGCAATTTAAATGACCTCCCCTACTATAGTAAGCTTTTCTATCGGCGTAAAAAAACAAAAAAGAAGTGACCCTTTGGTCACTTCTTCTGTTCATTAACTATTTGCCGAGCTGTTTTTACTTATCAAACATTCACTTACATTCAGTCTCTTAAAAACGACAGCAGCGCTTCGTTAAATTCGTGTGCATGCGTTGCATTTAAGCCGTGCGGACCGCCTTTTATTAAGGCTAATTTTGAACCAGGAATGGCTTCATGCGTTCGCTTTCCGCTATATTCAAATGGAACGATCTCGTCTGCATCACCGTGAATAATAAGAGTCGGTATTGTAAACTTAGCTAAATCGTCTCTGAAATCCGTTTTGCTGAAAGCAGCTATACAGTCTAGCGTCCCTTTAGGTGATGCAGCTGCTGCAATATCCCGGTTGTACAGTCGAAATGGTTCGCTGACTAAGCCTTTTCCGTCTTCAGCTCCAAAAAATATTTTTGTAAAATCATCAAGAAAAGCTAAACGATCATTTTTTACGCCGTTTTCAAATTCTTGGATTCCTGCATCATCCAATGCTCCTTCAGGATGATCCTCTGACTTGTAAAGAAATGGTGGTACGGCTCCTGCAAATACGGCTTTTTCTACTCTATCTGTGCCGTATGTTCTTACATAACGGGCTACTTCTCCGCCACCCATTGAAAACCCAACTAGTGTCACATTTTTTAAATCCAAATGTTCTAGCAACTGATGTAGATCAGCAGCAAATGTATCATAATCGTAGCCGTCCCATGGCTGAGAAGACTTGCCGAATCCTCGGCGGTCATACGTGATGACTCTGTGTCCAGCCTCAATAAGAGCCGGAACTTGATATTCCCAAGACCGTCCGCTTAGTGGCCAGCCGTGGATTAAGACGACCGGCTTTCCTGTGCCATGATCCTCGTAGTATAGTTCAATAGGTGCTTCATTTTCTGTTCCTACCGTAATCTTTGCCATTTCGCTACCTCCATTATATAGTCATTCTTTATTTGGTTAAGTGGTCGTAAACCTAGCGTAGATCATAAAAAAGATCGCTAATTCTCCTATGATGACAGTGCTGGGAACAATAAGTATTAAGTTAACAATAAAAAATACCGCTAAAATTCCTAAAAACATTCCCAAGTGATACACTTTCAAACGATGTTGTTCAAATCTATATTGGTGAAAAACAAGAGTGGTTGCCATGAAATAAAGCAGCACGGATCCGAATACAAAATATAAGCTGAATGTGTACTGAACTTCATGTAAAAACATGAGCTTAATCGATGCTGCAATCATGCTTAGAGACATGAGGATAAGTAAGTGTCCGTAAATAATCGTTTGTCCGGCTCTTTGAATAGACTTGTTTACTTTCTTTTCTACATTCTCAAAGTACTGCCACCACATGGCAATAATCAGGACAAATGAAATAACCGAAAATAAAATGGTATTCCAGTCCCCTTTTTGAGGCTGTATCACAGCAAGAATGCTGACAACGGATTCTCCAAACAGGATTAATGTTAACAAAGCAAAACGCTCTAATAAATGAGCGGTGTTGGTCGGTAATTTTGCCAGTCTATTATGCCCTAAAACAGGTAAAATCATATCAACTGCAATTCCTGTATACAACACGGCGTAGCGAATCCACGAATCAAAAAGAAGCGAAAGAAGTGAGATGAAAATCCCAATTCCAAAGCATGTGCCTAAAAACACAGCAATTTTTTTTCGTTCATCTCGTTCAAATTTTTGAACAATAAGGTATTGAATCGAGGTTAACGCTCTTAGCCCAATATAGCCAATCAAAAAAGAGACGTAATATTGATCAAAATCTACGGACAAGCTTGAGATCATAATAAGAACAAACAGCATTTGAAGAATCATAAAGATGCGCTGATGCAAAAAATCTTGTCCAAACCGATTGATAAACATCGTTTGTCCGGTCCACGCCCACCATATAGGAATAAAGATTAGTACAAACTTTAACAAATACTCTCCATGAATATACCCTTGTTCAACGTGAAGCAAAACATGCGTAGCAGTAGCAACGGCTGCCACAAATAACAAATCATAAAAAAGCTCCAGCCACGTAACTTTTTTTTCTTCCACTACTCCGCATCCCTTCCTATCATTTACCAGGCTGTCGTGAATGTACTTTATTTTATATATAAGAGACGCATACTTCATGAAATGCAGCTTAGTAAAAGATAGGTGAGCCAACGGTTCATCAGTCGGCTCACCTATCTAACAATTACTTTTATGTTGTTACATTTTCTCCATCACATAAATGATCCATAGATGCCATTCTACTTTCGTGTCTTATATGTAAAGAGAACGACCGATGCCAAACATAAGCTCCGCTATGTTAGACGCTCTGCTTGCTGAAATCGCGCTGAGCTCCTCTATAGCTGCCCATCAAGTTTTGATAACCAGGAAGATGACTAGAAATTAAATTGCCAAAACCTTCAACGTCGTTGCGCCAGTCACGCTGCAGCTCGCACGCTACGCTAAACCAGTTCATAAGCTGCGCGCCGCCGTGAGCCATACGCGTTAATGCCGCATCTGCGACTTGCTTATTGAACGTCCCGGAAGCATCTGTCACAACAAACACTTCGTAGCCTGCTTTAATGGCAGAAAGCGCAGGAAAAGCAACGCAGACGTCTGTCACTACACCGGCGATAATCAGCTGTTTTTTCCCGGTCGCTTTAATGGCTTTAACAAACTCTTCATTGTCCCACGCGTTAATTTGTCCAGGACGAGCTATTTTTGGCGCGTCAGGAAACAAATCAACGAGTTCCCCCATTAGCGGGCCGTTGGGTCCATTTTCAAAGCTAGTTGTTAAAATAACCGGTAAATTAAAGAATTTAGCCGTATCACCAAGAGCCAATACGTTGTTTTTAAATTCATCAACACCATAATCACGTACAAGGCCGGAAATAAGGCCCGTTTGGTGGTCAACTAAAAGCACGGCAGCATCATCTTTTGAAAGGCGAGAGTAAAGATCAGACATTTTATCATCCTCCTTAAATTAAGGCAAGTAAGGACACGTACCTTTTCCGTTCCTTACAAGCGGTCTATCATTTGAACGGTTTTTTGGATTTCATTTATGATCTGTTGAGTAAAACATCTATAGAAAGAAAAGCTATTTCTGAGGTGAAGGTTCGTGAGGTGTGTTCTCTTTCTTAATCTAGAACAGGAACAGGCGCTTGATCAATCCAATGAATGAACTGCTGTAAGTAGCGCTGAAGATAGCGTTTCGTTGACTCATCAGTTAGTACCTTTTGTTGAGCATCAACTTTTTCATGAACTTGCGAAATCAGCATTTTTTGAAATGGTAAAACATGAACTTGCATAGCTTCTAGTACTTCTCTCGTTTGCTTTTGAGCAAAAGCGGTACCAAATCCTCCAGGAGTTGCTCCGATAAGACCAACTGGTTTTCTGTTTAAAACAGAAGAAGTCCGAGGCCTTGATGCCCAGTCCAAGGCATTTTTTAACACTCCTGGAATTCCGGAATTGTACTCTGGACTTACAATAATAACGCCGTCAACATCTTGAATCGCAGCTCTAAAGGATGCGACAGATTCTGGTGATCCGTCAACTTCTAAGTCTTCATTAAAAAAAGGCAGGCTGCTTATTTCAATCCAGCGATATTGAGCTGAATCATCTAATGTAGTCAATGACTCAGCAATCATTCGGTTATACGAATTCTTTCGTAAACTTCCACAAATAAGACCAATGGTTTTTGTCATCTATTCACCTCCTCACTTGGAATTAATTTCATATTACCACGGTGTTTCAAATATAGATATTAGTTTTATATATAGATAAATTAATTCCTTCTTTGTACCTAATGAAGGTTTAAACTAGCGTTTCACTATTACTAAAAGAATTATTTCAGTGAAATTCAGTCTAATTCTCTCACTTCAAAAGGAATCAAAGCTCTTTCAATTTGATCTCGATGGGTTTCGTACTGTTCAGGCAGCATAAGCTTTTCTCCCATGGTTTCAAGTGACTCATCATGTGCAAAACCTGGAGGGTCTGTTGCAATTTCAAATAGAATTTCTCCGTGTTCTTTAAAGTAAATCGCATTAAAGTAATTTCGATCTCGAACAGCCGTCACTCCGTATCCGCTGTCTGCTACGTATTTCTGCCATTCTAACTGATCTTCATCATCTTTTGCTCGCCATGCAATATGGTGAACCGTTCCAACGCCCATTTGCCCGCGTCCAATGGTTGTTAATTTTAAATCGATGATATTTCCAATGTCAGCTGATGATTGAAAACGTATAAAATCTCCTTCTTGCCCTACTTTTTGTAGACCCATTACGTTTTCTAATAATTGAGCTGTTTCATCAGGTCGAACCGATAATAACGTAGCGCCTCCGAATCCCTTAATAGCAACATCCGAATTAATTTCACCAGCTTGCCACGTATTCTTTTCACCTTCTTCTCTTTCCACAATCTCTAGATGCAAACCATGAGGATCGTCAAACTCTAAATACTGTTCTCCGAATCGCTCCATCTTTGTAGCTGGAACTCCAAACTTAGCTAATCGCTGTTCCCAAAAGCCCATCGCACCTTTTGGAACCACATAGGAAGTTACGCCAACTTGCCCGCCGCCTATTTTTCCTTGTCGTGCATTTGCCCACGGAAAGAATGTGATAATCGTTCCAGGTTTTCCGCCTTCATTCCCAAAGTAAAGGTGATACGTTCCTGGATCATCAAAGTTTACCGTTTGTTTGACCAAACGTAATCCTAACACGCCCGCATAGAAATCAACATTTTCCTGAGGATGACCTACAATCGCCGTGATATGATGAATACCCGCTGTTTTTTTACTCATTACTACCATCTCCTTCGATACATTTTTCGTCATATGTTTCGTTATCCCTTTTAAAATTACAACTATTTATCGTAAGTATCTCGAATTCGAGATATTAGTCAAAAAATAAAAGCATCTTTCTTATTCCAACCCATTCTCTCTTTTAAAAAATAAACGTATCGAGTGCATAATAACCTGGTCCTGCAATTGCTACACCGATCGCTACAACTAAAAGCGTAAGGTTATATTCATACCCATTTTGCGTTGCCCAGTATCCATTTGGACCGTGTACTTTCACAATCGCCATGATCATTGTTCCGGCAATCAAAAGTGCTCCAAGCGGTGTAAGAAGTCCTGCAGCAAATAAAGCTCCACCTACTAGCTCTGATAAACCAGCCATTAACGCCATTCTAACACCCGGCTTCATTCCGATGGATTCAAACCAGCCGCCCGTTCCTTTTAAGCCGTGACCGCCAAACCATCCAAATAACTTCTGAGTTCCATGAGCCATAAAAGATAATCCAATGACCAAACGTATTAACAACAAACCAATACTCACCATTTTTTATTCCTCCTATTTTTTCATCACTTTAAAATCTCGAATTAAAATATCTTGAATTAAGGATAATTATAAAATCATATGCTCCTACTGTCAACATAAATTTTTATATTTTTTGCAGCTAGTTAAAACGATTAAAGGCTTATTAAAAACATATTCATGATTTTATGTGGATATGAGCACGGGGGCGGAAAATATAACGACTGAACTTTGTTGTTCTTACTAAAAGTGAAGTGGTTTTTGAAACGCAACTATACTTAATGATTCTGAGCTAAATTGAGGCCCTTTTTTGTATCAAAACTTATCTCAAAGCCTATAAACAGAAGCGTATACATAAATAAAAGAAGCAATCCCATATCGCCAGAGTTTGCTCCTTCTATTTGGACACATAGAGAATACCCAACTGTTAGATAGTACTCGTGTATATAACTAACGGAAGTTTTTTTCTACTTTCAAATATTTAAGACCTTTTATTAAATAAGCTCAGACACTCGGAGCCATGTTCATTTTAGTTCTTTAAAGCCAACTGCACTTTGCACTAAATTATAGTTTAACTCTTACCTCCGTACCGTCAGTAGCTTTGACATCTACTAGTACCATTCCCTTATGTTTCTTCAGTTCCTTAACAATAGGCTTTAGCACACTTTTATCTATTAGCGGAAAAGTAAAGTTCAGCTCTTTTCTTTTAAAATGTTCTTTTGTCCATTTATCTATATGCTTCTGGATAAATTTCGAAAAAGCAACGCTAATAGCAACGTTTAAAAGAGCATATGGAATTGGGATACTAAACCGAGCTTCTTTGGTTTTCACTTTTACATGAATCATAAGCAAGCCGCTACTCAATGATGACTGAAACGGTATCTCCGTTCGCCGATTTAATATCAACAATCTGGCCATCTAACTCGTTTTCAATTGCTTCAACAATCAGGTTTATGTCTATATCTTTTACATATTTTTCTGATTGAGGAATACTTGCTGCGATGCTGTGTCCAGCCATTAATACCAGCTTGACAAGCTTTATTGGCAAATTAACCTTCACATTATCATTTTCAGTTGAAACAACTCGAATTTTCAACGTTTTATCTAAATACGCATTCGGTTTCTTCAAAAGCTTATTGCCTGTTTCTTCTTTTTCTTTTAATACTTGAATCAGTTCTGATCCCTTTTCTGCATCAATTTTTCCTTCTTGAACCATTGTTAACACTTTTGTAATTTCCTCTTTCACAAAAATCCCCCCTATTCTTCTTTTAAGAGCTTGATGGCTTCTTCTGCTGTAATTTCACCATTTTCTAACATAGACACAACTTTTTTCTCGTCTACTTCGTTTTTCTTCTTTTCTACATATCCAAGAGATGAAATGATGTCAGTCAGCTTGCCTCGAACCGTTGGATATGAAACGCCCAGTTCTTTCTCAACTTCTTTGATATTTCCTCTGCACGTTAAAAACACTTCTACAAAATGAAGCTGATCACTCGATAAAGATGCCAGCTTAGATAATTCAAACTCATTTTCAATCGTCGTGTGACAATGGCTGCACTGCAGCTTTGTAATTTTTAACGTTTCACTGCAGACAGGACAATTTGTAAGTACTTTATAAGCCATAATCAAATCTCCTTCTTTTAGTTAATTTAATTATACAACAATTATTTAATGTTAAAAACAATAAAATTAAATAATTTTAACTAATAAATTAAAAATCTAAATATAAATTTCAATAATATTAATAATCTGTTTTAACCCATCCACAAAATCAAATAAAAAAGAGAAGGATAAAAGCCTTCTCTTAAACTACATAATTGTTTTTAAACTATTATTCAACCACTCTATTTATCCTGCAATTTGAGCCCTAGTAAAAGTCTCATTTATATTTCCTTCTACAACGATACTATGTCCTGCAAACATATCTCCATCAGAAAAATAAAAATCAAAATCACCTTCTGGATAAACGGATATAGTGTCTAAACTCATAAAATCCATAAACATTTCTTCTGTAATTTCCTCTATTTCATCCTCTTCCTGTAGCCAATCGTTTGCTAAATCGACTAGTTCCGCTGCGGCATACATTCTAATTTTTTGTCTCCATTTATCCTGCTCCGCAAAAAGTGTATGTGCGGTCTTCAGCGCAGACTTCATCGTGTTTTCATCTTCATGCCAGTCAAAATACAGCTCGCACTGTTCATTAGCCCACGAAATGTTTTTTTCAAAAACTTTAATACTTTTTTCAAGTGTAAACTTGCCAAATAGCTCATCATAATAATAAACCGGCTTCACTGATTTTTTTACTATCGTTTCTAACTCTTCGTCTTCATACTCTGCTTCCAGAATGTTAACAAGCATCATTGTATCCGTTCCCCTACGTACTTGTAGCTTTACAACGGTATTACTTTGCAGTAGATTCATTGCTTCTTCCACTTCTTCCTCGTCCACTAGCCATCTAAGCTGTATCTCTTCTTTTTTGACAGCTTCATTTTCATCTAAACTTTTCCATGCGATTAAATCAATTGATGCTGTCCATAACGTCTCTTCACTGGACATTCCAGCACCAATTCCTACTGAACCTGTAACCGCTGCTATATCAATTACGTCTTCTGAGAACTCTTTTTCAAATGTCTTTTTTTCATTGAATTCACTCATTTAATATACATTCCCCCTCTTTACTGCTGTTGAAAAATTCGCCCTAAATATATAGTTACAAACTGATATGTCGTTCTCTACTCTTATTTTTTATAGCGGTCCACCTTCAAAACCAATAGGCCATTCATCCCTGTTAAATTTTACTTTATATTGAAATACATTGGGATAATCTCCGTAAACAAAAGCTAAAGAAAATCCTACAAGAATATGTCCGTCAAAATTTAAAAGCCGCCCAAAACTTACAGCGGACAGATAATAGACACTAAATTTTTGTGCAGAAATGAACTGCTTTAAATACTCGAATGACCTTTTAAGATAGATATGTAATTGTTTCAATATACAATCCGCCATTTCAACAAATTCCTCGTATGGCTTTTCACTATTTCCCTCTATCGTAATTTCAACTTCTTCCCATTCTCCTATATCCGTACTCCAAAACCATCGCCTTGTAAGTGGGACTTCAACTTCATTTTCATCAAGTGGTTTAGATAGGACAAGTTCTTCATACCCATTTTGTTTGAAGTTAGAGATCGTATAGGCCCGTTCAGAGAACTCAAAATCACTCATTTATTCCGCCTCCCCGCTATGCTTTTACTACTTCTTATGTAGAAATATGTTTTTAGGTTTCTACGTTTAATTTTAGTATTACACAAAGCAGACATCAATTGGATTACTCAGCCTCTTTCAATAAAAACTCTTACGTTTTTCTAATTACTGTTACTATAATAAGAAAGAAGCACATTACCTATATATTATGAGATGGAGGGTTAACCAATAAATAAGAAAATCGTTAATAATATCGTCTTTTTCGTATGGTTTCTATTCTTGTTCCTTCTATGGACCATCTTCTCTCTTTCTAACGGGCAAGATGGCCAATGGTGGTCCATGTATCATTTGAACGCGAATCAATATGGCCCTTGGGCTTTAGAGATTTCTTATATAAAGATTAGTGTTGCTGCTGTTATTTCGTTAGTAATAGCTTATATCGTGAGTTTTAGGTTTAAAAGCAAAAGATAAGATTAATTCTATTTTTTCACCTTTTCAAATAAATACTGCACTCCATATAACAAATATGCTTTGTAGTGAAGGTAGATAAAAAATTGAAAATGATTTATTCGGTTTAAACTTACAATTTTCAACCTTTTAAGAACATCAATAAAGTAAAAAGCAAAGATTCCATCAGCTATAACATTCAGCAATAAAAACTTCTTAAAGTTTCCATATGAATATTTAAGCAGCCACATTGAAAGAGGCATATAAGGCCCAATGCTAAAAGGAAGTTCATCTTTTATGAACGAATCTTTTTTATCATAAAATTTCCACCACTTCCTCTGATGCCCATACAAATGATTAATAATTTCTAAGATAATAATAAAAACTCCTGCTAACGAATAACGTCTTACGCTGCGTTTTCCTATAAATAACAACGATAACCACGGAATCGCTATTATAGATAAGTTAAATCCTAAGTGTTTTCTTGATATCATAAGCGAACTCACCTCAATATACTTCATCTAGTTCTTCTTATAGTGTCCGCCTATCACAAAAAAAAACACAAACCATCTATAATGGTCTGTGTTTTTTTATTAATGCGCCTTCTGTTCAACATTGACTCTCTTGATAAAGAACGAGATAACCAATCCAACAATTGAAACAATAATCGCAAAGATGAACGCATGTTGAACACCGTTGGTAAAGGCAAGAACTTGGTTTAATGGATCCATTTTATCTGATACCGTCTCAAGGAAGCTCCTTGAACCTGATGACAGAATCGAGATTCCAACAGCTGTTCCAATTGCGCCAGAAACCTGCTGCAAGGTGTTCATAATCGCTGTTCCATGCGGGTACAGCTCCGGTGGAAGCTGGTTTAAACCATTTGTTTGAGCGGGCATCATAATCATCGAAATGGCGATCATAAGCGCAATGTGCAACCCAACGATAAACCCTGTTGACGTTTCCAGCGTTACGGTTGAAAAACCATACATAGTGCCGGCTACAATCAAAAGTCCAGGAATAACTAACCATTTAGGACCAAAACGGTCAAATAATCCGCCCATAACTGGTGAAAGAATTCCGTTAATCACTCCTCCAGGAAGAAGCATTAGGCCAGCGGCAAAGGTTGATAAAGCTAATGATGTTTGTAAGTACAGAGGTAAAATCATCATCGCAGACAGCAGTACCATCATGCAGACTAGAATTAATAAAAGACCAATTGTAAACATTGGATACTTAAAGGCTTTAAGGTCTAACATTGGCTCTTTCATCTTCGTTTGACGAATAGAGAATGCAACTAACGCGATCGTTCCAATGACAAGAGTTAGAATAACCTGTAGACTTCCCCAGCCCCCGCCTTCTCCAGCGCTGCTAAATCCAAATACAATTCCTCCAAAACCTATTGTTGAAAGAACAACAGAAATCATATCGATTTTTGGCTTTGTTGGTGTCGTAACGTTCTGCATAAAGAAAGCTCCAAACACCAAGGCAACCACTAATAACGGAAGTGAAATCCAAAAAATCCAGTGCCACGTTAATGTTTTTAAGATTAAGCCTGATACAGTTGGTCCAACAGCTGGCGCAAACATAATAACGAGGCCGATGATTCCCATTGACTTTCCACGCTTATGCGGCGGAATAATAACAAGAATGGTGTTAAACATAAGCGGTAAAAGTAAGGCCGTTCCCACAGCTTGCACGACACGGGCAATCATTAGTACCCCAAATGTTGGTGCGATAGCGGCAATAAATGTTCCAATGATCGAGCAAATTAGCGATGCTATAAAAAGCTGTCTCGTCGTAAACCGTTGAAGAATAAAACCTGAAATAGGTACCAGAATTCCTAATGTTAACAAGTACCCTGTTGTTAGCCATTGTGCCGTTGTTTCGTGAATACCAAAGCCTGAAATTAGCTCTTTTAATGCCATATTTAGCGCTGTTTCACTAAATAAACCGATAAACCCGGCAATAAGAAACGACGTAATAATCGGCAGCGCTTTGATGTTAGAGCTTTCGGCTGCTGTTTGTTGATTACTCATATTAAATTGTCTTCCTCTCTTTTACGTACTCTTTTTGGTGAATTTTTTCTATCTCAATGATAAGTTGATTAGCAGACAAACGATACATACCGATATAAAGATTAGTAATAAGTTTAAGACATTGTGCTGATTAAGCTTTTTCCTTCTCTTCTCTTTTGACCGGATTGCTTTTTGTCTTCTAAATTCGTTTCTTTCCACAGATACCTCTCTCTCCATTTCATTTCTAAATTACGTATGTAAACTGTTTCCCATTTATGTATATGCTTTTTCAATAAGCAAGATAGAACTAAAAAATGAAAAGAGGAAAGGCACTTATTTATACCATTCCCCTGCACAAAGGAAAAATGAATTTCCACTTTGCATACCAGGAATATTGTAACACATCTATAAGTACTGTTTCTATCTAAAATATACTAAATAATGATATCTATATACCTAACTTAGTGCCCTGTGACAATTAAAATTTGTTTCTGTTATTTCATTAGCAATGACGTATATAGTCATTTTTGAATGTAATAGAAGTTCTGTTTATGTTCATTGGCTACTATGTATATTCTCTGCTTCACAACGTAATTTATAAAAATCCTGAACGAATGTGTTTTCTTCTAAAATGGATTCTTTCATTTTACGTAAAGTTCTTTTTCCTACACGACGGTCAAGCATACACAATATTTTTATTAACATATCATTCGACTTTAAAGATAATTCAATTGGTGAATTAAAATATTCCTCCAAAGCAGAAAAGAAATCATATTGTGCATAAATGCCTTCCGTTTTTAATTGTTCTTGAGCTTGTTCTTGGATTGCTCGATTATTAAAAACATTATCATAACTAAAATCATCTGACTGAATACGAATATCTCTTTCTCTATAATATTCTTCTCTTTCGGCAGTAATCGTACACATACTTAACATTTCTACTTTATCAACAGTTATGACAGCTCTACCTAACTGGTCATGTGCTTTTCGATAATTAATCACTTGAAAATCTACTCTTGAATGCAAAGATTCGCATACAAAACTCATTAAACGTTTCTTTGCTTTGCTCCATTTCGGATGATATAACAATAAACTTCCTCCCTTCCAACCTATTAAATTTTACCATTAAAAATTAACTTGCAGCATTAGTTGAAAATTTATATGGATAATTAGCGTTTCTGAACAGGGTTATTAAATTTAATGTCTCCATTTTAAGATATGTTCATTTTTCATTTGAAGCAGTTTTGTCATATAAACGATTTGTCCCGTATGATAAGCATAATGTTCAACGGCATATAAGATAACACTTAAACAGGACTGTATTTTACCTGGTTCTGGAATTAATGTACTTGTTGTAGAAGGCATTTGTATGGGTTTTTCTAAATCGTTAAAATCAAAATTCCCGATAACTTCTTTACTTTGTTGTCGTGTAAGGATTAAATTTTCTATCAGCTGATCAGCGTTCATTACTCTTTTGTCAGTAAACTCTTTAGATCGCTGTCTAATAAAAGGCTTACCACCAATTATGCTGGCGATAAATGCATATTCGCTGCCGGCAAGATGTAAACATAAGTTTCCAATACTATTCGTTTCTTGACGGAGCTTTTTCCAAATATCATCATCTGCTAATCTACTAATACAAGTTTGGATTATATCTAATTGTGTATCAAGTGATTTAATACTTTCATTTATGAAGGAATTCATTTAGGTTCTCCTTTTGGATTTTTATTCTATTTTATAAATAATTATACATATTTCCAGCTATATTTGCACTGTATTTTTTGTACTAGTTATTAATTTACATAAAACATACCTGTAAAGCGTACATGTAGAAATGAAAAGAGCAAACTCCCTTGCACGTGAGTTTGCTCTTTCTCTTCTTCATTCCAATTTCTTCAGTTTAACTTATTGTCCCATATCCTTCATCCTTTTAAGAGCTTTTCTATATTCTTGATCTCTCATATGCAGCATTTTATCAGGAGAAGGTTTAGGCTGGCCGAACTTTTTCAAAGCTTCTCTATACTCGCTGTC
Source organism: Priestia sp. 179-F W1.4 NHS (assembly GCF_045369295.1). Classification (NCBI taxonomy): domain Bacteria; kingdom Bacillati; phylum Bacillota; class Bacilli; order Caryophanales; family Bacillaceae; genus Priestia; species Priestia sp. 179-F W1.4 NHS. The sequence continues at coordinate 1,148,862 of NZ_JBIQFF010000001.1, read as the reverse complement.
ACCAATGACTTGATTCGAAACAATCTCTTTAGGCGAACACTCAAAAACGGGAGTAGCTTTTTTACTGTGAACCTCTTCGGTACTCAGCTTTTCTTTATTTTTTTCTTTATCATGCGGCTTATGAGCCAGCTTGTGTCCCTTACCTGTTAGGACCATCAAAAACGAGAGAATGAATACCACAATGCTCAATACACACGAAAACGTAGAAAAGGTATGATACGTAATGATTTCAGATTTCACATGTAGAGACTGAGTAAAATTTTCTTTACTGGCAACTTGGCTCTCTGCACTTACCGTCGCAAGGTTATCTTTATACACCTTTGCAAAAACAATACTGCTGATTACAGGGATGACTGCCGATACTGTAACTCTTATAAATTGAACCGTGACCATTCGAGGGACTAAACTTGGTAGTGGTCCGCCTAAAGCAGCACCCATAAGACCTGCAGCGACTGTGAACCCTACTCCTGCGATTAAAGCGGCGAAGTTACTAACAAAGAGAAAAGCTGAAGCATGACCCTCCACATACATCCACTGTATGTTTACTCCCATAATAATGACGGCTCCTATAATACCTAATACGCCCGGCCCGACTTTATCATATAATACGGCACTTAATATGGCCGCAATTACTATTCCGGCAAAAAGCCCGATATAGATCAGTGACATCTCTCCTTTATCAAAACCAGATCCACTTTTAAGCAATCCTTGTAGAGACAAAAGAGTGAGACTCATACTAATATTTCCTATAACAGCAATTAGGATTGCGAGAGCTGGTTTTCGAGAAGCCACTAATCGAAAGGGAATTAACGGATTTTTAATATGCCATTCTGCTATAAATAAAAAACATAAAAAAATGATGCTTCCTACTATGCCTATCCCTACATAAGTAGATGCCCATCCTGATTTTTGGAGATTAAGTAATGTAAACGTAATAAATGCAGTAACCATAAACATTAACGCTGCACCGATGATGTCAAATGGTTCATGATGTTTTTGCTGTTGCTTGGCGTGATCATTTGTTAAAAATTTGTAGCTAAAACCTATTCCCAGTAAGGAAAGTACGGCCGCTATATAAAATAACCATCTCCAGTGTCCGTAGCTGTTCACTAACATTCCGAGAAAAATACCCACAACGCTAGATCCATAAAACCCGCCAATAAGAATCAGTAATGCCAAGTTCCGTTTCTGAATCGGAAAAGAAAGAACCAGCATTGGAATCATCATCATAAGTGCTAAACCCATTCCTGTCCCTTGTAAAAAACGACCAATTCCCATTCCTAAAAAGCTGTTAGAAGCAATACTTACGATAGCTCCTATAAGAAACAAACACATCGAAAGAACATAATTCCTTCTCTCCCCTAACTTGTGTCGCAGGATAGGTCCAAACGGAATACAAAATGCAAAGCTTATAACCCCTATTAAAACCGGTGTTATTGAAATATAAGATTGATTGTGAAACGTTTGTTGGAGAATTTCACGTATAGAATTTAATGACGTGTTTAACATTAAACCAGGACCAATAGCTAAAACTGCCAGTAAGGAAATCCCCCAGTGTTTTTCTATTTTCATACCACAATTCCTTTCTGCCTTTCATGATTGTAAAATATCTTTATTTGAACAAACTAAAAAATAAAGCTTCAGTAAGGAAGCTTTATTTTATTTTCTAAACCTGCCACTCGAATTGGCCCTAGAAGGGTTAAACGGGTTAATTTATCAGCCATAAATGCAGGGCTAAATTTCATATCGCTTTCTAACCAAGAACAAATGACACCTATATGAGCTGATGTGATATAGCTAATCAGGATATCTTTAGGAATATCCAGTCCATCCTCTGCTTCTCCAATCGAAGAGATTAGCTCTCCGTACACTCTTTTCTTTACGATTTCCGTCATATAACTTCTGAATTGAGGCAATCCTCGGTCACTTAGCATGACTTTAAAATAATCAGCGTGTTCGTAGATGAATTCAAAAAGCTTTAAAAAAGAAACAGACTCATCTTTTTCTTCTACTTCTGAGGAAGCCTCGTTATTTTGTTTAGGCTTTACCTGCTCTATTAGTTCTTCTAAAACTTCATTCATGATTTGAACAAGAAAGTCTTGCTTATCTTGATAGCGTAAATAAAATGTTCCTCGCGTTAATTCCGCTTTTTCCGTAATTTCTTGAATCGTAATGGACGTGACATCTTTCTCTTTAAGAAGTTCGACTAAAGCGTCTCTTAAGTATTTATTTGTTCTTTTTATCCTAGGATCTACTTTTGTTTTTTTAGACATAGTTGATCTCCTTGTATCACTTTTATTAAGACATACGATGGACTATTTAAACTATCCTGTATCATCAGCATATATTCTATACATAATGTAAACTAATGAACATTATGTATATTAAGTCTCACAAAGTATTGCCAATCTGTCAATATCAAAAATGGGTGCAGAACAAATCATTTCGTTGTTAGACACCGGTGGCGTGAACTCAAGAGTGAAATCTTTTGTAAAAACGTTCAAAAGAAATGGTATTAGAAATGAGGTAATAGTAAAAATTGATATTATGGAGGTGTTTTCTTATGAAAAAGTTTGAAGTAACGTTTCATTTAATCAATGGTGAAATCAGTCATATAGTTGAAACTAAATCACTTATTCGTGCAAAGAACTACATACAATATAGATTTGAAGATAAAAGTAAAGTATTGGACTTAGCAAATGACTTAGTACTTGTTAAAAGCAGCGTTCAATACTTTACCGTAGCTGAAAAAGAATAAGTAATGATATAAACGGGATAAATGATCGAGTATGAATGGCTTGTTACACCGCTGTTAATTTCCATGCAAGGCTTCGCTTTTCGCAGGCGACAAGTGAGTCTGCAGGAGTCTTTCGCCTTGCTCTCCAATTAACGGCTACAAGCACCTACATTCACCCTCATAATAAAAAAGATCCGAACAGTTTATCGTTCGGATCTTCCTTCCACTAAACTACTTTTAAGCTCTTTTCTCGCTATTTTTTCACCCAGTTGTCATTACTATCCTTCTTGTACTTTGTTTTCACTGCATTCCAAGCGACTTTATGAGCCGTAGCTTCTTCTTTGTATTCGTCACTGGCTGAGTTAAATGCTTCTTTATAAATTTCCTGAGCATGATGAGGAAGGTTATCTTTTACTCCATCAGGCAGTTCTTTTAATGAATCGTAGGGCATATAGTATTCCTCCTTGAAAACGTCTTTTACTACTGATTTACCTGTTCTTAAGGAGTATAAACATTTAATAAACTCTGAAAACGAATATCTTTTAAGCTAATCATATTAACTGTGATTCTCATAATTTTGAAAACCCTTGCTAATTGTAGCAAGGGTTTCTTTTTGATGAGTTTCTTCTATTAACAATATAATATATGGAACTAAAGTATATATCTTTTCAAAAGAGATCCTGGATAAAAACAAAAATAAAACGCTTTCATTTTTTTATTCTATTAACTCATTTCCTTTGTTACAATGAAATTATAGGGATTATAGCAGAAGGGCAGATGGGACATATGAGTACAAATCTATTGATCATTTTAGGGGTTATATTTCTGACAACAGTTGCTATCACTATTTTAATTAAGATTCCTGAAGAGGAATGAACTACATCATAAAATAAAAAGCCACCTCATTCTTTTGACATTAAAAAGTGAGATGGCTTTTTCAAATATTGAGCATTGCAAAAGTTTAAGAAAGATTAGGTCTATAAATAATTATAGCATATTAATTGAAAGATTGTCATACAAATTTAGATAGAAAGAATCCCCTTCTAGTAAGGTATATACGTAAACATTGTGTAAAAAAACAAGAATTTTACTATGTCGTTGCTGTACATGCTACATTTTACGGAATTAATATGATAGTTAATTAAAAAACCTCTACTAATGGTAACTAATGATATAATTACCTTTAAATGTATAAGAGGTGATTTTGTTGATAGAAGATTTATTTGGAGGAACACTACCGTTTTTGCCTTCCAAGGAAACAATGGCTGCTAAAAAGAAACTTAGTCTATTACGTAAGCAAAAATGGTTTAGAGCTGCTTATGGAACAGAAATTATCTATAACAATCGGGTTAAAGAATTTATAGCTAGCTTTGATGTAGAGTATCTGCTGAATGATACTAATGAAATAAGATTATTCCGTCAGAGATTAGATGAGCTTCTTAAGGAAGAACGCCTTAGTTAAGAAAGGATTTACGAACTATGAAAAAATCGAATAAAGATCACTTACTTTGGAACATGTTAAAGCTATGGATTTCTATACCTAGAAATATTCGTGTAGCATTTCTTTGGGCTTTTATTTTAGGAATCTCCTACTTGGGCTGGGTAAAGCTAATCCACTGATTTATTTAACATTAGCAATTTACTTTCGGATCGTTTTTATTGTGAAATAATCCAGAGGAGTTATTTGAGTTGTAAAAGCTAAGAAAAGCTTATTGGAAAGGGATAGATTCATATGGCTGTAAATATGATTTTTAATCCATTTTTTGCTTTAATAGTCCTTGTTGTAGGGATGTGGACGGCAAGTACGGTTCACCAATTTTTTGGGTTAGTATCGATTTTAGGAGGTTTGTTATTAGGGTTCTCTACCTTATTCAAAAACGGTACAACCATCAATAAAAAGTCAAAGGTTTTACTTTTTGCATCTTTTGTTTTTCTGTTGAGTTTATTCTCATTAGCTTACTTGGTTGTATCAGTCTTTATCTTTCATTTCTAAAGACACTTTAAATGAATAAACAAATAAAAGGATCTGGTAAACTAAGATCCTTTTTGATTATGGTATTCTTTCGCCTTTCTTTTTAGGTATTGAAGACAACGCTATGAAGATTGGGATTATGAATATATAGTTCTCTTTAGATACTTCCAACGTTAATAAAATCGTCAAGCCTATTACAGCTCCTAAAATCATTCTGAAAATAGTACTTGTCTCCATTTAGATTATCTTCTGCTTTTTTCATAGGTTTATATACGAAGACATGTAAAGATAATCCTATAACTGCAGTAACATTTAAAATAATACTCAAAATTGGTAACGCCCATTCAAAAAACGCAGGTAAATGTCCGTTCATACTTACTGTAGACATATTAACTCCAATTATTAATATGGAAATTAACAAAGGCAAATTTTTAATCAATGTAATTCCTCCTATACATTATCTCTTTGATTTTACCGTAATAAGAAATAAATGTATTTATACTTTCAATTTCAAAGGAATTCCTAATACGTTAACTAGGATAGCTACTTAAAACCATACGTTACTATACATCTACTAATTTTCGTATATTTTCTTTTTTTGTAGTGCTATATTATTATTTGTGACTTCTTTTAAAAAAATAAATTTTTGACCCTATTGCTGTTCGCAGTACAGTTTATTAATTAAAGGAGAATTGTATGTATGACCTATTTGATACGCAAATTACACCCATACCGCTGGGCTATTATCACCGTTTTAATTATCTTTGCTGCAATGTATCTTTACTATTTTTTCAGTAGTCAACCACACCTTACTGGTCAATCACCAAGTAAAGTGTGGAAAGCCGAATATACACGTTCTGATACATATTGGGAAGGAACTCTAAAGTGCTTATCTGAAGATGATATTACATTACATAGGTTTAATATTATAGAGAACGGTAAAAAAGTGGACTATTCTCCTCATAACGATATAATTTTTCAGCAACCCTTTGACTTCATGTCTTTAGGTGACCGTCCACAAAGGAATGAGACTTATAAAGTTCAAATAGAATGGAAGGATTCTAAAGGGACTCATAAAGAAACCTTTCCATTAGAACGATCATATAATCCTTTTTAGGGACATGGATTTACCCAAGAGATTAGTCGCTGATAACATAGTTCAATTTAAGGAAACAAGAAGACCCGAAAAATAAAAAACTCAACTGAATATACTATTAAAGGAGAACTGCCTTGAGTCGCTTTATAAAACTAGTTGTTACATCCCTTTTATCTACTGCTATTTTTAGTGCTGTCTATGGGATAATCAGCTTAACACCTGAAAGTGAAAAAGAACCTAATATTTATTACTTCAGCTTTACAGATACATTCGTATTTACATTGATGTATACTTTACCCGTTTATATAGTTGTTGGAATTATTTGTTCCTATCTAATTGATATGCTAGCACATAACATGCAGATAAGAAAAATGTACTTTTATCAGCTATTAATGTACTCGTTAGCAGGATTAGTTCCTGCTTTAGCATTTTACTTTCTGTTTGAAGGAATTCAGTTAGATTACCAATTGTTATTTTATTTTTTTGCACTGGGTATTCTTGCATCTAATACTTTTTATCATACTTTGCTACTTATAAATAAGGTTTTTAACAGAAAAAAAATTTAATTAAGGTTTGCTTTTGCTTCTAACGAAAACGGACATTATGATACAGAAGGATTTTCATATATATTATAGAAAAGAATAATTTCAGGAAGAGGAAAATGTGTGAAACGTAGTCGATTGTTGCTTTTGTCGTTAATGAGTAGTTTGCTAGTTATTCTAGTATCATTGTTCCAGTGGGATCTGGTGGATATGATAACGGAATTTTTAATGTTACCTGTTTGGTTATTTGTATATGCTTTCTTTATCATCATAACTGTATGGGCATTGATTCACCTTTTTAAAAATAGAAAGTGGCAGCCGGTTGTTATTCAGTTCATTACTATTATATTATGGTTCTTCTTTCCCTTTACTCAAGTCAACTTAGATTTGAACTTTAAAATCCATCAAGAGAAGAGAGAAGAAGCTGCGGCTAAAATAGAAAATGGCGTGATTAAACCTAACGTACCCGATAGTCCATCACTTATTCAATTGCCAAAAGAGTATACTCAATTGTCTAAAGGCGGAGGCGACATTGAAGTAGAAACAAAAGGAAAGTCGACATCAATTCTTTTCTTTACGTACCGCGGGATGCTAGACAATTTCTCAGGATTTGTTTATGACCCAAATGATCATAAACCTTCAAAAAGCGATTTTGATGGAGATTTTAAACAGATAGAAAAAGTGCATAAGAACTGGTATTATGTATCTTCTTATTAAAAATAGATACTGCTTAAAAACTGGCCCCAAATCGTTAGACGCTGTCTGACAATTGGGGCCGGTTTTTAATTTTCATTCTTTAATTTAAGCTCTCTACTTCAAAATGCCGTTTTTTATCTACACGGTCAAAGTAAGCTTGTTCAAGAATTTGCATATAATCAGCCTCGGTAATTAAGCGGACGTTACTTGGCGTTGAGTTGTTTTGCATAGCCAACTTTACAATGCTCGGAAAGTCTTCTTTCTTTACACCCTCTAGCTCTTTTAATTTAGGAATATTTAATGATTCTGTTAATTCTATAATCCCGTAAATTAATTTTTCAACAGCTATTTCATCTGAATCTGAATCTTTGGCAAAACTCATATACCTTGCTAATGTAGCATGCAGCTGCTTATTCTCCATAGAATTAAATCGTAATACGTATGGTAAAAATACTGCGTTAGCAACTCCATGCGGGGTATCATAAAGCCCTCCAAGCGCTTCTGCTAAGCAGTGTACCGAAGCAACATCTGCAGATCCGAAACACAAGCCAGCTAAGAGACTTCCTTCCAGCATATCTTGACGAGCCGCTTCATTTTTACCATCGCGGAAAACGATAGGCAATGCCGAAACAATCGTTCTCATTGCTTGAGCCCCAAGCGCTTGTGAAATAGGATTTGTTACTTTACACGTATAACCTTCAATCGCATGAACGAGGGCATCAATGCCAGTCGCAGCCGTAACAGAAGGCGGAAGACTTAATGTTAGTTCAGGATCAAGAATCGCCAAGACAGGTCTTAATGTACTATGTTTGAGCGTCATTTTTCGATGTGTAGATGCCTCGGTAATAACAGCAGAACGAGTAACCTCTGAGCCCGTACCTGAAGTAGTTGGAATACAAATAACTGGTGCGATGTTTGAATACAGGAGTCGGCCGTCTGCATAGTCAGATGGTTCTCCGCCGTTTGGGCCGCACAGCGCAATAGCTTTTCCCGTGTCCATCGCACTCCCGCCACCAATGGCCACAACTGCCTCCGCACTAAAGTCACGAAATAACTTAGCACCTTCCAAGCAGTTCGTATCTCGAGGGTTTTGTTCAATTGAATCAAATACCAGCACTCGGTAACCAGAAGCCTCCAAGACAGTTACAATTGGTGAAACTAATCCCGCACGAACCACACCAGGGTCACTCACGACTAAAATTGATGAACCAATATTTAAAGATGTCAGCATTTCTGGTAATTCTCTAGCTTTCCCCATTCCTACCTCAATTCGAGTAGAACAAAAATAGTTATAAGATTTCATTTATACCCCTCCCGTTGTCTAAAATCAAATACATATCTTAAGAAGTACTAGTTTTTAAAATTTCATGATGGCCGGTAAGCTTACTTATTCCACTCTGAAGCTAATATACCCATAAAATATGTATCTACGTATTTCCCATCCACATAGGCGTGGTTTCTTAATTTTCCTTCGGTAGCAAAACCAATCTTTTCATATAGTGTAATGGCCTGTTCGTTTATTCCCCTTGTGGTTAAATAGATTTTATTTAGACGAAGCTGTTTAAACCCTAGATCAATCATTTGTTCCATAGCCATTCGACCATATCCGTGACCTCTAGATTCTGAAGATAGGAGAATTCCTATACTAGCTCTTCCATGTGCATAGTCTATATCCTTCAGAAATACCCATCCGACTAATTCTTTTTCATCGCTTTCAATTCCTAAAATTAAATCGTTGTTCATTCTTTTCTTTTCTACTTCTTGTACCACCTCTTCATAAGTTAAAGGTGTTCTGCCTATCATTCGTATTGCCCGTTCATCATTTAACCATTTATGTAAGTATTGAATGTGAGTAGTTTCAAATGGCGTAAGATGTATTCTTTTTGTACTCATTGATTTATCTTCTCCTTCTAAAGAAATACAACCACAAATTACAATTAATTCCATACTTAATTCCATAAATATCGTTGACAAAGGTAAATGTGTATTTCTACTTACGATATACAACAGCCAAATTAAAATAAGTAGATGCATAATTGAATGAAGCGATTAATCTGTTTAAATAGAACATTTTTGTATATACTTCTGGAATCAATCAAAAAACCCTCTCTTACATTTTACGTATGGTTAATCTTTGTCTTTAATTAGGGTTAATTCATCTGTTTGAGCTATTAAATCAATTATCTCTAATCTAAGGTTGGTCCTTCTAATAAACCCCATTACGTTAATCCGATGTAATAGAAGAAGGATTTTTACTTTTTAAGGTAGAATAGTTCCTTAAAGAATCATAAAGGAGTTGATTTCATGTCTAAACAAACAAAAGATAGAAAAGAAATAAAGCTTTTGGATTCTCAACTTTACTTATGTGAGGAAATTAGAAAGCTGTTGAGGAAAAAAGAAAAAAGAAGTCTAGCCTTTGAACAAGAGTATACAGAACATGATATATTACACATTGCTTTAAACAGATTAATGAGTGAGCTAATCTCTAGACATTAAAAATTTCATCTATTATATTTGATATTATTCGAAATAGATACGTTTAATATAAAAAAATAGACAGAATATTTCATTAATATCTTTACTTTGTAAACGTTTTCGTTTATACTAAGTATAGGTTGGATGGCATGAGTGGCTGTCATAGTATTTAGCGTAGGCGGGGCTGATATGAGGGAACAGGGCATAGAAGAAATGTCCTTTTTTTGTTTGGGCAACATTTCTTAGAAACTAGGAAATGTTATAAAATGCTTTCAAACGTTTTTTTTACTTAGTATGCCCTATCCAGTCTGGAAATTGAAAAAGACCGCCTCTTCCCAGTTACAAGAGGTAGCTTTTTTTAAAATTGAATGAACAGCAGTCGTTAGATAATGCTTTATTGCACCTTGATTAAGTTGCTTAATTTAAGAAACGGTATTCACAGACAACATATTCACCGCTTTTTCTAACAGTAAAATATCTTCTTCCACCATTCTTTTCACATCGTCGAGATCAAGTTGAATATATTCTTCTTTTAAACGTTCTAATTCCCTGACGAACAGGGATCCCGTATAGTACCTATAATTTGTCACTACTATTTATCCCCTTTGTATGCTCTTAATAGATGTAATTCCCCTTTATTCAGATTAACAACCAATAAATGCAAAATTTTTTAAAAAAATCCTTCCCTGATGTAGGCAAAGGATTTTTAACTTGATTAGAATAGGGAAAATATGTTATTAACGCGACCAGATTTTTAGTTTCATATACATACAACGTTTTATCGTTCTACTTTGATGTTAAATCAAATTTATCTTCTTTACCATTCCATTTTATTGTCACGTGATAAGGAGCGTTGCTGCTTTGAGCCGAACACCCGCTGCAGCTTTCATTTACTATCTAAATCATGGTTTCTCTTCTTCTATTAAAGGGAATTAAACCCTAAAAGTGAACCTTAAAAGGAGACCATCATGGTTACAATTGAATCAATTATAATAGGTATTGTTTTTATCCTCATTCAACTATACGCATTAACGATTGTCGAACGTTCTCCAATCGGGGAGCAAAAGCTGCTCTCATTATCAGGTGGTGTAGCTATTGCTTATGTATTTATTTATATCTTACCGACGCTTCATAAGAAACAAGAAGAGTTTGGAGGATCGCTAGCCCTTGATACTGAACTATATTTTCTTGGTCTTCTCGGCTTACTCGTCTATTTTTCAGTGTATTCATTTGCTCAGACAAAAGCAGCCACTCACCTAACGGAACTGACCGTTTATATGGTACAGGCTAGTTTTTTTATGATTTATTCTTTTATCATTTCTTATGTCGTGTTTTCAACCGATGTTAAGCGAGTTGAATCAGTATTCTACGGACTGGCTATCAGCCTTCATTTTATCGGGTGGTCTTACCATCTAGGAAAAAAACATCCGCGCTTACACAAAACTAGAGGTCGCTATATGCTGGCCGGAGCAACTTTTCTTGGGTCAATTTTGGGTGTCTTTGGCCCCTCATCAGGCCTGCTTATTGAGTCGATGATCGCTTTTAGTTCAGGTGCAATGTTATTTAACGTCATCAGTAAAGAGCTCCCTTTTGAAAAACATGCGCATTTGCCAACCTTTTTAATCTCATCTCTTGTCTACGCCGCTACAATGATTTCGTTAAAAGCTTTTTTCAATTGGTAGTTGCGTGCGCGTGTTTTTACAAAATAAAAAGAGCAGCCTTAAAGGCTGCTCTTTTAAAGTATGGTTTTTATTACTAGATATACTGCAGCAATCGATGCAAGAACGATAAGCACATTTAAAATACGATGTTGAGTAGCTATGTGGCCCCGCTTCATTTCTGCACGAGTCAATGGTTTATTTTCATCGTGATTTCCACTCACTCTGTTACATCTCCTATCCTGTTTAGGTATTGGTTCTGCCAATTTAAGCAATAAGCTGATCTTTGTCAGCTGCTTCTTCCTTTTTTATCTTCCCTCTACATAAGATATAGAAAACACTAAACATAACAATCGACCAAATAAGGTTAGCTCCTGGCTCAGTGTTAGCTACCTTAAACAAACTCGGTATAGACCCGAAAACAGAATCATCCGTTGTAAGGAACAGAGCGAGAAACATGTTGTTGGCTGCGTGTGCGCCAATGGTAATTTCTAAGCTTTTTGTTTTAACCGCGATATATGTAAGAGCAAAACCAGCTACAATATAATCTAGTCCCACCAATATAATGGATTTATTCATTTCGGGATTAGCAAAATGACCTATTGAAAACATTAGTCCCACAATAATCGCAAGTAAAATTGGACGCTTCACTTTCTTACCCACCCATTGAAGAAGAAGACCTCTAAAAAACAGCTCCTCGGTTGTTGTTTGAATAGGTACTAATAAAAGCGTGATCAGTACTAACAGGGCATACTCTTTTAAACTTACATGATTCCATGAATAATCCGAGTGGTTAAACACGATATCAATTAATTGTGAAACGATTAGTAACAGACTAAAAGCTCCAAAAGACCATATTACTTTCTTCCAGTTCACACGTTTGTTAGCAGTGATTAGTGATTTCATTTTTCGTTTGTGAATAAAACGAATCCCGATCCATAAACCAAAAATCCAGCATATGTACATAATATGAGACAACAGAAAATCAAGATTAGCATTGATTCCTACAGCTAATCCGCTATCAAAATCAACATATGATTTTCCACTTTCATCAGCTGCAACCATTATCATTTCAGCAATAATATAAATAATGGATCCTAACAGCATAAACACAGAAGCAAGGATTGTTGTACTTACATAACGCTTCCAGCTATTTTTTCCTTCTTCCACATTTAAATAGTTTTTCATTTTGTTCTTACTCCCTCAGCCTTCTCTTCTCAACTACATCGTTCTTCTCTACTTCGTTGTTGTCTAGGCAATGTAAAAATCTATTAGGACCCGAAGTCCTGCAATTACGTTAACTACCGCCTGCTTTTTACCTTTGAAGATAAGGGAAGAGACTGACAACATTAAGAAATTACAACTCTACCCATTACCTCTTTATATAAAATTTAGCGCCTTAAAAGCCGTCAAAAAACAGCTTCTTCTAAAAGAAGACTCGACACTAAGTCATCGTTAACCTTTATATCCTGCTCATACGTGCCCGCATACACATAATTTTGAAGAAAATACTTGCTACTCAAGAATATATATCCTAGAACAACTAAAATAAATATTTTTTTCAACATCGTCCTCACCTTTTTATCTAAAGTTTTCCCCTCGTGGCTGCTTCCACAATCGCTAAGGGCTTATCCATAAATAGCTTTTCATTTTTTAAAATTAGCTACCATTCTGTCTAACACCGCAAAAATGTATATAAGTTACAATTATATTACATTATTATTACAAATGTAACAATTACATTATAACTAAGAAAATGAGGATAATCAATATGAAGTGTTTAGTAAAGCAAATAAAATTGCTAGATTAATATGATGCGTGTAAATAAATCCAAAACATGTTGGAAAAGACGTTTATTATTAAACAGGAATATTTAAAGAACAAAAAAAGCAAACTCCCTACCGTTAGGAGTTTGCTTCTTTTATTCAAGAGTTTTTATGACCTCTCTCATCTTGACACTCTTCTAAAGGAGTGATTAGATATATATGTTAACTGTTTAAAAATTAAAGTTAACTAATTTCATTGTCGGTGGTGAGAGTGTATTGTATTGGGAAGAAGATATTAAGAGAGAACTTGCCTATTTAGATGAAATTTTTCAAAAACGGCACCTTGTTACTACAGAATTTGCTGAACAACCATGGCTTACAGTCAATGGACGTAAAATGTTAAACCTTGCCTCTAATAACTATCTAGGCTATGCAGGAGATAGTGGACTGAAGAAAACAATGAGTGATGCTGTGATGACGTATGGAGTAGGAGCAACAGCTTCACGCTTAATAGTAGGAAATCACTTCCTTTACGAGAAAGCAGAAAGAGCCCTTGTTAATTGGAAGAAAGCTGAGGCAGGACTTATTATCAATAGTGGTTATAATGCAAACCTAGGAATCATCTCAGCCTTGGTTCCGCGTAATGGCTTCATCTTCAGCGATAAGTTAAATCATGCAAGTATCATTGATGGGGCCCTACTGAGCCGTGCAAAACTTCAACGCTATCGCCATAACGATATGAACCACCTAGAAAATTTATTAAAAAAAGCTCCCTTAGAGTCACGGAAGTTAGTTGTAACAGATACTGTTTTCAGCATGGATGGTGATTTCGCCAAGCTCAAGGAGCTTGTTAAATTAAAAGAGCAATATAACGCCCTACTAATGGTTGATGAGGCTCATGCAAGCGGTGTATACGGAAAAAATGGTGAAGGATACGCACATTTTCTTAATCTGCAAGATAAAATTGATATTCAAATGGGAACGTTTAGTAAAGCGCTAGGGTCATTTGGAGCTTATGTTACGGGAAAACAGTGGCTCATAGATTATTTGAAAAATAGAATGCGAGGACTCATTTATTCAACTGCTCTTCCCCCTGCTATACTCGGTGCAATAACGGCTGCGATTGAAAAGGTGCAACAAGACACAGAGCGCCGCGCACTTCTTCAAGAACATGCACTATTTTTTAGGAAGGCACTTACATACGAAGGATTTAACACATGCAATAGTCAATCTCAAATCATTCCAATTTTAACGGGAGAAAACAAAAGAACAATGCAGTTTGCAGAGCGTTTACAGATAGAAGGAATTGCTGCTATTGCAGTTAGGCCTCCTACTGTTCCTGAAAATAAAGCAAGAATTCGTTTTACTGTAACAGCCGATCATACGCGAGAAGATTTAGATTGGGCCATAAAGAGAATTTCTCTAATTGGAAAAGAAATGAGTGTGATTCAATGAAACCATCCACTATTATAATATTTCCCGGATGGGGAATGGAAAAAGCAGCGTTTCAACCAATCATAAAATCATTGTCTACTATATGTAACGTTTTGTGTACAGACTGGAGAGGTGTAAAAGAACTAAGTGACTTTAGAGAACGAGCAATCCAATTGCTTACTTCTACTCCAGGTACTGTTTATTTAATGGGTTGGTCATTAGGTTCTCTTGTAACGCTTGAACTTGCAAATTTATACCCTAACAAGATAGAAGGACTCATATTAATTAGCGGAACTAGTCGCTTTACAAACGACATGCATAATACATTTGGATGGGAGCAACGCATCGTTGAACGTATGAAAAAACAGCTACAGCGTAATAAAGAAAAAACCCTTACTTCATTTTATAACGCTATGTTCACTAAATCTGAAAAAGAAGAAGAATTTCATCATCAATTTATAGAAGTTGTTCAGCGTGATTATCAAGGAGACAGCATGTACTCCCTCCTTACAGGGCTGGATTATTTACTCCAAAAAGATGTTAGAATGCAACTCAATCAAATTCAAACTCCTTGTTTGTTGATCCATGGAAAAGATGATCAAATATGTTTACCTGAGTCTTCTTCTTTCATAGCTGAAAGAATTGGTGGAAAAGCGCAGCTGTGTATTCTAGAAAAAGCTGGCCATATTCCTTTTTTTACAAAGCCTCAGCACTGTACGCAACTTATAGAAAAATTTCTCGAAAAGGAGCTCATTTATGATTAATAAGCAACTTTTAAAGAAAAGGTTCAATAATCATGCTAAAACTTATGATGCTTATGCCGATGTACAAAAAAGCATGGCAAACCAATTAATAGATCAGCTTTCCACCAATTTCTTTAACGAGGAAATAGCTATTCTTGAAATTGGCTGCGGCACGGGTTATTTAACACAATTATTGTGCGAAAAATTCCCTAAGGCTGCTATTACAGCAGTTGATTTGTCATCAGGAATGATTGAGTTAGCAAAGGAAAAAGTAAGGGAAGATCGAATTTCTTTCATATGCGGAGATATCGAGGAACTAAGTATAGAAAGACATTATGACCTTATTATTTCTAATGCAACATTTCAGTGGTTTAATAGTCTTCATACGACAATTAAAAAATTGTATAAACAACTTAAGCCTACAGGCAGCCTGCTATTTTCAACCTTTGGTAACCGTACGTTTCAAGAGCTTCATTCATGCTACAGTCATGCGAAACAAAGGCTTGGTCTTTTCAGTAACAGTTCACCTGGCCAATCGTTTTTTTCTCTTGAAGAGTTGTCTCAAATTTGTGAACAAGCATTAGTTCCATTGAGAGAGCATCCATTTAAACTATCAAAAACGGAGGAGCTAGAGGTTCAATACTTTCCGACGGTTAAGGCATTTTTTACATCAATAAAAAAGATTGGAGCAAGTAACAGTAACGAGGAAAGCTACTGTCAGCGCCCTTCCTTTTTTCGTGAATTAATCAACCTATACGAAAATAATCATCGTGACGAAAATGGCGTAAAAGTAACCTATCATTGCTTAATGTTTAATATTACAAAAACGAACTAATAGCCAATCCAGCCCTGGCTACTTTCTAGAAGTGATGACTTGCCGCCAGTAAAAAAGGGTACTCTTCTATTTAGAAAAGTACCCTTAAATAATCAATTAGATTTAATTAACTTACTGTTTTTTAGAAACTAACTCAATAATATTTGTTATACCTTGCTCGTTGTACCCTGTGTTTAATAACTGTATTTGATTATGTTCAGATAAATTTGTAAAAATGATTGGTGTAACAAGTGATTTAGCATTTTCTTTAACGTAGTTTAGGTCTATTTTTAAAAGCGGGGTTCCTTGTGTAACCTTTTCTCCCTCTTTAATTAGACATGTAAACCCTTTCCCATTCAAGTTCACTGTTTCTAACCCTACGTGAATTAATAACTCTAGACCTTGATCTGTTTTTAGACCTATGGCATGTTTTGTAGGAAAGATGCTAACAACCTCCCCATTGATAGGAGAAATAAGCGTATTATTAGTTGGTTCGATGGCAAAACCGTCTCCCATCATCTTTGAAGAAAAAACGGCATCAGGGACTTCTTCTAGAGGCACAATATATCCATCAAACGGAAGTTTGAATGCGCTTCCTAAAGTTGTATCGTTCATTTCTTTTTTCTCACCTGTTGCAGCAACTTCAGTTTTTGTCTTCGCTTCAGGTACTTCTTTGTTATTAGAGCCTTCTGTAATAGCCTCTTTTGGTATGCCAAATAAATATGTGCAGATGAATCCTCCAGCATATCCTGCAAGTAAGCCGATGATATATTTCAGCCATAAACCATGAGCAATTAATGGAATTAAAGCTAGGCCAGATGGACCGATAGCAATGGAACCAACGTTTCCGAACATTCCAATTACAGCTCCTCCAATTCCTCCACCGATACAGGCCGTAATGAATGGGCGTCCTAATGGAAGAATAACTCCATAAATAAGTGGTTCTCCAATACCTAATATTCCGACAGGAAGAGCCCCTTTAATAATGGTAACAAGTGATTTATTTTTACGGCAACGAACCCAAAGTGCTAAAGTTGCACCTACTTGTCCAGCACCAGACATGGCAAGAATCGGAAGCAAGATGGTCATACCAGCTGTGTTAATCATTTCAATATGAATAGGGATTAATACTTGATGCAGACCTAGCATCACCAATGGTAAAAATGCCACTCCTAGTACAAAACCTGCAAAAACCCCTCCACGTTCAAGTGTCCAATCTATGCCTCCAATTAAATTACTAGAAATTAGACCTGCAAAAGGCATAATAAAGAAAATCGTTAGTAATCCAACAATCAGAAGAGCAACTGTAGGTGTTACAATAATATCGATTGCATCAGGAATAAATCTACGTAAGAATTTTTCTAAAAATGAGAGTAACCATACAGCAATCAAAACTCCGATAACCCCGCCTTGCCCAGGAGTTAGAGGCTGGTCAGTAAAGATATTCATAATAGGAAACTCTTCTGTAACTCCCGTTAAAAGGGTAATACCTCCGATAACTCCACCTAGGGCCGGAGTAGCGCCAAACTCTTTTGCTGCGTTAATCCCTACATAAATAACTAAATAGCTGAAGATTGCATTTTTAATCACATTAAGAATCGTAACGTATTGTTGCCAAGTATCTTTATCAAGATCTCCTGCAGTTATACTATTTGCTAAAATAGAGGCAATACCAGCTATTAAACCTGCACCTACGAATGCTGGGATTAAAGGTATGAAAATGCTTCCAACTTTTCGTAAAAAATTTTTAAATGGCGTATTGTTTTTCTTTTTTAGCTCAGACTTCATATCTGCACCTTTTGACGTCAAATCTTCAGATGACGCTTTTTCGTGTGAAGGAGCTGCAGAATCTTCTTGAAGTACAATACCAAATTGTTCAGCAACTTTCGTAACTACTCCTGGTCCTAGAATAATTTGATACGTATCATCATCGACAACTCCTACCACTCCTTTCACTTGTTTTATACTCGCTTCATCAATTCTATTATGATTCACTGGGGTGACTCGGAGTCTTGTCATACAGTGTGTATAATTCGCTATATTAGAACTGCCTCCAAGAGCTTGAAGCAGTTCTTTAGCTGTTTGATGATGTTTGCTCATAGTTGTTCCCATCTCCCTTATAGTTTCGCTACTTAATTCACGATTGCTTGACGGATAAATCCTTGTGTTTGTTCTAAGCGATGTAAAGCTTCCTCATATGAAAGTCCTGTTAAAATCATGACTATAGCAAGCTTAGAATTACAATTTGCTTTTGCTAAGTACTCTTCTGCCGTATCGTACGTGCATGAAGTTGCTTCCATCACAATTCGCTTTGCGCGTTCTACGAGCTTTTCATTCGTCAGCTGAACGTCTACCATTAGGTTTCCATACACTTTTCCGATACCTACCATAGAAGCTGTTGAAAGCATATTACAAATCAATTTTTGTGCTGTTCCAGCTTTCAAACGAGTAGAGCCTGTCAATACTTCAGGACCATTCACTACTTCAATTGCAATGTTTGCTACTTTTCCAATATCAGAACTTTTATTGCAACTAACTGCTATTGTTTGAGCTTCAATTGAGTTAGCATATTCTAATGCTCCAATGACATAAGGTGTACGACCGCTTGCTGCAATCCCCACAACAATGTCTACCTTAGTAAGTCGAATGTTTTGTAAGTCTTCCATGCCTAACTCTTTACTATCTTCTGCTCCTTCTACTGCTTTGATAAAAGCTTTTTCTCCGCCGGCAATTAAGCCTATTACTTCATCTGGGTTTGTACCAAATGTAGGAGGACACTCAACAGCATCAAGCAAGCCGATGCGGCCACTGGTTCCTGCACCTATATAAATAAGGCGTCCCCCTTGTTTCTTAGCTTCTATAATAGCTTCTACAGCTTTCGCAATAGAAGAAAGTTCTTTTTTTATCGCACTCGCAACTTTTTCATCTTCTTCATTCATGGTTGTAAGAAAATCAAAAATGGACATTTCATCCAGATTCATTGTTTTTTCATTACGAGTCTCAGTAGTTAAATGTTCAAGCATTACTTATCATCCTATCTTTGTTTTTGTTTGAAATCGTTCTCAAGTACAGAATAACGTCTTTGAAATTTAATTTCAACTATTATTTTAAAATGTTAAAATTTAATTTCAAAAACTATAGTAATATGTGACTTTGAACAAGCATCATATACCTGAATTTTAGTAAATAAGACAACTCTCACCGTATAAATATCAAGCATGTCTTATATCAATAATGACTCCTTCCCTGCTGCAGCAAGGATTTTTTTACAAACGTTCCTATTAAAATCATTATTTTCATCCCTATATAGAGACTACCTTATGTTAAATGGGTAAAAAAGCGAAATAATTTCCATTTTTTAGAACAGAATAGTTCTTTAAAAGGTTATAAAGGAGCCGAACTCATGTCTAAACAAATAGAAGATATAAACGAAATGAAGCTTTTAGATTCCCAAATTCACTTATGTGAGGAGATTAGAAAATTGTTAAGAGAAAAAGCAACAAGGATCTCATAAAAATAATGCGTTTATCTATTTATTCTTCGTGCGGACAAATGATTGGATATTTCAAACTCAAATTACTAATAATACCGTTACATGTCTTTGGCGTAAAAGGAGCTACGTAACGATGAAACTGAAAAGAATAGTAAGCATCACCTTTTTATCAAGCGTTATCTTATTTTCGGGATCTTTATCATTTGTCAATGCATCTATAAATGATTCTAAAATGACTGTAAAACATTCAGTGAAAGAAGAGTTGCCCAATATAAAAATTTTGGCCACTGGAGGTACGATTGCAGGTTCTTCTGAAAGCAGCACGGACACAACTGGATATGAATCAGGAGCGCTTGATATTAAAACCATCATTAAAGCTGTTCCTGAGTTAAAAAAACTAGCGAATGTAAGCGGAGAACAAGTCGTAAATATCGGAAGTCAAAATATAGATAACAGCATTTTGTTAAAGTTAGCCAAACGAATTAATACGCTATTAGCGTCTAAGGATGTTGACGGGATTGTCGTGACGCACGGATCTGATACGATGGAGGAAACGGCTTATTTCCTAAACTTAGTAGTAAAAAGTGAAAAACCTGTAGTTGTGGTTGGTTCAATGAGACCAGCTACCGCTATAAGTGCAGATGGACCGCTAAACTTGTATAATGCGGTGAAAATTGCATCTAAAAAAGAAGCACGAAATACCGGTGTTTTAGTAGCGCTTAACGATCGAATTGGCGCAGCTCGTTATATAACGAAAACACATACAACGGCAGTGGATACGTTTAAATCCCCTGAACAGGGATATGTAGGAGAAATAGCTGGAGATCAGGTATTATTTTATAATAAAGCAACTCGTAAGCATACAACGCAATCACTATTCGATGTATCAAAATTAGATAAGCTTCCTCGAGTAGACATCATATATGGGTATCAAAACGACTTTAAGAACTTTTATGACACAGCCGTAAAAGCCGGAGCTAAAGGAATAGTCGTCGCAGGAGCAGGAAATGGGCTGCTATCGGATGCTGCTCTAACAGGTGCTAGAGATGCGGTAAAAAAAGGCATAGTTATTGTTAGATCTAGCCGCGTAGGAAGCGGGGTTGTGACACATGAAGAATCAGATGATAAAGATACGTTTGTTACATCGGATTCATTAAATCCACAAAAAGCCCGTATTCTTTTAATGCTTGCTTTAACGAAAACAAAGGATCCTAAAAAGATTCAAGAATATTTTAATGAGTATTAATCAAAAATATCTTTCCTCCTCTATTTTGGTGCTTTAAGAACAATCGGTAACAAAAGTGTAAACAGGCTGAGACACCACCACTAGCATACTTTTGTCTCAGCCTGTTTTCATAAGAAAAAACATCAGCAGATCCCTTATTCATTTCCCCAGTTCTTGCTTTCTATAATTAAATGATTGGATGTGTTATCTAGCACACGCCATACCAAGGTCTTACCTTCTATATCTTTTAATTCAATAGTTCCCTCCAACTTATTGGTACTCACATGGACACGTTTCTCGTCTATTCTTTGTGCACTTTTTAATCTTGTTCCAAATGTTGCAGGACTTTCTTCCGTTAGCTTTACAATTACATCTATCATACGTTTGTCAGAAATATAGTTTTCGCTGTTCTCATAGTTTTTATCAGCAGGCTTAATGGCGTGTTCTAACCCAGTTTCGTATTGGCGCCAATCAACAATTAAAAAAATCGCAAATACTAAAGACAATGTTAGTAATAAGCCGTACACAACATTTCGTTTCATTTACTTTTGCTCCTTTCAATAGCGATTTATAGGTAAAACAAAGAAACCACCTGTTGTAAGAATAGGTTGTATCAGAAAATAGTATCGTACAACTCTGAAAAATATTCCGGTTTCCGAGTAAAAGAAGGTATATTTTTAAAGATTTCTACCTACAGAGACTATAAATATCTAGACAATCAGCTTAATATAGGTCAAGCACTAACAATCCGTTAATCAAGGAAAACAAGAGATAAATCATGGTAGAAAACGGACGAATTTATCCTTCTCTATCACAAGCTTCTCATCGGATTGTAAAAGCCCGTAAACATACGTTTACGGGCTCTTGTTTCTCGTTCATAAGATATAAATATAATTAGTCAGGTATACATATTTTATTTAACCTACGTTATTTTTCAATATGTTCTCCCGATATCCGAATAAAGCTTTCATTTCTATCTAATGGAACAGGAGGGCGTTCTCCTAAAGGAACCTTCCAGTGCCACCATTTGAAGATTCGAGCTATGACGAAACATAGAATAGATATGCCTGCAAAAATTCCAACAAACGTCCAGTGCTGTCCGCTTAGCAGCATAACAGGCCCCGCTGACCATGCAAATAATTCTAACGGCGTATTAAGCGGTCCAACTACCGCTGTATCTGTAAGTGTTTTTGATTTATTGTTAGGATCAATAATTCTTAGTAATGTAAGTCCGATAGCGAATACACCTGTTGAGTAGCCATACACGAATATAGAACGTTCAAACCAGCTTTCATAGTTCATAGCAGGTCCAATTACGACTAGCATCACCACCACTACTACTATGCCTGAAAGCATTAATAAACCAAGCGGAAGTGCATATTCAACCACAATTGGTAATTTAATTGACGCTACACCGAAAAATACAAGAAAATCGGTTGCTGCACTTCCTAAACGATCGACTATCTTACTATCAACGTATTTGTAAACGCCTTTTTCTCCTTTGCCTAGCAATATGTACATAAGCAGCGCTATTAAAAATGCTATTGTAAACGTTGGGAATTCTAGTCCCCAAGCAGTAGCAATATAGTTATTTAATAGATAGCCCAAACCTGATGGCACAACTAATAATGCTAAATGAAAGGCTAATGGATCCATGGCAATTGGTGAAATCGTGTCATTCCCCATTGCCGTTCTATTTTTAGGTTGAACTAATCCTGTTTTTAGATCCTCCGAAATTTCCGAAAAATCTTTTACATAGTGAGTATAGCCTTTTCGAGTTGCCCATTTTATAAAAATAAGTCCACCAAAAATACCTGCTAAAATACCGCCAGTAGCAGCTGTCATTCCTAAGTCAGTTGCATTTTCCCATCCTAAATTTTCAAAGGTTGTACCTACCGCTGCCGCCGTTCCATGACCTCCATAAAATCCGGCTGCCAGCAGTAAACCAAATCCGTTATTAATCTCCGGGGCAAACTTTGAAATAACTAAAATCGAAAAAATAATTGGAATAGACATTTGAAGACCTATACAAAGAATTTTATAAGTCGCATATGCGCCCATTCGATTAATATCTTTTTTCATATTGCCGGGTGAAAAGGAAAACCCGTTTATCCCCACAGCCGCAAATACAAAGATAGTAATGATTCCTGCGTAGGAGCTAATATCTTCGGAAAAAGGTAGAACATTTAGAAAGCTAGGTCCTAATGCTAATCCTAAAAACCCTGCTAACAAGCTTGCTGGAATGAAGCTTCTTTGGATAAATTTAAATTTTGCGCGAAGCAGCATGCCTATTAGAATAAGGACGCTGGCACAAGCAAAATCTACTAGTATCGTATATACAGTCATTCATATCCTCCTTTCGTAACGTTACATGCTTAAAAAATTAGTTGATCTTGTTGATGTAGCCGGTGGTGCTGGGTCTAGTTTTTCTTCTTGTATATGTAATACGTCTTCTGGTTTGATCCAAGGTCTATTTTGGATAGCACTTGTTTCTTCATGTGTAAGGTATCCTTTATAAGCGGTTAAGCTTCGTCTTAAAAATCCGTCTTTAATACAGGCTGATTTCACACCTGAATTTAGGATGGATTGGATATGTGGCAATACAGATGCCGCATAAGCTACAGAAGTAGAATTAGCAATAGCTCCAGGAATATTGCTGACACAATAATGAACGACACCATTTTCGATATATGTAGGATTTTCATGAGTTGTTTCACGGAAGGATTCAATTGCACCATCAGTATCATTGCTAATATCTACAATAACTGATCCTTTTTCCATTAAATTGAGCATATCACAATCTATTAAATAATCTTTGCGTTCCTTTGGCCATTTTACACAGTTAATCACCATATCAATTTCAGGAAGCAATTTTTTAATATTTTGCTTAGTTGATAGCTGCGTATTTACTTTTTCATTATACGTTTTGCCAATATCTCTTAATGTTCCGTAATTTACATCCATAACCGTACACCACGCACCTAAAGAATGTAGTACCTGCAGCGCCGACCTTCCTACTAGTCCTCCTCCAAGGATAAGCACATTCATACCAGGGGCTCCGGCTAAGCCACTAACAAATTTTCCTTTCCCGCCGTTAATCGTCAGCATAGCCTGCAGACCCATTAATGCACCTTGTTTTCCCGCTGCTTCACAGTTAACTGAACCAAATCTATGAGAATCCTCTGCTGTGAACGCAATACATTTGCTATCGAGTATAGCTTGTACCTGCTCTTTGTGTGCAGCTGGATGTATACACGTATAGATAATTTGATTTTCCTTAAGCAGCTTATACTCATTTTCTTCAATTTCTTTAACTTTTGCGATAAAGTCACATCTTTCATACATCTCTTCTGTTGTTTCTACTATTTCCGCCCCTTCTTTTTCATACTGTTCATTCGTAAATCCCGCTAGTACGCCCGCATCTTTTTGAACAAGAACCTTATGGCCGTCATCTTTAATAGCAGCAACCTCTAAAGGCGTCATAATGACTCGATATTCTCCCACTTTCTTATCTCTTAATACGCCAAATACCATGTTGATCCCCCTAAATTAGTTTTTGTAAATGCTTCTCCTTCATGCGTGATCTTAAGATTAAATAAATTATTATAAATTTTCAGACTGGAATAAATATACCTTATCTTGCTACACACAAACTATAGAGAGCTTGTTCTAGTAGAACCTTATTCTGCATTTACTTACCAAATTATAAATCAAAATGAATAAAAATTCAAAATAATATAATATTACTAGCTATTTTTGTGTAGTAACAAGCTTTTAGCTTATTAATCTTGCATAGAAAAAAGGTTCCACTCATCAACGTTTAATGAGTGAAACCTTTTTAATTTAGTTATAGCTAATAGGTTACTTTATTACTGAAATATTGCCATTGTGAGTAGCTAGTTTAATGATATTCTTTCCATTTCCAATAACAGCGTTACGATCATATTTATTCAGAATATCGACTTTTCCATTATCGACAGAAACGTTAAATTGAACGTTACTTGGTTCTTTTTCCGTTGTAATTTCAACCTTTCCATTGTGCGTTTTAAAGTCAATATCTCGATCAAGTTCTTCTGTTTCAAGAGCGATACTTCCGTTATGGGTTTCACCTTTTAAACTACCTTGCACGTTACTCAGCGTTATTTTCCCATTATTTCCTTTTACTCCAACTATTTTTGCCGTAGCATTTTTTATGCTTGTGAGTCCATTGTGTACGTTTGTATTCAGGCTTTCTGAGTCAATATCCCCTAATTCCACACGTCCATTGTTTGCACGAACAGAAACATCCGCTGCGCGTAATTTTTTAACAGACACATATCCGTTGTTGCTGGAAATCACCAATGAACTATACTGTTTTTCAGGCAGATAAACGTTGATGGATAGCGGTTTTAATACACTAACAATGTCAAAATTGACCCAGCTGCGCTGCTGTTCATTATAGGAGATGAAAAGGGTTGAATTTTTAACGTCAGTAGTGAAGTCTCTTTTTATATTAGGAGATGTTTCGCCTTTTAATGTTACTTTGATGTTATCACCTTTGATAGAGTATACGTGAACCCGGGTATTATCCGTATCGATGTTTACCTTGGATACTTGATTACTGTTGATCGTTTTTTCTTTTGAAATAGGTTCAGGATCAATAGCACGATAAGTAAGGAGACTTCCTATAACCCCAATAAGAATGAAAATTCCTGCAAGAACGGAGAGTTTCTTTTTATTCAACACGTTTTAAACCGCCTTTCACCAGTGATACATTGTATTTCAGATAACGTACAAAGCCTTTTATAACTAGCTTCGTTACAACGAACATACCTAGCATAATAAAATATCCAATTCCACAAAATGCTAACGACATAAATAAATTAAAGAGAAAAAAGCCGCTCCAATGTACAATAGCTTCACCGAGAACTAGAATAGGAGATAACAAGAAACATAGACCTATGGCCCAAGCTGATAAAATAAAGCCAGCTAATGCAACGGCCGGACCAAGAACAATTACTAAATTAAAAAAAGCTAAACCAATTACGGCCCAAGTAGCTCTCAAAATATTTTGAGTTGTTGCCTTAGCTGTTGCTTGCTCAACGTGATAATCTGCCAGCAATTCTTTGGCTATTTGATTCGGGGCTCCTAGCGACGTTACAATTTCTTCTTCTGTTTTTCCTTCTTCTAAGCCAATGGAAAAATGTTCTTCATAATCTTGCAAAATATCTGCTCGTTCTTTTGAGGATAATGGTTTTAAGGATTCGTTTAATTGCTGTAGAAATTTACTCTTCGACATTGTTCACACCTTCTTTAATTAATTGATTAACCCCTCTTGAAAACTCATTCCATTCATCAATAAGTTCGTATAAATACTCCCTACCTTTAGCTGTAAGCTGATAATACTTCCTTGAAGGACCTTCTGTAGATTCTTTTAAGTACGTTGTGAAGTATTCTTCTTTTGTTAATCGGCGCAAAAGAGGATATACCGACCCTTCTGATATTTCAATTTGATCGGAGATCTTTTGAACTAATTCATATCCATAGCGGTCTTTCTTATCCAGTAACACAAGGACACAAAGCTCTAAAACTCCTTTTTTAAATTGCACGTTCACTGTTCTTCACCCTTTTCTTTTTAAAGTCCACTACTGTTTATTGTATAGTACTGATTTATAATAACTTCCTAATAATTACAATATATCACCAGCTATTGTTTATTGCAAGGTACTGTTTAATATTTTTTAAATTTTAATCATTTTACAGTCGTAAGGCATTTTTTATAAAGCAAGGTTCAACCTTCTTTTTCTAATTAGCTTATATATGGAATTATTTTTAATGCAGCAAAATAAAAAGCAGCCTATAACTATAGACTACTCAGCAGCGAACATTCTAGGCTATTTTTCTTTTGCTTGCTTGATAAATAAAAAGAAAACCGTAATTAAGATAAAATAATTTAGCGGGTTTTTAAAGATATTCCCGTCTAAAGCTAATTGTAATAAGATCCACAAAGCGAATATAACGAGTATGGCTGGTATTATAAGTTTGTTCATACATCACTCATCCTTCGTTTAAAATAATAAAGCAATCGTGGCTCTCCGTACTTGTTTCATACTCTAACATTAAATCCATAAATAGCTTTAAAAGCATACTGATTGAATGTTTATAAGAATATCACTTTTAAGATAAAATTTAACAGCTGTTATCGCATTTGATAGAAATGTCTTACGTGTAATTGATTTTTTTGTAATAAATTAAAGAAAAAAGAAACCGTTATTTTACATTTTTTAATAACAAAAAAACAGCCAATTTTATGGCTGTTTTAAGTAGAGCGCTATCAAAAATTCCACTTTCTAGGTGATGCAAGTATTTCATTATTCGTGAATTTTCCATCCATTTAAGGCTTTGGCCGTATCGGCCGTAAAATGATCAATGATGTCACTTTTTCCGCTATCCATAGCAGTAATGGCTGCCATGTCTTCCTCACTTAACGTGAAATCCCATATGTTAACGTTTTCAGCGATACGTTCTTTACGAACAGATTTTGGAATGGTCACAACACCGCGCTGAATATGCCAGCGCAAAATTACTTGTGCTACTGTTTTTCCATATTTCCCTCCGATATCAGAAAGTAATTCATTTTGGAAGATATTATTCTGACCTTCTGCAAATGGTCCCCATGCTTGTATTTGTACCCCGTATTCTTCCATTACTTTCTTTGCATCTTTCTGTTGAAAGAACGGATGGGTTTCCACTTGGTTTACAGCCGGCACAACTTCATTATTTAGGATTAAATCAACTAAACGATCCGGATAAAAGTTGGAAACACCGATCGCACGAATCTTCCCTTCTTTATAAAGTTCCTCCATTGCGCGCCAAGAACCATAATAGTCATTGAATGGTTGGTGAATGAGATATAAATCGAGATAGTCAAGCCCTAGCTTTTCCAAAGAAACATGAAAGGCTTTTTTAGCACTTTCATAACCTTGATCTTGAACCCAAAGCTTAGTTGTAATAAAAAGCTCTTCTCTTGGAATTCTACTTTTCTTAATGGCCGCACCAACTGCCTCCTCATTCATGTAAGCTGCCGCTGTATCAATGAGACGATAACCTGCCTCAAGCGCGTCAGATACTGCTTGTTCACATTGATCTGCATCAGGAACCTGAAATACACCGAAGCCCAAAGTAGGCATTTCAACACCATTGTTTAAAGTAACTTTTTGCATATAAAATTCCTCCTCTTTGAAAGTTTCGTTAACCTTGCACAAGTATTATCCTAATACCTTCGTGTAACACGAGGTCAAGCCTTTTAAATAAATTAATTTAAACTCTTCGATGAGGAATGAAAGCGTATAAGGTGAAGAAAGTGGTTAAACTATATCTTCAAATTTAAAAACGTAAATGATACAAATCCTATTGCCTTCGTGTTACACGAATGTGATAGGATTTTAAACAGTACTGAATAAAAAATATTTATGGGAGTGGCTAGAATGTATACGGTGAAAGATGTGGCCAAGCTGCTTAATATAACGGAACATACGGTTCGTTTCTACACGGACAAAGGATTAGTCCCGAGCGTACAGCGTGATAAAAACAACATTCGCCTTTTTGATGAAGAGTCCATTAATTGGCTGACAGGTGTTAAATATTTAAAACAATGTGGGATGACAGTGGAAGATATTAAAACCTACGTAGATTTGTGTTTAGAAGGTGGAAGTACCATTCATGAGCGCTATCAAATCATTTTAAAGCAAAAAGAGATCGCTAAAGCTCAATTAAAGGAAGCTAAAAGAACTGTAAAATATATGGACGAAAAAGCTAATCATTATCTTGATATTATTAACGGTTTATCGCCAGATGACACTAACCCTGGCGAATGGGAATGGGTGCATGCTAATAAAACACCCAAAGGCTCTTAACATCACCTCTATATCCGCAGTAAAAAGACTTATCTATACGATATACTAGATAAGTCTTTTTACTGTCCTGGGCGATTCCAAATCAGCTGGAAGCTGTTTTACTCCATTTATTTGAGCTAGACCGATGCCCTGCTAGTTTCGAATGTGTGAAAATTCCTCCTGCAGTTCTTTTAAAAACGCAGCCGCCGCAGCTGAAAGAACATGATGCTTTTTCCACACAATATTTAAACTTGACTCAAGCCTTGGCTGTAACGGTCTGAAACAAAGATTGCTAGTAGTAGAGGTATTGACTATTTTATCAAGCGTTATAGCGTATCCAACTCCTTCTTCAACCATAATGGCCGCATTATAGGCAAGATTGTATGTAGTGACAATGTTTAATTTATGAAAATCTTCGCCAAACCAATCCGCAAATTCATTTTTTGAAAACGTCTGTTTCATAGCCTGTCGTGAACAGATCAGTGGAACTTCTAATAAATCCGCAGCTTGAATGCTTTCTTTGACGGCAAGAGAGCTGTCTTTTCTCATAACAACGCCCCAAACATCTTTGGCAGGCATATTCAGATAATTGTATTTTGAAATATCGGCTGGCTGAATCAAAATACCGAAATCAAGCAGACCCTTGTCAAGCCGTTCCGTTATATCTTCTTCATTTCCGCTGTAGAGGTGATATCGTATATTCGGATAACGTATCTGTACATCTTTTACTACTCGTGCAATATGTTTCATTGCTTCTGTTTCTCCTCCTCCTATATAGACATCACCACCTATTGTTTCTTCCATCGAACTAAATTCCGCCTCTACTTTATCGACCATATTAACAATTTCCTCTGCCCTGTTTCGCAACAGCATTCCTTCATCTGTCAGAATGACACTGTGACTGCTGCGAATAAATAGTTTTTTACCTAACTCTTGTTCAAGATCTTTTAATTGTCTAGACAGTGTTGGCTGTGTCACATGCAAAACATCAGCGGCCTTCGTGATGTTTCCTTCTCTTGCAACCGTAAGAAAATAGCGTAAAACTCGAAATTCCATATACCCCTTCTCCTTTCACAATTTTTAGTGTATACGTTTCAGAAATGCTTATCAAGCATAACAAGATATGAGATATAAGTATTTTTTATATTTAAAAGAAGCCTTTAGAATGAATAACACGGAAGGTTATATCACAAAAGCAATACATTTAATGATTCAAAGTGGAAAGGAGCTTAACATGAAAAAACCCTTGTGCCTGTCTTCTATCTTAGTAACAAGCCTTGCCCTCGCTGCTTGTAGCAACAATAATTCATCTTCGACGGACAGAGATAATACAACTAATCCTTTAAACCAAGCACCAGAACAGCCAAAAGAAGATCGTATTTCAGCTACAAGAATTAAATTAACGTTTAACGATAAAGAAGTCTTGATTAATATGTACGATAACCCAGCAAGTATGGCTTTTCTAGCTCAACTGCCTTTAACCGTAACGTTTGAAGATTATATCCGTAAAGAGAAAATTAGTATTTTACAAAAAAGATTATCTATAGATGATGTACAGGCCGGAGACCTATCCAAAAAAGGAGACTTTGCTTATTACGGTCCTTGGGGAAATGTAGCTATTTTTTACAAAGGTCTTGAAGATGCTACAAACGACCTTATCATACTAGGTCAAATTGAATCAGGAAAAGAAAATGTTGAAAATGTTGATGGTAATTTTACAGGTAGAATTGAAAAAGTGACTAAGTAAAAACATGACAATACACCTTTAAACAACCCGCTTTACAGCAACTAGAACACAACATTTTTTAGGAAGAAGGATCTTTATTTTATGTCTAAACAAACTAAGCTACTTATATTTGTCTTAACTTTAGGAGCTTTCGGTATTATCAATACCGAAATGGGCGTTATAGGGATATTACCCTACATTGCGGATCACTTTCATATCAGTGTATCAAAGGCAGGATGGCTGGTGAGTCTCTTTGCGCTTACTGTGTCAATATCCGGTCCAACGATGCCGTTATTATTTTCGGGAGTCAATCGCAAGATGGCAATGCTGCTTGTGCTTGGTATTTTCATTTTCGGTAACATTATCTCTATCTTTACTTCTAATTTTGCTATTGCCATCATTGCGCGTGTGATTCCAGCTATTTTTCATCCAATTTATTTTTCAGCAGCTTTTACAATGGCGGCGAACTCAGTCAGCAAGGAAGAGGCTCCAAAAGCTGTTTCAAAAGTCTTTATTGGCGTATCTGCAGGTATGGTACTTGGTGTGCCGATCGCAAGTTTTCTTGCAAGTACAGTCTCGTTTCAACTATCAATGACGTTTTTTGCTGTTATTAACGCGATAGTATTTATTGCTACGTGGGCATTCTTCCCTTCTATGCCTGTTACAGAAAGACTTTCATACGGAGCACAGCTAAGCGTATTAAAAAAACCCGTTACTTGGCTTTCTATTGTTGCCGTCCTTTTACTGAATTCAGCAGTATTTGGGGTATATAGCTATCTTGCTGAGTATCTTAAAAGCGTTACGAACCTCTCTGGACAATTAATTAGTTTCATGCTGGTTCTGTACGGTGTGGCAAATATTATCGGAAACATTATCGCAGGGAAATTACTTACGAAAAATGCCATTAAAACGGTAGTCGTTTTCCCTTTCGCATTGGGAATCGTTTACATCATTTTATTCTTTACCGGACAGTTTACTTGGCCTATGGCTATCATGACTTTAGTTTGGGGAATATTTGCTGGTATAGGAACGAATATTAATCAATACTGGATTTCCTCCGCAGCTCCAGAAGCTCCTGATTTCGCAAACGGACTATTTTTAGCATCCGTTAACTTAGGAACAACCATTGGCACAGCCGTAGGTGGAATATTTATATCAGGAATGGGTATACAATACGTTGTACTAGTGGGCATCTTGTCATTAGTATTGAGTGTATTATTCATTTTACCAAGAAGCTACATGCAACGTCCTGTAAGGCAACTTTCAAAATAAGACATCAACGCAACTTTCTTTCGGGATCCCTAGTAGGATCCCTTTGTTTTCTTTTATTACATCTATGAAAAGCAGAAATCTGTTCTAATCAATGCTTACAGCATTAATATATAAAAAATGGAGGACTTGAAATGGAAAAATACACTAAAGTGGCACTTGTCACCGGCGGAAATCGGGGTATTGGCTATGAACTAGTGAGACAATTGGCGGTGGATGGTTTTAAAGTCATTTTGACAAGCCGAAATTCAGAAAGCGGACATAAAGCCATGCAAAAACTGAAAGACTCTCATCTTGATGTTTCGTTTGTAGTGATGGATATAAGCAGTGAAGCCAGTATCCGCCAAGCTGCGGCTATAGTCAGTGAACAATATGAACGATTAGATGTACTAATTAATAACGCGGGCATATATTTAGATAAAAATCAAAAATTAGTGGACTTGGACCCTTCTGTTCTAGAAAAAACGCTAGAAACGAATTTCTTCGGTGCCTACCATGTAATCCGTTCCTTTATGCCCCTTATGGAACAGCAAGCCTACGGAAGAATTATTAATGTTTCCTCCGAATATGGCGCAATGAGTGAAATGTCTTCTTCAGGAGTGGGCGCTTATAAGTTATCCAAGCTTATTCTAAATGGCT
Organism: Priestia sp. 179-F W1.4 NHS; assembly: GCF_045369295.1. Classification (NCBI taxonomy): domain Bacteria; kingdom Bacillati; phylum Bacillota; class Bacilli; order Caryophanales; family Bacillaceae; genus Priestia; species Priestia sp. 179-F W1.4 NHS. The sequence goes on along the minus strand of NZ_JBIQFF010000001.1, from coordinate 1,116,703 downwards.
TAACGCAATTAATAGCTGCAGAAAGCACCAAAGATATCAAAATTAACGCGGTCGATCCAGGATGGGTAAGCTCAGATATGGGTGGACCATCAGCTCCAAGAACGCCGCAGCAAGCTGCTCGTTCTATTCTTTGGTTAGCAACGATTGGACCCGAAGGACCTTCCGGAGGCTTTTTTAAAGACGGAAAACAAATCGATTGGTGAACTTTTATAGCGTTAAGGCTATTTCCTATGACATCTTGAATTTATAATAAAAACCCTACGGATGATTAGGAATAATCCGTAGGGTTTTTGCTTCTAAGATACATACGATCTATTATTTTATGCTATTATATTCCTCATCCGTTACTGGTTCTAACCATTCCGGCGTACCGGCAGTGATGGCAATGTGTTCAAACCAGCTGTCTTTTGCAGCACCATGCCAATGTTTGACACCATCATGCGTCACAATAACATCTCCAGCTTTTAAGAATTGTGCAGGTTTTCCTTCTTCTTGGTACCAACCTTCGCCACCCGTTACTAATAGAAGCTGAAATCCATCACGATGAATATGCCAGTTATTGCGGCATCCAGGTTCAAAGGTTACATTTCCAACTCCAACGTTCACTTTAGGATCTGCGATTAAGGTTTGAAGATAGCTTTGTCCAACAAAAAATTGTGCATATGCTTCATTCTTTTCACCTGCTGGAAAAATAACGCCATTTTTTACTTCTTCATGTTTTGCCATTTTGATTCCTCCAATAATATCATTCATAATTGTATCTCTTGGCTCATTCATTGCTATAAAAAGTCCTTGCTCACCTGTTTATTTTAATTTTCCGCCAAATACCGGGAAGTAGCTATGCTCACCATAATCTTGAATAGGTTCTACATTTTTCAAAGTCTCCATATCTGCATTGCTGATTTCAAAATCAAGCTCTGCATTGATTCTCATATGATCTGAGTTTGCGGTCTTAGGAATGACTGCAAGACCAAGCTGAATGTCATAGCGCAGGCAAAGTTGAGCAACAGACACTCCGTATTTATCAGCTATTACCTTCACTTCTTTATTATCAAGAACCGCACCGTGCGCAATTGGTGAATATGCTTCTACCAAGATGCCATTCTTCTGGCAGAACTCAATTAACTCCAAAGGCGTATTGCTCACATGTGCCAATATTTGATTGACCATAGGCTTGATTTCACAGCTAGAAAGAATATTCTCTATATCATCCTGAAGGAAGTTAGAAAGACCGATTGCCTTTACCTTCCCTGCCTTATAAGTATCCTCCATGGCTTTCCATGCCTCTTTGTTTTCTTCGAAGTAGCGTTTCTCTTCTCTAAACTCCGTCCAAGGCTGTGGACTGTGGATAATTAGAAGATCAATGTAATCCAGCCCCATCTTTGTTAAAGACTCATCAATGGAATTCGTAACTTCCTCATAAGTTTTTGCTTCTGCTGCAACCTTTGTTGTAATAAAAAGTTCTTCTCTTGCAACACCGCATGAACGGATTCCTTCGCCTATGCCAGCTTCATTCATATAAGCTTGTGCCGTATCAATATGGCGATACCCTCTAGATACCGCATCACGCACTGCCTGAGCTGCCTGTTCGTCATCAAGCAGCCACGTACCAAGACCTAATAGTGGAATTTCTACACCGTTTGATAATTTATACGTTTCGTTAAACATGTTTTTTATCTCCTTTGAATTGTTTATTTTTGTATACTTTAAAAGTATCTATCTGCCTGTTAAAAGTAAATCAATATTGATTGATTAATCAACATCTGTCTATAATTATAAAAGCAAATAAAATCCTTTCAATCGTTAATTGAAGGCGATTCGTTGATTACTCAACAAATGAAGAGGTATTGTTGAATATCTTTTAAAAAAAGTGAGGTTTTTAAAATGGCGAAAGTGGATAGAAGAATACTAAAGAGCCAAGAGGCTATAAAAAACGCAGTGACTGAATTAATGACCCAAAAACGATTTGATGACATTACCATTCAGGATATTGCTGACAAAGCAAACGTTAACCGAGGCACGATTTATCTTCACTATATGGATAAATATGATTTATTAGATAAGATGATTGAAGAACATATGAACAACCTTGAAGAACTATGTCATTCGGCTGCTGATATGACGTTCCAAGAAGGAAATTATGTTTGGTTTGAATATTTTGAGCGTCACCATCTCTTCTTTTCAACCATGTTAGAAAGTAAAGGCGCTCATTATTTCCGCAGCCGTTTTCTCGAGTTAGTCATCCAAGAGTATGGTCCTGAAGTTGATACAACTGAAGGAGAAAACAAAGGGTTGCGTAAAGAGGTTGTTATTCAGTTCTTTGCCTCGGCCGTTGTAGGGACAGTAGAATGGTGGTTTAAAAACGGGATGCACGTTCCAACCGATGTAATAGCCGAGCAAACCGGCATATTGTTAGATCGGAATTTGGAATAATTTAATCCGTTTTATACGTACAAATAAATGAAAATCCCCCCAAAGTGTAAAAGTGGCAGAAACTTTCTTATTATAAGATTATGTTAATAAGCTGAGTTAGAGATGATATGACTTGCCGTCAGATAAAGAGATCATCTCAACATAAAAGAACAGCACTAAACCTGCTGAGTATCCATAGGTTTAGTGCTGCTCAAACATTTTATTTTTTTAATGGATATTGCTTTTTACAGAAGGAGTCATTTCTATTGAGAATACTTTATCTTCTAATTGCTTTATAAACGATGTTTAGCTCGTAAAAACTAATCCAACTTTTTTATAATCTTTGCGGGGTTCCCTCCCACTACTACATGATCCGGAACATCTTTTATCACAACAGCTCCGGAAGCGATTACAACATTATGTCCAATTGTAACGCCTGGATTGATGACAGCTCGTCCTCCAATCCATACATTATCTCCAATTGTGACGGGCTTGGTATATTCAACTTCTGTAATTCGCTGTTCTGCATTCACAGGATGAGTATTCGTATAAATATGTACGCCCGGTGCCATCATACAGTTCTTCCCTATAGTAATTCGTCCCCCATCTAAAAGTGTGCAGTCAAAGTTCGCATAAAAATTTTCTCCTACGTGGATATTGTATCCGTAGTCGCATCGAAAGTTGGATTCAAGGTAGATACGTTCTCCAGTTGAACCGAATAGTTTTTTTAGTAACTCCGTACGCTTTTCATAATTCGTCTCATCTGTATCGTTAAACGAACGAACAAGCCTTCTTGCATCTTCCCGGTCCTTTATTAATTCTGGGTCTGCTGGAAAATACAGCTCGCCATCCACCATTTTTTCTTTTTCAGTTTTCATTTATCTGCTCTCCATTCTTGTTCTTACATTTTCACTAGATTGAATTCGTTTACATTTTATCATGATAATAGACTTAAAAATAAGATTTTTATAGGTTTGAGTCAACAGTTTGAAGACAAGAAACGTAAGAAGTCATGTTACTCTTTTACCACGCGCACAGCTGCTGATTACTTTGAGTATGTTTCCTTAATAATTGAAACAGACACAGCTCCCGTAACAAGTAAAATACCTGAGATTAAAATCATGCCTGGCATAGAAGATCCGATTATTGGGAACAAAGCAAAACTCAAGCAAGAAGCGATAATTTGCGGTAAACAAATACTCCCATTAAATAATCCTAGATATGTTCCCATATTCTTTCCTGACAGGGCGTTGGTAAGCATCGTGAACGGAAACGTCATCATAGCAGCCCAAGCGATGCCAATTAAAATAAATGAAGCAATCAGCATCCATTGATTGTGAATAAAAAAGACAGACCCAAAACCAATACCGCCTAGCAGTAAACTAAAAGCATACGCTGGCTTACGTTTGTTGTTGGCTACGCGTGACAAAACTAGTGACCAAATGACTGCGGCAATCGACTGTACAGCTGATAAAATGCCGAACCAGTTGCCAGCTGCTTGATAGCCGGAGCTAGACGGCTGATTCGTATACCAAACGTTTTCAGCGACTGCACCTGTACCGTATGTCCATAAATATTGAAAGCCCATCCAGCAGAAAAATTGAACAAGTGTGACCGTCCAAAAAACCTTTGGAGCGTTGCGAAGCAGTTTAAAAACGTTTACATTTTCTTTTGTAGCTTCGTCTGCAATACCGTGGTATGCTGCAAATTCTGCAGGTGAATATTCTTTTACTTTAAGTATTGTAAATAAACTACAAATAATTAACACAACGGCTCCAACATAAAATGAAATAACAACTGATTGTGGTACTACTCCTTTTGGTGCACTATTTGATACGCCTAATACCGTTAAAACAAAAGGGAAAATACAGGCTAGCACAGCACCGCTGTTTGATAGAAAACTTTGAATGGAATAGGCAAAACCTTTTTGCTCTTCATTGACCATGTCTCCAACCATCATCTTAAATGGCTGCATGGCTACATTTGATGATACGTCCATAAACAAAATAGTGATGGCGCCAAAAGTCATCGCAGCCACTGCACTAAAACCAAAACTGCCGGCATTTGGCAGCAAGCACATAACAATTACGGCTACAATTGCTCCAATTAGCAGATAAGGTATACGACGGCCAAGCCTTGGCATCCAGGTGCGATCTGAAAAATAACCAACTAAGGGCTGAACCACTAAACCGGCCAACGGCGGTAAAATAAAGAAAAAGCCTAATGTAGTTGGATCAGCACCGATTGTTTGAAATATGCGTCCCATATTTGAACTCTGTAATGAGAATGCCATTTGTACACCTAAAAATCCAAAACTAATTAACCATATGGTACTGATCGGTAGATAAGGTAAGTTTGGCTGAACGCTTTTTTCACTGGTTTCAACGATTCTTTCTTCTAACATAACTGCCTCCTATGATTCAATTAACAGCCGCAAAAGATAGATGTTCTGATGTAAAGTGCTACGACATTCGTTGTGAACGTTTTCAAAACAACGATGAATACTGTAAATGTTAGTGTCTTTGGCTGGCTGTTTTCTATTTTGCTAGATTACCTCAGGAATACGGCATAACTAATAGTCCTGTCTAAAAATGCTGTTTGAGTATGTAAGAATTTTCACTATCGGCTCATCCGTAAGCTGCTGACTATCGCTTATACCTTCTTAAAAGTTTCATAAAATCTAATTATTAAAAACATTAGAATACTTTTATTTGAACATTATATACTAAACTAATATTTTAATGCAATCGTTTGCACAAATTATTTTTTAAATATTTAAAGACCTTCGAATCTCGTGACACTATGCGTACATACTCATTATCATCGCTTTAATATTTCTAAGTCAAAAGGAGGCTTTACTCTTGAAATCTTATAAAAAACCCAAAGAATATACGTATTCCTTGGGTTTGAGTTCCTTTAATTCACTTAATTTCCTTCTGGAGCAATCCATAATAGAACAGAGATTATCTGTAATATAACTTTAACTGAAGGTTTTTGTAACCATAAGGATTATAAAGAAGATAACAGCGAAGAAAAATCCTTGACTGACAGGGCTAGTAGTCTTTTTATCTAAGGATTTTCGGGTAAATAGCTTGAAGAACAATGGAAACAGAATGCCTCCAATGATTGCTGTAATTAGTGCTTTAACTAACATCCAATACTCCTTTCTAAAAACTGTTAATATCCGTATATATCTGGTTCAGTAGAGAAAACAACATCGCCCCATTTCCCGGGCAAATATTTTGGTAACCAATAGGAATGTTTAAGAGTTGATCCCTTTAGCTATCACACTATTTTATTATGTAAAAGGTTTTACAATTAAAAGCATAATAAACATGATAATCGCAAACAAAGCTCCCTGAAGAACAAAGTTTATTGGCCTATGAGTAGCTTCATTTGCTTTTAGAAAATACTTTGACCATCTTGTATGCATCATTACTTTTGCACATAGGCTAAATAAAACCCCCGCAATGATTGAAGCAACTGCTGTTTTTAAGATATAAATTCACTCCTTTCTAAAACAATTAAAGGATACCCATAACTTAACATAAAAACCTAAATCATACAAAAAAATCATAGAGTCGAAAACGTATGGTACTCGCCCGTAAACCATTCGTTTACAGACGAAACTGTGAATTAGACTACGAAATTTTGTGGAAAACCGCTCATTTCCTTACTACTAACATTTTTAATAAACCCTCTAAAAGAAAATAATAGCCAATGTTAATGTTTGTATGACTACAAGTACAAAAACAGGCTTTAAGGTTCCTTAAAGCCTGTCCACTTACCTTTCTTCCTTAAAATCTTTTTTTATATTCCAAAACGTTTGTTTTAATTCGTTATAAAAAAGCATAATTGCAAACCCTAGTATCGAAACACAGAATGAAAATTTACCCAAGTCAAAAAATATTCCTATAAATACAATGATAATCCCTATGACGAACCCTGGAGTAGCTGGCTCCTCTTCCTCTTCATCTATTGCAATTTTCTTTTGAAACTTCTGATCTCCCTTAATCAATTCATCCAGCGGCACATTATAAAGCTCACTTAACTTAATAAGGTTCTCAATATCCGGATACCCTTTATTATTTTCCCACTTATAGACGGCTTGTCTAGATACATTCATTTCCCCAGCTAAGTCTTCCCTAGACATCTTTTTTTCTTCCCTTAACTTCTGCAGCTGTTCCCCTAAATTCACTCTTATCACCTCTAAGGCTTAGCTTACAATAAATATGTAAAAAATTCCATAAACGCTTAGTAACAAGCTGTAAACCATTGGTTAACACGGCAGATATAAGGCGTACTTACTGGACATGTACAAATTCAACAAAGAAAAAAAGCTAGCATAAAGCTAACTTTTTTAAGTTAGAGATAAAGGCAGTCTAATAATTAGCAACCGCCAAATCCTCCCCAACAAGCACAGCCGATAATGATTAATAAGATAAACAGCACGATAATTAAAGCAAAACCACTGCCACCTCCGTAACCGCAGCCGCCGCCGTAACCATAGCCACAACCTCCGCCATAACCGCCAAAGAACATAAACTTCACCTCCTTCTTCTTCATACATTTAGCATATGATAAAAAACGAAATGTGCTCCACGAAGTGGATAGACTACGTTTTATATCACTATAAAAAAAACGATAACCTTTTAGTTTCTTTTACATACAATGAAGCATCCTCAGATCCCATATATAAGTTTTACTCCCTCTGCAATAGATTGTTTGAATTCCGCCCAATCAGTTCTATTGCGTATAAAAGCACTCCCTCACAACCTCGAATAAAAAAGTCTTTCTCAAATTAGAGAAAGACTTTTTTATTGTTATTAACAGCCAAATCCGCGACCGTAACAGCTGCATCCAATAATGACAAGAAGAATAAACAGAACAACTAATAAAGCAAAACCAGAACCAGCTCCACCATAACTAGACATACAAACACTTCCTTTCGTGATATTTAACTAAAGGAAAAAACTTTAAACTTACATGGGTTAAGGTATTATATGTAGACACAGCTCATATCGATTGGATTTTGGTCTAAAATGGGCTATTTTGTTTAACGATAGCTAAATAACAAAATGTCACATAGTAAAAACCCTTCATTGTTAAAATGAAGGAGCTTTTTTGGCTATCAGCACCAAGGACGAGGTCTAGGAGGACAGCTTGGAGCATAAAAATTTGATGGGCTTCCTGACATATAACGAATTCTGGATGCGGGAACGCTTGCATGTATCTGTTAAATAAGAAAAGTATATGCCTTTTAAAGATGCCTTATCGTATTACGAATGATGTTTATTTCGTTCATTCTGACAGGAATAGAAGTTTTTTCATGTCCGTTATTCCTGAAGATTAACATCCATCGCTGCGTTATCAATATTATTTAAAATGGTTTTGTTTTTATCGTCTAATTCATTACGTAAAAGTGAATTACGCGTCGCTTCGTATAAATCGTAGCTTCTTTCATCAACTGGAGAATTATGATCTTCACATATCATCTTTTCTGATTTTTTGGATTTATCTTCCACATCAGTCACCTCCTCTGTATATTATGTGAGTTGATTAGAAAAAACATAAGAACTTTATCTAGCTACTGTGGGGTAAGGTTTAATCAACGGTTAGCTCTTTCTGTATATTGCGTTTACATATCATATGACCTAATATTAGGTGGATACAACCGTTTCTTGAGCGTGCTTTTGGATGATTTCTGGAACTTCCAGCAGTGAATGAATGGTTATCAATTTACCTTTTGGCGCAATGTCAATTTTAACTTGATTGTAGCTCCACTCAAGTTCAGAAGGCACGTGAATCGCATGTATTCCAGCTTCTACTGCCGGTCTTATATCGGTTTTTAATGAATTTCCAATCATCCAAGTCTTTTTGGGGTCGTACTTAATTTGGTTTAGTATTTCTTTTAACGCAGCTGTATCTTTATGTTCAGAAATAAACACTCTTTTTTCAAAGTATTTAGCTAGCTCTAGCTGCAAAATTTTTCTACCTTGATTTTCCTCGTCTCCACCTGTGTGTAAGTAGAGGTTATGTCCTTGTTTTTTAAGTTCATCTAATACTTCATACATGTTTGGCAGAGGCTCTATCGGTACTTCAAATACACTTTGACCAATTTTTTTGACTCTTTCGACTCTGTCTTCATGGATATCTTGATGGTTTTGTTCACTAAAAAATAAATAAGTAGCTACTAATGATTTTGGAAAGCGGGAAGAATGAAGGCCGTACTTTTCGATGCTTTTTAAATCTATCTCTAACTGCTTTTGTTTTATTTCTTCCTTAGTCAGATTCTCAAACCATTCCTGCAATTGAGCCACAAAAGCATTTATGGTGTCTCTAAAATATTTATTACAGTGAACAAGCGTATCGTCTAAATTAAAAAGTAAAGTTTGCTTCTGCATTTTGTTAAATCCTTTCTACAATGGATGTACAGACAATATATATGAAAAAACACTAACCACTTTTATTACCTACCCACCCCTAAAACCAAAATAAAATCTCCAATATGTTAGGAATAAGCAGTTGATTTACTATACTGAAATGAGAATATTTAGTGGAAAGATCCTTCTAGCATATAAAATAGAAGGATCTTTTTATAAAATAAAACGCTGCAGGATATTTCTGCTAATAAATATAACGTTCAAAATGCTTTCTATTCATGTTTGTTTTGGACGTAGAGGTACTCAGTCCTGAACGATTTATTAGCGGTTGGCTGCCTTCGTCTTCTTTAGGTATATTCATTTCAAGACCTTGTATAGTGAAAGGATCATACATATACGTTGTTCGTTCAGTTTCTGTATGTGACATTAACTTCACCTCTATTAATAGCCTTCATTTTTTTAAATCATGCTAACTCGTTTACAGCAGGTTCTCTAATAAAAATATCTGCGTTTCATAGGTCTTTTCGTTAAAAAAGATCCGCCGTTTTTGACTTTTTTTATTAAGTTGTAATTTCTTGTGGCTCTTCGCCTTCAAGGTCAGTGAAGAAATTTTCTAAGGTTTCCCTCGGATCAAGAGCACGCCCATCTTCTTCGACAATACGGTTAAGCGTAGGGTCATTATTGCTATCTTTATTTTTATAGTTGTTATAATCAACTCTTTCTGCAATTCCTGAATTATCAACGTCTTTAAAGTCTTTCTTTGGCATAAAAACACCTCCTAGCCCTATTGTTTGAAAATTTGAAGATAAAATAAGTGGAAGGTTAAGTTATATTTTTATTTCCCCAGAATTAATTAGATACTTGTTGCTAAGAGACATGTACAACATGCTTAATTGTTTTACGAAATGGGGAAACTAAAACGTCAAAACTGAATTTACAGAGGAAGAATAACTAAACACACTTCTTAAAATAGCTATAAAAAGCAATCATTTTTATTAATCCAAAGACTAATTCTTTAAAGAGTTAGTCCTTTGTTATTCAATTAGTATACTCTTGAACATGAAAAAAGAATGACAAATGAACTGTCATTCTCTCTCCTACACATGGCAAGCGTTTAGTTTTTAGTCACAAGGAAATGAAACATCTAATCCCACTTTTTACAGTTTCGGTTGTTTCTAAAAATTAGTATGTCATCCTAACAAAGAAATATACATCCATTATTTACCACGAATACATTTCTTCCACAATAGGAAACTTAAGAAAAACAAGGAGGTGACACAACATGGCAAACAACAACAGCAGCAACAACAACGAATTATTAGTATACGGTGCTGAACAAGCAATCGATCAAATGAAATACGAAATCGCTAGCGAATTTGGTGTAAACCTTGGTGCTGATACAACTGCGCGTGCAAACGGATCAGTAGGCGGCGAAATCACAAAACGTCTTGTACAATTAGCTGAGCAACAACTTGGCGGCGGACGCTTCTAAGACAACTTTATAATTGATGGCTGAAGGAAGAATGGATCTCCATTCTTCCTTTTTGTACGAATAAAAAAAGAAGGAGAGATTATATGCAGCAAAATCAACCAGCTAAAGAAAATACGGGTTTTGCTGAAAAACCAGCAGTATCTGCAACAAATGCACAAAAAGTAAAACAAGAAATTCAAAAAGACGTACATGAAGGACAAGGTGCAATGACTTCTCGAGAAGCAGGCGCAATGCGCGATTAAAAAACACTTTAAGCAGTTTTAATCACGTACTCTTTGTACTAGAACCTATAAAAGTACCTCCATTAACCGAGGTACTTTTGGCAGTCTACTCTATTTCGACAGGGGAGATACTAAGACCTTGGAAATGGTATCATACTTTACTTAGTCTTACAGTCAAATCAGCGTTAAACAGGTTAATGATCGGAGCTATAAGAGTATTAGATGAAAAAGTAGAAAAGAGTTCTTGATTTATGAAATAAAAACTAAGTTGAAGATGCTTCTATATCTTCAACAAATGAGTGAAGACCCCATGAATCATCTAATCACCCCTTTATGAAAAAATAAAGAGCTTTTTCTTGTCGAAGAACTCTTCATTTTGATAAAGATTAGGTGCATATCAATGAACTGCATAAAATAAATGAACAAGACCATATTAAATATGGATGATAGATATGAAAAGTATCTTTTTTCCGAATCCATAGGAGATCGCAGATGAATAATTATAAAAATGACAATACTGCAAGACGCTATATTGCACATGTCAGTATATTTGGAACGACGCAAATCCATTTGAGAAACCCCTATATTATCGCTTGGTGGTCAGCAGCTTTTCCAGGGTTTGGGCACCTACTACTGTCTAAATACCTTCGCGGCTTTGTGTTATTTGTATGGGAAGTCGTCATAAACCTTAAATCTCATGTGAATTTAGCTATGATTTATTCTTTTCAAGGAAACATTGATATGGCCAAAGACGTGCTTAATACAAGGTGGCTTCTTATTTATATTCCCGTTTATATTTTTGCTATATGGGATAGTTACCGAACAACCGTTGATTTAAATAAAATATACGTGTTAGCTGAACGAGAAAATCACCGGTTCAACACCTTTAGTCTAGGAGCCATGGAAATAAACTATTTAGATAAACGGAATCCCATCCTATCCGTTTTCTGGTCCTTGGTGATGCCAGGTCTAGGGCAACTCTATATTCATCGCATCATTGGTGCTTTCTTTGTTATCATTTGGGCAGTCGTTTTTTTTTATTATTCTCACCTGCTTGAAGGAATTTCTCTTCTATTTTTAGGAGAAATAAAACACGCTACCTCCGTTTTAAATAAAGAATGGCTGTTATTTTTCCCTTCCTTATATGGTTTTGCTACCTTTGACTCCTATATAAATACGGTTGAGAATAATAAACTTGCTGAAAGAGAACAAAAAATCTTCTTCGAAAAAACGTATCAACATCCAAGTTTTTGTATTGCGAAAGGAAAAAAGGTGGAGTGAAAATATGCAGGTCTTTTCTACATTTGAATACTCCAGTTACATAGAATTAGCTGTTTCAGAGCTCGAAAAAAAAGGGATAAAGAAAGAAGATATATTCATTGTTCCTCTCAATAATCGAATGGAAGATCGTCGGATTTTTGACAGCCTTCATCGAGCTGATGGAGTTTCTCTTATTGATTTAGGAATGGCTCTAGCCACAGCCTTTTCAGTCATTGGTGCAAGCATTGGTTTTAAACTAAGCTGGGGGCCCATCTACTGGGGACTCATTAGTGCGTTTATCGGATTTATCTTAGGACTAGGAATTAAACTATTTATGTTTAAAGTAATCAAGAAAAACCAACGGCTTTTACGCGGCAAACATTCGGAAGTCATACTCATTGTGGATTGTCGTACGGTGGACGCTGGAGTGGTTGAACAAACTTTGTGGAAAAACTTGGCCTTAGGTGTTTCAAAAGTTAGATCTGATGGCTTATAAAAATAAGTCATTACTGTACAATATAATAGCGAGATGCAGGATGAATAAATTACTATTCAGGATTAGAAATAACTTCCTTAACGCATTGGGGGTTTTTTCTGTTTTTAAGCTGTATACTCTAGTTAGCATACTATCATATATTAGAACCAAAAAAGCTCTTAAAAAGAGCTTTTTTTGGTTTTAACATATGCTAAATGTTATTCTACCATCCTCTTTGATTTCTTAATGTGGTAACATGAGCAATATGATGCTTTCCATGCCAAGCGTAAGTCGCTATTAATTGCTCAATCGTCACTTCCCCGTTTTCAGGATGGTGGATCGTTTTCTTTAAATCTATTTCATCAAGTGAGTTCAACACTTTATGAAGACGCTTATGTAAAGCTGCAAAAAGTTGAAGGGAAACTTCTATTGGTAAATCATTATCAGGCAGAGTTGACCAAGCCACTTCATCATAGGCCTTAATAGTAGGCACTTGCTCTGTTAAGCCTAATTTAAAACGGGTATAAGCATTCATATGGGAGTCAGCTAAATGATGGACAACTTGACTTAATGTCCAACCTCCTTCTCGGTAAGGCGTAGCTAATTGTTCTTTTGTCAGCCCTTCTACAGCATCAGCTAATTGCTTTGGGGCATCTCCAATGTCATGAATCCAACCTTGAATATCTTCTTTCTGAATATTTTCTTTCACAGTAAATTTCCCAATCGGATATTGATTAAACATATTTCTTCCTCTCTTTCTATTTTTATTACTATCTAGTATAGCACTTTACTCAAAAATAAATTTAAATATTCAGAATAAAATAACCAGATGAAGTGTTAAAAATAAAGGAAAAAGGATCTTCAGCGATTAGAAGACTCTTTTTCCTTTATTTGCTTTAAGCACTTGTAATCTTGACTGAGAATCATTGGTTTGCCTAATTACTTTTTCCACAATGTACTGATATCCATATAAAACAACGGCTAAAACCGTAGTCATCCCCCAGTACATGCTTGGCGACATCTTTTTCATTTTAAATATGCCCGCTTTTTTCAAAGCACCGCCAAAAGGGAAAATATTAAACCAGTCTAACACCGTATTGGCAAGTATGTATTTTAGAAAAGAGCCGTACGTTAGCTTAAATATCCAAAGTGTTCCTATTAAGTGCGGACCTAAAATATAAGTAAAATCTATAGGTGCTTTAGGAAATAAAGGATTGTTATTTCTAAACCATTTTTTCTGATTGGCAATGACGGTAAACACAATGATGAATAAGTTAGCGAAAGTAGCTACAGGCAAAAAACGGACAAATGATTTTGTTCCTATAAAAGGCGCTGTTAACCATGGAAAGATTAGCACGCTTAAAGAAATGATCAATTTTCTTTTATACTTACGCATGAATTGTCTCCTCGAACTGTATTTTCGTAAATATTATTACCTAAAATTGAAAGTTTATGTAATATACCACAACGATTCCAGGCAAAGAGAACCTGGCTAACGATGGCATACGTATATTTCTAGTGACGATGGAATTAGAATCCAATCTTCAAAAAAATAAGCATCTAGCCTTTAAAGACTAAATGCTTCTCCTCCTTTACACCTTATAAATTTCATTAGACGACAGCCAGTCAACGAATTGATGATACGGATAATATGTAGTCCCTTTCAGCTCTATTTTTGGAGCTCCAGGATATTTAGTTAACAGTTCTTCAATTTCACCCTTACTCAAATGAAAGTGATAGTGCAGATCTTTTTCTTTAATCAAATAAGGATATTTTGATTTCCTTTGAGGTTTACTAAAATTTTTTAAACCATCGCCTATGAAATAACCAAGGGCAGCTAATCCTAACGCTAACCAAAAAAAGTTCATTTCCAAAACAGGATACCCCCCCAACATTTCTAATAAATACATTCTAGCGTAAGATTCATAACAAAGAGATCTTACTTTATAAGATTTCTACAAATTAGCCAGTTTTTCATCAGCTATAAACTTCATAAGTATACCTGCCCCTGAAACATTTAATAATATGCTGCTACCTAAAATAACACCATATAATAATCCAGCTATATGTAATGTTAAAGCTAAAATCAAAAAGACTGTTCCTATACCGACTAAAAATAATCCCAAGCTTCGATTACCCATCTATTTCACCACCAAAAAAATAAATATAGTTATATTTTAACATAATTATAATTATTTCATTTATCAAAAAAAGGAGAAGCTAAGCTATGTTAGTTTCCCCTTCTTTTTGTAACTCCAGTTTTCATTAAAAACCCTGCGGATATAATACAGGCAGCAGATAAAAGCAACCCTGTTAATCCCTGTTTTAAAATAAACCCAAAGATTATAATAGAAAATGATCCTAAAAAGAACATCAACTTGACTAAAACATTTCTTTTGCTCATTTATCCAATCATCTCGATTCTATATACAAATAATACATATAGTTACTCCCTCTGTTCTCTTTGTCCAGCACTCCAAGCTAACGCTAATATAGAAATCGTTACAACTAGTGCAGTCACCATAACTATATCCACCTCTTATTCCTTATAATTACATTTTAACATAGTTTTAGAATACTGTTGGAACGGAGGTTATACGAAACTGACTAGTATAAAACGGATTACCAGCATAAAAAGGGCACCTAATTACTATAGGCGCCCTTTTTATGTATTAGTACAAATAGACCCCTGTCCTACTGCTTCACTTGATAATAACCTCTGCAAAAAAACGAGTTCTTCGGTTTAATCGCAATTAAAAATGAGTTATAGATATCTGAGCCAGAAATGAATGTATTTATCCAACATACAAATAATAGGATGGATCTAATATTTCCTGATACATAGAACGACGTAATAGCAGGAACTATCGATAATACAAGAAAAGGCAAGCTCATAAAGATCCAATATCTCGTTTTAGATAGAGTTGCATTTGTATTGAGCCAGAAAAATATTCCGCTAAATGTCAAGCTCACATCACCTTTTTTATATACGACTAAAACGTGCAGACATTCATGAATAGCAAAGACAATCATACCTATTATAATAAGATAAAAGAGATTGATGTGAGTAAAGTCTGCTCCAAAGAAATAAGGTATCAATAGAATAATAATTTGAAGTAAATATACAAACTTCATATAGTGTTTTCGATACCACGTATTCTGGATAAAAGGCGTCCATTCAGAAAAGTCCCTGCTTATTTGTGGCAAGTGGCGAAACCAACTGATGATAAGCGTTCCCTCCCTTGTCCAAACTTCCACTAATTATGCGTTTGTTTTAACGTAAAATCTCCTAATATATATTACGCTTTATTATTTAAATACTGAGTAAGTAAATACACTGCAGCATTTGTGAGTTGATCAATATGTCCTAATCCCCCTAATATAAAGAATATATTGATTATATTTCCATTTTATCATAAGTTTGTGGATGAACACGATATACCAACTTAGTTATATAAGCAAGAAGGACGATAAGGAATACGATGTTAAAATTAATTATGATGGTTCCTTTAGTTAAGAATGGAGAGTTGATATGAAAACAACTAATAGCGAAGAGTTAGGTGACCAATGGTATGGAGTAAAGGTTCTTTATAAGCACTTAATAGTGGGTAAACCTAATACAGAAAAGATCGACGAAAATTATGAAGAACATCAGATATTTGAAGAAAGTATTTTATTAATTAAAGCTCCATCATTTGATCAAGCCTATGAAATTGCAGAAAAGAAAGCAAAAGAATGTGAAGAAACCTATACCAACGTTTATGATCAGACTGTGCACTTCCAATTGATTGAGAGTTTAGATGCCTTCCTCTTATGTGAAGAAGAGGAGTTACCAAATGGTTCGGAAGTATATTCACGTTTTTTACACGTGCCTAAAAAAGAAAGTTTAGCTAATGTCTTATCTAGGTACTATCCGGAAGTTACAGAGGATGAAACAGAGCTGATACGCAAAAACTTCATTTTAAGGAATAGAGATTTTAATTGAAGATTCATATTAAATATAAAAACAAGATATATACGATATACGAACTTGATCAACATAATGTACTAACTTAAAACATAATGAAGAGACGCCACTTGCTTTAAATGGTGTCTCTTCTTTTAGAATATTTGAGTAAAAGCTACAATTAAAATCGTAATCCCGCTGATTAACGTTCCAAATTGACCTAATGTAAACTTCCCAATTTGAACATTTGCTGCTTTTTGCCCCACCATTACTCCTAGCCATACCGTTATAAAACTACCAAATGCTGATGTAAGCGAAATAGCTAAAGGTGATAAACCAAGTAAACCCGCTCCTAGACCGTTTGTAAGTGCATTGGCTGAAAGTGCAACACCTAGCACACTGCTTTCAACCCAGCCAATATATCGTACGTTTTCTTGACCACTACTATCTAATTCATCAATTTCATTATTTTTTTGGGAACCAACTAATAAAATAATTCGAATTCCAATTAGCGTTAATAATACGACGGCTACAATAACATGGAACACCCCTGGTAAAATCGTTGAAAGCCATCGGCCAAACATAATCCCGGTCATGCTAAAGAGGAAACAAATAGCTGCTATTAGTAAATTAGAAAGCCATTTTATCCTGATTTTTCGTACTCCATAAGATATTCCTACACCAAAGTTATCTATACTTGATGATAGGGCAAAACCTAAAATGAATAACCATTCCATTTTGTATTCTCCTTTTGATGATAATATTGAGGAAATTTGCTTACTTGTTGCATATATTGTTGATAAACCTTCAATAAAATGAGTACTGCGCGTTGAAAAATATAAAGAGGTGAATCGCAATGTCTAACATCCAAAATGAACAAAGCCTTGGTCTGTTATTAAGGTCTTTATTAAAGGAAAATGCTTTATCTATGCGGAAACTAAGCTCACTTACGGGGATTGATACGGCAACTATTTCACGGATTATAAATGGCAAGCAGCAAGCAAATCTACATCATTTAAAGCAATTTGCACACTATTTAAATACGCCTCTTGAAGCATTGATTGATCCTGCTGAAGCTGCTTCAAACCATACAGCAAATGAACTAGAAACAGGCATTCATTACTCCATCGATAAAATTCAAGAAATACTTAAATCTTTTAATATAGCAGATACCAACTTTACGATTGAACGTGTAAAACAAGAACTAACAAAATATAAGCAATATGCACAGACAGACGAAGGACACAGCATGATCATAAATAACTTTCAATCCAAAATAGAGCAAGTGGGAAGCGTTGGTACTTTCATCGACCAATTAAAGCAAATGTATCTTGAATATTGTAGCGAAGAAACCTCAGCCGCCAAGCGCTCTATATTGGGAAGTGCGCTATTGTATTTTATTTTGCCTACCGATATTATTCCAGACTACGTCTTTCCAATCGGTTATTTAGACGATGCAATAGCTGTACAACTAGTGATGAATCAACTTACGGAATAAAAACTGAGTTTTATTAAGGGAACTGAACGCGGCATGCTGCTATTTATTGTGAAAATGGAACTTTTTCTGAACCATGACGATGAGCAGGTAAATACTCTATTGCCTTCTTTAATTTAGATAATTCCTTTGGCACAACCTTTTTAATAATTTTTTCTTTTTTACATGGCTCGCATGACTCATGGTTGCATCTATGTGCACACATACCTAAAGGGATTTTCTCTCCTACAAATGGATCTATATAGACTCCATTTTCAAATAACTTACTCTTAATAAGATGTTCATTTTGCAATCTGCAGCAATTAACACAATAGTACATTTGTTTTCACTCTCTTTCTTATACTTGATTTTGAAACATCTTATGAGAACTCATCAACAGAAGTGCTTGTTCCTACATGAAAAGTTGAAAAAATCTCAACAGGCGTTGATGAATACTCAACACACGTTACTTCCAAACATATAGTTTAATCATGACATCACTACGAGTATCATAATTTGAGGAGGGATAATGATGAAAGCAAGAGGAATTGCTAACGCCGTAATTGGTATTTGGTTTGTTATGGCCCCGTGGATGCTTGGGTTTTCATATAATGCAGGGGCTACGTCAGCAAGTATTGTATTTGGAACCCTTCAAGTGGTTATGTCTTTTTGGGGAGTTACTAAACCCGGATGGAATTCATGGCAAAATTGGATTTCGCTCATTACCGGATTATGGTTTATTCTTTTTCCCTTTATTTATTCATTAACAGACGGGGTGCTTTGGTCTAGCGTCGTACTTGAGTTAATGACCGTATTACTTAGTTTATGGAGCTTGAACTCTAAAGCAAGATTAAAATTAAAAGCTATAAGTTAAAAAGCGAATAATATTCCAGTGTTTGCTTAAACTACTCTAGATACCGCAACGTATCGACTATGTGAGAAATCATTCTCCTAGCAGAAAAGCTCCCTACGGAAATAGGGAGCTTTTTCTGCTTTTTATGTAAGGACGGTACATATTTATTTAGTCAACGTAATGTAGTTGATAGAAAGCTATAAAGTAGCAAAGGTAGATCACATTTGCGATCTACCTTTGCTCTCCATTACGGAGTCATCATTACTTTTTTAACACGGGTATCCATATTTCACTTTTAAAGGTTGGCGACGTTACATTTTTATGTTCATTCCATAAGATTTCCGGTCCTTCTACTTGTTCATAAGTTGAGGCCGGAAACCATTCTGAATAAATTCGTCCCCATACATCTTGTAATGTGTCAGGAAATGGTCCGACTGCTTCGAATACAGCCCATGTTCCAGCTGGCACTTCAATTTGTACTAAATGATTGGGACAATCCTTAGTTGTGGCTACACCGATATAATGGTCCAGCTGCCCTTTTTCCTCCATTCTCCCTTCAGAAAAGTTCACAGATGCACTAAGCAAACCTAATGGTGTAACATTAGAAAGTTCTTTTAATTCACGTATTGTTTCATCGTTCAAGCTTTCCCACATAGCAGCAATCTTTGGATTGACTCCATGAAAGATTATTGGAACTCTTTCTTTAATACCGACTATATGAAAGTCTTCTTTTTTTTCAATGCGATAATTCATCTCATTTCCCCCTTTAATTGATAACTGAAAGGTCATTTTTGGAAATGCTTTAAGTGAACTGCCGCTCTTTTTAGCTTCGGAAGGAGTTATACCATGCAAATTTTGAAAAGCTCTTGTAAACGAATCTGGTGAGCTGTAATTGTACTTGATCGCAACATCAATGACTTTGATGTTACTATCTTTAAGTTCAAATGCTGCAAGTGTAAGTCGTCTTCGGCGAATATATTCTGATAAAGTAATACCTGCAAGAAAAGAAAACATTCTTTTAAAGTGATACTCAGAGCAAAGAGCCAGTCTTGCTACTTCTCTAAAATCGATATCATTGGTTAAATTCTCCTCAATATAGTCTAAAGCTCTATTCATATTTCTAAGCAAATCCATTTATATGACCTCCCTTATTATCAGAATAGCAGGATTTGAATAGAGCTATCCGACATTTCATGCACAGTTATGCAGGCTTTTTTCTTCTGTTCATAAGTTTTCACAAACTTAAACAAGCTATTCAAGGTGCAATTTTAGTTAACATAATAACTTTCGAAAACAACCAATAAAGAGCCTTAAAGTATAAGGCTCTTTATTGGTCCTCTATTCACCTGTGTTTTTATGAGCAAATCCCAACCAAAATAGCAATTACACTGCATCTGTCATTACATATAAATGGGATAGCGCAATTTTGTTTTCTAAAATTACGTATGGATGGCATTTCATTAAAGCGAGCTTAAGAACTTCTGGTACTCTCTCTTCATCATAAGCGCATACTAAATACAATCCGCCTTTATTTACTAATTTATCGGCTTCATTCTCAAACTCTTCTAGAATAGGTATAATTCCTTCTTGCTGTCCCCATTCTACATGAGCCCATATTTGAAAAGATGTATTGTTTTTATAGAAAGGATCTAAGTGTCTAGAAAGGTGTTCAAAGATTATGGCAGGCTGAAAACTTCCACTTGAACAGTAATAATCAAAATTATTAATAGTATGTATATAGGTTAATTGATCTTTAGTTAGAATTCCCTCTAATTTTTCAAAAATTAATGGAATTAATCTTTCACTTTCTATAACTAAAGTATGTCTCTTCTGTTCAATACCCGAAACAATATAAGACACAAGATTGTCTAAGTAACTTTTCATATCGTCAATGTTGTAGTAAATATGAACGCTTTCATTATTCTGTATTAATTGAGCAAACTGATTTTTCAAATATGTACGCTCCCTTATATAAAATCAACCTAAATTTTAAGCCTCTTAAAATAGTAATTTGTTTATCTGTTAGAAAGATTCTACGCTTTGCGTTCCTGCATGTCAAAATTGGATGTTCTCCCCTTTGTTTTGGGGTGGACAGCTGTTTTTAGAACAGTGTATCTGTATTGATTGCGAACGTTTGCGACAATTATTCTAGCAGCTTGACTAAAGGATACTATACCCTTTTCAAATACGATTAAAACCTAACAAGAAATGATTATGGAATTAAACTTAAAAGAGAAGCTCTAACGTTTCTTCTATATTCACTTATGTCCTCTCAAAACCTTCAAGTAAGAGAGTTAGAAAAAGACGGGATTGTTCACCGTGAAATCTATAAAGAAATCTCCCAAAAAGTAGAGTACTCCCTAACCAAATTCGGAAGATCTCTCGAACCAATCATTTTACTTATGAAAGACTGGGGAGAAACGCATAAGAACAGAATTATTAATGCGAGAGCAATGGAAAAAGAAGAAATTTAGATATAAATTATATTTATTAATAGATTCGTGTACTTTAGATATAGCCTATACACGAGTAGTTACTGTAATGTAATAAGCTAAAAAAGTGCTTGGATAATGTTTATCCAAGCACTTTTGAAATTAATTATGTATGACTTTTCTTTTTAATTTGTACACCTGTATAAATAGAATTACCTATTAATATTGCGATTCCTAAAAGCCATCCCACCGTAGGAGAGTACTCAAATACATTTTTCAAAGCCATCCCTAAAGAAATAGCTGCCATTCCTAACATTAATAAAAGGACAGTAATGCCTTGCTGTCTTTGCATATATACCACCTCAGATGCTTTTTCTTCTAATCATTGTTTCCTCGGCTGCTCTTTTTTCCCTACAATCCAAGCTAAAGATAAAATTGAAACAGTTACAACTACTGCCGTCAACATCCCTATATCCACCTCTTCCTTATAATTACATTTTAACATACCTTCAGAACAATATTTGAACATACCTATCATAATTAGACTTAGTTAACTTAAAATATGTTGTTGGTACAAAGAAAAAAAACCCTATTTCTAGGGTTTTTCATTTTAATACATATAGAGCGTAACTCTCTTCATTAGAAAATCCAAGTTTACTAGCTAATACTTTTGACGCTTCATTATTATTATCGCAATCCCAAGAAGGCATAACATTCTTTTCTAAACACTTTTTTATAAACTCTTGACCTACTATCTTTCCCAGTCCCTGTCCTCTATAGCTAGGATTAGTCACAATATCGATTTCAGCTATTGTTCCACTATGAAAGATTGACACACATTCAGCGACAATATTTTCTTTATGGATAACACAAACGCCTAATCCGTTTTTCAGAAAATGACTTTCTGATCCCCAGTAATCCACTATATATGATTCATTAAAATTCTTACTTTTTCTTAAAGCGTCGGAGTTAAAATCTTTTAACTCATAAAGATTGGGAAGATTATACTGAGAAGGAACTTTTGAAGGAACAAATCTATACTTAGAACGCATCATTTTCTTTACGTACGGTTCGAAAGTCTCGTCAAAAAAAGCCTCCCAGTCGGTCGATAGAGTAAAAACAGTAAAACGTTTTTCCTTACCATAAACATTCTCAACAAAGTAACGATAGAGAGATTTATTAAACACCCCATCATTCCCTTTACCAAATACATAATAGTCACCTGCAGGTATTCTAAGAAATCCTGACGTTGGCCTCATACGATCATTTACATACACAGATCCTTCAATAACATGATTAACGACAGAAAAAGCAAATGTAGGAGTCTTAAATGATGCTTTTAAAATGTTATGTATCTTATCATAATCTTTTGGTTCTAAATAATACATTTTATCTACTCCTCCTTAACAAAGTATATGTTTATATATTTGTTAATTAATACCACACAAGACTATTTTACTGTAAACTGAATACTACAGATTTAACAATATCTAATTTATAAAAATATCGTACATCAACGTGTTAGCAGGAGAAACTTATGATATCGCTTCATAGAATTTTAAAATTGCGTGATTTAGAGATTTTCCATGTAACAAGAAATGGAAGAATCATATCATATGTAGTCATTGAAGACACTCGAAGTCCATTTACAGAAGAAGACAAAAAACTAGATCCATTATGTTACATGGATGAAGAAGATATTGACGCAATTTTAAACGTCTTTAGGATTTCAATCATTAATGATGAAAAATTAAATACAGAAGATTCAGACCTTATAACATCGTTCTTTTCAGACTTTGTTAACAATACAAATTTAACAAACTTTATTATAAAAGAATACATTCAAGAAGATTTGTATGATCATGAAGTTAATCTAAAGTTCTTCAATAAAATATTAAAAAACATAGGCTCAAATTATAGTATTGAAGAATTTGATGAAATCAACTGGATTTATTTATCTCAGGATTAAGACCGTGTACACAAACCACCCTCTTAGGCACATAGAAAAAAGAGAACCCCTAGGGAAGTAAGGGATTCTGAAAGAGTCACTTTTATAGAATATGCCGCTTTTTATACACCCTTCATTTAGTTGGCTTTTGATTAGGAGGACCAACGTAATCGATGAATTAAAAGCGCACCTTTTATTCATATGTTAGAACACATCCAAAGTAGTATTTATATTCAAAAACATGTTAAAATCTAGTAGTCATTTATACTCGAATACGTATAAATGAACCCTTACAAAAAAAGCAGCCTCGCTTGCCAATGCCGGGGCTGCTTTTTCTTATTTTTCAAGGACTTTTGTCTTAAAAATGGACGTATACCCTGCGAACAAATACTTAGAAATCACATATAATAATATATCTTCTAAGTGAAGGAGGTATGCTACTATAGAAAATTTAGTTAGCTATATTAAAGATTTAGGTTTTCCAATTGCCCTATCTTTTTACTTACTTGTTCGCATTGAAAGCAAATTAGATCGAATTACAGAACTGCTTCAAATTCTTATTGAAAAGAAGGACAAGCAATAAGCAGACTTCTGTTTTTATACCCAAAGCGAACTCGTACCTTCGTCTTCAAGATGCAGCACGTCCACTTCTATTCCTTTATCATATCCATGCTCTCCGCCTGGAAGAACAATCAGTGCGTTTGCTGCAGCTAATGACGAAATAGCGCCTGACTTGTCCATTCCAACAGGCGTTACTAAGAGCCTTCCGCCTTCGTCTGTCATTTCTCCCCGTACCATTCTTGTGAATGCATTAGGCTCTTTAAAACGGCCGTTTAACACCGCTTTTGTTTTATGTAAATGAGGCGCCGGTGAATGTAAAAAGCTGCGAACAATCGGACGTACAAACAGTTCAAACCCGACATAGCAAGCAGATGGGTTTCCTGATAATCCAAACAGCAGCTGTCCGTTTCGTTCTGCGACTGTTGTGACGCTTCCCGGTCGCATCGCAATTTTGTTAAACAGCACATTGGCACCAAGCTTTTCATAAATAGCCGGCAAATAATCATAGTCACCAACGGATACCCCTCCGGTTGTCAGTAAAATATCCACTTCTTCAAGTGCTTTTTCTACCGCTTCATAGCAGCGGTCAAAATCATCTTCAAGCTTCCCTAAATATTTCGGAATTCCCCCGCTTCTTACGATTTGCGCAAGTGCCATATAAGAGTTGCTGTTGCGGATTTTTCCTGGCTCTAGCGGCTCGTTTACATCAAGCAGTTCACTTCCCGTTGTTAACACGCCAACCACCGGCTGCTTCACCACGGCTACATCCGCATAGCCAAACGTAGCTAAAAAAGCCGTGACGCCCGGATTAATGCGCGTTCCTTTTGAAACGAGCACGTCCCCTTTTTTTGTTTCTTCTCCTTTTAACGCAATGTGTTCCCACTTTGAAACAGGCCTGCTTAACGCCATATACGTTTTGCCTTCTTTTTCATACGACTTCGTCACTTCAAGCATCACAACCGCATCACATGAATGAGGCACTTGCGCTCCTGTCATAATGCGCACTGCTTGAAACGGCTTTACTTCTTCTTCAAAAACAGAGCCAGCGCCGATTTCACCTACAACTTCGAACTCTACAGAATGTTCATTTGATACTTCTACGCAGTCTTGTGCTCGAACTGCAAAGCCGTCATAAAGCGATTTATTAAAATGAGGCATGTTTTGGTCGGCAATAATATCTTCTCCTAAATAGCGCCCGTAGCTTTCGGTGATCGATACGTGTTCGATGCTGCCTTTTCTTTTATATGTCATAACTTTTTCAATTGCTTCAGGAATTGAAATAGGTGTTCTGCTTTCTAACATACATTCTTCACTTCCTTTATGTCTGTTCACTTTTTACGCTATGGTGTAAAATCATAGCATATCTCACTATTTCTATCATACAACAAAATTTACTGAAAAAGGATGAAAACACCGATGTCTTCTTTTACACATTTTAATGACCAAGGCCGTGCCAATATGGTCGATATTAGCGAAAAATCTATCACTCGCCGCATTGCAACAGCTCGTTCAAGCATACTCGTTAACAAAGAAATTCACGAAGCCATTGTAGAACATAAAATCGGAAAAGGCGATGTGCTTGCTGTCGCACAAGTAGCAGGGATTATGGCAGCAAAACGCACGTCTGACATTATTCCGATGTGTCACCCTCTTTTATTAAAAGGCGTAAACCTTTCATTTGACTGGGATACAAGCAATGACAAGTATCGTTTATTAATAGAAGCAACTGTTAAAACGGAAGGCTCAACGGGCGTTGAAATGGAAGCTTTAACTGCCGCTTCTGCCTGCGCTCTAACCGTTTATGATATGTGCAAAGCCATTGATAAAGGCATGGTTATCGGCGAAACATATCTGCTTGAAAAATCAGGCGGCAAAAACGGTGACTACAAGCGTACACAAGCGTAAAGGAGGTACATAATGAGCGTACATGAACATAAATCCAAAGCAACTCAGCCCGTTCGCTGCAAAGTCATTACGGTATCCGATACACGTACAAAAGAAACCGATAAAAGCGGCGCGCTAATGATCCAACTTCTGAAAGAACACGAGATGCAGGTCGCTTCCTATGAAATTGTAAAAGACGATCAAACGTCGATTCAACAAGCGATACTTGCCGGATGCAGTGCTGAGGACATTGACGTTGTTCTCACAAACGGCGGCACCGGCATTACAAAACGAGACGTCACAATTGAAGCCGTTCAAGCGCTGATTCATAAAGAAATCGTCGGGTTTGGCGAGCTGTTTCGCATGCTGAGCTACACCGAAGACATTGGCAGCGCAGCGATTATGAGCCGGGCAATTGCCGGGACGATTAACGAAAAAGCCGTTTTTTCTACACCAGGATCAAGCGGTGCTGTTCGCCTAGCTATGACCAAACTGATTTTGCCTGAACTTCGCCACGTTGTGTGGGAATTAAACCGCCAGCGCTAATAAAATGCCTATGCGCAAGCATAGGCATTTTCATTAATCATAGTCTTTATGTACCCACTCATCTTCTGGAATGCCTAAATCTTCTCCAGAAAAACGCTCTTCTTTAAACGGATCTCCTCTAAGATGAAAGCCGTTTTGCTCCCAAAAGCCCGGATGGTTTTCATCAATAGCTTCAAAGCCTCGAAGCCATTTGACACTTTTCCAAAAGTACAAATGCGGCACAACCAATCGCAGCGGATATCCATGCTTAGGTGTAAGCGGCTCTCCGTTAAAGGAATGAGCGAGAAGAATATCGTCTCTCAGTAAATCTTTTACTTCAATGTTTGACGTATAATCATTATCTCCGTGCAGCATGATGTATTTACTTTTCAACTCCATGCCAACTGCTTTTAAAAAGTCTGTAAACAGCACGCCCGTAAATTCATTATCAAGTCTTGTCCATCTCGTTACGCAGTGAATATCACATTTCACCGTTGTTTGAGGCATGTTCAATATATCTTGATACGAAAGCGTCACTTCTTTGTCTACCAACCCAAACACGCGAAGCGTCCACTCCTCTAAGTTATACTCCGGCACGTCGCCTTCGTGTAAAATGGGAAAGCGCTCTGTTACTACCTGACCCGGAGGTACTCGTCCTTCATACTTTGGATCAATTTCCGGTGTTTTCATTCGTTTAATACGGTCTGCTTTGTTCATAGGTACCACCTCTTTATTTTTTTATCAGCGTGCACTTTGCTGACTTGTTTGATTCGTTTCGACTCCTTTATCTCGTAAGAAAAACATCGCTGCTAATGTAAGTACATACGGCACCATCATCGTAAACTCGGTCGGTATTGAAAAACCTTGCAGTCGCGTACTCACCGCATCCATTAAACCGAAAAGTATACTCGACGCTAAAATACCGAGCGGATGAGACTGACCGAGCATCATCGCAACAAGTGCAATAAATCCACGCCCTGAAGTCATGCCTTCTGAGAACATCGTGACTTGACCTAATGAAAGCTGTGCTCCTGCAATCCCACACAGAATTCCGCATGCTGCAATCGCAAACAGCTGATATCTTATTGCTTTTAACCCAAGCGTACTTGCTGCTACTTGATTGTAGCCTACTGCTAGAAGACGAAAACCAAAAATCGTTCGATAAAAAAAGATATAAAAAGCAATAGCTGCTAAAAATGCAAAATAGACAAGCGGTGACTGCCCGGAAACAATGTCGCCGACTATAGGTATGTCTTTAATTAAAGGAATATCCCATGTGCCTATTCCATGCATGTTTTTATCGTAATAGGCACCTTTTGTATGAAAAATAGTCCGGAGTAAAAATGTCGTTAAGCCCAGTGCTAAAAAATTAATAGACACCCCAACAACAATTTCATTCGCTTTAAATATCACGACCATCATCCCAAACAGCAACGCAAAAAGTAAGCTTGCTCCAGCCGCAATCACGATCGCAAAAAAGACATTATGAGTATAATAGTTGCCCGCAATCCCGCTAAAAGCTCCAATCAAAATTAGACCTTCTAGCCCTACATTAAATATGCCTACGCGCGCGCAAAGCATTCCGCCCAGCGCCGCTAATAAAATCGGTGCAACCATTCGCAGCGTTGCATTTAACAGTGACCAATCAAGCAGCTCCACGAATATCAGCTCCTTTCTTTTTTGCTTTCCACCACTGCTTTGTGAATTTTGCTGAGATAAATAGAATGAGTACAGCTTGCATAATACTCGCAATTTCTAACGGAATTTCTGTATTACGCTCTAGACCCATCGCTCCTGTTTGCAAAGCGGCAAGTAAAAGAGACGTAAAAATAATGCCGATTGGATTCGATTTTGCTAACAGAGCAGCCATCACTCCAGTCCATGCATATCCAGGAACGGTAAGCGCACCGTCTACAAATCGGTACTGTGAACCAAGCACTTCAAACCCTCCTGCTAATCCAGCCAAGCTCCCGCTAATAAACATACTGAACAGCATGACTTTTACTTGATGAATGCCTCCATACGCTCCGAACAACGGATTTTTTCCAGATGCGTTCACTTCGTACCCAAACACAGAGTAGCGAAGCACTGTCCATAGCAGTAGCGCACCGATTAAAGCAATGATAAATCCGACATGAAGAGGCATTCCTTGAAACACTTTTCCAAGCCACGCCGATTGCTCAATCATAGGCGTTTGAGCGAGAGCTGCTGAGCCTGTTTTATCTTGAAATGGGTGACCTGCTAAATAACTTGCAAATAAAACAGCGATATAATTTAATAAAAGCGTCGAAATGACAAGCTGAATTTTAAAAGCGGCTTCCATCCAGCCTGCTAAAACGGAAAGCAACCCTCCTGCCACAACCGCAGCGGCAATAGCCGCTATCAGCTTGACTACCCCTGGAGCCGGCAGGTAATAAGCAACAATCGCTGCACTGATAGCTCCAACGACCATCTGTCCTTCTCCCCCTAAATTAAACACACCTGCTCTAAAAGCAAATCCGACACCTAACGCAATTAACAGAATAGGCGTAGCGCGAGCCAGCGTAGTAGTGAAGAAATAAAAATTACCAAACGCTCCATTCCAGAGCTCTGTATATGTTTGGAAAACCGAACCACCTGTTAAGGAGATAATAATGCCTCCTATTGCTAAGCCAAAAATGACCGCAATAATTGGTTGGATCAATGATTTAAGAAGTTTCTGCAACTGTATCACCTTCTACCGTTCCTCCTGCCATTAATATGCTTAGCTTCTCTTCCGTCGCTTCTTCTCTTGTAAGCTCTCCAACAATACTGCCTTCGTACATCACTAAAATTCGATCTGATAGTGAGATAATCTCCGACAGCTCAGAAGATACAAGTAAAATAGCCGATCCATTATTGCGTTTTTGAATCAAAGCGTCGTGAATACGTTCCATTGCCCCAATATCCACTCCTCGCGTTGGTTCGGCAGCAAGTAGAAAAGAAGTGTTTTGGCCAAGCTCTCTGGCAACAATCAATTTTTGCAGATTCCCCCCTGACAGTTCTCCTGCTTTTTGCTTAGATGAAGTGGCTTTAATCGAAAATTCATTTATCCATTCCTCCACGCTCGAATTGAATATCTTTCTTTTCAGCCAGCCCATTTTCGAGTAAGAAGCTTTATACTGATAGCCCATCAGCGCATTTTCTTCGATCGTATCGTCTTTAGAGGCTCCCCACATATAGCGGTCTTCTGGAATATGAGCGATTCCTGCTTCTCTTCTTTCACGCACAGATTGCCCTGTAAGATCTTCATCTCCAAGTTTAATACTTCCGCTGTCTGTTTCTACTAATCCAGCGATTGCTTGAAGCAGCTCTGATTGCCCATTTCCTGAAACGCCTGCAATACCGACAATTTCTCCTGCTGAAACGTGAAGAGACACATTTTGCAATACGTTTTTTTGTCCTTTTCCTTTTAAAAAGAGATTTTGTACGCTTAAATGAGAGGTGCCTTGTGACGGCACTCTTGCAGGACGCTCTTTTAATTCTCGTCCTACCATCAGCTTGGCTAAATGGTGAGCATTAGTAGATTCTTTATTTGTGACGCCGGCTACTTTACCATTCCGAAGAACCGTGATGCGGTCCGCTACTTCCATCACTTCTTGCAGCTTATGTGTAATAATAATGATGCTTTTTCCTTGTGAAGCCAAAAAACGGATTGTTTTTAATAGTTCCTTCACTTCATGAGGAGTAAGTACAGCGGTAGGCTCGTCTAAAACAATGATTTCTGCTCCTTGATACAGCACTTTTAAAATTTCAATCTTTTGCTGTTCTCCAATTGAGCAATGCTTTACTTTTTTATGAACATCTACTGAAATCTGATAGGTTTGGGTTAATTGCTGAACATCCTCTTTCGCTTGCCTTCTATTAAAAAAGAGACCTTTCTTTGGCTCATGCCCCAAGACAATATTTTCAGCCACTGAAAAATGAGGAAAAACCATAAAATGCTGATGCACCATGCCTATTCCGTTTTTAATCGCATCCGCAGGAGATGAAAACGAGACGGTTTTCCCATGTAGCTGAATACTTCCTGAACTCGGCTTTTCCATTCCGTAAAGCATCCTCATCAACGTTGTTTTACCAGCACCGTTTTCTCCGACCAGCGCGTGAACCTCGCCTTTTTTTAGCGTAAAAGACACGTTATCGTTTGCTAAAAATGAACCGTATTTCTTCGTTAAATTCGTTAACTGCAGCAGCTCACTCATTCCATTCATTGCTCCTTTCCCCTTTAGGTTTTTTTCAAAAATAAGAAAGAGAAGCCAGCCTTACTCGACTTCTCTTCTCAACTCACTTTGCTAACGGATCTTTTACCACTGTTTTTCCATCAATAATCGAATCTTTAATTTCTTTTAATTGATTAATCACATCTTGTCCTACAAAGTCACTAAGAGGCGTCTTGCTGTCTTGAGTCACATACGTTAACCCAACACCTTTTTCTTTTAAGCCGTATGTCACTACGCCCGATTTAAATTTGTCATTTGCGAGTGCTTCTACCGTTTCATAAGCAGCTGCATCAGATCCTTTTAACTGCGATAAAACGATATGCTCAGGATCTACTTCCGTACGGTCAATATCTTGTCCTGCCGTATAAAAACCTTTTTCTTTTGCTGCTTCAAATACACCCAAGTCGCCTACTGCTGATGCTCCGGCGATAAAATCAGCGCCTTTTGAAGCTTGTAAAATAGCAAGTTCTTTTGCTTTAGCTGGATCAGAGAAGCTTCCAACATAGTTTACTAGAAACTCTGCTTTTGGATTTGTTGATTGTAATCCTTCTTTAAAACTTACCGTCCATTTTTTTAATAATGGAATATCATCAGCTGCAACCATTCCTACTTTATTCGTTTTCGTAATCAATCCTGCCGCTGCTCCTAATAAATATGAAGCTTCTTGCTCACGAAATACAACGCTTCTTACATTTGGTAAATCGACCACTGTATCAATAATCGCAAATTGACGCTGCGGATTTTCTTGAGCTACTTTTTTCAACGCATCTTCGGATTCAAAAGAAGATGTAATAATCAAGTCATAATTTTCGGCTACCGCAGCACGCAAATTACTTTCAATGGCTGCTTGGTCCGTAGATTCAATTGTCTTTACATCAATGTTATACTTCTTCCCAGCGCGCTTTGCTCCATCATCCATTTGCTGAAAAAACGGGTTAACTCCAATCTTTTCAGGCAAAACAAGAGCAATTCGCTTCTTTCCTTTCTCTTCACTTCCACTGCTTTTTGTACTTTTTGACTGACAGCCAGTTACGAGTAGTACAAGCGCAACTGCTAAAATAAGAAATCTCTTCATTTAACTTACTCCCCCTATAATATAAAAAAAGCTCTTCCTTTATATAAAGGAAGAGCTCGTTAACCAAACGTCTCTTCCTCATCTTCAAGAACATACTGTTCTTAAGGATTTGGCACCATTCTGTCATAGACAGCGGTTGCCGGGTTTCACAGGGCCAGTCCCTCCACCTCTCTTGATAAGGAAAACAATAGCTATTTATTTTATGTAATATAGTCAATATTAATAGTTTTTCAACAATTGTCAATATTATTTTTCTTTTTTACGCAAAAAAACTTTAAAAACAGATAGGATTATACGGTTTTAGTCTACTAAAATATAAAATAAAAGTTAAAGCCTTTACCTCATTTCTTGAATCATTCTATACTTCTTCACAAAGCACTTATACTGAATCTGTTGACGGTCAAGAGGGTTTAGTGGTAGCAAATAAGTTTTATTATACCTCTTCCGTTAATGTGTTATTAATTGAAACCACTTTACCAATAATGTTAGACTTTTCCTTAGTAATATTGTTAAGAGGTGTTAACGGTGAAATTAATGAAAGAACTATCTGGCATAGCTATTGGGCTTATTATCGCTTTAGCCATTTCAAAAACATTTTTTGATACCCCGACCAACATTGGAATCATAGTTATTTTTATTACTAGTATGGTCGTAACAGGGATAGCAAGAGTAAAACTAAGATGAGATAATCTAACAAAAAAACGCCACCTTTTATTCGCAAGGTGGTGTTTTCTTTTAATGATTTTAGTATGTAGTAATTCCAAGTGAAGGCTTTTACCCTTCTCCATCAATCATCGTATACTTCCTAGCAAAGCGCTTGTAGTAAATTTGCTCATCCTCTTGTCCATTGTTAAAAACAAGTCGGTTATGATCAATATCTTTCTCTTTTAACACATAGCCTTTTTCATTCATCAGTTGAATATATTCATCTAAATGTCCTTTTTTCACCATATAGTAAAGAACATTATCTGAATCCGTAGTCTTTGCTACATCTTGACTTCCCATTTCTAACTTGAATACGGCTGTTGCTGTTTGAATGGGGCGGTAGTCTCCAAACACCTTTTCCCAGTTTAGTAGCAGCAGCGCGCCGAAGATTATGATACATCCTCCAGCGGCTACGGTTAGTACAAATCGTTTCGACACTTCTTTCTCTCCTTTACATTCTTTTTCTTCTATTTAACACAACAGATTGCCCTAAACTTGTTTTTACGCCAAGTCCTAGATACACAGCAGCACCTAAAGCTATTGAAATACAAGACGTGCTAATCGCAAGTGAAGATGCAGACAGCTTATTTTCTAGAAAATAGTGAGAAGCATAATTGCCAATAAGCACAGCGGCTGACATCACACTTACTAATAAAACAGGAGTCAACGCGGCTTTTCCTAGTGATTGAACTCGGTAAGAAATGGATTTTTCAATTAAATAAAAGTTATAGATAACCGATACACCATATCCTCCGTACGTCGCGACAACAGGTCCAATTTCTTTTAAGCTTGAAACCAACAGTACGTTTAATACTATCTTCACAACAATACCTAAGCCCAAGCCAAAAATTAATTTCTTTTGCTGATTAATTCCTTGAAGAATCGCGGCTGTTACGGTAAAAAGAGCAAATAAAATGGCAGCAGGCGCATACCATTGTAAAACAACTCCACCGATTTCAGGACTGTTTTTCGCTCCAAAGATCATCATATATACCGGCTTACCCAATAAACAAAGCCCCACCGCAGAAGGAAGAGTAAAAAACAACAGCAGCTGCAGCGTTTTTGTAATCTTTCCTTTTACTTCTCGTAAATTTCCTTGCACAAAAGAAGATGTAATACCCGGAATCAGCGACATGCTGAAGGCAGTCGCTAGCGATACCGGCACCATTACTAAAATTTGCGCTAACCCAATGACAGAGTTAATCGTTTCAGCTTTAGCTTGTCCATACCCTATTGATTGAAAGAGCATGTTAATCGTAAACGTATCAATATTTTGATAGATTGGAATAGCTAAACCAACTAATACAAACGGAACAGCGTACGTCACAAGCTCTTTGAACATTAAAGAGAACGGAACAGATTTATTATTCTTTCCGCTATTCACTTCCTTCATAATTAGCCGCTTGCGTTTTAGATACGTCGCACCAAGAATCCCTATACCCCCTAAGCCTCCAATAAACGCTCCAAACGTACCAATTCCAACAGCTTTTGTCATCGTGCTATGAAAGAGATGAATAACAGCGTATGCTCCTGCTAAAATAAACAGCACACGCACTATTTGTTCAATAATTGTACTCAGCGCGGACGGTCCCATGGATTGATTACCTTGAAAATAGCCTCGTAATAGACTCATAGGCGGAATAATAATTAAAGCAAAGCTCACCATTCGGATGACGTACACTACGTCTTTTTGACTATTTCCTGAGGAATCTTTTCCGTTAATAACTAGCTCAGCGAGCGAAGGCGCCATGGTATAGAGGACTAAAAATCCTATTATGCCTGTTATCGTCATTAATAGAAGGCCTGCTTTTAATAGATCTTGCCCTGCCCTGTAGTTTCCAAGACCGTTATATTTCGATACATACTTCGAAACAGCAAGCGGAAGACCCATTGTCGATAAGCTTAGCATCAAGGTATATGGACCGTATGCATACTTATAAAGCGCGTAACCTGACGTTCCGACTAGCGCTGTAAACGGAATAATATAAATAAAACCCAAAATCTTTGTTAGCAAAGAAGACGCTGTTAACAAAAGCGTACCTCTCATCAAATTTTTTTCCATACATCAAAACTCCAGCAATAAATATTATATTTTTAACAAATACTTGATTTATTGTATCATACTTACAGTTATTATCTAGTTTTTTATAAAGACTTAGAATCCTCCCTATATTACGTTTTTTTACATAATAAAGGAATAAAAACAAATCTTTTCACCTATGAGAAATGAATCGTTTTTTGCTTTTCACCTTACCTGACGTTTATATTCTGAAAGGCGTGTTACATTATATATATCAGTTACCAACTCAACTAAGACTCCTTGACCATTCTGGCCTACCTTCTCTTTTAGGTAGACTGAGATTGCTAAATCGTTATATATAGGAGGAAAAAATCATGAAAATGAAACAACGGCTATCAAAAGCGGCTGCTGCTACGACGATTACAGGAATTGCTGCGTTTGGATTTGCTCCTGTGGCTCAGCTTGATACCCCAGCACACGCAGCTACATCTCAAGAAACAAGCAGCCAAAGTCAAACAGCTGTAAAAAACATTAACGAAATTTATAACGCCGCAGTAAAAGGTGAAGTACCACGATTAACAGCGGACTTTAAAATTGGCAAAACCCTGCGTCAAGACGTTCGTGATCAGTTCGGTTCTCCGCCTGAAGGTTCATCAAATAACTTTGACTACTATCATGCGGAAATGGGCCATCCTGGATATGCATTTGGTTATGACCAAAATAACGTCATTAACGAAATTCGCTATTTTGGTACAAATGTAGAGCGTCAAACAAATTTAGGGTCCATCACACAAGCTAACTTAAAGAAAGAATTAGGTCAGCCAAACTTTACAGGTAAAGTAAAAGGTGATGGTACGACTCAAACGAGATACACCTATCACGCCGGCGCCTATGATCTTGAATTTATTTTTGATGATAGCAAAACGTTGAATCACGTAAACTTAGTTACAAAACCTTAAGAAATAGAAAAAAGTAGCAGGCAGCCTGCTACTTTTTTTCATGAAATAAAACTAAGGCGGAATCAGCTACGTGTTCGTACCCAATCTCCATATAAATCTTGTTAGACGTAGGGTTTGTCATGTCCGTGTATAGACTTGTTGTTTGAAATCCTTTGTCTAGCATAAGCTGAGAAAGCGTGGACACACAGCTTGAGGCATAGCCTTTTTTACGTTCTTCCCGCGGCGTGTACACAAAGTTAATCGTAACGTTGTGGGTTGTCGGACGCGTAGCATTAGCAATCGACACATACTTCCCGTTTACTTCCCATAAAAATAGCCGGTCTGCTTTAATAAAAGCTTCGCCTGTTTTGACAGCTTGTTCTTTTGATACAGGCTCCCCAATGACGCCCATAAACTCCCAAATCCATTCTGTCACGAGCGGAAGGTGCTCTAATCTTGCTTTTACCAGCACTCCGTCCGCGTCCGCAGCTTTTTTCACTTTGTCTAACCTATAAATGCGCTGATCCATTTTTAAAGAAGCTCCTTGATTTTTTAAATCTGCTAGTTTTTGAGAAAGATATAAAACCGTTTGTTTTTCTCCAACTAAACCCGGTACGTCGATTTCTTGTAACAGCTCTGCCGCTTCGCTTAGTTCACCCTCCGTTAGCTGCTGTATTTGAGACAGTATGATTTGCCGAGGATGGGTTTGCAGCAACACAAGCGCAGCACGGCTGTCTTTTAAAATAACACCCATAAAATTTGGTTTGCTGTTTTCCTGCAAGCTGTGTAAAATGCCGAGCGCTAAGTTATGAAGAACTTCATTCTTTGATAAAAGCGGCTCTACTTGGTTTTTAAATTCCTGCACTTCTCTATATCTATGTAACTGGATCATTTTCTTTCTAACTCCGCAAATGCTCTTACCGGAAACGTTCCGGCTCCTTTTATTTTAGGAGGCACGGCGTAAAATAAAAAGGACTCCGTTAGTTGATCTAAGCGACATAAGTGTTCAGCAATCACAATGCCCGCTCCTAACAGCAGCGTATGAGCTGGTCTTGCTTTTCCTTTTGTATCGTCAATGTTCATCGAATCAATTCCAACAAGAGCGGGCTGTTGAGACACTAAATAAGCCGCCGCGCTTTCTGTTAAGTATGGATGATTTTCTAAATAATCGTCTGTATTCCAGTAGCGATCCCATCCCGTATGAATTAATACCGCTTTGCCTTTTACGTCTATATGCTGAAAATGAGATTCATCAATAGCCGTTAAAGTCGGATCGACTGAAACTACTATCCCTTCCAGTCCGGCTGTTTTATCAATAGCTGTTTGAGCCAAATCTGCTCCGTTTTTATATCTGTGAAACGGCACGTCAATATACGTACCGGTATTCGTGACCATTTCAATTTTACCGATTTGAAATTCAGTCCCTGGTTCATAAAGCTTTTTAGACTCTTCTCGGCTTAAATAGTCGCAAATGATCGGTGCCGGCAAGCCTTTATGTGTGATAACTCCGTCTTCAATGATGTGGCTTAAATCAATATACGTTCTTTTTTTCATACTACCACCCACTTTTTTCAATATTCAGTAAAAATAGTCTAACACAAAAAAGCTCTTCCTAGTTTCCTAGAAAGAGTTTTTTTTGAGAACGTTATTAACTTGATAAACATACATCGTACGCGTGCTTTGTATAAACAAATCCTTCAAAAATAAGACGGGCCGTACGCACTACTTTGATTCCATTAACCTGTCCTTCTTTTAGATCTACACTGGTTTCCATAATTCCCATTGGATGAGCAAGTCGAACCGTATCGCCTTTTAGTTGAACCATTTCTGACAGAAGCGTGCCTTTTGTATAGATAGCCGCCGTTGTACAAATTGCTCCTGTAATCGCAAGCGTTTGATGCGGTTTTTGCATCGACATCATGCGAATTAATACGTCCATTTGAGAAGCAGCTTTTTCTCTGCCAGTCCCGTCGCGGTGGTCCATCGGAGGAGCAATAATCGTCATTTTTGGAACCGCTGGTGATAGTTTAGTTGCTTTGTCTTGAGGTGCGAGCCCCGCTTTTTCCGCTGCAATGGAGCGAATTTCTTCAAATAGCTTCAGCTGTTTGTCCGTGTATTCATGTGGAAGTTCTGTTCCTTTTAGGCCAATATCCGCTGCTTTAACAAATACAAGCGGATTTCCTACATCAACAATTGATGCTTTTACTGTTCCGATAGATGTTTGCAGAAGATCAATAGCGTTCCCGGTCGGAAGCAGTTTTCCGGTAACGGCTCCTTCTCCATTTTCAAACGAAAGATAAATAGGTGAACCCGTACCTGGCACTCCAGGAATCATACATTCCCCTTCTGTTTTCACTTTCCCGTTTTCTACTTCTACTTCCGCTACGATTACTTTTTTAGTATTCGTATTGTAAATCCGCACTTTGGTCACCGGTTCCACAGCTTGTACAAGTCCTTGTTCAATTGCGTAAGGCCCCACTGCTGAGGAGATATTGCCGCAGTTTCCTTTAAAATCAACGAGAGATTCGCTGATGCTAACCTGCGCAAACGTGTAATCTACGTCAGCTTCTTCTAAATCTGATTTTTTAATAATCGCAATTTTACTTGTCAGCGAATTAGCTCCGCCCAACCCGTCAATTTGACGTTGATCCGGACTTCCCATTATATCTAGCAAAAACGGTTCCCAATCCGATTTGTTCACAGGCATTTCTTCATGATTGATAAAAACCCCTTTACTCGTTCCACCTCTCATAACCGTTACAGGAATACGCGTCATCTTAATCACCTTTCTCCCCTACTAACAAACGCCGAGGCGTTCATCAAACCATTTTATTTTTTACTATTTAGAACCGGTTCATTTGCCATTTATCGTATAATAGAGGTGGTCATAAGTAAAATACATAAAATTTATTGTCTTTTTTAAAAAAATTTTATAATCTAAATACAAGGGGGAATTGGGATGGATCAAAAAGATTGGATATTAATTAAAACGCTTCACGAAGAAAAGAACATTACGCGGACGGCTGAAAGGCTCTATGTATCGCAGCCTTCTTTAAGCTACCGGCTTAAAAATCTTGAAGAAGAATTTGGCGTGACGCTTTTTTTCAAAACGAAAAAAGGAATTGAGTTTACATCTGAAGGTGAGCATCTTGTTCGCTATGCAGAAAACATGTGGAAGCAGCTGCAAGAAACAAAAGACAGCATGCGTAATATGAGCGAAACCGTTACAGGCACGCTTCGCTTAGGGGTATCGAGTAACTTCGCACAGCATAAGCTTCCTAAAATTTTAAAGCAGTTTTCTCTTCACTATCCAAACGTGCAGTTCAGTGTGAATACAGGCTGGAGTACGCAAGTTATGAATCTATTAGACTCTTCGCGTGTGCACGTTGGTATTTTACGAGGCAATTACCCGTGGAACGGAGAAAAATCACTGCTGACGAAAGAGCGGCTTTGCTTAATTTCAAAAAAAGAAATTGCGATTGATGACTTGCCGAGCCTGCCTTATATTAATTATAAAACGGATACGTCGCTAAAAGATCTCATTCAAGACTGGTGGCATGACAAGTTTTCAGAGCCTCCGTTTGTGGCAATGGAAGTTGACCGGCAAGAAACAGCCAAAGAAATGGTTAAAAATGATTTAGGCTTTGCGATTTTACCAGAAATTTGCCTTCACTCCAGCGACAATTTATATACATACGGACTTTCATACCGAGATGAATCACCTTTGCTTCGAAACACGTGGCTCATGTATGATCCTTCTTATTTGAATCTAGCGGTCGTGAAAGCATTTATTGACTTTTTAAAGCTAAGTGAAAAATAAAGCAAAAGCTAAAAAGTTTGCGTCTTGGAAGAAACTTTCTTTTAGACCAAGCTTTTTTCTAGACTACCATTATAAAAAAATTTTATGAACTTTCTAAAAAAACCTATATTTCCTTTATTTTTCAAAATGTACTAACATGAAAACAAGAAACATCAGCGGGGGTAAAGAGCGGCTTTAAAAATTCTTAATAATCAAACTACGGCTCATACATGGGGATGAGAGATGTTAGTCACGTTTTTTTACTCTAAAAGTAAACGCTTTCAAAGAAAAGAGGGAAAATAAAGGAGGTTGTTTGAATGCTAGCACTACTAGGTTTTACAATGATTATTGTCTTTACGTATCTCATTATGTCAAAAAGGATGTCTCCTATCGTAGCTTTAATGGTCATTCCACTTCTTTTTGCGGTGATTGGAGGGTTTGGCAAAGGCGTCGGAGACATGATGCTAGAAGGGTTAAAACAAGTAGCTCCGTCAGCTGCGATGCTGCTGTTTGCCATTTTATACTTCGGCGTTATGATTGATGCCGGCCTGTTTGATCCATTAATTAAGCAGCTGTTAAAAATCGTAAAAGGCGATCCACTCAAAATCGTGATTGGAACCGCTCTTCTATCGCTTTTAGTTGCACTAGACGGAGACGGTACAACTACTTATATGATTACGGTTTCTGCTCTTCTTCCACTGTATAAACGTCTGAATATGAGCCCGTTAGTGTTAACGACGGTTGCGATGCTTTCTCTTAGTATTATGAGCAGCATGACACCTTGGGGAGGCCCGGCTACTCGTGCGATTGTCGCCCTTCACCTCGATGCATCAGAGTTCTTTATTCCACTTCTTCCAACGTTAATTGGCGGAGCTTTGTGGGTGATTTTTACAGGCTATATTCTTGGAAAAAAAGAGCGCAGACGACTTGGTGCTATTGACATCGAGCAGTTTGAATTAAAAAGCTCGCTTGCTTTTGCTGAAGACGCGTCTTTAACTTCTCAAGAAGATATTACACAGCCTAAAAAAATCTGGATTAACTTAGCTTTAACCGTTGCACTTATGGTCGTATTAG
Source organism: Priestia sp. 179-F W1.4 NHS (assembly GCF_045369295.1). Lineage (NCBI taxonomy): Bacteria > Bacillati > Bacillota > Bacilli > Caryophanales > Bacillaceae > Priestia > Priestia sp. 179-F W1.4 NHS. The sequence continues at coordinate 1,076,988 of NZ_JBIQFF010000001.1, read as the reverse complement.
TTTCTGGTATTTGGTCCGTTTCTGTTTTATTTATGATTGGTTTTGCGCTTGCTCTTATGATTAACTATCCAAAACTTGAGGATCAAAAAGAACGTTTAATGGCTCATGCAGGCAACGCGTTAACCGTTGCAGCCCTTGTGTTTGCAGCCGGTATTTTTACAGGAATACTATCCGGCACTAAAATGGTTGACGAAATGGCAAGCCTGTTAATTCATTTAGTTCCTGATTCACTCGGTTCGTTTTTACCAACAATCGTTGCTTTAACAAGCATGCCGTTTACATTTGTGATGAGTAATGACGCTTATTACTTCGGTGTTTTACCAATATTCGCTGAAACTGCTGCTTCTTACGGAATTGATCCGATGGAAATTGCGCGGGCTTCAGTACTCGGACAACCTGTTCATCTGTTAAGTCCACTCGTGGCCTCTACTTTCTTACTTGTAGGTATGGTAGGTGTTGATCTTGGTGAACATCAGCGCTTTGCATTTAAATGGGCTGTTTTAACGTCTCTTGTTCTCATTGTCCTTGCTATTGTCACAGGCGCACTTACGCTATTTTAATAGGGAATAAAAGCTGCTATAGCTTTTTATTAATAAATTCTAAATGATAGGTGGAGGTACTTCTAAAATGTATGTGATTACGTGTTATGTCGGAAAAGGCGAAATGAAAATGTACGAGTTTGATAGTAAAGAAGAAGCGCTTTCTCAGCTCAAAAAGCTGAAAGGCTGCAGTATTCTTTCGGAAGTTGTTTATTTTAATGATTCATCGGTTATTCCGATAGCTATTTAATTATGCACAACTCAACCCTATAGGTACAAATTTGATAAGCTTCCTTTCGCTCAAAAGGAAGCTTCTTTTTTATGTTCTTCTCAAGCTCCGCCCCTTTTCTCTCATCAACGTTTTGTTACGTCTGGTTCGTTTTGTTTCCTTGCTTCAATCATATGAATAATTCGATTAGTATGTGGAGTTAACGCTGTACATTTTTGATAGAAGGCTCCGTCTACAACAAGCAGCTCTTCGTCCATCCCGCAAAACTTGCAGCGGAGCTCTTGTGGTCCTGCGTATGAGGTGTGATAAACACTATCATTAAAGATGGTATAAAAAGTATTTCGTTGCTGCGCGTCGTAAAAGCCATATTCTTTATTACTGTCATCCCGGTAGTTAACACCATAGTTCCGTTCAAATTCTTCTTGAGTAAATCCATCCTGCAAAAGTTCATTTTGTACTAGTTCTCTTAAACAACCTTCTATTTCTTTGTAGTTAAATGAACAATTATGTGCGTAAACATCCAGTTCTTCAGTGCTGTTCTCTTTTATCATCACTTCACTGCCGCAAATCTTACAGGGGTGTTTAGGACGCTGTTGATTAAAGTAAGAGAGAGTTTGTACCTTTTCCACTGCTATTTCATCGCTCACCTTTTTAAATTTAATCATCACATTTTCTGTTTGACTAACGTTTTCGTTATACAACATCACTTCATATTCATCTATATTCTTTCCGTTTTCTTTTCGACTCGAATGCTCCATTACTTCATATGAAGAAATAGTAAAAAACTCGTTAAAATTCACCACTAGCATGCATCCTTCCAAAAAATTTGCGTTCTCTATGTACCTGCTCTATACTACCATTTTTTCAAAGGCTTGCACCACTAAACGAACTTCTTTTAAATTCATGCATGTATAGCAGTTCACTATAACTCCCAAATATCCGATCAGTTGGCTATTTCACATTCACATCAAATAAATAAGTTGCCTTTCCATGAGGCCATTTACCCGCTACTTCGTAAAGATAGTAACCGTTCTTTGAAGACACTTCAATATGATTATCCGTTATTTTAATTTTTTCTTTTTGATTATTTTTGTTTAGTTGATAAATTGTAAGTTTTGGATTGTTTTTTAGTAGAATTGTAACTTTGGTATCTTTCTCTAGCGTGAGGTCATCAAATTCTTTAGCAACCTCTTTTGGTGAGTAAGAATCCGTTTTGGTTATGTGCGCACCATCGTCACCGTTCCATTCATATTCTCCTGCTTGCATTTCATACTCTTTGTCATTAACCACAATGCTTCCTGACACTGGAACTTGTTCATCATTAGGTGTAGATACATTTACCTTTTCTTGGTTGCAACCAACTAGTAAGAAAAAGAATAACGATGTAAGAACTACTTTATTCATACTTCCCCTCCTCTTAAGACTCGCTCTTCTCCTCATCTTATTTTTCATCACAAATATATAATACCAAAAATATCCATAAGAGAAACCATGAAAAATCGTCACAATTATGATTTACATCAATCTGTTTGGTTACAACGCCTTATGCATATTCTTTTACTATGCGTCATACGTAACACTAACCCTTTTATAAGGAGGATTTCATGAATACGTATATAATCATCAGCATTAGCATTGTTGCCAGCGCATTTTTATTTCGGAAATATCGAAAGCAAGTCGTTGAAATATATACAATCAGTGAATTTATTCATGCTAAAAACGGCGCGGTCGCTACAGGTTCCACATGGCTTGAAAAGTTTTGGAAAGAACCTTACGCTACCGGACCAAACTATGAAAAAACAGAGGATGACGTTAGCGAGGATGGAGATGGGGATGGCGGAGAATAACTAAAACAAAAAAAGAGATTGTGATATAACTACATCAATCCCATCTAAAGATCAACAGATTGGATACATGAGGTGGATGACACCTACGCTCATCCTACCAATAAAAAATCCGAACGGTGAAGATTCTCCATCAAGAATCTTCACCGTTCGGATCGCCCTTCAGTTAGAACACTTTTGTCCCAGCCTATTTCTTATTAATCATCGCTGCCTAAAATACCAAAAAAGCGAAGCAAGTTGATGAATAGATTAATAAAGTCTAAATAAAGAGATAGTGCCAGCAGTGGAACAAGCTCTTCTGTAATTTCACCATGCTTCATTTTGTTAAAATCATATAGTACGTAAAGTGAGAAAACGATGGTTCCAATCACTGAGAATGCCATGAGTCCAGGCGTTGTTAAGGGACTAAACAGCGAGAAAATACTGATGCACACTAGTGCTAACAGCGCCACTAATAAAAAGCTGCCTAAAAACCCTAGATCTTTTTTCGTTTTTGCGCCAATTACACCCATCACCGTAAAAATAACGAACGTGCTTCCAAACGCATAAAGAACGACTTGCGCCCCCGCTACTGATGCATAGTAGCTGACAATCGGAAACAGCGTGATGCCTGATATAAATGAAAAAGCATATGTAAAGCCATATCCTACGCTTTTTTTCTTTCGTAACATAAATGCGGCAACCAGCATCACAAGTTCAGCAATCGCTAATGGAAGGAAATAAGCCGGCGGCACATATTGACCTACATATAAGCCAACTGTTGAAATAAATAACGAAAAAATAAATGTGACTAATACTTTTTGAAACAGAGACCGCTGCTCTACTCCAATCACTTCTTGCATGTGTAAAACCTTCTTTCTAAAATCTGTTATATTTTATATAATACCTACCTTTTCAAGAAAAATAAAGATAATACTAAGGTCTTTTTTCTTATTTTTATAGACAAGAAAGCATAGACACTGCCGTCTATGCTTTCTTGTCACCTCTTTATTTCGGCAACAGAATACCATCGATAATTCCATACTCCCTTGCTTCTTCAGCACTCATGAAATAATCTCGTTCCGTATCGTTTGCCACTTTTTCAACCGGCTGCCCCGTTCGTGTTGATATGATTTCATTAATATGCTGCTTCAATTTTAAAATCCGCCGAGCGCTAATTTCAATTTCAGTCGCCTGCCCTCTAGCTCCTCCTAGCGGCTGATGAATCATAACTTCACTATTTGGAAGCGCATAGCGCTTTCCTTTTGCTCCTGCTAGGAGAAGCAGTGCGCCAAAAGAAGCGGCCATGCCCGTGCAAATTGTTTGAACGTCCGGCTCAATGTACTGCATCGTATCATAAATCGCAAACCCTGCTGAAGTCGAACCTCCGGGGCTGTTGATATAAAGTGAAATATCTTTTTTAGGATCATCTGCCGCAAGAAATAAGAGCTGCGCGACCACGCTGTTAGCAATATGATCATTGATTTCATCACCAATTAAAATAATTCGGTCTTTTAACAGCCTTGAATAAATATCAAAAGAACGTTCACCGCGGTTACTTTGTTCAATTACATATGGAATTGTACTCATATATATCCTCCCTATCACACGTAATATGGCTATGCAGCCATGCAGAGAGTGCATGTCGGAGTATACGTCGGTTTTTGGATGATGCTTTTTAAGGAAGGTAAAGCTTGAATCAAAAGAGCTGGATCCTGCGATTCTAACGTTTTGTAAAACAGCTCTGACAGCTTTTTGCGTTCTTGTTCATTCCAAAAAGAATCTGTAGAAAACGGCTCACTGTCTTTTTCTAACCGCTGCTTAGCACGATGTAAATTGCTTTTCACCGCTGTTTCTGACGTTTGTAAAATCGAAGCGATCTCTTTCAGCTGATAGCGAAAGCCTTCTTTTAAGAAAAAGATAACCGCTTGCTTCGGCGTAAATTGACTAAGCAGCAGTTCGACCGAGTGTCCCTTACTATCAAACGCATGCTTATCGGCTTGTTGTTCCAAAGCTTTTTCTTCGACTATTCCTTCACGCTTTCGTTTTCGCAGCAGGTCAATCCAGTGGTGGTACGCAATTTTATTTAACAGCGCAGAAGACAAATTGTGCTCTTCGCCTTTATATCGCTGAGCTTTTAAAAACGTTTCTTGCGCGATATCATCTCCGTCCCACACATTTTGTGCTAAAAAGCGGCAGTACTGCTGCAGTTTTGGGTAATGCTCGTTCCAGCAGGCATCGTTAAAGCTTTCTGTTTGTTTTTCAATTTTTTTTGAATGTGACATGATTTTCACTCCTTTTGCACTCTCTATTTACTAAACGATTAAAGGAAGTTCAAAAGATACGGGGAATCAAACTTTTTTATACATTATACGCTTAAGCAGCCATTTTTTTGTATTATAATGAAGATACTTTTATCTAAGGAGTCTAAAATGATATGCGAAGAAGACGATTATACGGCAAAAAGAAAACGAACAAACTTCACTATAAAGACTTAACTTGTGAACACCCTCTGCCCGCTTTGCCTATGAGTTATACAAGTGAAGCTCCTTTTTACTATTATGAGGCGTCAGAAGACGAAAAACAAAACGACTTTGAACTATATTCAGAGATTTGTATCATGAATCAAGAACATTTTTTCGTCAGAGGCTGCGTTGAAATTCCCGTTCTTAATGAAGAAGACCCTTTCATTTGGAACATTTGGGTTTCTTTAAGCGAAGAAAATTTTCATCGAATGATAAATTTATGGGAAAGTGACGAAAGAGAACATGAACCGCCTTATTTCGGCTGGTTTTCAGTTTCAATTCCAGGCTATCCTGAAACGTTAAATTTAAAAACAAATGTGCATACAAGACCTGTTGGAACGAGACCTCTCATTGAATTAGAACCAACCGATCATCCTTTAGCCATCGAGCAGCGGGAAGGGATAACGCTAGAGCGAATCAAAGATATACAAAAACAATTGTCTACCTATTAAAAAACCAAGACAGCCCCAGACTGTCTTAGTTTTTTACCTTTATGGCATGCGCTTTGCTCCGTAGTATTTAGGCGCCCAGTAGCTGTCTACTTTATAGTTTGTAATTTTCACGCCCTCAGATGTGGATACGTGAACGACATAGTCATTTCCAATATAGATAGATGGAATAAGTGAACTTCCTTCAAAAAAGACGAGATCTCCCGGCTTCAAGTCAGATTGTGAAATGGTTTCTCCTGCTTCCCACTGCTGACTTGCATAGCGCGGAATGTCTTTTCCAGCTGCTTCTTTATAAATGTATTGAACAAAACCAGCTGTATCAAAGCCTGTAGAAGGACTTGTCCCAACTTGTGCGTAAGGTACTTCTCCTACATATTTAAGAGATTCCGTCACAAATGGATTGTCTTTTGACAGCGATAAGCCATCGTAGCGCCTTGCTCCGGCGTACTTAGATGTCCAGTAGCTGCTTGTTAGGTACTCAACCGTCACATTTTCGCTGCGCTTGGCGTGAATAAACTGATTGCCGCCTGCGTAGTAAGGTAAGAACCCAGCGCCTTTTCATATTACTATGATAGGTTTCCAAGAACTCCCCTCCGAACCGTACGTACACCTCTCGGTGTATACGGCTCTCCACTTAACCTTAGTCTAGCTTTCCATTGTGCAGGTCTCGATGACACTTTAGACACAGTGCTACAGTTTTTCTTTGTCTTCCAATCATCCACTTTTCCCACTTTGCTTTCCCTTTTAAATCTTTGATTTTTCTAACATGATGCATTTCAAGGGGAGAATTTGTTTTACCACACCATTCGCATGTTGTCGCTTTAAGTCTATCTATTAGACTTGTTTCACCTTTATTCTTCTGCTCGTTCACTAATAAATCGGTGGTCGACTTGTCTTTTACAGATGGATTGTAGGTGAAGCCGTCTGAGTATAGAGTACATTTCTGTAGACCTTTTTTTGTGGAATAGGTCACTGTAAATACTCCATTTTCACAGTATTTCCTAGTGATTTTCTTTATGGTTGTTTTATATTTGTTGGCGAACGTTTTATACATGCTATATTTCATATGGTAGTAAAACTTATTAAGTACACTTACATTCTTGGCTAGCCTGTAGTAATTGTACATTCCTCTAATTTGGGCGTTATAGATTCGGAGAATCTCTAAATCGTCTAGATCTATGAGACTGGTTCTGTGAACTGGTTTCCAAGTGCCATCTGGCGTTATTTTTAAGACCCTTAAATCTTTTAACTTATCAACCCATTTTTTATGTGGTACGTATAGTGTGCATGTGTAAGATTTAGATCTTCTCATCCGTCCATCCTTACACATTTTCCGATCTTGATTTCGCGATACCATCACGTCATACCCTAAGAATTGAGCTGGTTTACTCGAGTGCGTAATTAGTGTCTTTTCTTGTGAGAGATTTAATTGAAGTTCTTCTTTAAGAAATTTAGTTAGTTTTTGTTTTACTTGTTGTGCCTCTTGCTTACTCCCAATCATTCCTATCAAGAAGTCATCTGCATACCTTGTGTAGTACATTCTTTTAAAGTCTTCATCATTGGGCTTTACAACAGGTGTCTTACTCCGTTCCTCTCTCAGCTCTTTGATCATCAGAATGATATCCCTTTGTTTATCTGTACTAAGTTCGTCATTTCGCAAAATGTTTCTTACTTTACCTATTTTGTTACAGATTCTTTTGTATTCAGAACTCGGCTTTCTTTTAGTACCCTTGTTAAATTTCAGCACGAGTTGTTCTACATATTTATCAAACTCATTAAGATAAACATTTGCTAGGATAGGACTAATAATTCCACCTTGCGGTGTGCCACTATACGTTTTATGATATTCCCAATTTTCCAAGTATCCTGCTCGAAGAAATTTCCAAATTAAATTGATAAATTTTTCGTCATGAATTCTTTTCCTGAGTATCTGTATAAGCTTATGATGGTTGATATTATCAAAAAAACTTTCAATGTCACCTTCTACAAACCATCTTGCACCATCGAAATGTGTTTTGATTTGCATCAACGCTGTATGACAGCTTTTTTGAGGTCTGAAGCCATGCGAAAATTTAGAGAATCTGCCTTCATATATAGACTCAAGTATCATTCTAATTATTTCTTGTATTAATTTGTCTTCTATTGAAGGGATACCTAGTGGTCTACGATTCCCGTTCTTCTTCGGGATATATACTCTTCTAACTGGTTTGGGTTGATAAGATTCAGTCTTTAACGCTTCAATGAGATTGTCTATGCGTTTGATACTCATTCCATCTATAGTTTTTCCATCTGTCCCTTGAGTCATATTTCCTTCTTTTGCATACATCTTTTGATATGCAATATAGTAAAACTCGGGGTTATATAAGTTCCTATAGAGACGCTCAAACTTATAGGTGGAATCATTAGATTTGGAAGCTAGACTGTTTAATACGTTATTTGGACTTCTCAAGAAGCCTCACGCTCCCTCCATATGTTGTATTAAACGATTAAGCTGTTTCCCTTCGCCTCGTAATAGGCTTTCCCTATCTCTGACTACTATGGAAACTCCGTTACCTTATTGAATTTTCATGAGCCACATACCTCGCTTTTTACCACTTGGTATCATCCTCAATAGCCTTTTTCATTGGGCATTTCAACTTAGGTAATCCCCTTTTAGCACTCTAAGGATAGCTTGTTATAATGTCGGATGTGACGTTCGTCCTTTTCCCTTCATTAGGGCTGCGTAACTCTTAGAACACTCGCAAAGACTCGGCATATATTAGTCTTTCCTTAGAGTTATACGACGTCTTCTAGTTACCTTTCGTCGTAAGCCACGTTATACTCGCTCAGGCTGTCATTCAAGCAGTTTAGCTTTCATCCTTATTTACAACATTTCGTCTTGCTATTCAGTCTTACCATGGCAACTTGGTAACTTATAGCTTTCCTAACATGCTACACTCCCCATTGGTTTCCCATCCGGATAAGTTAGGTGACGATAGGCTATCTGTGTTCTTTGCCTACTACCTTGCTAAGGTAGAATCCTTTTGAGCCCTTAAGGGCGCACAATGCCTACGTGTGAAATCCCTTCACGATACGTGTCTTTAAAAAAGATAACGTCTCCTGGCTTTAAATCTGCCCGTGCAACTTCTTCTCCAATTTGCCACTCCTGATCGGTTGATCGCGGAAGGTAGACGTCCGATGCATGTTGAAATACATAGGCAACAAATGCGGAACAGTCAAAACCGTCTGTTGGCGACTCGCCTCCAAATACATATGGCGTGCCGAGATGTTTTAATGCTTCTGCAATGACTTCATTATCTTTTGCAATTTCCGGTGCTCCTGTAATGCGCTTTGCTTTGGCGAAATGTGATGACCAATAGGCGCTGCTTGAAATGTTTTTCACCACGACTTTTCCGTCTGAAGAAGATGCATAAATCATCTCATCGTCTCCGATATAAATAGCGGCTACGTTCACTTCACCGTTTTCATTAGTGTCAAAAAACAATACATCACCCGCTTGCAGCTCGTTTTTATCAACGTCTGTCCCAAGCTCTGACTGTTCTTTCACGGAACGAGGCAGCGTTGTATCCAGCGTTTGCTTAAACACATATTGAACGAAGCCAGAGCTGTCAAACCCTTCGCTTAGCGTCTCTCCTCCAGATGTATAATCGGCTCCTTCATACGTTTTTGCTTTATCAGCAATCACGTTTTCATCTGTAGCAGCCTGTACTTGCACAACTTTTTCTGCAGGAAAAGCGCCTTCATAAAAAGTGGCAAGACTAAGCCCTAACGCTGTGACCATAAGAGGTTTCATTACTTTCATGTCTGTTCTCCTTTGTTTTTTATTTCATCCAAGAAGTTTTATATGTAAATGGTTCCCCTGTTAAAGTATGGTGCAGATGGATAGGAATTGGCCAGTACCTTTTGACTTAAATATGCTTCCCTTCCAAAGTCCTGTAAAAAATCCATAAAAAAACTCGGCGCATATTATTACGCCGAGCTTTTTTATTTCATGCCCACCTGGATATTTGCTGCTTTTTGTTTTTGACGTAAATTTGCAATCCACTTGTAGTAAAGTGTAATCAAAAGAACAAAAATACCAAGCGCAAAGTACAATTTTGAATAGCCTAAAGCACCTGCTGCAATTCCTAATACAAACGAACCAACTGCAATTCCGCTATCATAAAACGTAAAGAACGTGGCAGTTGCATATGCGCTTCGGTGAGCAGGCGCTGCTTGAATGGCCAGCGTTTGGAAGCTAGGAAGCAGCGTTCCGTAGCCTAGTCCTACTAATGCACCTGAAAACAGCAGCATCCAAGAAGAATGCGTAAAGCTTAAGCTAAATAGACCAATCGCAAAGACAACGCATGATGGAATAATCACGATGTTTGGACCAGATTTATCGAATAGTCTTCCGGTAAACGGTCGTGAAATCAGCATCGCAGCTGCGAAGACAACAAAGAAAAAGCTTGCTGTTTTAATTAATCCAAGCGACTGTGCGTACACAGAAATAAACGAAATAATACTTGCATACGAAAAAGAAACCAGAATACCTACAGATGAAATCGGCATGGATTTCTTTTCAAACAAGTCGCTCAGTGAAAATGATTTCTTCACTGGCGAAGCAGCGTTTTCTTGAAGATTTTTGACCATCATTCCACACAGCCAACCAACGAGCATAATCACGCCAAATACAAGGAAAATAATGTTGTATGCCATGTATTGATGAAGCGTTAATGCTACAAACGGCCCTGCAACTACAGCTAAGTTCATTGACATTCCGAAGTAGCCAAGCCCTTCTCCTCGTCGTTTAGCGGGAACTAAATCCGCTGCAATCGCTCCGGTGACGGTTGTCGCTAAGCTGAATGAAATTCCTTGAAAGAAGCGCAGTAATAAAAGCACGTTAAAATGGTGGATAAACATATATAAGAAGGAAGAAAGCGCAAAAATGAGGGTACTAAATACAAGCGTTTTTTTCTTTCCAATGTTTTCAATGACTTTCCCTGAAAACGGTCTAACAATAATCGCAGATAATAAAAAGATGGTAACAACAAGCCCTGCCTGCGTACTCGTGCCGTCCAAGGCGTCTAATACATAAATCGGCAGCAGCGTCAGCAATGCATAAAACACGACAAAAATAAAAAAGTTGGTAATCGCAATGCTGATAAAACTTTTAGTCCAGATTGGCTCCTGCTGGTTCGTCATTCATTTCACCCTTTTCTGTAGATTTACAAATTTTCTTTAATAGCGAAATAAGCTGATCCTGTTCGCTGTCGGATAAAGCAATCAGCAAATTTTCTTCTAAACGTTCAATTTCTTGCTGAATTTCTGGAAGCTTTTTCTTCGCTTGAGGAGACAAATAAACGATGCGCTCTCGTTTATCACTGCCTGCTTTTCGAACAATCCATCCGCTTTTTTCAAGCCTTGTTAACGTGCGGGTAACCGTTGGCGCTTCGACATTTAAATACTGCCAAATCTCCGTTTGCGTCATCGAGCCGAATCGCTTTAAACAAAATAAAATCGAATACTGTGAGCTGTATAGCCCGTACGCTTTTAATACTTCATTTACTTCTTTAATAGACAATCTCGACTTTTGATGAAGCTCATGAAACACCAAGTTATTCACTTTTCTCACCTCACCTTTTCATTTTATTTACCTAGGTAACTAATTGCTCTTTTATTAGTATATGTGCTGCTAGTTGATGTGTAAAGGCGGCCAAAAAGAGTAAAAATCAGCTGTTTTCTCTCATTTTCTACTAATGATTTACGCTTACACTTCTGTTTTCTTATTCTTTCGTATCACGAAACTTTTTGTATAGATTTACATGCACCTGCAAACTCTGTTAAAGAAGACGAAACAATATGCGGGAGGCTGGTATATGTTTTCACTGCGCGGCGATGCTCATAAAGTCTACCTTAAACTGAAAAAAGCGGCTCATCAAAATCAAAACGCAGCAGATATTGATGAATTAGCGGAAATGGAAGAAATCCGGCAGCTTTACCTTACGCTAGAAAGCGCTACTTTGCGAAAAGTGTATTACCGAATGACCAAAGAAAAAAACGGCTCCGGCGTCATCCCTATCCTTGTTTCTGCCTTGCCTTGGCTCTTTTTTTTATTTTCGCAGCGGCTGCAGCAATTTTTATTTAAAGACGGCAGCTGGCTTTGGATTATTTTTGTCGTGCTGTATGTTTTTATTCTCATTCCAAGCGTGTTTCTTCATTTCCGTGAACAATCGTGGGCTTCTGTTCATATTGAAATTATTCAAGACATTTTAAAAGATCGTGAAAAAGAGCCGAAACCCCTTTGAGGTCCGGCCCTTTTCTATTCATGTAGCTTATTCATCACTTTTGGAATGACGTGAGACAGTAAAAACCTACCTAAAAGAATCAGCAGGTAAATCATAATGAATTGAAAAACAATGAACACATGATGCGTATGTGCCCAAGCAAGCATATGAGTCGTAGAATAAGCCAATACAACAATTAATAGTAAAAAACACAGTACGTATAAAATACACTTACCCCAAGAGGTAGCTTTTATTTTCTTTTTAATAAGCCTGCGATGTTGAATTCCCTGTAAGCATATGTAGAGGGTCAATACAAATGTAAGCATATCTCGCCTTACGAAAAAAAGAATAAGTCCGATTCCTACAATCATCCACGTTAGCTTGTCATGATGCTTGTCTAGAAAGAAAAACATAAAATCCCCCTTCGAAATTAACGTGCTATTAGTTTAACACATAAAGGAAATTATGGTAAAAACCTAAATTTGTTAAATATTTCAGTGCAGAATAGACACCTATTCAATAAAAAAAGAACCTTATTATCCAATAAGGTCCTCTTTACCTATTATGAAATAGCTTGTCTGCTTTCTACGTCTCGACCTAACTTTCTTTTGATACGCTGCAGCGCGTTGTCAATTGACTTGACGTGCGTGTTTAATTCTTTCGAAATTTCAGCGTATGAATGGCCGTCCATATACAGCGTCAGCGCTTTTCTTTCCAATTCACTAAGTGTTTCCGCAATTTTTAACTCGCGGTCTTCCACTTTTTCTTGATGAATCAGCACCGCTTCCGGATTAGCAATTTGATCGCCAGGAATCATATCCATCAGCGTATAGTTTGATTCTTCATCATACAGAGGCTTGTCCAATGAAATGTACGAATTTAACGGACCGTGCTTTTGACGAGTAGCCGTTTTGATCGCCGTAATAATTTGTCTTGTGATACATAACTCCGCAAACCCTTTAAAAGATGTTAGCTTGTCTTCGTTAAAGTCGCGAATTGCTTTGTACAGTCCAATCATTCCTTCTTGGACGATGTCTTCTTTTTCAGCACCAATCAAAAAGTATTTTCTTGCTTTTCCCCTTACAAGATTTTGATACTTGTTGATTAAATACTCTAATGATTTTTCGTCTCCGCTGTGAACCATTTCAACCAAAACATGATCTTCTAACATAGCATAATTTTGAACTTTTTCAATTACGATGCCTGCGCTCACTCATATCCCCCCGTTACACTTAGTTGAGTTTTGATGTGTTCTAAACTGATGCATGATCTACTTGTTACGACGCTACTGCAATACGGTCCAGAAACGTAAAAAGCGTACAGAGTAAACTGTCGCTTTCCTCTCTCACTTTATGCTCTCCTGCATCTTTCTATAATCTATTATAAAGAAGTATAAACGATAAAAATCAAAAAGGTTGTCGAAATATGAAAGTGTTTGCAAAAAAAATCAATTTTTATAGAAAATTCACACAAATCACTTTATTATTTCATATAGTGACAGCAATCTGTCAAAAAAGCAATAAAAAAATACTTCCATATGAAATAAACTTACTCAAGCAGAGTAAGTCGAAGTTGCAGATGATACTGCGCATATAGGATTAGTTGCCTTCCGGCTTATCAGCATTTTTTGTTCCCTTGCTTTTATAAGGCTTTGCATTTTTCTTCTTTTTTGCACTCGCCTGCCAGCGGTTCCATCCTTTTTTGCCGGTGCCTCGCCCCGTGCCGCCTTTACCTTTTGCTTTACTCATACGTATTCCTCCGTTACCTGCGTGTTTGCTACAATAAAAAAAGACCCCGTCCAAAGTCGGAGTCTTTTTTGGATTGCATAAAATTATGCTTTTACAACGTTAGCAGCTTGTGCACCGCGTTGACCTTGCTCGATGTCGAAAGTCACTTTTTGACCTTCGTCTAAAGATTTGAATCCGTCGCCTTGAATTGCGCTGAAATGTACGAATACATCTTCTCCGCCTTCAATTTCGATGAAACCGAAACCTTTTTCTGCATTAAACCATTTTACTGTACCTTCAGTCATACTATTTCCTCCAGTGGTGGAATTACTCCACACATATATTACTACCCTTGCTCAATCGTACTATTTCCAGATAAAAATTTCTATTGAAGAATATTTCTCTTCTTTCAATTTCATACCGAACAAAAATAATTAAACTTAGTGTAACATATCAATTTAGAAATAGCAAGTCTCTGTTCTAAGACAGGCTTTATCCTAATTATGTATCGGTTAAAACCCTCTGTGTAAGCTTTGAGGCTACCGACATTTCTGGATTGTGATGCGCCATAAAGTTTTTTCATTCGGCAATATGTATCATTTGCACAAAAATAAATATTTCATATCCTGCTTTCTAAGAAACTACGACGCTTATAAATGGACATGCACATTTTTTATCAATTTATTTTCCACTCTCTCTTCTCCCATGCAATAAAATAACCATTAATTACAAAAAAAGATAATAATAGTATATAATGATACGTGATTTATAGCTAAGGAGGAACAACATGATTCGTGAACGATCACTTTTGATAAAAGGACTCATCTTTTTACTAGCTGTTTTTATTTTAAACATCCCTTTCCCTAACTCAGCGCCGCTTATTAATTCTGTCTTTTCTTTTTTAGGCCTTCCCCTCTATGGAGATGAAGAAACAATGACGGGAATTCAATATGCTAACAATGCGTGGGGAATTATACTTTTACTTGGTCTTTTTGCACTTTACAAAAGTTTAAATCGTCACCGTTTAAAATTAACGATTTTAGCTGCGTTTATTGTCATATCGGGTCCTGGTCATATAGTTGAAGCGATGCAAAAGACCGTATTGCCAGGTATGTATGCCATTTCTTACGATGTGGAAAACAGCATTTGTACATTTGAGAGAAATAAAAAAGAAACCGTATTAACGGGTACCTGTGACCTTTCATTTGAAAATCACAGCTCAAAACCCGTTACGTTTGAAGTAGCACTAGATGAACGCTTCTATTTTAAAGAAGATACCCCTTTTTTACTTATGATGAATAAGCCTAGGCTTCATACTGTTACGTTGGAACCAAAGGCGTATCAAACTGTCGAAATCACTTCATCTGTCAAAACAGCCGACTTTCCTTCTAAAATCTTTATGGATGAAGTAAACGGCTTTCACGTAAACATTTATCAAAACGGGAAAAAACGTCATTTATAAGCATTGAAAAAAGCCCTTATAGGGCTTTTTAAATGAGTGAATTACCAGCCAAGGCCTCCGCCGTAGCAGCTGCAGCCGATGATTACTAATAAAATAAATAATACAACTAATAAAGCAAAACCAGATCCATATCCACATCCAGCGTTTCCAGACATACGAACACTTCCTTTTCTTTAGTTACTCTTTCCTCAAGAAAAACGCCGCTTGCATTTCGCTTGAGTTGGATTATCTTATGCCTGAACACGCCGATTTGACTCTGGTTTTTTCTTTTTTCTTTTTCCTTCTTGCCATGCACCTCATTAGTAAAAAAAGAAAATGCTTTTCAGCCCCTCTTACAAAATCATTTATTTCACTAGCTTACGTCTTTCAGAAGACCGTACTTCCGTGCGCTTTCCGATACCTAGTACATAGTAGCTCAGCACGACAATAGCTAAAAAGATAAGCCCGACAATCAGCGATATGCGCGTTTCATCATTAAACCACATGCCTACAAGCACCATAAGTAAAAACGCGATGGTTACGTAGTTCGTCACAGGAGCAAAAGGCATTTTAAATGGATGCTGATCCATCGCCGCTCCTTTTGCTTTTCGAAAACGAATTTGACTGATAAGAATGACAAACCATGGAATCATACCTGGAAGGACGCTCGCACTGTAAACGTACACAAAAACATTTGGCGGAGCAATATAATTTAAGACAACGCCCGCAGCTAACCCAATCATTACCGCAACGGTACTATAAATAGGCACACCGTTTCGAGAAACCTTTGTAAAAAACGCTGGAGCCTGTCCGTTTACGCCTAACGTATAAAGCATGCGTCCTGCGCTGAAAATTCCGCTGTTACATCCAGACATTGCCGCTGTAATGACCACAAAGTTAATGATTCCCGCAGCTGCCGTAATCCCTACTTTCGCAAATGTAGAAACAAACGGACTGCCGAGTGAGTCCAGCTCATTCCACGGATATACCGTTACAATGATAAAGATGGCACCGATATAAAAGATTAATATACGCCAAATCAAGCTTTGAATCGCGCTTGTTAACGTTTTTTTAGGATCTTTGGCTTCTCCTGCTGTAATTCCAATAAGCTCTACTCCTTGATAGGCAGCAATCACAAGCGACAGCGCAAAGAAAAAGCCGGACCATCCGCCTGTAAAGAAACCGCCGTTTGCCCACAAATTCGATAGTCCAAGCGCTTCTCCCCCGTTTCCAAGACCGAAGAAAACAAGGCCCAGACCGGCAATAATCATGAGCACAATCGTCACGATTTTAATCATTGCAAACCAAAATTCAAACTCTCCAAAAGATTTTACTGAGATTAAATTTGCCGCACCGAGAATGATCATGGCGATAATTCCCGGAATCCACGCCGGCAAATGCGGGAACCAGTACTGCATATAAGCTCCGACGGCAATAATTTCTGCCATGCCGACAATCACCCACTGAAACCAGTTGCTCCAAGCCGTAATGTAGCCAGCTAACGGGTGAATATATTTATGACCAAATGTCGCAAATGAACCCGTACTTGGCTCTAAGTAAAGCATTTCACCCATTGCACGCATAATAAAGAAAATAAAAACGCCGCAAATAGCATACGCAAGCAGGACGGATGGCCCCGTCCATTTAATGGTGCTTGCTGAACCCATAAATAACCCTACCCCGATCGTTCCTCCAAGAGCAATCATTTGAATATGACGAGATTCAAGCCCTCTTTTTAACTCTTTGTTTGCCAATTTACTTCCCCCTAGCCCCTCGTGATGATTTTCTCTTTTATTAAGAGATTCTTTTATTCCCCTGTCCTGATAGGGAATGATCATCTTTTTTCTTTTTCATAAAGAAGTACGAACATACCACAAATACAGCAATCAGCAGCGTGAGATAAAACTGAGTGCGAAGCGAATCAATAAATGCCATCGCAATAAAGATGCTTGTGATCGCCGCAATTGTTCCATACGTTAAATAAGGAAACAGCCACATTCTGATTTTTAAAGCTTCTGGCTTTTCTTTTTCGTATTTCTTTCTCATGCGAAGCTGTGAAAAAGAAATAACAAGGTACACAAGAAGCGCTACGCCTCCCGATGCATTTACTAAAAATAAAAAGATTTTATCAGGTGAAAGATAGTTAAACCCAACGCTGATGTAAGAAATCACGGTACATCCTACAATGGCATTAAACGGGATGCCTTTTTTATTCACTTTCAAAAACATACGCGGCGCGTCTCCGTTTTGCGCCATTGAGTACAGCATACGAGAACTCGTATATAGACCTGAATTTAAGCAGGACAAAACAGCAGTCAGTACGATAAAGTTCATAATTTGAGCCGCTGCCGGAACGTTTACCAGCTCTAATATCGAAACAAACGGACTTTTCATTAAGCTTGAAGAATCCCACGGAAGGATCGTTACTAAGATTAAAATGGACCCAAGATAAAAAATTAAAATACGATAAATAACGGTATTTGTTGCGATGGTGATCGCTCGCTCAGGCTGAGCTGATTCCCCAGCCGCTGTTGCGACAATTTCTGTTCCCATAAAAGAAAACATGACAATCGCCACTCCTAAAAAGACGGAGCTGATTCCATTTGGAAGAAATCCTCCTCTATGAAGAAGGTTCGACGCTCCCGGAGACTCTACTCCTGGTATTAAACCGAGGATGATCGCTCCTCCTAAAAGTAAAAACAGCACTAAACTAACTACTTTAATAAGTGAAAACCAGTATTCAAATTCACCAAATGATTTAACAGAGTATAAGTTCGTTAACGTTAATAAAAATGTCAGGAGGAGACTCACACCCCAAGACGGTAGAGACGGAAACCAATATTGAATAATCGTTGAACCAGCAATCGCTTCAACAGCAATAACAATTACCCAGAAAAACCAGTACAGCCAGCCGATTGTGTAGCCAGCCCACGGCCCAAGAGCTTCTCTGGCATAGGTCGCGAACGATCCGCTTGAAGGATTAGCCGTAGACATTTCCCCCAGCATTCGCATAACTAAAATCACCAACAAACCGGCAAACGCGTACGAAAAAATGGAACCAGGACCCGCTGCGTTAATGAGCGATCCACTTCCAATGAACAAACCGGCACCAATGATTCCTCCTAAAGAAATCATGGTTATGTGTCGAATTTTCAATTCTTTTTTTAACTCAGGCGGTTGATGACTCATGTTAAAATCCTCCTTATAGGAACCGTCATTTAAAGAATTACACGTTCTTCGCATCGCGCGTTAAATATGTAAGCCCTTACAACAATGTGGACAAATAACTGCTGTTTTTCTACCCTCCTTCTATCTGTACATTCAAATGAAGCCTTCACTTGACGAAAAAGATAGCTTCATTCGACAAAAATTACTTTTCGAATTATATGATAATTTATATTGAACAACTTTGTCTATTGTTTTTTTGAAAGGAAGATCATTTTAATTTACTACCGATAAACTCTTTCCGCTATCGTAATTCTTTACTTCAAAACATCTTTTCTTTCACTTTACCGACACTCCTTTCTTTTCATTTTGTTCAAAATCACTATAAAAACTATAGATCCATTGGATATTTAAACAAAAGTGTTTATTTTTAAATTTTTTTGAACATTTTTGTTAAAAAACTATGTACAAAACGATAATAAGGTGATTATAATACAGGTATAGGGTGTTGGAATATTAATTATGTTTAAAATTTTCTAAAAAAAGGGGTAATGAAAATGAACACAATGAATATCAACGAAATCAAACAATACAAACACGAACCTTTCACAGACTTTACGACTGCACAAAACAAAGATGCGTTTGAATCTGCATTAGAACTTGTACAATCAGAGCTTGGCAAGGACTATCCTCTTGTAATTGGCGGAGAATTAATTACAACAGAAGATCAAATTCAGTCCATTAACCCAGCAAATAAAACAGAAGTTATCGGCCGCGTGTCAAAAGCAGATCAAGACTTGGCTGAAAAAGCAATGCAAGCAGCACTTTCTACATTTAAAACGTGGAAAAAAGAAGCGCCGGAAGCACGAGCAGATATTCTTTTCCGCGCAGCGGACATTATTCGCCGCCGCAAGCACGAGTTTTCAGCTTATCTTGTGAAAGAAGCCGGAAAACCGTGGAAAGAAGCAGATGCTGATACAGCAGAAGCAATTGACTTCCTTGAATACTACGCTCGTCAAATGGTGCAGCTAAAAGACGGTGCTCCTGTTGAGAGCCGCGAAGGTGAAGAAAATAAATTTAACTACATTCCGCTTGGTGTCGGCGTTATTATTTCACCGTTTAACTTCCCGTTAGCAATCATGGCAGGAACAGCTGCAGCAGCAATCGTAGCAGGAAATACGGTTCTATTAAAACCTGCTAACAACACACCGGTTATCGCAGCAAAATTTGTAGAAGTAATGAAAGAAGCTGGCCTTCCAGACGGCGTACTGAACTACGTGCCGGGAAGCGGAAGCGAAATTGGCGACTATTTAGTAGATCATCCAAAAACACGATTCGTTTCATTTACAGGTTCTCGTGAAGTAGGCTGCCGCATCTATGAACGCGCAGCAAAAGTACAGCCTGGTCAAATCTGGCTAAAACGCGTTATTGCTGAAATGGGCGGAAAAGACACGGTTGTTGTAGATAAAGATGCTGATTTAGATTTAGCTGCTTCTTCTATTGTGTATTCAGCATTTGGCTTCTCTGGACAAAAGTGTTCAGCGGGCTCTCGTGCAGTTGTTCATCAAGACGTATACGATATCGTTCTTGAAAAAGCAGTTGCGCTGACAAAAACATTAACAATGGGCAGCCCTGAAGATGTGAACACGTATATGGGACCTGTTATTGATCAAGCTTCTTTCAACAAAATTACAAAGTACATTGAAATCGGTAAAGAAGAAGGCCGTTTAATGACGGGCGGAGAAGCAGATGATTCAAAAGGCTACTTCATCCAGCCTACGATTATTGCAGATGTAGATGAAAAAGCACGTTTAATGCAAGAAGAAATCTTCGGCCCAGTCGTAGCATTCTGCAAAGCGCGCGACTTCGATCATATGATGGAAATTGCGAACAACACTGACTACGGTTTAACAGGTGCCCTTCTTTCAAATACGCCTGAACACATTGAGCGTGCGAAAGAAGAGTTCCACGTTGGAAACCTTTATTTCAACCGCGGTTGTACAGGTGCCATCGTTGGGTACCAGCCGTTTGGCGGATTTAATATGTCAGGAACAGATTCAAAAGCTGGCGGTCCTGATTACTTGATTCTGCACCTGCAAGCAAAAACAACAAGCACAACGCTTTAATACTCAGTAGAGCAGCCCTAGGCTGCTCTATCTTAAAACAACAAGGGATTTTTTCTATAGGGGGAGATATTTATGTTAGCAGAGGTATCTAAAAATGTGTTTCTTCACGCTTCCCAAAATAAAGCGCTAAACAAAGCGGCGAAAAAATGGGGGCTTCGCTTTGGTGCAGCTCAAGTGGTAGCTGGCGACACAATTGAACATGCGATCAAAAAAGTACGGGAATTGAATGAAAAAGGGCTTGTTTGTACGCTTGATCATTTAGGGGAATTTGTTTCAAGCAGAGAAGAGGCCATCGAAGCAACTCAATATAACGTCAGAACGCTGGAAGCTATGGGGCAAGCCGGTGTAACGTGCAACTTATCTGTCAAAATGACACAGCTTGGTTTGGATATTGACCGCAGCTTTTGCGTTGAGAACATGCGCCGCATTCTTGAAACGGCGAAAAAATACGATAACTTCGTTCGAATCGACATGGAAGACTATGCCCACTGTCAAATGACGCTAGATATTTTACGAGAGCTTCGCGAGACGTTTGATAATGTTGGAACGGTTATTCAAGCTTACCTGTTCCGCGCTGAACAAGACGTAAAAGAGTTAAAAGGAATCCCTCTTCGATTGGTAAAAGGCGCATATCAAGAATCACCAACCGTGGCGTTTCAAGACAAAGCCCAAATTGATGAGAACTATATGCGAATTATCGAAGAGCATTTGCTGAGCGGAACATACACGGCTATTGCATCTCACGACCACAATATTATTGCAAAAGTAAAAGAGTTTGCGCACGAAAACAACATTCCGCGCACGCAGTTTGAATTTCAAATGCTGTACGGATTCCGAACAGACATGCAGCTTAGCCTTGCAAAAGAAGGCTATACAATGCGCGTATACGTTCCATTTGGCAACGACTGGTTTGGCTACTTTATGCGCCGCTTAGCGGAAAGACCGCAAAACGTCGCATTTGCTCTAAAAGGATTCTTTTCTAAATAAGCAATCATTTAGTAAGGTTCATAATGAAAACGCTATCATTTCTTTGTGCCCTTTGCGGATGCTTCTGCAAAGGGTTTTTTTTATACGATTTCTCTTCCCTTTTCGTGTGTATTACGCTAAAATATAAATACGAACAAATGTTCTTTTTTATTCCAAACAAAAAGGAGAGTACATATGAATCCTCTGTCAAAATTAGCACTGCCTCCTAAGCTAGAACCTTACCGAAAAGAAATCGAAAAAACATGTAAGCCTTATATCCACCTCCATACGGTCATGAACAGTCCAAAATTATATGAAAGCAAGTTCGGCGGCAACCCTTATCTTCCTCTAGAAGCAAGTCATCCTCTAGACTCCGAGGGCAAGCCGATGCTGCTGATGGCACAAATCAATTTTTCTGAAGTGCCTTCCTATGAAAATATGCCCTCTCAAGGCATGCTTCAATTTTTCATTTGCGGAGCTGATAACAAAAACACTGGTGATGTGTATGGTCTGGATTTTGACCACCCTACGTCTCAAAAAGACTTTCGCGTCGTTTTTTATGAAGATGTAACAACCGACGAAAACAAATTAACAACCGACTTTACGTATCTAGAGGACGTTGACCGAGATATGTTCCCTATTCCTCAAGAAGTAGGCCTACAGTTTGAAATAAAAAGCGAACCCGTGTCTCCTACTGACTATCGATATAATGATATGGAATCAGATTTATTTGATGATGAAGAAATGGAAGAGATCTACTGGGATGAGCTTACGGGCGAGTATCATAAAATGGGCGGATACGCTTTTTTCACTCAAAGCGATCCTCGAGACTACGGTGAAGCGCTGCGGGCATACAACATTCTGCTTCTTCAATTTGCTATGGACGACGAAGCGGATATTATGTTTGGTGATGCGGGAGTGGCCAATTTCTTCATTAAAGAAGAAGACCTTCGCAACCGTAACTTTAAAGATGTTTTGTACAACTGGGACTGCTGTTAAAAAAACACCCTCTTAGAAAAGTATCTAGGAGGGCGTTTTTTTACATTATTATTTACTACTCAGCCTGTTTTTCCAGCCCTTGCAGCATTCAGCGTTTCTTTAAACTGCTGTAGCGCTTTTACATCTGCAAATGCGCTTGCAGGAATAACGTATCCGCTCATTGCACTAACAAGAATAAAGATATGTTCATCGGTTTCTCTAATTTGAGTGATGCTTGACCAAGGAGTCTTCACTTCTCCTTTTAAGCTTTTCTCTACCAAGCCATCTTCCGTAACCATCATAGTATGCTCACCTGTCAGACTGCTGTTATCTCCTTCATTTATTACCTTTATAATGTTCTTTTTAATACTTCCGTAAAAATACTTCGGATAAAATAAAAACCAAAGAACCGCAAGCAGCGCAAATACTACGAACATGCCAAGTAAAAACTCTCCTTCAACCCACGAAACAAGCAAAGGAATAAGAAGAAAAATAAGCGACATCCATCGCTGAACTTTCAGCACTTTTTGTACTCTTTCCGAATGTTGAGCATGATGCATATTAAAAGCCACATAATCATCTTTTGTTAACGTATAGTGATATTCCATATTAATCTCCAATTCTTCTAAATAACAACAAAATAAAATATACTTCATTTGGTGTTATATGTATATAAAACAATAAGTTTTTCTTATGAAATACATCAACTTTTTATCATTTATTTACAGATATACATCACGTAAACTTAACTAGTACTCTACTATTTAAGGAGGAATGTTTATGGCTTTTACACTGACGCATATTGATCATATTCAGCTAGCTGCACCACAGCATTCAGAAAGCAAAGCACGACACTTTTTTGGAACCGTTCTTGGCTTAACAGAAATTGAAAAGCCGGAAAGTCTTAAAAAACGCGGCGGCGTGTGGTTTGAATTTGGTTCTTATCAGCTGCATATTGGTGTTGAACCTACCTTTTCACCTGCCAAAAAAGCGCATCCAGGCTTTTATGTTAAAAACCTCCCTGCGTTCAAAGATCATCTGAGTAGCTTTGGTATTTCTTTTATAGAAGACAAAAACATTCCCGGTACTGAAAGAATTTACGTGGATGATCCATTTGGGAACCGTATGGAGTTCTTAGAAAGAAAAAAACTTCCTTTTCCCTGCTGAAATTCGGACAAAAAGACTGTGACAAACGTATTTTAGTTGAAGGAAGATCCGAACAATTATTCGTTCGGATTTTTTTATTGGTATGGTGAACGTAGGTTTCGTGTATGTAGCGGCTTCTAGCGGTTGACTGGAGAGCAAGACGAAGACTCTTGCGGGGAAAGCGGAACAGGTGAGACCCCGCAGGAGCGTGCGCGACGAGGAGGCTCACCGGCCGTCCGCGGAAAGCGAAGTCTTGCATGGAAATCAACCGCGGTGTCAAAAGCGTTCCATACTAGCTCCTTTACCTCATTTGTTCGTCTTTAGATTAGATGCCTCAATCTCGTTGTTTTCGCCCTTCTTTTTGCTTTTCTTTCCACAGCATGTACACCAACAGCCCTAGTACACAAAATGCCACGCCAAACATCGTTAAAGGAAATAACAGTGTATTAATAAAATGATGATAAACCCATGAATCGTTCATCTAACCAGCTCCAATATGCACCGTTTTTTTATAGTATGCCCTACTATAACCTTTTTTATATTGTGTTAAATATCATGGTTTCTATCATATTTCTTTTTCTTTTTAATAGAGTAAATAGTAGATACATAACATTCTCCTCTTAGAGTTCTTATTCGCTGATTTCAAATTTTATTAGAGGAGGTTTACTCTATGAAAAAAAAGTTCACTGAAAAGCCTAAAAAGCTTTTTTGGATTCTTTCTTATAAATCATTAATTATCGCTATACTATTTGTTCTGTTAACATCTGCCGCTATTTTTACCGTCACTTATTCAACTCTTCAGCATACGCTGCGCTCGAACGTTGTCTATCAAGCGCTATCAAATTATAAAGCTCAAAGCTTGTTCTACTTCATGCATACGGAAAACCATCATTTCTCTCATGCCTTTGAAGAAGACTTCTCCCCGCCTCCTCTTTCTTCTGTCGCCCTGCAGCTTGCGACAAATATTCGCGTGGCGGATACAAGAAGTCTATTTGGATCAGAACTGCCCGGCTTTTCTATTTTTGATTCTCATATTCTGTTAGCCGGTGAAGGAACGGATTATACCACGATTCCTCATGAATCGGCTCCTCCTCTCGAAAGCATTTCTGGAGAGCGTGATTTGGATCCTGCTGAAAGCAAAACGTACGAAGAAAGCAAAAAACAGTCTCAAACACAGGCTAAGCAAAGCACGGGAGACAGAAAAGTTGTGTACATCTACCACACGCACAGCTGGGAATCTTATTTCCCTTTACTTGGTATGCCAGGTGAAGCGAACGAAAATAAAGCAGTAGATAACAAAACCAACATTACGCTCGTTGGTCAAATGCTAGGAATGGAATTAAAAGCAGACGGAATCGGATCGGAAGTAGATACAACCAACATGACGCAAAAGCTGAATGAAAAAGGCTGGGGTACAGGACGAGCCTATGCGATGTCTCGAAGCGTGGTGGAAACAGCTCTTCAGCAAAACCAAGACGTCGATTATTTAATTGATATTCATCGTGATTCACTACGTCAAGAAAAAACAACGGCTACTATCAACGGCAAATCGTACGCTAAAATAATGATTGTATTAGGTGAAGCGAATCCGAAATTTGATGAAAATGTAAAAATGGCTAAAGCGATTCATGAAAAGCTAGAGGAAAAATATCCAGGCCTTAGCCGCGGAGTATTAAGCAAAAAGAAAACAAGCGGCAATAACGGTCTGTATAATCAAGACTTATCCGACCGCTCCATTTTGATTGAAGTAGGCGGCGTCGATAACAATATGGAAGAACTCACAAATACCGTCAAAGCCTTTTCTGATGTGTTCAGCGAGTATTATTGGCAAGCGGAAAAAGTGAATGCGCAGTAAACAAAAACTAGCTACCCCAGGTAGCTAGTTTTTGTTTTTATGAGAGTCACGCTTCTCCTTTTCTTCACACGCAAAGCAGACAAGCTTCCCTTCAACAACCACACCGTTCAAAAATCCCTCTAAACAGTACACGTTCTTTTGACATATCGTGCAGATTCCAACGTACTCTTTCACGACTTTCTCACTCCTTACATACGATTAAAAACCATAAAAAAAGCTCTATTAAAGAGCTTCTTTCCGTACATAGGATTTTCCTTCATTTCAACAAACGGCTCATTTCCTCAGGAGAAAGCGGCTTATCAAATAGATAGCCTTGACCGATATGACAGCCTTGTTCCGTCACAAACTGCAGCTGTTCTTCGTTTTCGATTCCTTCTGCGGTTAGGGCAAAATTAAGTTTTTTCCCCATTTGAATAATCGTTTCCACCAGCACTTTTCCCACTTCATCTAAGTCGTCAATAAATGATTTATCAATTTTTAACGTATTGATTGGCAAGTGTTTAAGATAGCTGAGAGAAGAGTAGCACGTTCCGAAATCATCCATCGCCACTTTTATCCCTAGACTCCGCAGGCGGTTTAGCACTTTTTTCGATTCTTGACTGTTTTGAATAACGCTTTCGGTGATTTCAAGTTCTAGAAAGTGCGGCTCAAGGCCCGTTTTCTTCAAAATTTGTTCCATGTCCGTTACAAATCGTGAGGACTTCAGCTGAATAGGTGACACGTTCACCCCTATTTTACTCGCTTTTAAATTTATCTCCGTCCATGCTTTCATTTGCTGACATGCTTCTTCTAATACCCATTTGCCAACCGGTACAATCAAACCAACTTCTTCTAAAATGGGCAAAAATTCATTTGGATAGACAGTACCAAATTTTGCGCTATTCCAGCGGATAAGCGCTTCTGCCCCTATGACATCAGACGTTTTCAAATCGATTAACGGCTGATAAACGAGCTGAAACTCATTTCTTTCTAACGCATACTTTAACTCATTCTCCATGCTGATCGTTTTAATGATTTTTTCATTTGATGAAGAAGAACTCATTTCATATGTGTTTCGCCCATTTCGTTTTGCTACATACATCGCAATATCTGCTTGCTTAATTAACCTGTCAATTAGTTCATCTGCGTCTTTTGGAATAATATGCTGCTGACATTCCTTTGAAAATAGGCTGATGCCAACGCTTGTAGAGGTTAGCACTTTATCTCCATCTATATAAAAAGGAAGCGACATTTCTTTTACAATCTGCTCGGTCATTTCTTCAATTTCCTCAACAGTTTTTAGTGTATGAAGCACTAAAATAAACTCATCGCCCCCGTGCCGCGAGATAAAATCAGAGGACGGAATACATTTTTTTAATCTTTCTGCTACGCGCCTCAGCAGCACATCGCCGTGATGATGGCCAAGCGTATCATTTATTGATTTGAAGCGGTCTAAATCTAAAAATAAAATAGCCAGCAGTTCTGGAGATTCTTCATCTAAAAACAGTTTTTTTAGCTGTTTGTTTAACCAGTAGCGGTTAGGTAAATTAGTTAACGGATCATAATAAGCCATTTGCTTAATTTTTTCTTCATATGCTTTTCGCTTTGTAATATCATTGCGAATTGATACGTACTGATACGGTTTTCCTCGTTCATCTAAAAATGGAACAATGGTTGTATCCACCCAGTAATACGAACCGTCTCTTGCCTTGTTTTTTATTTCTCCGTGCCAGACCTTACCTGAGCTGATTGTACTCCATAACTCTTTAAAAAACCGTTTTGAGTGATGTTTCGAATTAATAATACGATGATCTTGACCGAGAAGCTCATGTCTTTCATACTTAGAAATTTCACAGAATTTATCGTTCACGTGATTGATGAATCCGCGACTATCTGTAATCGCTACAATCGATGATTCATTTAACGCAAGTTCAATATCATTTAGTTTTTTCAGCGCTTCTTTAAATTTATATTCAAAATGCCTGTTTTCCATATCCTATACACCTTTATCAAAATTTTAACGATAAAACAAAACCCATGACGAAATGATAGAGAGGAATCGTGAATAATGAATACAATTTAATTAGCAATGGACAGCGAATTAGTTTGTCCGATTGCCTTACATTCGTAAAATAGTAAGCGTACAATTGCCGCTTTTCCTCTTTACACCTTTACAAACTTCTTACACGCAGTTTGTAAAAGGATTGATAGATAGTTTCGTTTATCCATATCTGTTATCACAACTTTTCTATGGTAACATTAAAATGATTTTTATAGAAATGAAAGTGTACTTTCTTCACGTAATTGACATACCTTTTGATGGTAAACAGAAAAAAGCCTCTGCTTTAGACAGAGGCTTTTTTCACTTTCTTCTCATGAGCTCGTACGCGTCAGCCACGGAAGAATAAGATATTGAAAGGTTTTGTTGTACACAACAATCCGGTTAAGATAATACGGATCGTTGTCTTTTGTAATAACATGAGGGGCTAAAATAGCTGCTTGGTGAAAACCAGCATCTTTCACAATCTTAGCTACGTCATCATTCGTATTGCCGTATGGATAGGCAAAGTAAACGGGGTCTATTCCTAAATGGTTCTTAATCGTTTCTTTGCTTTTTCGTAAATCACGAGCAAACGCGCTGTATTTAGCAGGCGTCAGAAATAAAGGCTTGTCTTCTTCTAAACGGTGCATATCATATGTATGCGAACCGATTGTCGCAAGGCCGCTGTCTTTCATTTCTTTTAGCTGACTCCATGAAGCCATATTTAAATTTTGAAAGTCCTCTGCTCCCACTTGTCCTGCGATTACATATAGCGTAAACGGAATGTTTTCCTTTTTCAAAATTGGAAAAGCGTTTTGATACACGGTACGGTCAATATCGTCAAATGAAATCCATACGCAGCGTTTTGGAAACGTGCCTTTTTGCTGATACGTTTCAATATCTTTTGGCGTAACAAACGTAGCGTCAAGTTCCTTTAGCTTTTTTAACTGTTGTTCAAAATCATTGCTGTAGACGCTGTACTCTGTCAGTTCGTCAGACTTTGTAACTGAGCTGACAATTCGATTAAACCAATTATGCTTGCGCACGCGATGATAATTTAAGCCTAAGCATCCGTTCGTCTCAAGCGCTGGCTCCACGGTCGTTGTTGCTTTCGCCTTATCTTCCCAGTTCACTACTTTAAAGAAAATAAAGCCAACTACCGCTGCCGCAATTAAAAGAAAGAATACATATTTCTTCATGCGTGCTTCCTCTCCTCAGTATGTTTTAACGGATTAACATCAAACTCGATGTACTGTGCACGCTGAAGCTCTTGAATTTGATCCTTCGATAAAAGCTCAAGACGCTCTAAATCTTTAATACTCGTATACGCCGGCTCTTTTCGTCGGTTTAAGCTTCCAAATCTCTTTTTGTTGTAGAATCTCCATAAAAACAGAGCCAGGAAAAAGAAGCAAAAAATAGCGAGTCCAATTACTAAAAACGTTCGAATTTCGCCGTTCGTCGTTTTGAACGCAATTTTTAATATCCCGCTGTAACGGTCATTTACGCCGATAACAGCTGAAAGGAAAAACCAAAGAACAATGGCACAATACAGCCAAAAAACAGATGAAACAATGATGCTTATCACGAATCGAGCAAGAGGCTGCTTAGCTTGAATCATGATTTGCTCTTCGTTAAGCCGCGGTCTGGACTGCTCCATGTGGCATAGCCTCCTTTCACTCTAGATCTGATAGCACGAGGAAAAGCGCCCACTACCACAATCGTATTGACAATCCAGTAAAGCGCTGGGTACCATGCAGCCCAGACGTAATACCGCTTCACGTTGTCGTATTTCGAATCAATTTTCAGCGCAATAAACAGCTGAATTAAGCTCATAAATACAAGGGAAAATGACGTAAACGTAAACCAAAACAGTATGTCTTGAGGACTGCTCGCGGTAACAAGCAGCATGATCGTCACAAACAGCCATGCGAATGACCAAAGAGTACTGATCCACTGCTCTAGGTATACAATCCAAATTCTGCGCTGCTTCCATTTTAATAACACTTTCCAGTGGCGAAGCATTACCTCTTGCCCACCTTGAGCCCAACGTACTCGCTGCTTCCAAATTCCTTTTAAGGTTTCGGGCACAAGCATCCAGCACAATGCCCGCGGTTCATAGCGGATATCCCAAAAGCGCTGCTGCAGCTTCCAGCTTACGGCGATATCTTCCGTAATCATGTCACGATCCCACAGCCCGACGTCCACAAGTGCTTTCTTTCGAAAAGCCACTACTACGCCTGAGACCGTCATTACTTTTCCTAAAATTCGCTGTGTTCGTTTAATAGAACCGATAATAGAAGAATACTCAACTAGCTGAATGCGACTCAGCAGCGTATTACGGTTTCGAATGCGCGGATTTCCGGTAACGGCTCCCAGCCGTTCCCCTTTATGAAGAAAATGATGGATTAGATAATACGGAGCGTCTTGATCTAAAATAGCGTCTGAATCTAAGCAGATTAAAAACTCAGCTTTAGATGCGTGCGCACCTAAATGCAACGCGTTGGCTTTTCCTTTATTTTCATAAAGCTGAATCACACGAACTTCAGGGTGATTCCTGCTGATTTCCTTTAAAATATCAGCTGTTCCATCGGTGCTTCCATCGTTAATAAGGATGATTTCTTTAGACGGATAATCTAACGCCAAAAGGTGCTTAAGCGTTTCTTCAATCGTTTCTTCTTCATTATAGCAAGGCACTAAAAAGCTCACTAACGGCCAATCAACTGTTGAAAAATCAACTTTAGGATCTCGGTCGCGATAGCGTATGTAAATAAGCGTGCCCGCAATCCAAAATAAAGACATAATAAATGGATACCAGAAAACAAAGCTCGCGAGCTTTTCAAATCCAGGTATTAATACGTGTTGCATATTCATTTTTCTGACTCCTTCATACCAATTAAAATTGCACAGAGTGACAATTTTATCATTAAATTGGTTAAATAGAACATAGTAATTTTAACCATCTAAAAAAAGAGTCTTTTAAACTACGTTTATTCCTATATTATACAACCCCTTTATGTAAGTAAGAAGCACCAATAAAGGATGGGCAAGTTACCTACTTAAAGAAGTGACATATAGTATCACTGTAGATTTCTTTCACCATAAAAAACGTGAGGGTTGCAGCTAGTATATGAAAGAAATTCTTTCCCTAAGGAGGAATAACAAATATGAACGAACAAATTCAAAAACTGCTCAATAACTTAATTCAACTTGAACACGTCTCTTCAACTTTGTACCTAGCTATGTCTAACTATATGAATCGATTAAACTATAAAGGAATGGGCAGCTGGCTACGCCTGCAGTCTGAAGAAGAACGCACTCATATGCTAAAACTTATTGACTACTTAGTTGACCGCGGCGGAACGGTTGAATTAAGTTCTTTACCTGCTCAGCCAAGTGAGTTTGGGACACCGTTAGAAACGTTTCAAAAAGTATTGGAGCATGAAAAGTTCGTCACAAATTCTTATCGTCAAGCGTTTCAATTTATCAGCCAAGCGAACGATCCTCAAACCCTAGTCATCGTGCAGGACTTTTTGAGAGAACAAGTCGATGAAGAAGCTCAGGCTCAGACAATTGTAGACCGCTTAAAAATTGCTCAAAATAACCCTGCAGCTATTTTTATACTCGATCAAGAACTAGGACAGCGAAAAGCTGCGCCGGCAGCGGGCGGAGCAGCTGCGCCGGCAGCGGGCGGAGCAGCTGCGCAAGGTTAAACGCGCAGAAGAGCACCGAAAAATGTACAAAAACAATAACACGCCTCCCGTTTCCTTGCTTCGAGTTGGGATTCATCACGGCTATTACGGCTATCCGCCCAATGTGTACGACGCCATTCAAAGGCTTATGAATCAATATATGCATCAGCTTCACTATCATCGTCCTCAGTACGTTCACGTGTACTACGTGCACCCTTCTCTTATTCACTACTACCTTCACTGAGTGGAGGAAAACAGGAATTTTGTTTCATGAAGAAATTCACCGCTTTTCCACCTAATTCAGGAATTCCAATCAAAAATATGGATATTTATGCTAATATAAAATTTGTTAATCATATAAAGAAATAATATTAGCGGGGTGTCATATGGATAATCAATACGTTGTAGGATGGGGAACGCTGGCTCTAATTAATGCCGGATTAGCGCAAGGTAAAAATCGAACCGGTCTGAACTGGTTCTTATTATCTCTTGCTTTAGGACCGCTTGCTACCTTCATCTTACTGCTGGTTGAAAAACGATAAAATTAGCACAAAGCTCATTACATTGAGCTTTTTCTTTATTCTTCAACTATAAGTGCTCTCCAAACCAAGTAAAAAAAGCACTGCTTGAAATTTTTTTCTAGGCTTAATATGCATAAATCTATTCATCATTCAGACTGAGTTCCGCGGCATTTTTTGATTAAAAACCTACATCTACTCTTTAGAAATAGGGTATTGGCCCTTTTTAAGCTTTTTTTCTTTCTCTTCTTGCAATAAAACCAAAAGAAAGAATAACGCTTTTATTCTATGCTTTTTCAATTATAGATTAACTTGTTTTCTTCAGATGATTACCATTTACACGGGAAAGCTGTGCATCTACTGAATGAGGTCAAAATTCCTGTATTTCTCAATCTGTAGGATGAATAAATACTCATTTGCTTCATTTGACAAAGAAATAAATGCTGTGTAATTTAAGTAACATACCCCATCTAAACTGTTTTTAGAAAGGATTAAGTAGCAAGATGCGTACAAAAAAAGAAGAGTGTATAATTGATGAAATGGGAAGAGTATCCCTTTCTTCTTTGTTTATGCAACTAACGAAACTCGAGACGAACGACAAAGTTCTTTTACGGAGCTGTGATGATTGGATTATTATTGATCATCATGATGAAAATGTCCCCGTTCCTTCTCATATCTTCATTCGAACAATTGACCATATGGGTAGAATAGTCATTCCCAGATCCCTACGAGATGACTATGAACTTAAGCCCTTTGATTATGTAGAACTATACTTAGTAGAACAGCAAATTGTTGTGAAAAAAAGAGACGAAAAATCGATAGCGCTTTCACAAAAACCTGCGGCGTCTCCTCCTTATTATGCATCATTAACCGGACGGCAGATTCAGCTCACTTCTGAACTGTTAACGTCAGTCGAATTGGTTGCAAACATGGAGGTTCAATTTTTTATTAACCAAGAAAATAACATTGTGATTCGAAAATATGAAATGAGTTTTGGTAAGAAAACGTCTTTAACATTT
This sequence comes from Priestia sp. 179-F W1.4 NHS, assembly GCF_045369295.1. NCBI lineage: Bacteria > Bacillati > Bacillota > Bacilli > Caryophanales > Bacillaceae > Priestia > Priestia sp. 179-F W1.4 NHS. Next base: position 1,044,507 of record NZ_JBIQFF010000001.1, on the reverse strand, counting down.
ACGGCTCAATCTCGAAAAATTGATGACCGTTTTCGACTTACTATTCCTAAAAAGCTGCGAGATGATTTCTCTATTCACTCAGGTACAATGTTAAAAATAAAGAAGGGCAATAAGCAGCTAATTTTAGAAAAAGTGGAAAATGAAAAAGAGATTAGCAGCGTATTATCTCAGCAAATAGACGCAGCAATTGTTGAAAAATTACCGAAATAAGAACGACGCCAAAAACAAATGGTTTCCTACGGATTCAAAGCAAAAGCTAAGAGTTACGCATAGACTGACCCTTTCTATACTCAACTCTTAGCTTTTAGACTTATCTTCCATAAACGTGTACAAGCCGGTTACTCCACATGATAGCACTATCTCCAAAATAAAACACCATTTCCATATTTATTTAAATCATTGTAAATAATTTGAATATATGATTATAATAAGGTACTTTGCATAAAGGAGGCTGATTTAGTTGAAGATCTCAACAGGAGCTGAATTTTACGATAATGACGAGACGTTTTTGGCCTATACAAAACGCCGGCAGCAAAAAGAAAATGCCAACGATACGATTGAAAAACCGGCCATTTTACAGCTTCTAGGTGATGTTGCAAATGCAAACGTTTTAGACTTAGGGTGCGGAAACGCTGGATTTGGTGCGGAGCTTCTTGCACAAGGCTGTTTCTCTTATACCGGAGTAGACGGCTCTATCAATATGATAAATGCAGCTCAGCAACAGCTTTCAAACTATCCAAATGCAGAAGTGATCCATGAACCGATGGAGCACTATACTCCGCCCCGTGACAAATATGATTTAGTTACCGCAAGACTGTCTCTTCACTATATAGAAGACTTAGCTTCCATTTTTACTAAAGTAAATCAAGCACTCAAACCTGAAGGAAGGCTTATTTTTTCCGTTGAACATCCAGTTATTACGTCTACTCTTCAGCCTTCCGCTCTCCGCACAAACTGGACCGTGGACAACTATTTCTTCATGGGATTCCGTCAGCAGCACTGGATGGGTGGATACGTTCAAAAGTATCATCGCACGCTTGAAGAGTACTTTTCTTTGATGCAGCAAAGTGGATTCACCATTACAAATTTAAAAGAAGCATGTCCTCAAAATGAACATTTCGACAGCGCTGAAACTTACGAGCGTCGAATGCGTATTCCTTTGTTTTTACTGATGAGCGGTGTGAAGAATAGATAAATAAAAGAGATTGAGACATAACTCAATGGATTCAATCTAAAGACGAACAAACAGGATTAACAATCTAGCATGGATGGCTACACCGCTGTTAATTTCCGTGCAAGGCTTCGCTTTCCGCGGGAGTCTTCGCCTTGTCCTCCAATCAACCGCTAGAAGCACCTACATACATGAAATCTGCGTTCACCCTAACCATGAAAAAATCCGAACGAGTTAGATTCCCATTAAGAATCTTCACCGTTCGGATTTTCTTTTAACTAAAATACTTTTGTTCTAGCCTCTCTCGTACCTTTAAAACCGCTTTTTGTTTAAACTTAGCGTATGTTATTTATTCACGCTCACGTTATAAAATACAGGTCCTAAGTTAAAGTCATAGCCTTTTACATGTGTAGACACGGCGTTAATATTTACTTTATGACCAATTAACGTAAACGGAAGCTCATCCCATACGTATTTCTGCGTAGCATCAATGGCTGGTCTCGCATCTTTTACAGAAGCAGCCGCTTTAATTTTATCTAAGTACTTTGTTGATTTCTCAACAGGAGCGCCCCCTGACGTCCAAAGCCCTTGGAAAATGGTTGAACGCGCCGCCCAGTCTACCGGGTAAATATCCCATGCTTTAGGATCATTTACTTTATCTGTAAACGTTGCCCAGTCATACACTTCTAGCTTTACTTTTACACCGATTTTTTCAAGCTCTTGCTGGACGATAACAGCCGTATTGTACTGATCTTGATAATCGCGTGAAGTTAAAAGACGCAGTTCCTGCCCGCTGTATCCAGCTCTTTTCAAATAGCTTTTTGCTTTCTTTTCATCATGCTGATTGTACTCTTCTTTTCCTGCTTCACTGTAATAGTTAGGAAATTTTTTATTCACAATCGATGAAGTCAGTTCATAATAATCCGAATCGCCGTATGAACTTGATAAAATATCTTTTGCATTAATCGTGGCATTTACAGCTTTTCTAGCATTTAAATCGCTAAAGAACCCTTCTTGCGTGTTATAAAATAAACCAATAAATCCTCCTGGAGCCAGCTTGTTCTTAACGTTTTGCGTACTTTCAATTTGTGCCGCATTGTCGCTTGAAACACCTAAGGCAATATCAAACTGTCCAGCTGTAATGCCTGAAATTCTAGTAGATTCATCGCTTAAAAAACTAATTTTAATTTCATCTACGTGAGGAGTCTTTTTAATTTTTCGTCCTTTTGAAGAATAATCTTTAAATCTCTCTAGCGTGATATATTGATTCTTTTTCCATTCCTTCACTTTAAATGGCCCTGTGCCAACGAACTCAGTAGCTCCTTCAGCAGGTGCTTTTTCGATAATTTCTTTTGGAAAAATAGCGGCTGCCGGAATTGGATCTGCTAGCAGTGCCAGCGTATTCACGTTCGGTGTTTTCAAATGAAGCTCAACCGTATAGTCTCCTGTTCTTTTAACTTGTGAACCAACAAAGTTTGTTTTGCCAAGTGAAGACAGCTTAATCCAGCGGTTAATCGAAGCTTCTACATCGTCCGCTGTCATTTCCTTTCCGTTATGAAACTTTACGCCTTTTCGCAGCTGAAACGTGTAGACTTTTTTATCATCGCTTATATCAATTTTTTCTGCTAAATCAGGCTCTACATTGCCTTTACTATCAAAAATAACAAGTCCTTCGTAAATATTTCGCGCCGCATCTTTAACTGAAGAATTTCCAGTAATCTGAGAATCTAAAGTTGTTGGCTCGCTTTGAAACGCAATGTTTAGCGTACCTCCGTCTTTTTGAGCGGCACTGGTGCTTTTATCGCCTGAGCTTGCTTGATTATTGCTGCACCCGGCAACAAATAAAGCAATCACAATAAATAATAACCATTTCACCTTAACCTGTTTCAACGTCATTCCCCCAATAATTAAAATCACTTTTTAAAACCCACTATTTTTGTAAGTTTAGTAGGGATATAAACCATCCTACCACCTTTCCATTTGTTTGTGAAATTAGCAAAATTAAACTATTTCTTTACGATTACTGATTCAATTTTTCTTGTCTCAATTCTTAATTCTTAGTATGTTTATAAGTAAAGTATTTTATCTAAAGGAGGATATTATGAACTCTGCCATCCGTCTTCATACTAAGTAAATACAGTAAACCCCTATAGACATGACGAAAAAAGCATCAAAGCCTTTTGTTAGAGAAACAAAAGCTTTGATGCTTTTTTAAATAAAGATTTACTTAGCGTTTGTGCTGATATAATGTTTAATTACTTCATAAACATAGTCTTGGCAAGCGGCTGCTGTATTTGGATTATATTTTCCACCGTTTACTTTGTTGTTAGATAACACTCTGATACCCAAGAATGGAACGTCGTAGCTTCCTGCAATTTGTGCTGCCGCTGCGCCTTCCATTTCTTCTACGGACGTCCCGAACTTAGTATGGAACCACTTAATTCGATCCACTTCGTTATTCCACGTGTCTGCTGATCCTATCGTTCCTTCAACCACTTTTCCTTTTTTATATGTATCTTTTACTGCATTTGCAGCCGCAAGTAACTTCTTATCTCCTTCATAATAACGAGCTTTTTCAGCATTAGGATCTTCTCCAGCGCTTCCTTCAGAAGCCATTAAATCCATCGGCTTCCAAGCAGTAGGATCCATTCCTTCCTCTTCTTTTTTATCTTCTGTTTTTAAAGAGCCTATATTCGTTGTTCGCTTTCCTAATACAATATCAAACACGTTCAGGTTTTCATCATGCCCGCCCGATGTTCCTTGGTTGATAATTGCTTTAGGATGGTATTTTTCTATAGCTATCGCTGTAGCAGCTGCCGTGTTTTCCATTCCTTTTCCTGTTTTAACCACGATGACTGGATAATTATCGACAGTTCCTTTGTAAAAAACAAAATTCCCTGACTTTTCTTCTTTTACATTTTCTAATTTTTTAGCGAATTTCTGCGCTTCTATCGGCATCGGTCCTTGCACAATAATAGGCTGCTGCTTCTGTTTATCTCCAGCTTCTTTTTTTGAAGCTGAATTACACCCGGCAAGTATAGATAGCAGTAAAACCATACCAATAGTAAATAAAGCCCCTGTTTTTAACATCTTGTTTTTCATAGATCGTTACTTTCACTCCATTTCGTTTTGCTGTTTCATACACTCGATGATTGGACAAAAGAAAAAAACCTAGAGCATGTTTCATGGTCTACGTTTTTTAGAGTCAAAGTATAAGAAATTAAGTACGGAATACAGCTTCTGTCTGGGTAAACCGAACATTTTTATACTTTAACTCGTAGTCCAGTTCTTTGAATGGGAACCAGGTAGAGACACTTAGACCATATTTCCAAGCATATACGAGTAATATTTTTCACTGTCTAAATGTATCAAATATAAAATGGTTATTCAATATAAAAAGCGAATATTTTAATATTATTTATTTTAATTGTTCGTCTTTAGTCAATTCTTACTAAATGTATGACAAATCCCTATTTCAAAACAAAAAAACCGAACCACTAATCAAAGATTTTGATCAATGGTTCGTTTTTCACTTCGTCTAAAATACTTTTGTCCCAGACTCTTTTTCTACTTACTATTTACCGTTCTACCTTCATTTAACGTTTATTGGCAGCGGTGCATGTGACGCTACAAGCTTCTGTTCACGCATTTCTTCCCAGAAGGCTGCCGGAATTACCGTGTTTAATGCCGCTTTGTCTTCTGCAATACGCTCTGGACGACTGGCGCCAGGAATAACGGCAGCAACCGCTGGATTAGCAAGCGAGAACTGTACAGCAGCAGCCTTAATGCTGATCTGATGACGATCTGCAATGGCTTTGATTTTTTCTACTTTTGCCATAATGTCTGAAGACGCTTTTTGATATTCAAAGTGTGTACCTCCAGCAAGAACGCCTGAGCTGTATGGTCCGCCGACAACGATGTCCATATTATGCTTTACAGCTTCGGGCATCACTCGCTGCAGCGCACGTTCATGATCTAACAGCGTGTATCGACCAGCTAACAGCGATACATCGGGCTTTGCTTCTTCCAATTCCAGCATAATTTCGATTGGTTCCACTCGGTTTACTCCAAGTCCCCATCCTTTTATAACTCCTTCTTCGCGCAAACGTGTAAGCACACGAAATGCGCCCGTTCGAGCAGATTCAAATTGTCCTACCCACTCATCTCCATAAAAATCTTGCGCAACATCATGAATATACACAAAGTCTAAGCGATCTGTTTTTAAACGGTTTAAGCTTTGCTCAATTGAACGAAGAGTTGCATCAGCGCTATAGTCATTAATAATTTTATTTTTACGGCCGAATTCAAAAAGCCCGCCTTTTTCTCCCATATCACGTGAAGATATATCTTCCAATTCATCTGAAATGACGCGACCTACCTTTGTACTTAGCACATACTCATCGCGGTTTCTTTTTGATAGTGCTTCACCAAGGCGCATTTCTGCTAAGCCAGCTCCGTAAAGAGGGGCTGCGTCAAAGTAGCGGATGCCGCTTTCCCAAGCAGCATCAACCGTTGCGATGGCCTCTTCTTCTGGAATATTGCGATACATATTGCCTAGTGGTGCTGTTCCAAAACCTAGTTTTCCTTGCAGTATCTCTCTCATATGAATAAAACCTCCTGAAATTTTTATACCTCTATTTTAGAATTTGATTCGTATAATCAATCTATTAAATGTCTTATTATTCCCTGACAAAATTTATTATGAAGCATACAAACACGAAAAAAAAGTACGCACTTTAAAGTAATATGGGAACTAAAAAGTAACCTACTAAGATGCAAATGAGCTTTTTAGACTCTTTTTTCTTTATACCCTTTCTACTTCTTACTCATGCAAACAAACATTTTGCATACAATAAGCAGAAAGCTACTTTATAAATGAGGTGAGAATTTTGAGAGATGAATACTTCAAAAAAATTGAAGATAAGCTCGATAAGCTTGATGAAATGGACGATTCCACAATGAAAGAAGAACAAAAAGATGAGTATTTTCAAAGTTTGCTAGATGATATGGATGATTTGTTAAAAGACATGCGCCAGAGAGAAAAAGACTCCGACCATCTTGTCAGTGAACATATGAAAACGGTTAATGACATATTTGATAACGCAATCAAAAACTTAAAAAAAGACCGAAATTAGCGTTACCATGCTTCTCCTTCTTTTCAATATACTGATTTTTCTGTTTTTTTAATATAAAAACATAGAATTTCATATGTAAAAATGGTATTTTCAGTATACGCAAACTGTAGGAGTGAAAAGAGGAATGAAAAACGGTCACTTTAAAGAACGAGTAAAAACGAAGGAAGAGCTTCGACGTATAGTCGGCGCGCCTAACAAATTGGCGCATCAAAAAATAATTCCTTATTTAGATCGACACTGCCGGGAATTTATTAAACATTCCCCTTTTGTCATCATCGCTACAGCTGATCATAAAGGAATTTGCGACAGCTCTCCACGAGGTGATCATGCTGGTTTTGTACAAGTCGTCGATGAGAAAAGGCTGTTGATTCCAGAGAGGCGCGGCAATCAAAAAGTAGATTCATTGGAAAATATTTTATCTAATCCTCAAATAGGGCTGCTTTTTTTAATTCCAGGCATAGAAGAAACGCTGCGTATTAACGGCAAAGCTTGCATTGTAAAAGAAAAAGCGCTGCTTGAAACAATGGCGGTTCAAAATAAAACTCCTCTGCTCGCTATCGGCGTCGAAGTACAAGAGTGCTTTCTCCACTGCAGCAAAGCGTTCAAGCGATCAAAACTGTGGAACCCAGAATCTTGGGAAAGAGTCGAAACGCTTCCTTCTGCAGCTAAAATAGTCGCAGAACACGCAGGCTTTTCCACCCTAGAAAGCCTCAACAATCCCGAAGGAAGCAAAACCCAGCACCTTTATGAAAAAAAGCCGCTATAATGCGGCTTTTATCATTTTACCATCAAAAAAAATATACCTCCAGCAATGATCAGAACGGGTAACAAAGCAAGAAGCACGCCTTTTTTCGAAGATCCTATGTATTCATGATCACCATAGGCGCGGCCTACTCTAAAATCTACTTTCACCTGAGATTCTTCTTTTTTATGTTCTTTTTTCATCCTCTTTGCCTCCTAGCGGCATTTGAGCGTCGATTTGCTTGATATGATGCTCCAAATGAGCGATATAATCTTTAGCCAACCACTGGAGCGAAACGAACTTTCCATCTCCTAGTTCGAATTGATACGTATGCTTTTCTGTTGGTATATGCAAAAGAACGGAAGCAATTTGCTTATTTAAACTGCGCCACAGGGCAACTACTTCTGCCATCGGCGTATCTTGATAGTGCTGCAGCTCTACCCATTCATCTTGTTTATAAGGCGTCAGTACACAAGGATTTTTTTCATGCTGCACGTTGATAAAGCGCTGCAAATTGTGAATGGCAGAGTCACATAAGTGGCCCACAATTTCTTTTGGTGACCATTTCTTAGGAGCAGGACGGTTTGACGCCTCTGCTTCAGAGAGTACTTCAAGCTTTTTAGGAAGCTTTACCATCCATTCGTTTAACTGAACAATCGTCGTTTCCATGTTCATTTCTCCTTTAAACACGTTTTTTCAAAAACCTTCCCCATATAATATTCATCGACTGATTTTCCATCTACAACGAGTGAACATACTTTTTTCCCTTCTATTTTAAAGCCCATCTTTTTATACAGCGAAATGGCCAGTTCATTATGTGTCATAACCGTTAGCTCTACTCGTTTAATGCCGCTCTGCGCTGCCCATTTCTCCATTTCTTCAAACAACGCAGTGCCGATACCTCGGTTTCCATAAGAATGAAGCACGCCAACAGCTAAGTATGCGCTGTGTTTTTTTCGGTTAACGCTTCCTCCAATCACAGATAAATGACCAACAAGCTGTCCGTCTTGTTCCGCCACTAAAATGGTTGAGTTCGGCATCTTTAAAAAAGTGGTAATCATTTTTTTCTGCTGTTCAAGCGTAATCGCACGCTCATTTTCCTCGTACAGCATATAGGCGGTTTCTTTATCAAGCTTTTTATTTAACGTTAAAAAAGCGGCTGCATCAGAAGCTGAAATTTCTCGAATCACGTTTACCCCTGCTTTCGTCAATAGTAGTTAACTAGAAAAAAACGTTAATAAACGGATAAAATCCTTACACACGTGCTGAACGTTTTCCAAGAAACGCAGTGAAGATAAAACATATACTAAAAGCGACGGCTGAGACGAAGAAGCCAAGCATCCATCCTAAAGCTCGCATAAACGTATCTTCATTGGGATACAGAGGCTTAACGCTTAGCCACTGGATCACCATAATCAATGCGACTATCAAGTAAAAGCTGCTTCCTGTTAAAGCCATTTTAAGACGATTTTTAAATGACCCTGTCCACGCTGCACTAAAGGCGCTCCACGTAAAAATACTTACAATCGTCGCTAAAAACATAAGAACAAGATGTAAATAAGGGATATTAGTAAAGATAGGAAGAAAGAGTAAACATATTGTAGTACCAAAATATAAAGCATTAATGCCAAACAAATAGCCTCCGCTCAGCCAATGGTTTTGAAACCACTTTTTCTTGCTGAGACGTTCTACCACTCCGCTGGGAACCCACAGCGTACGCGAAAAAATAATCATCACCAGCACAAGTACCATGCCGGCCAAAAAGAATGTTGACACCTTTTCATCAGCCTTTCTATTCAAAATAAATATGGTTAATTATACTATTAATAACAAAATTAAACTATTGTTTTCTTTACTAATGAAGAGGCTGAAACAAACGTATTTTATTAGTGGTAGGGAAATTTGAACGATGCATTGAGATTCTTGGTAGAGAATTAAATTCGTTCGGATTTTTTATGGATAGGCTGAATGTAAGTTTTATGTAGGTAGCTGCTTATAGCTGTTGATTGGAGGGCAAGGCCAAGACTCCTGCGGGAAAAGCGGAACAGGTGAGACCCCGCAGAAGCGTAAGCGACGAGGAGGCTCACCGGCCGCCCGCGGAAAGCGAAGCCTTGCACGGAAATTAACAGCGGTGTCACAAACAATTCATATGAGCTCATTTATCCTATTTGTTCGTCTTTCAATGGGAGTAATTTAGAGATGTCTTAATCTCTATTTACATTCTTCCTCCAGTAAACGGATTGATTTCTCCTGTTAAATCACGTCCTGCTTTCTTTTCTTCGTAAGCGATGCGCTTGCCAATCGCAATTTTATTCCAAATTAGTGGAACCCAAATACACGCTCCGAAAAAAATCATCCAAAAAAGTTCTCCCATTTCTTCCACCCTTTCTTTTTTTGCTTTTATTTTGAAGACAATAAGAAACGCGCATACGGTTTTTATTCTTGATTTGAATCACTCATGCCGTATGAAAAGAAATAAACCAGGACTGATAAAGCCATTCCGTAAGCGGTCCAAGCCGCTAGTAAAATGGCGTACTGATGATTGATAAAAAACACTCCGCTTGAAATCAGCAGCAGTATAAAACTAATCCATTTTATTTTTTTCATTACTCTATCCCCTTTACTTAACCTTTTACAGTAAGTTTCTTATTGTCTACTTGTTATTACGGACAAAATGTATAAAAGTTCCATTTTTTTAAAAAATAACTGAAAAAGAATTTGATAAAACGTTCAACCATCGATTATCATATACCTTAAAGTAAGCTTTACGATTCATAAGTGGGAGTGAACAATCTTGTCTTATAGCATGAAAGAAATGAATGAAAAAACCGGGCTTTCCGCACCAACTTTACGCTACTATGAAAAAGAAGGAATCCTTCCTTTTGTAGAGCGTGATGAAAATGGAAAGCGCCTCTATAATGATACGAATATTGAATGGATCCGTTTTGTCTTAGCTCTGCGCTCAACAGGCATGCCGCTTGCAGAAATCAAGCGCTATGTAGAGCTCTATAAACAAGGGGAAAGCACGATTAAAGAACGAAAAAACATGATGCTTCAGCACAAAGAAGCGGTAGAAGAAGAAATGGCCAAAACCTTTAAATACCTCGAGCAAATTAACTACAAGTTGGCTTTGTACGACTCACTAGAAGCAAGGTTAGAGCAAAAAGAAATTAAAATATAAACACAAAAGTCCGCAGGTGCACCTGCGGACTTTTTATCAATACAGTGAATTTACGGTGTTTAGCAGTTCTTCTGACCATGTCCAATCGCTGATTTCAACTGCATCTGTTACGTGGTGCAATTTACTAGCTCCGATAATGCTTGATGTCACAGCGGGCTGATTTAGCACCCATGAAAGAGCAAACTGAGACAAGCTTACTTCATGTTGTTCTGCTAACTTGCGATACTGCTCCACCAGCTGAAAGTTTCGGTCAGTAAAGTAGTTTCGCAGCAGCTTTTCACCATGTGCAGCACGACTTTCTGGCGGCACGTCATTTGGTGTTTTATATTTGCCTGAAAGCATGCCGCGCGCTAACGGACTGTATACCATAACGCCTACACCTTCGGATTGACTAAACGGCAGCAGCTCTTGCTCAATTTCACGAGAGAGAAGATTGTACTGAGGCTGAACGGAAATAAATTTTTCAAGATCCATGTTGTCACTAATATGATGAGACTTTGCGATTTGCCACGCGGCATAATTGGAGCAGCCAATATAACGAACTTTGCCTTGACGAACTAAATCATCTAGCGTGCGAAGCGTTTCTTCCATAGGGGTATGGTGATCAAAAAGATGAACTTGATAAAGATCAATGTAGTCCGTCTGCAGTCGTCGCAGCTGATTATCAACTTCTCTCATAATATGTGTGCGTGAAAGACCTTGATCATTTTTGCCTTTTCCTACGGCAATGCCGACTTTTGTTGCAAGCACAACATCATCTCGTTTTCCTTTTAACGCGCGTCCAATAATTTCTTCAGATTCCCCTGTGCCATATCTAAACTCTTCATCCTGCCCTTTTCCGTAATAGTTGGCTGTGTCAATGAAGTTAATTCCATTTTCAATGGCGCTATGTAAAATAGCTGCCGACACTTTTTCGTCAATCCATCGTCCAAACGCCATGGTACCTAGACATAAATTTGATACTTCCAGACCTGTTGTTCCAAGCTTTCGATATTGCATCGATACCCTCTCCTTTTTATTTCTGTTTATAGTCACTATTATCATACACCTTAATGTGCACTTTAAGACAAGCCTTGAGCGTGCGTGCATATACAAAAAACTGTTAGGAATAGGCAGTGCTTCTAGCAGTTTTTTGGTTCATTTCCCGCTTATTTTTTTACAATTCGCTTCTTCATTAGACATAATATGGTAAGATAAATCATAGCTTACCCATTATCGAAACTACATTAAGCTGCCGCCGTTAAAATCACGGCAATTCCATTAAAACAAGCGTGAATGATCATACTAGGAAGCAACGACTTTGTTTTTTCGTACACCCAAGCGAATACGAGACCTGAAAAAAAGTTAACGGGCAAGGTATTGTACGTTGGAATATGCACCAGCATAAAGATAAACGAACTTCCCGCCAATCCAAATACAATCCCTCCTTTACGTTTCAGCCACGTATAAAAAAAACCTCGGTAAATAATCTCTTCGTAAAAAGGTGAGATCACAGCAGCTGAAACAAAAGCAAGTATAAATGAAAACAGCGACAGGTCATGCTGTAAACTGGCTGTTTTTTTATTTTCATACGTCATACCAAACCATTCCATGAGTACAACAATTGCCACACTTCCTAAGATCAGCACAAAAAGCCAAAAAAGAATGAGCGGCCAGTGACGTTTTGAAAACGATTGAAAACCAATTTTTCTATCACCAGCCTGCACCATCAGCCAATACAGAGCTGATAAAAACACAGTTGCCATAACAAATCCAGTAGCTGTTCCAGCATAGAGCTCACTTTTAAATAGCGACTGGAAAACGTGCTGCAATGCTCCTTCAATGAAAACAGGAACACCAATAAACGTAACGACTAGCATAATTACAAATGATTTTATTGTCCATAATCCTTGATTTTGTTGTTTCAATTTACTTCGCCTCCCTTTTACATATATTCAGTGTAAAAGGTGACGTAACGTTACCTGCAAGCATTTTTTTGGAGGGATTAAACATGATTTATTTTTCTACGGGGCAAGCCGCTAAAAAATTAGGACTCACGGTGCGTACGCTTCGTTACTACGATCAAATCGGATTGCTTCATCCATCGTCAAAAGCCGAAAATGGAAAACGCTCCTACTCAGAAACGGACTTAGTCACACTAGAGAAAATTACCCTGTTAAAAAACTTAGCCGTTCCTTTGCGAGATATTGAACTTATTCTTCATCAAGTAAGTATTGATGAACTTTTAGCGATTCATCAGCAAAAACTTCAGCAAAAAGCTTCAGAAATTCAGCGAGCTTTAGAACACACCCACACTCTTCGCAACAGTATAAAAATAGAAGGTGAACTAAACTGGAAGCAGCTCCTTCCTTTAGTTCACAATCAGCCTACTACGCAAAGCAGCTGGACTGATCTGCTTTCAATAGAAGAAAGTGAGATTCTGCAGCGTGATATGCCTAAACTGGAGAATGAGAGTGCTGATAAATGGATCAGTATCATTAAACGAATTCAGCTGTGTTTAAAGCATCAGCGTGCACCACAGTCTGAAGATGGCCAGCTGATTGCGGCGGATATACTGCTTTTATCAAGTGAGCTATTTGGCCCTCATACCGATTTAGAGAAAGCCTTTTGGGATATTCGCAAATCTCCTGAGGCATCCAGTTCACTTAATCTCTATCCTATTGACAGCGAAGTCCTTCAATTTATTGAAGATGCGATTATTTTTTACGAGCAACACATAAAGGAATGAAAGTATTGAAAAAAGAAAAGCTGTTTGCTAATTCTTCTTATAAAAAATTATTTATTTCAAGTACTGCGGCAAGCTTCGGAGATTTATTTGATATGTTTGCGGTGATGACGCTTTTTACATACGTGTGGCACGCAAATTCCCTCTGGATTACGCTTATTCCTGTCGCGTACGCTTTGCCTAGCATCCTGCTAAGTCAAGCAGCTGGAAATTTAGCAGACCGCTACAACAAAGTACAGCTGATGTTTCTGTCTGAACTAGTCCGTCTTCTGTTTACATGTCTGTTATTTTTCACAAATGAACCGCTTTTGGCACTAGGGGTGCTGACGCTGCGCTCTATGAGTTCTGTTATGAAAGTGCCCGCACAGCTCGCTTGCGTTCGAGAAGTGGTCAAAGAAGACCAGCTGCTGCAGGCCTCTACTTTACAAAACATTATGTTTCAAATTGCCAAAGTTGTGGGACCGTTTCTCGGAGCCGCCGCGCTGACGTTTACAACACCTAAAGCATGTATTTTAGTTAACGCCGCAGCTTGTATGATTTCTATCGGCGTGCTGTTTTCACTTAAAAAAGCAGGTAAAAATATTCAAGGGCAAGCTGCTCGTTCTTCCCATCAACCGAAAGAAACGTACTCAAACGGTTGGAAACTCGTTTTTCAGCACCCGATTCTTTTACGTGTCGTTGTTTTGTTTCACATTTCATACTTTGTCGTCATGCTTGTTGATGCTCAAATTAGCATCTTTCTTCGAGATGTGCTCCCTCATAACCCGGAAATGCTCGGCTGGCTGCTTTCTGGAATCGGGCTGGGAGCGCTAACAACAGGAGTGTATCTTAATCGAAAAAAACAGGTTCACCATCCATTTAGACTTTTATCACTTGGACTGCTTCTATTTGGAGGTTCTTTATTTTTTATTAGCTGCTTTAACCCAGCCGTTATGTCGCGCTATTTTATTTTGATTGCTGCACCTATCGGTGGCGCCGGAGTTGGACTTAATTTGCTGCTGTTTAACTATATCGTTCAAAAGTACAGTGACAAAGAGCACCTAGGGAAAGTGTACGGATTCATTAACACCTTAACGAGCGCCGTTTTACTTACTGCTCCTGTTCTTGGAGGCATGGTCGTAAAGCTCGCAGGTGCTCAGACGACTTTTTTAACGGCGGCAATCATCGTAGTAGTCATTGGATTTGTGAGTATGGTGATGCCGCTGCGTGATAAACCGGAAAGAAACGTTCAGATTGACGCATAAAAAATATCTTTCCTTATTCCCCTGCAGCTGGCTGGATTTTAGGGACACTGCTTTTGCTAGGAAACTCTTTTTATACGAGAAGATACTTACATCGAAGAACAGCCAAAAAGTAAATATCAGTCCGGAGCCGTATATACAAACCTTCATTCGGTTATGGTAAAATAGATAAGCAAAAACTGGATGTAAGGAGATTTTTAGTTTGAAAACGGGATTAATATCTGGCATTATATCTTTAATTATTGTAATTATCATTTCTATTACAGCAGGCAACTGGCAGTATATTTACTATATTTCAGGCCCTCTTGGCATATTACTTACGGCAATTGCACTCGTAACCTTACTGGATACATTTCGATTTGAAACGAGAGGACCTTACTTTACCCCGGTCCGGCAGCGAGAGGATACAGAATGGATGAAACGTTTTATTATTGCAGCCGTTCCTCATTTAGTTGCTTCTTGTATTTGTATTTTATTTTTATAGAGCTCAAAAAAAGGTTAAAACATAACGAAATGAAGCTAACCTAAAGACGAACAAATGAGATACATGAGCTGAACCGCTTGTTACACCGCAGTTGATTTTCGTGCAAGGCTTCGCTTTCCGCGGGCGGCTGCTGAGCGCCTCCTCGTCGCTTGGCTCCTGCGGGGTCTCACCTCTTCTGCTTGTCCCGCAGGAGTCTTCGCCTTGCCCTCCAATCAACTGCTAGAAGGAACGAAACAGATAAAACTATATTTACCATCGTAAAAAAACGAACCACTAATCAAACATGTTAATTAGTGGTTCGTTTTTCACTTGCGCTAAAGTACTTTTGTCACAGCTTCTTTTCTCATTTACGAAATGCCGCGCGACATACCGTAATAATCAATACGGTAGTCCACAGATCCCTCTGCAAATACATTTACAGCTGATTTGGAATCTTTTTTCGGGAAAACGCGGGAAGTGAAGACAATTTTGCCGCCGTTTATATAAATTTCGACAATGCTTTTGTCGACAAATACGCGAACATCGACTTCATTTGACGCCGTCCATTTTTCAGAGCGAACCACACCGTATTCCGCTGCATATTGATGGTGGAATGAAGAGCGGTCGAGTCGCACTTCTTGCTTTTCTGTATCAAACACGAGGCGAAGCTCTTCTTCTTTACTATTAAACAGCTCTAAACCAAACTGTTTGGCCGCTATCTCGCGGAACGTCATATTGATTTCATAGGCATTGTTTGTTGCTTCATCAATGATCACTTCTTCATTTCTTAGCGTTCCTCTAAAATGAACCGCTTGATCTCGAAGCTTATTTAACTCTTCTACAGGCTTTTGAACAAGTTCATTTCCTTCAAGCGAAAGCTCACGAGGAAGCGTTAATGCATGGGCCCATCCGTATTCGTCTGATGGATAGTCAACGTCCGGGTTTCCAATCCATGCAAACAGCAAGCGACGTCCGCTTTCATCTTGGAACGTTTGCGGTGCATAAAAGTCAAACCCTTTATCAATTTCACGGTAATACTCCATTTCAAACGTTAAACTTTCCACATCAAATGTTCCCACCGCGTAAATCACATTATAAATATTATGAAAATCGTGGCCCTCCGCTTTGATTCCTTGCGGTGAAAAGACAAACACATCTTTTCCGTCCAGTTTAAAGTAATCCGGGCACTCCCACATATAGCCAAAGTCAGGAAGCGATGTTTGAACTTCGCCTTTAAATGACCACTGAAGCGCATCGCTTGATTCATACACAATTAATGCGCCCGTTTCGTTTTCACGCTGAGCGCCTAGCAGCATATAATATGTATCATTTTCTTTCCATACTTTCGGATCGCGCACATGTCCTGTATATCCATCAGGAACGCCTCGTACCGCTGGATTATGCGTGTATTTTTCTACACTTCCATCCCTGTTTAGCATCGCGATACATTGATTAGCTGAACGTGAGCCGTCTTCGTATTTTACATTCCCCGTATAAAACAGCAGCCCTTGACCATCTTTTTCAATCGCGCCGCCTGAGTATGCGCCGTGCGATTCATATTCTTCCGTTGGCGTTAACGCAACCGGAAGGCGTTCCCACGTTACTAAATCCGTAGATTTCACATGAGCCCAGTGCTTCATTCCATGCATCGCACCGTACGGATACCACTGATAAAACACGTGATATTCACCGTTTAATTGAATCAATCCGTTTGGATCATTCATCAGCCCGTACTGTGGATGAATATGATAAATCGGCTGCCAGCTGTCTTTGATTGCTTTGTCTTTTAATACTTCTAACTCTCCAGATTTTGCTTCTAAAATCGTTCTGTACTTCGATTCAGCCATTTCTTCAATCCCTCCAGCATTTAAAAAAAGAGAACGTATTCCCCTTGCCCTCTATGATATAAAATTTCAAGTGAAAATGCTACCAAAGAACGAATGTTGTCGTTTTCTTGTGTCGGATTTTATAGATAAGTTTTTTTCTGTTTTTATAGCAGAAAAGAAGGTTTTTCTGTCAGGTGGTTGAATACTATATACAATCAAATTTCACCAGCCTGTACGAGCGTCCGACGGCACTTGCAGATTTTTTTAGCGAATCATTTGCGTTTTGCAGGAAGTATTCAACAAAATGGTAAACCCTTCATATTACATATTATAAAAGGAGGAAATGTCATGACAAAAGAAAACGTAAAAGAAACGGTGGGTAAAGAAACAAAAGGTGGAAGCAAAGAGTTATTAGTCGGCACTTTAGTAGGCAGCGTAGTGGGTGTAACAACAGCTTTACTAGTAGCGCCAAAGTCAGGAAAAGAGCTGCGTGCTTCTATTCAAGACGGAGCGAATCAAGCACTTGCTAAAACAGGTCAAGTGAAAGAAACGGTATATGCAAAAGGCCAAGACCTCAAACAGCGCACGGCTCGTCTTTCACAAAAAGTCTCCGAACAATCTTCGCAAGTTGTCAACAAAGTGAAATCTCTACGCACTGCTAAAGAACAGCCGCTTGCAGAAACGGCTGCAGCAGAAGAGCTTGAAACGACAGAAATCGTTCAAGATCCTGTTCTTGAAGCTGAAGCGGTGCAAGAAGAATTAAATACAATTACGCAAGAAGTAAGTGACTTAGAACAATCTGTCGATGAAACAAGACGTTAATAACGAGCTGTAGAGATATCTCTACAGCTTTTATGTATATTCGCTATCCTTCCTTCCACCCTTCAAAAAAATAGCCTCCATACGGACACGGCTCTGATTCCGGCAGTTCTTCATAACGCTGTCCGCTGTAATACTTCGCCAGCACAATCTTAGGCTTAAAAGCCGCTACCCCTTCACTGTCTTCTTGCTCCGCTCCGCGTTCTCTCATCAAACAAAAAATATCCATTCCCGCAAACTCTCCGTACCCTTGATAGCACGACTCATAATAAACTTTACCAGGTGTCACCAAATAACACTCCCGCTGCCACGACGGCTGCTTACTGTAGACACTCGCAACACTTATTCCACTCACTGCACACTTCCAGCTGTAAATTCCAACCATATAACGCCTCCAACGATTTAATAGTCTATTCATCTACAACTTTTGATGAAATCAAACGTCCTGAGAAATGTGCAGCATTTTATCGTCGACCAAAAACCTACGCTACCAGATTCCCTGACCCCTTGAATTCCC
Source organism: Priestia sp. 179-F W1.4 NHS (assembly GCF_045369295.1). Lineage (NCBI taxonomy): Bacteria > Bacillati > Bacillota > Bacilli > Caryophanales > Bacillaceae > Priestia > Priestia sp. 179-F W1.4 NHS. The sequence continues at coordinate 1,026,687 of NZ_JBIQFF010000001.1, read as the reverse complement.
CCAAAAAGGTCCACGTATGCGGAAGTTGGCAGCCCGCAAGGGAGGACAACTTCCGCTTAGGTCTAGCTCTGTTTCCTTGGCTGCTCTTTAGCCATGGAGACAGAGCTACATCGATAAAAATAAAAAAGGTCTGATAAATCGACCATTTCTGGTGATTATCAGACCTCAAGTTTTTCTGCATTTGAGCGGCTTATTTGCTGTTCAAGCGATTTAGCCAGCAGGACAATTTCATGATCTACATATTTTGTTTTGATTTCTTCAATTTCCATTAATGTTTTAGAAAAGCTTTCTGCATTATTTCCCTGTCTGTGCTGCACATCTTTAAAGAAATCAAGCAGTGCCTCGTTAGACTGCGTTGGACGGCTAAAATCAATCGTGTACATTTTGTACCCCAGTGTTAAATTTGTTGTAGTTGTCATAATTATTTCCCCCATTCTTCCTATAGTGATATATCTTCTACTCTTTACCCTTTAATTCCTTCTTTTTAACCTAAATTAATTATTTTTTTCAAAAAAACTTCCCATTATAAGAAAAAACACCCTTATAACAAGGATGTTAGAGTATTCTTCCCTTCGGTACAATTCCAGATGCAAAGTCATCTTTGAACTTAAAGCTAGCAGAATTGTTTTCCTCTAGAAAATGTATTTCCCATTTAAAGACGGGATATTCAGGCTTGTACATTTCGACTTTCTGATCGGGATTTTCTTCTAATCTTGTAATTACTCGTTTGAATCCTTCATATGCAATCCACCAGTCGCTTCCGGTTTCATCGGTAATAAAACAAATAGAACCGTCAATTAAATGAAGGTTTTGCTTGATATCATCAGCATTGGTAAAATACGCATTTCCAAACGTTTGAAGACAACGATCGCAATAACCTGCTTTGCCTCCATCTTTATAAATCCAGTGTGCGATTGGCTCACTGCAGTCTTTACACGTATTCGTCACTTCTTGAAGAAATGTCTTACCGCTCCACTGTTCTTTTTCATTTTCAAACACGGTCCATACTAAATAACTTTCCGTTTGCTCTGAAATAAAAAGGCGAAACGGCTCGTCTCGATGCCAAAAATGAATATTCTGTTCGTCTGATTCTTCAAAGTCTATGACAAAATTATCTCGTTCTAATATATGTCGAATAACATTGGTTAAAAAGGTAACATCCATACAAGGACCTCCCGTACTAAGCATAGCTTCTAGTAATATAGCGTTTATGAGTTAAAACATATCACGCGCGCTGAAATAACGTCAATAATTACCTCTTGCTTTCTCCGAAAACTGGAAAAGAAATGGTCAAACGCGCTATAATGGTAGTCATGTTAAAACGGAAAGGAGATTTTATGAAGTTTACCGTTCAATCAGCTGCACTTTTTCTTCTCTTTTTTATTTGTTTAAGCGGCTGTTCGGATAACGCCGAGCAGTCAAAAAAGCCAGCCGGCTATTTAGTTCAAGGGCGCATTTTACAAGTGAAACAGAATGAAATCCTTATTGCAAACGTCATTCCGCGAGATACCGCGCTTGACTATACAACAAAAGAAATACTTGGTTCAAGCGATGTACAGCCTATCTATGTAAAAGTTGCGGGTGATCAAACATACAAAAAAGGACAGCTCGTTAAAGCATGGCTCAAAAAAGACAAAAGCGTTCAGTATTCTGTTCCCGCAAAAGGCGAGGCTGTGGAAGTCAACATTTTAAAACAGCCGTAGAAAAGCTCCTGTTACAGGAGCTTCCTTCGCGTCAGCGGACGTTCGGTCCGATTCATTTTATGCTGTTCAAAATCCCACTTTTCTAAAAAGCGCTTGGCTGATATATAACCAGATTCATATAAAAACTCGATTTCTTCTTCCTTTAAGGCAAAATCCGTTGCCGTAATCACACCCGTTGGAATTTGTACGGTTCGTTCTTTTGTCTCCGCGTTCAAATACCGCAAATCGTGAGCTTGCAGCATCGTTGTAAACATGCTTTTAAATAAATGGACAGGCGTTGGAATAATAGCAGCTGTATCAATTTCTTCTTTTACAAATCGAAAACCAAACGTCGGGAAACGCGGATGCTCCGTATCAAACAGCCAAATCGGAAAATTGCTTAAAAGCGCTCCATCGACAATGTATGACCTCTTGAACCCTTTGGATTTCCAAATGACGGGACGAAAGAAAAAAGGAATGGACGCACTCATCATCACGGCTTGTGAAATCTTCATATCGCTTGGCTGCATTCCGTACCGGGGCAAATCGTCAGGGAGCACAAGCATCTGTCCGTTCGAAATATCTGAGGCAATAATTTTCAGCTTATCTGCAGGCAAATCTGCAAACGTTTCGATTCCTTTTTCACGCAGCAGACCGTACACCCATTTTTCCAAATAATCATTTTTATAAAAACCTAAATGAACCATCAGTTCAATCAAGTTGCCAATGAGAGGAATTCGGTTAATGATCGTTTTCCCGCGAAACTTAGCATAGTCCATGTTTTGAAGCTCCTTGCGAATTTCCCCGCTTTTATAGCCGCTCGCCAAAAGTGCCGCAATCAACGCTCCGGCTGACGTACCTGCTAGACGCTGCCATTCTACATTGCTTTCTTCCATTGCTTCAATCGCACCCGTGAATGCAATTCCTCGAACGCCTCCCCCTTCAAACACAGCATCTGCTTTCACATTTTTCCCCTCCCTTGTAACTCTCTAGTTTTTATATACCCTTTTTTATATTCGGATTTTCGCTACCCCATACCTTTTATTTTTTCAACAAAAAAGACTGTTTCATTTATCGAAACAGTCTTTTCTTTACAGTCGCTTTATTACCATTCGATAGTAATTCATTGTCAGCCAGTAGAAAATGAAATAAATAACCCCGTATACTGCATCCGCTATTAAAACAGGAACGATCAGACTTTCACCGGTTAGATTCGTAATGACCTTCAGCGCAAATAGACTGTGCAAGATGCCAATTACTAAAGGCAAACCAAACGTAAACAGCTGCTGCTTTCGAACGGCGCTCATCATTTGAGACACTGAAAACCCAAGCTTGCGCAGTACTTCAAATCTTTTGCGCTCTTGTTCGGCTTCGGAGATTTGCTTAAAATAAATAATACTGCCCGTTGCCATCAAAAAGACGAGCCCTAAAAATCCTCCAATAAAAATAAACAATCCTTTACTCATTAAGCCTGCCTGAAACACATCATAGTATGAAGTACGGCTTTCTCCAGCTTCTTTTGCGATTTGATGATAGTTCTTAGTAAGTTCATTTTGTTTGTTTCCATCATCGGTATTAAATACGTACACCGCTTGCTTTTTTCCAGCCTTTGAAAGTTTGATAAACGTGTCGTGATTGACTACAAACTGATAGCCGGCACTGTCAGAATCAAGAATGAGCAAAGGCTCGGATTTAACGACTTTTAAAGCAAGCTGTTCTGATTCCTTCAGCTGCACAGCTGCGGTTTTACCTGTACTAGGCTTAAACACTTTTCCTTTTGCCATTGAATCAAAAATAACGGTTTCGTTTGCGCTTAGCGCAGGAACCGAAACGCCATTTTTCCGCACTTCTTCTTCATCTAAAAAGCTGATTTGTTCCCTATCTTTATAGTAGCCCGATGTAATAAATCGAAAATCCGATAAATCAGCGGAATGCTTCACGATATGATAGACATACTGATTTGATTGGATATCTAACTCACGCAGTACATCCATAAAGCCTTGCGCTGCGTTTTTACTGTGCAGCGTATAGTCATAAGGCTGCATGCTTCTGGCATCGGCTTTTGTGTTATAGTACGAGGAATACGTCACACCAACTGCTACAAGTGTAGTAGCCGACAAAATCGTAATTAGGGTTAACACTCGTGCATTTGCTTTAATGCGATACATCATCGTAGAAACGCTTAGCATATTTGCAAACGAATAATATCGGCTTGCATGCTCTCGGTAAAGTCCCATCAGCCACTCAATTGTGGCTTTAAAAAGTAAAAATGTACCGAAAATGACCGAGAACAGTACAACGGCTACAATTAGAAAAAAATTAGGCGTCACAATGTTTCCCGATGAAAGGTAGTACCCATAGCCAACGAGTAAGATACCCAGTCCTCCCACTGCAATTGAGCGTTTCGAATTCATTTTATTTACGCGTTCACTTTTGCTTTCTGCTTGAAACAGATCTAATAGCGTATAGCGGTACATAATAAAATAGCCTTGAAACGAGATAAAAATGGTAACAATCAAAAACACTACGGCTGTTTTTAAAACCGCTTGAAGAGAAAATGTGAGCGTAATAGAAAGCGACAGTCCCATAAGCTTTAGTAAAAACAGCACAAACAGCCTTGAAAACACGGTACCTAGTAAAATACCGACCACCAACGAAAAAATCCCCAGCAGCATATTCTCGTAGAAAATCATTTTCCCAATCGTACGTTTTTCAATACCGACTAAATGATACAGTCCGAGCTCTCTCTTACGCTGTCTGATAAAAAATGAGTTTGTGTACCAAATAAAGACAACAATAAAAGTAAGCAGAACGTAATTTGAAGCATTAAAAATGCCCTGCAGCCTCATCTCTTCTCCAATCACTTTTGAAATCGATTGGTCGTACTGAAGCGTAGCAAACACATAGTACACAACAATACTAAAAATCATTGAAAAGAAATAAAGGCTGTACCGACTAATGTTTTTGCGCATATTCTTTTTAACAAGATCAAATACGGTCATAGCCTTCACCGCCTAATGCGCCTTGAATGTTCATAATTCGTTTGAAAAATTCTTGTCTCGTTTGTTCACCTTTAAACAGCTCCGTGTAAATTTGTCCGTCTTTAATAAACAGCACGCGGCTGCAGTAGCTTGAAGCCAGCGGATCATGCGTCACCATAATAATGGTGGCACGGTCTTCTTGATTTAACTGGGACATCTTTTCAAGCAGGCTTGAAGCGGCCTTGGAATCAAGAGCTCCGGTAGGTTCATCGGCGAAAATAACGGCTGAATTCGTAATCATTGCTCTCGCTGCTGCAACGCGCTGTTTTTGTCCGCCAGAAATCTCATACGGGTACTTACCCGCCAGCTCATAGATGCCTAGTCGCGTTGCGGTGTCTTTCAGCTTCGCTTCCATTTCTTTCTTAGACATTTTTGTAACCGTAAGCGGCAGAAGAATATTTTCTTTTACTGTTAACGTATCCAGTAAATTATAATCTTGAAAAATAAATCCTAGATGATTGCGTCTGAAAGCAGACAGCTTCTTATCTTTCATGAGCGCTACGTTTTCTCCTTGAATCCATACCTCGCCGTCGGTGGGACGGTCAATCGTTGAAAGAATGTTCATCAGCGTCGTTTTTCCCGCTCCAGATGGTCCCATAATACCGACAAACTCTCCTTCTTCGATTGTAAAATCAATTCCTTGTAGCGCTTCGTATACGTTTCCTCTTGATCCAAACGTTTTAGTTACATTTTTCCCTTCAAGGACAATACTCATTCCCCTTCCTCCTTTCGTTCTTTTGTAGGCCACACGCTTTTCACCCGCTGCGGCAGCTCATTTTTTGTTATAATGTCATATTTCCGAACTTCGTTACCTCGAACAAAAAGGTCAATAACCGTTCCTTCTTTTAACTGTTTAATCGTCGTAAACGTTTGAAACGTTGTTTGTCCTTTTTCGTTTATTACTGAAATGGTATATTGAACTCGTCCATAGTCGTCCACTTTTTTTGCTTCTTTTGGGATGATCCCGTATTGATGCTCCGTTGCGGCGTTTTGATAAATCTTTATTCCTCCTATACCTGCCCCTACAACCAAAAGCAGAGCTAAGAGGCTAATCCACTTTCGCTTCATGTACGTTCCCTCCTTGTGTATAGCTCTATCTTACTTCGTAACAAGGAAAGATTCGTTTGAAGCAGATGACAATCTCGGCTTTCAACCTTACATTTTTGAAAGGTTATCAAAAGAATTCGGTTTGTAGAAGGTCAAAATTACCGTGGTTCCTTCGTGTAAAAGCGAATGTACCTCTATTCGATGGCCAAGAGCATCTGTAATTTTTTTTGAAAAATACAGCCCTAGCCCCGTAGCTCCTTTCGATTTTCTTCCGACATTTCCTGTAAATCCTTTTTCAAATACGCGCGGAAGGTCTTGTGGTAGAATGCCCTCCCCTTGGTCAACGATAAATAACTTCACATACTTCGGCGTTTCTTCACTAAAAAAAGAAAGCTTTCCTTCTAGAGGGCTATATTTAATTGCATTGGATAACACTTGCCTCACAACAAACTGCATCCACTTTGGGTCAGTGTGCACTAACGTATCTAGATTCTTTTCATCAATATGCAGTCTTTTCTCAATACACCATTTCGAGAAATACGCAACGCTTGGAAAAACAAGTTCGCTTAGCGACACTGCCTGCACCTGGTAATCTTTTTCTAAGTGACGCAGACGTGCGGCATATAAATTCTGATCTACTAACCCATCAATTTTCATCCATTCATCTTCAATCTCCTTAAGCCAAGGCCATTTATAAAGCTCTGTACGACGAGCGTTAATAAGCAGCTTCATAGCAGTAAGCGGCGTTTTGATTTCGTGAACCCACGTCGTTATATATTCCTCTTGCTCTCGCTGCTGTACGTGAAGAGCGTGAGTTTGTCTGCGATACACACGATCTATACGCTGCAGCAGACTCAGCATGTCTTCATCTGCTTTCGTTCGCACGTATGAATGCATTTCTTGTAAATCGTACGCGTCATTCTGCAGCATTAAACTTAATCTTTTTATAAATCTTCTTTCTTTTACTCCTCTCCATAAAAGAAATAGAATTAGCATACACAGCGTTAATAGATTCAAATACCAAAACGAAGTGGACGACACCTTAATATCATACTCCAGCAGCAGCAGAGCATCGATTACACTCAGCCATATAAGAACAAATAAAATCCAGCTTAGTCTCTCTCTTAAAAAACTTTTCCACATCTTAATTCACCAAATATCCTTGACCTTTTTTGGTCACGATTTGATCATTCAGCCCGATTTCTTCCAGCTTGGTACGAATGCGTGTGATGTTGACTGAAAGCGTATTGTCACTTACAAATTTCTCATCTTCCCATAATCTTCGCATAAGCTCTTCTCGCGATACAATCTTGCCTCGCTCTTCCAAAAGAAGGCGTAAAATAAAAAATTCATTTTTCGTTAAATGAACTTCTCGATCGTTATAATGCAAACTTCCTTTTTTTAAGTCTAGCACCGCGCCGTTCCACTCGATAACGTCTGAAATCGTGTCTCCATACGAATACGTTCTGCGCAGAAGTGCCTGCACTTTAGCAATAAGAACATCCAAGTTAAACGGCTTTTGGATATAGTCATCCGCCCCAACATTCATTGCCATAACAATGTCCATTGGATGTTCACGAGACGACAGAAATACGATAGGAGTTTTTGAAACTGTACGTATTTGCTGACACCAGTAAAACCCGTCATATACAGGTAAATTCACGTCTAAAATGACCAATTCTGGGCTTTCTGCAATAAATACTTCCATTACCTTTTGAAAATCTTCTACTCCAGCCACTTCAAATGACCACTGTTCGAATTTTTCTTTCACTAATTCATATATTTTGCTATCGTCTTCTACAATTAAAATTTTCATACCTTCACCTCTGTATTCTCCTATGTATTATGTATACCCGACTGTTGAGGGTTTTCTTAAAAGTTCATCTAACCCATTAGCATGACGGCAATTTTCTTAAAAATAAACTTTTTATGTCTGTAAAATGAAGAATGAACGAGTATTATCGTAGTGTAAACTTGTGCATGATACAAGTATCTCTGTTTAAATACTACAAAATAATGACAATATCGTTAATAAGTAATCTTTAAACTCCATTAAATGCTCATTTTTTGTTACTATAGTATATAAGATGAAAACTTAAACTAATTTGACATGTGGATATGTAAAAAGGAGCTAGTTATCAATGAGTGTACCCAACAAATTACGCGACAACGCAATGGTGATGTTAAAAGAAACAAGCCGAACATTTTTTATTCCAATTAGCCACTTGCCGGCAGAATTGCAAGATGCAGTAGGATCTGCTTACTTATGTATGAGGGCAATTGATGAAATTGAAGATCACCCTGAGCTAGAAGCCGGTGTAAAAAGCCGCTTGCTTTACGCCATTAGCGACCTGTTAAAAAAGTCTTTTAACGAAGACGACTACATGGCATTAGTAGGTCCTTATCAAGCTGATTTACCTGACGTAACGCTTCAGCTCGGCAACTGGATTGCGCTTTGTCCGACTGGAGTTGCAGATCAAGTATTAGATGCAACTTCTATTATGGCCAAAGGAATGGCCGATTGGGTAGAAAAAGACTGGCATATTCAAAATGAAGCGGATTTAGATGACTATACGTTCTATGTAGCTGGTCTAGTAGGCGTGATGCTTAACGACATTTGGAAATGGTATGACGGCACGGAGACAGACAAAGAATTAGCCATTGCGTTTGGACGCGGCTTGCAGTCTGTAAATATTCTGCGCAATACCTCGGAAGATTCAGAGCGTGGAGTCAGCTTCTTCCCTAACAACTGGAGCAGAGAAGATATGTTTGCCTATGCTCGCCGCAATCTGTCACTAGGAAAGAAATATTTAGAAGATGTCAAATCGCTTCCGATTCTTCATTTCTGTAAAATTCCGTTAGCGCTTGCCGATGGAACGTTAAACGCCTTAATGAAAGGAAAAGAAAAAATGACGCGTGACGATGTAAATAAAACGGTAAGTGAAGTTGTGGATATGTAAAAGCAAAAGCACGGAGCCCATTGGTTCCGTGCTTTTTATATTTCTACCTGCAGACTTTCATATAAAGCAGTTATTTCCCCTTGAATAATGGGGTAGCGTTTCAGGGTCGGAACACTTGAAAGCTTTGGCGCTCGCTTTTGCTCTGCTGCTGCGGCTAGCTGAGCAAATGTTTCCTGAAGCTCTCGCTTTTCCGTTTCTGACAGCTCATATCCTTCATACGACGCAAGAAGCATATAACCTAACTGCTGCGTAGCGACAACTGCCGGCCACAGTCCTTCAAGCTTGACGGCCGTTTTAGAATATTCTCCAATCACATTATCATAAAGCGCCCGAAGATTAACTAGTTCCCCTTGAAGCTTATTTCTTTCTTGTTTAATTCTTTCTTCATCTTGTTCAGTGCTTAGCATTTCTAAAAATTGTCCTTCTTTTCGAATGACATCTCCAAGTAAATACGGCAGACGAAGCGAAGAAGCTCGTTTAAAAACTAATACCGTACCGACCACTCCAATAACAGAACCAATAACAATATCAATCACTCGAGCGGACGTAAAGTAGCTAATCGCTTTGTCCGGATGACCGCTTTCAGCAATTAAAAGAGCATTCGGTGTGATAAAAAGCGTACCGAGCGCGTAGTTTTTAACAATCACAATTTCAATCGTTGACTGAAGCACAAAGACAATGAGCGCAATGACAATTCCCGTTGGTTCAAGCATGAGAATCCCGGTTCCAATTAAAATACCTAAAATGGTTCCGACAGAGCGTTGAATACCTCGCTGAACCGTTGCACGAACGGTTGCCCCAAGCATCACTCCTGCACACGTGAGAGGAATCCAGTAAGACCTTGGAATGTCTGTCGTGTAGGCAACAGCTGCGGCGATAATCATAATAATTCCGTAGCGCAAAGCGTTTTTAAGTACATACGAACGTTTGTGAAAAGCAGCTTTTAACCGTGTTTTTACGCTGCCTTGTGAAAATTGAATATACTCCGTTTCTTTTAATTCCTTCATTTGAAGAACGTCGTTTACATCTAGTAACAATGTGCGCAGCTCTTCTTTGATGGACAGCTCTTCAATTTCTTCTCGCACGTCTCGAATTTTTTTATGTTTTTTTAACGTGGCCATTTCGGATGCGAACGTTTCAATTACCGCCTGTGCTTTTTTCGAAACAGCCGGATTAAAATCATTCGCAGCGGCCATCACAAAAATAAACAGCCCTTCAGCTTTTTGGTTTAATAAAAACAGGCGGTGAGAAAACGAGGATTTTTTTCGATTAATTTTCGCTTGCTTCATCGCTGTTTCCGCTGCCCGAAGCTCTACAACCGTTTTGTGTTGCTCAGCGTGAAACGATTCCGTGCCAAGTGATCCAACAAATGAAGCTAGCTGCCTATAAGCTTTCGCCACAGCGGCCGTTTCAGGCCCGCGTGGATTAATAAGCCAGCCGCTCATGCTAATACACCAAGATAGTGCTCCTCCTAAAAAAACGAGACCTGCATGCAAAAAAACTGCCTGTAAATTCGGAGCTGGAATGCTTGTACTCACGGCAAATGAAAGAACAAAAAACATCGCGGAAGGTCCCGGAATTTTTAAAGCTCCGAAGATATAAACCGATACGGCTCCAATCACACCAAATAAAATAGTTTTCATCCACTCCACGTCAGCAAATAACGAGCCGAGCGTAAAGCACAGCGTAACGCCAAGCAAAGCTAAAAATAACTTAACGGCACGCTGCGCGTAAGGTTCATCTTTTGTATACAAATATGTAAAGCCGCCAATACTTGCAATGAGTCCGTACTGCAAATGATCAAACAAAATTCCTATTAAAATCGGCAAACTTGAAGACAAGCCCGAGCTGATTCCTCTTACCCACGGAGAAGAAGCGTGGTTAAAGCGAAAAGCAGCTTTGATTCCCGGCGCTTTTGGAGAAGCCTCAATTTTATGATGAATTTCCGTATGATTATATGTTGGTGACTTTTTGTCATCACTCACCTTGACCTCCTCCTTTCTCTTCATATATCTTTCCTGTTCTTAAAACGAGATAAACCTAAAAAAGCGCTGTTCCTATCCGTATTGTGTTTAGGAACAGCGCTTTTTATCCTTATGAGCAGCGTACAGTAAAAACAAAAAGCAGATGAAACGAATGTCTCATCTGCTTTTTACTAACAGCTCTACTGCTTCTTTTACTAAGTTTTCGGTATTCTCGCCTTTTTCAATGCTTTCTCTTACGCATTGTTCAAGGTTTGTGCTGACAATAACACCCATCGTGCGATCAATTGCGCTTCTGGCTGCTGAGAGCTGTGTCACGATGTCGCGGCAGTCTTTTCCTTCTTCCATCATATTCAAGACGCCTTTTAACTGACCTTCAATTCGTTTCAAGCGATTTTTAACTTGCTTATCATATTCCATCATACTACTACCTCCGCTCATGCATGATTGCGTTTCTTGCTTTTAAGCTATACGCAAGAAGTAAATGTATACACAACTTTATACCTATTAGGGTATGATGTCAAGTAAAGGAAATTGACTCTTTTTTTCACCTAGGACTCACCCACATGCAAATAGACACTTCACACTCCATTTAATCTGAATCGTAAGTAGATAAACATCAGAAAGTATAACTCTCAGAATATTATGGGGGCTTTTTACATCTTACAGACAAGACAAAATGATCATTTTTACATAATTGTTAATACTTGTTTACACCGTATTTATTGTCCTGTAATCTAAACTTAGCAATCTGAGAGTATAGTTAAGCTGTAAAAACGACTACACTGGAGGTTTGAGATGAGTACATACGGGAAAAAATTAATGGCAAGTCTATTCATTATCATTGCATGCGTTTTAGGGTTTACAGGACATACAGCGTTTTTAGCTCCTGAAAAAACGGAAGCCGAAGTAAACTATGATGCAACGCTTTATTTTCCACTGGACCGATATCCTGAAACGGGTGATCATATTCGCGACGCGATTGCCGCTGGTCACTCTTCCGTTTGCACAATTGATCGCGACGGTGCTGAAGCGAATCGGGAAGAATCGCTGAAAGGATACCCAACAAAAACAGGATATGACCGCGATGAATGGCCAATGGCTATGTGCGAAGAAGGCGGAGCGGGAGCTGATATTCGCTATATTTCACCTTCTGATAACCGCGGAGCGGGCTCATGGGTTGGAAATCAATTAGAACAATACCCAGATGGTACACGCGTACAATTTATCGTGCAATAATAGCTGAACAAGCTTTACTTTGAAGAGGTGAAAAGATGAAAACAAAATGGAAAGAACAAGAGCTAACGATGTCATATCATCAGTTTACGCTGTTTCAAAAAGGACAGCCGAAGCCCCATCACGACTGGAGTGATGAAGATATTCAAAAAGGATATGTCGCAGATGATAAAGCCATTTCGTTTGAAGCCGTGTCGAACACAAAAGCCATTGTCGAAGTGTGGGTAAACGAAACTCCAGACGCATCGCAAGCTGAAAAGACGACTCGCCTTCCATTTCACGTCGAAAGCGATGGCATTGAAATCAAAAGCGTCCTATCTGAAGCCTTAAGCTATGATATTCCAAAAGGATATTATTACGTTACATGCCTGACTATTCCTCTTCAAGAAAAAACAAACTCAGGCCTTTATTTAGTGAAGTATTTGCTGCATTTTGAAAGTCAATAAAAAAAGACAACCTACTGTAGACAGTTCAGGTAATATACAACACTAATAACTCATAAAAAGCTCAGAGCGATATATAGCTCTGAGCTTTTTGGTGCAAGATACTAAAATATCCATCCGTTAAAGACCATGCCTAAATTAATAATAAAATGAAAAACTACGGCTGGGTATATGCTTTTCGTCTTTAAAACGACAAATGCATAGAAAAGTCCACCAAAAGAAAAAAGTAAACTTGTTACCACAGGAATTCCTATTGATATGTGCAAGAGACCAAATCCAATACTCGTAATAAAAACAGCATAAAAAGTCGATAGGTTACTTTTTAATTGAGATAACATGATTCCTCTCCAAAGCACCTCTTCTAAAATAGCGTTTATGATTGAGAATACTATACCGTATATGACGAATGATTTTGTATAGCTTATATCTTCAACGAACAATAACGGTACAAAAATTGTAGCCGAACCAATTAGACCAAACAGTAAAAAATACGTTAGTTTAATTGAATGATGTGGCATCACTATACGTTTCTGCCAGTCTGGTAATGATGCAAAAAGAAATACCTTTTGCTTGGACAATAAAATTGAAAGCAATAGTCCACCTATGATAAACAAAAGTAAAACTCTGTTTACAATGATTTTCATCTCTTTAGATAGATCCCATTCAATGAAATAATTGCTTCCTACTTGAAACATACATGTCCCTATTAAAAAGAATAGAAACAGAGAAACAGTTGAACTATATTTAGAGGTTAAAGCGTAGATAAAAAGCAAGCCTATGATGGGCAACATTCCTGCAGCAAATAACTTATAAGAAAAAAGAATAATACCCGAGAAAAATAAACTTATCAAAGAGGTGAGTAATACATTTATTCGTAAATATTGGATATAAAAATCCTCCTTTCACTGTCTTTCTAATTCGTTTTATAGTAGTGGAAACTTAATCAAACAATTTTTATTTTGGCAATGAACAGGAGCTGAATCCATATAAATAAAAAATCGAGGGTAAAACCTTTGCGATTTCACCCTCGATTTTCCGTACTACTACTTCTCCACTTTCTCAGATACTCAAGCCACTGGCCGTTCTCTTTTTATTGTGCTTAGTATTCATAAGTTTCTTTATTTGATATAAACGGGCTGATTTCACCAAGTGAGAACAAGTGCAGCTCATGCATCGCTCTTGTACATGCTGTATAAAATAAATTTCTCTCATATTCATCCTGATAACATTCACTCGAGGCATTGTAAATGATGACTGCATCAAACTCAATTCCTTTTGCTAAGTAGGCTGGCAGGACAAGCATGCCTTTTTCAAATGAACTTGTTTCTTTTGTCAGCAGCCTTGCAGACATCGAATCAGGCAGTGCTTTGAATGCTTCTCGGCTTTCTTCAGCAGTTTTGGCAATCACAGCAATTGTTTTATAGCTTTGCTGCTTCAATTCATTAATTTTGTGTATAATTGCCCCATGCAGATCTTTGACGTTACCTGCAGCCGTCACGGTCGGCTTCGCTCCGTCTCGATTAAACGGATCGATTAAATGGCCGTTTGCCACCATATCCCTTGAAAACTCGACAATTTGACGCGTTGATCGATAGCTTCTTGTAAGAGTCAGCGTTTCTGCTTCTTTCTCTTCGTACAGTTCGCTTGAAAGAATGGTCGGTGCGTTCAAGGCGTGCGCATAAATCGCTTGATTCAAGTCTCCAAGCAGCGTCATTCTAGCATGCGGAAACAGCTCTTTTAAAAACGCCAGCTGAAACGGTGAATAATCTTGTGCTTCATCAATAAACAAATAGCGAATGACAGGATTGGCTTTTCGCCCTTCAATTTGATCTTTTATATACAAGTAAGGCGTTACATCTTCATAAGACAGCCTCATGTTCATAACTCTTTCTACCGTGTTTTTAGCTGTTTCGTCCCATCCTTCTACATGTGAAAAAAGGTGATGTCTTTCAAACAGCTGCATATAGATACGACGAATGTCGATGAATTTAAGCTGCTTGATGGCCTGCTTAATAAATTTCATTTTCTTAGCTACAACGGCTTTGGCTAAATACGCTTGTTCCCGGTCAAAGTCATCAAATGAGCTTTCCGTATAGCCTTCCTTTTTCTGCAGATGCTGATAGGCCTCGACATAATCTTCTTTTTCTAAAAGCTGAATTTCTTCTTGAACCCAATCTTTTTTACGTTCAAGTTTTTCAAGCTGGTTGATGAGCTTAAGCGCCCACTCGGCTACGAGCTGCATTCTGTTAGGAATGGAAATTCCCGTATCAAGCGAATAGAAATAAGATAACAAACGCCGAGCAGATAACACGATTTCGCCGCGAAACTTAATATTTTTAAAAATGATGTCTTTAGTAGACAGCTCTTCGATATACGCATCTACCTGCTTTTTAAATTCACGGCTTGCTTTGTAGCGGATTTCCTGCATTTTTTGTTTTTTTGCCGCAGCATCTTTTTCCGTTAGTAAATATTCAATTTGAACGAACAAATCCTCCACGTCAAACTCGTTTCCTAACCGTCCGTCGGCATATTGCTGAAACGTTGTTTGTTTCATATTGTCTTCTCCAAGCTCCGGAAGAACAGTTGAGACGTAGCTGTTAAAAAGCGGATTTGGCGAAAACAGCATCATGTTTTCTGCAGTCAGCTGCTTTCGGTGATGATAGAGAAGATAAGCCACCCTCTGAAGAGCTGCAGACGTTTTACCGCTCCCTGCTACTCCTTGGACGATCAGCACTTTATTTTTTTCATTTCGAATAATTTGGTTTTGTTCTTTTTGAATGGTCGCTACAATACTTTTCATTTGACTGCTTGCGTTATGTCCGAGCACTTCTTGAAGCAGCTCGTCTCGAATGGTAATTCCTGTATCAAACATGCTTTTAATTACGCTATTTTCGATAATAAACTGACGCTTTAGCTTCATCTCGCCTTTTATCGCTTCACCTGGCGTTTCGTACTGCGCTTTTCCTGGTGAATAATCATAATAAAGACTCGAAATAGGCGCACGCCAATCATAAATTAAAAACTCTTCATCTTTTTGATCCATTAAAGAGCCCACGCCCACATAAATAGCTTCCGCTTCTTTTTCACCATTCTCTATAAAATCAAAACGTCCAAAATAAGGGGATTGCGTTAGCTTTTTTAATGTTTTTAATTGATCATACGCTTGTCTATGGGTAATTTCACGTTCAGCTAAAAGTTCTGCCTGCTGCTTAATGCTCGTAAATGTCTCAATCACGTCATCCGGCTCATCCATATTAACCGTGACATCGTCCCAAAACGTGCTTCGCAAATCGACAATTTCGCCTTTTACGCTTCCTACGCTTTTGCCTATTTTTTCAGCTTTTTGGCTGATTTCTTCGACTACCCAATCAACTCGCTGCTGTTCTTCTGTTAAATTTTTATTTTTCACTTATCCACACCCCTTACACACGTTACCCGATAACAAAACTTGTTACCGGGTAAAAGCGATCATTGTTTATTTTTTCAGAGTCTACATACTTCCCTACTGAGTTCGTAAATCCCTGCTATGTAACCATATTATGTCTTAATTTCCACCGTTAGTATACTGAAAAATAATGAGCTCCACAACAAAAAGGGCTGAGAAAGTCTCAAGCCCCTTATCTTTATAAGTTGTTTCTCTACTTATTAGCTATTACTGTTTCCAAAAAGTTAGCAGATGAATGATGGCTGACACCACTTCTACCCCTTGAAACGCCAGTAAACCTGCTGCTGCCGCTGTAAACAATCCGACTACCGCTTCTTTAAAAATGAATGGCATTGATACCAGCTCCTTTGCTTATTTAAAATAAGTAGATTTGTTATCATTCTACTCCTTTTTTCAGAATTTTCAATACCTTTTTATCAACAAAATAAAATAAAAACGCTTTCACTTTATAAAAATAAAGTGAAAGCGTTTTTTAAGCTTCCTTTTCTAATGCGTTCAGCGCAAACGAATAGTCCAACCCTTTTCCTTTTTGCACAATATGCTGCACTTTACCCATGTTGCATGCTTCTTGCGCACTAACGGTCATACCGTTTGTTAACTTCAGCTGCACAGATTCTTCTGCAATTCGTACGTCGCATGCTAAAGCTAACTCATACCCTCCGCCAAACGTAAAGTTTGTAAGAAGCGCAATCGTTTGTTTGGAGCTGCATGAAATGCGCTGAAAAATCGCTCGAGCTGTTACTGCATGAATCGGCTGATAAAGCCTTCCTGTTTCTTCACGTAGGAAAGAAGTTGTTCTATGATCGCCGTTCATTTTATAGTACTCTCCCATAAATACAATAGATCCAACCGACGCATCGTGCTGCAGCTCATTCATCGTTTCTTGCAGCTCATACATAACTTCACTGTTCAAACGATTAAGCATCGACTGATTCATTCGTACAACCGCCACGTGATTTCTTTTTTCTACTTTGATAAATCTTTTCATCGTTCCTCCGCCCTTTCCCCTGTCGTTCTTTATAAATAAAGCGCTTTCAAAATATTTCGCTTTTTAATAGAAAAGTTATTTTCATAGTTTCATCATACAACAAACTCATAATTATTTCCATTACTTTTTTAATTTTCCGTCAATAATCCCATGAATCATTTCCATGTTTTTATCAAATAAGACGTGCTATAGTATAAACAGCACAAATGCAGCTGAACTCACGGATAAAAGGAGTAATCACTATGAAATACGACTTAACAAAATGGGAGCCTCACGGCTATTCTTGCCCTGTGGAAGCAGCCGTTGATGTAGTCGGAGGCAAATGGAAAAGCGTCATTTTATATCAATTATCGAAGGAACGCCGGCGCTTTAATGAACTGCGCAGACTCATTCCAGGCGTGACGCAGCGAATGCTCACGCTGCAGCTTCGCGAACTTGAGCGCGACGGAATTATCCACCGTGAAGTCTACAAACAAGTTCCGCCTAAAGTAGAATATTATTTAACGCCTTTTGGAGAAACTCTCATTCCTATTATCGAGCTGATGTTTAAATGGGGATATGATCATACCGATAAAATTGCTGAAGCGAGAATTCAGGCAGCGAAAGAGTAAAAAGCACGCAAAGCGTGCTTTTTTTATACATGTTTACGAATCAATAATTCTTCTAACCCGTACACAAACGTGCTTTCAACCGGCTTTAACTCAAATGCCGGGCTCCAGTCCATATGCGGATAGCGGTCAATCAGCTCAGCGAGCATAATCTTTGCTTCGATTCGAGCAAGCGGTGCTCCTAAGCAAAAATGAATCCCTCTTCCAAATGCCATATGCACATTTGGCTTTCGGTCGATTTTAAATACATCCGGGTCTTCAAAGTACTGCGCGTCTCGGTGCGCGGATCCCATCCATGGAATAACGTGTTCCCCCGCTTTTAGTTTTTGACCTGCAAGAGTCACATCTTTTTTTACGATTCGGTGAAGAGCCTGAACGGGTGAACGATAGCGAAGAACTTCTTCGATCGCAGAAGGCAAAAGCTCTTTCTCACGTTTGAGGTGTTCAAAAGAAGCCTTATCTTCCATTAAACAATAAATTGTATTTGAAATTAAGTTCGTAGTTGTTTCGTTTCCTGCAATCAGAAGCAAAATGGAAAACCCGACGATTTCTTCATCCGTTAGCTGCTTCCCTTCTTCTTTTGCTTGAAGAAGCACGGAAATAATATCATCTCCTGGCTGCGTCCGTTTTTCTTCAATGATTCGATAAAAGTAAGTTTCTAACTCATCGTTTGCTTTCATTTTCTCTTGCTGCAATTTTTCGAGCGTTTCACGTTCATTATTCGATGGACCCGCTACGATAATATCCGACCAGTCTTTAAACTGACGCTGATCTTCTATCGGGACGCCTAAAATATCGGCAATTACCATAACCGGAAGCGGATAGGAAAGATGCTCGACTATATCAATATCTTCAAGATGCTCAACTTCTTGTAATAATTCAGCGGTAATACGCGCAATTTTAGGCTCCCATGCTTTCATTGCTTTAGGCGTAAAAGCTTTATTAACAAGCGCTCTCATTTCAGCATGCTTAGGCGGATCAATATTAATTAGGCTCGTTCCTAGAGCAGTTTGTCTTTGGTTTTGTGGAGGTCTTCGATCAGAAGAAAAAATATTTTTTTGTTCCAGCACTTCTTTGACCCCGTCATAGTGAAAAACATCCCACACCTGCCTTTCTTCATCCCATTGCACAGGCGCGCTGTTTCTCATCTCTTCATACCATGAAAAAGGATTAAAGCGCTCTTCTTTTGTTTGAATCGTATTCACTTGACGGACGATTCCGTTTTCTCTTTCGGTTTTCATGTTAAAACCTCCCCGTATCGTTCAAATAGAATGACTGTGTAGTCATCTATGACCAAATAGTACCATATATACGAATTTTCTTAAAAAGGATAGCTGTATATTTTAGTAAAAATGAATCGATAGAAGGATATTTTTTACAAAAAAGGGTAGGCGCATAGCGCCTACCTTTTTAAGAATAATGTTCTTCTGGTTTTTGTAATCGGTTGTCTAACGCGTACGCGCCGCTTCCTGCTAGAATCATATGAAGCGAAACGACAAAAAGGGCAACCTCAAGCTCATAGCCACCTGTAAAACCAGCACCGCTTTTCGCTGTAAAAATAGCGCCAATCATCACAATCGCAAACAGAACACCTATTAAACGCGTTTGAAACCCAAGAATCATAGCGGCTCCCCCTACGAATTCAATAACCGCAACCGCATAAGCGAAAAACGCAGGAATGCCCATGCTGTGGAAAAAACCGACCGTATTATCAATACCGCTTTGGAATTTGCCAAGACCATGAATAAAAAACGTTAGCCCTAACATAAGACGAAGTAAAAACGTTCCAAGCTGATAGCTTTTCATTTCTTTTCCTCCTTTTTTACTTTTGTCTGCACATGTAACAATTTTAGTTACAACTGTGAACAAATTCAAGGGGTTAGAACAGAAAAACAAGATATCAGCAAATTTTCTTATCTCATTTTAAACGTTTTTTTTTGAGAATAAGGCATTACTCCCTGCTCAGTCACGCTGAAGATAAGAGAGAAAAGCAAAAATATGATCGTGAACAATGAGTTCTGCCGTAGGAGAATGGTTCTTCAATGATAAGTGTTCAGAATATCGAAACCGATTGAATTTATTTACGTCAACATGATGAACGGCCTGCACATGAAAATTTTCTATTATTGCTTTTACTTGAGCAAAAGGCGGCATCACAAGAGATTCAGCTCCAATTTTTTGCAGGCACTCTCTGCTTATGGCATGAGGAACAGCTGTCATCGAGCTCATTAATAAATCTTTTCTTCCTACTGTCTCATTTAACACGTACTTCCACCCCTGCACAACATGCGTGAGCTTGGCTTCATCTTCACATACGTTTAAAGCTACATCAACACCGCTCGCTACCGCTGAAGCAAATGGATACAACTCTTGAGCTGAAAGAACAAAATCCCCGTCTATAAAGAGAAGAATATCTCCCGTTGCTGCAAGGGCCCCCGCAGCTCTTCCGCAATCATGCCCTAACCGCTCATCGTAGACGAGGGTTTTCACACCCTGTTCTTTGACATACGCCTCGGACTGATCAGTAGAACCATTAATCACGACAATGATTTCTAATGGCTCAAGTTTTCTTGCTTCTGCAATCACTTGTTTGATTGTTCCTTCTTCGTTGCAAACCGGAACAATAACAGACAGCTGTTTGCCTCCATAAAAAGAAGATAATTTCCCCCAGCCGTGCTCCACAACTGGAAGAGGCTGTGCGAGCATATCCACTCGCCTTTTACGATTTGACGCAAGCGTATAGTATGTTTGAAGAAGCTGCTGGTAGGATTGAATTCGTTCTCTGCTACGCAGCGGGCGATCAAACGGACGAAAGCTTCCCTTTCCCTGCGTTTCAACCGTAATATGCGAGCTTACACGATACTGTGTTAAGAGCGTCACAAATAAAGAAAGAGGCGGCAACTCCCAGTGGTTCTTTAATACGCTTACTAGCACACCGTAAGGCGCTTTTAAACAAGCGTTTGCACGATGAGGCTTTCCAAGTGCATGATGCAAAACCGTACTCCACGTAAGCTCGCTGCGGTTAAAAGTATTCATCTTTGTTTTTTCCCACTTGTTTAGCACCACATCGCTATGCCCAAATAACAGCGCCTGCACAAAACGCTCAATCTCAGAAGACGAAAGGATAATGTCTCCGTCTACAAATAAGACGGCATCTCCTTTAGCAGCCTTTGCCCCTTCCATTCTCGCTTCATGTGGAGACATACGCTTTTCTATTACTTTTACCGTGCACCCTTCTTCTTTCGCTATTTTAACTGAAGCATCGGTACAGCCGTTTGCAACTATGATAATCTCAAGCACGTTCACTTTTTTAATTTGTTTAAGCACGCTTTTTAGCGTTTCTTCTTCATTGTAAACGGGCAGCACGACAGAAAGAGTTTTCATTGATATCACCCCTAAAGAAAGAACCACTGAACAATTCAGCGGCTTCATTTGTTTAAAATACCTCTTGTATCGACAACTTTTTTTGCGTATTTTACAATCGACCAATCGATTTGACTGTGGTCGGTTAACACAAGTACAACATCGCTTTTTTTAACTTCTTCTTTTGTCAGCGGGACAGAGAAATACGTTTGCTTATTTAATATAGCGGAGTCAATGTAAGGGTCATGATACGTCAGCTCATATCCTTTTGCTAAAAGACCTTCACATACCGTCAGCGCCGGCGATTCACGCATATCATTTACGTCTTTTTTATACGCGATGCCTACAACAAACACGCGTTTCTCATTTGCTGCGAGCTGCTTTTCAACACGTCTAATTACTTTATTTGGCATTTCTTCATTAATATAATGAGCAGCTTCAATAAGTTCGCTCGTTAACCCATTTTGCTTTAGTTTCCATAAAAAATAAAGCGGATCAACGGGTATGCAGTGCCCTCCAATTCCGGGTCCTGGATAATACGGTGTGAACCCAAACGGCTTAGTAGATGCCGCCTGTAAGACCTCATGAAAATCAATCCCTAATTCCTCGCATAGTTCATTTGTTTCATTCACCAACGAAATATTGACAAGGCGCTGAATGTTTTCAAACAGCTTGCACATTTCCGCTACTTTTGGAGAAGAAACAGGCACCACCTGCTGAAAAATACTTTCATAAAACGTCTGCACGTGATAAAGGCAGTCTTTGCTGTAGCCGCTAATCACTTTTGGAATATGCTCAATATCGTATGATTTGTTTGCCGGATCAACTCGTTCTGGAGAATAAGCTAGATAAAAATCTTTACCTGCCTGTAAGTTGGAATCTTTCAGAATAGGCAAAACGACTTCTTCAAGCGTGCCTGGGTAAGTAGAGCTTTCATAAATAACGGTTTGCCCTTTTACCATATGTTCTTTCAAAAATTTAGATGCGCTAATGACTGGTCCTAGATCGGGGTTATGATTTTCTGTAATAGGAGTTGGCACAGTCACAACTACATAATCGCATGCTTGAAATGCGGAAATACCTTTTTTCAATTCATATGCTTGAAAGTTTTTCTGGGTTTGAATCACATCATTACGTACATCTGGAATATAGCTTTTCCCTTGTTTTAGCGCCTCAATTTTTCGTGCGTCAATATCAAGACCAACGACGCTATAGTTTTTCTTTGCAAATAAAAGAGCAAGCGGCAATCCAACATAGCCAAGACCAATAACAGCAACTTTTTTATTCATTCTTCAACACCTCAAACAAGATATCATGTCTTCGTATGTCCGGAAGAAACTCGCCTCTTTCACTTGTTTGGCTAATATAGTATGCAAGGGCCTCAACGTAATCTCCTAGAATACGCTGCGTTGATGCCGCCAAACCTTTGACTTTCATGTGCTCCTTTCGAACCCGGTTCGTTCGCGCCACATCAACAAAATGAACGGGCTGAACCATAAAGCCGTACATAATACTTTTTAATTGAAATAAAGGTGGAATAATAAGAGATTCGTAGCCAACCTTCTCCATTACATCCCGTTTAATTGCATGCGGAATCGCCGTCGTTGTATTGATTGTCAAATCAGGACGTTTACAAATGATATTAAGAAAATATTTCGCCGCACTTACAGAGTGAATAGGATGCACTTCATCCAGCAAACACTCTAAATTATTAAGCGCTACATCAATGCCTTGGTCAGCTGCTTCTAAATACCGTCGTAAATCTTCTGCGGAAATCACAATGTCTCCATCTATGAACAAGCAAATCTCACCACTGCTGTACATCGCACCAATTGCTCGAGGGACGTTATGCCCAAGTCGCTGTTTGTAATGAAGAACAGTAGCACCCGCTTCAATTGCTCGTTTAACCGTCACTTCATCGGCTCCGTTGGCAACCACGATGATTTCTTCCACTCCTGCTTTTTTCACTTCTTGGATCACGCTTGCAATCGTTTCTTTTTCTTCACCTACTGGAATAACGGCGCTGTACTTAACGCCTGTTTTCCGTTTCACATTCGGTGTATAAGCCGAAACAACTTCCCGGTTTCGATCGCCGTCTGTTAGTCCGCCTCTTATTCCTTTTTCTTCAATAAGATGAGCTAACGCTTTAA
Organism: Priestia sp. 179-F W1.4 NHS; assembly: GCF_045369295.1. NCBI lineage: Bacteria > Bacillati > Bacillota > Bacilli > Caryophanales > Bacillaceae > Priestia > Priestia sp. 179-F W1.4 NHS. The sequence continues at coordinate 1,003,742 of NZ_JBIQFF010000001.1, read as the reverse complement.
TGTGATCTCCAATGATATAGTTAGTGGAAATAGGAAAAGGGGAATTGGTAGGAATGGTTTTATGAGTGTTTCGAATCTTGTTTGTATAAATAACGTCTGAAGAACATGGTGCAACAATTGACATTCCTTTTAAAAGAGCAATCGTATGAGCGAGGGGCGGATGAGCTAAATTCTCGTATCCGATTTTAGCTGCTGATGTTTTTTTGATGGCATGAGGAATGGCTGTTAAGGCTTGAACAGATAAATCTTCACGCTGTAAGCACAAGTTCAGCATATATTTGGCAATAGAAACAGGATGAGGACGCACCTTTCGTTTCATAATCCATGTAAGATTATTTAAAGCGATATCATGACCGGTTTCTATAGCTTGCGTATATTTCATCAGCTCCTCATGAGGAACCGCTATATCTCCGTCCAAAAAAAGCAAAATATCTCCTTTTGCTTTTTTAGCCCCAATGGCTCTTCCAATATTAATACCAAGAGCTTCTTCATAATAAACAACGCGGCATCCTGCATCCTCGGCTATTTCCTTTGTTGTATCACTGGATCCATTTACGACGACAATAATCTCAAACGGCTTCATTTTTTGAACTTCTTTAATGACAGGTAACAAAGAATCGGCCTCGTTACAGGCTGGAATAATCACTGATACTTTCAAACTCACTCAACTCCGCTAAAAATTCGAACATACGTAATGGATACTAGTGGAATGGTTACATCCGTTGGCTCACCATATGAGCTTGATGTACGTACAACAGCCGCTGCGTCCGTAACAGCAAGAAGTGTTCCATTAATAACGTCAATAGCTGTGATGATTTGCACAAATGAACCCACATTTTCTCTTAATGCATCTTGAAACATACTTTTCTCTCCTTTCGTTTAAGCACTTTGAATGATGACGATGCTTGTAAATGGCAGTAATACCGTTGATGTGGAAGACTCTATCAATTCTAAATAGTTATCCCCAACAAACGTCACGACGCCCTCAAGCGGACCAGCCGTTGTTTCAATTACAACTTCTTGTCCTATATACTGCTTGGCAATTTCTTTAAAAGGTGATTCTTGAGCTTCTTTAATAATACTGATCACATATTCTTTAAACGTGTCGGAATAAACAACGTCTTCTACTGCTTTTTTTGTGTTTTCCTGAATAAATTCAGCAAATCGATTTGAAAACAACAGGTGCTTTATCTTTTCTACATAGCGACGGTAACAACAAAAAAACATAAATTTTGTTCCTCCTTTTTATGCTGCTATCCCTTCAAATTACCTATAACCATTGACGTAACTTAAGAGATTACTTTACCAATATATACAAGCTTTATCAGAAAGGTGACAGAACTTTTATCACGTTTTTATACAAATACGCACATGACCAGCCCGTTTTGCATAGGATTATTTCCTACTTCCTCCTACCTACTGAAACCCAAACAAAAAAAGACAAAGCTCCTAAGCTTTGTCTTTTCTTATCTATTAAATGAAGAATCAGTTGACTGCAATACGCTTTGCTCCTATATAGCGCTCTTTCCAATAGCTTGAATTTTTATCGCTAATTGTAACGCCTTTAGAAGACGATGCGTTAATAAACTGTCCGTCTCCAAGATAAATGCCTGCATGAGAAGGACCTTCTTTGTATGTTTCAAAGAAAACAAGATCTCCTACCTGCGGTTCACTTACATTTTCACCTGCTTTATAGATATCTTCAACCGTTCTTGGAATATCAACGCCTACGCTTTCTTTATATACATACTGAAGATATCCGCTGCAGTCAAATCCCGAAGGTGTGGTGCCGCCCCATTTGTACGGCGTGCCCATTAAGGATTTTGCTTTGCTGATTACTTTATCCGTATTCACTTCTGATTCGCCTTCTACAACGCCGCCTTTACCTAATGCATTGTATGTATTCTCTCCAACAATTCCATCTGCTTCTAAGTTATGTTTCTCCTGAAAAGCCATAACCGCTTTCTTTGTTTCATAATTAAAATAACGCGATACTTCGCCTTTTAAAAATCCTTTATCTTTTAACACCGTTTTAACTTGTTCAACATCATCATTTGTCATCCCTTGTTTTAAAACCGTGTCGCCAAACGCAGCATGTCCCATTGCCGGACTTGCAAATAAAGCTCCTCCTACAAGAAGCGCCGATAGCATTTTTTTCATTTCGTTTCCTCCCCGAATCATGTTTTAAGCACCGTACAACCATACCATCTGTGGATAACAATTCAATTAATAGAAGATAACAATTTGATAACAATCTTCTTAAACAGCCTCAACTCTTGGATGTAAAACGCCGAAATATAAGAAGAAGAGAAACACAACTATTCTAGCAAATAAAGGTGATAAACATGAATTGGTTTAAACGAAACAACATGCCCGCCGAAGCCGCGGCTGTCGAATCCATCACTGTAAAGCTTCATGTATCGGACCCGATGATAAAAAAGCAGATTAACATGATTTCCTTAACAGCAGAGGATCTCGAACGGATTGCCAGATTTCAAGTTCACGCGCTGAACGCCATCGAAGAAATCGTGAATGATTTTTATAAAGCTATTGGCGAACAGGCTCATTTGGTTGCGATTATCGAAAAGCACAGCAGCGTCCATGCATTAAAACAAACGTTAAAACAGCACATCTTAGAAATGTTTGATGGACAAATAGACGACGCTTTTGTGGTAAAGCGTCAAAAAATTTCCAAGATGCACGTTAAAATTGGACTTGAGCCAAACTGGTATTTGTGCGCATTTCAAAATTTATTTACGTCGCTTCTTTCAGTATGTGAACGTACGATGGAATCAAAAGAAGAATGTCTAGCTTTTATCGCAAGTATGACCAAGCTTATTAGTCTAGAACAGCAAATTGTGTTAAAAGCCTATGAGCTTGAATATGACGAGCAGCGCGCTGGACTTCAGACTCAAAAAGAGAAAATTCAGCTAGAAATCTCTCGTACATCATCTATCCTTTCTTCGTTATCTGAAGAAACGAAGAACTTTATGAATCAAATGCACAATCAGTCTTCTGACGTCGTTTCTTATGCAAACAAAAGCTCCCAATTGGCAGAAGTCATTGAGAAAGAATCCGTTACGAGTCAAGCAAAATTAAAAGAAGAACAAAACATGCTTGGAAGCATACAAAAAAATACGTCGCTCATTCAAAACAAAATGAAAACGCTCGAACATACATCACAGCAAATTCATCAAATCGTTTCGATTGTTACTTCTATTGCGGAGCAAACGAATTTATTAGCATTAAACGCTTCGATTGAGTCTGCTCGAGCAGGTGAGCATGGAAAAGGATTTGCAGTGGTGGCACAGGAAGTACGGAAGCTTGCAGAAGAAACGAAGAAATCGATTTCTAATATTTCTACTTTTATCGGAGACATTCAAAAACAAATCGAAAGCGTCTCGGCGTTAGGTGGAGAAGTCGCCACATTAACAAAAGATACGGCTGACAATATGAACAACATTACTTCTTTTTTCACGAACGTCCTTAGCATAACAACCGAGAACAAACAGCAAACCGTTCTAACAAAAAAAGAGCTTGATAAAATCGCTGACGCAATGAAGCAGCTATCTCTGCGGATTGAGAAGATGGCCCATTCCTCAGAAGAACTTGAACGGTTAACTGAAAAAAGTTGATATGCAAAAAAGCCTTCTCAGCTTGCACAAGAAGGCTTTTTTATTTTTTCAAGCTAGCGGGCTCTTGAGAAGAACGTTCGATAAACTGGACAAAATCCTTTCCGTATATGCTTCGAATCAGAGCCGTCAGCTCAACAAAGTCAGGCAGCTCTCCGTAAACATCTCGCAGCGGCATCGCTCCTTGAAACAAAGGATTTTCAAGAGGATTATAATCCTCGATCGTTTTTAAAAACATCTTTTTTCCTTCTTCTGTGAGCTGTACGTATGTATTCCGCTTATCTTTCTCATTTTTAGAAAGGGTAAGATATCCCCGCAGGTGCAATTTTTTTGCAAAGTTAAAAGCTGTGGATAAATGCATAACGCCTAGCTTTGAAATGTCGGTCATTGACGCAATTTCCAGCTGATAAGCAATCCCCAAAATGTGATGCTCATTAATGCTCAGATCGTACGGCTTAACCCACTGTTCCCAATCCTTTTCAGTAGACTTCCAAAGAGCTTTGCTTACTTGCATCACAAGCTGATTAAACAGCATGGCATCTTTAATCGTATCTTGATTTAACGTGCGTTTCACCTCTTCACTTCCTCTCTAGAAATGCAGCCGTTCACATCATTTTTCCCTAAGACTTTATAAATAAAAAGAATGAAAATATATACAGAATATTATACATGATTGCTTATATATTTCAACTTATTTTGCATAAAAATAAATTTAAACGTTTCTTTATGTAAAAAAACAGGCGTGAACGCTGAACGTTCACGCCTGTTTTTTAATGAATATACCGTTTACCAACTAGAAGGTTTGAAATAACGCCCGTTGGAATTTCAAACTCAATGTTTCCCATATATCCTGGAGCGACTTTGTATTTATCAAATACAATTCTAAGCTTGTGATCTTTTGTAATATAGAAGCTTTGATTTTCAGAAATCTCTTTAAAAGGATCCCTATCTTCTTCCGTCAGCCAGTAGATTTTGCCTTCTTCATGCTTCATTTGATCTTTCATTTGCTGTTTAATATTTTCACTAATGACCTTTATATAGCGTTTATCTTTGAACAAACTTGGAAGCGTAACGAGCACTTCGTGTTTTTTATCAATCGTGTCGTACTGATTAACGCTCGACGTTGTTAATCGATTCTTGCACAATATCAAGCGCATCTTCTTGATTTTTTACATAGCTAAAAGCAAGCCGGTAAAAATCCGCTTTATGCTCGGTTATGCACGCTACGAGCATCTGATGTGCATCATGTTTTTTCATTGTCTTTCATACCCCTTCTATTTTCTCTTGCTGAAGTACATCTATAAGGTAGACGGAATGAGTAGAAAAATAGTTTGGTTTTTTAAAAAAAAGTAAAACTAAATGATGGTCTCATGCGTCTATTAGGTAGATATATACAAAAAGGGGAATATTACTACATGAAAACCATGGGCTACAAACGTATTTTGACACTGCTTGGATGCTGTATTTTGTTTCTTGGTACAGCAGGGTATATCGTCAAAGCAAACAGTACAGAGAAAAAAACGGCAAGTATTCAAACAGATCAAACCTATCCAAACGTTGAAATTCAAACGCTAGTTAAGGACCTTACCGACGGAGGCTATGCCATTAGTTACCCTTCCTTTGGTAAAAAAGAAATCGATCAATCCATTCAAGCTTACGTAACAGATCAAGTGGCACACTATGAAAAAAAGCTGAAGAAGCAGTCAAAAAAGAAAAAATCTGAATTAACGATTACATATAAAATCGTCCATTACAGCAAGCAAACGCTAAGCGTTATCTTTGATGAATATGAATCTATAAATGGAGAGAAAGGAACGTCTTCTCTCAAAACCTTTACATTTGACCTGCCTGCTCAAAAACAAATGACGTTAAAAGATTTATTTAACGAGAATGCAAACTATTTAGATCGCCTTTCGGCTATTTCATATGCTGAATTAAAAAAACAAATGAAAAAAGCTGATTTTGACCCGAGCCTTCAAAAAGGAACTCAGGCAGCCAATCAAAATTTCAGTCAGTTTGCGCTGCTTGAAAACAGTATTGTGATCTACTTTAAGCCTTATCAGCTAGGTGCTGAACAAACGAAAACCAAAACAATCGCTATCCAAAAAGATTTATTTAAAGACATGCTGAGTGATGCTTACAAAGACGAAGCAGCAAATAAAAATAAAGTCAAAGAAACGCCTCCAAAACATATCGTTAACGAAATACCGCAGCAAGGAGCGCCTATTGATCCAACTAAAAAAGTCGTTGCGATGACCTTTGATGATGGACCTAACCCTGCATCTACCAATGTGATTTTAGATGGATTAAAAGAAGTGAACGGACACGCTACCTTTTTTGTGTTAGGAAGCCGCGTTCAATATTATCCTGAAACAATCGAACGTATGGTGAAGGAAGGCAACGAAGTCGGAAATCACTCTTGGGACCACCCTCAGCTCACACGTTTAAATGAAGCGCAGGTCAAACACCAAATAGGCGATACCCAAGCGCTTATTAAACAAGTGAGCGGCTATGAACCAATGCATGTACGTCCTCCTTATGGAGCTGTGAACGCAAATGTAAGACGTTATGTCGGAAATGTTGGCGTGACTCTATGGGATATCGATCCTGAAGACTGGAAATATCGAAACGTTCCTCACTCCGTTCAAGCAGTTATGAGCCAAGTCGGAGACGGAAAAGTTATTTTAATGCATGATATTTACCAAACAAGTGCCGAAGCAGCAGTTGAAATTATGAAGCAGCTTCACGCACAAGGATATCAGCTTGTTACGATTTCACAGCTAGAACAAGTAAAAAAAGAGCGGGAACAGCTGCACTTGCAGTAGAGAATCGCAGACGAATGCGCTGCAGCCATTAGGATGGCTGCAGCGCTTTTGTTTTTTTTATGCGATGTTTAATAAAGGCTATACAGAGCAGCGTAAGCGGAATCACTACGTGAAAAGGGATAAAAAGTAGCACCGGCATAATCGTTAAGCCTTCTTTTAAATGCTCTTGAAAATTACTTGCAATCGTCAGAGAAAAAAATAAAATCACCGTGCCAACAGGATATGTCAGCGCAGAAGGGCGTTTTACCTTAAACAGCGTGGAAAGCCCCACAATTACCGCGTAAAAAAAGACGCTGATTTTAACAAACCCTCCAATGACTAACGCAATCATAAAAAACACGTCTAGCCGCTCTAAAAAATCAGCTACTCTAATGCTCTCTACCGTACTTAAAAGCGGAAAGACCGACCTGTTAGTCAACCCTATCCCTAATACACTCACGTTGATCGCCATTGTAATTGCTAAATTGATACCGCTTAACACAATGCCGCAAAGGCCTACAAGCTTTACTTTTTTAGGATCTTTTACGTATGGAAAAATCATCGTAAACACAACAGCTTCTCCGTACGGAATATACAGAGTCTGAGTGGCGACTGTTTTTAAAACCGGCCAAATCCCATCTCCAAGTATCGGTTTTAAAGAAGTAAAATCAATTAATCCTGAAACAAAAATAAGCACAAATCCTGCTACAGCCAAGATATACATCAAAATAAACATGAGCTCTCCTGCCCGAGCCACTACTTCAAGTCCTTTGTGCACGGTATAAATAATCAACAGCATCAGCATCGCGTTCACGACAAACAAAGGGCTGTCGGGGTAGCCAAATGTCAGCAGCATTTCTCCAAAATCACGAAGTACGCGAGCGGCAGCATATGAAAAATGAAGCAAATATAAAAAAGCAAGTGCAGATCCCAAGACTTTCCCTAGCAGCTTTTGCATGTATTCTGTCGGCAGCATATTAGGATAGTAGCTATACAGCCGGTAGTAAATGAGGTAAAGCAATAAGCTCCCAAACATACCGAGTAAAATAGCAAGCCAGGCGTCTTGTTTTGCATCCATTGCAAGCGGAATGAGCAATGCGCTTCCATGTTCAAAAAGGACAATTAAAATAAAAAACTGCACAGAGCTAATTTTCACTTTTTCCACTCATTGCTCCCTCCTGTTTACTGGCGTTGTTTTACCGCATCAGACATAAACGACTTGTTTCGCAAGCCTGCTCGTCTTACATACGCTTCTACTTTCACATCCATCTCCACTTCAGGAAAATACACATCGCTCCACTCATGCTGAAGCCTTTTCCACTGCCTCGGATAATTTTCGTGCACGACTTCTCCAAATCCCACAACGTCCGTCTGTTTTTTTTGAACAAAAGCAAACGCTTCTTTTATTTCGTTTTCAATCGCTGCTTCTATTTTTTTTTCAATATCAAGAATCACAAATGGATTTTTAATATCTACAGGTACTTCCATTTCACCAATATCTCCTTCTACTCTAGTTCGTACAATCATCTTTGGTTTGCCGTTTACCATGTTTGCACTCACGTTTGTTCGCTGACGGACGACTTGATAAGCAATAGCTTTCTTTTTATCTTCCCACGAAATATTCACATCTGTTCCCTGCACTTTATCCCGCAGCCACATCACGCCTCGCGCTTTCTTTCCATATAAAAATGTAATCAACTTCCCATCTTTAAACATGCCGAGTCCTTCTGCACGAAGAGTCGATTCAGGAGCAGTTTGCTGAAGATTTTGCAGCGTTTGGGCTTTTTGAGCGCTACCTCTTATTCCAAACCCTGACATCAGCGCTTGACTTCCCGGGGATTCAAGGTTTTTCATAACTTCTTGAGCCGATACTTTCATATGTTCTCCCCACTTTTGTTCGGTGAGCTCCAGCGTTTTAAGGACTTTATTAGCTGGAATTTTATCAATTGGCGTAAGAGATTTTACAAAACTGGAAGCTTTTACGCCGTTTGCAATGACCATATCGGATGTAATTCGAAATTCCGGATCTCGGTCAATAGCATCAATAATAACATCAATGCCCTCCGTTCTCGCTAGGCTTTCACCGATAACAATTAAGTTTGTATGAGCGTAGTACAGTCTTCTTGATACCGTGCTCGATGCTCTTCTGCTTGCTTCCACTAAGTTTGCGCCTTTTGCTCCGTATACGGAAACAGACGGACTTTGGGTACCACCCCCACCGCCTTGAAGACCGCCGGCTACGTTACCTGGATTAATAATTTGGAGCGTGATTTGATACTGACCATCTTTTGTTTTATCAATTCCCATAGCTGCGACAATCGCTAAATCGGTTAATTCCTTACTGCTCCAGCAGCTTGAAAGGATGCAAATCGAAAATGCCATAGCTGTACATAAAAGCCCTTTACGCATCACTTTGATCGCCTTCTTCCACCGTAGTGTTTGCCATTCCCCGGCTTTTAGGAGGCATTGGCTGCTGGTTGTCTCCTTCTCTCACCGTATTTCCACTACTAATGAGCCTTGGTCTTTGTCTAAGCGTCCACCACGGCATGCGAACAATGGTATCACCTGAATTGCTCGGAATAAATGGAGCAAGAGGCGTCATGTATGGAACACCGAATGAACGAAGACTGCAGAGATGAACAATCATCATTAAAAAGCACAGGATAATGCCATAAAACCCGAAAGTAGCCGCTGCAATCATAAAAACAAAGCGAATGAGCCGAGCAGAAATCGCAATGGCAAATGAAGGCGTCGCAAAGCTTGCAATCGCCGTCATCGCTACAACAATAACCATCGCTGGGGATACAATCCCCGCTTGAACCGATGCTTGCCCAATCACGAGCGCTCCTACAATTGAAACTGCAGAACCGATCGCCCTTGGAAGTCGAATACCAGCTTCTCGCAAAATTTCAAATGTGACTTCCATGATGAGCGCTTCAACCAAGGAAGGAAACGGAACATCTTCCCGCTGTGCAGCAATGGCGATGAGCAGCTTCGTCGGAACCATTTCTTGATGAAAAGTTGTGATCGCTACATACGTAGCCGGTGCAATCAGTGAAATAAAAAAAATAAGAATGCGTAAAAAACGAATCGACGTGGCAATATCAAAGCGCGAATAATAATCTTCAGGAGACTGAAAAAACTGAATGAAGACAGCAGGTGCAATCAGCACGAATGGCGTTCCGTCTACAAAAATCGCAATACGCCCTTCTAAGAGATTTCCTGCAACGATATCGGGACGCTCCGTGTGATACATTGTAGGAAAAGTAGTGTACGTTTGGTCTTCAATAAGCTGCTCTACATAGCCTGATTCTAAAATGCTATCGATATTAATTTGGTTAAGACGCTGCTTTACTTCTTTTACGATTTTGTCATTGGCAATCCCATTAATGTACATCATTGAAACGTCTGTCTGCGTTACTTTCCCAATCTTCATCGTTTCTACCCATAAGTCAGGCGATTTGATAATTCGCCTGACCATGGGCATGTTTTTAGCAATCGATTCCGTGAACCCTTCCTTAGAACCCCGAACGACAAGCTGTGTAGTCGGTTCTTGAATTGAACGCCACTCCCCGCCCTTCGTACCTGCACTCATCGCATGGTTGTTTCCATCTATCAAGATAAGCGTGTCTCCTGACATCAAGGCGGGAAACGCTTCACTCCACGTATGTAAAATCGCAATGTCTCCAATTCCTACTACATCTTCTTTTAATAACGTAAAAGCATTTTGAGGTGTTATTGGTTCAGAAAACACGTCATCTTTCATCATGGTGTCTACTAAAAGCTCTTGGATAGACTGATTGTCTACAATTCCGTCTATATAGATAACAGCGGCTTGAATGGCTGCCCTTTCCCCAATTTTTATATAGCGGATCACCATATCCGAGCTGTTCCCCGTTCGCTTTTTTATGTTAGCTATATTACCTTCAAGCGACTGCATCAGCAGTTCTTGTTCCTCTGGTAGCGAACCTTCTGTTTCCTTTTTATTGTCTTTGCTTTTTTTATTTTTAAATAAAGAAGGCACGATTAAAAACACCTTTCTTTTCTTTTTTTTAGCTTTTTCCAAATAAATGCTTTGTATACAATTTTTAATAGAGCAATCAAAGCGTAAGACCAAAAAAATAACAAAAACTATCAGTAGAATGTTTTTAAGAAAAAAATAAAAACGGAGAGTGAGACATATGAAAATCGTTTGGATATCAGCTTTACTGTTAGGATGCTTAATGGGATTTTCTATCAGCGTGGATATGATGCAAGGGTTTAGTTTTTCCATGGCCTTGCAAAATGCCTACAGTCCGTTTCGTGTTATGGAGTTTGCTGAACTATTTGTCCTTTTTTTCCTTTTGTTCTGTTTTGTAGTTGAAGTATTTTACCGCTCATTTAAAGTAAAAAAGCAAAAAAGCAGCAAAAATAAAACTCCGTAAAAAACACATATTTCTCCTTTTTACCACCTATTCTCCTTTCCATTTAAATGTTATAATTTTCATAATTGGAGAAACTTTTACACGCCTTTCTTCATGGAAAGCTGTACGCTTAAACTACAAAATAAATATTAACTTTGAACTAAAAGGTGAAGAAATGATGAAAAAAAAATTAGCCGTTATTAGTACAGCTTGCTTACTTATTCTTGCAAGTGACCCCATCTCTTCTTATGCTACTCCTGATTCCCCGGATTCCTCTTCCGATGTTGTGGACCAGTCAACGGACGTGGATACAACTGAAGATGTAAAAGCTATTTTTGACTCTCTCTATCAAGAAGGCTATTCGCTCGGAGAAGAAGATGGATACGCACAGAAAAAATTCGAGCAGTTCGATCAAACAACAGGACTGGACAAATCTTCTGAAGAATTCACGTGGTTTATGATGGGGTATACGGTAGGATATAAAAAAGGACAGCAGCAAAAAGAGGAAGAACTCAAGACTGAACAAGAAAATGAAATGGCTGCCGGCGAAGAGGAAGGCTATCAGCAAGGCGTCCTTGATTACAAACATGCTACTATTCAATCAGAAATCGACCCCTTCCCTTCTAAGTCATCCGACTGGAATAAAGGTTATGTTAAAGGCTACAAAAAAGCTATTTCTTTAATGGACCTATCTGTTAAAGCAAAAAAAGAAGGCTATGAACAAGGTCTTGAAAATGATTCGATGAGTGTTCCCAGCATGTATGATGATGAGGATGTCACACGTCAGGCTTTTACAGAAGGCTTTGAAACCGCTCAAGCCGAAGTACTGAATCAGCAAAAAAAGCAGTTTGAAAAGCAAGGCTACGTACAAGGCTATCACGACCTTCCACTCGAAGTACCTGCAGAAGCAGAGGGCGAATTGCAAACAGCCTTTGAACAAGGATATGAAAAAGGACAGAAACAAAAACAAAAAGACGTAAAAGCAGATGGATACGACTCAGCTTTCACTTATCAGACCTATAGAGCGCCTAAAAGTCTTCAGGACAAGCCTCAACTAGAAAAATGGTACAAAGCAGGTTTTTATTCGAATAAAGATGTGAAATCTTTACAGCAAAAAGCTTATAAAGACGGCTGGAAACTAGGAAAAGAAATGAGCGTTCCGAAAAAATACAAGCAAAATAAAGCTGCGGTGGCGATGTACAAGAAATATTTTGAACAAGGCCAAAAAAAGCAGGATAAAACAGTGAGTCATATCCTGCTCGGCAGCGGTATCGTTCTTACACTGCTTGCCCTTATCACGCTATGGAGACTTCGCCGTCGTAAAAATGAAGAGACAACACTAGATAGCTAAAGACAAGTACATAAAAAACCCGGAAAATCATGATTTTCCGGGTTTTTATGTTAAATAATCATTCGTTTATTTTCCGCAAGCTGAACTTCTTGCTCCTGTTTTGACTGATTTTGTTTTCGAATTTTCAAATAATAATAAACATAGCAGCCTATAAAGAAGATACCTCCGCAGTATAGCGCCATTCGCTGCTCAGGATCAAACGCAAGACTGATCATAACAATACAGTTCGTAATAAGCGCTACGATAGGCAGAACCGGATAAAGAGGTGTTCTAAATTTCAGATCTTCTACTTTTCCACCTTTAGCCACGTAGGCACGACGGAACGCAAGCAGTGAAGCTGTAATCGCAATCCAGCCAATTTGAGCGCCAAGTCCAGCGAGTGAAATCAGCCATACAAAAACGGTTTTAGCTGCCACTACGCTTGAAAGCAGCGAAAAACATGAAATCACAAGCGTAATTAATAGTGCATTAAACGGTACACCTCTTTTGTTGACTTTTCCAAGCGCAGGACTTGCCATTCCTTCTCTTGAAAGAGAATAAAGCATACGTGTAGCCGCGTAAAACCCAGAGTTTGCGACTGAAAGAAGAGCTGTTAAAATGATAAAGTTCATAATATCCGCCGCGTAAGGTACACCTACACTGTCTAACACAACAACAAACGGGCTTTCTACAACGCCTGCTTTTTCACGAGGAATCATGCTTGCTAAGACAAACACGGATAAGACGAAAAAGAAAAGCGTACGCCAAACCGTTTGTTTGATCGCTTTTGGAATTGTTTTTTCCGGATTTTCACTTTCTCCCGCCGCAATTCCAATCAATTCTGTTCCTTGAAACGAAAAGTTCACCGTAATCATTGTAATCAGTAAAGCCGTTACACCGTTTGGAAACAGCCCTTCGGCAAAGAAGTTTGATAGAAGCGGTGCTTCCTGTCCGCTTTTCATATCAATAAGTCCAAACATTGCCGCTCCGCCTACCACAATGAACATAATGATGGCGAAAATTTTAACGCTTGAAAACCAAAATTCTGTTTCACCAAATGCTTTGGCTGAAAGTGCATTTAGTGAAAAAATTAACGCTCCAAAAATGGCGCACCATAACCAAACGGGCGAGTCTGGGAACCATCTTTGCATTAATTGTCCGGCAGCTAAAAACTCAAGTGCCACCGTTACTGCCCATCCTAGCCAGTACAGCCATCCAATCGCAAAACCGGTTGCAGGGCCGATAAATTTAGTGGAGTACGTTTGAAACGATCCTGCAACTGGCATAGCAACGGATAATTCTCCAAGACACAGCATCGTTAGATACATAATGATCCCTCCTACTAAGTAGGAAATCATTGCTCCCATCGGACCTGCTTCATTGATGGTATAACCTGAACCAAGAAAAAAACCGGTACCAATACATCCCCCTAGTGATATCATAAAAAGATGCCTTGTTTTCATCGTTCTTTTTAATTCTCCTGGCTGTCCCTGTGGAATATTCATCCCATTTCCTCCCTTTGTTGCACAAAAAATGAAATCGCTTTCATTTTTTTAGGTTTATTTTGTTTTTATAGCCGCTTATTACGCAGCTCTTTCTGACTGAAGTCAATTGATGCCGGATGATTTTCAAATGGCGCCACCCCGGTAGCGAGGATGGCAGCCGCTTAGTCCTGTATGACCGTTTCTTGGATCATAACAGATTTTCTCCACACGATACCTGTAAGTAGCTTTTTCTTATAAAAGCTTATCGCCAAACAATGAACTCATTAACGCAACCGCTACTTCTGCAGTTTTGTTATGCTGATCTAAAATAGGGTTCACTTCTACAAATTCAGCGGATGTGACCATGTCTGCTTCCGCTAACATTTCCATTGCTAAATGACTTTCTCGGTAGCTGATGCCGCCTTTTACAGGTGTACCTACGCCTGGTGCATCATCTGGATCTAAGCCGTCTAAGTCTAGCGACAGGTGCACACCGTCTGTACCGCTTAAATAATCAATCGTTTCTTTCATCACTTGCGTCATACCTAAACGATCAATTTCATGCATGGTATACACTTTAATTCCTTTTTCTTTAATTAACTCTTTTTCACCATCATCCAACGAGCGTGCACCGATAATAACTAGATTTTCAGGTTTAATTTTTGGTGTATACCCTCCAATATTTAAAAGTACAGGATGTCCTATACCCAGGCTCACCGCTAACGGCATGCCGTGAATGTTGCCCGATGGAGATGTTTCAGCGGTGTTTAAATCACCATGAGCATCATACCAAATAACGCCTAAATTTTCTGAACCTTTCGCCACTCCTGCAAGCGTTCCAATTGCAATACTGTGATCTCCGCCTAATATTAACGGAAAGCGGTCTTGCTCTTTCACTTCTTCAACTCTTGCAGCAAGTTGTTCATTGCCACTCGCTACGGCCGCTAAGTTTTTTAGATTCGTATTTTTATCCACGTCTGCCCGTTCTTTAATCTCTACTTTAATATCGCCTTCATCATGTACGGTATAGCCAAGAGCTTCTAAGCGTGTATTCATGCCCGCATAGCGGATTGCGCTCGGCCCCATGTCTACGCCCCTTCTTGTTTGCCCGTAATCCATTGGTACACCGATAATTGAAATTTCTTTTTTCATTTTCTATACCTCCGTTGCATGTTAGTCTGTGTGAAGTAAACATAGGCGTTTATTTAACTATGTATTTTTTCATTGATACAGCCCCTCATCTATTTCTTATGCAAAAATGATGCCAACTTTGTTTGTAGCATTCTATCAGTCTTTTTATCACAGTTTTTCTTACACATGCCAAAAAAACTGTCGATTTCTACAACTTTTTGGCAAACTACGCAAATTTTTTTGTCGTTTGGTTTAAAATCGCCAATTTTATTTGCTTTCTTAAAAAGGAGTGAGCCAATATATAAATGAAACCTACGTTTACCATCGCAATAAAAAAATCCGAACGCTTTAGATTCTCTATCAAGAATCAAACGCATTCGGATCTTCCTTCAACTAAGCTACTTTTATTCCATTTAATTTGTAATAACGTCTCCGTCTTCATCATCGCCGGTATCGTTTTCACCAGGATCTTTTTCTAATGAGACTACTTTCTTTTCTTCATCCCATTTCACTTTGTAGCCAAGTGATTTGGCTACTTTGATAACCGATAAATAGGAGTGGTGATTTGGCTTATACAGCTTTAAATCACTCGAATCAATGACGCCTAATCCTAGCAGCAGGCGGTCGGACTGAACGTAAGGCTTTCCATCAATCAGTTTTACTTGCTTATCAGTAAATGGATACACGGCACGGTTGACTTCGACCGTAAACTCTCCTTTTTTCTCTTCTTTAATTGGTTTTGGCTGTTTGGATACATATTTAATTGCGTCTACTCCTAATACAGTGCCTTGGCGCGTATTATCAGCACCTCCGTACATTTTCCCCGTTTCATAGTCATAGATAACCGCTTGGACATTTCCAATATGCTCTGGCTTTTCTTCAAACGCATGTCCTTTAGCCATCATTTCAAGGAGTGTATCTTGGCTAAAGCCAGGTTCCCATCTTACGGTTGGATAGCCGCTTGAATAAATACGAGGCGTTAAAATCGCTTTTTGAATCGGCATCTTATGGTCAATAACATTCATAATCGTTTCTGCTACAGACGCAATAATGGTTGGGCCTCCCGGTGAACCAATTGCCATGAACGGCTTTCCGTCTTTTAACAGCATCGTTGGAGACATGCTGCTTCGAGGGCGTTTTTTAGGCTCAACCTGGTTCACGCCTCCCGGAGTGGCATCAAAATCCGTCATTTCATTGTTGAGCATAAATCCGTAGTCAGGAACCATAATTCCTGAACCAAAAACTTGTTCAATGGTAGTCGTGTAAGAAACCATGTTTCCCCATTTGTCTACAACAGAGAAATGAGTCGTTTGGCCGATTGGATTTTCTTCCGTTACCGTTGCTTTATTTGGATTTTCTTTTCCTTCATATTTCCAAGGGTCTCCTTCTTTAACATTAGGCGTTGCTTTATTTGGATTAATTAATTTACGACGTTCTTTAATATAATCTTCATCTAACAGGCCTTTTTTCGGCACTTCGTAAAAGTCTTCATCTGCCATATACGCCGCGCGGTCCGCAAAAGCTAAGTGCATCGCTTCCGTTAAATGCTGCAAATACTGTGGCGTATTGGAACCCATTTTTTCTACATCATAACCTTCCATTAGCTTTAAAATTTGCTGCACGGTTAATCCGCCGGAGCTAGGAGGAGCCGCACTAACCACATCGTAGCCTCGGTAAGTTGTTTTGACCGGCTCGCGTTCTTTTACAACATAATTTTTTAAATCATCCATGGTCATGCTTCCATCGCGTTTTTGAACTTCTTTAACAAGCGCTTTTCCAATTTCTCCTTTATAAAGAGCGTCTGACCCTTCTTTTTGAATAAGCTTTAATGTTTTCGCAAGATCAGGCTGAACAAGCTTATCTCCTTCTTTTAACGGCTTGCCATTCGGTACAAATACATTACCGGCCGTTTGGTATCTTTCAAGCTTGTCCGCATTTTCATCGATATACTGAGCCATCGACCAATTCACTTTAATTCCTTGTTCCGCTTGAGTAATAGCAGGTTTAATAACATCTGATAAGTCCATGGTTCCATAATCTTCAAGGGCTGTTTCTACTCCTTTTAACGTGCCAGGAACTCCAACTGCTTTTCCTGTTATGTGACGTTTACTGAAAGGAATGACTTTTCCTTTTGAATCTAAAAACAGCTTAGGCGTGACATCAGCCGGTGCCATTTCACGGCTGTCTAGCATCGTAATTTTATCTTTCTTTTTTTCATAAATCATCATAAAACCGCCGCCGCCGATACCAGACATCATCGGTTCCACAACGTTTAGAGATAGTTGAATGGCCGCTGCCGCATCTACAGCGTTTCCGCCTTCAGCTAACACTTTCCTCCCCGCTTCAGCAGCCAGCGGGTGAGATGCCGCTACAATTCCTTGTGTAGCACCCCGTTTCATTGAATGGTCGACACCCGGAACTTCAGCAGCAGCTGGTGTGACAACTAAACATAAACTAAATAACGTAATAGCCAACATCTTCATAACCTTCATCTGGGTCTCCTCCTTCAAATACATTATTTCGCATCGCCTGAGACGATGGATTTCACGAAGAATAAATTGGTTTATTATGATATTTTTTACATATGCGTATAAATAAAAAGCAAAGTAAATCATACCTTTGCTTTTTTAGTTAATCGCATGTTTAACTTTTCTCTCTATTCATTTACAATTATCTATATTTTCTAACAATTTATCCATAGGCTGATAGTTTCTTACTATTTTTGGAACTATGTAGACTGAACGCTCTAATAATGTAGAAAATCTAGCAGTTAAGAAGTCGTTCGACTTACATGCACTTCTTAAATTTTTTATAAATATTCTTATTGTTATATAAAAAGCAATCCTTTATGAAAATCAGCATACGTTTTCTGAAAATCAAAAATAAAACAGGACTTTAGATTTATCGTCCTGTTTGGAGCATGTTTTCGACTTTTTTAATGTCCGCGTGCGTAGGATTGATTTCCCGAGCATAGGCGATTTGTTCTTTCGCTTTTTCCATTTCTTTTAATTGAATATAGGTTTTGGCGAGTTCGAGCGGCAGCATAATCCCTTCAAAACCAAGATCTTGCGCCTTCTGCAAATAAAACAGCGATTTTTCGTAATTCCCTCCAAACATAAGCGGAGTTTCCCGATATTTTATTCCTCGAACGAAGTGCGCCAAGCTTGAAGATGGATTTAATGTTAATGCCTGATGAAGAGCCCGGTCCATTTCTAAGTTCAATACCATTTTTTCAAAGATAATTGATTCTTCAATTTGCTTTGCTAAACAAACGGCTAAGTAACAGTACAAATCAGATGCTTGAGGTTTTTTCTTCATTTCTTGTTGAATTTCGCGCTTGATCTCTTTCCACTTTCCCTCTTCTAGCTGATTCATGACGTATTGTGCATGTATTCCCACCTGTTTGCCCTCCTTTTCCTCTTTATCATAAAGGATTTCTGCGTAAATGAAAAAAGTAAGTGTTCTCCATTCTTCACAAAAAACGTTACCATTAAAAAATAGGCAAATTTCTCAATCACTTAACCCAATTAGTACATAGGATATAGAGACTTTTATTAAAGGAGGTTACACATATGGGCGCAAAAGGCGGTTTTGGTTTTTCATTTATCGTTGTTTTATTTATCCTATTAGTAATCGTAGGGTGTTCTTGCTACTACTAATTTCTAGAGAGGATGAACATCATTCATCCTCTCCTATTTCAAAAAAAACCATGCTTTCGCATGGCTACATACCGATTAGATGAATGAGTAGAGGAACTCATTGTTCGGCAATATTGAAGAAATTTTTGGTTTTTACTTCCGCCTAGTATGCCCTTTTTGACGGGGGCTATGCGCAAATAAAGTTAACGTTTAAAAGCGAAAGCCAGACGCACCTACAATAACAAGTAAAACAAATAACACAACGATTAACGCAAAATTTTGTTTTCCCACGTACCATCCCTCACTTCCTGTTATCTGCTTTTAGTGTATGCAACAGCTTGGCAAAATGTTTAGGACAGGGGTGCGGATTTTTCCAATGAGAAAAACCTTCAAATTTCGCCAAAAAAAGTGAATCATATTTTTGTTTCTTTCGTTATATATAGTAGGAGATTTTTTTACTATAAAAAAGGAGGGGCTTTAATGCGCCGACATTCCAAATTGCCCATTGTTCTTGTTTTTGCCTTCTTTTTATTCATCGCAACTGTTTTGTGCGTAACCTCTTATATGTCTTGAACGTATAAATAATATAAAAAAATCGCCTCATCGAAGGCGATTTTTCTATCCTAGCATTATATCTTCGTTTGGATAGCGAACGGCTTCACGCTTTTGCTTAGATAATGAAAACGCAAGCGTTAATGGCCCCACTTTTCCTAAAAACATGATAAAGATAATAATCACGCGTCCAAAGTACGAAAGTGCAGGAGTCGCTCCCATCGATAAACCTACTGTTCCAAACGCAGAAACAACTTCAAACATAATTTTTACAAACGGCAGGTTTTCCGAAATATTTAATAGGAAGATGGCCCCAAACACAAACATAATTGAAATCATCGTAATGGCTAGTGCCTTAAACACATGAAGAGGAAGAAGTCGTCTCTTTAGCAGCACAATATCTTCCCTGCTTCGTAAAAATGCCCATACAGAAAAGACAATCACCACAAACGTCGTGAGTTTGATACCCCCTCCTGTTGACGCACTCCCTGCACCAATGAACATCAATAAAACCATTAAAAACACCGTTGCGTCATGCAAATGAGCTAAATCAATTGTATTAAAGCCAGCGGTTCTTGTTGTTACCGCTTGAAAATAAGAAGCCCATACTTTGTCTCCTAATGATAAATTTCCGAGCGTATGCGAATTGCCGTACTCTAAGAAAAAAATAAAAAGCATGGCAATCACGTTAATGGCGAACGTGCTGATAATCATAATTTTTGAATGCAGCGTTAGTTTTTTATACGATTTTTTCACCCACATATCAGCAAGGACGGTAAACCCTAACCCACCAATAATAAAGAGAAAAGAAATCGTGATGTTAATAATAGGATCTCCTACATACTGAACTAAGTTATCAGACAGTAGTCCGAACCCTGCGTTATTAAAAGCCGAAATCGAATGAAACAAGCTAAAGAACAGCCCCTTAGACCATCCGAATTCCGGAACCCAGCGTATCGCTAAAAAGAGCAGTGCAACAAACTCAATTAAAAATGAAAAGATGAACAACCTTTTAACTAGCAGCACAACTCCACCGACGCTCGTCTGATTTAATGCCTGCTGAACGAGCATACGCTCTTTAAATCCAATTTTTTTACCTAGCATCATAAAAATCAGCACGGCAAATGACATAATGCCGAGACCGCCTATTTGAATTAACAGCATAATAATCGTTTGACCGATGACGGTAAAACGCGTACCTGTATCTACGACGGCTAAGCCGGTCACTGTCATAGCGGAAGTAGATGTAAAAAGGGCGTCTACCCACCGGATTGGCTCAGTAGTAGAAAAAGGCATCATCAATAGAAGAGCACCAATAATAATTCCTCCGCCAAAAATGGAGACAAGCAGCTGCGGAGGAGTGAGTTTAATGATTTGTTTTTTCATGAGTTAAACTCCTTCTTCTTCAAAACGGTTCAAATCGCGATTATGTCCGATAACAATCAGCATATCTCCTTGTTCAATTATTTCATGCGCGGTAGGCGAAATCACCATTTCCCCGTCTTTTCGCTGAAAGCCGATAATATTGCAGCCGTACTTGGCACGAATGTTCAAATCAAACAGCGTTTTATTATGAAGCTTTTTAGAAGCGACAATTTCGACAATACTATAATCCTTTGACAGTTCAATGTAATCAATGATCTTTTCTGACACCACGTGATGAGCAATCCGCTTCGCAATATCGCGCTCAGGATGAATGACTTTGTCCGCTCCTATTTTCTCCAGCACTTTTTGATGATACATATTCACCGCTTTTACCCATACTTGCTTAACGCCCATATCTTTTAAAAGCATCGTTGCAAGCACGCTTGCTTCAATATCGTCTCCAAACGAAATAAGAGCATGATCAACGTTACGAATGCCTAGCCCTTTTAAGCTAGCTTCATCAATTGCGTTCGCTTGCACGACATATGTAGCTGAGTTGCTATATTTCTTTACTACCTCCTGATTGCGGTCAATAGCGAGCACATCCACATCCAAATTAGCAAACTCTTCAACCAAACTGCCTCCAAAACGACCTAATCCCAATACAGCAAACTGTTTTTTCATAATGTATTTATTCCTTTCTTCAACTGCTGTGTGTTCTCTTAGCTTATACTTTTTCTAAAAAATTACATGTTTTTCTTAAAAAAAGCGCAAAAAAACACAGGAAGGCTCCTGTGTTTTTTCACACTCTTCCCCCTCAAAACGCTTGCGAAGTTAGCTGTCGGGTTCGGGTTTTAAGAGTAACCCTACCTTTTTAAGGATTCACCCCGGAGCACAATATGTGCGTAAATAATGGGTCCTCCGCTCCGTAATGGATTAAGCGATTTTTATTCAAATGTCTATGATCTATTTTTTAGAATAATCGACTCGATTCATGATACGTTTCACTTCACGAAAGCTATCTTACTCCTGTGGATTTTGTCTGTCAAGATATTTTTAGGGAAGACATCACTTGCGCTGCAAACTGCAAAAATCATATAAATCTAAACTGACAATCAGTTTGTGAAATTGATCAAACAAATTAATAACAGCCAAAAGCTCTAATAGCTGCGTATCACTGTAAAATTTCTTTAATTGATCCATATCAGCATCCGTCAAATCCCTTGGACGCACTCGGTATACATCTATAAATCGAAACAGCAGTCGATCTTTTTCTTCCAGCTCTTTTTCTCTTAACACTTTTTGATTAAGCGTCTTATCGCCTACATATGACATGCTCATACACGTCTCACAGCCGTTAACACCTGCTAGATAAAGCCTGATTTTTTCCTTAGTCTCTCTTTTTACTATATCACTGTTCCAAAGCTTGTCGTATAGCTCATCATACAACCTTTTTACATCTGGAATTAAATTCAGTGCTTTTTCAAAATTTGTTCCCTCTTCGTTTGTTAACAAAACTCTTGCCATTTTTCACTCACTCCTTTTTAATTATTATAGTAAAAAAAATGGAGATTTCAGATAACAAATAAAACATATTATCTGCTATTACTAATCAAATGAAACATTAATATGAAAGAAGGTTTTCAATTGAAAATTGATGAAATTGATTTATCGATTTTGCAGGCACTGCAGCAAAACAGCCGTCTTTCCTTAAGAGAGCTAGGAAAACAAATTAGCCTGTCTCCTCCTTCAGTGGCAGAGCGAGTAAGACAGCTAGAGAGCTTTGGTATTATAAAAGGATATACAATCGATATTGATTATGAAAAGCTGCAGTTGCCCGTCTCGTGTTTTATTGAAGTAACCATGAAAAACGGAGAGCACGAGCGTTTTAAAAGATTTATTTCTCAGTATCCCTATGCTTTATTCTGTGAACGCATCGCCGGACAGGCTTGCTTCATTACAAAGCTTCAGCTTCCTCACCTGCACGTACTCGAGCAATTTATTAACGAAATTACACCTTATGCCAAAACGATTTCACACATCGCCCTTTCTCACGTGGAGATGTCTTCTGCATTATTGAGTCATTTAAAAGATGAAAAGTGATTGAAACATACGTTCACCGTACTAACGAAAAGATCCGAACGATTCATCGTTCGGATCTTCTTTCCACTAAACTAATTCTGTCCTAGCCTCTTTTATTCGTCCAAAAGCATAAAAAATAACCCTCCAAAGCTGGAGGGTATAAATTTTCCGAATAATGAAAGTTTTACAATTTCATTCTATCAGGTACCGACATTTCTGTCTACTTAAAAATGTAAAAGAGCTCTCTATTAATAGAAAGCTCTTTTACCTGCTTGTTTTTTGAAAACAATCAATCTATATAAAAGGGAACTACCTAAGGTTGAAAGTCACGTGAAACCTTGGTAGTTGATCCTGGATATACCGGTTGATATGATTCAAAACAAGTTCTTTCATCATTTCTTCTTTGACTTCTGATTCCGTTTTTTTATCTTTTTGTTTTAAAATAAGAATATAATAGACTTTACCCATTTTAATGGGCTTACTACACTCTCCGATGTGCTGTTTTTTTAAAACATCTATAAAAGAGGGAGATAGATTCGAAAGCTTTAGATTATCATCATTCTCTATTTTGCTGATGGTCTGGACATCAGCATATTTTTTTTGAACGTCTTGAAGCGATGTTCCTTTTTGCAGCTCAGCCGCAACGGTCTCGGCATCATGTAAAGTTGTAAAAGTTAGCTGCGAAAAAGATACGCGCGTTACATCATTCTCAATACGTGTATAGTAAGCGTCTAGTTCATCAGACGTAATTTGTTTACGGAAATATTCTTCTAATTTAAACTGATTTATTAGCTGTTTAGTTACATCGCTAGAACGAATGTGCAAGACTTCATAGCCTTGTTTTCTTGTATCTTCGTCATATGAACGTTTGATTTGTTTCCACATATCCTCGACTTTTTTCTGTACCCTGTCACTTGTCTTTAGATGCGAAATTAAGATTTTTTGCATGACAAGCTGCCGCAATAACTCTTTGCGGTAGCCTGTATCATTTAGCGGAGCATCGGGATTTAAGAACCCTTCAACTGCTAAAAAACGATTGAATTCAGCTCCTGTCACCTTTCCTCCTTCATACGCTGCCACTTCTTTAGCAGAAGATAGCTGACTAATTTCTACAGAAGGAAACATCGTGTTTGAATGCTTCCCTCCGCAGCCTGTTAAAAATCCGAACGCTGTTAATACTGCTAGCAGCAGCTTTAACGGTGCTGAACTCATCCATTGTTATCCTGCTGCTCTGAAAGCTTCAGAGAAATAGTTTGTTTTTTTCCATTTCGGTACACGTCTAATTTTACCGTGTCTCCTACTTTGCGTTTTGTGTATAGATATTGACGTAAATCACTGGATGTTTTGACTTCATTTCCATCGATGGCAAC
Source organism: Priestia sp. 179-F W1.4 NHS (assembly GCF_045369295.1). Classification (NCBI taxonomy): domain Bacteria; kingdom Bacillati; phylum Bacillota; class Bacilli; order Caryophanales; family Bacillaceae; genus Priestia; species Priestia sp. 179-F W1.4 NHS. The sequence goes on along the minus strand of NZ_JBIQFF010000001.1, from coordinate 979,951 downwards.
AATCACGTCTTTTGATTGTAAACCAGCATCAGAAGCAGAAGAGAATGGTTCAACCGTCGTTACGACAACTCCTTCAGACGTATCGCTTGTTAGGCCTAGCTGATCTTGTTTTGTTGCAGCTGAAAGCTGACCTACATCTTGAAGACCTACCCCCATATATGGACGCGTTATTTTTCCGTTTTTCATCAGCTGTTCAATTGTTGGCTGCACTTCATCACTTGGAAGAGCAAAGCCGATTCCTTCTACATTGTCTTCTGAAATTTTCATACTGTTGATACCAACTACTTCACCGGAAGAATTGATCAGGGCACCGCCGCTGTTTCCTGGATTAATCGCCGCATCCGTTTGAATTGCATCTACGTTCCAATTCTCTGAAATAGGGACAGAGCGTTTTGCTGCGCTCACGATACCTTGTGTGACCGTACGAGAAAATTGTTCACCAAGAGGGTTTCCGATTGCAAGAACCGTTTCACCCGCCACTAAATCTGATGATTTTCCGAACTTCGCCACTTGTTCAACATTTTTGTCGGACATTTCAAGCACCGCTAAATCCGTTAGCGCATCAGCTCCCACAATTTTAGCTTTTTCTTTTTGCCCGTTTGAAAGTGACACTTCTACTTCGCTTGCGCCGTCAATAACGTGGTTATTTGTTACAACGTATGCTTTTCCATTTTCTTTTTTGAAAATAACACCGGAACCCGTTCCTGCTTCTTGCGTTTGGGTATCTCCAGAAAATGGATTTGTTTGCTGCTGGATGTTGTTCACGCCTACAACAGCGGCTGATACTTTATTTACAACTGAAACAAGATCTGACTGATTCACGGTGGTGCTTACTGTTCGAGGCGTTGTGCTCGTTGTTGCTGCCGTTTGAGTCTGCGTTGTTTGATTCACTGTATGCGTATCCGCTGAATCCATTAACCCTAGCTGCGGAGCGCCGTATAGCACAATTCCTCCCCCTAGCACTGCTCCCGCGATGGAAGATGCGATCACTGGAAATAAGCGTCTTTTTGGAGGCTGTGATGATGACGCAGGCTGATACTGATCATAGCGCCGCTGGCGGTTTTCATATTCTTCTTTTCGTTCTTCCTCTCTTTCATAATCACGTGGATCCATGAAAATCACTCCTTTTAACGTAGCAAATTTTATGTTATCTATACTATAAAATAAAAGTTTGGGATAAGTATCAAAACAATATGTGAAATTGTGAAAAATTTCTTTATAACAGCAAACACGTAGTATAATAGCGGGTACATAAACCTTTAAAGAAACGCGCATAGATGGCGCAATATGCTTTATTTACCTTAATTTTCATATATTCAGAGGAAGGTGTCAAATTTGAGCTTTACACTATATTTAGTAGAGGATGAACAAAATTTAAACGAAGTTTTAACCCTTTACCTTCAAAAAGAAGGCTGGGACGTTCGCTCATTTTTTAACGGCACGGACGCAAAAGAAATGATTGCAACTCCTCCGCACCTGTGGATTTTAGATATTATGCTGCCTGATATTGACGGGTATCAGCTCATTCGCGAAATCAAGCAGCAAACGCCACATGTGCCTGTTATTTTCATTTCAGCACGCGATGCCGATATTGACCGGGTTCTTGGACTTGAAATGGGCAGCGACGACTATTTATCAAAGCCTTTTTTGCCTCGTGAACTAGTTATTCGAGCAAACAAACTGCTAAACCTCGTATATGGTTCCACTCAAAAGAAAACCGATACCATTACGCTGACTCCTTATGAAATCGATTTACATACGCGTACAGTCAGTGAAAATGGAAAGCCGATTGATTTGACGTCTAAAGAATTTGATTTTCTTGTCACTATCTCAAAAGACCTTGGACAGGCTTTTTCACGGGAGCAGCTGTTGAATCTCATTTGGGGAGAAGATTATTTCGGCACAGACCGAGTGGTGGATGATTTAGTGAGGCGCGTGCGTAAAAAAATGCCGCAAGCACGAATTGAAACGATTTACGGATACGGATACCGGATGATGAAAGCATGAAAAACAAGTCGCTTGCATTTCAAATTTGGCTCGTCATCTCGGGTATTTTACTGCTCATTTCAATTTTGCTCGCTATTTTATTCCCAACGACGCTTAGGCAGTTCTTCACGAATGAAATTTATACCACTATTGAAAATGAACAGCATATTTTAAAAGAATACGGCCTGCCAAGCCGCTCAGGTGAATACTACTTTAGCAATGAAGACAGTGAACCAACGCTTGGCAATCGAACCGTGGATCATATTTTATTGCCTGAACATGCGGATATCTCTTATTTTTCATCACGGGTGTTGCCTCAAGACTTTTTGAGAAAAGCACAGGAAGATGCAATCAGTCAGCGGAAAATCGTCGCTCGCTATGAAAAAGATCTCGGCAACCGGACGCTTTTTTATGTGATTCGAAAAGTAAGCGTAAACGGACAGCCTGCTTTTTTACTTTCATTTTCGTGGGATACGTATCGCAACGCGCTCACTTCTACTCTTTTTAAACAGCTGCTTCTTGTCATTTCAATTGTATTTCTATTCAGCTGGCTTCCATCTATTTGGCTATCAAGATACTTAAGCAAGCCGCTTGTATCGCTTGAAAAAGATGTAAAAAAAATCGCCGAACAAAATTGGCATGAACCTGTTACAGTCAACCGTTCCGATGAAATCGGCAAGCTAGGCGCGTCCATCGAGCAAATGCGCAAAAGGCTCGTATCTAAAGATGAAGCACAGCAAACGTTGCTTCAAAATATTTCACATGATTTAAAAACACCGGTAATGGTTATTCAAAGCTACGCTCAGTCGATTCAAGACGGCATTTATCCAAAAGGTGATTTATCCCAAACGGTAAAAGTCATTGAAGATGAATCCAAAAATCTTGAGAAAAAAATCCGTGATTTACTTTACTTAACCAAGCTTGACTATATGTCCACTCACCAGCTTGCACAAGACGACTTTGATTTTACTGCACTTCTTCATGAAGTAGTGGATCGCTTGCGGTGGAGGCGCCCTGAAATACAGTGGGAATTTGACGACGTAAATGCAACGATTAAAGGAGACAAAGAGCTGTGGACAAAAGTCCTTGAAAATGTACTCGACAATCAGCTGCGCTATGCTGATACGAAGGTTTCACTTTCACTTACTAAACACCAAACGAACGTTCAATGTACCATCAGCAACGATGGTCCGCCGATTGATCAAAGCGTGCTTCAACACTTGTTTGAACCGTTTAAAAAAGGAGCAAACGGTGAATTCGGTATTGGCCTAAGTATCGTAAAGCGTATTGTTACGATGCACGATGCAGCCATTACGGCTGAAAACACAGACGCCGGAGTGACGTTTTCACTTACTATTCCTATATAAACTAAAAAGGCAAGGGAGTCGACTCCCTTGCCTTTTTATGAAAAAACCGATGTATATGCATAAAGAGCTGGTGAACCCCCGGAGTGAATGAACACCACATTCTCATCTTTTTTAAAATAACCTTTTCGAATTAAATCAATCAGGCCGGCCATCGCTTTTCCCGTATACACAGGATCCAATAAAATTCCTTCCGTACCGGCCACAAGTTTGACTGCTTCCACCATCTCTTCTGTTGGAACAGCATAGCCTGGACCGACATATTCATCCATACAAACAATATCTTCTTTTTTAAAAGGCGTTTTGCTATGTAAATGATCATAAAGTTCACTCGTCAGCTTGGCAACTTTCATTTCTTGCTCTTCTTTAGCACGACTCACATTCATTCCAATAACAGACACCCCGCTTTGAAGGCCTTGAAAGCCTGCCACTAGCCCTGCGTGCATGCCTCCGCTTCCGCTTGTGCAAACTACGTGGCTAAGCTTTATTTGTTGCTCATAGCTTTTCATAAGCAGCTCCTGTGCGCAGGCAGCGTAGCCTGTTGCACCGATAACATTTGAACCTCCTACGGGGATTAGGTACGGCTTATGACCTTTTTCACTTAGCTCGCGCGCTACTTTTTCCATTTCCGCTGTCAAATCCGAACCTTCAGCGACAAACCGCATGTCATGAGCGCCTAATAAATGATAAAGAAAATAGTTTCCCGTCGGCTGATCACTTGCTTTATTTTCCCCTTCTTCTAATACGAGCACGCATTTCATTTGCTCTTTTACGGCAGCAGCAAGCGTCAAACGACAGTGATTGGATTGTATCGCACCGCACGTTACAAGCACGTCTGCCCCTTGTGCTTTTGCATCAGCTACTAGATATTCAAGCTTACGCGTCTTATTTCCGCCCCCTGTCAGTCCAAGCATATCATCGCGCTTCATATAAATTGAAGGTCCGTTTAACTGCTGAGATAAAACCGATAGCTTTTCTAAAGGTGTAGGGGAATCCGTATATTTTCTTCTAGAAAATTGCGTTAAGTTCATGCTCTCATCCTCTCTTTCATATTTGTTCTATTTTACCATATAGAAGCTTTTGAAGAGCTTTTTACGAAAGGGCTTTCTATAACTTGTATACATAAGAACAAGTAGTCAACATACATTAAACCATATAAACAGTTTGAAGGAGTGTTTTCAATGAGTGAAAAAGCAGTACTTTGCAGCGTCTCACGAGTAGTCAAATCACAGCACATTTTTCCAAATGACCTAAACAATCACCACACCCTTTTTGGCGGCAAAATTGTCGCTGACATGGACATGACGGCTTCTCTTTCAGCAGCTAAACATTCCAGAAAGTCGTGTGTTACAGCTTCCATTGATCATGTTGACTTTATCGAGCCCGTCACAGAAGAAGATTTTATTTCATATGAGGCATTCGTTGTTGTCACAGGAAAAAGTTCCATGATTATTTTTGTTAAAGTCATTGCCGAAAATTTGTTAACGGGCATTAAACGTATTGCTGCTACTTCTTTTCTTACCTTCGTCGCATTAGAAAATGGGAAGCCTGCTCCCGTTCCTCAAGTTATTGCTCAAACTGAAGAAGAAAAAAGCCTTCAAAAAGTAGCTCTTGAACGAAAAGAGTCCAAAAAAACGCAGGTTGAGCACAGCAAAGCAATTGCGCGCATCTTATCTAAATCTTTGCGCAGCAGTAATTAAGCTCTTCATCTAAAAAGCAGCTGTCTGCTTTTTAGACGAAGTTTTTTAGATTTCACATTGTTATTTAATGTGATATGCGATATATTGGTTTTATGAAAAATAACATTCAACCTCTCAAACGACTTTCCCTACGGGAGGAAGTCTATCAAACACTTAAACACAATATCGTTATGCTTGAATTTCAGCCGGAACAAAAGCTTCAGGATAAAGAACTGGCTGAGCAATTTGGAGTTAGCCGCACTCCTGTTCGAGAAGCATTAAAAAGGCTCGAAGATGAAGGCCTTGTACAAACGACACCTGGTTCTTCTACAAAAGTGGCTCCATTAAACCTTGAGGAGGCAAAACAATCCTTTATTGTCGTCGCAGCTCTTCATGCACTTGCTGCTAAGCTGGCTTGTACTTCGTTACAAGAAGAAGATATGGGCGAATTAATCAAACATAATCAATCTCTAGAACATGCAATCAAAACAAAAAATGTACTGAAAGCGATCGAAGCGGATGAAGCATTTCATTCCGTTTTTTTAAACCGGGCGAATAATTTAGAGCTAGAACGTGTTGTAAAACAAACAAGCGCCAAAATTCAACGTCTGGAAATCGCTCGCTTTTCTTCTCTTGCTAGCCTTGCTTCCGTTGATCAGCACAAAGAAATCATAAATGCTTGCCGTCAAAAAGATTCCGCACTGACATCACAGCTTGTCGAAACAAACTGGCTGACACTAGGTGAAGCGCTGACAAGTGAGGAGGAAGCAAAGTGAAGCCTCTTTTATTAGGCGTTGCTGCATCATTCTTTTTTGCTTTTACATTCGTTTTAAATCGAGCGATGGATTTATCTGGAGGCAGCTGGGCATGGAGCGCATCTCTGCGCTATTTTTTTATGGTACCTCTTTTGCTTATGCTTGTTTATTTTTGGGGTGGCATCAAACCTGTGGTGGCAGAAATAAAAGCCCAGCCGCAAAAATGGCTGCTATGGAGCACGGTCGGATTTGGCTTATTTTACGCTCCTCTTTGTTTTGCTTCCGCCTACGGTCCCGGCTGGCTTATTGCAGGAACTTGGCAAATCACGATTTTATCGGGGTCTCTCCTAGCTCCTTTGTTTTACAAGGAAGGAAAAAAGCGAGGAGCCATTCCTTTCAAGCAGCTAGGTTTTTCGTTTATTATTTTAATAGGAGTTGTGCTCATGCAACTTGAGCATGCGACTGAACTGTCGGCGGCTACTGCCTTGCTTTGTACGATTCCCATTTTAATTGCGTCTTTTGCGTATCCGCTTGGCAACCGTAAGATGATGGAGCTGTCGGCGCTTAATACGTTTCAGCGCGTGCTTGGAATGACGCTTTCAAGCCTGCCGTTTTGGATTATTCTTTCTGTCTATGCCTACTTGACCGATGGACTACCAAAACCAACTCAGATGTATCAAAGCAGTTTAGTTGCTTTACTTTCAGGAGTGTGTGCAACGATTTTATTTTTTGCGGCAACTGACCTTGTGAAAAAAGATTCTCACAAGTTAGGTGCAGTTGAAGCTACACAATCGATGGAAGTTTTATTTGCCCTGCTAGGAGAGGTCTTCCTTCTATCAAGTCCTTTGCCATCGATTCTTTCTTGGGTTGGAATGGGAGTTATCGTAGCAGGCATGGTGCTTCACAGCTACCAAACGAGTCATAAAAAAGCTATACCTCAAAAAGAATTGACCTACTAATCAATAACAAAAAAGAGCGTCTCAGTCGGCGCTCTTTTTGTTTATACAACAGATCTTCTTTCTAAATTGAAGACATTAACCTGCTCAGCATCAAAGCGGCTTAGCAACGAATCTACTCCGTACTCAAGTGCAAAAGCACGTTCATTTTCTGAAATCGGAACGGCCTGCAGGAACGTTACTTTTTTATCAGATAGTTCAATCGTTGAAAAATTATCCCATAAAAACGGCGGAATCAGCAAAATGTGCTGCATATGAAAGCTGTCATCAAGGACTGCAATAACGTCTTTATAAATAGCTCCTGGGAAAATGGAGACATGAGATTTCATCATATGGAAAATACAGTTTGCTAAAATAGCAGAATAAATACCGAACTCCTCATGACAAGCCCCAACGATTTCAATTCGAAGCGGGATTCCTCCAACTGTATAACCTGTCGGACATTGATGTCCACCGAGCGTTGCATACGCGGTTACGTCTTGACGCGGATGATTTTCACATGCCACAACGTGAATACCATGCTTTTTTCGTTCATCTGAATAATCTTCAATTCGGTCCTTTTGACCAAATACATCTATTGCTTTATGTATAATTAATTCTTCATCTTTTGTAAAATTACTCATAAAAAAACCTCCTTGCTTGCGACCTTAAAAAGTCCCCTACTGTACAGCATATACTACCGCACTCGCTTACGATATAGTTTTTAGAAAATGTGATAGAAATGTTATCGTTTCGTAACATACTATGAAATTGTCTCAAGAAGCAAACAAGAAACCTTAACCAATTTTTTCTTTTCCCATAAAAAAATAGAGCCTGCACCATGGCAGCCTCTATTTTTTATGACATTATTATGAAATAATTTGTAATTCTTTTGGGTACTTCGTTAACGTTTCGTATCCATCTTTTGTGATGATTACATCATCTTCAATACGCACGCCTCCGAGTCCTGGAATATAGATACCCGGTTCAATCGTATACACCATGCCTTCTTGAAGCACATCATCATTGTTGCGGCTCATTGAAGGAAACTCATGCACGCTGATACCAAGACCATGACCAAGACGATGCAAGAAACACTCTCCATACCCTGCTTCTGTAATAATATTGCGTGCTACCATGTCCAAGTCGCCAATGCGAGTGCCAGGCTTGGAAGCTTCAAGAGCTGCCTGCTCGGCGCGCTGTACCGTTTCATAGATTTCTTTTTGCTTATCATTAATCGACTTGTACGCGACTGTACGCGTAATATCTGAACAGTATCCATCTAGCACTACACCTAAATCGAAGAGAACCATATCTCCTGGCTTTAACGTGCGAAGACCTGGGTTCCCGTGCGCTTCTCCCGTTTTTTCACCAAATAACACCATCGTTGAAAACGACATCTCACGAATTCCTTTTCGCTTTAGCTCGTATTCAATTTTAGCCAGAACATCCATTTCCGTAACGCCTTCTTTTAAGGCAGCTACGCCTACTTCTACGCCAAAATCAGCTAATGCAGCTGCTTTTTGCAGAATCTCAACTTCACGCTCATCTTTAATTAAACGCAGCTGATTTAATTTCTCTTCTGCTCCGACTAGCTCAGCATTTGGATATAAATTAAGCAGTTCTTCAGCTCTCGCATACAGCAGCTGCTCTTTCTCTACAGCAACTTTTTTCACATCCATTACGTTTCGTTTATGTAAAGCTTCTTTAATAAGTTCCCAAGGATTTTGATGGTCTTCATATCCGATCACATCAAATTTCCAGCCGGCTTCTTTTGCTTGACCCACTTCCATTGATGGACAAACAAGCATCGGCTCCGCTTCATTAAATAAAAATAAACCAAGCAGACGCTCATGCGGATCCGTGTGAAATCCAGTTAAATAAAATACGTTTTCAGTTGACGAAATAAAGGCCGTTTCTACATTCTTTTCCTTCAGCCATGATACGACTTTTTGCAAACGTGCTTCCATTAAAAAAACCCCTTTCATTGTGCAATATTACTATTATAACATAGTTATTTAGCAATATTGTACAATGAATAGAGGTTAAGACAAAGCCGCGTGAAGAGTAGTAAGCTGCTCTTTAATCGCTTTTCGCTGAATACTTACTTTCATCAGCCAGCCATTTTCTCCGTATCTATAAATAAATTCGTACGTACCTTTAGGAAAATATTCTTTTACCAGCATGTCTCGGTTTTCAACAAATCCCGGATCGCCAATAAAATAGTTACCTTCTTCAAGCGGGAGCTCATGAACTTTTTTTTCTAGCTGCTTCTCTTCGTCTTCGTCATCATCTATCACAATGTGCAGACCACTTTCATCACGCACAACGTCAAATTCACCGTTTTGTTCAAGCTCAAGCACCGGCACCACTTGTCCATTTACCGTTAGCAGCTGCTTGGTTCCTTCAAGGACCTGGGACCAATGATCATCGTATAAAGTAGAAGAATAAAAAATATAGCCCTGAGATTTATATAATAAAAGCAGCTGTTCAAAATGATTTTTCACTTGTTCTTTATCAAACAGAATAACAAAATGCTTTCGATAGAAAAAACTTGTAAAAGGCAGAATAGACGATTGATTAAGCTCTTTAATTATTTCAGCACTATCCTTACCTGAAATAATAGCTCCGGTCAATTCCCCCGCGCCATAAGGTTTCCAATGACTTAACGCCGCTTCTGGAATCAGCACAAGGTTCGAAGATGACACATATATACTCATTCGCTTCACTCCTTTTTTCTACACTTAGACCTATATTTGATTCTCAACAAACAGAGACTTTTCTCATATTCCACTCTTAAAAGACAGAACTTTTTCCCTAACTATGATAGATTATAACAAATATCCTCGAAAAAAATAACCTTTATTTCCTCTTTCTTCTATTTATACCCTTCTCTTATTTTAGCTGTCTTCGCAGATTTACTAGTGAACGTACTTGCTAATCTAATTCCTTAGTGTTAATTTTATTATGTCGTTTTATAATTTTTTGCATAATTGGCTTCAAACAAAAAAGTATTAATATTTTTGAATGCGATGGTGAGACATTTGGAAGAACGTACAGAACGTAAACAACATAAAAGAAAAAAGCAAAGAAAAAAGAAACGCTTTAGAAAGCTACTTCTTTTCTTTCTCATTCTTGTAATCGCCGCTGGTGCATATGTGTATTATCAATACCAACAAGGGTTAGCAGAAGCAGACGGAGCTTTTGGGAAAGATGGACAGTTTGATTTTAATGGTGCAAGTGCCAATTTAGATAGCATGAATGTGCTGCTTCTTGGAATTGACTCTCGAGGTGAAGAACATTCGCGTGCCGATACAATTATGATTGCTCATTATGACAAAGACAGCAATCAGCCTAAAATTGTTTCTTTGATGCGTGATTCATATGTGGATATTCCTGGACATGGCAAAAACAAATTAAATTCAGCCTATGCATTTGGCGGGCCCGAACTAATGCGTAAGACAATTAAAGAAAATTTCGGCATAGATGTAAACTATTATGCCGTTGTTGATTTTAAAGGTTTTTCTAAAGTTGCGGATACGATTGCCCCTGAGGGAATTACGGTTACCGTGCCACACGAAATGTCATCAGGAATTGGCATGACGCTAAAACCTGGAAAACAAACTCTTCACGGAGATAAATTACTAGGATACGTGCGATTCCGCCATGATAGCCAAAGTGATTTCGGGCGCGTGAAGCGTCAACAAGAAGTGATTGGTAAATTAATGGATGAAGCTCTTCAAGTAAAGACACTGGCGAAAGCTCCTAAGCTATGGGGTGTCATTGATCCATATGTGGATACAAATATTCCGCCAAAAACATTTATTGTGATAGGAAAAGATTTTTTAGTTGGAAATCAGCCAGATTTAAAATCTCTTCGTTTACCGGTTGAAGGTTCCTATTCAAATGAACGAATATCCGGTATTGGTGCTGTTTTAAGCATCGACCTTGAAGAAAACAAACAAGCGTTACAGTCATTTTTAAATTAGGAAAAGGTGTCCATTAGAGGACACCTTTTTTTATACTATTCAAAAAAACTTCTGTTTTTCCTCCCTATCCTTCAAAAAATTTTCAGCTTCGACAAAAAATGGAGATAAAATAGAGTTGTTTTCTAGAAAACAGCCGTTTCTTTGGAGTTCTATTTTTTCTCCTGTATGCGTATATGAAAAGAGAAGGACTTCTTTTTTATATTTTTTAGTCAAGGAGATGAAATGATGAAATTATATGGTTTTCAATCTGAAGAAGAGCGTTCCTTTCTTCATTCTACCTATAAAGTAAACCCATTGCTTTCTCATACTGGAGATGTCAAAATCAGCTTTTTATCTTTTCAAGAAAATGATTATACCCCCCGTCAAGAAGCTACGATTCCACAGCTTCTTTTAGTCGTTCACGGGGAAGGCTGGGTAGCTGGCGATAACGGACTAAAAATTTATATCAAACAAGGTGAATCAGCATTTTGGAGAGCTGGGGAATCTTTTGAAGTCGGGAGTCTAACGGCTATGACAGGACTACTGATTGAAGGATTAGATATTGCTCCTCAAAAGCTGCTTACTTCTTTCTCACGAACAAACGCAAATTAAAAAGCCGCTTTGACGCGGCTTTTTTTATTATCTTAGTAATTGAGCGTAGTTTTCTGCGCTATCTTGAATAACTTTGTCACTCAGGTCACCGCCTGCTCCTTGAAATAAAAATGGAGTTTGGAACTTCATACCTGTTAAATTTGCCATAGCTTGGAAAGGAAGAAGCAGATGATTCATTGGGTAACGGTTGTATCCCCCTTCTTGATAAGCTTCTGCAGGGCCTCCTGTCGAAGTAGCTACGACAAACTCTTTTCCCTGAAGTTTAGTACCTTTGCTTCCATAAGCCCATCCGTATGTTAAAACAACATCTTGCCACTCTTTTAAGAGTGCTGGTGAGCTGTACCAGTAAAATGGAAATTGGAAAACAATACGATCGAATTGAACAGCTAACTCCTGCTCTTTTTCTACATCAATTTTGAAATCGGGATAGTTTGCGTATAAATCATGAACGTACACATCCTCCTCTTTTTTTACTCGCTCTGCCCACGCTTTATTAATACGAGAAGATGCTAGATTTGGATGCGCTAAAATAACCAGTGTTTTCATTTTGATACTCTCCTTCTGATGTCTGTGCTTGCTTTTTTCTTTTCTATTTTTTACGCTTGCCTCTCACGGCTTGTTCACTCATTCTTTCCTTTTACTTCAGGAAATCCGAGTTCGTTTACACTTATAAATTACCAGTATTATCATTCTGCTTCAATAAAATTGACTTTGCTTTTATCACCTTTAATTTTTTTATGTACCCAAAACGGAAGATAAAGGACAAGAAAACTAAGAATCATAATTCCTTCAATCCATACTAAATACCAAGGATGAGGTCCAAGAACATCCAGCAAGGAAGCGTGCTCTGGCTTTTTCATCATGTATAAATAATTCGCACCCAGTAAACGATTCATGAAATAGATAAAACCTCCGTACAGATTAACAAATACTACGCTTACCCATAAAGAACGAAACGTCGGCTCATATCTGCAGGCAGCAATTAGCATACAGCAAGCAAGTACCAAACCGCCATGCGATACATAGAACTGCACATAGCGAAACTGGGCATACGCATAGCCGCCAAGGTCTGGGGTAATCATCGCTTGAACAGAGCTGCTGATTCCTGCGAAGTACACAAAATAAAAAAGAAATCTGCTTTTGGTTATCAGCATAACAGCAGCCAGCAGCACGACTATATCACTCAGATGAAGAGGCAAAGAAGTTTCAACGGACCACTGATGACATCCGATTTCCCAAGCCTGGTAGGCCGTTTCTGAAGCAATTAGAACGAGTGAAAGCAAAATGAACACAAACCTCTTTTTTCGCAGCTGCTTTCGACACAAAAAAATAACTGTTCCTATGATCACGATAATGGCTAAAGTTACAAGGTGTTCAACTGAAAAAAGCTGAAAAGAATGTTGTACAGGATGACACGCAAAAAATGAATTCATAACGGCGCCCCCTCTCCATCAAAAAACAAATTTGGTACCTTTAGCTTGTTCATAAAATCGTATTTTCATTAATGCTTCTCTCACAGCAAAAAGAGATTGAAACATAACGAAATCACGCCAATATAAAGAAGAACAAATGGGGTAAATGATCGAGTATGAATTGCCTCTTGCGCTCCAATCAATTGCTAGAAGCACCTACATATATGAAAGCCACGTCCACCATGCCAATAAAAAGATCCGAACGATTTATCGTTCGGATCTTCTTTTAGCTAAAATACTTTTGTACGGATCGTTTTGTCTTCATTTTTATTTTTTAATTAATCCTTTTTTCAGTAAGAATTGATGAGCGACTTCTTCAGCCGTTTTTCCTTTTGCATTTACTTGATAGTTCATTTCACGCATTTCGTCGTCACTGATTTTACCACCCAGTTGATTTAAGATTCTTTTCAGTTCAGGGTGCTCTTTTAGCGTATCTTCACGAAGTACAGGCGCTCCTTGATACGGAGGGAAGAACTGCTGGTCGTCTTTTAAGACTTTTAAACCAAACTGTTTGATTTCGGGATCCGTTGCGTAAGCATCAAGCATGTTAATATCGCCTTTTTCAACAGCGCGATAGCGAAGCTTCGGCTCCATCGTTTTAATATTCGGGAAAGTAAGGCCATATTCTTTTTGAATGCCTACGTAGCCGTCTTCACGATCTTTAAACTCAAGCGTAAATCCTGCTTTTACTTTATCTGTTGCATTTGCCAAATCTGAAATGGTCGTTAGATTATTTTCTTTGGCAAATTCTTTTGTCACGGTCAATGTGTACGTATTATTAAACTTCATTGGATCTAAATAGACAAGCCCGAATTTCTTTTTAAATCCTTCTTTTGCCTGCTTGTACACCTGTGTTTCATCTTTGCTGTCCGGCTGTTCCTTTAGATGCGTCACAATGGCTGTCCCCGTATATTCAGGGTACAAATCAATTTCCTTGTTACGCAGAGCCTCAAATACAAATACCGTTTTCCCAAGCGACGAACGAAGGTTTACTTTCATATCGGTTTGATCTTCAATTAATTCTTTGTACATATTGATTAAAATATCTTGTTCTGCACCAATTTTCCCTCCGATAACAAGGTCTGGTTTTGTTGCGCTCATCGCTGCAAACGGAGAAACAAGAATAAGTACTAATACGATGATCATGATGAACGAGCGTTTTTTGGACCCTTTTTTAGCAGAGTGTTCAATCGTTCGCAGAATTCCATCAAAAATAAGCGCTAATAATGCTGCTGGAACGGCTCCTAATAAAATCAAACTATTATCGCTTCGGTCAATACCAAGCAAAATTAAGCTTCCGAGTCCGCCTGCTCCGATAAGAGCCACGATTGTCGCTGTACCAATAATGAGTACCATCGCTGTGCGAATTCCGGCCATAATGACAGGAAGCGCTAGAGGAAGTTCTACTTTGATTAATCGTCTCCACGAGTTCATCCCCATGGCTTTGGATGCTTCAATTAAAGATGGGTCCACTTCTTTAATTCCGGTATATGTATTTCGTACAATAGGAAGAAGCGAATATAAAAACAGTGCAATAACCGCGGGAAAGGTTCCAATTCCGACAAGAGGAATCAGTAATCCTAATAAAGCGAGTGAAGGAATGGTTTGCAGTACGGCTGTTACGCCAATGATCGGTTCAGCAATGCGGTCATGCCTCGTTAAGTACAGTCCAAGCGGCACTGAAATTAATACGGCGATCACAAGAGCCAGTAGTGAAATTTGAATGTGTTCAAGAAGAGCTTGAAACAGGGCATCTCCTCGTTGATCTAATAATGCGCTTAGTGCATTCATTACAGCGTTCCTCCTTCTTTCGTTTTATCAGAAAGAAACGCTAATAGAGTTTTGCGCGTTACAACGCCAATGCGTTTGCTCCCTTTTTTCACAGCTATTGCTTCATGGTCGTAAAGGGCGTCCATTGCCTGCTGAACAGTGGCGGTTGAAGCTAGCTCTTCGGTAGGTTCTACGTCTGGCTGTTCACTTTCTTTGACAAACATATCCAATGTCTCAAATAAAGTATTTCCTTGATTTCCAATAAATGTTTTCACAAACTCATTTTTAGGCTTTTGAATGAATTCCTCCGGGGTGCCAACTTGAACAATTTCCCCATCTTTCATCAGGCAGATACGATCTCCAAGCGTCATGGCTTCGCTCATATCATGCGTAACAAACACAAATGTTTTTTTGATTTTTTCTTTTAAGCTAATAACATCTTGTTGAAGCTGTTCGCGGCTTAACGGATCGAGGGCACTAAAGGGTTCGTCCATTAAAATAACGGGAGGATCAGCTGCGAGGGCACGTGCTACACCTACACGTTGCTGCTGGCCACCTGAGAGCTCAGACGGCTTTCGGTTTCGATATTGCTTTGGGTCTAGTCCTACCAAGGTAAGCAGTTCATCAATACGCGTTTTGATTTTGTTTTTCTTCCAATGCTTCATCTCCGGTACAATGGCTATATTCTCAGCAATGGTCATATGAGGAAAAAGAGCAATCTGCTGTAGCACATAACCAATGTTCCAGCGTAGCTCATGTATGTTGTGGTCCGATACGAGCTTATCTTTTATGTATAGTTCTCCTTCGGTAATATCATGAAGACGGTTAATCATTTTTAAGGTGGTTGTTTTTCCACATCCACTCGGACCAATTAAAACGAAAAACTCTCCTTCTTTTATTTCTAGATTAATATTTTTCACGGCGGTCGTACCGTCTGGATATTGCTTTGACACATTCTTAAACGTAATCAAATTATCGTTCACACTCCCTGTTGAAATTTAACCCCTAGTTTCGTGTACCCAATACTTAGAGGTAATAAACATTCTTTTAAGAATATTTCTAAATATGATTCATAAGACATAGTGGAAAAGATATACATGTTTTCTAACAGCCTCCTAATAAGGCTATCAAACTGTTAAAGTTTTCACAAGGCGGGGAAGAATAATTCGGAGAATAAATTTAAAGCCAATCCAAATAAAAAAACCTTCTTTCAACAAGAAAGAAGGTTTTTGAGTATGCTAGCGACAGGGATCGAACCTGCGACCTCTTGCTTACCATGCAAGTGCTCTACCTACTGAGCTACACCAGCGTCTTGGAAAATTATATCACGTTTAAATTTATTTAGGAAGCGCTTTTTAAATTTTTTTATTGGTATATTCTCTAATTTGCGTCTTCTGAAATTCGCACTTTCTACAAAGTTCCATATTTCATGTTAGAACTTCTTACATAAATTGTGTGAATTTTCTTTTTTTATATTACCCTTAGTAAAATAGCTTACAAAAGAAGGGAAGAAAATAGATGGAACAACAACCAACCATGACAAAATCAAAAACGGCAACTCCCTACCCAAGAGACTGCACGTTCAGCCTGGAAGATTGGACGACGCTTGCTAAGTATTGGTACCCCGTCGCACGCTGCAGTGATGTAACAGAAAAACCAACGTCCGTAAAATTACTAGATGTAAATCTAGTTTTATACCGCACCACACACAAAGTTGTAGCGGCACGTGATTTATGCGTTCACCGAGGCACCCCGCTTAGCATGGGCTGGGTGGAAGATGATGAAATTGTCTGTCCTTACCACGGCTTCCGCTACGCAACGGACGGCGCATGCACGTCAATTCCAGCTCACCCTGACGCCAACATTTCTCCCCGTCTCTGTATGGCCGTCTATCCAGTTATTGAACGATATGGATTAGTGTGGACGTCCCTGACAGGAGAACAAGATAACCTGCCTTATTTCGATGCGTGGGAGGACCCTGATTTTCAGCAAATTGTTTGTCCGAGCTTTGATATCATGGGTTCAGCCGGTCGTCAAATGGAAGGCTTTTTAGACGTAGCTCATTTTGCTTGGGTTCACACAGACACATTTGGTGATCGAAACAACGCCTTTGTGCCTAAATATAAAGTAAGCGATACAGACTATGGGCTTCATGTAGAATATACGAGCACCGTGAGCAATTATTCCAAAGAACAGCAGCATTTAAATCCACCTGATTTTAAATGGCTTCGCGTCTTTGATGTTTATCCCCCGTTTACAGCTACGCTAAAAGTATACTTCCCAGAAGGCGCAGAGCTGTGGATTATGAATGCAGTCTCTCCTATTTCAGCCCGCGAAACACGTTTATTCGCGCCAATCGCTCGAAACTTTGACAAAGATTCTCCCGTTGAAGGTGTGTATGACTTTAACCTTCGCGTCTTTGACGAAGACCGTGAAATGGTTGAAAACCAAAAACCTGAAGACTTGCCTTTAGACCTGCAGATGGAAGCGCATATTATGGCTGATCAAACGTCCATCGGTTACAGGAAATTATTAAAGAAAATGGGCTTAAGCTTTAGATATACAAGCTAAAAAAAATCCCCGCTGTCTCAGCGGGGATTTTTTTATTTAGCAAACTGCTCACGTGCTGCTGTTTCCTTTATCACTTCATCTTCACTTGCCGGCGTTGCGCGTTTCATGAAGAATGAAAGAATTAAGGCAACCACCACTAGGACTACTGAGACAGCAAACGCATCGTTAATCCCTTGTACCATTGCCTGCATCCCAATCTGTTCTTTCATTTGAGCTGCCCCGGCTGCGGTTGCATTAGCTGCTCCTGCTCCGCTCATTGCATCTTGAGCGAGCTCTTTTGCATGAGTAGCTGTACGGTTTGACATCACCGTTACTAAAAGAGCCGAACCAATGGCTCCCGATACTTGTTGAAGCGTATTGTTCATCGCAGTACCATGCGGATTAAAACGCTGCGGAAGCTGATTTAATCCGTTTGTCATAACCGGCATCATCACCATAGACATTCCGAACATACGAAGCGTGTAAAGCGTAATGAGCGTTGTATAGGTCGTATCAAGCTCTAAGTTACTGAAGAAATACGTCGTAACGGCTGTAATCGTTAGACCCGTTACAGCCAATGCACGCGCTCCGAATTTATCAAATAATTTTCCGGTAATCGGTGACATCACACCCATTAGCAGCGCACCTGGAAGCATTAGTAATCCTGAATGAAGAGGAGAAATGCCCCGTACCGTTTGAACATAAATTGGCATTAGCAGCATGGCTGAGAATAATGCCATTGTGATCACCATCGAAATCGTTGATGATAAAGCAAACATTGGATATTTAAAAATGCGGAATTCAAGCATCGGTGTTTTAAGCTTGAACTGACGTGTAATAAATAAAATCAGAGCCACAGCTCCTACGATAATGGTACCGTATACTTCCACAGAATCCCAGCCTTTATCCCCTGCTGAGCTAAACCCGTATAGAAGTCCGCCAAATCCAATTGTAGATAGCAAAAGGGATAAAAAATCCAAATTGATTTCCACTTTTTCTTTTTTGTCTTTTAATAGGAAGAAAGCGCCTATTAATACAATGGCTGCGATTGGCGTAACAAGGTGGAACAGCATTCTCCACTCATAGTGTTCAATTAGCCATCCTGATAATGTAGGACCAATTGCCGGAGCAAAAATCATAACTAAACCGAAAATCCCCATCGCAGCTCCGCGTTTTTCTAATGGAAAACTTGTGAGCAATACGTTCATTAAAAGCGGCATCATAATAGCTGCGCCTGACGCTTGAATAATACGAGCGGTTAACAACACAGAAAATACGGGCGAAGCACCTGCAAGTATTGTTCCTGCTGTAAATAAAGTCATCGCCGTTAAAAATAAGCCTCTGACAGAATAGCGCTGAATTAAAAAAGCGGTAGTTGGAATCATAATACCATTCACTAACATATAACCAGTAGAAAGCCACTGGACAGTTGACGTTGTCACATCTAAGTCTTTCATAATAGACGGCAGCGCCACATTTAATAACGTTTCATTCAATAATGAGATAAAAGCGCCAATTAACAAAATAGCAATTATGCCATAAGGCGGCTTTTCCATTTGATTTATCGATCGACTCATTATTGTACCTCCTTATACTTTAGGTTCATTTTTTTAGACACGTGTTCTACATAGAGTATATTATACTGTGAGTCCAATTTATGCAAGTGAAAAATCTTACGTTCACGTTCTTTATTTTCTCAACTTTTTTAGTCCTATAATCCTTTTATACCAATAAATTGTCGTGATATCGTTCAGTTTTCTGAAAAGAACATTTGTGTAAACGCTTTAAATCATGTATCATGAAGTTGGACCATGAGTCTAATTTTACATTTAGGTGATAATAATGAATAATCGAAAACAGCAAGTTGTAAAAAATGCACACCATCTCTTCGTTGAAAAGGGATTTCAAGCTACATCCATTCAAGACATCATTGATTATAGCGGCATTTCAAAAGGAACATTCTACAACTATTTTTCTTCAAAAAATGAATTGTTAATCGCTGTTTTTACCTGGCTTCATACAACAATTGAACAAGAGCGCAATCAGCTGCTGGTTGGTAAAAGTCTGACCGATGTAGATGTATTTATTAAACAGATCGATGCGCAGATGAAAAACCATCACAAACATAAATTTTTTACGTTACTTGAAGAAGTATTTGTTTCTAATGATCCTGATTTAAAAGCATACATAAAAAAAACCCAGTTCATTGAAGTAAACTGGTTCTACAAACGGTTTATTGATTTATTTGGACAAGAAAAGAAACCTTATCTGCTAGATTGTGCAATTATGTTTCTTGGCATGCTTCACCGCAACTTTCACTATAATTTTATGGTCAATGGTACAAAGACTGATCCCCATGAGATTATAACTTACAGCGTTAAGCGTCTGCTTCCTCTTGTAGACGAAGTAGCAAGTTCAGGAGACATTTTGCTCGATCCGCAAACGATCAAAGAATGGCTTCCATCTTGCCCAAATACTAAAAATCAAATAGAACAGGACATTTCCGCAGCACTTATCGATTTAAAAAAGCAAGCTCACAAACAATTTACGGATGAATTCGAACGTCAAAAATGCACAGAGCTTATTAGTTTTATTGAAGAAGAGATGTTTAAACAATCGAATCCACGCAAGTTTGTTGTGGATAGTGCCCTGCATTCATTAAAGCAGCTGCCTGTTAACAACAGTAAAACGAACCTAGAGGAACTGCAAACGATGATTGATCAGTATGTGAGTGAACTTCAATCAACAGCTAGAAGCAACTAAACATATGAAATTCACGCTCACCATAACAACAAAAAACGAACGATTATGATTTTTTAATTAATCGTTCGTTTGTAATTCCAACTAAAATACTTTTATCCCAGCCTCTTTTTTATTTTCCTCCAGTAAACGAAATTCCTTTAATGAAATATTTGTTAAAAAACGCATAAATGAGCAAAATTGGAAGTGTAAAAACCATGGAAGCTGCCATAATATAGTTCCAATAACTGATATACTGACCTTTAAATGTGTTAAGACCTAAAGTCAACGTGAACATATTTTCATCAGACATCACAATTAAAGGCTTCATAAAATCATTCCAAAACCCCATAAATACAAAAATCGTTTGTGCTGCTAAGGCAGGTTTTGCAAGTGGAAGGACTATTTTGAAGAATGTTCCAAACTTCGATAACCCATCCAACTCCGCTGCTTCTTCAAGCTCTTTTGGGAAATTAATAAAAAATTGACGCATCATAAATATAAAAGTCGCATTTACCATTCCCGGTACAATCATTCCCTGATAGGTATTTAACCAGCCTAACTCTTTTAAAATTAAAAAATTAGGAATCATCGTTACTTGTCCAGGAATCATAAGCACCGCTAAAATAATAATAAATAAACTTTTCTTTCCCGGGAAACTGAGGCGTGCAAGGGCATAACCAGCCATTGAGTTAAATAGCAAATTCAGAGCTGTTCCTACTACGGCAATGAATAAGCTATTAAACATCCAGCGAGGGAACAGCTTTTGTTCCACAAAAATTTGTTTATAGTTGTCTAGCGTAAAGTGTTTCGGAATAAAGTTCACCGTACCTGACACAATTTCTTCTAGCGTTTTAAAAGAAGCTGACAGCGCCCAGATAAATGGAATCAGAGTAATCAGCGCGTATATGCTGAAAATCGTATATAAAATGAGGACTCCTGTTTTTTTCTTCATCTTTTTCTTCCCCCCCTTAGTACATACTTTCTTCTTTTGAAAACTTTCTCTGAATAACCGTTGCCACCAAAATCACGAGCGCCAGCATAAAGGCTAGTGCTGCAGCATACCCCATGGTACCTAAATTTTTAAATGCATATTGATAAATAAGCAGAACAACAGTCAGAGTCGAGTTATTAGGACCTCCTGAACCTCCTGAGAAAATAAACGATTGATCAAATAACTGAAACGTACCAATCAGTCCCATGATCACTACGAATGATGTAACCGGTCGCAGATTCGGAACTGTAATATGCCAAAATCGTTGAAATACATTAGCCCCATCTAACTGAGCTGCTTCATAAAGCGAATCTGGTACGTCTTGCAAAGCTGCCAAATAAATAACCATAAAAAATGGAGCTGTTGCCCAGATGTTCATAATCATAATGGCAATCAAAGCGACCTGAGGATCTCCAAGCCAATTGTAAGTTGGAAGACCAACAAACTTTAGAAACTCGTTCACAATCCCATTCTGATTGTACATCCACATAAAAATAAGCGTTAATACAGCCGATGATGTAAGTGTAGGTAAAAAATAAATAATGCGAAAAACTTTTTCTGCTTTTAGCCCTGCATTTAATGTGGCAGCCAGTATAAGTGCCAATGCGGTTTGTACCGGTACAACAATTACTACATACTTCACCGTATTCCAAAGAGCAATTTTAGCTTTCTCATCTTCAAGAACCTTCATGTAGTTCTCAAGCCCTCGAAAATGAAACTCAGTTCCTCCCAGCAATTGAACTTTATGTAAAGACAAAAAGATGGCATAAAAAATAGGTGCAATAACAAACAGCAATAGTACAAACAGTGTAGGTGTCATAAAAGCATATCCTTGCCCTACATCACGAGGTTTGTACGTTCGTATTTTTCCGTCTTTCATTTCCTCCACTCCCCCGCCGAGCCTTATTCATAAATACTAATCTCTTGATTTGCCTGCTTTTGTGCTTTTTTCAAAGCTGTTTCTAAATCACTTTGTCCCAAAAAGGCGCTTAAAAACTGGTTATTAAAGTTATTCATGATAATAGGCAAATACGGACCATCTTGCCAGACAGTTGCATAAGCAGCTCCTTTTACTAATGGACCTCGTTTTTCGTCTTCAGCAAAACCAAGCTTATCCGCTACGGATTTTCTTGTTGGCAATGCATAACCCTTGCTTGTCCAAGTTTCCATTCCTTCTTTCCCGGTTAAGTACTGAATGAGCTCCCAAGATGCTTTTTTCTTTTTTGAGTCAGCATTCATTACATACGCGACCGTAAATGCCATCGTATTTTTGTGACCGTTTATTGTCGGAACTTCCGCTGTACCGTAATCAAGTTTTGGGAAGGACTCCTGTAAAAATGGAATCATCCAATTCCCTTCAATCACCATAGCTACTTTTTGTTGTGCAAACATATCCGTACCTGAATTTGCGCCTACATCAGAGGGCTGTACAGACGTTTTATCTTTTAAATGCTGATCGATGAGCGGCTGAAGAGAATCCACGACTTCTTTCGTAGCAAAGTTTGCCTTATTGTTCTTTACAACGTCTCCTCCGTTTGCCTGCGCCATGTAGAAGATACGCGCTAATTCCGGCGTGACACCAAACGCTTGAATCCCTTTCTTTTTAAATACTTTTGAAACTTCTTTAAACTCATCCCATGTTTTTGGTACTTCTACTCCTGCTTCTTTAAATAGCTTTTTGTTGTAAAATAAGCCTAATGTGGAGTAATCTTTTGGAAAACCATAAGTCTCTCCATTTTTTTGAAACGCTTTCAATAATGGTTTCTCAAAATCCTGAACATCAAAATCAGATTTTACATAAGAATTTAAAGGTTCTAAAACCCCTGTATTAATAAGACCCGGCGCTTCAAGTGCATCAAGATAAAAAACATCTGGACCATTTCCACCTATTAAACGCGTTTTTAAAATATCCATGTATTGATCAGTGATTACTTCATGCTTCACATGAATTGATGGATGGAGTTTTTCAAAGTCTTGAATAGTTTGATTAAGCAGCTTCGTCTCTGTTGGGTTGCCTCCCCAGCCGGCTAATACAATTTCGACTTGACCATTTTCCCCAGAAACTTCTTGTACATTTGAACATCCAGTTAAAGCTGCTCCAGCCACTGCCAGAACCAAACTTAAAGCGAGTATCCACTTCTTCATTAGCTGTCTCCTTTCATTTCATTGACCTGCGGCTTATTAATTGACGCTTAATAAGCCGCGGTCGAAGTAACATTAACCTACATAATTTCTTACTTTACATTGAGATAGAAGCTCGTATTTTGTCGTATTTTCTTTCACGTAAATAATAGTTTCGCTTTCTTCTTTTTTAACCGTTAATGAAAGTTTCCCACTGCCAATCACAAGGTTTTCTACAGAGATTTCATTCATATCGTCTATGAGCAAAGGATTTATCTGTATAGTACCTGCTGTACTATCAGGAAACAGTCTCAGCATCGCCTGTACGAAAGCTAAAGGCGTGCCGGCTGCCCAAGCTTGAGGTGAGCAGGCAACGGGATATTTGACAGGCTTGCCAAGGTTACTTGAATAGCCGCAGAATAGCTCTGGAAGGCGGTCGTATTCAAAATGCTCAACTGCATCAACCAGCCCTTTTATCACTTTATTGACTTCTGTTTGCTTGTTCGCTTTACTCAAACCGAGAACAATTAAACTATTATCGTGCGGCCAAATGCTCCCGTCATGATAACTCATTGGATTATAACCCGCTTCTCCTTCTGCCATTGTACGAATTCCATATCCCGAAAACATAGATTCTGATACTAGCCTTTCCGCTACTTTGTTCAGCTTCTCCTCATCCATCATCTCGGTTAAAAGTACATGACCTGGATTTGACGTAATCGTTCCTACTTGATGTTTATGTTCATCAAGTGCAATGGCATAGAATGACACGTCTTCCATCCAAAAGGCTTCATTGAACTTTTTACGTAGCAGCTCAGCTTCTTCACGTAAATTATTTGCTTCATTTGTTTTGTTTAACTGATCATATAAAGAAGCAATACCCATTTTCGCTTGATATACGTAGCCTTGTACTTCCACTAAAGCAATAGGAGTTTTTGCATATTCACCGCTGCGATGGACAACAGAATCCCCTGAGTCTTTCCATCCTTGGTTAGCAATTCCTTTACTTGATTCTTGATGGTATTCAAGAAATAAATCACCGTCTCGATCTCCATATTCATTGATCCATGTCAAAGCTCCATCGACAGTCATTTGCATTTCTTTTACAAACTCGAAGTCTCCCGTCCACTTCACATATTCCGTTAACAAAATTAAAAATAATGGTGTCGCGTCAACTGTTCCGTAGTATGGAGTAAAAGGTATTTGATTTGTGTTGGCTAGTTCTCCGTAACGTATTTCATGCATAATTTTACCCGGCTGTTCATCACGCCATGGATCATTTGCCGTTCCTTGATATGCTGCCATAGTACGTAACGTTCCTTTTGCTACTTCCGGATTAAAAGCCAGCATTTGAAGCGCTGCAATTAGACTATCCCTTCCAAATGGCACACCAAACCAAGGCAATCCAGCTACAGGAAAAGCACCGAATCCTACATCCGTTAGCAGTACGCGCAGGTCGTTAAGTCCTCTTGTAATAAGGCGCTGCATTGTCGGATGATCGGTTGTCACTTTTGTAGAAGATTTTTCCCACTTTTTATATGACTGCGTTAGTAAACTAAATGCTTCACCAGCTGATAAAATATTTTCATTGATGTCTTCGCCCATTTGCGGCTGAACCATTAATGTAATTTCTTCTTCTTCCTGATGGTTCAGTTCGAAAGAAAACATAACCTCTCCTTGTTCATACACGTGTAAGGCTTTTTTATCCCAAGAAATCCGTGTCGAACGCTTGATATCATCTGATCCTTCGTATGTATATATTAAACTGCTTTCCCCTTTTATTTGCCCTGTTCGTTTTCCGACATTTCCAGTTTGAAAACCTCTTACGATAAACATATCGTTAAAATCGACATCTGCTTGGATACTTAATGTAAAAGCAATTTTTTTAGGAAAATAACTTTTCAATTTTATTTTTTCATAGAAAATACCCTCATATATAAAGCGCTTTCTTTCTATTTCTACAGACTCTCGCCACAGCGATAGTTCTCCTTCTTTTTCCATATGCGGATTAGTAAGAAGAATTGTGGCTAACAGGTTTTCGTCGGCACTTGAGGACAATAACACAGGATCTGTACCGTTAATTTTCAAATGAAATTTGCTCAAAAAACGCGTATCTTTCATATATAGCCCTAAACCATACTGATGGTTTTCAGTGATATTTCCTGCTTGATCTGTTAGTAAAAATAAGTCATTTTCTTTAATCACACGGTAATCCATTTCCATCCCCCTAAATTTCACCGAAACGTTTTGGAAAAATGAAACACAAAACCGAAACGTTTCGGTTTTTACATTATATAAAAACCACTAGCCGTGGTTTTTAGCTGTTGATTCTCGAATAATCAGCTGTGTATCAAGATAACGCTTCATATTTGTTTCTTTTCCTTCTAGCATCTCAATTAGTAAATCTGCAGCTTCATAGCCAATCTGATATACTTCCTGCCCTACAGTCGTCAAATTTGGAGACGAGTAAGAAGCAAGAACAATATTATCATATCCGACAATCGAAACGTCTTTTGGTACATCAAGGCCAAGTTCTTTGCATGCTTTTAATGCTCCCAGTGCCATTAAATCACTTGCACAAAAAATAGCGGTGAGCTCTTCATACTTATTTAAAAGCTCACTGGCAGCTTTCTCTGCTTTCTTTTCTTCAAACTTTCCGCTTACAACCCATTCAGACCGAAACGACAAACCGCATTCTTTGAGGGCTTGTCTGTATCCATTGAGACGTTCTTGGCTGACAAATGCGTCTTCATGTCCGTTAATCATCCCAATATGCTGATGGCCAAGACTCGCTAAATGTTCAACCGCTTTTTTAGCTCCCAAGGCATTATCGGTGGTGACATAGCCTACTGAACTAGAATGGACGGGAATATCAACTAAAACACAAGGAATATCGCTTTCTACTACTTCTTTTAAATAAGGATCTTCTTTTTTGATGCCCTGAATAATTGCCCCGTCCACTCTTCGCTCTCGACAAAGCTGAGTATACGTTTTTTCTCGCTGCATCATCGTGTTTGTATTAAATAAAATCAAGTCATACCCCAAAGTAGATGCACGCTCATTTACACCGCACAATACTTCAAACGTGAAATTATCTTTTACGCTCTCTCTGCTGATGCCTGAAACTAGTAGTCCAATTGTCTTTGACTTTTGCATAACCAATCCTCGAGCTAACGTATTGGGGCTATAGTCCAGCTCTCTTGCTACGGCTGCAATCTTTTGCCTTGTTTTTTCATTTACATCTGAATAACCATTTAAAGCCCGAGACACCGTTGTTACAGATACGCCGGCAACTCGCGCTATATCTTTAATCGTTGTCAATCAAAATTCCTCCAAAACGTTTCGGATAACTTTAAATAGATTGTAACGCTTTCATTTCTTAAATTCAATACTTTTTTAATAATCAGTTTACTTTTATCTATTTTTAAAATTTTTGCATATAAAAAAAGCAGCCCTAAAGCTGCTCTTTACTCACAAAGAGGAAATTGAAGTGAAAAGCACGTTTCTTTTCCTTTTACGCTAGACACACTTACTTTTCCCTTCATATAATGAATAATACTGAAAGATACCATCGTTCCAAGCCCCGTACCTTTTTCTTTTGTCGTAAAATACGGTTCGCCTAACCGGTTGATTTGTTCTTGCGTCATACCGCAGCCCGTATCAATAATATCAACGATAACAGCTCCGCCTTCTTTTCCTACTTTAATAGTTAACGTGCCTCCGTTTTGCATGGCTTCAATACTATTTTTAAATAAGTTGATTAGACACTGCTGAAGCTTTCTTCTTTCTCCCATTACAAAGAACTTCAATTCTTCGTCGAATGTAAAATCAATAGCGACCCCGTTCATATTGGCAAGAGGCGTCATAATATGGGTGACGTGATGAATCTCTTCTGAAATATTCATTTTTTCATTTCGTTCCGGAGCAGAATTGGCAAACAGCAAGTAATCATCAATGATTTCTTTCGCACGGTCTAGTTCATTAATCGCAATGGAAATGTAGCGTTTTTTAGCGGGTTCTTTTTCATCTTCTTGGAGCATTTGCATAAACCCTCTGCTTGCAGTTAGAGGATTTCGCACCTCATGAGAGATGCTGGCGGCTAAATGACTGACAATTTCTAGCTTTTCTGCTTTCATCAGGCGCTGCAGCACTAGTAAATTTGCCCGTATCGCTTCCCACAGTATGGTGATCACAAACATGCCTGCCACATCTAAAACAGCAAACTGAACCCACACGCTAATAGGAATGCTTGTTACGTGCAAGACAAAAATAGATACAAGCATAGCTAATAAAGAACCGACTACGCTGAGACAGGTGCTCACGATAATTCTATTTTTTAATGAGAAATGTAAAAAGTATTTTGTTATGAAAAATAAAGGAATGGATAAAATCGGAAGAGCAATTAATGTTGATAAAAACCCTACATCGTACCCGCCAATTAGCAAGCGCAGCAGTAAAATAAAGACAAAAAGTAAGCTTCCTAGCGGCCAGCCTCCATATAACGTTCCTAAAATATAAGGAATTCTTCGTAAATCCATTCGATAGTCATCCGGGACATAAGCTCCGTTAACCGGAAACAAAAGGCAGAAGATAATAGCTAAAATCGGAAATACCGCGATATAGTGATCTTTCCACCAATGAACTTTTTTAGCATACTTGATCAAATAAAACATCTGCACTAAAAACAGCGCCAATAAAATAAATAAAAAATTAATTAACAAATCTTTCGTGACAAAACTCATGCATTCACCGGTCTTTCAAATGATATAAAAATAAACTCTTTTATTGCATTTACATTTGTAACACAAATTAGAGCGTAATCATAGATAAATAAACGTATTCTATTTACTTTTTTATAACTTCCTATGACTTTATCGTCCGTTCCCTAAAATAGTGAAGGCTAAGAAAACCTTTTCAACTCCACTAAAAATATTCAGAATTTTATTTACATATGAGTTACAATGCTCTATAATCAGATCAATGTACTTGGTTTTGAGAGTAGGAGGACGAAATATGGAACTATCAATTACCCTAATGGGATTATTCGTTGGAACCCTTGTAGGCTTAACGGGGGTTGGAGGTGCCGCTTTATTAACACCTTTACTGATTGTACTCGGCATTAACCCTTCCATTGCCGTAGGAACAGATCTTGTCTACAATTCTATCACAAAATTATTCGGAGTCGCTCAGCACTACAAACAGCGAACCATTAACTTTAAATTAGCAAAATATTTAGCTTTCGGAAGTATTCCGAGCGCTGTGCTGGCTATTGTCACACTTCATGCATTCCCATCTTTTCACGAGCATCAAGAAACGATTATTAAGCACGCTCTCGGGTACGTCATGACGCTGGTTGCCATCTCAATTATCTTTCGCGTCTTTTTTGATAAATTCATTCGCCCAAATCGGTTTCAGGAAATGGACTTAAATCAGAAAAAAGGATTAACAATCGGAATTGGCGTAGTCTTTGGGTTCATTGTCGGACTAACATCGATTGGTTCTGGCTCATTATTTGCCATTGCAATGCTGTACTTATTTAAGTTAAAAACATCTGAGCTGGTTGGTACTGATATTGCACATGCGTTTCTTCTCGTTACGGTGGCTGGTATTTTAAATGCAAGCTTTGGAAGCGTTGATTATATGTTGACTGCTAACCTATTAACTGGATCTATTCCGGGTGTGTTACTCGGAAGCCGTTTATCAACGAAAGTGCCTTCAAGACCGCTTCAAGCCATTATGGCGACCATCATTTTAATTAGCGGAATTAAACTAATTTAATAAATAAAAAGCACATGCCTTTGTATGTGCTTTTTATTAGTTTTTTTAAAGATCTACATTAAAAATAATAATGTTTTAAACCACTCCCTTCCCTTCTTATACACTTCAACTAATATTTTTATTGAATTTTAGTCAAAGAGACCAATGACACCCCAAATAACCTTACGTTAAAATGTAAAAAAACATAACATCTATTGTAACATCAAAAAAATTGTACGACGAAGGGAGAACACATGACACAAACAGCGGCAAAAAGTAAGCAAAAACCTTTTTATAAAGGTCTTTTCTTTCAAATTATGATGGCAATTGTACTTGGCGTAGCCGTAGGATATCTATGGCCAAGCTTTGGAAATGCTGTGAAACCAATTGGGGACGGTTTTATTAAGCTCATCAAAATGCTGATTGCTCCTCTTATCTTTGGGGTAGTCGTTGTCGGAATTGCCAAGGTTGGAAACATTAAAACAGTTGGGCGTATCGGTGGAAAAACCATTCTTTACTTCGAAATTGTCACAACATTCTCTCTACTTATCGGTCTATTAGTAGCAAACGTAATGAACCCCGGCACCGGTATGAATGTTGATCCTTCAAGCTTAAGCACAACTGAAGTGGACGCAAAGACAAACGGCTCCGAACTTCCGAGCGAAGGTGATTTTTTTCTTAATATGATTCCAGACAGTGCAGTTGGTGCTTTTTCAAACAACTCCATGCTTCAAGTGCTTTTAATTTCGTGTTTGTTCGGAATCGCTCTTGTCCATATAGGTGGAAAAACAGCGGAGACCCTTCTACACGTATTAGAAAAAGTAAATGATGTGTTATTTAAAATTATGGGATACATCATGAAGTTAACGGCTCTTGCCACGTTTAGCGCCATGGCATTTGCAGTCAGTCAGTACGGTCTTGGAACACTTGCTGCATTTGGAAAACTATTTATTGCTATGACAATTGCTTGTCTAGCATTTGTTCTTGTTTTAGCTGTTATTTTACAAATCTATTTAAAATTAAGTTTGTGGAAAGTCATTCTATATATACGAGAAGAAATTATGCTGGCATTTGCTACGGGTTCCACTGAAGCCGTTATGCCGCAGCTCATGGATAAATTCGAACAAGCAGGATGCAACAAAGCAGTCGTTGGCCTTGTTGTGCCTACCGGCTATTCGTTTAATCTAGACGGTGCTTCTATCTACCTGTCTCTTGCTCTTGTCTTTTTAGCACAAGCAACGGGCGTGGACTTGAGCCTGACAGATCAGCTTTTAATGCTTGGGGTCCTGCTTCTTACGTCTAAAGGAATGGCTGGCATTCCAGGATCAGCCTTTGTTGCTCTTTCTGCTACCGCAGCAGCAACCGGATCCATTACGGTAGCAGCCGTTGCTCTGATGCTCGCTCCTGATCGCTTTATGGGTAATTACCGGACAACGGTCAATATTATTGGCTATGCGGTAGCTGCTTTTGTTATCGCAAGATGGGAAAATTTATTAGACCTACAAAAAGCAAATGATGTGCTGAACGGAAAAATTGCGTATCAGCCCAAAAATGCTGAAATTTCTCTCCCAGAGAGTATTCGAGCCGCCAATGAAAAAGCATTTTAATAAAAAAAATTCCTGGCCGAGACAAGTCTATTTTGCTTGTTTTTCGGGCAGGAATTTAATTGTTACATGAAAGGCTTTTTGCTGAAAATTATTTTCTTCGAGTATTTTATATACGATTTGTTTAATCGTTTCTTGCGTTTTGGCATCAGCTGAAACGGAAGGCTCCATATACACATCCAGCTCTACTCTGTCTTTTGAGTAAAGGGAAGAATTCACACCCCTTGATTCATAGCCCGCTTCAGTTAAACCGCCGCTGATTTTATGCCAAATATCCAGTTTGTCCATTTGTTTAATAACAGGTTTTGCCTCTTCGTATGCTTGTGCTTGTTCTGTTTTTGACACTTCTTCTTTTTTAATAAAAACTGCATATCCTGAACCTACTACTAGAAACGTCACAATAGCAAATGCTCGCATTCTTTTCATTCTCTCACCTCATTTAGAGATATAGATTATAAATATGCAAACAATTGCTGCAGTATGACGGCTTGTATCTCTACTTCTTTTCTACTATACTCAACAGTCGTTTAGAACCGGCGTGCACTTCTTCTATCATACTGTCAAACAGCTCTTGCACCGTTGGGATACTGTCAATCAGTCCAACGACTTGGCCTGCCCATCCATAGCCTTCATCGATTTTATTTTCATAAATATACCGGCAGTTTGCCCCTCCGCTAATGACGTCTTTTAACTCTTCGTATCTCTCTCCTTGCTTCTCACGCTTAATAATGTCAAGAGTGTAGTGGGACTTCAATACGCGTCCAGGTGCCCCGAACGAACGTTTAATAACCACAGTATCCGTTTCTTTTGCTTCTATAATAGCTTGTTTATACGCATCATGGGCATCTACACATTCTTTTGTCGCGATAAAACGTGTTCCCATTTCTATCCCTTCAGCGCCTAATGATAACGCTGCCAATAATCCTTGTCCGTTTCCAATCCCTCCGCTTGCCAAGACCGGAATTGACACAGCCGCAGCTACTCGAGGAATTAATACCATTGTGCCTAGATCCTCACGTCCGATATGTCCTCCGGCTTCTTGCCCTACTGCCATGACAGCATCTGCTCCTAGCTTCTCAGCTTTTTGAGCTTGACGTACGTTGGCTACAAGTACGAGCGTTTTAATTCCCGTTCCTTTTAATCTTTCAAAAATAGGTGCGGGATTTGCTCCTGTTATGGAAATAACCGGAACACCTTCTTCTACTGCTGCGTCGAGAAGTTCTTTATAAGAACCTTCTGTTTGACCTCCAACAGCAAAATTAACGCCAAAAGGAAGCTCAGTTAAAGAACGTACTTTCTTAATTTCAGCTCGAAGTTTCTCAGGTGTTCGGAGCGTCATAGCTGTAATTTGTCCAAGCCCGCCTGCATTTGAGACAGCAGCCGCAAGTTCTGCGTACGCTAGATACGCAAGACCTCCTTGTACAATTGGATATTGAATTCCTAATAAATCTGTTACCCGTGTTTTCATCTATGTATCCCCTCTCCTTTTATTTTTGTATTTATGAATACTTATTCATAATCATAACAAGAAAATAACGGATTTCCTACGAAAAAATTCCAACATTTCTGTTTGCGTCAACTTTTGACAGGGTACACATTTTGTAATGATTATCCATTGAAGGTCAAGGAGGAAAACAAATATGACAAAAAAGCACCCTGTAAATGAAAAAAGCAAGCAAGAACAGCTCGAGCAGTTTAAAACAGACGATCGAAACCAAGCACTCACAACCAATCAAGGGTTAAAGCTTTCCGAAGATGAATTTTCTTTAAAAGCAGGCGAACGTGGTCCAACCCTTATGGAAGACTTTCATTTCCGTGAAAAAATGACGCATTTTGACCACGAGCGCATTCCTGAACGCATCGTTCATGCACGCGGCTTCGCTGCTCACGGAGAATTTGAGCTGTATGACTCGCTCAGCGAATATACAAAAGCTAATTTTTTACAGAATCCATCTGTAAAAACACCTGTATTTGTCCGTTTCTCTACTGTAGCAGGTTCTAAAGGTTCAGCTGAAACGGTTCGCGACGCACGTGGTTTTGCAACGAAATTTTATACAGAAGAAGGAAACTATGACTTAGTTGGAAATAACATTCCCGTGTTCTTTATCCAAGATGCGATTAAATTCCCTGATTTAATTCACGCTGTTAAGCCTGAGCCACACAACGAAATGCCGCAGGCGGCTTCAGCACATGATACGTTTTGGGATTTTGTCGCCAATAACCAAGAGTCCGCTCACATGGTCATGTGGTCAATGTCAGACCGCGCAATTCCTCGCAGCTTACGTATGATGGAAGGCTTCGGCGTACATACTTTTCGCTTAGTTAATGCAGAAGGAAAAGCTCATTTTGTCAAATTCCACTGGAAGCCTGTGCTCGGAACGCATTCCCTTGTTTGGGACGAAGCTCAAACCATTTCTGGGAAAGACCCTGATTTTCATCGCCGCGATTTATGGGAGTCAATTGAAAACGGAGACTATCCTGAATATGAGCTAGGGCTTCAAATCATAGCTGAGGAAGATGAATTTAAATTCGACTTTGACATTCTCGATCCAACTAAGCTTTGGCCAGAAGAAGACATTCCCGTCAAATTGGTTGGAAAAATGACCTTAAATCGAAATGTAGACAACGTATTTGCCGAAACGGAACAAGTCGCATTCCATCCGGGGCATGTAGTACCGGGAATTGATTTTTCCAATGATCCTCTCTTACAAGGAAGATTGTTTTCATACACGGATACCCAGCTTATTCGTCTTGGCGGCCCGAATTTTCACGAACTTCCAATCAACCGTCCAGTGTGCCCGTTTCATAACAATCAACGCGACGGTTACGGACGTCAAACGATTAACAAAGGGCCTGTCAGCTATCACAGAAACTCTCTTGCAGCCAATACGCCGGCTCCTGTACCAGAGTCAGAGGGCGGTTATTCTCACTATCAGGAAAAAGTGGAAGGAAGAAAAGTTCGAAGCCGAAGCGAAAGTTTTAAAGACCACTTTTCACAGGCAACGCTATTTTGGAATAGCATGAGCGCCCCTGAAAAAGAGCATATTATCAGTGCTTTCAGCTTTGAGCTTGGAAAAGTGAAAAGCAAGTCTGTTCAGCAACAGGTTGTTGATATGTTTGCCAACGTCAGTACAGTGCTAGCTAAACAAGTGGCACAAGCGATTGGTGCAACGCCTCCATCAGGAGAAGACGCGCCAGTGACCAAGTCGTCTCCGGCTCTTAGTCAGGAACAGACGATTAAAAAGCCGAATACGCGTAAAGTAGCTGTCATTGTAGCTAATGACTTTAGCGGTGATCTACCACAAGTGTTAAACAGTTTAAAACAACAGGGCATTCAGCCTGAAATTGTAAGCACAACCCTCCAAAACGTAAAAGGAACAGACGGGTCAGAACTTGAAGTACAGCACACGTTCTTAACAAGTGATTCTGTCTTATTCGATGCGGTTTATGTTGTCGGAAGTTCGTCAGCTGATGAGAAGTTTCGTAAAGAAGCACTGACGTTTGCTCAAGAAGCATTCGAGCATTTTAAACCAATTGGCTCCACAGATGAAGGTGTTAAGTGGCTAAAAGCTGCTGGCTTAGATAGTAGTCCCGGTGTCGTAACTGGAGATTCTACACGCTTTACAGATGAATTTATTGAAGCTGTTTCAGCTCACCGCCACTGGAATCGTCACGTTATATAAATGACAAAAAAGATAGGGATCTTCCCTATCTTTTTTACATGGAGTCACAGCAATTGAAGAAAAGCCGATTTTTTGCTTATACTAGATAATGCACCTTAGATTTTCAGGAGGCAAAAGGAAGACATGCTCACAAACAAATCATCTTACTTTTTACAATTAACGAAACGATTCAAAAAAGCTGCAACGGCAAATTCAGTTATCCTTGGAATTTTGTTAGCTATTGTGGGAGGTTTTCTTGATGCTTATACGTATATAAGCAGAAACGGAGTATTTGCAAATGCACAAAGTGGAAATATCGTTTTATTAGGTGTAAAGGCAGCACAAGGTCAATGGACAGAAGCTTTTCTTCATATTCCCCCTATTGTAGCCTTTATCCTAGGCGTTGCTGTAACCGAAACATTTAAGCAGCCGCGATTTGTATCTGTACTCCCTGATACTTCTCGTATTGTATTGCTTTTAGAAATTGTCGTACTCATTATTGTTGGGTTTTTACCACCTAGTGTTCCTAATATGTTGGTTACAGTAACAATTTCATTTGTTGCTGCTCTTCAAGTTTCTTCATTTAGAACTTTGATAAAATGGTCATATAATACAACCATGACAACAGGAAACCTTCGTACTGCTTCTCAAGCAGCATACTATGCTATATTCAAACGCGACGAAAATGCTGCTTATCAGTGCCTTCGTTTTACGGCCATTATCCTCTCTTTTTTAAGTGGTGCATTGTTAGGCTCTATTTCTACTTTCACCCTCGGAACAAAAGCAATTTGGCTAGCTTCTGCTATTCTTTTTCTCGCTTTTGTCATTTTAAATTCAGAATCTCAAAAAAGCCTTTGAAATCAATGATTTCAAAGGCTTTTTTATTAAACTGATTTTCTAAATGCCATAACGTGCAAATCTTTTACCGGATAAAAATCGTTATCAGGAAAGCGGACGTAACCTCTTTTAGTGTACAGCTTAATGGCATGTTCCATTGAATGATCTGTATGTAAACCTAAATAAGAACACCCTAGCTCCCGAGATTTTTTTTCACACGCTTCAAGAAGCGCATTGGCGACTCCTTTTCGGCGATGAGATGGAGCAACTGCCAGCAGACGAATTTCAGCCCATGGAAATGGTTTTAATAACCCTCCATATACATCCGTATTCGGCGGATAAAACAAAACGCTTCCTGCCATTTCTCCATCGATTTCAGCTACCATGCATTCAAATTTCTTTTCTTCACTCAGGGTATGTACAATTCCCTTTCGATATCTTTTCCAGTGTGCTTCCGATTTTACAGCTGCATATTGCTCATAAGCAGCAAGCGTTATTGTTTCAATAGATGATGTTTCTTCTTCTCTAGCTTTTCGAACGATCAATTTTTTCTCCTCCATTTACCTTCTTCGTTAATTCTTATTGTCTATGGTGAAGAATGTTTATGCAACACATTTGCATTGCGAAACAGCTTCCTTTGCATATATTTAATCCGTGCATTATCGTTTCTGAAGCAGTCTTTGTGCTGAAACTCTGCTTGTCTTCATATACATATAAAGAGATTCATAGACAAGGATGAGACAGCATGTACAAAAAATTAATTGCAATTGGAATTGGCAGTGTGTTTGTTAGTATTGGAATTAACGTTTTTATTCTTCCGCTTCAGCTTGTAACAGGAGGCATTACGGGAATTAGCTTAATCATTAATTATTTACTTGGCTATAAAGTAGGCGTGATGATTTTTTGCTTAAACTTTCCCATTTACCTTCTCGCTCTAGGTTTTAACCGCTCTTATTTTTTAAATGCTATCTATGGCATGGTTCTCTCAGCCGTTATGATTGATTTGCTGTTTCCGCTTCACGGAATTTTTCACCTTCCCATTGTCTTAAGCGCTTGCCTTGGAGGCGTTTTTAACGGAATTGGGACTGGCATCATGCTCCGGCAGCACGCAAGTCAAGGCGGGGTCGACTTATTTTCTCTGATACTTGCGAAATGGTTATCGTTAAACCCTGGCATCATCATTTTAGTGATTGACGCATCTATTATTATTTCAGGTATTTTACTGCTTCAAAACGATACAGCTATTTATTCATTATTCATTGTTGTATGCTCTGGTATAGTGACCAGTTTAATTACGTCATTCAAACGCATCATCGTCTATGTATAAAGAAAAAACCTCGAGACATACGTCTCGAGGCTTTTCTTTATTTGTCATTTAAGAATTCTTGCAGCGCTTCTTTATTTTTATCTAAATCAATATCAAGCACCATACCAACGCCGCTATACGTTTTGTTTTCAAATGATCCGTCTAAAGGCAGTCGCAGGCTTTGAACGTCTTTCATGTTTCCTGTTACCACATCTTTAGCTAGAAGCATCATGCTTTTTGTATCTAAATTTGTATCGATGTAAGGATCCATTACGCCGAGAAGCTTCGGTATTTTAAACACGCTGTTTAGGCTTGCTACTTCATCTTTGAGCTTTAAAACGACTTCTTGCTGACGCTGAACGCGTCCAAAATCACTCATGTTATCATGACGAAAACGTACGTAGCCAAGCAGCTGTTCACCGTGTAAAACTTGGGTACCTTTGTGAAGCGTCATACCAATTCCCGAAGACATATCGTGAGGCACGGTTACTTCAATGCCATCAGGCGCAATCGTATCTACAATTTTTGAAAATCCTTCAAAGTCCACAACTGCATAATAGTTAATATCAATATCAAAATTTTGTTTGATCGTTTGACGCAGCAGCTCAGGACCTCCGAACGCGTAAGCAGCATTCAGCTTTTGCTTGCCGTGTCCTGGAATATCCACGTACATATCCCTCATAAGAGAAACAATTTTCGGGTGTTTGCTTTTAGAATCGTAGTGAGCAATTAAAATAGAGTCTGTACGAGAATGCTTTTCCCCGCGCGAGTCACTTCCTAACAGCAGCATATTTACTTCTCCGTTATTCGGGAGACTGCCTTGAAACTGTTCAAATGTCGTGCCGTCATCCGCAAATTTACCATCGCTTGCTATCGATAGCCCTTGCTTATATTGGAAATAGCTGTATATGCCCCCAACGATAATAAAAAGGAACAACAAAGCAAAGAACACTCTGCCCCATCGAACTCTTCTTCTTCTTTTGCGTCTTGTTCGCTCCACGTTTCTGTCACCAGCTTTCTTTTTCAATGAAGTTCTCATAAAACAAGCAAGTAGCTAAGCTTTTAAAAAGCTCCTCTACTTGCTTGTTTGGATTGTATGGTGTGAAAGCTTACATTATTTTTCTGTTTCTTGGTCTTTTCCATACATGTATTTTGATGGATCGACCGGTTTAAAGTCATCTAATTTATTAAATCGTAATAAATCACCGTATAACACTTTATCAGAAAGTTCTAGCTCTCTTCCAACTTTCTTTTTATAAGCTTTCGCTTCATCTGTTGCTGTGATTCTTTCTCCTGTGTTTGTATCGTAATACTTGCCGTCAATTGACGTGTATTTCGGAGAAACATAATCACCGTTTCTAAATGCTACTACCTGATCATGGTCTTTTGATAATAAATCTGTACCAAATTGAACATACTCTTTACTATCAATTCCCACTAGGTGAAGAAGCGTAGGCACTACGTCAATTTCACCGCCGTACGTATGGTTCACTCCACCTTTTACACCTGGTACGTGAAGGAAGAACGGTACGCGTTGAAGCTGAGCGTTTTTATATGGCGTGATTTTCTCGCCAAGAACTTTTTCCATTGCTTTGTTATGATTTTCAGAAATACCGTAGTGGTCACCGTAAATCATAATAACTGAGTTGTCATATAAACCTGAAGCTTTTAGCTCTGTAAAGAATTCTTGCAGTGATTCATCCAAATAACGAGCCGTTTGGAAATAACGGTCTACCGTTCCATCTCCTGTGTTCGCCGGTTCAATGCTAGCATCACCTTTATCAAGAACGAATGGGAAATGGTTTGTTAATGTAATCATATGCGCATAGAACGGCTGCTTCAATGACTGCAGCATTGGCATAGATTCTTTGAAGAATGGCTTATCTTTTAATCCATAGTTTACTTTGTTATCACCAGTCATATTGTAATAACTTGCATCAAAGAATTTATCCACACCGAACTGTTTGTAAATTTCATTACGGTTCCAGAATGTTTTATAATCTCCGTGTAACACAGCACTTGTATAGCCGCCCTCTTGATCTAAGATCGCTGGTGCTGCTTGGTACGTGTTGCGGCCTTTTAAGCTAAATGCTGATCCTTGAGGCAAGCCATATAATGACGTATCCATCATAAGCTCTGCATCAGCTGTTTTACCTTGTCCTGTTTGATGGAAGAAGTTATCAAAATACATAAATTCATTTCCATTTGCTAATGAATTTAAAAACGGCGTTACTTCTTGTCCGTTTAACTTGTAATTAATTAGGAATGACTGAAATGATTCTAGATGAATTTTAATAATATTTTTTCCTTTTGCTTTACCCGCATACTCAATATTCGGAGCTGCATAGTGACTTGTACTGAAGTTTTTCACTGTTGTTAAGTCATCACTGCTTGCGAATGCTCGTTGCTTTGAGTTTTGAAACGTTTGAACTGCATCATACACCGTGTAGTTGTATGCTCCTAAATATTTCACTAGGTAGTTGCGATCAAATGTTCTTGTTAATAATTCAGGGCGATCTTTTTCAGCATAGTGCAAGTTAATTGCAAATGCGACAGCTCCTGCCGCTAACACCATGAACGTATAGCGGAATTTAAGACGTGCTTTTGGCCATTCGATTTTTCTAACAAACAATAGCGCAATCAGTAAAATGATATCTACAAAGTAAAAAATATCGTGAGCTTTTACTAAATCAGCGATACTGCCTCCTAAATGACCCACATTGCTTGTTTGCGTTAAAGTAGGCAATGTCACAAAGTCATTGAAGAATCGATAATATAAAATATTGCTGTACAAAATGACCGTCATGATTGTACTAAGGATAAGCGTCCAAACGATGGCTCTTTTTCCTTTTGCAAACAATGCTAACCCTAAAAAGATCAAAGTTGAACTAATTGGATTAATAAACAATAACGTTTTTTGCATTGAGTCACTTATATCTAAGTTGAACTCCACTTTGTAAGACATGTAAGACTTGATCCACATGAATAAAACCGCTATAAAAAAGTAAAACAACGGCTTTGAAAATAGTTTTTTCATTTTCAAATTCCTTTCACTAAAAAGTAGAGATTTCATGTTCAGCTAACCTCA
The DNA here is from genome assembly GCF_045369295.1 of Priestia sp. 179-F W1.4 NHS. Taxonomy (NCBI): domain Bacteria; kingdom Bacillati; phylum Bacillota; class Bacilli; order Caryophanales; family Bacillaceae; genus Priestia; species Priestia sp. 179-F W1.4 NHS. The sequence goes on along the minus strand of NZ_JBIQFF010000001.1, from coordinate 940,752 downwards.
GGAAAGTCCCCTACATTAAATCGTAACGGTTACGTCCTGCAAAAGATTACCTGAAAATGATTCAATTTGTCAAACAATATCATCTTCATCTCTTTTTTTAGTCATCTACAAAATTTACATTTTAACTTGTAATCTCTTATTTTTTATCGTGATGTTAATATTACACAATTGTTAATTTGTAAATTTTGTTCTCCCTATATTGCATACATATTAATTTACCACATTTCTGCTCTGCAATAAAAGTATTTTTATTTTATTAGGCATAATATTTCACTTGCTGAATGAAAAGGTACTATTGTACTGGATGGTATTCTTCGCTTACTGTTAGGACTAGTAAAAATAGACCTATCTATGCTTATTATCTCCATCAACAGCTATGCGGTCTCCTTGTGCAAAAGGCTGTGAAATCACAAGAAACTCAATCTCCTCACTCGAACGATTCATCATTTGATGAAGAATCGAAGGAAATACTTCTACTCCTTCGTGTGCTTTTACATCGTAAATAACTCCGTCTATTTCTAGAGCAGCTGTTCCTTTTAGTACAAAGAAAAATTGATGTGCTTTCAAGTGATAATGCCTTACCTCTTCCGTATAAGGGGGCATGCGCTCATGAATAATACTTACGTCTTTATTTTTCACTAGGTGCCACCCATCGCATTTTCCTCCCCACACGTAGTGTTCTGCGTTTTGCTTACTAACTTTCATGACTAGCTCCCCTTTTTTAATAAATGAACACCTGCAGATGAAATAGAAATTCTATGTGATCTTTTTAATCCTGCTATTGGAAATATTTTTTTCAGATGAAGGCTTTGGCTTCAAAGTAAAAAGCATTCCTAAAAAGATCAAAACAATGCCTGCAAGCTGCAAAAGCGTAGGGCGAAATCCCGTGAATGCTGTATCTAATAAAATGGCAACGGCTGGATCTAAAAACACCAGAACCGAAATCACCTGAGTTTTTAAATAGCGCAGGCTGTCGAAAAACAAATAATACACTAAACCAGTATGTACAAAGCCTGTTACTAAAATAGATGTCCAGTTGGCCGTTGTTAGGAAATGAAAATCAGTAAAATGAACAAACGGCAATAATAGAAAAATTCCTAAAAAAGTCTGAAGAAATGTAACAGCATAAGCACTCGTATGAATAATGCCTTTACCAAGCAGCGTCGTGCATGCATAAAACAAAGCGGCTAAAAGCGCCCAGAGTATTCCTGAAGACATGAAGCCGTCAATCGTAAGTTGCTCCACTCCAATAATTAGAAGTGTTCCTCCAAAACAAATGAAGATAGACATCACGCCAAGAACCGTTAATTTCTCCTTAAACATAAAGCTCCCCAGAAGCACTACTAAAACGGGTGCAAGATGATAAATAGAAATAGCAACCGTAACGGACATCATTTCAAATGCTTTAAATAGAAACACCCAGTTAAACACAAGAAATATCCCACACAGTAAAATCTGCTTTATTTCTTTGGCATTCCATTTTTCCCTTTTATATTCACCCGTTACGAACCAGCACATTCCGAGAAAAAGTGTTGCACAAATACAGCGAACGAATACTAAGTCAAAAGAAGGCAGTCCAGTTTGTGTGGAGAAAAAGCCAATTGAACCAAAAATACTCATTGAAATCATCATTTTCACCATTGGCCCTGCTTTCATTCTCTCACCTCACTTTCAGAAAACTATTACTATTCAAACACAAAGAAGCCCATTTGTAAATTAATGGTTCAAAAGCGCTATTCCATGAAAAAGCAAAAAGCGCAAAGACATGGGATCAGTCCCATCGTCTTTGCGCTTTTCTGCCTTTCTTTTAATCTTCAACCGGGAACCAGCCTGGTGTGTTAATAACGGCTTGCCACAGCGGGTCAGGAATCACAAGCTTTTCCTGATCTTTTTTGCTCAATGTTGTCACAATTTCATTTTCACGGCCTTCTTTTACTTTTTGAACCCAGTCTGGATCCATAATTAATTCGCGGCCAATCGCAAGCAGTGGAATGCCCGTTTCAAGAGCGGCGGCTGCTTCGTCTGCTGTATGAATAGAACCTACGCCCATCACAGGTACGCGGCTTCCTACTCGCTCTTGAATAATTTCAATACGTGAACGAGTATCTTCCACGCCTCGGCGCGGTTTTGACCAGAATTCCATTAGCGATACGTGAAGGTAATCAAGGTCTTTTTCTGCTAGTGCATCGACTAACTTCAACGTATCAGCCATTGTAATTCCTGGCGTTTCAGGCTCTTCTGGCGAGAAGCGATAGCCTACTAAAAATGATTCTTTTGCATGCTTAGAAACGGCTTGCTTTACTTCGTCTACGATTGCAAGTGGGAATGTTAAGCGTTTTTCTACGCTGCCGCCCCATTTATCTTCGCGGCGATTAGAATGCGGAGAAAAGAACTGCTGAATTAAATAGTTATTTGCTCCGTGAATTTCAACTCCGTCAAATCCTGCTTCAATGGCACGGCGCGTCATTTCACCAAAATCGTGAATAATGCCTTCAATTTCTTCATTTGTTAACTCTCGAGGTACCGGAGCTCCTTCTTGTTCTGCAGCAACAGCACTTGCGCTAACAACCTCTCCATTTGGAACAAGCTCAGGCGGACACATGCGGCCTCCGTGAAAAATTTGAAGAACTGCTTTTGCTCCTTGATCTTTAATAGCTGTTGCTAATCGACGCAGGCTAGGAATCATTTCATCGCTGTCTGCAGCAAACTCTCCGTGAAATCCTTTTCCGTTCGCCGTTCCGTATGTACATGCTGTAATGACCATGCTAACACCTTTTGAACGTCGTACGTAGTAGTCTACTTCTGCATTTGATACTGTCCCATCTTCATTTGATGAAAAATTTGTCATAGGAGCAAGAATAACGCGGTTATCTAATTTGATGCCATTTGAAAAAGTAAATGGCTGTAAAAGCGGCTCATACTTTTTATTTGTCATTTTATTTCCCTCCAAAAATGATACGGTCAAAAATAGTGGCATATTATAGGTAGAGACTGTTTTCTTTCCTATAATATGTGTCATTTAAAACTGTAACTTTAAAATATACTGTGATTTTAATCTGTACAGTTTTGCCTGTCAAAGAATAAGACTTTCTAACACAAAAAAAGCACTCATATACTGAGTGCTTTTTTATCATTGCGAAAGAGGTTCCTGATTATACATAAATGATTTTACTTTTACATATTGAGCTTCTAACTCTTGAAGTGTCAGTTCGTATAGATGCCGATTTCCTTTTTTATAAATACCAAAATTCAATAGCGCATTAATAAACCAATTTTTCTTATGTTCCGTTTCAGGCTGTGTATGTTGTTTCACGATTTCCACCACCTAAGGTTCTCTCATCTTAATTTTGCAAAGCATTCGCTTTTACATAAATGATTTTACTTCTATACGATGAAAAAACGGTGAAATAGAAAGCTTTTTCATTTTAAATTTCCGCAGCAGGACCCGTTATTTTTTTACGTCTCTTCACACCTGCTAATATTTTTTCAATATAATAAATAACAATAATAAAAACTGACATAATAGCAAAATAAGTACCGATTACAACAAAAGGATTTGGACGTTCAAAGCCGCTTTCTTTTCCTTTCATTCCTCTTTCCGGACCTCCGCCATCGTGATCAAAGTTTGGACGTTCGTGACCAGCAGATGCCGTCGTAGAAGATTTGTTCTCGCTAAATGAATGGCGATCAAAATTCGGCTTCCCACCGCCTTTTTGCGGCATATCTGAGGAACTTACATTCAGTACTCTCGCTACTCCTCCAAGTTTTCCAAGAAAACCCGTTTCATTTATTTCGTATATGCCAATGACTAACAGCGCAGCGGTTGTGAGCTTAGCTGCTATGCTCAAGCTTTTCTTTGATTTTTTGAATTTCGTCATATTTTTACATACATTTATAACCCATTGCCAATGAAGACCTATGTGAGCGGCTACTAAAATTAACACTAAAAATGATACGGAAATATGCGAAACCTTAAACCACTGTTCGTTCCCAACATTAATATTTGGAAATACTACTCTTGAAATAAAAATACCGCTAATCATAATAAATGACATCGTAATCAACAGCATGATATTTAAAAAGTAACCGAACTTTGTTCTGCGCGGAAGCCTGCGGTCAAATAATTTAACCGTAACTTTCTTTACCCACTGCCAGTTTAGCAGCACGTGGGTAAAAAAGGCGACGGCAATCGCCAACCCCGCAATTTCATGAAATGTTAACCCTCCCAATACTTGCTTGTTAAAAAACAAAACAAACGTAACGGCCATTAAAAGATCCAGTCCAAACCGGACGTACATCATCTTTTTCACTCTATTCATTCTCCTCACCTATGTATTTGTCAAAACAACTCCTTTTTTATATTTCTTAATGTAAGCAGAGGTGGTGAAAATTAGGTGAAACGACTGATTTTTTTACCAAAATAACCAGTCCTGAGTTCTATAAAAGTAGAATGGAATCATTTTTACTTTTTCGAAAATAGCTGTTGACAAAGAAAAAAGAAGCACGTATAGTAATGGTTATTCATCAAGAACTTTCAGATTTTAATCAAAAACACAGCGATTGGGAGTAGTAAAAGCTTATTATTCGGTCAAGAGAGCTACGGGTTGGTGTGACGTAGTCCAATAATACTTTGAACTCGCCCAGGAGTGGTAATTCAGAAAGAATGCAGAAGTGTTCTCTAAGTTTTAACGTCTAACCTTCGTTATCAGGTTTTAAGCAGGGTTCTTTAAGAGCCAACAAGAGTGGTACCGCGGTTAGCTAAAGCTTATCGTCTCTTCTCTCATTTGATAATGAGGTAGGAGACGATAAGCTTTTTTTATTTTATAAAAAAGTGGAGGGAAAAGTCATGAAGAAGGACAACCAAGGTTTGCAGCGAACAATGACTTCACGTCACATTATGATGATGGCGCTAGGTGGAGCAATTGGCGCTGGTTTATTTAAAGGAAGCAGCTCGGCTATTGATATGGCAGGACCATCAGTTATTATTGCCTATTTAATTGGCGGAATTATTTTACTATTCATCATGCAAGGTCTTGCTGAAATGGCGGTTCGAAATAGTGAAGCACGAACGTTTCGTGATTTAGTTCAGTCGATTTTAGGAAGCTATCCCGCTTACTTTTTGGACTGGATTTACTGGAAAATGTGGGTGTTAAACATTGCAGCTGAAGCCGTTGTAGCCGCTATTTTTATTCAGTACTGGCTTCCTGATTACCCAATTTGGATGCTTGCTTTAGGCGTATCCGTTATTGTTACAGCCATTAACTTGCTTTCAGTTAAAGCATTTGCTGAAACGGAATACTGGTTAGCTTTAATTAAAATCACGGTCATTGTGATCTTTATTATCGCTGGACTTTTATTATTGTTTGTATCATTCGGTCATCATACCGCAGCGGGTTTTTCAAATTTAAGCGATCACGGCGGTTTTTTCCCAAAGGGACCAACCGGGCTAATTACGGCGATGTTAGTTGTCATCTACTCATACGGTGGAACTGAAATCATCGGAGTAACGCTAGCTGAAACAAAAAACCCTGAAAAAGTAGTACCTAAGGCTGTGCGCAGTACATTAACGCGTATCATTGCTTTTTATCTGTTCCCGTTTTTTATCATCGTGAGCTTGATTCCTTGGAATGAAGTGAACGGCGTTTCTCAAAGTCCTTTTGTAATGGTATTTAAAATGATTGGCATTCCCGGAGCAGATCATATTATGAATGCCGTGATCTTGTTGGCAGTTATTTCTTCTATGAACTCAGGACTTTACGGTTCATCACGTATTTTGTATACGCAAGCAGTAGACGGTCGAGTGCCGAAGATATTTTCGAAACTTTCTGTTAACAAAGTTCCTGTCTATGCAATCTTAATGTGTACATCATCCCTTTATGTGGGCGTGTTGATTTCCTTATTTGCAGGAAGTAAGACATTTGATTATTTGATGGGATCTTTAGGGTATACGGTATTGTTTATTTGGTTGATTATTGCGATTGCACACTTAAAGTCCCGCAAAGTTCAGCCAGGAGCATCGAGCAGCTACTCTGTTAAATGGTTTCCTTATACAACGTGGGCTGCCCTTATTGCACTAAGCGCTATTTTAATTGGTGTTATCTGCACAACATCCGTTGTTATTACGACTATTACATTAGCTATCTATTTATTTATTACAGCTACGTATATCTTTAAAGGTCGCTTTTATCAATCTTCAGCAGTCAAGCACGCTAAATAAAAAAACGCCTCCTTTGAGTCATCAGAGGAGGCGTTTTTTTATTTAAAATGTTAAGTACCAATAGCCAAGTGCAAAGCCGATATAGTTACCAATAATATAGCCAAGCGTTCCTACTACCAAGATAGGACTAACCAAACTTCCCCATCCTTTAGCAATCGCCATCGCGCTTGCTGTCGTAGGTCCCCCTACCGTTGCATTGCTCGCCAGTAAAATATGTTCTAACTCAATTTTAAATAATTTTCCTAAAAGCAGCCCCACTATTAAATTACTCATAAAAAAAGCTTTCCACTCTAAAAGTGAAAAGCTTTTTTTCATTTGCGAATCAAAACCGGAATTTGCTGCTGAATCTGCTGCAAAGGAGCACCTGTTTTCTCTGTTAACGAACGCAAGATTCCTCCTTCGATCATACAGTTAATCACAACTGCAAGCTCTCCTGCCTGCTTATCTTGAAATCCGCTCTCTATCATTTTTTCTCTAAAAAGTTTTTCCCAATCTTGAAACGCTGCATAGCAGACTTCGCGAAGCGGTTCATTAATAAGCGCCGTTTCTCCAGCCATCAGCCCAACAGGCATACCAGCAATACTTTCTTCGTGTTCAAACTGCTTGGACAATTCTTCAATAAAATACTGAATAGCCTGTGCCGCGTCAGAAGATTTATTTAAACTTTCTTTAATTTGAACTTGGACGTATTTATTCGTATATTGAACAGCGTGAATCGCCAGTTCTTCTTTCCCTTTTGGAAAATAATAATAAAGAGATCCTTTTGGTGATCCGCTCTCTTTAATAATTTGATTTAATCCCGTTGCATGATAGCCTTGCAGCTGAAAAAGCCGCGATGCTGTTTCTAAAATCTTATCGCGTGCATTTGCTTTCTTCACAAAACGATGCCTCCCCTATATAATAAGTGGTTTCTATAACACTACTTATCATATAAGTAAATGAAATTTTTGTCAAAATAAAGTGAATATTTTACCATTTATTTTTCCTTATTTTCATTTCTTATGACCTAATAATTGTTTTTCTTACTTCTTCCGCTAACGGTTGAAGAGGCGTAATAATACGGTCGCTTACCTCCTCCGCCGCTTCTACCATCGAGAGCTGCGCCACTGAAACAACAGTGTTATGCTCTTTTATTAGCTCATCTAAGACATGTTTCACCTTCTGTTTATACTTCTCTAGGTTTCCAGTCATTACTAGTTCAAAAGCACCTTCTATCACAACAGGGTGAACTTTTATCTTTACATTTTGATAAAATGCAAATTCGTCTAGACGCTTCATCGTTCCTTCTACGGTCTCCGGATTTGTAAACACGATAAGCTGCGGTTCTTCTATTTCACATATTCGGCGAAAATAAGGCTCATCGATTTTAATAATTGGAACATCACTTGTAAATGCTTCTGGTAAAAGAGCAATGTAATTCGTACACGTAAGTAAAATGGCATCCGCTGAACATTCTTCCATCCACTTTAACTGCTTCTCTACTTTTGCACCTGCTGACTCCGCTGCAAATTTAGGATCGGTTTTTATCCGATGTACAAGTCCAGGGTCTACGAAATGCATACAGCTCGCAAACGGCAGCGCTTTTTCTATATAAGAGATGTTCGAATGATGAGCGTGCAGGCAAGCAATTTTCTTCATCGTTTTCCTCCTGTATGATGGTCTTTGAAATACTGAATTAAAAATTCCTGGAACTTTTTCGCAACAGGAGTTAAGTATTTATCCTTGTTCCACGCAATCCCAATTACCCTTGAAGCTGTGTCTTCTTTGAGCTTTATTTTTTTAATGCCTCGCAAGTCCACTCCCTTTATTTCAGGAAGCAAGGCAACCCCTAAATGAGCCGCTACAAAACCAATCACCGTCAAAAATTCTTCTCCTTCAAACGTAATATTTGGGACAATTTCAGCTTCTTCGAACAGCTGATCAAAAATTGTTCGGCTTCCGTATCCTTTTTTTAACGCGATAAACGATTCATGAGCCAACTCTGAAATCGAAAGCACTTGTCTTGAGGCAAAAGAATGCGTATCAGGGACATACGCGTACAGCTCGTCTTTCCATAAATATTCCCACTGAATTCCTGCCCTAGATTCCGTTACGGAAGACATACAAAAATCAATTTCTCCCGTTTGAAGCTGATCGAGCATGATGTTCGTCGCGTTCTCAAAAATTTGAAATTGAACGTTCGGATACTCTTGTAAAAAAGCATGAACTAGTTTCGGGACGGACGAAGCGCCTAATGATTTTAAAAAAGCAAACGAAATGCTGCCGCGATGAGGATGAATCAAATCTGAAAGCTCACGTTTCGCTTCTTCCATTTCGTTTAATACTTTAGCCGTTCGTTCATAAAAAAGCCTTCCGTATCGATTTAAAATAACTTGCCTTCCTTTTCGTTCAAATAGCGGTACGCCAAGCTCTGATTCTAATTTAGAAATTGAGCGGCTGAGCGTAGGCTGCGCAATTGATAATTGTTCCGCTGCCTTTGTGAAATGTTCCGTTTGAGCTACAACATTAAAATATTCGAGCTGCTGCCATTCCATTTTTTTCACATCCTTTACTTATTACATAATACTATCGATTTCATATAAATTATACATTGGACGTCATAAAAAATTCATGTTTAAATGAAGAACGTAGCACTTGCCGAAAATGTTATGTGTCTGCATAGAATAAGTGTTGAAAGAAGGAATTCGTTTATGGATGTTTCAATTATTTTAACAATGTTAGCCGTCGGACTGATCTTAGGATTTGTCGGAGCAGGCGGATCAGGTTTTATTATTTCAATTTTAACGCTGCTGTACGGCGTATCTGTACACGTTGCACTCGCAACGGCTCTTACCGCAATGATTTTCTCTTCTTTATCTGGCGCCGTCAGTCATTACCGCGAAGGTAACGTATCTTTAAAATCCGGTATCTCTGTTGGTATCCTCGGTGCATTAGGCGCTTGGATTGGGTCTAACCTTTCATCCTTTATCCCAGAAGGCGAGCTAAAATGGCTCACAGCCGGCATGCTTTTATTATCTGGTGTTTTACTTTGGCTGCGAATGTTTTTATTTTCCCGTCAGCAAAAAGAACGTACTGTTCCAACAGGAGCTAAATTTGTCGTCTACTCTTTACTAATCGGCTTAATTACGGGCGCTCTGTCCGGAATGTTTGGAATTGGCTCAACTCCATTTATCCAGCTTGGCCTTATGATGGTGTTAGGCTTGTCTATTCGCCAGTCGGCCGGAACAACGATGCTCGTTATTATTCCGATTGCAATTGGCGGAGGAATGGGCTATTATCAGCAGGGCTTTTTAGATATCCCGCTGTTGATTCAAGTAGTTGTCGGCACAATGGTCGGTTCATATATTGGAGCAAAATTTACAAATCGTGTACCTGCTCCCGTATTAAAAACGTCCCTTGTAGCGCTGCCTATTTGCTCTAGCTTTCTCCTTGTTATATAAGAAAAAAGCTTGAACTCTTGTTCAAGCTTTTTTTATGTTCATCTGATAAACAAACTGCTTTCCTTGGCTTCCAAAAACATGCCGGTCTGTATCGACAAAGCCGCATCGTTTGTATAGGTGCTGCGCCGCCGTGTTTTTATGGTTCACGCCTAGCACCACTTTATTTTTAGTGCGAAAGTAATTATTGATAAAAGAAGGAAGAAGTTTCAATGACTTTTTGCCAACTCCCTTTCCTTGATAATCAGGATGAATGGAATAAGATCGTATTAAAAGCGCGCCGGATCCCTCGGTATATTCTTTAACGGCTTCCCCTGCGTCGAGCACGAAAAAGCCGGCTAGTTTGTTTTCCGCCAAAATCAAAACGGGCGTTCTATCTCTTTCCTGCTTACACTTAGCTATAGCTTCAGCGGGAAGTGCCGTGTAAATAAGCTGCTCTTCAGGCAGCGTATAGCTATGTATAGATGACTGGTAGGCTTCACTATAAAACGTTAAGGCTACGTTTTCTTTATTCTCCATTTTCTGCTGGACTCCTTTTCTTTTTCCATAGTATAACATGCACAAAAAAAGCCGCATAAAGCGGCTTTTCCTTTATCTAGCGTCGGATACAACGGTAAAGCGTTCGTTTACATGCTCTCCTCGCTCAATTTCATCAATAACTGCAATGGCGTAATCCGCATAGCTGACATGGCTGTTTCCTTCTGAGTTTAAAATAACATGATCTTTCCCTGTTTTATAAGCATCCGTTCGTTTTCCTGAAGGATTAAAAAATGCTGCTGGGCTAATGAACGTCCAATTAATATCGCTTGTACTTTCTAAGTCTTTTAAATTTTGGGCTTGGTTGTCAGCTGTCGCTTTGTACTCTTTTGGAAAATCAGGCGTATCTGCTAGACGCGTCGTTTTCTCTTCATCTACAAACAAACTTCCTGCTCCTCCTACAACAAGAAGACGAACGTCCGGAGCTTGTTTAAATACATGAATTAACGATTGCCCCGCTTCTACATGTAGATGTTCTTTTCCTTCGGGAGCTCCAAACGCATTCACTACCGCATCGAAACCTTCGATATCTTTTGCCGTGATATCAAAAATGTCTTTTTCAAGTGTACGAACATCTCGTTCCTCTACTTTGCTCGCATCACGTACAATTGCCGTTACATCATGTCCGCGATTTAAAGCTTCTTTCACGATAAAACTTCCTGCTTTTCCTGTAGCACCTACAACTCCAATTTTCATTTTATAACCTCCAGTAAAATTCTCTATATTTAGGTAATAGCCTTTTTTTGCTATGATAAAACACAGCAAAACGCTTTAAGCAAGATAGAGAGAACAAATTGGATAAATGAGTTAGTATGGATTACTTTTAACACCGCGGTTAATTCCCGTGCAAGGCTTCGCTTTCCGCGGGCGGCCGCTGAGCCTCTTCGTCGCTTACGCTCCTGCGGGGTCTCACCTGTTCCGCCAACTAAAATACGTTTCTTCCAGTCTCTTTTAAAAAAATAAATGAGTGCTTATTCAATTTCAATAAATAACACGTGAGCCATAGAGTGAATCGATTTAATCAATTCTACTTTATTCCCTTTCTTTTTTGCCTTTCCTTTTATTTCAACAAAATAGAGCAGCTCACCTTGATGATGATCTTGGTGAATTTCGTAAGACGAAATCATAATATTTTCTTTTTCAATCTTATCAAGCAGCTCATAAATATCCTCTTGATTTGCTGCACGAAACTTAATTAAAATGGAATGAGTAGAAAGAGATGTAAACATTACGTTCAATATTTCTAAGCCAATCAGCACTAATATAGTTGCGCTAATGCCGACTGTATACATACCGGCCCCAATGGTTAAACCAATTCCCGACGTTGCCCATACGCCTGCGGCTGTTGTGAGTCCTCTAATATGCTGCTTTTGAATAATAATCATACCTGCTCCTAAAAAACCAATACCGCTTACTACCTGTGCGGCCACCCGGCTCGGATCAAGAGCCATATGATCTTGATGAAGCACATCTGAAAAGCCATATTTCGAAATTAGCATAATCAGCGTGCTACCGACAGCAACTAAAAAATGAGTGCGAAACCCTGCTTCTTTAGCTCTAAACTCTCTTTCTAAGCCAACCAAAGCTCCTAACAAACCTGATAGGGCTAGACGACTAATAAAAGCTGCGGTCATTCTTTCTCCTCCTTTCTCTTCACTTTTTCACAAATGCACCTATTAACTATTTCTATTTTTGTTATAATTTACTATAACTATTTTTTAAAGTGGAGGCTAATCAAAGTGGATAAAGTTATCGATTATTACAGCAGATTTGATGAGTGGGGACGGTTAGAACGAGAACCTATTGAGTTTCAAGTAAACTGGCATTTTATAAAAAAACACCTTCCTCCTAGAGGCCATATTTTAGATAACGGTGCCGGACCGGGAAGATATGCCTTGAAACTAGCAGAAAACGGCTATGAAGTAACTTTAACTGATTTGACACCGCAGTTGGTTGAAAAAGCCAAAGAAAAAGCTTTAGAACAGCAAGTATATAATGTATTTCGTAATTTTCACGTGGCAGATGCACGAAACCTTCACTATTGTTCAGATGAACAATTTCATGCGGCATTAATGCTTGGACCAATGTATCATTTACAGAAGAAACAAGACCGTATTCAAGCCGTTCGAGAGCTGTATCGGGTAACAAAGCCAGGCGGAACTGTTTTTATTTCATTTATGCCGCGCGTTCAGCACGTCATTTCTTCTTTAACATCGCCGGAGCGTTTAAAACCAAACAACACGGCAAAAGCGCTTCATGATTTTTATGAATCAGGCTGCTTTAATCATGCAGAAGAAAGGCGATTTACTCACGCTTATTACACTAAAATTGAGGATATTATTCCGTTTTTAAAGAAGCATGGATTTCGATGCATCGAGCTGATTGCCTCTAACGTTGCCTCGTCAGTTAATTCAAAAGAGTGGACGTACTGGCAGGAAACTTCTTCTGAAGAAATGAACAACATCGTTCAGCTCCTTATTCAACAAGCATCGAACCCTTATCACCTTGGACTGTCTTCTCACTTACTTTATATCGGGCGAAAACACTAATAATCGCCTCTATTTATCATAGAATAAATAGAGGTGATTATTAATGAACCGTTTATTCAAATGGAGTACAAGCATTTTGCTATGTTTGATGTACTGCTTTTTGATTCCCCCTCCTTCTTATGCAAGCGGTGACTATTACTCTTCCTATGCAGAACTGCAGCAGCACGAAACTTTTCACCAAGACTACGACATTCGCTACGAGCAGCGCTTTAGCTATTTATCCATTATGGCCATTCACGGCGGCGGAATTGAACCAGGTACATCAGAAGTTGCCAAAGAACTCGCCGATCGCTTTTCCGCTTCTTATTATTTATTTGAAGGCATCAAGTCCACTAACAATGGAGTTCTGCACATAACCTCAGAAAACTTTGATGAACCGACGGCTAGAGGAATGGCTCAGCAAAGCATGTCCGTTTTGACGATTCACGGCTACAGCGGCAGTCAGCCTATCGTGTATGTAGGTGGAAAAAATCAGCTTTATAAAGAGCTGATGAAGCAATCACTGCGCAAAAACGGCTTTACCGTCCGTGACGCTCCTTCTAACATAGCGGGAACAAGCGAACAAAACATTGTGAACGATAATCTGCTAAAAGCCGGAGTGCAGCTTGAACTCACAGCCGAACTAAGAAAATCATTTTTCGCAAACCATGACTGGTCGAGAAACAACCGCATGAATGTAACACCGCTTTTTTATACATTTGTTACTTCCTTACAAGAAGCATCTTCTTCCTATCAAACTTTCCTTTACCTTCAAGTTCACTAATTTATCGACTCTTGCCTTATTCCTTGGTTTCCAGACAAAAAAACCAGCGCAGTCTGTGTAATCAAACGCGCTGGTTTTTATCTATTTCTCTCGCTAAAATAGATCGTTTAAAGCCTTTTTGCTCAAAAAACTCTTTGATTTCACTTGGACTTTGATAAGAAAGTCTAATCACATAGTAGTTAATATATTCAATCCAAGCAAACGCGTAAAGGCCTAGAAAAAAAGCAAGTCCCTTAACCCCTAACTGCATATAGTGGTAAATGAGTACACCTAAACCTAACGTAAGAAGAATTTTATTCATTTTTTTAAAAAGCAGAAACAACTGAATGTAGCTGGAGGGCAAATGAGAATCTTCTTTTCGGCTCACCCGCCTCCATTTCATAAACCAGTACAAGCTTCCTTGAAACAGGATAAACTCAAGTATAATAAAAGCATACACACTTGAAAACGTTGTTAAATAAAAAGCCAGATGAGAAAACTCATTTAAGTACCCTATCCACAGCGCAGTAAACAGTAAAGCTGCCGTAAGCTCTCCTGTCCATAAACCAAACAATTTCCGCTTTACTTTCATAGAAATCCCCCCAGCGTACATCTCAATCCTTCTGTTCAAACCAAGCTTTAAACAGCAGGTTTACACCTGTTTTTATTTCTCCATCAGACAGTCCTGCAAATCCAAGCAATACATAGGGCGTGTTGTTTTCACCCGCACTATGATAATAAATAGATGTTGGATAAATCGTTACCCCTTGTTTGGCAGCTGCTTCAATTAGTTTCTGTTCACTCATTCCGTTTTTTACCTTAAGAAGAATATGCAAGCCAGAATGTTCTCCAATAACATCTACACGTTCTCCCATAATAGTAGTCAAACAATCTAGCAGCAGCGCTTGTTTTTTACGGTATGCTGTTCTCATTTTATTCAAGTGACGTTCCCAGTGCCCTTCTTTCATAAACAGAAAAAGCGTATGCTGATGAAGCCTTGAAACAGGCTGTTTAAAAAGTCCACAGTGTTTCATATAACTTGTAAGAAGCCGGTGTGGCAGCACGGCATAACTTATTCGAAGAGAAGGCATCAACGATTTTGAAAACGTACCCGTATAAATAACGCGATCGCCTTGATCTAATCCTTGAAGGGCCGGAATCGGTTTTCCTTTATAGCGAAATTCTCCGTCATAGTCATCCTCTATGATATAGCCATTCGTTTCTGCCGCCCACTCTAATAGTTCAAGTCTTCTTGCTATCGGCATGACCATCCCAACAGGAAATTGATGAGACGGCGTAATGTACACCGCATCCGCTCCGCTTTCTTTCAGTTCCTTCACTTTCAAGCCAGAACTATCAAGAGAAATAGGGACGACCGACATGCCTTGTTCTTGAAAAACGTGCCTCGTTCGGTGAAAGCCTGGGTTTTCGAACCCAATTATCTTTTCTTTTCCTAGAATGATAGAAAGCAGCCACATGAGGTACTGTGTACCTGCACCTATCACAATTTGCTCCGCTGTGCAGCGCACTCCTCTTGAATGATAAAGATACGCTGCAATTTCTTGACGAAGAAGCAGTTCGCCCTGTGGATGTCCGCTATAAAAAAGCTGGCTTTCATCATGATAAATTGTTTGAACCGTTAGCTTTTTCCACGTGTTATACGGAAATTTTTCTACGTCTACCTTTCCATGGCTAAAGTCAATGACAGTTGATTTCCCTTCTTCTTGCGGTAAAGAGACATAGGCGAGAGGCTGTTTTTGAAGCACGACTTCATTTTTTATCTCTTTTACAAATGCTCCTTTCCTGGCTAGTATCTCGATATAGCCTTCAGCTTCTAACTGTACATAAGCCGCTTCAACCGTATTTTGGCTAATGCTTAAATGAAGAGCTAGCTTTCGTTTAGAAGGCAGTTTTTCATGAGGCGGAATGGTGCCTTTTTGAATTTGTTTTTTTATGTAAGTATAAAGCTGCATGTATAAGGGATCTGCTTTTCTTTTATCGAGCAAAGGCATTAACTCTAACATGATGTTCTTTCCTTTCTAACTGACCCTATTAAATTTACTGTTTCTGACACTTATTCTCAGTTCAGATTCTTCATATACTGGACTATATCTTATAAATCAAGGAGATGACACAATGACCATTACTTACAAAACCAACGTCTCAATCCGTTCCGAACAAGCTGCTGAAGTGTTTGTACATTCAGGTATTAAACGTCCGGCACAAGATCTTGATCGGATTCAAAGAATGCTTGATCATGCTTCCCTTACCATTACCGCTTGGAAAGACAGCGAACTCATTGGCATAGCCAGAGCGTTAACAGATTTTAGCTACTGCTGCTATTTATCGGATTTAGCTGTCGTAAAAGACTATCAAAATCAAGGAATCGGCACACAGCTCATCAAGCACGTTCAATCAGAAATCGGTGAAGAAGCCGCGCTCATTTTACTTTCCGCTCCTTCTGCAATGAACTACTATCCAAAAGTCGGCTTTCATCAGATTGATAATGGGTTTAAAATTGGGAGAATTCGGTAGACGCGAAGAAAGGAGCTTCTCCTTTCTTTTTATCCAAACGCCTGAGCTGCTATAGCAAAAAGGTTGCCCTGTCTAGCAGATAGGGAATTGACGCCATACGCCATAACAGGAGGCTCATTTTGAAGCTGAAATCCGTGGTTTTCCACAAGTTTCTTTAACGTTTCCTCATGAGAAGACAGGTCAATTCTCAGCTTTTCTTTGTAACTCTTCGCTAGTTCATCAATGACTAGCATTGCTGCTTCAGCGTGTGGAGCAACTACGGGACCAATCACGATATTGCTCGGGGTACGAACCGCTAAACCATAACCCATTATTTTATTTTGTTCGTTTTGTAAGACAACTGCTTTTTCAGCTTGCTGAATTCTACTTTTTAAAAATAGCTTTCTATTATCTCCAAATGCTGCTTCATCAAGCTTTAAAACCTCTTTGAAGTCCCTTCTCGTTAAGGATCGTGTATAAAACCCTGAAGCTTTAAATGCTCTTGGTATGTATTCACTGCTTATATATTTACTTACATAGTCCACGGTTTTGAACCCTGCTTTTTTATATAAGTGCTCACCTTCTTTTGTCGCAATTAAGTAGGCATTCACCTCAGGAGAAAGAATTTGCAAACAGTGCTTCATGAGCTGCCCGGCTAACCCTTGTTTTCGATAATCTTTTCTCACAATTACCATTCCTATAAAAGCTGACTGATTTTCATATAAAACTACTGCTACGCTTGATACAATGTCACCTTTCTCATTTCTATGTCCAAATACGTCTCGAGTTGAAAAAATCGTATGTAAATCCGCTTCGCTATAATCCCATTTTTCCAACTTAGATAGCACTAGCAAACCCTTTATGTCTTTTTCACTAAATCTTTCTATCATTTCTGCCTATTTCCTCCCAACTTTTCGATGCACTGTGTGGCGTTAAAAAACGTAAAACTACCATACTTATCCACTTCCAATTACCATTTAATCATTAATGAATTCTCTAACTAAATAGTACAGAATAAATAGAATATTTTCTACATTATTCATACGTATCAATAATCCCTTCAAAAAAACTAATCATTCGCACATAAACTAATGAAAAAAGACCTCTTTCCAAGAAAGAGGTCTTTTCGTTTATTTCACTAACTTTTGCTCAGTCCCAGCTGAACCTTGACTTCGTTTATGAAATCCTTTTGCGTAGTACGCGATAATAAGACCGATAAACCATAGTGGTCCGATAACAACTGCAATTCTTGTATCTGGATTGTACGCCATAAGAACAACCACCAGCGCTAGGAACGCAAGTGACACATAAGACGTTAACGGAAATAAAGGCATTTTGTATTTTAACTTTGCCTCTTCACCTTTTTTTAGCGTTTTGCGATACTTAATTTGAGAAAGCAAAATAATTCCCCAAGTCCAAATCGCGCCGAATGTTGCAATGCTTGTTACCCACGTAAATACTTTGGCAGGCACAATGTAGTTTAACGCTACTCCGACTAATAACGCACCCGCTGATGCTAAAACAGCTTTTCCAGGTACGCCGCCTTTTGTCAGCTGACCGTATCCTTTTGGAGCTTCTCCGTGCTCTGCTAAGTTAAACAGCATACGGCCTGTACTAAAAATACCGCTGTTACAAGAAGAAAGAGCTGCTGTTAGCACCACAAAGTTAATAATGCCTGCCGCTGCTGGAATCCCGATTTTTTCAAATGTTAATACAAACGGGCTTCCCTGTGAACCAATTTCTTGCCAAGGATAAATCGACATAATGACAAATAATGCACCAACGTAGAAAATAAGAATACGCCAAAAGACCGAATCAATCGCTCTTGCTAGAGATTTTTCTGGATTTTTCACTTCTCCCGCGGTAACGCCGATCATTTCAATTCCTAAATATGCAAACATAACCATTTGCAGCGACAGTAAAATACCTTTGAATCCGTTCGGGAACAGCCCGCCGTTGTCCCATAAGTTTTTAATACCCGTCGCAACGCCGCTGTTCCCGATTCCAAACACAATCATTAATAATCCAACGGCAATCATTAACACAATCGCTAAAATTTTAATAAGTGCAAACCAAAATTCCAGTTCACCATATGCCTTAACAGCTAAGAAGTTAACTGTTGTCATGATGACAAGCGCCGATAACGCCCAAATCCAGTTTGGTACATCCGGATACCAATATCCCATATAAATACCAACGGCTGTAATTTCAGCCATACATGTTACAACCCATAAAAACCAGTAGTTCCAACCTGTTAGATAACCAGCAAGGGGCCCTAAATAGTCGCGCGCGTACTTGCTGAATGAACCTGCAACAGGTTTTTGAATCGCCATTTCTCCAAGTGCTCTCATAATAAAAAACATAATCATTCCGCTAAATCCATACGCCAATAATATTCCCGGCCCTGCTAATTTAATAGCAGATGCAGATCCAAGAAACAGCCCTACCCCTATGGCTGCTCCTAAGGACATCAGCGTCACATGTCTTTCTTCTAACCCGCGTTTCAATTCTTTCCCCTGAGTTTTCCCCTGCATAAACGTCTCCCCTTTTTCCAATCTGTCAAAACGAGATGAATACAGCTTTTTTGTTAGCGCTTTCATATAAATTTATGCTAAAAGTCAGCTAGGCTGTATATTTTTATTCTATCACCTTTCTCTCGTTTTTCTTTTGTCGAAAAACAAAAAAATTATCGTATCATTTTGTTTAAACGCACAATTAGACGTAGACACTGCTTTTTTACTATGTATTTATTATCGCACCTAAGTAATAGTATTTTTTAAAAAATAGAAAAACGCCGACTCAACTCCGTCAGCGCATCGTTCATTTTATGCTTTTTTATAAAACTAGCATTTATCTCGCGGGTTCAAAAGTTTTACAGCCAGGTTCTTCCGTTTCAGAAACATGGTGACTACTTTCAGGACTCACAACGTAAATGGACTCTGCACTGCATTTATTTCCCGATTTCCAATACATGCACTCATTCACTTCACATAATACACCTTGGGCCACTGTTATCCCTCCTTTTTTTGTCTTATCTATTTACTACCCGAAATAGAACGCTTCTAACATTTACATGCAAAAAAACCGCTTGTTTATCAAGCGGATCCTTTTACTGCGTGTGTTCAACATACTGTTTTTTAGCTAAATATAATTCACGACTCAGCGTGATCCGCCGTTCTCTCAAGTTCCTTAATTTAACTTGAAACTGTTCATTAGTTGGCTCTTCTTGAATTAAGCGATACGTAAAAGAAATATCTTCATTTAACTGTTTAAAATCTTCCCATATTTCTTGAACGAGTGCGGATTGTTTGTCTTCAAATGAACGATTTTGCTTCGTTTTTAGCGCGGCTAAAATTTCCTGCTGCCACGTTTCGTCTTTTAGTTCTTTTGCTAACAAGTATAGATCTAAATAATCATCAACGCTTAGCGCCTGTTGTGTATTTTTCAATGTCATCACCTTTTCTATACGAAATGTTTCTTCCTAAGAAGAGGATTTCATCATAGAAAAAGATTCCTCTTCTTATCTGTCAGAGCTAGGCTATGCTGGAATTAGCACCATTCAATAATTGTGGTTGCTGAGGCTTCAAAGGGCCAGTCCCTCCACCTCTCTAGATAAGAATATTTCGTTTTTAAATTATTTCTGACTATTCTAATATGTTTTATATGTTATGTCAATAGCTTTTCAATAAAAAGAAAAAAGAAGTAAAATATGGTATGCTTTCATAAAGGATGGTGAGCACATGAAACGATATATGTTATCTGCTTTTTTGGGAAGCTTGCTGCTGCTTCTCAGCATTGCTTTTTCATCTACTTTCCATATTGCAATTGTCAAAACAACCGGAAGCATTGGAGGGATTATTTTAGCAGCAGCGGCTTTGATTATGAACGCACTTGAAGATCCCCCCTCCTCAGATCATACAGGTAGAGGAGCTGTTGAAGTACTAGATAAAGGCGCCGTTTGGGCTACTTATTTACTTTTACTTTCATTACCGAACCTCATCGCATGTATAACATCTTATGTTTTATGGACTCGCTGACATTCACCAACATTACGGACGTTTTGCCACCTGTAGGCTCATTGATATTTGTTTATCTACAAATCCAAGTTCACGGTACACATGCTGTGCAAAATTCCCAGCATGAACGCTGAGTCTGATTTCAGGGTATCCTTTGATAGACAATTCATCAATTGCTTTTTGCATTAACGGCTTGGCTAGACCTTGCCCGCGGTATTCTGGTAAAACATATAACTCGTAGATAAAGCCAATTTCTGCTTTTGAAAAGAAGTCGGCAGATGGACCGACAAAAACCCAGCCTGCAAGTTTATTTTCTTGTCTAGATACTAAATAATAACACCCTTTTTCAAGGGCATTATCAATTAGTTCATTTACGCGTTCAGTTGACGGTTGAAACTGATGCGTTGTTCCTTCAAACAGCGCATCAGCAGATTTCGTCCGAATTTCCTGTATTTCTTCTTCAGTAGCTTTTGCAATCATCACAATCTCTCCTTTCGTGTTCGTTTTCCACATACAGAGATAAATTCCTGCAAAAAAAAGTCTTCGCCTAAGCGAAGACTTTTTTTAAAATTCAAAATGTTCTTGATGGTTGCCTTGTTCATCCGTCCAGTTAATCATGATGTCTAAGCCTGCCGCTTTTCCAGGAACAGCAAAATTGGCATAGCGAAAACGCTGACCGCTTTTGCTTAAGTTAGACCTTTCAATAGGAGAAAACAAGCTGTATTTCGCCTTATTTTTTCCTTCGTGCCGAAAAGCTTGGACCTGCACACGCTCTACGTCTTTTCCAATGTTTTCAACGGTTAATCCATATGTATGATAGACGTTATTTTTCCACTTTAGCTGATTATCTCCCGTCATGCTCGCTTTTGTCAGTTCGACCGACCATTGTTCAGATGATTTCTTCATTGGAAGTTTCTCAATCGAAAGAGCGCTGACATGAATGGTTGCAAAAGCAAGCCAAACAAAACAAAAAGTGCTGACTGTATAAAGTAGTCTTTTCATAGATTTTGATCTCCTTAGAAATTTTAGTAGTAGCATCTCCTATTACCTTAAAAATTATGATAAACACTTTAACAAAAAAGCCTCTCCATTCAGGAGAAGCTTCTTAATTAATGCATCAGCAAATCTTTTTGTTTGTCTAACGAGTGTTTTGTATATAAATCTCTTTCAATCGCATATTTAGGACGCTGTTTCACTTCGTTGAAAATCTTGCCAATGTATTCTCCGACAAGACCTATTCCCATTAGCTGCAGGCCGCCTACAAGCCAAATTGATAAAATAAGAGACGTCCAGCCAATTTGCGTATGATCTAAATATTTTTGAATCAGCGCATAAATGCCAAACAAAATACTAA
This sequence comes from Priestia sp. 179-F W1.4 NHS, assembly GCF_045369295.1. Classification (NCBI taxonomy): domain Bacteria; kingdom Bacillati; phylum Bacillota; class Bacilli; order Caryophanales; family Bacillaceae; genus Priestia; species Priestia sp. 179-F W1.4 NHS. Next base: position 919,386 of record NZ_JBIQFF010000001.1, on the reverse strand, counting down.
AGAGAAACGAAGCTCCTCCAAGCAGCGTCAGTAAGCGTATAGGTGCTACGCTAAAAGACGTAATCCCGTCAAATGCAAAAGCGAGCATTTTCTTTAGCGGATATTTTGACTCACCCGCCGTCCGTTCTTTGCGGTCATATGTGACTTCCGTGGAGCGAAATCCTACTAATGGTACAAGGCCCCGCAAAAAGACGTTTCCTTCTTTATATTTCATGAGTTCACCAAGAGCACGTTTGCTCATAAGGCGAAAATCAGCGTGATTTTGAACGAGCTGAATTCCTAGCTTGTTCATAAAACGATAAAACCCTACTGCCGTGGTTCGTTTGAAAAATGTATCGGTTTCTCTGCTGTCTCGAACGCCATATACAACTTCATACCCAAGCCAATATTTCTCTACAAAAGTACGAATGACGCTGATATCATCTTGCAAATCCGCGTCAATGGAAATGACGCAGTCAGATTGCTTATGAGCTACTTCTAGTCCTGCAAGCAAAGCATTTTGATGTCCTACATTTCGCGCTAACTTTAACCCTTTTACAAACAAATTGCTGCAGCTTTCTTTTTCAATAAGCGACCACGTGCTGTCTTTACTTCCATCGTCTACAAATAAAATAGTGCTTTCACTTGATACAAGTCGTTCATTAATCAGTTCTTTTACTACAGTAGTTAATTGAAAAGACGTCTCTGTGAATACTTCTTCTTCGTTGTAGCATGGAACCACGATCGTTAAAATAGGTCTGTTCATGTTATTGCCCCCTTACTTTGCTTCATATACATACACTTTCCAAGCGGACTGTTTATCGTTAAATGCTTTTAAAAAGTGCAAACCGTCGCTTTCAGCATTTTCAATTGGCACAGCTGAAAAAATATAGCGACCGCCCATTTTTTTAAATTGGCTGATATTAAGCTGCAAATGACGAATTTTTTTCGTTGAGTCTTTTCGGTAATCATATTTTTTACCTAGCTCGCTAACAAACACATAGCAGCGATTGCCCCAGTGATCATAGTAGCTTTCTAGTTTTTTATTTTTATCAAGCTCTTTGGCAATAATTTTGCGAAACTCATGTTTATATGTTAACGGATAGAAGTTGTTATACGTATCTAGCGTATAAAAGCCGTTATACTGAGCAATTGATGGATGAAGCCCTATGCTCGCTACGCGATAAGATGATTTAGGTTTTCCAATATATCTGCTTATTTCATCAAACTGATGCACAGCATAAAATTCTTTGACTGAAGGCTCGTGATTGTAGCGATAGTAAAGTTCAGGATTTGCTATAAATAACACAAGCAGCTGTAAAATCAAACATACCCACACAAACTTTTTCCACGCCTTGCTCCTTTTCCATAAAACATAGCTGCCAACGGCAAACATCAAATAAATAATGAGCGGGCGTAAAAAGTGAAATCTAGCAAAGTTGAACGTATTAAAAAGCTGATATTTTTCTTTTAGCGGCTCCCAACCTTTATAAAACCAAAACGCATACCAAATCGACAGTAGTAGATTAAGAATAAATAACTGCAAAAACGTTTTGTCAAGCTTTTCCTTGCGATTTCGAGCAACAAACCACAATACGACAAAAGAAAGCGGTAAAATGACAAAAGTATGAAGCGTCATTACATGCGTATGCCCGAGCGTATAGTTCTTCAAAGCAAGGCGAACGGAATGTCCAAAGCTTAGAGTAGAGCTTAAAAATTCATTTCGACTCGTCGGGGCCTCCGGAAATAAAAGCGAATCAACAAGCCGGTATTCAATGATCAGAAAGACAGCAGTCATCGCTGCAATACTGCTTAAAAAAGGAATATTCCACGCTCGTTTTTTTACTACGTCTCTTAGCCATAGCAGCCCCATCGCCGTTAAAAAGAAGAAAAAGCCTAGCACAAAGCTTGCGTAAAACGGAAGCAATAAAAGTGTAAGCCATTCCTTCCACGTTCCTTCGCGGTTTCGAATGGTTAAAAACGCCCACAGCGCCAACGGCTGTCCTAATGTACTCAGCATGCCCGAAGGCCAAAATGGCGTAAGTGCAAAAGCAAGTGATACAAGCACTCGAATCGCATAAGCATCCTCGCTTTTAATAAAATGCTTTTTTAATAATAAATACATTCCAATTAAAGCAAATACGCGCGTAATCGTTTGGCTGAAGCTGTACGCAAGCATGGTAGGAAATAAGCCATACAGCCACTGAATACCGCTAAATTCTGTTCCAAACGTGTTTCTCGGCAATCCGTTAATAATTTGAGGTAATACGGCATGACTGGAGCCAAACAGCTCTCCGCTTTGATGCAGAACTTTATACCACGTAATATTTGAGTCTAAATTATCATGCACGCGTATATGTGAATTTTCCCCGAGCAAAAACATAGGGGATACATACGCAAGCAGCAAAAGGAAAGCGATAATAAGCAATGTTTTTTCTTTGTTCATAGCTGTTTCTTTCTTCATCTGTTAACACCTATTTCCATTTCATAATTACTAAAAGCTAATCGTGTATGACGACTGCTTCTTTTTTTGCATTGAATACAAAGTATTTTTGACCCGTATAATTTAAAAGCGTATACAGACCTGTTCCAATTAATATACCGACGTCTTTTTTGAACGGACGCACAGCAGCAGGAAGTTGGTGCAATAACCAGCTGGAGAACTGCAGTCCAATATAGTAAGACAAACCGTAGCAAATGCCAATAACTAAAATAAACCGCAGTATGCTTTTGGATAAATGAACTCCGCTTTTAAACGTAAATATTCGATTTAACACGTAGCTGACGACTGCCCCCGCTGCGTTGCCGACAAATGTCGCCACCCAGTAGTGATGAAAAATATGAAGCAGCACATACATAATGGAGAGGCCTACTGCTGTATTGACCAGCCCTACTACTAAAAAACGTATAAAAGATCCCTTCATACAAACTCCTTTTGATACTTTCATTAAAATTACATATTATGACTTTAAATACAGTTTCAGTGTAGCAACTCCACTTAAAAATCTAATGAAAATAACATTAAAAACAGATGAAAAAAAGCTAAAAGAATCAATAAAAACCAGGATTCTTTCAGCTATTTAGTAGAGCCTTCAATGATTAATTTTTGATCGCTTTGATTGTCAAACGCATCCACTGCTGCCACTTCTATTTGATACGCAGTATGAGGCTGCAAACCTGATAACGGAAGACTTAAAACATCCGGAACAGGATCGCTGTAATATTGAGAAAATGCATTGTACGTTTTGACCACTTTTCCAGTTTCTTTGTTTTTGACGGTAATGCGATAAGAATGAACCATCAGATTATCCACCGCTTGCGTAAACTGGATATAAAGCTGATTTGCTGAAGCTTTTTCTTGTATAACAGAAATAGTAGAGCTTGGAAGAAAAATCGGTTTTACTAAATCTCGCTCATTCGTGTAGTGAAATTTTTTTGCATCTGCAGGTATATCAATTTCCCACGCTTCTCCCGTCCACTTATTCGCATGAAAATCCCGCCTTTTAACGACTACTTTTCGATTATAAACCTCTACAAGAAGGCCTTGACTCACGTCTCGATAGCCAGGAGGAAGTTCACCTTGTAAATATCCAGCACCAGGCCATATATACCGAACGGAAGACGTTGCAAGAGAGGTAAAATCTCTTTGGAAAATAGTACGAGGGTCGTCCAACGGATGGTGGGTATGACCAGAAAACGTAATGACTTGCGGATAAGGTTTTAACGTATTGTAAAGAAGCTGTTCATTCACTTCTATTCCCCATCTATTTTTCCCGTACAATGTATTGTTAATAGGCTGATGAATAAAGACAAAAATCGGTTTTTTAGGATCGTCTCGCTTTGCTATCTTCAACTGTTCAGCAAGCCAGTTAATTTGCTTGATTGAATAATCACCGGCGGTTAATCGGCTTTCTGTTCCAAGCATGATAAAATGATAGCCTTTTATCACTTGATGAAAGTAAAGAGCCTTCATTTTGGTTTTAGATAAAAAACGCTGCTGCGCTTGCTGATTTGTTACGCTGTCCCGGTATTCATGGTTGCCAATTGTAAAAAGAGATACGGCCTGCGACTGTTTATTTTGATTATAAACAGAAAAAAAACGGTCGTATTCTTTTAACGCACCTGTATCAGCCAAGTCTCCTACTACTACAAATGCATCTTGTTTCGGTGCCTGTTCATTTAATTGCGTTAATGCATGTTGAAAAGTACGCAAATCAAGCGTTCCTGTTTCCTTAATATGAACATCACTGATCACAGGAAAAACTAGCTTTGGTTCGATGTATCCGCTTCGTCCGCTCTTCTCTTCAGCTCGTACGTTTAAGGTAATCCCGCATATAAGAACACTTATTAATACGAAAGCGAGCCAGTCTTTTTTCAGCGTTTCCATAAAACCGCCGAGCATGATGCTTCCTCCTTTCTTCACTGCTGCGTCTCAGTTATTTTCTCTACGTGTATGAGCTTTTATTTTATGTAATTTCAAAATATCTAATCGTATAGTTTCAATATTTCTTTTCGTATTTGCACACACTATGTTCACAATCAATTCATTACACTTTTCCTAGTCATAGTGGTATGATTTTCGTATATTACAGACTAATTGTTGAAAATGTAGGAGTGAATATTTTGAAAACGGTCGCTGTTATTGGAGGAGGAATTACGGGCTTAACCACTCTGTACTATTTGCAGAAACTAAAACGAGAACGTAATCTTCCGCTTAAATTATTATTACTAGAGAAACATCCCCATCTAGGAGGAAAAATCAATACGCGTGAAGCTGGGGAATTTATTATGGAAACAGGGGCGGATTCTATTGTGGCTCGAAAAGAAAACGTTATGCCTCTGCTAGAAGAGCTGTACTTAACAAACGATTTAGTCTATAACGAAACGGGCAAATCATTTATTTACTCTGCTAATGAGCTGCTTCCAATTCCTGAAGATACCATGTTCGGTATTCCAACAAGCGTGGAATCCCTTTTTAAAAGCGAGCTGATTTCTTCAAAAGCTAAAATTACAGCTTTAAAAGACTTAATTACTAAAAATACAACGTTTACGAAAGACAGCTCAATTGGACTCTTTTTAAAACATTTTTTAGGAGAAGAGCTAGTAGAAAAGCAAATTGCACCTATTTTATCCGGCGTCTACTCTGGCGATTTAGACAAACTCACGATTTCTTCGACTCTCCCGTATCTGCTCGACTACAAAAACACGTACGGCAGCATCATCAAAGGAATGGGAGCCAATGAAAAAAAATTTAAAACGGCAGGAAATAAAAAATTCATTTCGTTTAAACAAGGTTTATCAACAATTATTCACCGCTTAGAAGAAGAGCTTTCTGATGTAACGATTTTAAAAGATACGCCAACCACCAGCATAAAACGGAACGGTGAGCGCTACCAAATCAGTACGCCGGGGCAAGCCCATTCAGCGGATTACGTGGTGTTAGCTACACCGCACACGGCTGCTCAGCACCTGTTGAACGATCCCGAACTAAACGAAGACTTTGAGCAGTTAAAAGATTCTTCTCTCATTAGCGTGTACATCGGCTATGACGTTCCAGACGAATGCCTTCCCGCTGAAGGCACCGGGTTTATTACCTCTCAATCAAGCAACTTAATTGCCAATGCCTGCACGTGGACAAGCAAAAAATGGGCTCACACTTCTAAGCGAGGGAATTTGTTAGTTCGCCTGTTCTATAAAAGCACAAGTCACCACTTTGACAGCCTGCGGACGATGTCAAAAGAAGGTCTGCTAGCAGTGGCACAAAAGGACATTGAAAACAGCTTAGGAATCAAAGAGCAGCCCATTGAAAGCGACGTAACAAATTGGGATAAATTGATGCCTACCTATCACCTTAAACACGGTGAACTCGTACGCAGCTTGACCCGAAAGTTGCATGACAAGCACCCCGCTATTACATTAGCCGGCTGTTCTTATTATGGGGTAGGCATTGCAGCTTGTATAACAAACGGCAAACAAACGGCCGAAGCTATCTCTCAACAGTTGACTTGAACAAGGTTTGAAAACAATAAAAGGCCTGAAAATAAATATATTATTTTCAGGCCTTTTATTACCTTTTCGTTAGCATATAAAGCTACTTTCCTTACTATTAACAACTCTTTTATCGCTTTTCTTTTTGCAAAGCAGCAGTAGCAAACAATACAAGATAGCGCTCGTCTGAAGTTAATCTAAGCCAATGTTTCACTTTATATCTCACAGGTTTCCGCTCCCTTCCTTCAAGGTTTTATATGAAAAGACTTTATATAAAAATTCAATAACGATAAGAAATGATGCTTGATATGTATTTTATTCCCACGCCCGCTTGTTTACAAACTTTTTTAAACGTAAGACTCTTCGTTTATTTCCCTGAAAATAACACCGTTTTCGTCATTATCCTCTTACTATTTGAGAAAAAAGTGTACACTTCTTGTCTATTTTGACGAACATTGCGATAAATAAAAGCTGCCAACTGCGGCAGCTTTTATGTCAAAGGACTAATCTAATTATATTGCCTGATGGATCTTTTGTGAAAAAATCTTGGTTTTCTTTAGAAACAGCTGCTCCAATTTCACGAAGCTGATTTATTGCCTGTTCCCTTGCTTCTTCAGCTGGAAAAACAAGTGTAAATGAGTCCAAACCAACGCTGTTTTCAAGAGGACTAGGAGCTCCAATTCCATTCCAAACGTTTAGTCCGATGTGATGATGATAGCGCCCAGTTGAAATAAACAAGGCTTGATTATGGTAATTGCTCACAACCTCAAAACCTAATCCATTTCGATAAAAGTTTTCCGTTTGCTCTAATTCAGAAACGTGAAGGTGAATATGTCCCATTAAGGTAGCTGAAGGTAATCCTGTCCATGGTTTACCGTTTCCTTCAGATAATATCGCTTCTGCGTCTAAAGGTTTTGTAGCCATTACTACTTCACTGTCATTCCATTCCCATGTACTTGACGGACGATCTCGATAAATCTCTATGCCGTTTCCATCTGGATCTGCCAAGTACAGCGCTTCACTCACTAGATGATCAGACGCCCCTTGAAGCGGATAACCGCTATTTAACAAATGCTGCAGAATACTTCCTAAATCAGAACGAGTCGGCAGCAATAGAGCAAAATGATATAAGCCTGTTGTACGAGGCTGTTTTGCTGTAACGTTTTCCGGCTGTTCAATCGATAAAAGCGCCGTGCGTCCATCAGCTGTTAACAAGGCTTTGTTCTCTTTTCTCCCTAAAAGTTTAAACCCGATTATTTGCTGATAAAAAGCAAGTGAACGCTCTAAATTTTCTACTTTTAAATTTACTTTCCCAACAAATACATGGGGTGCACGGTGAAAGTTCATGGTTATTTCTCCTTTTAAATAGATCATTTTTGAATTAACTTACTTTATGTAACTTATTATATTTTTATAACTTTGTTTCGTCAAGTTATTTATTTTAGTATCATAACTTAAAACTCATATCACAGCATAACCAATTCAATAAGCCCGCCTGCTCATAATATAGTATGAACAGGCGGGCTTACTTACCATTAGGCTATGCATAAACTATCAAAACAGTTCTCTGCTTTTACGTTTGACATTTCCATTAACAAAATACTGTATTCTCTCTTTTTGCTCATTTGTTGGCTTCTTATACGTTTCACATTCAAACTGAAAACATGCTTTTTCTAAATCGACTTCATTTCCTACAATTTCTCCAATCGCACTCAATTGGTTTAAATCTCTCCAAAGTTCCTCAGAAGTTTCAGGGTCAAAATGAGATGAAAGATAATACTGCGCATCATATTTTTTAAGTTCTCTCTGAATCCGCTCAAGGTCTTCTTTATCATAACTCCAGTCACCGCTATAAAAATCTGGACATAGACAATCACCTAAAAACAGTACTTTTTCTTTGGGGACGTAGACAACGGACGAGTCCTGCGCGTGTACCCCTCCAATATGCTGAATGCAACAAGTGATTCCACCTAGGTCAACTTCCATATGATGATGAAACGTTACGTCCGGCTCCCGTAAAATTAACGTCTCTCGACACGGCATTTCTTTCTTTATCATATCCCGGCAAAATTCGATTTCCTCCCCTTCCTGGACGCGTTTATCCAAGGAATCATCGTCCCAGCGCAGTGTCTTTAAATAGGCCAGCTTTTTCTTCGTCAAATGATGGCTGATTGTATATTTGTTCATTGCATGAATGCCAAATGTATGATCCCAGTGCCAATGCGTAATAGCTACTCCTTTGATTGGAGGGGCTCCCATTTTTTCCACTTCTTCTAAAAATGATGATGCATGCGCAGGAGAATTCCCAGCATCTACGAGGAAACTATACTTCTCCCCGCATATAAGCCCGAGCACCGGCCGATCCGTTTCTTCAGAATGAGGAAAGTAATAAACGTGGTCCGTTAGTTTTTTCAGCATATTTACACCTGCTTTATGTAGTTTAATAAAAACCTCTTTACTAAATGGTAAATAATGATAAATAAACTGTATCATACTCGGTGCTGCTTGCCTATCCCATTAGCTGATATTCGACTTTTCTTGAAAAGCTATAACTTTTTCGGGCTCTGCTGCTTTGTACTTTAAGAAGATCATCACACTAATCATCACAATCATTCCTCCCGCTAGCTGAGAAATGGTTGTCATTTCTCCAAGCAAGAAATAGGCGAGAATGATGGCACCAATTAGCTCGCCTAAAATAGCCATCGAAATCGTTGTAGCACCTACATACTTTAACAGCCAGTTAAATAAGGCGTGACCAAAAATATTAGGAATAAGCGCTAAAAGCAAAAAGATCCACCAATCCTTTGTATCATACTGAGTCAGCGATACGTTTGTACAAATATTGTAGACAAATAGAACCAGTCCACCGATTAAAAAAACGGCGAAGCTATAGATGATTGGAGGCATTTTCCTGCATAGATCTTGCCCCGCCAGCATATGAACAGAAACGGCCACTGTACCTAAAACAGAAAGTAAGTCTCCGTAAAGAGCCGTTTTAGATACTCCGATATCGCCCGATGCGATAATCACCGAGCCGCTAACAGCCATTAAAATACTAATGACTCCTACTTTGCTTGTTTTTTCTTTAAATAAAAAATAAGCTCCAATCACTACGAAGACCGGCTCGAGCGTAGTCAAAATCATAGCGCTAGCAACTGTTGTATGTGAAAAAGATTCCATCCAAAACAGAAAGTGAAGCCCTAAAAACACGCCTGATACAGCTAGCATTAGCCATTCTTTTACCGTGCTGTTTTTAAAAAGAATTTTCATTTTTCTCCATGGTAAAAACGGTAAAAATAAAAGGACGGTAAACAGCAGTCTATACATTCCTAAAATAGAAGCAGGCGCATCCGACCATTTAATTAAAATAGAAGAAAAGGAAACGGCTAATACACCGATTAAAAGAAAGACAGGAGGCGGTAAAGGAAGAGTTGATTTATTCATGCCATTACTCCTTTTAGAATCTCTTTTTTCATATTTACTACGGGAATATTCACTCCCCCTCTATGTACGATTTCTTGTTCCTCCATGTAAAAGCCGATTGATTCATATAAAGCTATATTACGAGAAACACTCATTCTCACCTTGCATGATAAACTTTCCTTACCACACTCTTTGGCGTATGTTTCTAACCATTGAATAAGCCGTTTAGCCAGTCCTTTTCCTTGAAAAGCAGGAATAACAGACAGACGGTAAAAATATAAGCTCGTTTCTTCTAGCGTAAAACGCGCCATCGCTACGGGCTTATTTTCGACGTATAAAATGACAGCTTCTTTTCCATGCTTTAACGATTGCATAATAGATTCCGTTGTTTCATCAAGAGCACTGGAAGGTGGGACAGAATCGCGATAGACGGAGAAGGCTTGCAGCATAAGATCGTGAACTGTAGCAGCGTCCTCCGGCTGTGCTAAACAGTAGTTCATAAATTTTACCTTCTTTCTATAAAAATTAAGTATATCGAATTATTATACAACACCACCTATTTTTTTCCTACACCTTTTATTGATTTTTATTAAGGAGAATAACCTCTTTTTACGCTCTTATACCTTCTTAGCTTTACTCCATTAAACCATTAATTCATTAGCACACACTCTTGAGAACTTTTTGTCGAAATGGTTAAAATTCTGTTGGGAGGGAATTATCATGACATTTTCTTGGCTTATACCTTACATAGCCGTGTCACTTATCATTGTCTTAATACCAGGACAAGACATGATCTTTGTAATGACACAAAGTATTGCTTCAGGCGTCAAAGCAGGCATCAAAACCGTACTGGGATCTATTACGGGAACATTTGTACATACTCTTTTAGCCGCAGTGGGGCTATCTATTATCTTTCAAAAATCAATTATTGCCTTTACGATTCTAAAGGTTGTAGGTGTTCTGTACCTGCTGTTTTTAGCCTACCAATCGTTTCGCGAAAAAAGCGGTCCGTTGGAATTAACAGAAAACGTTCAGCACCACCATCACTTTAGAAAAGGATTTGTTAGCAACTTAACCAATCCAAAAGTAGCTATTTTCTTCATTACGTTCTTACCGCAGTTTGTTAATTCGTCTCTTGGACATGTAAGTTTGCAGATGATGTTGTTTGGAATCATCTTTATCGCCGAAACGCTCATCATCTTTTCACTTATTGCGCTATTTGCTTCTGGCCTTGGGAAGAAAGTCAAAAAAAGCCGTATCTTTCAGCACACATTAAAATATGTAAAAGGAACCGTTTTTGGGGTACTTGGCCTAAAACTTTTATTTTCTAGCAACAATTAAGTAAAACAAAATGAAATTTCTTTCATCCCTGCTGTTATCACCTTTTCATACCCGCTTCATTTGTCATATCACCCTATTTTTCCATGTGAGGTTAGTTGACAAAAGACCAAAATTATTATTTTATATATATATAAGGTTCAGATTTAGCAACAAGATTCGACAAGGATAATGAAGAAAAACAGCGGGGAAATAGGGAGATCTATCTAAATAGAGGGAAAATTCTATAAATTCACGTTTTTTATTATTATTCTACTATAATTCATGAAGAGGTGAAACTATGCAAGAAGTAGTTCAAGGTTTTGTTAGTTCAATCAACGAATTTCTTTGGTCCTACTTACTGATTGCGATGCTGATTGCATTTGGTTTGTTTTTTACATTCAGGTCAAAGTTTTTACAAATTCGGTTATTAAAAGAAATGGTTCGTGTATTAAAAGAAGGTGCGGATAGCTCTTCTAAAGACGGAATTTCGCCATTCCAAGCGTTTTGTATCAGTATGGCAGCCCGCGTTGGTACGGGGAACATTACAGGTATTGCGATTGCGATCGCTTTAGGGGGACCTGGTGCTGTATTTTGGATGTGGGTGCTTGCCGTTATCGGTTCAGCTTCAGCATTTATCGAAAGTACGTTAGCACAAATATACAAAGTAAAAGACAAAGACGGCGGCTTCCGAGGCGGACCGGCTTACTATATGGAAAAAGGGTTAAAGAAGCGCTGGATGGGCGGACTGTTTGCTGTCTTAATCACTTTATCATTCGGCTTAATTTTTAATGCTGTACAATCAAACACGATTACCCTTGCGTTTGAAAATGCGTTTGGAACAAATCGTTTAGTGTTAGGAATTATTATGACAGTGGCTTTCGCTGCCATTATTTTTGGCGGAGTTAAGCGTATTGCAAAAATGTCAGAATACATTGTTGTGGTACTAGCTGTTGCCTATATTGCAGTAGCACTTTTCATTATTATCATGAACATTCAAGAAATGCCTTCTCTTATTGCGTTAATCGTTAAAAATGCATTTGGTTTCGATCAAATTGCCGGCGGTTCTCTTGGAGCAGCTCTTATGCAAGGAATTAAACGCGGATTATTCTCAAACGAAGCGGGTATGGGTAGTGCGCCGAATGCAGCCGCAGCTGCAACAACAAGCCACCCGGTAAAACAAGGATTAATTCAAGCCTTTGGTGTATTGACAGATACGCTTATTATTTGTAGTAGTACTGCTTTTATCATTTTACTTTCAGGTACTTATACAAATAAAAATTTAAGCGGTATTGAATTAACACAAGCTGCTTTAAGCACTCATATTGGTTCTTGGGCAACAGGTGCTCTTGCAATTATGATTTTCCTATTTGCGTTTAGTACATTAATTGGTAACTACTATTACGGAGAAACAAATATTGAGTTCTTGAACACAAATAAAGCTTGGCTGATGACTTATCGTGTTGCTGTGCTTGCAATGATTGTGTTCGGTTCTATTTCTCAAATTCAGCTTGTATGGGACTTAGCAGACCTGTTTATGGGCTTTATGGTAGTAGTCAACTTAATCGCAATTCTCTTGCTCTCGAAAGTGGCCTTTGCCGCACTCAAAGATTATCTTGCCCAAAAGAAAGCTGGAAAAGACCCTGTCTTCTATCAAGACAGCATTTCTGGACTTGATAATATTGATGCATGGAATCATTCAAAAGATAAATCTAGCTCGAAAGAAGCGATCTAATAAAAAAAGCCGTGAATACTCACGGCTTTTTTTACTGTGCAAATTTACTTCTTTTTTTCTTCTAGTGAAGCAGTCTAAGACTAACCAAATACCTATAGTATAAATAAATTACGCTGTACGGAATCCAATAGGAAAAAAATGTCCAGCCGACATTCCATCCGTTTCCGTATATAACTCTTTCCATATACATATACGTTCCTTCTAAAAATGTTGTAAACAGCGCTATAAGAAAAATAAAAAAATGGGGCTTTCCGATTCGCTGGATTAAAAAAATCATATAGCTGGCCAATACAGGATAAACACCTAAATTAAAAGGCAGCGCTTCTAATGCTTCATTTTCTAAAGAAGTCCCGAGTTTCCAAAAGCCATAATAGCTCCCTAACTCATTGATAACGATTGCTAAAATGCAAAAAGCAGTTCCTACTAAAGGCAGTAAACGACGATTTCTAGGATGTAAATAGAGGGTGCCAAAAATCCAAGGTAAAACAAACGCCAGCGCTATATTGATAAGCAAGAATATCCGACCTTTTTCTTTCTAGTATGCCACACCGCACCTTTTTCTAATCATCTCATTATCTTGAACGCAGCAAGTGTAAAAGTATCTTATCTCTGATCGTTAAACCAGAGTGCTTACTTTATGATTACTGTGGTTCGTCCCTTGCTTTTTTCATTTATTTTAATGAAGCAAATTCAGCGTCTTTTTTCTGGTAATAGTTTTGAACTAAACGCCCTGATAAAGCAGCTAATACCTGCTGAAATAACATCCCTAATACGACCGGTACAGCAACGGGAGCTGGAAAATAAGATACGGCTAATACGGCTCCGGCGCTAATATTTCTCATGCCTCCGCAAAACGTAAGCGTCACAACTTTTGCTCGGTCCCATCTTAGCCATTTGCCAATCATCCAGCTGAAGAAATAACCAGCTGAACTCATTAAAAAGACAATCACGATAATAAACAGCAGTTTTTTATCAATATGTTTTAAATAAGGTGCAATCACTCCCCCGTTTACCATAACCATCACACTTAACCCTATTTTCGAAACAGGTGCCAGCTTTGGTCCTAAGGTCTGCTTAATTGTTCCTTTTGTATATTGATTTAAGCACATGCCTAACAGAGATGGAAGGACAATCATAAAACATAAATCTTTGACTAACTTTAGCGCTTCCAAATGTACGGTGTCTCCAACCACCAATAAAAGCGTATAAGGAACGATAAGCGGTGCTAAAAGAGTATCAATTAAAATAATGGATAGTGCAAGAGGAATGCTTCCTTTGTAAATCGAGACCCATATAAAACTAGTCACTCCCGTTGGAATAATTGCTGCTAGCAAAAGACCCGTGCTTGTAAATACATCATGTGGAAAAATCACTTGGCCAACGCTCCAAGCCCATGCTGGCATAAAAATATGTAAAACAAACAGAGCCATAATGATTGGAAATGGACGGTGTATCGTGGCATTTAACTGGTGAAAGTTTGAATTCAAACTTCCGGCAAAGGTCATTAATGCAAAAAGCCATGGAATTAAGAAGGTATACTGACTTAATGATGAACCGATAAGAACTCCTATGAGCAAGCTGACCGGCGTAATAAATGGCATCAATTTTTCTAGCATTCTATTTAATTGACTTAACAAAGCTTTCTCCCTCCAACGAACGTTTTAAATAAATAATAAGATAAATTAATGTTTATAATATCACCTATTTATTATACAACTTATTTTCAGACTATTGTCTGTCTCTTTTACTAAAAAGAGATATATTCATAATTATCACTTAAATAGATTTACAGGTATTTTTGTGCTATTTTAATAGGGAAGAAGCTTTTAAAAAGCATGAATTTAGGGTAAAGAACACTCTACATAGGAATGCTTTCAATTGACGGATATAAATGGACTGTAGCACAGTTTTGGTAACTAGGAGGATTGTATGGATTTTTTGAAGTCTCTATCATCATTAGATGATTGGAAAAAAATCGTGATTGCGATTGGGATCTTTTTGATCTTTTTAATTCTTCGCAAGCTTTTCACGACTTATTTGTTTAAGTTTATTATTGGTTTTGTCAAAAATAAAAAAATCAATTTAATTACGAGCGTTTTAGAAGCTTTTGAAAAGCCGCTGCGCTGGATTTTTGTGATTATTGGTTTCAAGCTTGCTCTTCCCTATCTTCCCTTTGATGTTTTAACAGCCGACACGGAAAGACATTTAGTTCGTTCAGCTTCTGTTGGCCTTGCAGGATGGGGCTTGTATAATTTAGCTGCTTCTACCAATTTATTTTTTGCAACGTTTGCCAAAAATTTTGATATCCAAGTGGATCGAATCATTATTCCTTTTATTGAAAAGTTCATCCGCATCGTTGTTGTTATGCTTTCTATCTCCATCATCGCAGAAGAATGGGGTTTTAACGTAAACGGCTTTGTAGCGGGTCTTGGCTTAGGTGGTCTTGCTTTTGCCCTAGCCGCAAAAGACACCGTTAGTAATTTATTCGGCGGAATCGTAATTATTACTGAAAAGCCTTTTACCATTGGAGATTGGATTAAAACACCAAGTGTTGAAGGCGTTGTAGAAGATATTACGTTTCGAAGCACCAAAGTTCGAACGTTCGCTCAAGCAGTCGTAACGGTTCCAAATGCTACTCTTTCTAATGAACCTATTATTAACTGGGCTAAAATGGGGAAACGTCAAATTGCCTTTCATTTAAACTTGAATTATAATACACCAAAAGAAAAGTTAGAAACCGTAGTGGCAAGAATTAAAAAGATGCTGACTGAGCACGAAGAAATTCACAATGAAACGATTCTTGTAAATTTTGACGGTTTCTATGAATCTAGTTTAAATATCTATCTGTATTTCTTTACAAATACAACCGTTTTTGCTGATTACTTAGATGTAAAAGAAAATATAAACTTCGAAATTATGGACATTCTTGAAGAAGAAGGCGTAGAATTTGCTTTCCCTACGCGCACACTCATCGTTGAGCAGGACGGAAAGCTTTCTGGCAATCCAAAAGAATTTCTAGAAAGTGCTCGAAGCTAAAAAAAGCTGACTTAGTAGTCAGCTTTTTTTCCTTTCTTCTTTAGTTTGAAATGAACATTTGAGTCCAGTAATGACCGTAGCTTCCGCCTTTAGCGTAACCTACTCCGATTTCGGTAAATTGACTTGATAGTATGTTTTTACGGTGACCTTCGCTATTCATCCATGCGTTAACCACTTCTTTTGGAGTTGCTTGTCCAGCAGCGATATTTTCACCTGCTGTACTGTATGTAATGCCAAATTTTTTCATCATGTCGAACGGACTTCCATATGTAGGCGATGTATGACTGAAATAATTTTTATCAATCATATCCTGCGATTTATAGCGAGCCACGCGAGCTACTTCCCAATTAGACTTTAAAGGCTTAAGCCCTACTTTAGCACGTTCTTGATTCACTAGCTGAACCACTTGCTCTTCGTATGAACTTCCCGCTTTATCTGTTGGTATGGTAATTTTTTGTCCCGGATAGATCGAATTAGGATTTTTAATAGCAGAATTCGCTTCAATCAGCTCGGAAACGCCCACCTGATATTTTACTGCTATTTTCCACATCGTATCTCCCGATTGAACGGTATGTACGGTTGCTGCTTGCGCAGTGTTATTAAGACCAAAAGCTAGAGTGACAGACAACAATGTTACTAATAAAAGTTTTGATAGAGTTTTCATACTTTTATTAAAGCAAATTGATTTCAAGATTCATAGCGGTAATATTATCCCATAGTTCCATCATATGACTTTGTCATCTTCCCTCCACACTTTCTTTTTAAAAAAGACGCACTGCTCTTTCGCAATGCGCCTTCTTATTATGAAGATAAAGCCTGTGACTGGTTCATATCCGACACATTAACCGCTTCATCCGTACTTTGATGTACCTGACGTTTTTTAATCACATCAATATATTGAATGTGATGGCCTTCCATTTTCGTAACGGTAAAATCATACTGATCAAAGCTAAGGCTTTCTCCTTGTTTGACGTCATATTTTTCCGTTAAGACCCAGCCTCCAATTGTATCAACATCCGTATCATCAATTGTCGTGCCAAGCAGCTCGTTAAGCTCACTTACTAATAATTTTCCATCTACAATATAATGATCGGGTTTGACTTTCTGAATTAATGGAAGTTCATCCGCATCAAATTCATCACGAATTTCACCGACAATTTCTTCTAAAATATCCTCTACTGTTACAATCCCTGCTGTTCCACCGTATTCATCAATTAAAATAGCCATATGGATGCGTTCACGCTGCATCTTAAGCAATAAATCATGAATAGGAATCGATTCAATTACTTCAATAACAGGACGGATATACTGTTTTAAATCTATTTTTTCCTTGCTGTTGTTCATGACAATCTCGGTTAAAATTTCTTTCATATTGACCATTCCAATAATATGGTCTTTATCTCCATCGATGACCGGATAGCGGGTAAACCGTTCTTCTTGGACCATCTCAAGGATGTATTCGACCGTATCTTCCTGGTCAATTGAAACGACTTCCGTACGCGGCACCATAATCTCCTTGGCAACGCGATCATCAAAGTCAAAAATTTTACTTACATATTTAAACTCCGATTGATTGATTTCACCGCTTTTATAGCTTTCTGATAACAAGATGCGAAGCTCTTCTTCACTGTGTGCAAGCTCATTTTCTGAAGCAGGCTTTAGACCAAATAACCCTGTTATTAAACGAGAAGAACTGTTTAATAGCCAAATGAAAGGATAGGTTACTTTATAAAAGAGTATAAGCGGACGAACAAATAATAAAGTGACTTTCTCTGCTTTTTGAATTGCAAATGTTTTCGGAGCAAGCTCTCCGACCACAACATTTATAAATGTAACAACCGCAAAAGAAATCGCAACAGATAGTACTTTTGTTAACGCTCCGCTTATCCCTAGTTGATCAAGTAATGGTGACAGGAGATGCGAAAGCGTAGGCTCTCCTAACCAACCAATTCCCAGCGCAGTAATCGTAATACCAAGCTGGCACGCAGATAAGTATTCATCTAAATTTGAAATAACTTGCTTCGCAGCTTTTGCATTGCTGCTCCCTTCTGCTATAAGCTGATCCACTTTGGAACTCCTCACGCGAATAATCGCAAACTCGGTAGCAACGAAAAAAGCAGTTAATGCAATCAGTACCGCTAGTAAAATCAAGTTAAATATGTCCAATCAAGTTCCTTAGCTCGTTTAAAAACGAGTAAGGACTCACCTCCTAAAAAATAAAAAATTTGGATAAAGAACTCTATCCCTGTACTGATCACTTGGAAAAGTGCATATAAGGAGGAATCACATGATAAATGTATAAACATTTTTATATGGAGCAAAACTGCCAGCCTTTCTTCCTTATCTCACGTTTCACTCGTTAATCTAGCAGGTCATTCTTTATTCAGCTGTTCTAGATGTGAAGCAATGGCTCACATCGCTTCATTTCATGATGTTGCTTCAGCGCTGATTCTCTCTTCCAATTCATTTATAAAAAATTTAGTAGTTTCCAATCTTTATAAAGTTAAAGTCTGTTAACGTCTTAAAAGAGCGATTATGTGATAAAGAGCGATATGCGTGAAGCAAATGTAGGTTTGTATAATACTGTATTGTACGCTTTGACACTGGTGCATATAATGCTACTTCGCCAACGTGGTACACTGCCCCATCCAATCACCTCTATTTCCGTATATCTAAAAAGATTCAGGAATAATTATCCTATTTCTTTTTAGACTTATTGACTTTATTTTAAATGTTAAAAACTTTGCAGTCAAACGTTTTAGTTAGTCTCCTGCCCTTGCTATTTACTGGTGCGGCGATTTTTAGCAGGCAAATAAAAGCTTGCTGCTACACAAAAAAAACCAAGGACAAAACAGATAATGGGGAGTTTCATACCTATCGCTTCAGCATAATAAGTGAGACTCCTTCCGTGAATAGGGACAAGATTCATTTCAAAAATCAAAGTCAAAACAGCTGTCACTTTGAGTGCAATACCAACAATGAAAAGACAAACCCTCAGGCCTCCACTCATATGCAAAAACATCCCTTCTATCCATTAGCGAATGGATGATGTACTACACCATATGATACATCCCTACACTTTATCACTAAATGCTAAAAAAGCGCTATGTCCATGCATAGACGCTTATAAATTTGCAACCACTTGTCCAATGGAATCATAGATAACCAAATCAAACAAATAATCGTAATGCGTAGGTTCTTTATTAATAATCACCATATTTGTACGATTGTACCGGCTCACAAGCAGCGGAATCTGATTAATCGGTGCTACTTCAAGCGATGAACCAAGCACGATGAATAAATCAGATGACAGCGCTGCTGTAACTGCTTCATCGAACTGATGAATGGCATCTCCAAAGAGAACAACATTTGGCTTTAAAAGGCGCTCACACGCTGTACATTGTGGGAGAGCTGACTGATTTAAATACGCTAAGTCATACTCTTTTTTACACCTCGGACAATGAGCTCTCTTAATGGACCCATGAATTTCAAAAACATTCGTGCTTCCTGCATCTTGGTGCAGCCCATCGATATTTTGCGTAATCACATGCACGGTTTTGGCGTCTTCTAGTTCAGCAATAAAGCGATGGCCCGTATTTGCTTTATACTGATGCAGCATTTTAATATGAAAAATTCCTTTAAACAGCGGCCAAAATTCATGAGGATACTGTTCATAGAAGTCAGCAGCTACTATGTCCACAAAGCTTTTGTTTTGGCGATATAAGCCATTTTGAGAGCGAAAGTCAGGTATGCCCGACTCTGTGCTCATTCCTGCTCCCGTAAAAAAACAAATGTGTTTAGCATCATCAATGAGCTGTTTTAATTCTTTGTACTGGTTTGACATTGCATTTCTCTCCTATTTAACAATTAGCACAGGAATTGTTACTTGCTGTGCTATCTTAGAACTAACGCTTCCAAGCAGCATGCCTTTTACAGGATTTAACCCTCTGCTTCCTATTACTACAAGGTCAAATGAATTTTGATTAGCAAATTGAATCACTGTTTTAGCCGCGTCTCCGTGCATAAAGGTAATCTCATACTCCACGTTTCCTTGCTTTAAAATTTCATCCGTTGTATGTATCCGACTTTCCCGTTCCTCGTCGCGGCTAAGTGATTTTAATCTTGAATCACCTTCTACTGCATAAATAACTTGAATAAAACTGTTTTCCGTAAGCTGAGCCAGCTGAACGGCTTTTTCTGTTGCTTTAGCTGCATGCTCTGAGCCATCTGAGGCAAGTAAAATTCGTTTAAACATCACGCTTCCTCTCCTCTTTTATAAAATGGTCTTCTCTCTTTACTATATCACTCGCTGTTCAAATGTAATCATTTTTTTGATTATTTCTATAATTTTTAAAATTATTTGTCTACTTTTATGATAAACTGAAAGAAAACGTGTACAGAGGGGATGAACCAATGTTTGGTTTTGAATTAATTTGCACTTTTTGCAAAGGGCTCGGAAAGCTAGCTGTTATTCCTGGTATCGGTTACATGAAAACATGCAAACACTGCGAAGGGACAGGGATGCAGTCAAAAAAAGACGAAACTCCTTCAATATAAGAAGTTTCGCCTCAGTAATACTGTGATTAGATTGAAAGCTCTTTAGATAAACGGTACATATCAGCATTGATATGGTGAGGTTCACCTAAAATTTCCATAATATCATAATCTACAATTTCATTTTTACGGATACCGATTGCACGGCCGCCTTTACCTTCTAGTAAAAGTTCGACTGCACGACCACCGAAACGGCTTCCTAGCACACGATCTTGAGCAGTTGGGGAACCACCGCGCTGAATGTGTCCTAATACTGTTACACGCGTTTCAATACCTGCAGCTTCATGAAGCTGTTTCGCTACTTCATTACCATTGGCTACACCTTCAGCTACCACGATAATGCTGTGCTTTTTACCGCGCTCTTGTCCTTTTCTCAAACGATCAACCATTTCTTGGAACTCATCTTTTGCTTCTGGGATAAGGATTGTTTCCGCACCGCCAGCAAGACCTGACCAAAGAGCAATGTCTCCTGCATTACGACCCATAACTTCAATAATAAACGTACGTTCATGAGAAGTCGCCGTATCACGGATTTTATCAATTGCGTCGATAACCGTATGAAGAGCCGTATCAAATCCTAGTGTAAAATCTGTTCCTGGAATGTCGTTATCAATTGTTCCTGGAATACCGATACATGGGAAACCAAGCTCTGTTAGTTTTACAGCTCCCATATATGATCCGTCTCCACCGATAACTACTAAGCCTTCAATACCGTGCTTCTTAAGGTTTTCAATACCTTTTAAACGCCCTTCTTCTGTTTTAAATTCTGGACATCTTGCAGAATAAAGCATCGTTCCGCCGCGTTGAATGATGTCACCAACATCTCCAACTTCTAGCTTTTTAATATTCCCTTCTATTAACCCTTGATACCCTTGGAAGATACCATAAACTTCCATACCTTCATGAATTGCTTTACGCACAACAGCACGAACCGCAGGATTCATACCTGGAGAATCTCCGCCGCTTGTTAATACACCTATTCTTTTCATTACTTTCACCTCATCAAAGTCACATACATGACTACTATATTATAGTTCTACATTTTACCCGAGTTCGAACTTTTTGTGTAGTAATTCACAACATATTTCTTTGTTAAATTTTAAATGTACATACTTTTTCATATCTTTTAGTTATTTACCGTCAAATATTCAAAGTTTTTCTAGTGATATTGCACATCTAAAGAACCCTTTTAATTACAGCTTTTATACGACTATATTCACCGTTATATTTCATTTTTTTCATATATGTAATGAAATTGTAACGTAGAATACTGTCGAAAGATGATATGATGAATTTACTCAAATTAGGAAAAATTTTCAGGGGGTACTAGTTTTATGAAAAAAGTAATAGCAGCTCTTACGCTCGCTGGCGTTATTGTTTCTACTAGCCCGATTGTCAGCCAAGCGGCTCTAGGCGACCAAACGCTTCGCCAAGGCATGAATCACCAAGATGTTAAACAACTACAACAAACGTTGAAAAATAAAGGTTATTTTAAAGGAAATACAACTACATACTTTGGGACTGTTACAACTTCTGCTGTAAAATCATTTCAGCGCAAAAATGGACTAGCAGCAGATGGTATTGTCGGAAAAGGAACGTACGCTAAACTAGGCGTTTCAGCAAAGGGCAAATCGCCTTCTAGCTCAGCGCGCTATAACCCTAACGCAGTGATTAACAAAGGAAAACAGTACATGGGCGTTCGCTATCGCTGGGGCGGAACAACGCCAAGCGGCTTTGACTGCAGCGGTTTTATTGGCTATGCGTTCAAACATGGCGGCGGGGTTCAGCTTCCTCGAACAGTAGCTCAGATTTATCAAAAAGGAACGCGCGTCTCAAGTCCAAAAGCTGGAGATATTGTGTTCTTCCAAACCTATACAAAAGGGCCTTCCCATGCAGGAATTTATTTAGGAAACAACCAGTTTCTTCACTGTTCTTCATCTAAAGGTGTGAGCATCTCTTCTCTAAAAGAGAGCTATTGGAGCAAACGCTATTTAGGTGCTAAAAGAATGTAGTTTCGATAAAAAGGGCAAGCTGTGTGATTTTGATGCGGCTTGCTCTTTTTCTGCATGTAAAAGATTTGGTATAGTAGAAGCAGCGCATTGCAAAACCAAGCGTGTAGATGAATACTGTAAAGGAAGTTGAATAAATGCACACCCTTTTAATTGACATGGATTCTGTCATTTGTGATCTTATGACGGATTGGCATAACCAATATAACAAAGATTATTGCGACAGCTTATCGGTTGAAAAGTTAAAATGCTGGGAATCAGAAAAGTATGTAAAGCCGGAATGCGGCACAAAGATTTATGACTACCTCGATCAGCCGGGGCTTTTTTTACATTTACAACCTCTGCCTCATGCTGTTGAGGTTCTTAAACGACTTTATGAAAGGTTTTCCATTTTAATTGTCACAAGCAGCCGTACCTATGCTTATACAGAAAAAGAGCAGTGGGTTGAAAAACACCTTCCGTTTATCGGAAAGTACAATATCGTGTTTACACACCAAAAAGATAAAATATACGGAGACTTGCTATTTGATGATGCACCTCATAATTTGAAGGCTTTTCAAGCTACAGGCCGCCATGCTGTTGCCATGAGCTACCCGTATAACGAAGATGTAAATGTTCCTCGCGTGGACGATTGGCTTCAGTTTGAACAGTACGTAAATACTTATTTTAACGAATGTTAATCAAAAAAACACGTAGACTTTGTCATCAGAGAATGAATGCAGTGCGTTTGTGAGCACAGCTATAAGCATAAAAAAAACCGCCTTTTGGGCGGTTTTTGACGGATAGCCCCCTAAGGGTTATCCGCTTTTTATTTAAAAAAGATATCGTTTTTTAGTACTTATCAGCTGATGAAAAAAAGTCCATAATGGCATGGATAATTTCAACGGACTGAAAAGAAAACAATGATATGGCTGTTAATGAAAAGAAACCAATCATGGCCATACGTACAAGTAACATAGACTAATCGCCTCCCTGTTTTGAACTAAATGAACGCACCCAAAACAATTCGCTATCTGTCTTTGTTTGTACGACGTTTTCGCCAAGCAAAGGCAGCTCATTCACTGCGTGTAACAATGACAATGAATCTTCATCTTTCTCTTAAAGACTAAGCGTATAGTTAGTATATCAAATGAAACTTTTTCTTCAAGGCTATACTAGCGGTAAAAAAGGAAATAGTATGAAACGATGCGTTTTATCTTTATTTCATACAATTCAGTACCCTAATATTTATTATATTAAACCTTTTAGAAAAATTGCTACTATTATATCTTTTTTATAAAAAAGATATTAAGACCTAACTAAATTATTCCAATCCAAAGACGAACAAACGAGATAAATGATCTCAACTGCTTGTTATGTTGCTGTTGATTTCCTTGTAAGACTTCGCTTTCCCCAGGAGGCTGATGAGCCTCCTCGTCTACATACATAAAATCTACGTTCACTATATCAATGAAAAAATCCGAATGCGTTGGATTCTCCAGCAAGAATCTAACTCATTCGGATCTTCTTTCAATAAAAATAATTTTGTCTCAGTCTCTTCACTTTACCGACACGTACTGTAATACTCGTTGACAATGTCTAAAATAGTTGGGTATTCTTCCACCCATGTAAAATTTGTTTTTTCGTTTTCTTTTTTTACTGTTTCTTGTTCTGCACCTATCTTTTCCATTGTTCAATCTCTCCCTTTAACTGTTATATAACATTTATATTAAACTAACTTTGTTTTATAACAATTTTCAGAAAAAAGTTGGACAATGACGTATGAAAAAAAGTTATTGTAGGGATAAAATTTTCACATAATACGTACGAGTCCTCGGTCCATCAAACTCACAAAAATAAATTCCTTGCCACGTTCCTAGCAGCAGCTGCCCATCGTGAATGATTATATGCTGAGAGGGGCCGACCGTGCTCGCTTTGAGATGTGCCGCCGTATTTCCTTCCATATGAAGATCTAACTTATGTTCCCAAGGATATACTTCATCGAAGCGTCGGATCATATCCGTTTTTACATCGGGATCCGCATTTTCATTAATTGTTATACCAGCGGTTGTATGAGGACAGTAAACAACTACAGCCCCTTCTTTTAATCCTTTTGTTCTTATTACTGCTTGTACCTGACTCGTAACGTCGATCATTTCGTCACGCTTATTCGTTTTTAACGTAAATGAATGTAGCATACCATCACCTCTTTTCTTTACCATAACATATCTTTTCTATTCTTCCACATTTTTCGCATAACTCGTTTTTACATCGTAAACACTAAGCTCATTAACACAACAGGCGGTGAGTTTATTTATGCTTGATTCAAAATTTCAGCCCAATGCAGACTACACCGTTCAAACGTTTCTAGATTTGGTGGGTCAAAATACAGATGTTGGTTCCAAAAAATTATGGCTGTCCCCCACAAAATATATATGCATTATTTATCTCCAAGGATTAGTCGACGGAGAAAAACTTGATAATCTCACTCAGCATATTGTTGAGACCAAAGCAAAAAGTGAAACGCAAACACTCGATGACATCGATTCGTTTATTTCTGTCATTAAAGACAAAGAAGTTTATACATACAAGCAAGCGATCTCATGTTTTTTTAAAGGTCAGCCCTTGCTGTTCATTAGCGAAAGCACCACGGCATATTCGCTGAATATGTCTATGACCAAACAGCGCTCTTTAAGTGAACCTACAACAGAAAAAGTAGTGCGTGGCCCTAAAATTGCGCTTATCGAAAACTTAGATGAAAACCTTGGTCTTTTAAGGCAGCGTTCTACCGAAGAAGAAATGGTTATTGAAGACATTTACATTGGAAATACAAAGGAACATCGAACAAGTATCGTTTTTCATAATAAACACTGTCAAACTCACATCGTGAATCAAGTCCGAGAGAAATTATTAGACATTCCTTTAGATAACATTCAAGACTCAGGAATGATTGAAGAATTTTTAGAAGAAGCACCCTACTCACCGTTCCCTCAAGTGCAAAATACAGAAAGACCGGATCGGGTTCTCGCCGCGGTGAATGAAGGGCGAGTAGCCATTTTAGTAGATGGCTCTCCTTTTGCTCTTTTAGTGCCTACAACTTTCGATATGATTATGAAATCACCCGATGATTATTACGAAAGATGGATAGCGGGTTCATTGCTAAGATTGCTGAGATACTTGTCTATTTTTATTACGTTGTTCTTTTCAGCTATTTATATTTCACTCGTTTCGTTTAACCAAGGTCTGCTTCCGACAGAGCTGGCTATTACTATTGCAGCCACACGAGAAAACGTTCCTTTTTCTCCTTTTATCGAAGCAGTGGTCATGGAAGTGACGCTTGAATTGTTGCGCGAAGCCGGGCTGCGTCTCCCTACTCCTGTTGGACAAACAGTTGGACTTGTAGGAGGGGTTGTGATTGGTCAAGCAGCGGTAGAAGCACATATCGTTAGTTCTGTGATGATTATTGTTGTATCTGTGTCGGCAATCGCGTCCTTTACCGTTCCTCAGTACGGAATTGGCCTTTCGTTTCGAATTTTGCGTTTCGTATCTATGATGATTGCAGCAATTTTTGGATTATACGGCGTTTCCATGTTTTTTCTTGTGCTCGTCATCCATTTAACCAAACTCGAAAGTTTTGGTATAGCCTACTTTAAACCGTTTTTTGCGTTAAATAAAAAAGCGTGGAAAGACTCTTATGTTCGTCTTCCAAACAAAAGCCTAAAACAGTCTAAAAATAAATCAAAACAAAACTAACAAAAGGAGGACCATATGCAACAATCACAATCAAGCAAGCTTCTTTCAGATTTTTACGCCATTTCAATTATTTCTTCAACTATGCTTGGCGTCGGTTTATTAACACTGCCAAGCAGTATTACAAACCAGACAAATAATGCAGACGGATGGATTGTACTGATTATGGACGGTCTTTTGTTTATTGGAATTGTTCTTTTTTTAGTCTGGATGGTTAAGTATTTTACAATCAGCTGTATGTTTGATTTTACACAGGAAGTAACCGGCAAGATAATTGGGAATATCTTCAACTTTGCTATGGTCGTTTATTTTACATCTGTAGCAAGTTTTGAAGTAAGAGCTATGGCAGAAATGATTCATTTTTATTTACTGGAAACGATGCCCATTGAATTAATTATTCTTTCGTTTATTTTGACAGGCGTTTATTTAATCACGGGAGGTATTGATTCTATTGGAAAAGTAATGGCACTGTGTTTTCCTGTAACGGTCATCATTCTTCTTACCTTATACGCTCTTAGCATCGGTATGGTGGATTTAAAAAACTTGCAGCCTGTATTAGCTGACGGATTCAGCCCGCTTCTTGCTGCCTTTACAACCGTCTCTGTTTCTTTTTTAGGGATTGAAACCATTGTATTTCTTCCGAAGCATATGAAAAATAAAAATCACTTACGAAAAGTTTCGATCATCGGATTTTCTATTCCTTTACTTTTATATATTATCACTTACGTATTAGTTGTAGGCGCTTTATCCGTTCCGGAAGTAAAAACAACCGTTTGGCCTACGATTGAATTTGTTCAGACGCATGAAGTAAAAGGAATTTTCTTTGAGAGGCTTGAATTATTTTTACTTATTGTCTGGCTTCTTCAGTTTTTTTTAACCTTTGTAATGTATTTCTTTTTGGCTGTTTCAGGATTTAAAAAGATTTTCAAAAACCGATCAACTACCAATATTATCTTTCTTGTGCCCATTTTATTTATGAGCTCGTTAGCCCCCAAAACAGCAAGCGACGTGTCCCATTTTTCAACGGTATTAGGCTGGGCATTTTTAGTGACATTTTTAGTTATCCCTCTTTTTTTCAGCACGTTAATGAAAATAAAAAAGGTTGTGTTCAAATGACGAAAAAATGTCTTCCTGTCATGATGACCGTTTTTTTATTATGCGGCTGTATGAGCCATCGGAATATTGAACAACTTGCTCTTGTTATAGGAGTGGCAATGGATATTACACCAAAAATCGAACCAAAAACAGGAAAAAATCAACTTGTGCTGACTCATCAAACGTTGACCGAAACGGAATCCGGAAATATGTCTTCTTCCATTCCATACAAGAACATTACAACAGCTGGTCCTACCATTCATGAAATCACGCGAAATATTTCGCTGAAATCTGACCCTATATACAGCCAGCATCAGCGAGCACTTTTAATAGGAGAAAAAGCAAGCAAGACGATCCCTCTGGATGCGCTTATCAATCAGTTTGTCCGTGATAATGAAATACGGCGCAGCAGCCTTGCGTTTGTTACAAAAGGCGATGCTAAAAACGTTTTAACGATTCAAGGAATGTCTGTGCCTCCAGTCAACTTAATTTACGAGCTTGTTTACAATAAATTCAAAACGAATAAAATTCTAAATCCCTTAACCATGGGAGAGCTATCGGCTAAGTTAAAAACAGATCAAAGCTTTTTAATACAGCGGCTTTCTAAAATAAAAAACAGCGTTGAACTAGACGGTGCGGCAATTATAAAAGATAAAAAAGCAAAATTCATCTTAACTCAGCACCAAGTAGAGGCTTTAACGTGGTTAACGGGGAATATTAAAGGCGGAATTATTTACGGCAAACACGGTCCATATCCCTTTTCCTATGAAATCGGAGATGTTCAGCAAGATGTGAAGGCCCGCATTGATTCAAATCACTCCGTTCATTTTGACATCAACGTCCAAACAAGAGGCAGACTATCAGAAGATTGGGAGACTTCAAAACAGTCTCTTGCCGCCTCTAATGTAAAAAAGATCGAAAAAAAAATAGAAAAAATCATTCGAAAAGACGCGAAAAAAACACTCGGCTTACTGCAAAATAACTACAAAGCTGATGTGATTGACCTGCATGATTACGTACGAATTCATTATCCTCATTTTTGGAAAAAACATCAGCATGAATGGGATGAAATATTTAGCCAGTCAACCATCGACTATCATGTTCATGTTCAAATTAAAGATTTTGGGACACAGGGCAGAGATTAGTCTTATTACTCAACGCCAGCTTCAGTCAGCTCTTTTTTCTTTAGTTCCATAATCGTGAACTTATCGGTATAGTTTTTGCTGACGAACAGCTGGCGTTCATCGTCGTTATTAAAATAAAACTTTTTATCGTCTTGATATTGAAAATTCACTTTTTTCTTTTTCATTTGTTTAATAAACGTTAAATAGTCATTTGAATGAATGAGGTACCTCTTAGGCTTATCAGATATTTGAACAACATCTTCACCTGAGGACTTTAATTTTACAATACTCCATGCAATGGGAAGAGGATTACCTTCTTGAAAGATCGTTTTGTGAAAAATAAGCACAAAGAAAGCAGCTGTAACAATTGAAATAAGAAAAAGCTGTTTTTTCACCGTCTATCACCCTTTCTTCACGTCGTTACTACGTTAAGTAATACGACAGCCGTATGAAAAAACCTGTTCATCCGCAAAGGTTGTGTAAAGAAATAATGCAAAATCAACAAAATATAACAGTTTGGTTACCTTTTGATTAAATAACATTACTTCTTTACAAATTTAGCTAATCACGTGATAGACTAAATTCAACATATTAAGTCAGGACTAAACTAAATGAGGTGTTGCGTATGACCACAATGCGGCTTCAATCATACTTAACAACAATGTTTCCAAATGTTCAAATGAAAAGACCTCTTTTTTATAACGCGCCCGCTGGTATCCGCTTTACGCTTACCAATCAAAAAGGCGTATGGGAACGAGAATACATGAAAAATGTGTACGCACGCGCTTATGAAATTTTTGAGACACTCCATGAAAAAAATGATGAGCTGCTGCTTGTTTTCAAAGCGAATGCTGCACAGGATGATTTACTCTTAAAAAAGAAAAAAGAAACAGCTATTAAAAAATTCATTCGCTCTCGCCTGAAGAAGCAGGAAGTTCAATCCGTAGCATTATTAAATAACGCTGAGTATATTATTGCTTGTAAAACAAATGATGTGAAAGAAAAACTTCTTTTACAATCAATTGCCAACCGTGATCTTCATATTCATCCTGCTATTGAAGAAGAGTGTTACATTGTGAATTTGAATAAAGAAACCATCTTCCACCTATACGATGAGCGCGGACTGGACATTGTATCGAACAATCAGTCTTCTCTTCAACTGCTTCAGCAAAAGTTTCACGACTGGATTCTAGATATTGATGCAGCTTGTTCAAAAAAAGTACAGTAAAAAAGCAATCATTCAGTAAAGGAATGATTGCTTTTTTTTATTAGGCTTGATGAACAGGAGACGCTTTTTTTAAAAACAGCCAGTTGATAAGAAAGAGTAGGAAGCTTACGATAACCATTGTTCCGAATGTAAGTACCAACGAGCCGCTCGAAAAGCTTTTTATAAAATGAATAACCGGTTCTTTTGTCACTGGAATGGTAAATAGTAAAATTAAAACAGCTCCGGTGATCATCCCTCCTGTTTGCCCGAATTTGTAAACGATGCTGCCAAGCAAACACGCGGCTGCTGTAATAAAAAAGATAAAGACAGCGTCCGTTAAAAAGTGAACAGCGAGAGTAGGATCATGGAAGATAAAATCACTTGCATAATAAAGCTGAACATTCATTAAATTCAAACTATTAATCACCTTCATTGAAATGCTCATGATGACAACATTGATAAAAGACATTACAATTGCAAATAGAGCAAAAACACAGGTCATCGTTGAAAGATATGCTTTACGGGTAGCTCCTAACTTTAAGCAAAAGGAAAAACTTTTTCGAATGATAATAAAACTTACAATACCTGAAAAGATATACTGCGGCATACTTGTTACTAACAGAAGATGCTCATTCACCTGACTGAACACTAAAATATCTACTGCAACAAAAGCTAGCAGAATCGTCCAAAAGCGAATCATTAAATACTTTAGTTCAACGTAGAGCGAATAACTAATGGCTGCAAACTGTCCTTTCATTACGCTACACCTCCACGATTGGCTGTAAGATAAATCATAATATCCTGTATGTGAACGGCTTCTACATGAAACGAACTGTCGACAAGTTCTTCAGCATAAATATCTTCATTAAACAGCACTATTTTTTTCTCTCCCCCGAATACTTGTTCATGGATGACTTGCTTTCCTTTTTCATATTCTTCAATTTGACTTTTAGGTCCTTTCACACTTACACAGCGCTGTTGCAAATTTTCTGCTGTATCCTGAAGAATTAGCTTTCCTTTTTGCATAATAAGTACTTCTTCAAACAAATTACTTACTTCATCAATTAAGTGCGTTGAAATAATGAACGTGCGTGGATATTCTTCATATTCATCCAATAAAAGCTCATAAAAGCGCGCTCGCATCGCAGCATCAAGTCCAATATAAGGTTCATCAAAAATTGTGATGCTTGTGCGAGAAGATAACCCAACAATAATTCCTAACGCTGATTCCATACCTTTAGACAATGCTTTCACTTTCCTATTACAATCTAAATCGAACTCTTCCATAAGCCTCTCAGCAGCTTCCTGGCTCCAATAAGGATAAAAAAAGGAGGCAATTTTTAGCACGTCTTTGACTTTTAATGTTTTTTTGAAATTTCCGCTTTCGTTAATTAAGCAGATGTTTTGTAGAACAGAGCGGTTTTCAAACGGAGATTGATTTCCCACTTTTACCTCTCCTGTTGTAACTGGAATATGTCCGGCTACAATTTGCATCAGAGTCGTTTTACCCGCTCCGTTTCTACCTAGCAGTCCGTATATTTTATTTTGTGCTAGCGTAAGTGAAATATCCTTTAACACTTGCTTAGATCCGTAGCATTTATTTAACAGCTGCGCTTCTATATTCATTCTATTTCCCCCTTGTCTAACAGCTCTTTTAACTCGGTTACCGTAATTCCTAAATGCTGTGCTTCTTTTTTCAGCGGAACGATAAAACGGTTATAAAATTCTTCTTTTCTTTGTGTAAGCAACACTTCTTTGGCACCCGCACATACAAACATCCCGATCCCTCTCTTTTTATACAATATTCCGTGGTCAACTAGCTGATTAATTCCTTTAGCTGCCGTTGCAGGGTTAATGCGATACATTTTGGCAAATTCATTCGTAGACGGTACTCTTTCTTCTTCTGGAAAAGCATCATTCAAAATATTCTCTTCGATGGTTTCTTTGATTTGTTGAAAAATTGGTCGCTGATGATCTAATGATTGTTTCATTTTGACTACCTCACTTAAGTGGTTCATTACTCATGTAACTAACTATATAACTAACTGGTTATTTTTTCAAGTATTATTTCCAAAAAAAGAAAAAAAGTCCGTCAGTTAGTTACTGACGGACTTTTTCATTTGACTGTTTAACCACTTGACCGTTCTTTTTACTAGCTCATCCTGCTGCTCTTTAGGAGAAATACTGGCTTTGTTGTCGCCTTTTTGTTTCCCGTACATTCCAAACTGTGCGTGATTAGCTCCTTTTACTTGGACCAGCTCCGTATTTTTTGAAAGTAAATGCTTGGTTTCTTTAATTTTTTCAGGCGTCGACAAACCATCTTTCTCACCGGTTAAAGACAAAATAGGGTAAGTGGAGGTTGAAAAATCATTTTTATTCATCGGATACGATGCTAAAAGAACTAAGCCTTTTATTGAGTTTTGATGATCATACGCATAAGACGCTGCACTCACTCCTCCAAGGGAATGCCCTCCGATAAACCATGCGGCAATCTTCGGGTAGCTCTTCACAATATCCGTCGCTTTATTTTGACTAAAGAAGCTCATATTAAACGGAGAATCTACAACAGCAACAAGATATCCTTCATTTGCAATTTGCTGAGCATAATAGCCATATGCTAACGGCTCTACTTTAGCACCTTGATAAATAATATAGCCGGCCTTTATCTCTTTGTTCGTTTGAGGCTTAAATACGTAATAATCGTCTTTTTTCACTACTTTTTTCTCATCTACCAGTGAGTGAAGCTGTTTTGAAGGTTCATAATCAAAACCCGACCATATAACAAAAAAAGCCGCGGTTACTGCAACAAGAACGGCAAGACTGACTCCTAGTATTTTTAACGTTTTTTTCATGTCACTCCCTCTTTCTGTTTTTTTACTATGTACTCTTTTTATATCTTTTAGACATTTTACATGTTTGTTTCAAAGACATACAAGAAAAAAGAGGGGCTCAATATGCATGAAGCAGCAAAAGTAACGTAAACCATTACAAACAATCAAGCAGAAAAAGCTAAAAATTCGGCTGTAAGCTATAATAAGGGGCAGTCTCATTAGCAGACAACCTTCATTAATGAATATCTCGTTTCTTAAACCTTCCTCCCCTGACTTCAGCAATAGCTGCTACAGCAAAAAAAGCAGATGGATCTATCTCATCGATAATCGCTTTTAACTTTGCTTCTTCAAGCCTGGTAATAACACAAAAAATCACTTTTTTATCATCTCCCGTATACGCACCTTCCCCGTTTAAATACGTGACGCCTCTCCCTAAACGAGCAAGGATTGCTTCACCAATTTGTTCATATTGTTCGCTAATAATCCAAGCTGACTTGGACTCATCTAAACCTTGAATCACAATGTCAATCGTTTTAAAAGCAATGAAGTAAGCCATTAAAGAATACATAGCGCGATCCCAGCCAAATACAAAACCGGCACTTCCCAAAATAAATAAATTAAAAAACATAATCGTCTCACCTACGGAGAACGGCGTACGCTTATTAAATAAAATAGCTAATATCTCGGTGCCGTCTAAAGAACCTCCGTATCGAATAACAATTCCTACTCCCACACCGAGAACAATTCCGCCAAACACAGTTGCTAAAAGAGGGTCGCCTGTTAAGACCGGCAAGTCGTGAAAAATAGAGGTAGCAATGGATAGAATGATAACACCTAATAGCGTAGATAGCGCAAATGTTTTTCCAATTTGCTTGTATCCAATAAAAAAGAATGGAAGATTTAATACGAAGATATAAAAGCCGATTTGAACATCCGTTAAGTGGGATAAAATAATAGATATACCTACAATTCCACCGTCAATAACCTCATTAGGGACAAGAAAAAATTCTAGCCCGACGGCCATTAAAAGGGCCCCCACTAAAATAAATAGCATACGCTTTACAATCATTTTAGCTGATAGCGAACGATGAACAACCTTTTTTATTTCATGATTCGTTTGCAGCACATAACTTCCCCTCCTTTTTGTGATAGAGACATCAGTTACTAACTAAACGCTATATTTTAATATTATCATAAAATTCAAACTATTCATCTGCTCTTTTACAAAAATTTCATCTAATGAAATAAATTATGCATATATTGGATAAAATTGTAGATGATAACAAGTGAATAAATGCCCGAGTACGTTCAAAAGTGAATGCACCCCGACCACTTTTCATACGGGATTAGATTAACAGGACAAACTTAGATTAAAAGGAGAGTAAAACGTTATGAACCGTGTAAAGATTATTGCTGCTTCTTTACTCGCAGTTTTATTGCTAGCTTTTTCAGATAATTTCACTTCTGCAGCTGTGCAGGAGGCAATGATACGAGTTGTGCATGCATCACCTGATGCACCTGAAGTAGATATATATGTGGACAATCAAAGCATCGTAGTCGGCGCATCGTTTAAAGATGTGACAGATTACCTTAAGGTACCTGCGGGGTCTCATAAAGTAGAGGTATATGCTATAGGTACAAAAGGAAAAGAAAAACCTGTCATTTCCACTAATGTAACCGTCGAAGCAAACAAAGCCTATACCCTTTCTGCTATTAACCAAGTTGCACACTTAGAATTAAAAGTAGCTCAAGATGATATGAACGTAGCTAAAGGAAAGAGTAAAATCCGAATTGCTCACTTTTCTCCAGATGCTCCCGCTGTTAATGTAGGTATTAATCACGGCCCTACTTTGTTTAAAGACACTTCTTTTAAACAAATGACAAATTATTCTGAAGTAGATGCCGGAACTTATGATTTAACCATTGCAACTAGTCAAGACAATAAAAAAATACTGGAAATTCCAAATCTTAATTTAGAAGCCAACACGGTCTACACGGTGCTCGCTATTAACAAAGCCGACAGCCTTGAAACACTGTTATTAAAAGATAATACCGCTATGCCTTCCGAAATGCCAAAAACCGGTATGGGCGGTGCTTCAGAGGATAATTATAATTCAATTGTGCCGGTTCTTACTTTATTGGGAATTGGAGCGGTCGCTATATTTGTTGTTCGTCGTCACAGAGGATACGAAAGCGAATGAAATGGATAGGAGGGGTTTTCACCTTTTCTTTTATACTATTCATGAGCAGCTGGTTTGCCCAATCAGCATTTGCAAACAGCTCGACGGATTTTGTTGTGAAGATGGCTGAAACAAAATCGGCTCAATCCTTGAAATCTTCAGGGACCGCTTCTACACCTCTTCCATCTCAGCTTATTATTCCGAAGCTTCATATCAAGGCTTTTATAAAAGGAATGGGCCTTACTAATCAAGGTGAAATGAGCGTTCCTGATAATGGTCATGATGTAGCATGGTTTAAGCTTGGAGCAAGACCCGGAGAGGAAGGAAATGCGGTCATTGCAGGACATGTTGATGACCAAAAAGGACCCGCTATCTTCTATCATCTCGACAAGCTCACAAAAGGAGATGAAATTTTTGTAACCGATCAGCAAGGTCAGCAGCTGGCCTTTGTTGTTACCAATAAAGCTTCTTACCCCCGAGAGTCTGCTCCTATCAGAGAGATTTTCGGTCCAACTTTTCAACACCAGCTTAATTTAATCACCTGTACGGGAACATTTGATCATAAACAGAAAACTCATGAGCGCAGACTCGTTATTTATACAAGCCTCCGCCCGGAAAAAACAGCCGATGTTTCTCACTGAACATCGGCCTTTATTACTTTTAATTACACACTGGTTTGTTTTATTTAAATATTTACACAGCCTTAATATGAACACAACATCTCGCTGGTAAACTAATGCACGACCCCTCAATAAAAAGGAGTTTTGATATGAGACGAAAATGGTGGTTTGTAAGCTCACTCACTTTTTGTTTATGCGGTATTTTTATGTTTATACATACGCAGGCAGCTTCTACTCAAGCAGAAAAAGTAGCCATTATTGCTCATCGAGGCGCATCAGGATATGAGCCAGAGCATACGACGCAATCTTATCTCACGGCCGTCAAGCAAAAAGCGGATTACATTGAACTTGATCTTCACATGTCTAAAGATCAGCAGCTTGTAGCCATTCATGACTACAAAATTGACCGCACGACAAATGGAACAGGATATGTAAAACAGTATACAGTGAAGCAGCTTCAGCATTTGAACGCAGGAAAAGGTCCTAAAAAAGCCGTTATTCCAACCTTAGAAGAAATATTCCGTACGTTTGGCAATCGAACAAACTATTATATTGAAACAAAATCTCCTCATGAATATCCAGGTATGGAAAAAGAATTGTTAACGCTGATGGCTAAGTACAACATTCATACTGATCATGTTATTGTACAATCATTTAGTCCTGAAAGCTTAAAAACCGTCCATCGATACCGACCTACTATGAAACTAATTCAACTGATTCGTTCCAAGCAAACCAATATGTTAACAGATCAACAGTTCAGACAAATTAAAACGTACGCGAACGGCATCGGTCCTAACGCAAACACGCTGACAAAACCATATGTACAAAAAGCTCGCTCGTATGATTTAGACGTCCATCCGTATACAGTAAATGATGAAAAACAAATGAGAACACTTATCGAGTGGGGCGTAACCGGCATGTTTACTAATTACCCGGATCGTCTTTATAACGTGCTTCATAATAAATAAACACTTGCCGCGGCAAGTGTTTATGCTTTATACATCTCTTCTATTCGCTCTCCACAAGTACAGGCTAATTAATGCTATGGCATAAAGCAAAGCCCAGCCAAACACTAAAAACTTGTTTAATCCATCGTTAATAAATTGAATGATTGCAGATACGGGTGGCAATACATACAGCAGCAGTCCCCCTCCTTGATACGGAAATGAAACGCCTGCCGCTGCAAGCGTAATGATTAAAATAAATAGAGGTCCAAACCACGATAAGCTGCCTTCTCTTACAACATCTCTTGTAAAAACAAGACCTATGCTCATACCAAGCAAACTAAACGTCCAGTGAATAATAAACCCAAACACCATTTGCTTAGTGGATATATCCACTTCAAACATATCAAGCAGCACGGGATAGGCAATTGAAACCGCTGATAAAAATGTAAACAGCAGAACACAGCTAATAAGTTTGCTCGTAAAGTACTTATTCTTTTTCCCTACGTGAAGTTTTGTAATAACTTCTTGACTGGAATCTTCCGCGTGAAACAGCGACATTGTAAACCAAGTGGTTAGAAAAAAGAGGAAAAGCGCCGTATTAAAAAAGCTATCAAGCACCGGGTTCGGTCTATATGTATAGTTCATACACAGCGAAATAATATAAAGTGCAAGCGGCGGAATATATCGATACGATTTAATATATGTAATAAAATGATAGCGAATCAATGCACCCATCTTAAATTTCTTCCCTTTCCATATGATATAGCTTTACAACTTCACCTTGAACAGCAAGTAATTCTGCAAGAAACTCGTTTACATATTTTTTATCTATATAAAAAATCCAGTAGTTTCCGTGCTGTTCAATTTTCGTGCACTTTTCTTTTAATAAACGAAGTGGCTTATTAAGAATCACATTTGCCTCAATAACCGTTAAATGCTCAATGAGTTGAACGCGCTCATTTTTTAAAATGCGCTGTGACCCAATGGTGATAACACGATCTGCTACAGCATGTATGAGCCTTTCTTCATGACACGTAAATACAATGGTCATCCCTCGTTCTTTTAGCTTTGTAAAAATTCGTTCTACTTCTAGCTGAGCACGCGCATCTAATCCTGATAGAGGTTCATCAAGCAATAGCAGCTTAGAAGAACTCAGCAGTGCTTGCATCATGTTGACTTTTTGCTTCATTCCTTTTGAAAAAGAAACGATTTCTTCATGTTTAAACTCTACCATTTCGAAAGTTTCGAGCAGCTCTTCAATTCTAGAGCTGCGCTTTTTCTTAGACAATCCTTGAATTCGTCCCATGTGCTGCAAATAACCTGCTAGGGTAAAACGCAGCTCCTGAGGAAATTGCTCTACCACAAATCCAGGCGTACCGGTTTCTTTATCAAGGTGAATTGTTCCTTTAGTCGGTTTAGATAATCCGCCAATTAGCTTTAAAAACGTACTTTTTCCCGCCCCGTTTTTTCCAACAATCGCAACAGTCTCTCCTTTATAAAGGGTCGTATGAATGTTTTCTAATACGGTATGTTTTTTGTATACTTTTGCAACATTTTTTAATTCAATCAGTTTTTCCATCCGCTGCCTCGCCTCTCCATAATCCTATATGTTAAATCATAGCATATTTATGGGGAATGTGCTTCCATCTCTATACGTTTCAGCTAAATTTTTCCCGTACAAAAAAGCCTTTGATATGGTCAAAGGCTTTTTATAGACAATACCATATGCTCTTCATCAATAAATTCACCATCTACTTGAAGAGCTCTTTTTTCGTACGCATAAGAAGTAAAACCGAGGCTTTTGTATAGGGCTTTTGCCCCTTCATTTTTAGCAGCGACAGCTAGGTAGATTTGCAAAACATTCGTTTTGGAAAAAGCTTGTTCAACAGCGGCTTTTAACAGCTTCTTCCCAAGACCTTTCCCCCTTGCTTCAGGGGCTACGTACATGCCCCAAATATCTCCTTTATGCTGAACTTTTAAAGGCTTTTGCTGCTGAAACCCTACAATCCCTACAAGCTGGCTTTCCATAAAAGCTCCTACTACAAATTCTGATTGGCTGCTTGGAAAATAATTTCTGATATCAGCAATTTCTTTTTCATATTCTTCTTCATAACTTAAAATAAAACTTTCGGGATGATCTTTTAAAGCACGAAGACGGAGTGCAAAGTACACGTGAGCGTCTTCTTTTGCCAACAATCGTATATTCATCTTTTCACCTTAGTTTCTTATGTTTTAATTAGCTATTAAGGACTGTACACGCTAAATACTTCATTCCACCGATACAGCTCATAATAATTTCCCGGCAGGTCTAAATCTGAAATGAGTACCTTGTCATTTTTCGTATCTTTTACGCGCGTTAAAAGATTTGCTTGTTTTCGATTTGTACGAATCCACATCGTTTGATTCGTTGCTTTATGATAAACAGGCGCGTAATCGCCTAAGCCTTTTTGCGGAAATGTGAACTGACTTTGCTTATTGGTCTTTACATTCATGCTATATAAAAAAGGCAGCGGCCTCTTTTTTTCATCATTCGACCACCCTGCTTCGGGCACACGTGAAATGATGATGTTATCTTTTTCTGTCCAAGTGAAATCCCAATCTGCGAAGCCTTTTGGCGTAAACACATGTTCTTTAAAAACGGGCATCTCTTTTAGAGTGAACTTTTTATTTTCAGTGGCAAATCTTCCTTCTCCATTAATAAATGCCAGTACTTGCTCTTCATTACTCCACTTAAACCAATTGGGTACATTAAGCATATCTCCCACCACTTGAAAAGCTTTTCCTTCTTTTGTAATGATGCACAGCTTATTTGCATCTGCAGACATCGAAGCCGTTGGAATAGCGATAAAACTAATCCATTGACCGTTAGGAGACCATTTAAAGCTGCTTGTTGTATACGCAAAAAATGAATCATTTTCTGCTGGAAGCGTCGTAAAAGCCTCTACTTTTTCCACATCTAACCCTGCATATTTGCTCACTGTATATAGCTTTACCGGTCCCCATCCCGTGGGCGCCAGCGCAGCAGCTGACGTAATTAAAAATCGATCTCCTTCCAGAAACCATGAAAACTGATCAACTCCTATGGCTACACGCTTCTTTTCATGCGTTTTAACGTTGTAATATACTAAGATTCCATTCGAAATATACGCAAGCTCCTCGGCAACCGGTGACCATTGATAATGAGTCACATCATGTTCAACAAGCAGCGGTTTTCCTTTTAACGGTGCAATCATTAAAGAATCATTTTCTGCATACGCAACTATATCTCCATGTGATGACCATTGAGGCATAGAGGCATGACGTGCATAGGATAACTGCCTTTCAGTACCGTTATCATATACCCATAGGTTTCCTTGCCGTATAAAACTGACCTTCACTGTATTGGCAGCATTTATTTGCATAGGGAACAACATAAGAAAAAGCAGACATAACGCTATTTTTTTCACCATGTTCACTCCTGTCTTTTTTTATAGCGTTACACAAATCTCCTCATCTCATCACATTTTTGAAAAAATAAAAAAGCGCAGCGGATAGCTGCGCTTTTTGTATATTATGATTTTGACTTAGATTTTGGTGATGGCTTTGTTTTAGCTTGTGCTGCATTATTAGCCGCATCTTTTTCTTTTAATAAACTCATACGTTTTTTCAAGTAGTAACCTTGTCCAATTCCGAATAAGTTACCAATTACCCAATATAGTGCAAGAGCAGATGGAAGTGAAATTCCCGCTACTAAGATGAAGATTGGCATAATGTTCATCATCATTTTCATTGGAGGTTGAATTTCATCCGTCATACTTACACGAATTTGTAAGAATGTCGTAATCGCTGCAACTACCGGTAAAATGAAGTAAGGATCTGGCTTTCCTAAACTTACCCATAAGAATGAATGCTGCGCAATTTCATGCGTTCGTGCAATGGCATTATAAAATGCGATAATAATAGGCATTTGAATAAAGATTGGCAAACATCCGCCAACCGGATTAATTTTATGCGTTTGGTAAAGCTGCATCATTTCTTTTTGCTGCTTTTGCTGTGTTTCCGGATCTTTTTTACCAGCATATTTCTTTTGAATCTTTTCCATCTCTGGACGAAGTGCTTGCATAGCCATCGTGCTCTTTTGCTGTTTTAAAATAAGCGGCAATAGAACTAAACGAATGATAACCGTTGCAATAATAATAGACAGACCATAGCTTCCGCCTGCCCACTCAGCAATTTTCGTTAATGCCATAGATAAAGGGTAAACAAAATAATGATCCCAGAATCCGCCGCTTGTAGCCGTGACCGGTGTTTTTGTACTGCTACAGCCGGCTAGAGCTAAAAGAAGCGCTCCCATTAAACCAAGCAATAATAATTTTTTATTTCTTTTCATATTCTTTCCTCCTAATAATGACTAAATGTATGAAGTGTTTTTCAGAAGGAAAGGATCTTCTTCATCATTATTCTTCTCTTTAACTGGTGTTTTTCTATACACATGTATAAATACATTTCGTCTTTTCCATATTGTTAATACTGAAGGATCAATCCCTGCATTCACATGGTCGGTGACAGGTTCCGCATGAAAAGCCGTAAACCTAGCTTCACGAAGCATATAATAACAGAGGATGTATAAAACGAAAGCAGATAAATACGGCGCATATAGAAAAAGATCGTGATAAAATTCCATGTGCCAGCTCTCTTTCTGACTATAATAGTACAATCCAATATATGTAGTGTAGCATTTACGTTCCTGTTACACAACATCAACTTATCTCTTTGGCTGTTCTACGTATTACTTTTTAAAAAGTTTCATATTTAAGACACAAAATTTGCTCACCATAAAATATGATGAGCAAATCTAATACCCTTCTCTATTCTCGTATGCTTACCGCTGGTTCTCAGTCTTCTTTTAGTTTCATGAACCACGTAACGCCAAATGCTACACCTACAGAAATAATCATACCGATGATATAGTGAATTAAATTGCTCATACCAAGCGGTGCAGCAATGGCCATCATTGGAATACCTGTGAGTCCGTAGGCGTTAGCTACTACGTGCATAAGTACCACGTAGCCTCCCCCCGCTGCTCCGCCTATAGCTGCAGCAATAAATGGCTTGCGAAGTCGTAAGTTGACCCCAAAAATAATCGGTTCTGTAATTCCTAAGAAGGAAGAAATAGCAGCTGGAATCGCAATTTTTTTCGTTTTGGCATTTTTCGTCTTAAAGTAAACAGCCAGCCCTGCTCCTCCTTGCGCTACATTCGCGCAGGCCCAAATAGGAAGTAAGAAGTTAACACCAATCTTCGGGTTAGCAAGCAGCCCTGCTTCAATAGCATGAAAACTATGCTGCAGGCCTGTTAATACAATGGTTGAATATAAGCCACCAAACAAAATTCCTGCAAACACTCCGGCTACATCGTATAGAGACTGAAGGCTAATGGAAATTAAATCTCCAATATAGCGGCCGAAAGGACCAATAAACACAAGTGACACAAAGCCCGTGATAATAACAGTTAAAAAAGGCGTAACAAGTAAATCAACCGAATTCGGCACAATTTTCCGCAGGCCCTTTTCAATTTTACTCATCACGTAAATAGCTAATAAAATTGGAACGACCGTACCTTGATAGCCAATCAGCGGAATACTTAAGCCAAACAAATCCATATATTCTGGCTTAGCATCTGCTAATGTCCATGGATTTAATAACATCGGATGCGTCAAAATCCCTCCGATAACCGCTCCAAGATAAGGGTTTGAACCAAATTCTTTTGCAGCTGAAAACCCGATTAAAATCGGTAAAATGATAAATGCTGCGCCTGAGAACATGTCCAATAAAACAAATAACGCACTATCTTCTGAGACCCAGTGGAACGCTTTCATCATACCGAGCAATCCCATTAATAAACCGCTTGCTACAATGGCTGGAATAATCGGAACAAAAATATTGGAAAGCATGCGAGCAAAACGGGCAAATGGGTTCATCTTCTTTTTCATTTCTTCTTGGTGATCTACTGGGGCAGCAGCCTCTTCAGCGCCTAATTCTTTAACAAAAGCAGCGTGAATTTTATTAACGAGACCGGTTCCAAAAATGATTTGAAACTGTCCTGAATTTGAAAAAGCCCCTTTTACATCCTCTATTTCATCCAAACCTTTTTGATCGATTTTGCTTTCATCTCGAATAACGAGGCGCAAACGCGTAGCACAGTGCTGGGCACTAGCAATATTTTCTTTTCCTCCCAAAAGCGGAACAAGCTTTTTAGCAATTTCTTTTACGTCCATCTTACTTCCTCCTTGTTGTATGTCATAAAAAAAGCAAGACCTAAAACACGCTTATAAAAGACACACTTGTCCTTTATGCGTATTCTAGGTCTTGCCTGCTTTACCAGTCACAATCCCGATTATTCAATTAATACGCTTTCATTGTACTCAATACAACAATATTCGTCAATGCTTTTTTCTATATTCTTTGCTCTATTCGGCAAATGTGAAGCGTGATGTAGCCTAACTCCGCTTCTGGAAAATTAATGTCGTACTCCTCTTTGACAAATTGCTTTATCGTTTCAGCACACTGATAAGATTTTTTATATTTGACTTTTAATACGTCGAGCATCTCTTCATCCATCTCATGAAAAGGTTCATTTTGCGCTAAACGATTTAACGCAAAGCGCAAGTGAGTCAGCAGACGCTGATAGGACATGCTGTTTTCATCAATCTCCATATTCAGCTCTTTTTTTATAATCGTAACCATTTCATTAATAATCGTTGTATTCATCATGAGCTGCTGCATTCCTGGTGAATTCAGTTTCGCCGTATGAATATGAAGCGCAATATACCCAGCTTCATCGATCGGCATCGTGATGTCTAACCTCTTTTT
This sequence comes from Priestia sp. 179-F W1.4 NHS, assembly GCF_045369295.1. NCBI lineage: Bacteria > Bacillati > Bacillota > Bacilli > Caryophanales > Bacillaceae > Priestia > Priestia sp. 179-F W1.4 NHS. The sequence continues at coordinate 876,763 of NZ_JBIQFF010000001.1, read as the reverse complement.
GATATGCTGAAGAGCCCACACTCCTATTTCATACTCAGGCTGATAGAGTGATTTAATTTCATTAAGCAATTTATTTTGGATGGAAATTCCGCGGGCTATCCTTTCGACAGCAAAGGATAAATGATCGCTCAAAGCAATATGCACATGATGACTTAGAGTAGCAGAAAGCTGCTGCTCAGCATACGAAATGATTTCTTCCGCCACTTGAATATGCTCTTCAGGAAGATTTTTTAATAGTTCTTGAAACTTTTCCTGTTCTTCTTTCATGACAAAGACTTTCTCCACTTTTGCAGCATTAATAAGATCATTTTTACCTTTTTGAAAAGCGATGCCGGGACCCATCGCAATCTTTTCAACTCCGCCTTCCTTAAAGACAACGGCGTTGTTATTTAACACTTTTAAAATCTTCAAATGCGCTCTCCTTTCTTAAAGGAAAAGGCCTTGCTTATTACTTCATCGTTACTTTTGCACAAGCAGTTTCGCCTTTTTGAACCGTCCCTTGAGCCAAAATTTCGAAACTTTCACTTGCATCACTATTTGTAATAACAATTGGTGTGATAATGCTTTTCGCTTTTTCTTGAATAAGCGCTAAATCAAATGTAATAAGAGGTGTTCCTACACTTACTTTGTCACCTTGTGTTACGTGAGCTTCGAATCCTTCGCCTTCCATTGCCACTGTTTCAAGGCCGATATGTATTAATACTTCTGTACCGGCTTCTGTTTTTAAGCCTACCGCATGTTTTGTATGAAAAAGCTGAACGACTTCCCCAGCAACGGGTGAAACAACTTGTCCTTCTGAAGGTTCGATTGCAAAACCGTCTCCCATCATCTTCTGTGCGAACACTGGATCTGGCACTTCGCTGATTGGCAGAATATTACCTGAAAGCGGAGCTAGAACGGTTGTTTCTTTTGATTTTGTCTTATTACCAAATAATTTTTTAAACATCTCAATCACCCTTTTTTAGATTGTACTTGTAGCATACCCCAATGATTCTTCAGAAAAACTTCTCCTATCCTGATGGTACATTAACATGGTCATTATTTAACCATGCTTTTTTTATCTTGTAAATAAAAATGTATGCGGGTTTTCATAAGAAGTGCGTTCTCTATGCCGCACTTCATGTAACCCTTTATACATCTTTTGAAGGGTGGATATTGAATTTTAAACCTAAAAAAGAGGTTAAGACATAAACAAATGAATCCAATCTAAAGACGAATAACTCGTATACATGAGCCGAACCGCTTTTGACACCGCAGTTGATTTCCGTGCAAGACTTCGCTTTCCGCGGGCGGATGCTGAGCCTCCTCGTCGCATACGCTCCTGTGGTGTCTCACCTATTCCGCTTTTCCCGCAGGAGTCTTCGGGTTGCCCTCCTATCAACTGCTAGAAAGACTTACAAACATGAAACCTACGTTTACCGTAACAAAAAAAAACGAACCACTAATCAAACATATTGATCGGTGGTTCGTTTTTCACTTCGTCTAAAATCCTTTTGTCCCAGCCTCTTGAGATTAGAACGTTGACGCAACTTCTTTTGCTTTTTCAGATGCTTTTGCTAGAATATTGTCTGCTTCTGCTGGCGTGTAAGCCATGCCTTCTGCAACAACCAGTTGGAAATCTTGAACACCAATGAATCCCATTACTGTACGTAAATAGCTTTGAGTAAATTCTAGCTCTGCCGCAGGGCCTTCTGAATACACGCCTCCACGAGCTTCTAGTAATACTACCTTTTTATCTGAAGCTAATCCTACTGGACCATTTTCAGTATATTTAAACGTTTTTCCTGCAATTAAAATGTTATCAATATATGCTTTCATTAGTGGAGGGAAGCTTAAGTTCCACATTGGAGCTGAGAAAATAACTTTGTCAGCTTGTAAAAACTGCTCTACTAATTCACCCATACGCGTTACTTTTTCTAACTCAACAGCTGATAATTCTTCACCAGCTCCAGCTTTTCCCCATGCTGCTAAAACATCTCCATCGATGAATGGAACTGTTTCTTTATACAGATCAAGCGTTGTCACTGTATCAGTCGGGTTTGCTGTTTTATACTCATCTAAGAAAACCTGTGCTAAACGAGTTGAAAATGATGCTTCATTAACCTGCGGATTTACTTTTACATATAATACATTTGCCATAAATGTCATCTCCTAAAAAGTGTCTATTATCATCAATTCGAGATATTACTAAACAAATTATCTTTAATTCGAGATTTATTATATAACGCCATTTTTTATGCGTCAACCCTTTCGCACAAAAAAACTCCGCAAGCGGAGTTTTATACACATTGAAATTCTCGAATTTGATTTACATCTACCCCAGCATACACCCAGAAAGATCCTGTCCAGCGATATCCTGCAACTGAGCGTCTGCCCACAAAGGTTGGGTAAAACCAGTAAGGTCGACCATTTCTCGGCCATATATAGGTGTATCGGTATAAGCATCCTGAAATAGCGCCTGGATCAACAGCATAAAGCGATGGACCTCCTGAACCTAGCTTTGGTGCAGGTATAAAACCTGGCGGCGGACTTGAAGGTGGCTGCGCTCCTCCCTGCGGCGGAAACCCTTGGCCCCCTCCTCCAGGTGGTGGCGGTGGAAAGCCTTGACCTCCTCCTCCAGGTGGCGGCGGCGGAAAGCCCTGACCTCCTCCTCCAGGTGGAAACGACGGAAACCCTTGGCCTCCTCCAGGTGGAAACAAATTTTGAAAACGTGGATCGTATTGATATGGATACATACGCACTCCCCCTTTATAATGCTTGCTACGTTACAATATGCATCATAATGAAGATAGGTGAATGTCTACTTTTACCTTCTATAGACTAATTGAACGATGTCAAACTTGGTAATCTTAAAGAGGAGCCTTATGGGAGAAAGTAATAAATCCAACACGGAAACTACTTGCGTGTTGGATCTGCTTGCGGAAAATACTTTTCAATAAAATTATACAGCCAAAATACGGTAATCAAAATAGGCGCTATCAACAAAGGATGTTGAACCCACCTTTTCACCAGTACCTTTTCAAATGACGGAATCGATTTTAACACTTGAAATAACGAGCTTCCGCTAAAAATAATGCTCGTTCCTATCAATAAAAAAGATAGCCAGTTAAATTGACCCATCCACATGCTCATAGAGATATAAAAACTAACACTCGTTCCTATCCCCCCCATTATTCCGCTTAAAATACTTTTTACCGAAAAAGGAATCCCTACAAACCATCCGGCTCCTAGTCCTGCACACCCTGCTAAAATGCTAGAAAAAAACAGCGGCTGCTCAAGCCAGAGACATGCATTCACCCCAACCACTAAGGTGACATGTATTCCTACGTGAAGGGAAATTCTTTGGCCAACAGGTTCTGAAACATAATGATAGTAGCGACCGCTATAAAAAATTGTCCACCATAATAATAAAAATGCTGTCACACTTGCCCCAATAATCATAAACACACCTCTCTACGTTATGATTCTATTAATCTCTATCTATTATTTTCCTAATATCCTGTGTCTCTTATTCGGTAATCTACCCTATGCCTTCCATACGTTCATCAATAAGAAAGTAGACTATGACTGTTTACTTGTAGGGAGCTAAGAAGTTGAATATCTGCATGTAGAAAAAGATAGTGTAGAACACTTTCTCTTACCTTTACTATTATTCATATGTATAGCTTGCTAGATTTAGTCCTTGCAGTTTAGAATTTTTCAGTCGTTCATATGAAACTATTTGCCCCTTTCTTTCGTTATATATATACATGTTTCTTTATCTTTTCACGTGCAAAAAAAGATGAATTCCTATAATATGTTTTCATATTAACCTTTAAGGAGATAAAGAAGATGAATTGAATAAATCCTTACAAATAGAGTTTTTAGAAAAAAGAAATTGTTATCATTTCTCCTATTTATGTTATAGAATAATTCATGTATAATAAAAGGCTGTATGGTAACGCAGCTTGCGACATATCTTTTCTTACTTTTAGCAAGTCTATATTCAAAGCAAAAACTGCAAAGCGGGGTTAGTGCGACTCTTCATTAATCGACTTTGCATTAAAAACCAGCATTTTTCTTTTATCATAAAGAAAGAATGAGATTTAATAGTGACAGGTGAATAATATGGGTGAAAATCAAAGAAATGTTAGTAGATTTGACTGGAACTTGGCTTTCCTAATCTTCCTATTGTTTTGCGTAAGCGTTGTGGCAATCCATAGTGCTGAAAAAATTGGGCAGTATGATAAGAACTTCGTAGCGCAACAAGTTGTTTTTTATATTATTGGAATGGTGATTATAGGATTTGTCATGCGTTTTGACTCCGATCAGCTTCAAAAGCTAACGTGGGTTTTTTATGGATTTGGGAACTTTTTATTGCTTCTTTTACTAGTGGCTCCTTCAAGTATTGCCAGAGAAATTAACGGGGCAAAAAGTTGGTTCACACTTCCCGGCTTCTCGTTGCAGCCATCAGAGTTTATGAAAGTGTTTTTGATTATCACACTGAGTACGGTCATTGTTAAACACAATGAAAAATATCGTATCCGAACAGTAAGAGAAGACTTTTTACTGCTTGGTAAACTAGGCGCTGTACTTGCTTTACCTTTATTGTTAATCATGCAGCAGCCTGACTTAGGTACCGCTCTTGTGTTCTTAGCAATCACAGTTGGACTTGTATTTGTTTCAGGCGTAAGCTGGAAAATCATCGCGCCTGCATTTTTAGGTATTACAGCGGTTGGTTCTGTTATTTTGGGACTTGTTGTTTATGCACCTAACTTATTAGAAAAGTATTTAGGGGTTAAGCAATACCAATTTGGACGTATTTATTCTTGGCTTGATCCTGAGTCGTATAGTTCGGGAGAGGGCTATCATTTAAAGAAATCGTTAGATGCGATTGGGTCAGGAATGGTAAACGGTAAAGGGATCGGAAATGGAGTTGTCTATTTGCCAGAAGGACAGACCGACTTTATTTTTGCGGTTATTGGAGAAGAGTTTGGCTTTATAGGCGCCAGCATTGTTATTAGTCTTTTCTTCGTACTCGTTTATTACTTGATCAAGCTAGGGCTTGAAACAAAAAATGAATTCAATTCTTACTTATGTGTAGGCGTTATTTCAATGCTTACGTTCCACGTATTTCAAAATATCGGTATGACCATTCAAGTCTTACCTATTACCGGAATTCCACTTCCTTTTATTTCATATGGAGGTAGTTCACTGATGGGGAACATGTTTGCAATGGGTCTGATGTTTGGAATCTCATGGCATCACAAACGCTATATGTTTGGAAATGATTAAAGAGAGACAATGGTCTCTCTTTTTTCTTTTATCTCCCTATTAAGCATGCTACAATAAAGAAAACGCTTTCAAAATCTGTTTTAAAAGGAGTAGATATGCATGCTTGATTACCAATATCGTCGCAAAGCCTATGCTATTTTGTTAAAACAGACATCCGCACCTTCATCTACAACTTCTTTTTCCACCTGGCTCATACAGCTACTAAAACGAAACAAGTAAAAAAGGTGTGCTACTGCACACCTTTTATTTGTTCGACAGCGACGTTAAGCCAATCTGCCTAACGATTTTTTTACTGTCTTCATTTAATCCTTTTACAATAACCTTTTTATTCAATCGCTCATACTTATCGATAATTTTTGAGATGCCGATCACGGCCGATTGATCCCATATATGAGAAGAACTAAAATCAATAATGATGGTATCTGGGTCTGTTTCATACTGAAATTCATCCATAAAGAAACTGATGGTAGCAAAAAATAATTGCCCTGAAACCCTGTATTGCTTCATATTGCCTTCTTTTTGTGAAGTTGTTTTGATTTTAGCCATCTTCCAGCCAAATACAATCGTACTTAAAACAATACCTACCATTACTCCTAATGCTAAGTTATGTGTAAACAATACGATAACCACCGTAACAACCATTACAATGGCATCCGATAGCGGATATTTCGTTAAGTCTTTAAGGGACTGCCAATCAAATGTACCGGCAGCTACCATAAACATAACGCCTACAAGAGCAGCCATTGGAATTTGTTTAACAACATCGCCAAGCACCATAATTAAGAACAATAAAAAGACTCCGGCGACTAAGGTAGATAACCTTCCACGTCCCCCTGATTTTACATTAATCATAGATTGTCCAATCATGGCACAGCCAGCCATCCCTCCAAAGAAACCTGTTACAATATTAGCGATGCCTTGACCGCGCGCTTCTTTATTTTTATTTGAAGGCGTATCTGTAATTTCGTCCAGCACCGTTGCCGTTAGCATAGATTCAAGTAAGCCTACAATCGCTAAAGGAAGCGAATAAGGTAAAATGATGACCAGTGTCTCCACTGATAAATCAACCTTTGGAAAGTGAAGAACCGGCAGCGAACGCGTAATATTCCCCATATCTCCTACCGTTTTTAAATCTAAATGAAAGACAATCGCTACAATCGTCATCAAGACAATGGCAACAAGCGGAGATGGTATTGCCTTGGTCATGAGCGGAAATAAGTAGACGATGAGCAGCGTTCCGGCTACCATTGCGTACATCATCCAATTTGCTCCTTCAAAATGCGGAAGCTGTGCGGTAAAAATCAAAATACCGAGCGCATTTACAAAGCCAATCATCACTGTTTGAGGAAGAAACGATAAAAACCTTCCTACTTTCAAAACACCAAGTAAAATTTGAATAATTCCGGTTAAAACAGTAGCTGCAAATAAATACTCAATGCCGTGATCTTTGACTAAGTTAATCATCAATAAAGACATTGCTCCTGTTGCAGCTGAAATCATAGCTGGTCTTCCACCTGTAAAAGCAATCACAATTGCCATACAAAAAGATGCATACAGACCAACCATAGGATCGACACCGGCGATAATGGAAAAAGCAAGGGCTTCTGGAATAAGCGCAAGAGCAACTGTCATCCCTGACAAAATGTCTGCTCGAACGTTTGAAAACCACTGCTGTTTAATACTTGCCATCATGATGGTTTATCACCTCTTATGAATTTTTTATACGATTTTCGACTTTCACGAAAATCAAGGCCGTTTTTAACGTATCAAATCGTACCATACAATTTCCTATTTGGAAACAATTAATTTTCACAAATAAAAAGACGAGAAGCTTGATTGCTTCTCGTCTTTTTATTTGTTACGCGGCAGCATTTCGCTGCCATTCAGCAAATAAACGAAATGAAATTATGTTCATTCATTAATTGCTGCTTCAAGCGCAACAACAATCATATCGTTAAACGTCGTTTGACGTTCTTCTGACGTTGTTTCTTCACCAGTGAAGATGTGATCACTTACTGTTAAAACCGACAAAGCATTACGGCCGTATTTAGCGGCTAGCGTATACAGAGCCGTCGTTTCCATTTCAACTGCCAATACGCCGTGAGCTGCTAATTTTTCTAGCTGGCCGTCTTCATTGTAAAATTGATCAGATGTAAATACACTTCCTACTTTTAACTGAAGGCCTTTTTCAACACCTGCATCGTAAGCGCGCTTTAATAAATCAAAGTTAGCTGTCGGTGCGTAGTCAATAGGACCAAATTTAACGCGGTTCATTTGTGAATCACTTGACGAAGACATGGCTAAAATAACGTCACGTACTTTTACATCTTTTTGGATTGCTCCGCATGTACCCACGCGAATTAGGTTTTGAACACCATATTCATTCATTAGTTCATTTACATAAATAGCAATCGATGGTACACCCATTCCCGTTCCTTGAACAGAAACGCGCTTTCCTTTATATGTTCCTGTAAATCCAAGCATACCGCGCACTTCGTTATAGCAAGTTACGTCTTCTAAAAACGTTTCTGCAATGTATTTTGCACGAAGTGGATCACCTGGAAGTAAAATAGTTTCTGCAATATCACCTTGTTTTGCCCCAATATGTACGCTCATTTCGTACCTCCTATATGTAAAAAATCTTACGCTTTCACTATACCATATTGTATCCCTTGCATGTCTATTTACTTCTAACATTATGCGTCAAAAATAAAAAGACATACTGCCCAAAAAATGGCGTAGTATGTCTTTTTATATAAGGGTACGCTAATAGCGCAAGGGATTTACTAACTTTAGCTGAGGTGATATGTATGGGAAAAAAACATCGCAACCGAATTAATTCGCCTAAAAAGAATAATCACATTCCAAAAGAAGCAATTATAGCAGAACATGAAGCCCATGGAGATGAATATTCAGCAACAAACCGAAAAAATGGCCCTGGTCATCATACTCGTGATTACTAAGAGTCAACATATAAATAAAAAGCGGCCAGATAGGTCGCTTTTACCTTATGTTTAACGTACGTGCAGGCGATTCACTTTTTGCCAGCCGTCTGTCCATAGCTTGTAGTAATACTTCCCTCGAGTACCTTCATCAATTAACAAAATATCGCCTGTGCTAATAAATCTCGCATCACAATCTTTTGGTAAATTATCAGCAATATTAAACATCTGAAATACTTGTGTTGCTGCGTCTTGATGATCGAATGCTGTAATCGTTAGACGATGGACAGGCTTATATCCGCGCTTTTCACCTTTTTCTTCTGTTTGCATAATGGTTACATCATATTCTGTGCTAATATTGAATTGTTTTTTTATTGTGGTCCACACACTCAACATTCTTCCCTCCACCCAAAAGCAAGTATTTACTCTTTTACGTCATGTATTCTTATATAATTAGTGATAAAATCCGAAAACCCTTTATCGAATCAAAACGTTTTTTGTCGAAATTACTAGTTTTTTCTTATTAAACATGTACATAAAATATTTGTTTCCCATTTTATCATTAGTTGTTTTTGAATGGATGAATCAATAGGCCTACTTAAACAAAATGAAATATTAACGAAAAAAATGTAACCATTGCTCCTATTTTTGGTTATATAGGCGCTTAGAAAGTAGGTAGACCCCTAAGGACCAAGCAAGTCCTAAACAATATCCTGCTAGTATATCCGTTAAAAAGTGTACGCCTAAATACAAACGGCTAAATCCAATTAATAAAATAATAATAGCAATTACGCATGCAGCTGCCGTTTTAATAGCCCTGCTTCTTGTATACATCCATATTAACAAAAGCACTCCGCTGTAAAACGCCATTGAGTTCATGGCATGTCCGCTCGGAAAACTATAGTGAGAGGCGGGAACGACTTGACTCCAATCAGGTCTTGGTCTTGCAAAAATCTCCTTCAATCCCCAATTTAAAGCGCGAACTCCCCAAAAAACAAGCGTGATATATAAAGCGAGCAATCCTTTTCGTTTATAAAGAAGAAATACTATAATGGCAAACCATATTGGCGCAGTGACATACCAAGATCCTACAGTTGTTATAAATATGATGATGGGTGTTAACGTATCCGTCCTCCATCCTTCAATGGTATGAAGTACATTAAAGTCAAGCTGTTTCACCCAAGGTGTATTAAACGTAAATAAAATGAGTAAAAAGAAAGCTAAAAGCGATACAATAAATAGAGAATATTTTGTAGTGCGATTTACCATTTTTTATTTCCTCCAACCTATTAAAAGAAAAAGCATGTAGCGTGCTACATGCTTTACTTATTCACACGTTTTGGCTGAATATAGTCTTCCGGCTTGGGAGCTTGATGAACGACAAATTCAGCCGAAAATTCCTCTTTTGCATTTATTTTTTTCGTTTGTTTTGATTGCGGCATATACCTCTCTCCTTTCTTTTTACTGTCTTTAATATACGAAAAATAAAGGAGAGCTATGCACGTTAGCTATAGCGTGAAATAATATTGGTTAATCTATTTTTTAACTGAGGAATTTCTTTTTCAGAAACATGAACATGAACGAGCGACTCGTCTGCATCCAGCATTTCAGATAAAAAACCCCCAAACCCTCTGGCCCGTCGATCTACTTCTATAAATAAATCGTAGTCATGTAAGCCGCTCGGCTGCACGATGATTTCAATTTCATCTACTTTCCCAGCGTACACTCCACTGCTTGGAACAAATTCAAATTCTTGAACAAAAGGAAGTCTTTTTCTCATCCTGCGAGGAGCTTCTTCGCACTCGACTTGGCGCAAGCGAAAGCCAAGCTGTTCCATCGCTTCAATTGTGCTTGTTACCATAAGGTTAGGGAGCACTTTTACATGATCAATATCCGACGGATCAACCGCATCTTTAATATCGAGGCTCGTCGCCACCCACACTCGGGTTCTCCCTAATGTAACAGGCGTATCATCAGGCAGCTGAAAGGTAAAAGGAATAGACTTGGTTTCAGATGGTTGAATCGTAAACGGGTCGTTAATCTTAAACGTATTAAGTTCAATGTCCTGCTTGTATTTTTTATCGTCTCTTTCTTTTACATAGGTTGTGAATAGACGCAGATAGATGCTGTCAATTTTCTGCTCAACATTTCCGCCGTACACTTCAACAATCCCTTCAATCGTTTCACCAGCACGAAATTCATCATTGACAAGCTTAGCATCCACTCGCGCTGCACCAATTCCAATGCGGGCTAACGCTTTATTAAATAGCGCCATGCTTTTCCCTCCCCGAGTTCTTACTATTTATATAGTCATAAATGTCTTTTTGTAAACTTTTAATACTTTCATACGCTTCATCTGCTCTCAGCATTTTTTGAATGATGGTTTTAATGGGCGCCGACAAGCTTAGCTCTTGTTCCCAGCTTTTTTCTTGTTTATCCGTCGGCTCATAACCAGAATACAATAAAAATAAAAGAAAATGACCAAGCGCATAGATATCGCTTGCAACCGATGTTTGTCTCATAAACTGCTGTTCTTCTATAAGGCTGCTTGTTTCTTCATGAGCTCCCAAAAATCTTGCAAGACCAAAGTCAATAACATAAATGGTCCCGTTAACATCGATAATGTTTGGAATACGAAGATCACGGTGAACGATTCCTTGCTCATGAATAACGGAAACTACTTTTAGAATATCAAGTAAAATGTCAAGCGCTTTTTCTTCTGTATATACGCGCTTCTCTTCAAAAATTAAATCTTCAAACGTTTTTCCTTGAATCAACTCCATCACTAGAAAACACCCTTCATCTATTTCAACAGCTTCATACAGCGAAGGAATTTGAGGATGATCTAGTTGAGACAGCAGTTTTGCTTCATAATGAAAAGACTTCAGCCCCTGAGGCGTGCGCTGCTTCGTTTTGCGGAGCTGCTTTATTACTACCTCTTTTTGTTGCACAATGTCACTAGCAACATATGTTATACCATAGCTCCCCATTCCCAGTACATTTATGATTTCATAGCGCTCACAAATGACTGTTCCTTTTTTAAAAGGACGGTCAACTAGCCAGCGATGAAAGTGTTTGAACATTCGATTTTTCATTCCAAATCAACTTGAGAAAAAGCTTGAGAAGAAGCTTCCGCTTTTGCGTTTACGCTTGTAATGGTGATGACCATATTTTGAATGACTGTGGCTGTCATAATATTTGCTTCGTTTATAATCGCTACTGCTGCTATGGTGACGCGGACGTCTGTGATGATGATCACTGCTGCTGTAGTGGCGTGGACGTCGGTAGTGTCGATCACTGCTGCTGTAGCGGCGATGTTTAGATCCAGTTAATGATTCAAATATTTTTCTGAACATAAAGAAAACCTCTTTTCTTAACATTTGTTACCCTTTATACGTACGAAATGTTATAAAGGTTTCAAAAAGTCCCTTACCCTTTTTTAAAATAGTTAAACGTTTCAAAGGAGGCTTAACATGACTTCTACTGACACAAATCCCCTCATTAGATTGGAGGATGTTCTTCGTCTGCAGCAGATGATGCAGCACAAACCTCCTGCTATTCTCCCGCTCTCTTTTATTGGAGAAGATGTAAAATGGATTAAAGAAATTCGAAGAAAAGTAAAAAAAGCTAATCAAAACAATGTTACACGTACACAAGCTTATTTGGACTATTATCAAAAACACCCTGAAATTCACTGGGCTCTTTTAGCACACTTAGTTTCACGGAACGGCGGCTATTATATGACAGATCTCTCCACTACCTTAATAAAATCCCTGCTTTCATCAGAGAAACAGCACGCATACTTCTTGTTTTTAGAACATTCCAACTCAGCGATATTTCATGATGCTTACGCTCAGCTGTTACTCTATGAAAAAAGCAAAGAGCAAAACAACAATCTGTTTCATTTACTCCCCGCCTTTCACATATCTTCTTTTATGAAAGCTGTTTGGAATGACTTTTGGCAGCATAGAAACAAAACGCTCTTATCAATAGCCCTGATTGTGAACGAACAGTATCATATCGAAAAAAATGTTCTCTTTAAAAAAGAGTTTCAGCGTGATGTTCTTCACTCTTGGCAGTTTCACACTCAAAATTTTCTCGGTATGACTCAAATCGTCTTTCCCTATTATTCAGGTAACAAAATTGATTTATGTGGAACGAAAGTGTACCATTTTGAGTCTGTGATAAGACGGATTGAAGTGGGAAAAACCCTATACGTTCTTCTTTTTTATTCAAACTTGCATGATGCTATTTATACCTTTAGCCTTAAACACCCTCATACAGGGTCTCGAAGCGATTATAATTCAGATATATTTACAAATGACAGAACTCATTCCAAAAAACTCTATAGCCCGACTTTAACTATGAGCTGGGGAGACCGCGTACATCTTTTTTTAAGAAAAGAAGATTGGTTTGAAGACGAAAGCATATTTTCTCTTCTTGACTCTATTCCCGCTTCTTCAGTTAAAAAAATTCCCCTTCAGCATCATATAAAAGTGCAATCCGCTATAAAAGCTGCTAATCCTTTTTCATAACCGCTGTCTCATAAACAAAACGACGAGTTTCCCCGTCGTTACAGATGTATCTATCTTTTTATTCTTCATCTTGCTCATCAATAATACATTTATCAATGAGATAATCAAAAGTTATATCCGCTAATTCGCCTAGCTCTTCTTCAGCGGGAACATAGCCTCGCTTGACTAGTTCATTGTAAAAGAACTCCGCAATTTCTTCCGTATCAATGACCACTTCGATTTCTTTCACAATATCACTCCTTATCCCGTTTGAACGGATTAGCGTACCTTATTTTTCTTAAAAATAGGTTCACTCCATCTTCTGCTTGAAGTTTTACCTTATACACATTTATGAACAATTTGGCAATAGTATGTCTAAAATTTCAGCAGTTTAAATAGAAAGGTAATTATACCCATTCTTTTTTCATTACCATCGCCGTATACACAATAAAAGATAGCTAAGAGAGATGTGATGATCTATCTCGGCTATCTTTTATTTATTAGGCATCTACCTGCTATTTTCCTTGTTCGGATTTTGCTATCTTTTTTAAATGTTTCAGCACTAAGTTCATGACTTCAGCGTATTCTTCATCTTCAAAAAGCTCATACAAAAATTTATAATCATTGTACACATCTAAAAGACCGTTTATAATCTCATGCTTTTCTTTAGTTAACCTCACTTCTTCTTTTTCAGAACCGTTTTGTTTTTTCATCTTTGGTAGCAACTCCGTCTTTTTAATTTCTTTACCTAAATACAACATATCAACACTTTGAGCGTAATTTTCTGTTTCCTCATGAGGAGTTACGAGAATGAGTTCTTCTTCACTAGCCTCAAGCCATTCTCCATCTGTTACACGTGACAATTCATAGACAATATCTTCCCATGAATCCTCTTTATAACGCCATATTTCTGTTCGAATACCAATGATTTTAAATAACTCTTTTCCATAATTAAAAACCTGGACGATATCGCCGAAGAAAAATTTATATTCAAGCTCTACTCTTTCCTGTACTAATATTTGACCTTCATATTCTTCTAGAAGTTCAATTGTATCTTCTAAAAAAAGACCTTCACTATGGTTGATTTCGTATACAAAAATCCCATCCATCACTTTTATATCGGTAATAGTGCCAACGGTCCCGTATATTGTTACAACGACTGTTTCACCAATTCCGTATTTAGGTTTTTTCTTCCCTGCCATCGTCGCACCTCCTTAGTAAACATACACCTACTGAAAAGTTACAATATTATATGCAGTAACTAAAAAAGGGGAAGTATAACATCTTTAGAACCAAGCCTTTATTATCTATTGCCCTCTATCATTTTTTTCTGCTTATTGTACAGGCTAAGGAAAATAAAAAGATCCGAACGATGAATCGTTCGGATCTTCCTTCAACTAAAATACTGTTGTTCTAGCCTCTTTTTATTTTCTCACGCATTATTTTGATAAAGCTCCCATGCTTCATCAAATACGGTCATACTTGATAAATAATGTCCGTTGAGCTCTAAATAAGAACTCAGTTCGTCATAGTCTGTTGAAGATTTCGGGAAGCTGTGATCATCATAAGCACTTCGCGCAAACTCTCCCATTCGATCATGTTTTTTATTTGATCGGAATTTCATTATATAGTGATAAAAGGATTTCATCGTACTCCCCCCTCCAGCGGTATGTGTATCTTTTCTATCATTTTTTCAAGAAATCTACAACTTTCTTCTGTGATATGTAGATGTCGAACACTGCAATATAAGTGTTTTACTGGACCAAAAATATTAAATTCATGTTACAGTTGCAAAACAAATTTCACTATTAGCGTAACGAATAAATATTGTTATATCAATATTTTTCTTTTTTCAAAAAGACATTTGTAACAAAAACACATCGTTTTTATAACAAAAGCGTTGATTCGACAGGTTTCTCAAGCCTTTATGTAATTGCAAAAAAGAAGAATTCATGTTTTAATTCCGTAGTGAAAGGTTATTCTAACAATAATCGCCATTTAAATAAATCTTGTTGGTGGGAGGTTTACATCAGCATATGTTGAGGAAAAATAATACTATGAATACTCGAAATGCTTACTTTGATAATGCTAAATTCGTATTAATTTTTTTAGTTGTATTTGGGCACATGATTTCTCCGTACCGAACAGATAGCAGCGGAATGCTGTCCATTTATCACTTTATCTTTATTTTCCATATGCCTGTCTTTATTTTACTAGCAGGTTATTTCTCGAAAAATTTCCATAAAAAAGGATATTACAAAAAAATATTTACAAAGGTGGCTCTTCCTTACTTAGCTTTCCAAACGATCTATACTCTTTATTATAGTGTGCTTTATACAGATGAAACGTACACGCTTCAATATTTGGTTCCTAGATGGGCAATGTGGTTTCTACTGAGCTTAATTTTTTGGAAATTAATGCTTCCTTTCTTTGCAAAATTCCCAATGTGGATTAGCTTAACTGTCTCTATTTCGCTTGGACTTGCAATGGGCTTCATTGATATTGACGGATTTGATAAAATTCTAAGCATTAGCAGAATGTTTGTCTTCTTCCCGTTTTTCCTTTTAGGCTACTATTTGTCACAGCGACAAGAGCCTTTTACAAATCTTTTGACAGCGCGAAATCGAATCATTGCATCCATCGTATTACTAGTTACATTAATTGGAAGCTATTCTTTCTTAGACGACACGGCTTACACAGATATGCTGTATGGAACGAACACGTACGACAATGTGGCCGAATTTTTAATGCGCGTTTCTCACTATGGAATTGCTTTTCTTGTATCTTTTGCCTTTATGGCTTTAATTCCAACGCGCGGTTTTGCTTTAACAAGCATTGGACAGCGATCACTATACGTGTATTTATTGCACGGCTTCATTTTAAAATGGTTCTTTACAACTGACTTCTCAAAAAGTTTAGAGCCAACATCATGGGGTATTATCGTCTTAATCGCACTGTCCATTTTAGTAACGATGCTTCTTGGCAGCCGTATTGTCGATTGGTTCATCACCGGTACCAAGCTCATCGTTCAGTTTGTTACACCTAAAAAAGCCATTCAGAAATTTTCATTAGCATTCAAACGTACGTTTTCATAAAAGTCATACTCCTAAAGGAGTATGACTTTTTTCATTTTCTTTAGAGAAACCAAGTAAATAATTTCATTTTGCTGAATTTTATGTTAACGTTTTAATATCTAAAGGAAGGGAGTTTTTCAAGATGGAATTAGCATATTATGCTGGAGAGTTTAGAGATATTAACGAGGCTGTTATTCCAATTGATGAACGCGGTCACCAGTTTGGAGACGGTGTTTATGAATTTATTCGTGTATACAAAGGAGTTCCGTTTTCGATTGAACGTCACTTAGACCGCTTAGAAAGAAGTGCAAAGGCAATCTTTATTGAACTGCCGGTTTCAAGACAGGAACTAAAGGACATCATTCGTCAAGGAATGGAAAAATCAACGTTAAAAGACGCTGATATTTATATTCAAGTTACGCGCGGGATTGCTCCTCGAAATCATTTATTTCCTGATGTACCTGCACAATTAGCACTCACAATACGCCATCCTCGCCAAACACCTGAAGAAGCCTATGAAAAAGGCATCTCCACTCTTCTATTGGAAGACGAACGATGGGCTAATTGCTATATCAAATCATTGAACCTACTTCCTAACCTTCTGGCCAAACAAGCTGCGGCTTCTAAAGGGTGCAAAGAAGCTATTTTAGTAAAAGACGGATACATAACCGAAGGGTCGAGCAGCAATGTATTTGCGATAAAAGACAACGTCTTGTTCACGACTCCTGCCACAAGAAAAATTCTATCCGGTATTACGCGCGCTAACGTACTGGAATGTGCGCAGGAACAAGCCATTCAAATCCGAGAACAAAATATGACTCCTTCCTTTTTAAAAGACGCTGATGAAGTTTTTATTACGAGCACGTCTGTTGGTCTTTTGCCCGTTTCGAAAATAGACGAAGTCGAACTTCCAACTGTTCGTCCTGTTACAGTAGCTTTAAAGCACGCATACAGCCTACGTACTGCTGGAACAAAGGCTTATCAATAAGAAAATCCGCCCCTTACAAAATAAGGGGCGGATTTTTAGAATTTAAAGTAGTTGCGCTTTAATAATCTTGGCACTTTTAATAGCTCATCATACCGAATGGATTCATCAAGTTTTTTTGTATCGACAAGAAGCAGCTGTGTTTCCACTTCTTCTATGATCTCTTCTTCTTGATATGACATCCCGCAACCTGAACAGCTGATACATGGCATATGAGTAATTTCGATACTTCTCGTTCCATCTGGCAATTCCCAGTATGCGGTATTGGTTGTTTCTACCGCTTTTTCTTCTTCGCACCATGCGCATTGAACAGTCATATTACAGGACCTCCTTAAGATGATGGAGCATCGTCGCTTTTACCGTCTTTTTTCAATTGAGCTTTAAACTTTTTATCTTTTAATTCATCTCTTTTTTCACGTTTGTCTTTTAGGCTTTCGTGAGCACTGTCACTTTCATATGTTTTACGTCTTTTTACTCTCCCTAACCCTTCCGGTACAAGGTTGAATTGAGCATCATTCATAAGACCCGAGATGCCGATGGAAGAATCTTTAGCATCCGATTCTGGATAAACAACTCGAAAATAATCATCTGCACGCCCAGGCACATAGCTTTCTGGCTCCGGATACGTCGTAATCACGCCTTCAAAGTTTCGCAGAACAACTTTACTTGCGCTTTGACTAATAATATAGTTTGGTTGAACGGCAATCTTTCCTCCACCTCCTGGCGCATCAATAACAAACGTTGGAACAGCGTAGCCAGACGTATGACCTCGCAGCCCTTCCATAATTTCAAGCCCTTTGGAAACAGGTGCTCGGAAATGCCCAATTCCTTCTGATAAATCACATTGATAAATATAGTAAGGACGAACGCGTATTTTTACTAAATCGTGCATAAGCTTTTTCATGATAGCTACGCTGTCATTAATCCCAGCTAAAATAACCGCTTGATTGCCAACTGGAACGCCTGCATCGACAAGCATTTCACATGCTTTTTTTGTCTCTTCCGTAATTTCAATAGATGTATTAAAGTGAGTATTTAACCACACTGGATGATATTTTCTTAAAATGGCACATAAATTTTCCGTTATTCGCTGCGGAAACACAACGGGTGCTCTGGTGCCAATTCGAATAATTTCCACGTGGGGAATAGCTCTTAAATTTTTCAAAATATATTCTAAAATGTTGTCATTAATCAGCAAGCCATCACCGCCTGAAATGAGTACATCTCGTACTTCAGGTGTTTTGGCGATATAAGCAATCGCAGCATCTAACTGCTTTTTTGGAACGCCCATTCCAATTTGTCCTGAAAACCTTCTTCGAGTGCAGTATCTGCAGTACATGGAGCATTGATTGGTAACTAAGAACAAAACGCGATCCGGATAGCGATGAGTCAATCCTGGCACCGGAGAATCTTCGTCTTCATCTAGCGGATCTTCTAGATCGTATTTTGTTTTATGAAGTTCTTGGCCAACCGGAACAGACTGCATACGGACGGGGCAGCGAGGATCATCTGGATTCATTAAAGATGCATAGTAAGGCGTAATATTAAGCGGAATGGTTTTGGTTGAAATGCGCACTCCTTCTTCTTCTTCAGGAGTTAAATTAATGACTTTTTTTAAATCATCTAGCGTTCGAATTGTGTTTGTTAATTGCCAAATCCAATCGTTCCACTTTTCCTCGGGCACATCTTTCCATAATTCGATATCTTTCCAATGTCGGGACGGCTTATATAAATCATATAACATACAATCGCTCCTTTATGAAGATTTACTATTGTTATATGTTACAGCCCATAAATTGGTTAATTATTTCTCATCCTTTACTTTTTGATAGATCCTTCACCCATACATTCATATCTTCTAACGATTTATAAATGTAACAATTATTCGTTAACCGTCCCATATAGGTATACCCAAGCTGATGAAAAGCGGCATTCACCCCAAATGAAAGCGCTCTCGCTATTGTGTATGCACAAAAAATATGCCTCTGTTTTAGCTCCGCCTCTAGTGCGCTTAATAAATGCTTCATGAATCCATACTTTCGGTAAGCAGGGAGAGTCGCACAATCCGTTAGTTCAGCATTGTGATAGACATAGTCAATTTCAGCAGAAGCAGCGCTAACGATATCGTTCTTGTCAACGATGATATAAAACAAACTATCTTCTTGAAGCAAACTAGAGAGATACTCTTCTTCATAGAGGGGAGTCGGATACACTGTGAAGATTTGACGGTAGAGCTGAGAAAGTTGTTTAGCGTCAGATGAAATGGCTCGGCGCATGATCAGTTGATTCGATAAAGGAGAATAATCAGATGTCGGCAAATTCAAAACATCTTGAAGCAGCTCTGTTTCTTTTAACGTCTCCCCGCTGTCTCGGCGGGATTGAGACGTATAGTAGCATAAAAGATACGCGTCGCTTCCGTTAAAATAGTAGGGAACAGTTGCTTCTAAAGAAAATCCCAAGCTCATCCAGTCCAACAGATGTTCGGCACGTGCTTTTATAATCCACTTTTCGTACGTTGCCTTATCAATTTCTTTATATATATAGCTGCAAATATCGTTCACATTTCCCCGGTAATCATCCATTCTCAGACGCTTGTTACATTCATCTAAAAAAAGAGTCATAGCAAAGGTTGGTTGACAAATAGTTTCTTGTTTCGCCATTTGTTTGTATCCTCTCCCTTTTTAGCTTAGTCCGCAATACTGCACCAGTCTGCTACGGTGAGCGCAATAATTTCTGCTGCATCAAGCATTGTTTGAATACAAATATACTCATTCGGAAAGTGGGCTACTTCTGTTACTCCTGGTCCAAACACAACTGTTGGAATATCTCCAACTTGTGACAATATCCCTCCGTCCGTTCCCCAAGGAGATGCTTCAATGATCGGCTGTTTCTGTTTCACTTGATAAAAAGAGGACGAAAGAGAGGTCATAAGCGGATGCTCTAATTCAATTTCACCAGGAAGCCAGTGGGCCCCAAACCATTCCAAGTCGACAGGATGCTCAGCAAACCACTCATCACACTGAGGCAAAAGTTCAAGCCACGATTTCATTTCCGCTCTGACATTTTTCATTTTTTCATGCGGAGCAACTCCTATCCTGCCTTCTAATACTACTTGATCAGCAACTGAAGAAGGCCACGTCCCTCCTTGTATATTTCCGATATTAATGGGCACGGGAATGGGAATTTTATTATAGAGTGGGTCTGTAATTCGGCTGTTTCTCTCTTTTTCAAGACCCTCAATATGTTTAAGCACAACAGCTGCTTTTTCAATGGCACTCACGCCTTCATACCGAGTCCCTCCATGTGCTGCTACTCCATGTACGGTCACGCGAAACCACATCGAGCCTTGCTGTTTAGGAAAGATCTTCATGTTGGTTGGTTCTGGAATAATGGCACCATCTGCTTTATACCCTCTAAGCACGCAGGAAAGTGTTCCTGCCCCTCCGCTTTCCTCTTCTACTACGCTTTGAAAAATAACATCTCCTTTTAATGAAATACCTAGCTCTTTTAATGCTTGAATCGCTAAAAGTAACGACACATTCCCTCCTTTCATATCCGTTGCACCGCGCCCAAATAAGTTTCCATCTTTTACAACGGCCGTATAAGGGTCTTCCTTCCACTGTGAAAGATCGCCGGGAGGCACAACATCAATATGTCCGTTTAAAATGATGGATTTTCCCCCACCTTTTCCTTTTAACACGCCTACCACATTCGGGCTATCTCGGAAACTAGAACGGTTGGAAGCAAAAGCTTCATGGATACGAAGTGTTTTTTCGTCTGGTTCCCATATATCAATATCTAACTGCAGCTGTCGAAGGCGTTCAATGACAATTGCCTGCGCATGCTTTTCAGAACCCTGTACGCTTGCTTCTTCTACGAAACGCTTGAGTAAACGCACTGCACTTTGACGATGTTCTGTCATCCAGTTATGAATAGATTGCTGTATGTTCATGTAATGGTCCTCCTTATCGTATCGTAATCAATTGATCACTCAGGCGAACTGTCGCTTCTGTTGAACTCAAAATATCCTCTACGGTATAAGGAGACATTAACTCGGTTAGAAGAAGCGCATCTTTTTCTACTTTAAAAACCGCCCGATCCGTAATAACTAATCCCACGCAGCCCGAAGCAGTAAGAGGTAAAGAGCATGTCTTGACCAGTTTTGGTTCTCCTGTCTTGCTCGTATGATTCATTAGCACAATGACTTTTTTCGCTTTTTGAGCTAATTCCATCGCTCCTCCCATCCCAGGAACTCGCTTACCTGGCACAATCCAATTAGCTAAATCCCCTTTTTCACTCACTTCTAACGCACCAAGAATGGTCATATCGACGTATCCTTTTCGAATCATCGCGAAGGCTGTAGCACTATCACAGTATGAAGCCCCTTGAACAGTAGTTGTTGGATAGCCTGCTGCATTGCAGACATTCTCATCTTCTTCACCTAAAGGAGGCGAAGATCCTAACCCTAAAATTCCGTTTTCAGCATGAAACATCACATGAACAGCGCTTGGTACATAATTAGGAATAAGAGAAGGAATGCCAATCCCTAAGTTAACAATCATGCCGTTTTTGATTTCAGCCGCAGCACGTCTTGCAATACGATGACGAATATCTATTCCCAAACCCATTTCCAATTCACTCCTTTTGAAGGCACAATATAATCCACAAATACGCCTGACGTCATCACATTCTCTGGGTCAATGTCGCCAAGAGGAACGATTTCCTCCACTTCAGCAATAGTTATACGACCTGCCATAGCCATTAATGGATTAGTGTTTCGAGCGCTTTTATCATAGAGCAAGTTGCCGAATGGATCTGCTTTTTTTGCATATACAAAAGCCACGTCGGCTGTGAGCGGTTTTTCAACTAAAAATGTCTTGCCGTCTACTTCCACTTTTTCTTTTCCAAATTGAATAATGTCATTTTCTATTCCTACATCAATCAGTACTCCTCCAAGTCCAACTCCCCCCGCTCGAATCCGTTCAGCAAGCGTTCCTTGAGGAGAAAACTCAACTTTCAGCTTTTCTTCTGTCATCAGCGTTCCAGCCACGGGATTCGATCCAATGTGAGAAGCGATCAGTTTTTGAATTCTTCCTTGACTTACTAATTTTCCCGCACCAATATGAGGAAAGCCTGAATCATTGCATATCAGTGTGAAATTTGATTTTTCGCTTTCAATAAGGCCGTCAATGAGAGAAGGCGGACTGCCTACGCCTCCAAACCCTCCTATCATCAGCGTAGCAGCATGATCCACGTATTCAATTGCTTGTTCCACAGTTGTAATCTTTTGAAATGAGTTTTCGACCTTTGTCACTTATTTCACCTCATCTCCCTATTCTTCATTTTGTACTTCATACAATGTTTTCGAAAGCAACACGACCGCTTCATCAAGTTGGCGATGAGTAATCGTAAATGGCGGCGCAATAATAATACCGTCTCCTTCTACTCCATCTGTTCCTGCTTGTGAAGGATAAAGGAGAAGACCATTTTTATGGGCTTTACTTATTACGCGCGCCGTCATATTTTCGGAGGATGAAAAAGGCTCCTTCGTTTTTGGATTTTGTACAAGCTCAAGACCAACTAGTAAGCCTTTGCCACGAATATCACCAATGATAGGGTAAAGAAGTTGAAGCTCCTTCAATTTTTTTACTAAATAGTCTCCTTTCAGCACTACTTCTTGAACAAGATCGTTCTTTTCAATATAGGCTAAGACAGCTAGCCCTACAGCGGCTGACAGCGGATTAGCGCTTAGCGTATGGCCGCTCATAATTAATTTGGATCCGTTCATGATAGGTTCAATCGTTTTGCTGCTAGCTAACGTAACGGCTATCGGTGTATATCCTGCTCCCACTCCTTTTCCAAGCGTCATGATGTCTGGTTTAGCTCCCCAGTGCTCATATGCAAACATCACGCCTGTACGCCCAACTCCAGTCATGACTTCATCGGCTATCCATAACACATCATATTTATCACAAATTTCTCTTATCACTTCATAATAACCGGTTGGAGGTGTGAGAGCTGCTCCAGCAGCTCCTACAATGGGCTCTGTAATAAAAGCAGCAATATGTTCAGGGCCGGTTCGTTTGATAACTGTTTCCAATTCGTGTGCACAAGCAAGATTACAGGATGGATAGGTTTGATGAAACGGACATCGATAGCAATAAGGAGGTGAAACCGAAGGATAATCTTCAAGCAAAGACGAGAAACGTTTTCGTCTTCCAACGTGCCCTGACATAGACAGCGCTCCTATTGTAATACCGTGATAGCTCATCCAGCGTGACAAAACCTTTGTTTTGGTTGGCTTTCCTTGCTCTTGAAAATGCTGAATGGCTGTTTTCATAGCCGTTTCAGTCGCTTCTGTCCCGCTGTTAACAAAAAAGCTCCACTGGAAATGATTGCTGCTTAATTCACATAGTTTCTTAGCTAAGGCTTCCGTCGGATCGCTTGTAAACTGCGACCGATATACAAACGCAACTTTCTGTGCCTGATCCGTCATCGCATCAATAATTTCTTTTACGCCGTGTCCGATACTTGCTGTAACTGCCCCTGACGAAGCATCTATGTACTTTTTTCCATCTTGGTCGTACAAATAAATTCCTTTTCCATATGAAATAACTGGGTAGTCGTCGTCGAGCAGCGGCTTTATCACATGGGTTTTATTCATTTCCGCACTCTCCTTTCAAACACACACTCTTATTAAACTGTATGCTGAAAAGAAGAGTTTCTTGCCAATAAAAAAAGCCCTAGCATATAGCTAGAGCTTTTACACATATTAAGCTGATTGCGTTACAGATTTATCGATACGCTTTGCTTCTGACTCAGCCACAATAACGGCACACGCAGCGTCTCCCGTAATATTTACAGATGTACGAAGCATGTCAAGCAAGCGATCAATTCCAATAATCAATCCGATACCTGCTACAGGCAGACCAACCGAACTCAATACCATTGCTAGCATAATGAGACCAACTCCAGGCACACCTGCTGTACCAATACTAGCAAGCACCGCTGTCAATACAACCGTCACAAGAGCACCCAGCGACAGGTCAACCCCGTATACTTGCGCAATAAAAATAGTCGCTACACCTTGCATAATTGCCGTTCCATCCATGTTAATAGTTGCACCTAATGGCTGAACAAAACTGCTGATAGACTCGGGGACACGAAGATTTTTTTGCGCCACATTCATTGAAATCGGAAGCGTTGCATTACTGCTTGATGTACTGAATCCAACTGTCATCGCAGGAGCAAAACCCTTAAAAAATTCAATAGGGTTACGTTTGGCCATAAGAGCGACTGATCCCCCATATGTTACGATTGAATGGATGAACAGCGCGAGCACGACTACAATCATGTATAGCCCCATCGCTTTAATTGCCTGCCAGCCTTGACTTCCAACCGCGGTTGCAAGAAGCCCAAATGTTCCGTACGGAGCAAACTTCATCACTAGATTCACAAGGTACATCATCAATTCATTTCCTTGCTCAAGTAAATTGTAAAGTCCTTTTGTTTTACTTCCAAGCATCGTGATACCAAAACCGATAAAGATAGAGAAAACAATAAGTTGAAGCATATTCCCTTCAGCCATCGCTTGAATTGGATTGACTGGAATCATATTTAAGAATGTCTCTCCAACCGGTGGTGCTTTTTCAGCTTCAAAAGAAGCGTTTTGTGTATCAAAAGATCCAAATGTACCCGGTTTAATTGCATACGCTAAAATTAAACCGATAATAATTGCAACGGTTGTTGTCACTAGGAAGTAGGAAACTGTTTTTGCCCCGATTCTTCCTAATTTTTTAGGATCTCCTAAACCTGCTACACCTAACGTGATAGAGAAAAACACAATTGGTACAACAAGCATTTTAATTAAGCTTAAGAAAATTTGGCCAAGCGGTGTAAACAAGTACTTGTCCAGCGGAGCAAAAGCACTTGGAGCAAAAGCATTGATTAACACTCCTACAATAGCACCAGCAATTAGCGCGATAATAATCTTTGTCGATAGCTTCATAGATTTACCTCCCGTAAATAAATTATATTAGAATGATTCTAACTACCATACTTATTTTACCATGCATTGAGGGCGATAACACTCAAAATATACAATATATTAAAAATTTTCAGATTAATAGTTTAGGAATATTTTTAGCTATACAAAAAACCATGAGAATATCATGGTTTCATAGACCTGTTATTCCCTCACTGAATGCTTACGGAGTTAGCTGTCGGATTCGGGTATGTGAGTTATCCTACTTGATTCATTCAAGATTCACCCCAAGTACATTACGCACAAATATGGGTCCTCCGTTCTCTTATAAAACAAAAGAGATTAAGCAAATAATTTTCTTTAATATTTTTGCATGATAATAATTGTTACTTTAATTAAAATTCATTTTATATGTTTCTATCAAGTTTTTATTCAAAAATAATGCATGATTTTATCGTAAAAAGTTGAGAATTGTTGTATTTTAAAATATTTACATCATATTTCAATAAACCAAAAACACCTATTTAACAAGACTTACAATCTAATGAATAAAAAATCAATTCAAAAAATAGTTTATAAAGTGAACTTTCTTCTCATTAATATCATTCATAAATATGTATAATTATTCCGATATCTATGTACTTTACTGCTTCCATAAATATTTTACTTATCAAAAAAATAACTCTTTCCAACTGTTGATTTTATCCCTGTACTGCTTGATATACACTCCCTAAAATTTCACTGACTTTATTGATGCGAAGAAATCGACATTATCAATTCCCCTTATTCTACTTAATTCTGCTCAAGATAGAAGTATAGATTTCCTACTATCTTTTAAAAAAGGAGCGGGTAATTATCATATAAAACTATCGGAGTTGGAACGGTACAAGTTCTTTACTTTTTACTTATTCCCTCTCGTTATTTAACCCATAAAAAAAGAGGCCGTGACGGCCCCTTTTTTATACAGTAACAGGTTCAGAACTTGCTTTACGATTCTTTAATTTTTCAACAATGTCACGAGCTACCCACACACCACACGCACTTGCCTGCGCGAGTCCTCGCGTAATACCAGCTCCGTCTCCTCCCACGTATAAACCGGAAATTTCAGTTTCAAACTTATCGTTTAACTTCGGGCGGGCGGAGTAAAATTTCGCTTCCACACCGTAAAACAGCGTATGTTCGGATGCTAACCCAGGCGTTACATGATCCAGTGCTTCTGTCATTTCAATTAAGCTTTTCATTGTATTGTATGGAAGCACTAAACCCAAATCACCAGGGACAGCTTCTTTTAACGTTGGTTCTAAAAAGCCTTCTTTAATTCGATTCGCTGTTGAACGGCGCCCCTTTAAAATATCTCCATACTTTTGAACAACTAAGCCTCCGTTTGACAGCATATTAGCTAATCTTGATACTTCGTGCGCATATTCGTTCGGCTGATCAAATGGATCCGAAAATTTATGAGAAACAAGCAGCGCAAAGTTCGTATTTTGACTTCCAAGCTTCGGATCTTTGTATGCGTGTCCATTTGCTAACATAATCCCTGAATGATTCTCTACTACCACATGCCCTGAAGGATTGCTGCAGAACGTTCTGACTCTTGTACCTACAGACGTATTGTAAATAAATTTCCCTTCGTACAAGTGCTTGTTGATTTCTTCCATAACAACGTTAGATGTTTCTACTCGAACACCGATGTCTACTTGATTGTTAATCATTTTCAAACGGCGTTTTTTTAGTAAGTCGCTCATCCACTTCGAGCCGTCTCGACCTGGTGAAACCACGACTTTATCAGCCGTAATTCTATCACCATTCTTCAATTCAATACCGCGCACGATATGCTGACCATCTTCTTTGTCTGTTATTAAATCAGCTACTTCCGTTTTATACTGCATATCAATTTTTTCTTTTAAGTATTCATAAATGCTTTTTAAAATTTCTAAATTTTGCTCTGTTCCTAAATGACGCACTTGGGCACGCAATAGCTTTAATCCTGCTGCGTATCCGCGTTTTTCAATTTCACGAACTTTATCAGTTAACGGATCCGTAATCGTATCGGTTGCTCCGTGTTTTAAATTAATTTCATCCACGTATTTAATTAAATCTACCACCTGTGATTCAGACAGATAATCCGTCATCCAGCCTCCAAATTCACTGGTGATATTAAACTTCCCATCTGAATATGCGCCGGCTCCACCGAAACCATTTGTGATAGAACAAGCAGGCAAACAGCCAGCAAACTCTTTTCTGCCAACTGCAGGCGGACATTTTTCAATTTTTTTCTGAAGAATCGGACAATTACGTCGATAGATATCGTGTCCTTTATCGATTAATAAAATAGTTGCTTCCGGTAATTTTAACGTTAGCTCATAGCAAGTAAAAATTCCAGCGGGTCCTGCCCCTACCACAATAACATCATAATTTGAGTTCATTGTACATTCTCCCATCATCTTTTTTCTTTGGGTAAAAGATAAAAGTTATTGACCGAATTTTCTTTTTTATTATCATTCGGTTATTTTCTAGCCATTTGATAATATATCAAAAACAAACCCTTTAGTCAACAATATACACGAACATTAAAATAAAAAAATAAAAAAACATTCGTTTTTATTTCAACCAAATAAAAACCAGCGAACGAATAGCAAGCGCTACGAAATGTTCACTGGTTCTTTAATATACGGAAGAGCAATTTCTACTTTTGTTCCTACTCCTACTTTACTCGCAAATGAAATATGCCCTTGATGCTGTTCGATTATTCGGTAGCTAATCATTAATCCTAGCCCAGTTCCTGTTTGTTTGGTGGAATAAAATGGTTCACCTAGCCGAGCTAAAGATTGCTCATCAATTCCACATCCTTCATCCTCGATAATGACCATGCCGTATTCATTTCTTTTCTCAACGGTAACTTTAACTGTACCTTTGCTCATTGACTCAAGCGCATTTTGAATTAAATTAATAAAAACTTGTTTAAGCGCATTTTCTTCACAAAAGATTGTAATCTCATCACTAATCTCATTAATAATACGACAATTTTTATAATTGGCGTGTGTATCTAATAGTAATGTCACGTGACGTATGATTTGATTGAGACTTTTCGGATGGTATGAATTTTCAATTTTAGGCTTGGCCAGCGTTAAAAATTCTTGAATAATGGATTCGACGCGATTCAATTCTTCAAGCATAATATCATTGTATTCTTCATTATACTGTTTCGATGCTTTTAGCAGCTGAATAAACCCTTTAATCGCCGTCATTGGATTACGGATTTCATGTGCTACTCCTGCCGCTAGCTTGCTCACCATTGTAAGCTTTTCAGATTTGCTTGCCATTTCATCATATTTTTTTCGATCCGTTACGTC
The DNA here is from genome assembly GCF_045369295.1 of Priestia sp. 179-F W1.4 NHS. Taxonomy (NCBI): domain Bacteria; kingdom Bacillati; phylum Bacillota; class Bacilli; order Caryophanales; family Bacillaceae; genus Priestia; species Priestia sp. 179-F W1.4 NHS. Next base: position 848,634 of record NZ_JBIQFF010000001.1, on the reverse strand, counting down.
GCGAATAATATACTGAATGGCATCCTGTCCTTCAAACTTAATTTTGGTTGCCGAAGATTCAATAATGACGACCCCTTTTTTAGTCAATAGTTTCACATCAACACGTGGCCTCACGGACATTCCATTCATCAGCTGAACCATTCTTTCTTTTACAATTTCTAAATGTTCGGGGTGAATAAAGTGAAGCCAAGGACGCCCGATATACTCTTCTTTTTTCTCGCCGCCAAGAAGTTTAACACCAGCGGGATTCAAATATTGAATTCTGCCTTCTCTCGTTACAATAAATGCATCTTGACTTTGCTGGACAAACTGCTTATATTGCTTCATTTTCCGAATGACTTCCTCTTGCTTTTCAATACTTGAGGAAAACTCTTTCCACTGAACAACTAAGAGCGGAATATCTTCTTCCGTGCGCTGAATATGGATATGCATCGGAAACTGCTGATCTACTTTTTTCTTAAGTAAAACAACTTCTTCCTCTTGCTTTCTTAACGGTTCCACTTCATGCTTTTCAATAAAAAAGCGATTTGGCTCTTCAAATACATTACAGGAAAGAAGCCGTTCCTCCGTCGTTTTAAAAAGGTGGCAGCAAGCTTCATTTAAAATTTGAATATCGCCATCCATATTCATTACGAGCATTGGTGTAAATGACATTGAAAATAGCTGTTGAAATACTTTTTCCTTTTCCATATATTCACCTTCGCTTATTGAGTTACTAGCTATAGTATAATATGGTAAATGTTGATTTGGCAAAATTTTTTTATTATTTAAACAATTTATATGTAAGTTTGTCCTTTTCCATCTTTTATAAAAAGCTCGCACATGCGAGCAAATGAGACCTAATCAGCAAAAACAAGTGCAGCCAATGATGATTAATAAAATAAATAGCACAACAATTAATGCAAATGACTGGCCCGTTCCGCAATGATGATAACCGCCAATTGGATAGTGGCAAGTATCATATAGGTGGTGATAGCCTCCGTGATGGCATGGGTCGTAACAATCGTAGTTATACATAGCAATCTCTCCTCTTGTTTTTTTCATTTCGTACACTGTACTTTATATGCGTTAGTTGATTGTCCTGTATGTGCATTCGCCCATTTTTTACTTTCTCTTACGCCATATTCGCCTTTTGGGCTGCAGCGTATACGAAAACAACAAAAGTAAAATACTGCCCATCACCAGTAGCGTAGTAAAATCTTTCATAAACTCAATAATGACCCCTATATACGGGAGATGGTATGCGTAGCTTCCAATCACTTTAAAAGAAGCAGGCAAAGAATTTCTTTGAGCTGTAACCAGTACATCAGGGTCTTGATTATGGGCCAGTACAAGTTCATTCTTTGAAGAAGATGATTCGTCTCTAAAGACAACTATATCTCCGCGATGCAGGTGGTGATAATCCGTTTCTTGAACGGTTACAGTGAAACCAAATAGGCTTGGAACTGTGCTAACAAATAAAAATGTAAAGCAAATTGCATAAAGAACAAGTACATATCGAAACGCAGAAAACATACATTTATTGATCATAGGTAATCAGCTCAATTCGCTCGGTTATTTTATTTAGCGCGGGGGTAATGTGATTAAATGAAGTAGAGCGCTCTGTAAATTGAATTAAAAGTAGCAGCAGTAAAAAACTTAACATGATTAACCGTAGCATCCGAGCATAAAAATCACGCATGCTCTCACTCCTTTTTTCTATACTAAATTCGGTCGTACAATAAGCCTTCAGTCAATAATTTGATTCAGTATATGCACATAGAGGGCGTTTGGCTCATTGTTTCTTCTTGGAGGTCTCGGGAGTGATCAGTGATCGGCATAAATTATGAGTTTTAGCATATGTTTGGTTACGTATGGAAATGTTTTTATACTCCGACAATAAGGGAGCTGAACATATGGCTAATTATTCCTTTGATCAATATATTAAAAAAGCAATGAAATACGATTTTCTAGCTAACTACTATAAGTATAGTGATCCATCTAAGCATATTCATTATTATCAAAAGCATTTGTACTATATCCAGCAGGCCATCTTAACTTCTTCTGAAAATACGAATTTACGCGTAAATCCGCCGCAAATTCGTATACTTCACGCTTCTCCAGATTCTCCATCTGTAGATATTTATATTAACAACAAACGAGTGATTCGCAACTTAACTTATAAACAAGAAACAGATTATATTGAATTACAAGAACCTGGAAGATACACAATTTCTATTTATCCCGCTGGAGAAACGGGAAGACCTGTTTTAACGGAATCATTTACATTTGAAGGAAACCAAAATTACACGGTAGCGGCGGTAGATGAGCTAAACAAGCTTGATTTATTATTTATCTATGACAATACGGATGTACCAAGTGGAGAAACGAAGCTTCGGTTTGTGCACCTTTCTCCTGATGCTCCTGCTGTGGATATTGCGGCTAGAGGCGGAGACGTCATTTTTTCTGGCGTACAGTTTAAAGAAGTCACAAAATATTTGCCTTTATCCCCCATGCATGTTCAACTTAGTGTGCGCATAGCAGGAACCAAAAATGTAGTACTCGAAATCCCGGCACTGAACCTTCGCCCGAATCGAACATATACGGTATATGCCGTCGGATTTGCTAAAAACCGTCCTGCATTAGAAGCGCTGATTTCCCAAGACCGTTAACAAAAAAAAACCTTCCAAATTGGAAGGTTTTTTTTATTCACTGCGCGAAATTAAACGTACGCGAATATCATCATTTTTTAAATCAAACTTTTGTACTTTTACAGCAAAATCACTCTCTAACTTCATCTGCTGTAACGCTACGTATACTGATTCATTCTTTGGATCGATTGTTACCCATTCTGGTAGCGCAAAATTATTATTTACGTATCGAAGCACTGTGCGGACAGGCAGCTGCAGCTTCCCAACAGAAAGTGACTGCTGTTCAAGCACAATATCTCCATTTTTTTGTACGATCGGATCAAATGTCATTCGAATATTAATATCATCGCCGAATACTTGAATCGTTCCGTCTACTCTTACTACATCGGTAAGAGTAATTTTGTAGTTAAGCGGCTGATTCTTAAATTCTTTTTTTAAATATTTATCAATCAGTACATTTAAGTCCGCTTTTTTAGCCAAAATAGTTAGTTCTGCGTCTCCTTCTACTTTTTCAGAGGGAGTTGGATTGACCTTGTCAACCGGTTGAAAAATAAACGCAATAATAAGGATAGCCCCTAGAACATTAATCCCTAATAACGCGATAAATAGGGTTTTCCACTTCTTCATATAACAATCTCCTTACTCGTTCCCACTCTCTTTCGTGTTTTTCTCTTTTTCATCAGATGTAACTTCTTCTGCTGTTTCCTTTTTCTGGTCTCCAACGAGAGGATCTTCTTCCTCCATTGATTTACTAATGCGCTCAGCCATTAGTTTGTACCCTTTTTTATTAGGGTGAAACTCGTCTTTCCCTAATAAATTTACGTCAGAATCATAAAAAATATCATCAATTTTTACATAACTTACATTATCATATTGAGAAGCAATTTTCTCGCTTGCCGCATTCCATTCATTAATAACGACATTAATTTCTTTCACATCACTTAACGATTTAAAGAATGGATTATAAAAACCGATTAAATAAATATGGGCATTAGGATTAAGCTTACGTATGCGTGAAAACACGTCATTTAGACGTTTTTCATATTTTGACTGCTGTGATTCAAACGTCTTAATTGAGATATTGTAAAAGTAATCCCTTACCACTTTCATCACGTCATTGCCGCCAATCGTCAAGAAAACGATGTCTGCTCTTGATACTTCAGCTGCTACTCCCGGCTGATTTAACCTCGCTAATAGCTGATCCGTCCGGTTTCCTCTTTTGCCTAGATTCTCTGTTCGTACATTTTGCACTTCATTTTGTTTAGAAAGGTATTTAGTTAAGTATGGTACATAACCGCCTTTTTTAGACTCATCTCCTACTCCTTCAGTTAATGAGTCGCCAATGGCTACAATATCTAAATCTACAGGGAAAAAGCCTTTCGGAATATGCTTTTTAGGTGTTAAATCCACTTCTTTCTGAACGGCTTCTTCTTTATTGTCCGTTGGCAAAAAAGTCGTCGTCGAACAGCTCGCTAACACCACCGCACTCATACTGCTTATCACTATACTTTTCCATTTTCTCATCATAACACCTACTAACTATGCTGTATTCTCGCTGTCACAAGCAATACTGCTTACCGCTCTGAATAACTATATCTTTATATCTTATCATACTATGTCAAGTTGATATTTTACTACGTTTCTTATATATAGTATATGTAAAAAAAAGGATAAGCATGTTTCTTTCATAAAAATATCCGCTCACACATCACTGTAAAGATAGCTGTGTTTGGCGGATAGATTTGACGATTTTATAGCTCTTACTGAAGGGTTTTAATATCTTTTATCATATCATCATAAGGAGGATCAGTCACTCCCTGATAAGATTTTTGAACCACTCCATCTTTGTCAATTAGAAAAAAATACGTACCGTGAATAACCTGCGGATCTTCTTGCGGCTTTTTCACAATCATCTTAAATTGATCCAGCGCAAACTTTTCAATTTCCGCTTGTTTATAGCCCGTTAAGAAATCCCAATTCGAAAAATCAGCGCCAAATTTAGTCGCATAGTCCTTCATTTTCTGAGGAGTGTCCACTTCAGGGTCTACGCTAAATGAAACAAAGCGAACGTCCAGGTCTTCATCCTTAGCCATTTTTTGTAATTTAGTCATATGAGCCGTCATTGGGGGACATACGGTTTCGCAGCTTGTGAAGATAAAGTTAGCTACCCAAACGTTCCCTTTCAGCTGACTTAGCCCTACTTTCTTTTGATCTTGGTTAACATAAGAAAAAGAGTCCATCTTCCAATTAAGCGGATTTTCTATTTTGGAACCACAGGCTGTTAACATCATGCAACTAATAAGCAGTAAAAAAAACAATTTATAAGACCAGCTTTTCATATGTTCCTCCTGCACGGTTAAAGTTTAGTCATAGCTAGGGAAAATCAAGATAAACGTTGAACCTTTTCCTGGTATGCTTTCCACTTCAATTCTTCCATTCATTTGTTCCACAAGTTGATAAGAAACCATCAGACCAATCCCTGTTCCTTTTTCTTTTAAAGAATAAAACGCTGTTCCTAGCCGGTTCACTTGTTCACAGGTCATGCCTATACCAGTATCTTCAATTTGAATATGTACATGCCCTTCTCGCTTGTAAAGCCCCACTCGAAGCGTTCCTCCAGCTCTCATGGCTTCAATTCCATTTTTCATAATATTAAGCAGAACTTGATTCAATTCGTTTCGGCTGCCGCGAACATACATCTCTTCTTTTGCGTCTAATTCTATGAGTATATTGTTTGTTAATAAAGCATAAGAAGATAATAAATCTACTAAGCTTGTAATACACTCCAAGCAGTTAATAAAACGATGCTGGTGAACATCCGGCTTGGCTAACGATAAATAGTCATGAATAATCGCTTCTGCTCTGTCCATTTCATTAATCATAAGATGAATGTAACTTAATTCAGTATTTGAAAGCTTTGTGTTATCTTGAAACAGCTGCAAAAACCCTTTTACCACCGTCATAGGATTTCGAATTTCATGCGCTACAGAAGCAGCTAATTGGCCAATTGCATTCATTTTCTCCGCTCGCTGCAATTCCTTTTGCATCCTCGTTTTTTCCATAATAACTTCCAATTCATCAATCGCTTTGGTAATTCCGTCTTTTGTATGACTGAGATCTGTTTCTACATTCAGGTGTTCTTTTGTTACTGACACTTGATGAAAAAGCTGCTGCAGCCGCTCGGTCATTTCATTAAATCTTGTGTGTACATTCCCTAACTCAGAATCATCTTCGTGTGTCAGCTTCACATCAAATTTCCCTTGACTCACCGCTTGAATTCCTTCTATTAATTCCCCAAGGGGCGACATTAATCGCCTTAGTCCCCAGTCTTGAATCACAATAATGAAGGTAAACAGAAGCGTAAACGCAACGACCAAAGACACAATTAAACGTTTTTGATAGATATAGATAGCGCTTGCATCTACATCTACACCAAGAATAGCCACAACTTTTCCAGAGCTGTTTGTAATAGGCGATAAAACGGTTATCCACGTCCCGAATTCGTCTTTGTATGTAGATGTTACGATATTTTTCTTTTTTCGTTCTGCTTCCTTAAATGATTTGTAAAATTCTTCTCCCCCATAATAAATCATGGACGGCTCTAGCGATTGCTTAATTTTCTTATTCGCTGTTACGATAATCTTATTTCCATGCGATTTGAATTTTTCGGTCGTCATAATATATCCCTGCAAGTACGACGGATGCAATTCATAAATCTTTCTGAACTGCTTTTCTAGCTCGTCTTTTTCAGGAATCGGCCCGTTCCTTGAATCCACTGCTGCTATTACGTCTTGTTTAGATAAAGACTCCCTCCATAAATCGGCCATAATTAACACATGCTGCGTTAACGTCTCTTTCGCCATTTTTTTTTGAACTTGATAGCTAATGGCTAAAGAAATGACTCCAAGGGCAACTACAATTAAAGTAGAAAATAAAACCGTTTTGTTAAACACACTCAAATTTCGAATATATTTTTTCATCGGTATACTCCGGATTCAAAAGAATAGTAACCAGCACAGCATTCGCTGGTAGAAAGTTGATTCTATTATATCACACGTTCGTCCACTTCTCTTTCTTCTTTTTCCAAAAAAGAGAAAGCCAAAAAAGTGACTTGCAAAAAGCAACTCACTTTATTCAGCAAAATACATAAAACCAATTGCACCAATACCCGTATGCGTCGAGATAATAGGCGTCGTATCTTCAATCGAAAATTGCGTATAGCCTCTTGCCTTCACGATTGATTCTTTTAGCTTAGAAGCGAGCCCAAGTCCATCTGCATGTACAAGCCCTACTCCTTTAATACTTTTTCCTTCTGTATGCTCTTCGAACTGCTTCGTTAAAAACTTAACAATTTGAGAATGACTGCGCACTTTAGCAACAGGAGTGTATACTCCGTCAGCTAGGGAAGCAATTGGCTTAATATTTAAAAGAGAACCGATTAGCCCTTTTCCACGTCCAATACGTCCACCTTTAACCAAATTTTCAAGCGTATCGACTACGACAAAAAGATTCGTATTTTGACGCACCTCTTCCAAGCGCGCGACAATTTCTTCTACCGTATGCCCCTCTTCAATCATTTTCACCGCTTCAAAGACTTGAAACGAAAGAGCTTTTGTAATGTACATAGAATCGACAACGGTGATATTTCCTTCCACCATTTGAGCCGCGCTTTCAGCTGCTCGAACGGTTCCGCTCATTCCTCCAGTCATATGAATGGAAATGACGTCATACCCTTCACTCACTAATCGTTCATATACTTCAACAAAAGAACCAATAGCCGGCTGAGAGCTTTTTGGTAATTCTTTTGAATTTTTCATTTTTTCAATAAAATCTGTCGGCGTTAATTCCACGCGATCCAAATATGTTTCATTATCAATATTAATACATAAAGGTATCATCTCAATACCGTATTTTTCAGCTTCTTCCAACGTTAAATCAATTGTTGAATCCGTTACCACTTTAATTTTCGACATGTGTTCACCCCTATAAGATGCATTGCAAACTAGTATAACATGAACGCTTACGACAATATAGTTATAATAGAATGCAAGTTTTGCTAATTCGTAAAATGCATGTTCAACCTTTTAGATCAACAAAAAAAGTTGACTCTGCTGAAATATTCAGAAAAGTCAACTTTTACGTTTATGCATTATGCTTTAATACATGAGACTTAAAGAGCTGTTCGTAATCTTTCCATTTCAGCACGCGTTTTAAATATTCTTGAAACGAGTAGGTTTGCTTCGGAACTGATTCGTTCGTGATTTGTCTAATAAATAAATCAAGTTTTGCAGATAACATGAACCGAAACGTGCTATTTTCCTCTAAAACTGGAATTTCAGTAATTTTTACTTTTTGACCACTGACATGTTTAAATTCAAGGCTTTTTAATAGCAAGGCGATCAACCCTCTTTTTACCCGTTTATTTTATTATAATGCTTGAGGTACTTTCTGTCTTGATAAAATAAAAAGAAAACACAAATATTTTTTAAAATAAAAATGCTTCATCAACTTATTCGACAGTTGATGAAGCATTCCTTTTTAAAACGACCTTCTATTTAAATAAATAAGTGAAACAAGTTGCTTTCTTTATTAATTTCTGTGTAAGGAAATCCTTTTTTATCCATACGATTAATTAGTGGATAATAATCTTCTTTATGCTTAAGCTCGATTCCCACAAGTGCAGGCCCGCTGTCTTTGTTATTCTTTTTCGTATACTCAAAGCGCGAAATATCGTCTGTCGGTCCAAGCACTTCGTCTAAAAATTCACGAAGAGCTCCTGCGCGCTGAGGGAAGTTAACGATAAAATAATGCTGTAATCCTTCATAAATCATCGAACGTTCTTTGATTTCTTGCATACGTCCAATGTCATTGTTGCCTCCGCTGATGACGCAAACAACCGTTTTTCCTTTAATTTGCTCACGGTATGAGTCAAGAGCAGCAATCGAAAGAGCTCCTGCTGGTTCTGCTACAATCGCATTTTCATTGTATAGAGATAAAATGGTTGTGCAAACCTTGCCTTCAGGAACAACTACAATATCGTCCACAAGCTCTTTACTGATGTCATACGGAAGCGTTCCAACTGTTTTAACAGCCGCTCCGTCTACAAATGGATCGATTGCCGGTAGCGTCACTACATTTCCATTTGCTAAAGATGTCTGCATACCAGGCGCGCCTGCTGGTTCTACCCCAATCACAGCTGTTTGAGGCGAGATGCTTTTTACGTATGTGCCGACACCGGAAATTAATCCGCCCCCGCCGATACCCGCAAATACGTAGTCAATTTCATCTTCACAGTCATTGAACATTTCAACGGCTACTGTACCCTGTCCTGCAATAACGTCTACATCATTAAATGGATGAATAAATGTTCGATGCTCCTCTTCACTGCATACAATAGCTTGTTCATAAGAATCATCAAACGTATCTCCGATTAGCACGACCTTTACGTTATCTTTGCCTAGAAATTTCACTTGATTAATTTTTTGGCGTGGCGTTGTGCTCGGCATAAAGATTTTACCATCGATATTTAAATGACGGCACGCATACGCTACACCTTGTGCGTGGTTTCCTGCACTTGCACAGGCAATTCCATTTTCTAATTCTTCTGGGGATAACTTTTTGATTCGATTGTACGCACCGCGGATTTTAAATGAGCGCACCACCTGTAAATCCTCACGTTTTAAATAGATATTACATTCATATCGTTCAGACAAAACGTCATTACGCTGTAGTGGTGTATGCACAACAACATCTTTAATCAATTGATTTGCAATCATGATGTCCTCTAAATGTACGTGTTTTGTTCGATTATCTACTTGTTGTTTCATAACCAACTTCCTTCCTCTTCTACCATTATTAATTTGTACATTATATCACATAAAATTTAGAAAAATCATTATTTTTAATTAATAATGACTAAAAAAACTTTTCCAACTATTTTACTGTCCACATACTTTACATATGTTTAGCAAACGCTAAATAGACTTACAAAATTGCCCATACTTTCTACATGCAGCTGATGCTATAACAGGTATAAATTAAGAAAGGTTGTGGAATAAATGGAGTTTTCACTTCAAAGTTATGAAAGTGCTATTCCCTGCGAAGTAACGGCAGATGAAGAAAACGGTAGATATATGCTTCGCAAAGCAGATACAAGCGGAGAAGTTTTTAATACACCAAGCGAGCTGATTCAATGGATTGAAGCAAACTGGAGCGCTGAACAGTTTGTTAGCACAGCCGCTTTTCACGAAATGATGAAGCAATTAAAATCAATATAAAAAGAGATTGAGACATAACGAAATAGACCTCACCTAAAGACGTCTAATATGAATCGGTTTTTACACCGCAGTTGATTTCCGTGCAAGACTTCGCTTTCCGCGGGCGGTGAGCCTCCTCATTGCTTCCGCTGCTCCCGCCTGGGTCTTCGCCTTGCCCTCCAATCAACTGCTAAAAGCACCTACAGACATGAAACCTACGTTCACCATCACAAAGAAAGATCCGAACGATGAATCGTTCGGATCTTTCTTCAACTACCATACTTTTGTCCCAGACCCGCATTTTTTTAATAAGGGAAATCAGCTTCGCTCGTATACGGTAAAATAATACGTGTAGGGATTTTTTTCATCTTTAATTCCTTGCTGCTTCGAAATAACTTTCCATTCGCTCAAATCAATCGCAGGAAAATGTGTATCGCCGTCAAAAGATTCTTCAATATGCGTAATATAAAGTCGGTTTGCAACGTCTAATGTTTGCTCATACAGAGTAGCTCCACCAATCACAAAGAGCTCGTCTTCTTTTTCAGCATCTAATGCTTCTAGTTCCTCAACTGAATGAATAACGGTTGCTCCTTCTTGCTGATAATCTTTTTGACGCGTAAGAACCACATTTTCGCGATTAGGGAGCGGTCGTCCAATTGATTCAAATGTTTTTCTTCCCATTACAATCGTATGACTCGTTGTGATGCGCTTGAAATACTTTAAATCTTCCGGAAGACGCCATGGCAAATCATTCTCTTTACCAATCAGCCTATTTTGATCCATTGCGACAATGAGGGAAATCATACGCTCACAGCTCCTTTAATGTGAGGATGCGCATTATAATCTACTAACTCAAAGTCTTCGAATTTAAAGTCAAAAATTGATTTTACGTCTGGATTGATTTTCATTTTTGGTAATGCATGAGGCTCGCGCGTCAACTGCAGGTTTACTTGTTCGATGTGATTGCTGTAGATATGCGCATCACCAAACGTATGAACAAAATCACCCGGCTCTAAATCACACACTTGTGCCACCATCATTGTAAGCAGCGCATATGAAGCTATATTAAACGGTACGCCTAGGAAAATATCAGCTGAGCGCTGATACAATTGACAAGACAATTTGCCGTCCGCTACATAAAACTGAAATAAGCAGTGACAAGGTGGCAAAGCCATATTGTCTACATCAGATACATTCCAGGCGCTTACCATTAAGCGGCGCGAATCAGGATTGTTTTTGATTTGATTAATAACATTTGTAATTTGATCAATTTTTTCGCCGTCCGGCGTTGGCCATGAACGCCATTGATGACCATATACAGGGCCAAGCTCGCCGTTTTCATCCGCCCATTCATTCCAAATGCGCACGCCGTTATCTTGTAAATACTTAACGTTTGTATCTCCTTGTAAAAACCAAAGCAGTTCATGAATAATTGATTTCAAATGAAGTTTTTTTGTCGTTAATACCGGGAAACCTTCTTGTAAATTAAAACGCATTTGATAGCCAAATGTGCTAATTGTACCTGTTCCTGTCCGATCTTCTTTTTTTGTTCCATTTGCTAACACATGCTCGCAAAGTTCAAGATATTGTTTCACTTCCGACACTTCCTTTATTAAAAAGTCCTTTTCTATTGTATAAGTGTTCACGGGCTAAGTAAACAACTAAATCTCAGCTCATATAGAAAAGTTCTTTATCATGTAGGTACGCGATTTCCCCGAAAAAAAAACGAGAATGAGACCTAATGAAACCTACGTTTACCATGACCATAAAAAAATCCGAACGAATTTCATTCTCTCTCAAGAATCTCGATTCATCGTTCGGATCTTCCTTCGGCTAAACTACTTTTTAACAGCTTAATCTTTGTTAATTAAATACAATTGTGCGGTTTTCATGCACTAAAATGCGGTCTTCTAAGTGCCATTTCACAGCGCGTGCAAGCACCGTACGTTCAATTAAGCGGCCTTTTTTCTTTAAGTCATCCGCATCATCACGGTGATTCACGCGTTCAATATCTTGTTCAATAATTGGTCCTTCATCCAAGTCGTCCGTTACATAGTGAGACGTAGCACCAATTAATTTTACGCCTCGTTGATATGCACGTTCATATGGACGTGCTCCAATGAATGCCGGTAAGAATGAATGGTGAATATTAATAATGCGATACGGATTTTCAGCCACAAAGGTCGGCGTTAAAATTTGCATATAACGCGCTAAGATAATTACATCAATATCATAATCTTTTAATACTTGAAGCTGTTTTGCTTCTGCTTCTTGACGAATGTCTTTTGTCGCTGGTATATGCTTAAATGGAATGCCAAACGATTCAACTACTTCGCGCGCATCTTCGTGATTGCTTACAACGACAGCGATGTCTGTCATCAAGTCTCCGCTTTCCCACGCCCACAGCAGCTCTAGCAGACAGTGAGGCTCTTTTGACACAAAAATAGCTGTTTTTTTCAAATTATGAGCATATGTAAACTGCCAGTTCATCGAAAATCTATCGGCAATCTTTTTGAAGCTTTCTTCTAGCTTTACTTCTTTAGCTAATAAATCCTCACATTCAAATTCGAAACGGATAAAAAACATGCCGCCTTCATGGTTTGTTGAATGTTGACTTGATTCTACAATATTTGCACCGTGCTCATGTAAAAACGTAGACACAGCGGCTACAATACCCGGTTTGTCCGGACAGCTAATTAGCAGCCGACCTCGGTTTTTATATTTCTCTTTATATGAAGTTAAATGTTTTTGAATATGCGATTTCATGTAATTCCCTCTCTTTTTTTAAATATACAGACAATTGTACCATTATCCTTGTAGCGATGCGACATTGAAATAAGGCTTTGACAAAAGAAAGCCGAAACGTTTGCTTCAGCTTGCGTATTTGTTGTTCTACCATCTACTCCATCAAATCGTTCATTCACTGATCTTTACGTTCTACACATACATAAAATGAGTGTTTCCTAAAGTGCTGCTGCTCATCCCCTTAGCTTCCTGCTTTAGAATTAACCATAAAAAAGCCGCTAGTACAACACCAGCGGCTTTTCCTTATTATTGCACGGCTTTTTCACTCACTTCATGCAAGGCATTTCTCACCGTACCATATTCGCTTGCGTGAGGACGATCTCCGTCATCTTCGTATCCGTAGTCCAACATTCGATTTCGATTTAACGTTAACTTCGTAATCGTTGGACGCAACAAATCAAATAATTCAAATCGTTTTTTCAAATGTGGAAATGATGCTTGATAATGCAAGATTTCTGCTCGTACACTTTTCCAAAAGTCCTCTTCTTCTACACCTTCATGCTCTTCTAAGATGCTTGCTAAATAGCGGAAGTGACAAACAAATAACCCTGTTAAAATAAACTGCGTCAATCCTTCTGGCTCTTCGCTGCGCAGCACTTCTTTTAATTCAAAAGATAGCTGCTGCAATTCTTCAAACGGCTGATCGCTAATATTCACGTCGTCTACAAAATCTTTCATAATAATTCGAACCGGCTTGTTGTTTTTAAGAACCAGTACCGTATTTTGACCGTGCGGGGAAAATACAGTGCCGTATTGATACAAGTAATGAAGTAGTGGCGGCAACACAGCGCTGGTTAGCGCATTAATCCACTCGTTAGGAGTTAAGCCTGACTTTTCAATATATGACGAAACTAAAGCCTTCCCTTGACCGTCAACATGTAATAGCGCAGCTAGCGTAATCGCATGCTCTCCTTCTTCTAGCTCTTGATAAATGCTTTCACGCCAAACGACTCCAAGCATCTCTAGATACTGATAAGGCGCATTTTTAATAGAAGCGAACGTCGGCTGAGTGACGTTTAACGTAGCCACTTCTCCTAAAAGTCCTACTTTGCACGTATCTTTTAAAAACGTATCACGATCTCTTATGCCTTTTATATGCTGAGTGACTTGAGGAGCAATGACCGTCCTCTCACTTGGAAGGCCTCTGTACACAAGCGTATTTAATATACTCATTGGAAGCTTTACGTGATACTTATCTCGATTTGTTGTATTCACAAATGTACGAATCGACTGCTGAGGCAAGTATTGATCCTGCCCTTCTCCTAAAGGAACAATTAAATTATTTGCAATGTATTCAGCGAATAAAGGAACAATTACGTTCAGCCACTGCCATTCATGGACGGGAATATAATAATAGTCCGCAGGTAAAAGACTTTGGCTTGTTAACTCTTTTTCAAATTCAGCTAGCGTCTCAGCGCTTAACTCCTTCTTCATGACATCGTCAAAACCAAGGGTATCCAACGAATGAAATGAAGCAATTTGCTTCTCTACAGCAATCCACGAAAGCTGAATTTCTTGTTTTTGCTCGGGCGCAAACCGAAGATAGTCATCATAACCAAACCCAATGCGCCCTTTATTATACGTAATCCAAGGATGCCCCGTCATTTCACCTTCTAGCTCTGCATAATCCATATCTGCTAATTCATCAGCTGATTTTCGATTTTGCAAATGCAAATCTGCTACTAATGTATGAAAATATTCTTTTGCTAAGTGGCCTGCAGTTGAGCTAGACATTCCTTTGTCTTCAGATAAGCTAATTAACAGCTGCAGTGCTTCTGAAAATGTGGGGTTTGACGTTTGAGATGTTAGTTTAATACTTTCTGGCAGTACAGAAAAACTATCAAACATTCGCTGTTTCGCTTGATATGTATACGTAACGCCCCGATGGTCTTCCCATTGATACATAGCAATCGCACCCTGTTTTTGCAGTTGTTTCGGCTCAATAATATGTTCATACATGAATTCCTGCAGCATTTTAGCTAAAAGCTGTCGATTTGCTTTTTCCCATGATTGCTTATTAAATACAGAAAGATTCGTTTCTTTGATTTTCATCCTTCATTCTCCTTTACTTGTCTTAGAATAGGGATTGTTTTATTACGCAGCGGCATTACAGCGCTAGCAGCTAGCAAAGCAGCTGCTCCCGCTACTAAAGGAAATGCCAAATCCACTTTGCTGATTTCTAATGCTAAAATCGGTGCAATCAGCAGAGCGATATTTTGAACAGCAATAAGCCAGCTGTAATAGTAAGCAGCCGCTTCTTTACTTTTTCGAAATAAATAGATATCCAGTATAACCATGCTGAGATAAAACCCGGCTCCATATAAAATTCGGCTGATAATAAACACGCTGAGATGATCAGCATATGCCTGCAAACACAGCACCAAAACACTAGCACCCGTTATGCCATAAAAAAGCGGTATAACGTTGCCGTTCAATAGTTTGGTAGGTACCGTAAGCTTTAAGACAATCGCCATAATACTCGGCATCGCATACAGCAAAGCGCTGCCTTGACTGCTCATGCCATATGTTTCATGTGTAAACAATGTAAAATAAGGGCGAATGACATTGTGCCCAAGGTAAAAAAAGAAAATCGCCAGCAAATAAAAAAAGATGGGCTCGTTTATGCTTTGAATGGATGGCGTTTTTTCTGCTTTTAAAGGTAATGCTTTTCTTGTTAAGAGCCATACGGCCAGTACCATATCAATTAAAGCAAAGTATTGATATACGTTAAGCGGCATTTCCCATGCAATAACCGTACTTCCAAACAAGCTAGCGACAATAATAGCCGTATGAACAATAAATACATACGTTGTTGCAGCACTTGCCTTTTTCTGTCCTTTTTTCATGTGGCCTACTAAATAGGGGTACAAAAGATATAAACTGCTTTGAAATAGGAGCAGCACTAAGGAAGTAGCTAAAAATCCATAAAAAGTAGAAACTTTGCTCAAAATGACTTTAATTAAGGCCGTCATTAAAAGTGACGTTACAACTACATATTTTACGTTCCATTTCTTAAACAGCATTCCCCATAAAGGTGTCATAACAATGACCACAATCCGGCAGCAAATAATGAAAAAAGACGTCATCGCCACTCCATCTACATGAAATGCATGTGTAAAATACTGTGGATAAAATGGTGATAATAATACTTCTGACGTCATGGTCATAAACAAGCAGATAAAAACAAAACGCGCAGAAATCATTTCTTAAAATCCGAACTTTTGGAAAACAGTATTTTTATATATTTTGTACACGCTTTTGCCTGCAATTTGGTTAATTAAAACAGCATTGCGATAAGCGCCTAAACCTAAGTCCGGTGCTCCAACTCCGTGTGTATGAAGCTCTCCGTTTTGCACAAATAGCGGGGCTCCTTTCTTCTTCATCTCAACTTGATAGCATTCATTAATCTTCAGCTGGCCTTTTTCATCGAATAGTACATGTTCTTTTAAACCTTCCATAAAAGCAGGCTCTTTTGCATGATAGCCAGTAGCCATAATGACAATTTCACTTTCTTCTTTTTCAAATGAGTCCTGCTCGTATTGGTGGAGAGTCAGAAGATGTGTATCGTTTATCTTTTCAACACCTGCAAGTTCCGTAAGCGCGCGCATCGTTAGAGGCACTTCTTTTCCTCCAATTGTTCGTTCGTAAATCAAATCATAAATATTCCCGATTGTTTCAAAGCTTATTCCTTTATAGAGGAGAGCTTGATTTCGTAAAACGCTCTCTTTTTTCTCTTCGGGCAATCTGTAAAAATAGCGGGTATAATCCGGTGAAAAATGTTCAAGGCCAAGCTTTGAATATTCCATTGGATAAAAACCTTTTGAGCGCGTATACCAATTCAGCTTATACTCAAACTCAGGCTGCTGTTGAAGTAAATCATAGACAATTTCAGCTGCACTTTGACCAGAGCCAATTACGGTTATGCTTTTAGCCTGCAGCGTTTGCTGACGCTTCATTTTGTAATGAGCGGAGTGATAAAACGTATCGCTTGCCACTGTTTGAAAGTCTCTTGGCACTACGGGCTGCGTACCTACTCCAGTAACAAGATGATAGCTGTAATAGGTATAAAGCTTTCCTTCTTTTTCAACTGTTACTTCGTAGTAAGGCTTAGCGTCTTCATGCATTTTTACTTCTTTTACTGTGCTGTTAAATTCAAGCCCACTCAGCTGGCTCGCTACCCAGCGGCAATAGTGATTGTATTCATTTCTCGGAATATGAAACTTTTCAAAGAAATAAAACTGATACAAGCGCTCATGCTCATGCAAATAATTTAAGAACGTGTATGGACTCTTCGGATCCACCATCGTGACCACATCTGCCATAAACGGCACTTGAAGTGTTGTCCCTTCTAAAAGCATTCCTGGATGCCAATTAAACTCATTCTTTTGTTCAAAACATTTATATGTAAAATCTTTTTTATCAATTAAAGCGGCTAATCCTAAATTAAATGGACCAACTCCTACTCCAATTACGTCTAAAATGTCCCGTTGTTCCATTCGCTCCACCTTCTTTCAAATACTTCTCTTTCACATTTCATCAGTACACCCGTTTTATCAGGCAGCGACACTTCTTTCATGAATTGAAACCCGCATTTTTTAAATACTGCAATCATTTTTTCATTTCGTCTATCTGGCTCCGCTATTACTTTAGCAGTGTCTGCTACGTTAAACTTATGCTTTAGCAAACTAAGAAGGAGCGGATAAATATAGCCTTTTCCTAAAAAAGCAGGTTCTCCAATCAATAAATGAATTCCTTGATCTCCTTTTTCATAAGGATAATAGTTACTGATTATGTCACCTTCAACCATATAAGATTCCCAATAGCTCATAGGTACACCATCAATTTCTCCGATTAGCAGCTTTTGATGAGAATCAGCTAGAAATGTTTTTAAATGCTGCTCGTACGCCTGTTTTGAAATATTTAAATTCCAATACGGAATAACATGCGGTTCATGCATCCACTTGTACAGCCGTTCGAAATCTTTTGCAAAAGAAACAGAGCGAAAGGTAATGCTCTGCTCCTTTTGCTGAATCATAAATGGATACTGCGTTTGCAAGGCTGATTTCATACACGTACACCTACAGATTCGAACAATGGATTCTCGACATTTACATAAACAGACTGTGTTTCAAGAGATCCTACCAGCTCATCCATATCATGAACGCGCGTTAAGAAGTTGGCTTTGCAAGGAAGCACTTTCTCTTCTAACATTGATGAAACAAGCCCTGTATGATCTTTTTCTTTGTACATCTCGATCTCTTGTCGCAAAATCAATAGCAGATCTGATTCTTGAGTGAGGCCAGCTGCACCAAAAGCGTTAACTAATCCTAAAATATGATTAAAAAATACGTAATAACGAAATCTTTCTTCTGCTACAGCGTCATCACAGACCGTATCGCTTTCTCCGTTTAAGAAAGGAAGCAGCTTGCGAAGCTCTTGTTCCTTTGATTTCATAAAGTAATAGCCTTGGTTATCGCGGTAGTAAAACACCGATGGATATCCGTTTTCATCAAGTTTAATAACGGAGTTTTGCTGATGAGCTTCCAGCGCAATTCCTTTTTGAGTGTAAAGCCACATCATAGGATGAAAAGATACGTCTAAATAGCGTTTAAACCAGCGCTTGCTTACATCTTCAGTCGTGCTATTTTCACTTGCAGCAATGTGATGAATAATATTTTCAATTTGAGAAGCTTCTCCAAACACATGATCTTGACACAAACTGGCTAGAAGTGTTGTACGATCCCCTTGCTTACCTTGAAAAGGATTGCTTCGAATCATAACTTCAAATCCAAGCTCCTTTTCTCCAAGCGTGATGTAAGCAGGGTCTTCAATTACTTGAAAAGCCGGATGATTTTCGTGAAGCTCCGCCTGTAATCCCTTTTGCAATAAACGGCTAACTTCTACCCCTCTGCTTAATTCTTTGCGTTTGTTCACTCTCAGTGAATTAGTGATCTTTACCGGAATGGAAAATTTGTACATCACATCTGCATTGTTACTGTATACGGTTCGAACAGACGAAGTCGGATAAAACGGCTGACCGTGTGGCCCTAGATAAGCAAGCCTGCCTTTTTGAATCCATTGGCACACTTCTTCTTTTCCTAAAAGATAACGAGCTTGCAGCGGATGCATAGGTATAAGTGAATAATCGTCCGCTTGGCAATAAGAATGTATGAATTCTTCAGAAACCGTCTTATCTTTTTTCAGCTGCTCTTTAATAAGCTGTGAAGCGGTTTGATTTCCAGCGGACTGTTCTGCAACGAGAGATGCATGCGCTTTAAAATAATGAAGCTGAAATTCCCCGTTCACTTCAGGTCCAAATACCTCTTCTTCTTCAGGTAATATCCCTTGGCGGCTTTTAGGTGTTGGATGCAGCTGGTGCCCAATAAGCAGGGACTGTTCAGATTCTAAGAACGTTTTGTCCCATTTATAGCACGTCTCTAACTCTTTCTGCCTTTTTTCAATGAATAATTTCATATTTTCATAGCTTAATAGAACACGTATAATTAGCTCATTTACTTGTACTAAATGATCCGTTACTTCTTTTAAAAGAAAGGCCAAAAGAGTGACGATATCTAACTTCTTAATCTCCTCTTGCTGAATACGATAAGAAAAGTTCGAAAAGAACAAGTGACGTCCGGTGGCTGAGCGGTACTTTACTGGAAAGTAAAGAGTTACCGGCTGTTTTTCTAATCTAAGAACAAGCGTTTCCTCACTTTTTATTTCTGAAACGGACTCCCATACTCCCTTACCTGTCTCTCGAATATAGCAATTAATAATGTTTTGCATCGTAATAAAATTGGCCGATAACTGAGCGTTCACGTAATCGCTCCTCCTTTTTCTCAAACTGTTTGCCTAAAGCAACAACTTCCTCTAAATGAGTGACAACAGAATCAAATGTAATCATAGGATTTAACATCGTTAGTTTTAAATAGACTCGTTCTTTATGCTTTGTTTTTGCCATGATAAACGTGCCTTTTTCGTATAAGTGCTGCTGAATACGCTGATTCAACCTATTTTCATAATGCTGCTGCTTTTGACAATCACTATATAAAATATCTGGTACATAGCGAAAGACAACCGCGTTCATATAAGGGTCATTTAACACTTCTACATTCCTTTGTTTTTGTAAGTAGTCAGCTGTTTGCTTAGCAGTTTCAATCGTGTGGTCAACCATTTCTCCGTATTCATTTGCACCTACTGCACCGAAAGTAAGCCAGAGCTTCAAGGCGTCAAACCGCTTTGTCGTTTGAATGCTGCGGTCTACTAAGTGCACATGCTCATCTTCTTCAGGATTTAAATAATCTGCATGAAGCTGAATGTGTTTAAACATAGCTGAATTTTTCAGCAAAAATGCTCCGCAGCTTACAGGCTGATAAAACCATTTATGAAAATCCATCGTAATAGAATCTGCTCGTTCAAGAGCTTTTAAGCGTTCACGATATTTATGCGAAAATAGCAGCGCTCCTCCATAAGCGGCGTCAGCATGGAGCCAGAGCCCTTCTTTTTTAGCAAGCTCACTTATTTCAAAAAGAGGATCTACGCTGCCAAAATCTGTTGTACCTGCCGTTGCTACAATAGCAAAGGGAAGGTTGCCCTGAGCTTTCACTTCCTGTATTGCTTCTTCTAAGCTTTTTATATCCATTTCATGCTGCTCATTGCACTTTACACTCACCACTGCACGCATGCCCAGCCCAAGCTGAGCTGCAGATTGTTGCACCGTAAAGTGCGCTTTTTCCGAGCAGAAAATCCGCAGTTTTTTAGCTTGGAACGGTAAGCCTTCTTTACTAACATCCATTGAAAAGGCAGAATGGCAATATTCATTACGAGCAAGCAGTAGTCCCATATAATTTGACTGCGTTCCTCCGCTTGTAAAAATGCCTGAAGATGAGCTTGGATAACCAATTTGTTGTGTTAACTCATCAATCACTTTATCTTCTATATACGTAGCTGCCGGACTTTGATCCCACGAGTCCATAGATTGATTCAAAGCAGAAATCATCACTTCCGCAGCAAGAGCGGGTATAATCGGAGGGCAATGCAAGTGCGCCATTGCTCCGGGATGCGAAATATGAAGCGAATGATTCATCACTACTGCTTGTACGCTATCAAATAAATCTTCTAGCGGCTGTTCGTGCTTGCTAAAATAGACAGAACGATTGACTAAGTTTGACAGCTCTTCAACGTCGATGTGAGTATAAGCGGACTTTAATTCATAGTAGTGACGTTTGATCATCTCAGTCATTCCGCCTATCATCGCTTCATAATTCTCGAGGCTTTCCTTTGATGATGATAAAAACCACTTTTCAAACGGTGCCATTCTATTTATTCACCCACTTCTCTTCTGCTGCTTTTACCGCTTCTTCAAATTTCGTTAATATTTCATCCGTTTGTTGTTTCGTTAAAATTAATGGAGGAAGCAAACGAATAACAGCACCATGCCTTCCACCGACTTCTAAAATGACGCCTCTGTCAAAACATTCTTTTTGAATCAGCTTAGCTAACTCACCGTTTGCAGGATGACTGCCGATTTTATTAGCCGGCTTTGTCGCGTCGATGATTTCAACACCCAGCATCAAACCTCTTCCGCGTACATCTCCAATCGACAATACTTGCTTTTGAATATGTCTTAGCTGGCTTTGAATGTAGGCTCCCAACTCGTGAGCATGCGCAGGTAAGTTTTCTTGGTTTATAAATTGCAGAGTAGCCCGTCCTGTAGCCATTGCAAGCTGATTTCCTCTAAAGGTGCCGATATGTGCACCTGCTTCCCATTGATCAAGCCTTTTATCATACAGAACAACGGATAATGGAAGGCTTCCTCCAATTGCTTTAGACAGTACTAATACATCTGGTTCGATATCAGCGTGCTCAAATGCATACAGTTTTCCTGTTCGTCCAATTCCAGTTTGAACTTCATCCACAATAAGCGGAATATTTCGTTCTTTTGTAATTCGACGAAGCTCTTTTAACCATGAAATCGGTGCTGGAACAGAGCCTCCTTCTCCTTGTACAATTTCTACTACAACACCGGCAGGAGTAACAATTCCGCTCTCAGGATCATCCAGCATATTTTCAATATATGTACTAATATACGTGTGTCCTTCAGCACCTACGCCAAAAGGGCAGCGATATTCATATGGGTAGGGTAAAAAATGTGTATCTGGCACTAGCGCATGAATGTGCTTTTTTGGACTTGTTGTACCGCTGATGCTTAATGTTCCGTGTGTGGAGCCGTGATATCCCCCTTGAAAAGATAAAATCGTTCGGTTGCCTGTTGCTGTTTTCACAAGTTTCAAAGCCGCTTCAATTGCGTCTCCTCCAGTGGGACCGCAAAACTGAATTTTCGCTTTGTTTGCGAAATTTTCCGGCAAACTAGCGAACACTTCATCGATAAAAGCTTCTTTTACAGGCGTTGTTAAATCTAATGTATGTAAAGGAATAGATTTTGCTAAAACGTCTTGAATTGCTTCATGAACTACGTGATGGTTATGACCAAGAGCAAGTGTGCCGGCTCCTGCTAAACAATCAATATACTCTTTTCCATCCATATCCGTGATCACGGCGCCTTTTGCCTGCTTAATCGCAATAGGAAGGCGTCTAGGATAAGATCTTGCATTGGATTCTCGTTCATTTTGCATAGCAAGCAGCATTTCGTTTGATGTAAGTTGTTTCGTTGACGTTGACATATCATATCCTCCTGTTTGTTCAATTGATAATGATTTTCATTAACAATTACAACAATAAATGATAATGATTATCACTGTCAATAATTATTCTGAAAATATGAAATTATTCCTATTTCACTCTACAGTCGCAAAAACTCAGTATTTCTCTTATGTATCAAGGGTTAAAAGAGTTTTATGTTGTTTTCCAATTAGGGAAAACTATGTAATAAGTCCCTTTCTATTTCCAAATAAAAAAGTGCTACAATTTCTTGTAGCACTTCTGTTACTTTTGCTTATTCATCGTTTCTTTTGCAGCTTTTACACTCCTTGGGTCAAGCGGTTTCGTATATTGACAATTTACTCGAACCCCTGAACCAATACGAATTTCTTTCACGGGAGTAACGGATAAGAACGCTTGAAGATTTTCAGGCTTCAGCCCTTTTGTCCCGATTAAAATAATATCTTTATCTTTCATTCTTCTTAACAGCTTTTTAATATGAGGAATACCGTTTAGCGCACTTTTATCCGCTCCTGAAGTCATGACACGCTGAATTTGCTTATAGCTTAAAAGCGTTTCAAGCGCCTTTTCTTGATCACTGATTTCATCAAATGCTAAGTGGAACGTTACGTTCATTTCTCCTGCCGCATCCAGCAGTCGATTTAAAGCTTGCTCATCGATAATTTTGTCTTCTGTTAAACAGCCAATTTCAATTCCATCAATGCCAATTTCTCTTGCATAGTGAATATCTTCAATCATTGTTTGCAAATCATCTTCATCATATTGAAAAGATTGATTATGTGGACGAATCATCACAAATATTGGGATATGTATCGTTTCTTTCACTTTTTTCATCAAACCGTGGCTTGGGGTTAAGCCGCCTTCACCGATTCCAGTTACAAGACTTATACGATCGGCACCATGTTCCTGGGCAACTTTAGCATCATGCAAGGTTGCAGCTGTGACTTCTAATATCATTCTAAAAACACCCTTTCCCCTTTAATATAGAGCTTTTGCCTTCTTTTCCCTGTATTTATACTTAAAAAACTCTACCAAACTCTCTTATGTAAGAAAACACCCAAAAGATGTGATTAATATTTTCAAAAAATTGAATGTCATGGAAAAAGAGTAAGAACTATTCTTTTTCTCATGACGTTTCAATTAATAAAATTCTATATTTATACTAAAGATCCAAAAATACATCCCTTTTATCTAGGGTAAAGGATTTATTAAAAAGAGCGTGGATTTGTTTGTTGCATGAACATCCACTCATTTAAAGAATGAGGCTGCTGATGACCAACAGGTGCTGAGACATCGCGGCATCCGCAATCATGCATCGGCATTTGACCCATCCCTCCGTGCATTGGCGGCATTCCACCTTGCATCGGCATTTGACCCATTCCTCCGTGCATTGGCGGCATTCCTCCATGCATCGGCATTTGACCCATTCCTCCGTACATTGGCGGCATTCCACCTTGCATTGGCATTTGACCCATTCCC